>CAVOOS010000030.1:0-823654 GCA_963697635.1 uncultured Solirubrobacterales bacterium | reverse complement strand
GCAAAACGCGGCCCATTCGTTCATGAGGCGACGGCGTTTCTCCATCATGTCGCCGCGCCGGTATGCCGCCTCGGCCTTGTCCTTGATGGTATGCGCCAGCGCGGCCTCGGCAACCTCGTTCGGGTAATTCGTCATCTCCGCACACCAATCACGGAAGGTGCTGCGGAACCCGTGAACGGTCAGATCCGGCCGGCCCAAGGTGCGCAACAAGTTCGGCACGGCATTCTTGGACAGAGGAACCCCCGGCTTGCGGCCTGGAAATACGAATTCATCCCGACTCGATTGAGGCTGCAGCGCCCTGACGTCACGAAGCACGTCCATCGCCACATCCGACAGCGGCACCCGATGCTCCCGCCCGGCTTTCATCCGGTTGCCCGGTACCGTCCACATCGCGTCCCGCAGATCGACCTCGGACCACCGCGCCCCGAGGGCCTCGCCAGTGCGGGCTGCGGTGAGAATGACAAATTGGAGCGCCAGCGCAGACACTCCCGTCTGTTGGCGCAGCCTGGCCATGAACGCTCCGATCTCCGACCAGGGCAGCGCGGCATGGTGCTTGATCCGCACTATCTTGGATCGGGGCGGCAGCAGGTTCTCGACGTGACCGTGCCAGCGGGCGGGGTTTTCGCCGGTGCGCCAACCGCGCGCCGTCGCGTAGTCGAGCACGGACTTGATGCGGCCACGCAGCCGCGAGGCGGTCTCCGGCTTGGTCCGCCAGATCGGCTCCAGCACCCGCATGACGGCGCCGGTGTCGATGCTGGCGATTCCGAAGATCGCCGATCACCGGCCTCACGTACACAGTCAAGCGTGTTCCGCCATTGCTGGCGGTGCCTGGCATTCCGCCAGCCCGTCTCGTGCGCGGCCATGTACGCCTCCGCTACCTCGGCGAAGGTGTTGAGCCGGCTCCTTGCGGCCGTGTCGGCGCGCTCCGACCGCCGTCGGGCGATGGGGTCAACACCCTGTCGGACCAGCTTGCGGGCCGCCGCAGCGGCGTCCCGTGCCTCGGCCAGCGACACATCCGAAAGGGCGCCGAGTCCCATCAGGTGCGGCTTGCCGTTGAGTTTGAACCGGTAAAGCCACGACCGGTTGCTCGCCCCGCGGACCTGCAGATAAGTTCCGGCGCCGTCACCATAAGTGCCCGGCGTGGTCAGGCTGCGAACCTTCAGCGCGCTCAGCTTCACCGATCCCAGCTCCCCAGCATACATCTAACGCTATGCCGAATTATACACCTTGGCAAACACTATCGCTCGGGATGCCCGAGCACCGGCAGGGCCAGCGGGGGAAAATGCAGCCCAGATTTCCAGATTGTTCAGCGCCTCAGGGAGGTCGGGGGTCGCCCGGGGTCGCGAGTGGGAGGGAGATTCCCCCTCCCCCCTTGTGGGGGAGGGCCGGGGTGGGGGGATCACGCGCAAGCGTCTTTTCGCGCCCCCGCGCAAATTCCCTCTTGCCCACCTACAGTCATTCATACTAACAATCGCGCATGTCATACACCCCACCCCCGCCCCGCACCGCAGCGGAGCAATTCATCACCATCGTCCGGTGCCTGAGCGCCGCCGTGGCGGCGATGACGGCGGGGAATTGGCTGCCGGCGCCGCTGATCAAACTGGTCGTGGACCGGCTCCGTGGCATCCAGCAGCGTTTTTTCGCCCTCGCCGCCCGGCTCCGCGACGGAACCCATGTCGTGCGGCAGCGCGCCGCCACGGCGAGCAGGCGCCCGGGCCAGCCGCCGCCGCAAAACTCCCTCCCCACCAGCTTCGGCTGGGTGCTGCCGCTGCTGCCGATACCGCAGGGCGGCGGGTTTCGCTCGCAGCTCGATTTCCTGCTCAATAACCCGGAGATGCAGGCGCTGCTGGAAGCGGCGCCGGCGTCGCTGCGCCGGCCGGTGCGGTCGCTGTGCCGGATGCTGGGTCTCGAACCCCCGCCGATCCTGGCGCTGCCGCCGCGCCCCAAGCGGCCGGTGGACCCGGCCCGGCCGGCGGACCCGGCGCGGCCGCGTGCTCCGCGTCGGCGAGGTCCGCCCGCCCCGCCGCTGCGCTACACGCCGCCGGCGCCGCCCCCCTGCTCGCTGGCCCTGGAATACGACGGCCCGTACGGCCCGCTGCGAATTGTTTGGAGATGACCGGCGGGGTAGGGGAAGCACGCCCATTTCGTTACGAGATAGCAACTATAATGTCGGGTGGCGCACACGGCAAGGCCGCCCCGCGGCAGCGCCGCGGGGCGGCCGCGCGACGGCCCGTCGTCAGGCCGCTTTCTTGACCTCCATCGGTTTGGCGACGGCCGGTTTGACCTCGATCGTCTTGGCCTCCGGCATCGCCGTCGCTTGCTTCGGCAATGTCACCGTCAGCACGCCGTTGGCGAATGTCGCGGCGGTATTGCCGAGCTCGACACCCTCCGGCAGCGTGAAGCTGCGGGCGAAGGCGCCGTAGCTGCGTTCGGACAGATGCACGTCCGCTTCGGTGCGTTCACTCTCCTCTTTCTTCTCGCCCTTCACGGTCAGCAGGTCGCCGCGAACCTCGACCTCGATGTCCTTCTCGGTCAGGCCCGGCAGTTCGGCGGTCAGCTTGTAGCCGGTCGCGTCTTCGGTAATGTCCATCGCCGGCGCGAGCATCGTGCCGCTGTCCCATTTCAGCAGCGGCTCAGTTTCGAACATGCGCCTCAGCGACGGCAACCCGTAGCCGCCGGTAAACCGGTCGAACACGCGGTCCATCTCGGTCCGGAAAGACTGCCACACATCCGGCATCATCGGGATTGTGCGGGTCGGCACTGTCTTTTTGACTTCCACTGGTGCGGTTGTCATATTCGTTACTCCTAGAATCCTGCCGCCTGAAAGCGGCACTGCTCATATGGGATCGGGTTCCCGATTTTACCTTGACTTAGATCAAGGCCTGCCCCGAACGGAACAACTGCCCGCCCGGCCCCGGCCGCTCCAGCCAGTATTGCGCCCTCACCGGCAGCAGCCGCACCGTCAGCTCCGCCGGGCTTGCGAGGTCCAGCACCAGCGCCGCGTCGCCGTCAGTCCAGCGCCACGCGCCGCCACCCTCCGGCGCGTGCCAGCCGAACGCGAACGCCGGCGCCGGGGGGGCAGCGTCGTCGAGCCGCACGTCCAGCACGGCGCCGAGCACGCGCCCGTCGCGTATGCCGGGGTCGAGTTCGGCCGGGACGAAGCTGCGCGAGCGGAAGCGCAGCCGGTGGATCGCCGCCGGCAGAAGCAGCGCGACGCCGTCCGGCCGCGCGCGCGCGACGGTTGCCGGATGGTCGGCCTCGACGCGCAGGTCGGCGTCCCCGGTCAGCCGATGGCCGAGCCCGGCGGCGCGCGCCAGCAGGCGGGCGTGCTCGGCGTGCAGCACCGGGCCATCGAGCAGCAGCGGCGCGCAGCCGCGTTGCGCAAACGCCCGCACGCTGTCCGCCTCGGTTCGCGAATAATCCGGAAACAGCGGCCGCACTCCGGGCGCCTCATCGAACGCGCCGCGGTTGCCGGTGTCCAGGAAGCTCTCCGCCGCCACTCCCTCGGCCAGCATCAGGTCGTGGCGGTCCAGCTCGACATGCACGTACATGATGGCCGGCAGTTCGGGGACGCTCGCGATCGACGCGCCGTTGGCGAGCAGGCGGGCCGGGATCAGCTGCCCCGCGACCGCGAGCGCATGGTCGGGCGAGACCAGCAGGTCGCGGCGCGGCAGTCCCTCGGCGAGCGCGCCGGCTTCGATGCGGACCGGCGCGGCGGCCCGCGGGGCGGGGTGGCGGCGCAGGTCGATGCGGGTGCGGCCGACCCAGACCACCGGCGCGAGCCGGCCGGCGGCGGTGCGGACGCGGTCGCCGGGGCGCAGCGTCTCCACCGGCACCTCGCCGGCCTCGGTCGCGATCCTCGTGCCGGCGGCGTAGCACGGCACCGTGCTGGTCTGCGTCACCAGCGTGCCGCCGGCGTTGTCCGTGACCGCCGCGAAATCGACCGCGGCGAGGCCCTGGCCGACGTCCAGCGTGGTGGCGCCGACCGTCAGCAGCCCGCTCGCGCCGTTGTAGCCGAGCTGCGCCGGCACCGCCTGGCCGCGCAGGTCGACGGTGCCGCCGCTCGCCATCTGCAGCAGCGCGTGCGGCGCGCCGCCGCTGTCGAGCGTCAGGATCGCGGCATCGAGCGAGATCGTGCCGGCGAACCCGGCCGCCGCCGACACCTCCAGCGACGATTGCCCGACCGACACGAGTCCGTCGCCGGTCAGCGTGCCCTGCACCTGCAGGTTGCCGGGGGCGGCGAAGTCGAACACCGCCAGCACGCCGTTGTCGACGACGTTGCCGACGATGCTGGTCTGCGACTGGGCGCTGAGCGTGCCGCCGGCACCGATCGCCACCGCCCCGGCGACCGTCGCGGCGCCGCCGACCGCGACCGCGCTCGCGCCATCGAGCGTGACCTCGCCGCCCAGGTCGAGCACCAGCATGCCGGCCCTGGCGACGCTGCCGCCGGTCGCGCTGAGCAGGCCGATCTCCAGCGAGCCGGTGACGTCGAGCGTGCCGCCGTGGTCGGTGGAGCCGGTCTGCAGCAACACGTCGCCCTCCTGCGCGACGATGCTGCCGGCATTCCAGACGCCGCCGTCCTGCACGATCACGCCGTACGGCACGTCGGCGCCGGTGGTCGAGAGCGTGCCGCGATCGACCTGGACGAACCCGTTCAGGTCGCGCAGCAGGCCGACGGACAGCGAACCGCCGTTGCCGACGGTGACGCCGCCGCCGCTGCGCGTCTCCAGCGTGCCGGCGACCGCGAGCCCGCCGGATACCACGAGCGCGCCGTCGTCGAGCGCGAGGTCCGCGGCCGCGGCGCCCTGCGCGCTGACCGTGACGGTGAAGCTGCTCTCGGACAGGCTGTCGCCGATCTCGACGGTGGTGTCGGCGAGCGGCGCCGCGCCGGTCAGCCAGTGCGCCGCGTTGCTCCAGTTGCCGTCCGCGGTGGTGCCGACGGCGACCCAGCTGTCGTACGGATGATCGACCACCAGCACGCCGCCGGTGCCGTCGCTGGTGGTGGTGAAATCGTACTGCGACAAGCCGGTGCCGACGTTGAGCACGCTGCCGTCGACGCTGAGCTGCCCGGTCGCCGCATCGTAGACGGGCGCCGCGACGCCCACGCTTTGCAGGTCGACGGTGGCATTCAGCATGGCGATGCTGGCCAGCGGGATGCCGCCGCTGCCGATCGTCAGCTCCGCCCCGGGATCGAGGTTGAACGCGCCGGAGAAGCCCGCGGCGTTGCCGACGACCAGCTGGTACTCGATCGGCACGACGCCGTCGCCGCCGAGCGTGCCGGTGATGGTCGGCCCGACCGCGAGCGTGCCCGGCAACTCGGAGACCGCGAGCAGCGTGCCGTCGTCGACGACGTTGCCCTCGATCGTGCCGCCGGCGCCATCGAGGGTCGCGCCCGCGCCGACCAGCACCGCGCCGGCGACCGACTGGGTGGTGCCGACGGAGACGCTGCTGGTGGCGTCGAGCGAGACGACCGACGCGCTCACCACGTCCAGCGTCGCGGCGGCGACGTGGCTTGCGTCCGCCAGCCTTAGCGTACCGCCGTCGTCGAACTGCGGCCCGCTGCCCAGCGCGAGCAGGCCGCTGACGTTCAGCGTGCCGGCGGCGAGGGCCACGGTGCCGGCGCCGCCGGCGCCGATCTCCAGCGCGCCGGTGTTCCAGGTGCCGCCGTCCTGCAGCAGCACCACGCCGTGGTTGCCGGAGGCGTTGTCGAGGTCGACGCTGCCGGCGCTGCTGTTCACCACCGCGGCGTCCACCAGCAGCGTGCCGCCGGTGATCGCGAGCGCGTTGCCGACCTGCAACGTGCCGGTGACCGCGAGCGTGCCCTGGTAGAGCTGGATGGCGAGATCGAGCGCCGCCTCGTTGGCGGCGTCGATGACGAAGCCGCCGCTGCTGGCGATCCCGGACGGGCCGAGATCGACCACCAGCCCGGCGCCGCCGACGGTGCCGCCGACCCAGTGCGCCGCTGTGGTCCACGCCCCGCCGCTGGCGCCATTCGCCGCCTGCCAGACGGCGGTGCCGAGGGGCTGCGGGTGGACATGCGAATTTTTTCGCGTGCTATCGGCCATCGATTTTGCCCGTACGTTTATGCGGCAAGCGGCCGGGCCAAACCGCCGGCATACCGGCTGACTTCGCGCCGGAACTGCCGGACAGCTACCTGACCCGATAACGTCTTTCGAGGCAAGAACGTTAATGTCGCCGTTCCGCAACGCGGTACCATGCCTCCGCCACACCGAATTATGCAGGTGACGCGGCCGCCCCGGCGCGCGCATCCTGTGCGGCGGAGAACACCATCGGACCTCGATACGCGCTGGGGTTTACGCCATGCGAAGACGCACGCTGCTCGCGAGCCTGTTGGCCGGTGTCACCGTGGGCCCGACGAACGCGGTGGACGTGGCGCTGGTGTTGGTCGGCGACGTGTCCCGCTCGATCGACGAGGGCGAATACAAGCTGATGAAGGACGGCTACGCCGCCGCGCTGACCGATGCGCGGGTGCTCGCGGCGATCACCGGGGGCCCGTACCAGGCCATTGCCGCCGCGTATGTGGAGTTCGCCGGCGCCGGCGAGATGCGCACGGTGCTGGAATGGGCCGTGCTGCGCGACGCCGCCACGGTCGGCGCGTTCGCCGCGAAGCTTGTCGACGCGCCGCGCAGCTATGTCGGCCACACCGCGATCGGCGACGCGGTCACGTTCGCCCGGCAGTTGCTGGCCAATGCCGGCTTCCCGGGCGCACGGCAGGTGATCGACGTGTGCGGCGACGGCACCAACAATTCCGGCGAGGTCCTCACGGAGGCGCGCGACGCGGCGGTGGCGGCCGGGCTCACGGTGAACGGCCTGACCATCATCAACGAGCACGCTCCGGCCTTCATGTGGGCGCACACGCATCCGCCGGGCGGGCTGACCAAGTACTACGCCGACAACGTCATCGGCGGCCCCGGCGCCTTCGTGCTGGAAGTGCACGACTTCGCGGCCTTCGGCGAGGCGCTGACGCGCAAGCTGCTGCAGGAGATCGCCTCGGCGTAAGACGGCGTCGCCGGCTTTGCGTGCCGGCGTTGTCCCGCGCCGACAAACCGGCCACACTCGCGGCGTGAAGAACACCGGCCGCCGTGGCTGCGGACCGAGACCGGGAGGCGTTCGATGGGCGAGACGAGGCCGTGGCAGCGCTGGCTGCCGGCGGGAGTGGCATGGGACACGCCGCTCGCGGTCGGGACGCTGCCGGGGCTGCTCGACGACGCCGTCGCGCGCTGGGGCGACCGGCCGGCGTTGCGGTTCCGCGACCATGTAATGAGCTACACGCGGCTCGGCGAGCAGGCGACGCGGCTGGCGCACGGGTTGCGCGCGGCCGGCATCGGCCCGGGCGACCGCGTGGCGCTGCTGCTGCCGAACACGCCGTGGCACCCGATCGCGTTCTTCGCGACCCTCCGCGCCGGCGCGCGCGTGGTGCATCTGAGCCCGCTCGATCCGCCGCGCGCGTTCGCCTACAAGCTCGCCGACAGCGGCGCGCGCACGCTGGTGACGACCAATATTCCGGCGCTGCTGCAAGGCGCGCTCGGGCTGCTCGCGGCGGGGGCGGTGGATCGCGTGCTGGTCGGCGACCACGCCGCCTGGGGCCCGGCGCCAGGGCTGCCCGCGCTGCCCGACGATCCGCGTGTCGCCGCATTGGACACAATGATGCGGGACACGGGAGAAACATTTCCGCTGGTGCGGCCCGAGGACGTGGCGCTGCTGCAATACACCGGCGGCACCACCGGAATGCCGCGCGCGGCGATGCTGACGCACGCCAACCTGACCGCGGCGACCGAGACCTACTCGCTCAACACCAACCCCGACGAGCGGCGGCCCGGCCAGCGGGTGATCGGGGTGCTGCCGCTGTTCCATATCTATGCGCTGACCTGCGTGCTGCTGATGAGCCTGCGGCACGGGCTGGAAATGCTGCTGCACGCGCGCTTCGACGTGGACGAGGTGTTCCGCGACATCGCCGAGCTGCACGCCGAGGTGATGTACGGCGTGCCGACGATGTGGATTGCGCTCGCCGAGCACCCGGCGGCGGCGACCGCGGATTTCTCGCGGCTGACCTCGGTGCATTCGGGCGGCGCGCCGATGCCGGCCGACGTGGCGGCGCGGGTCGGGCGGATCCTCGGCCGCACGCTGCTGGGCGGCTGGGGCATGACCGAAACCTCGCCCGCGGGCACGCGAATTCCGCCGACCGCGCCGGCCTCGCCCGGGCTGATCGGCGCGCCGTGCCCGGGGATCGACCTGCGCGTGGTGTCGCTCGACGACCCGTCGCGCGTGCTGCCGCCCGGCGAGCGCGGCGAACTGGCGATCAAAGGAAAAAACGTGTTCGCGGGCTACTGGCAGCGGCCGGAGGAGAACGCCGCGGCGTTCCGCGACGGCTACTTCCTGACCGGCGACATCGGCTTCATGGCGGAGGACGGGCTGTTCAGCCTCGTCGACCGCAAGAAGCACATGATCATTTCGAGCGGCTTCAACGTCTATCCGACGATGATCGAGAACGCGATCTACGAGCATCCGGCGGTGCGCGAGGTGATCGTGCTGGGCGTGCCGGACCACTATCGCGGCCAGACGGCGAAGGCTTTTGTCAGTCTGCGCGAGGGGGCGGCGGCGTTCGATCTGCAGGCAGTTGCAGGCGATTCCTGTCCGACAAGCTCGGGCGGCACGAAATTCCGACGGCGCTGGAGTTTCGTGCCGAGTTGCCGCGCAGCCCGGTCGGAAAACTGCTGCGGACGGAGCTGGAACGCGAAATCGCGGCGGAGCAGGCCGTTCCCGATCCGTCATCCCCGGGCTTGACCCGGGGATCGCCGGGTCAAGCCCGGGGATGACGTCCTTTTTGCGAGGGAGCTGACGATGGACCTGCGCTTCACGCCGGCGGAAATCGCGTTCCGCGACGAAGTACGAAAATTCTTCCGGGAGAAAATTCCGGCGCCGATCCGCGAGCGGGTCAGTGCCGGCCGGCATCCGACGCGGGACGACATCGTCACCACGCAGCGCATCCTGAACGCGCGCGGCTGGGCGGTGCCGAACTGGCCGCGCCAATGGGGCGGCCAGGACTGGACCCCGGTGCAGCGCTACATCTTCGGCGAGGAGATGCAGGCGGAAGCGGTGCCGCCGCCGCTGCCGTTCAACACGGGTATGGTCGGCCCGGTGATCGCGGCGTTCGGCAGCGAGGCGCAAAAGCAGACATTCCTGCCGCGCGCGGCCAATCTCGACGACTGGTGGTGCCAGGGTTTTTCGGAGCCGGGCGCCGGATCGGACCTCGCCTCGCTGAAGACCGCGCGCGGTGCGCGAGGGCGACGTCTATGTGGTCAACGGCCAAAAAACCTGGACCACGCTCGCGCAATACGCCGACTGGATTTTTCTGCTGGCCCGCACCGACACGGCCGCCAAGAAGCAGGAGGGGATCAGTTTTCTTCTTGTCGACATGAAGACGCCGGGCATCACGGTGCGGCCGATCGTCACGATCGACGGCGGGCGGGAAGTCAACGAAGTCTTCTTCGACGACGTCCGCGTGCCGGCGGAGAACCTCGTGGGCCAGGAGAACAAGGGCTGGGACTACGCGAAATTCCTGCTCGGCAACGAGCGTTCGGGGATCGCGCGGATCGGGCTCTCGAAGGAGCGGCTGCGGCGCATCCGGCGCCTCGCGGCGCGAGGTGCCGGCGGGCGATGGCGTGCTGTGGGACGATCTCGATTTCCGCAAGCGCGTGGCCGAGGTGGAGATCGAGCTCAAGGCGCTGGAGATGACGCAGCTGCGCGTGATCGCCGCCGACAGCAAGCGCACCGACCGCAAGCCGGACCCGATGTCCTCGATCCTCAAGATCAAGGGCTCGGACTTGCAGCAGGCGACGACCGAGCTGCTGATGCGCGTGGTCGGGCCGTATGCGCTGCCCTACGTGCCGGATGACGCCGAGGACGACGCGGAGCAGCTGAGCAACGCGCTGCCGGCCGGCCCGGAGTGGGCTGCGACGATCGCGCCGCTCTATTTCAATTCGCGCAAGGTGTCGATCTACGGCGGCACCAACGAGATCCAGCGCAACATCGTCGCCAAGGCGATCCTGGGGCTGTGAGGGCGCAATGGACTTCGACCTGACGGACGAACAGCGGCTGCTCAAAGACAGCGTAGACCGGCTGGTCGACGACGAGTACGGCGACTTTTCCCGCCGCCAGGCGTTTGCGCGCGAGCCGCACGGGTATTCCGAACGGTTGTGGAAGATGTACGCCGAACTTGGGCTGCTCGGGCTGCCGTTCGCGGAAGCCGATGGCGGCAGCGGCGGCGGGCCGGTCGAGACGATGATCGTGATGGAGGCGTTCGGCCGCGGCCTCGTGCTGGAGCCGTATTTCGCGTCGATCGTGCTCGGCGGCGGGTTGTTGCGTGCGGCCGGCGCGAGCCGGCACTGATCCCGCACGTGGTCGACGGCTCGGCCCGGCTGGCGTTCGCGCATGTCGAGCGGCAGGCGCGATACGATCTGCACGACGTCGCGACCACCGCGCGGCGCGACGGCGCCGGATGGGTGATCGAGGGCGACAAGAGCGTCGTGCTGCATGGCGATTCGGCGACGCATCTGCTGGTCAGCGCGCGCACCGGCGGCGCCCGGCGCGACGCCGCGGGGATCACGCTGTTCCTGCTCGACGCGACGGCGGAGGGCGTGTCGCGGCGCGGCTACCCGACGCAGGATGGGCTGCGGGCCGCGGAAGTCTCGCTGGCACAGGTGCGCGTGGCCGATGACCGGCGGATTGGTCCGCTCGATGGCGCGGCGCCGCTGATCGGGGCGGTGGTCGATGCGGCGCTGGCCGCGCTTTGCGCCGAGGCGGTCGGCGCGATGGCGGCGTTGCAGGCGCTGACGCTGGATTACCTGAAGCAGCGGAAACAGTTCGGGGCCGCGATCGGCAGCTTCCAGGTGCTGCAGCACCGCGCGGTCGACATGCTGGTCGAAGTGGAACAGGCGCGCAGCATGGCGATGTATGCCGCGATGATGGCAACCGAGTCGGACCCGGCCGCACGGCGGGCCGCGGTCGCCGCGGCGAAAGTGCAGGTCAATCGCTCGGCGCGATCGGTGGGGCAGGCGGCGATTCAGCTGCACGGCGGCATCGGCATGACGATGGAATACAAGGCCGGCCACTATTTCAAGCATTTGACAATGATCGGATCGCTGTTCGGCGACACGGAGCACCATCTGGATGTCGTCGCGCACGCGGTCACCTGATTGCGCCGATGGCTCGGCGAGGATGAGGCATCAATGACCTGCGGGCCTCGTCGGCGCTAACGCTTCGCCTAGTGTACCGGTTGCCGGTTCGGAGAGGAATCGAACTCGATGCCGGCGCGTGCGGGAACGAAATGGTTCCGTACTTTCGAGAACTAACGACATGAAACCTCGGTCGTTGCGTCCTTCCGACAAGAACAATGCATATGCCCGGATCGGCGAGGAGTTTGCGAAGCGTTTAATTCACATTCTTTTAGCGACGTCGTGACGGCGCGCCGGCGCTCTTAAGCCTAGAACGCATCGTATGCCTGTGACTGATTGGGGGGCACATGCCGTTCGAGCCTGACGTCGTTCCGACCCTGGTTGCCTCCCGCGACATTCCTGCGCCGGCAACGGACGATTATGCGTTCGAAGGGCATGTCGACTTCTACGGGTTTCACGCCCCGTCGCAGGGTTGGTTCTTTGGCGGATGGCTGGCGCATCCTTGGCCCGCCGGCAACCGGCCGCAGAATGTCGTCGCGCATTTTGCGCAGTCGAACGTCACCGACCACACCCTCTCCGCATTCTACTACAGGGCCGACGTCGAGCGCCGGGGCATCGGTTTCGTGTTCTTCCTGCGCGCACCATCGTCCGGCCTCGGCGCCTTCCAACGTCTGGGGATCGAGTTCACCCAGCGCAGCTACGACGCGCTGCCGACGCAAAGCGTGCTGGTGCTGTCCGAACCCGAACTGGTCGCGGAGCTCGAGCCGGTGTTGGTCGGCGGCGAAGACGGCTCCCAGCGGCGCAAGATGCTCGATCTGCTGCAGCGCGGCCGCAGTGCCGAAGCGGTGGGCGGTTTCATCGACAGCTACGGTTACCACGCGGTCGCCGGCGGCTGGCTGATCTGCGGCTGGGCGGCACAGGGCTGGCGAGAGGGGCAACCGCCGACCCACCTGCTGGCCTCGTTCGAACAGGGCGACGTCAGCGGCGAGGTGGTCGCCGCGGCGTATCCAAGGCACGAATTGAAGGACGGTGCCGAGGGCACGATGTTCTTCCTGCAGGGGTCCGGCGCGCCGCGCGGCAGCCTGTGCTCGGTCAGCTACGAGGCCGGCGGAATCCGCTGCACGCTGTTCCCGGGGCCGTCGGTGCAGCGGCTGCGCGAGCCCGAGCTGATCGGCAAACTGCGCCCCATCCTCGCGCAGGCGCCGCCGGAGTTGGCCCGCGACAGCCTGCTCGCGCTGCTGGCGCGGCAACCCTATGCCGGGCAGGACACGCTTGCGGGGCTGAGCGATCCGGTGGCTCTTGAGGTCGACGAAGCCATCGTCTGCGAGCCCGACGGGCTGCTGTTGATCGGCTGGTGCCTGGCCAAGCCCGGCGTGATCCGCCAGGTCCGCCTGCGTTGCGGCGCGCGCGTGACCCGGCTCGATCTGCATCAGACGATCGGCATCGATCGGCCGGACGTGCTGGCGGCGCTCGGACCGCAACACGGCTTCGAGGACGACCGCTGCGGTTTCGTCGCCTACCTGCCGCAGGCGATCGTGCCGGGCGAGCGGATCTATCTCGAGGTCGAGACGCTGCGGCGGGAGATCGGCTTCCGCGGCGTGCCGCGGCCGCGGCTGACCGGCATGGCGGCGATCCGGCGCATGCTGGAATGCGTCGATGCGCGCTATGCCGACCTGCCGGGCGCGTTCGACCGCGTGCTGGGCCCGGCGGTGCAGAGCATCAACCGCAGCCGGCTGCTGCAACGCCCGGGCGCGGCGGTTGCCGAGTTCGGCCGCGTGCCGACCGATCCCACCTACTCGGTGATCGTGCCGTTGTATGGGCGGCTCGATTTCGTCGAGTACCAGTTGGCGCTGCTCTCGGCGCACCCGGGCGCGCGCGACGTCGAGTTCATCTATGTGCTGGACGAGCCGGCGCGGCGGGCCGAGGCGCAACGTCTGTTCGCCTCCGCCTACGAATGCTTCGGCGTGCCGTTCCGCGCCGTGCTGCTCGACCGCAACGTCGGCTTCGCCCCGGCGAACAATATCGGGCTCGAGCACGCGCACGGCACGTTCGTCGGCTTCGTCAATTCCGACGTCTTTCCGGGCACGCCCGACTGGCTGGAGCGGCTCGCCGGACGGCTGGACGCGGACCCGGAGCTCGGCGTGGTCGGGCCGGTGCTGCTGTTCGAGGACGGCACGGTGCAGCACCAGGGCATGCATTTCAGCCGGCTGCGCGAGTTCGGCGACTGGCTGTTCCCGCAGCATGGCGGCAAGGGGCTGCGCGCCCTGCGCGGCGGCGGGCTGCGCCCGTGCATCGCGATCACCGGCGCCTGCGTGGTGATGCGGCGGGAGCTGGCCCGCAAGGTCGGCGGATTCGACGAGACCTTCGTGATCGGCGACTTCGAGGACTCCGACCTGTGCCTGAAGCTGCAGGCGCTCGGCCACGGCTGCGCGGTCGATCGCGACGTGCAGATGTACCATCTGGAGCGCAAGTCGCAGGCCAGCTCGGCGATCGGCTGGCGGATGAACCTGACGCTCTACAATGCCTGGCAGCACGAGCGCCGCTGGGGCGCGACCATCGCCGCCCACCAGGCCCAGCATGCCTCGGCCGCGTAGCCTGCTGCGCGACCCGGCGGCGGCGGCCGAACCGGCGACGACGCGTCCCGTTCCGGTACAACCGACGCAAGCGGATGGCGACGCATCGGCGTCGCGGGGCCGCAAGCTGCGGGTGCTGGTGGCCGCCCACAGCCACCCCGAGGTGTCCAACGGCGGCGCCGAGATTGCCGCGTTCGAGCTGTTCCGGGCGCTGCGGGCGCGACCCGACTGCGAGGCCTGGTTCCTCGGCTGCGACCGTGCCGCCGCCGCCGAACGCCCCGGGGCGGTGCTGAGCCAGCCGTACTCCGAGCGCGAATACGTCTACTGCACCGGCGATTTCGACTGGTTCAAGTTCGCCAATCGCGATCCGCACTTTCCGGCGGACATCAAGCACCTGTTCCGCCAGCTCGCGCCGGACGTGGTGCATTTCCACCACTACATCAATTTCGGCGTGGAAGTGTTCCAGCACCTGCGCACGACGCTGCCGGACTGCCGCATTCTGCTGACGCTGCACGAATACCTGGCGATCTGCCACCACTACGGCCAGATGGTGACGCAGCAGCACCGCAACCTCTGCTACCAGTCGAGCCCGGCGCGTTGCCAGCGCTGCTTCCCGCAGTTCGGCAAATCGGATTTCTTTCTGCGGCAGCGCTACGTCGAGCGGTATTTCGACCTCGTCGACGGCTTCATCGCGCCGAGCAACTTCCTCGCCGAGCGCTACGTCGCATGGGGCGTTCCGGCCGAGCGAATTGCCGTGCTGGAAAATCTGATGCCGCCGGCGCCTTCGGGCACGCCGGCGCCGATCCCGCAGGCCGGGCCGCTGCGCATCGGCTTCTTCGGCCAGATCTCGGCGCTGAAGGGCATCGACGTGCTGTTCGACGCGGCCGACGCGCTGGTGCGTGAGGGCTTCGGCGGGGTGACGTTCGAGATCTTCGGCGACTACCGCGGCCAGCCGCCGGAGTTCCAGGACCGCGTTCATCGAGCGGCTGGCGCGCGCGGGCAGCAACGTGAATTTCCACGGCCCCTACGACCGCGTGCGCGTCGATCCGCTGATGCAGTCGGTGCACGCAGTGCTGGTGCCCTCGGTGTGGTGGGAGAATTCTCCGGTCGTGATCCAGGAGGCGCTGCGCAACCGGCGCCCGGTGATCTGCTCGGACATCGGCGGCATGGCCGAGAAGGTGCGCAACGGCATCGACGGCTTCCATTTCCCGGTCGGCAGCGCGATGGCGCTGACCGGGCTGCTGCGCCAACTGGCCGCCGACCGCGCCCGGCTGGCGAACGTGGCCGCGGCGATGACCGGCCGGCCGGAGCTGGTGTCGACGCTGGAGGATTATCTTTCACTCTACCGTGCGCACGCCGCGCAAACGGCCGCCGCGGAGTAGCAGACGCCAGCCCCTGTTTGCGTGGGAGTTGTCCAGAGACCCGCTCTCGCGCAACCCTACGGCAGCCGCGCGGCCGGGCTGCGTGTCGGAAGATTATCCACTGACGGCAGTGGGTGCGCTCCTCACGCCCCCAGCCTTTCCCTTACCGCCGCGTTGACCAGCGCCGGGTTGCCACGGCCGGCCATCGCCTTCATCACCTGACCAACGAAAAAGCCGAACAGCTTTTCTTTCCCTGCCCGATATTCCGCGACCTTGTCCGCGTTGGCAACGAGATACGGTGGCCACGGCGGCGTCGATAGCGCTCGTGTCCTTTTCCTGGCGCCAACCGTTCCGTTCCACAATGGAGACTGCATCCAGGCCCGTCCTGATTGCAACGTCGATGATGCGCGGCGCTACTTGACGGTTGATCTCCAAGTTCGCGATCATCGCTGAAACGCTGGCTGTGGTTCCCGCAGACAGGCGCTCACGAAAGACGTCTTCTAGATTAAATCCTCCCCGATTGGCGACAGCGGGAATAACGCCAATCATCAGGTTCGCAAGCTCGGTCGAGTTCCCAGCGTTCGGCGCGGCGGCCTCGAAGTGGTCAGCGGTCTCATGGTCCGCCACCAGGATCGAAGCTTGATATCGTGAGAGTCCATACTCCTCGATGAAGCGGGCGCGCTTCGCGTCCGGCAGCTCCGGCAGTTTTTTTTCGATTTCCGCAACCCACGCTTCATCCAGCACCAGCGGCGGCAAGTCGGGGTCCGGGAAGTAGCGATAATCGTGCGCGTCCTCCTTGCTGCGCATCGAGCGCGTGGTGCCGCGCGCCGCATCGAACAGCCGCGTCTCCTGCTCAACGGTACCGCCGGACTCCCACACCTCGATCTGCCGTGCCGCCTCCGCTTCCACTGCCTGCATCACGAAACGAACAGAATTGACATTCTTGATTTCGCAGCGCGTGCGGTACGGCTCGCCGTGCTTGCGCACCGAGACGTTGACGTCGGCGCGCAGCGAGCCTTCCTCCATGTTGCCGTCGCAGGTGCCGAGGTAGCGCAGGATCGAGCGCAGTTTTCGCACATAGGCGCCGGCCTCCTCGGGGCTTCTGATGTCGGGTTCGCTGACGATCTCCATCAGCGCGACGCCGGCGCGGTTGAGGTCGATGTAGCTTTTGGTCGGGTGCTGGTCGTGCAGGCTTTTGCCCGCATCCTGTTCGAGGTGCAGCCGCGTGATGCCGATCTGTTTCGTGCTGCCGTCGGCGAGTTCGATCTCGATCGCGCCGGCGCCAACGATCGGTTTCTCGGTACTGGCTGATCTGGTAGCCGGCCGGCAGGTCGGCGTAGAAGTAGTTCTTGCGGTCGAAGCGGCTCACCAGGTTGATGTGCGCTTTCAGGCCAAGGCCGGTGCGCACGGCCTGCGCGACGCAGTGCGCATTCGGCACCGGCAGCATGCCGGGAAACGCGGCATCGACGAAGCTCACCTGCTCGTTGGGCGCGGCCCCGAACGCGGTCGCCGCGCCGGAGAACAGCTTCGAGGCGCTGATCACCTGTGCGTGGACTTCGAGGCCGACGACGACTTCCCAAGGGTCGCTGGCGCCTGGGATGGTGTAGGTCATGACATCGGGTCCTGGAGCGCTTGGGGGAAGGGGGAAGGGGAATCCGCAGATGCCGCAGATGCAAGGGAAGCCGCAGATAAGAGAGGATTCAGCACAAGACGTTTATATTCGAGCTTGGGGGCACCGAAGTTGAGCAGGAGTGCCTTCTGCAGGCCGGATGCGCGAAGGTAGTTGATCACCTGAGCTTCTTCGAAGTCGTGTCAGCTTGGGCAATGCCTTCAGTTCGACGAGAATTCGCGCCGAAGCATAGGTAGTCGGCTCGATAGGAGGCGTCGAGCGGCTCGCCACGATAAAAAACGCGCAGTGGGACTTCCCGACGAAACAGAATTCCACGGTATCCAAGTTCGCGCGCGAGCGCCTCCTGATAGACCTGCTCCAGAAACCCTTGGCCGAGAACGTTATGCACCTGCATGGCCGCGCCGATGATCGCATAAGTCTGCGTATCGCGCAGCGAATCAGCCGAATCCCCTTCTTGCTTATCCTCTTTGATCTGCGGCTCCTCCCTGATCTGCGTCATCTGCGGTTCACACTTGAACTGTCTACGTTCCCGCCCGGATCGTCGGCATCGCCGAAAATCCCGCGGCGCGTTCCAACTCCGCGGCGACCGCGAACAACGTCTCCTCGTCGAACGGCTTGCCCAGCACCTGCAATCCCAGCGGCAACCCCTGCGCGTCCACGCCGGCGGGGACGGAGATGCCGGGAGTGCCGGCCATGTTGGCGGGGACGGTGAACACGTCGTTCAGATACATCGTGACCGGATCGTCCATCTTCTCGCCCTGGCCGAACGCGGCGGAGGGCGCCGTCGGCGTCAGCAGCGCATCGACGTCGCGGAACACGTCGGTGAAATCCTTCAGGATCAGCGCCCGCACCTTCTGCGCCTTCAGGTAGTAGGCATCGTAATAGCCGGCCGACAGCACGTAGGTGCCGATCAGCACGCGCCGCTTGACCTCCGCGCCGAACCCCTCCGCGCGCGTGTTTTCGTAGAGCGCGGCGAGGTCTTCGCCGTCGCGGCGCAGGCCGAAGCGCACGCCGTCATACCGGGCAAGGTTCGAGGACGCCTCGGCCGGCGCAACGATGTAGTAGGTGGCGAGCGCATATTTCGTGTGCGGCAGCGAGACGTCCACGATGGTCGCGCCGGCGTCGCGCAGCCACGCCCGGCCCTGCTGCCAAAGGGAAAAGATCTCCTCGGGCATGCCTTCGGAAAAATATTCGCGTGGAATGCCGATGCGCAGGCCCTTCACGCCGCGCGCGCAGGCGGCGGCGAAGTCGGGCACCCGCAGGTCGGCTGACGTGGCGTCCTTCGGGTCGTAGCCGGACATGCTGCCGAGCAGGATCGCCGCGTCCTCGACGGTGCGCGCGAGCGGGCCGGCCTGATCGAGCGACGATGCAAACGCAACGATACCCCAGCGGCTGCATCGCCCGTAGGTCGGCTTTATCCCCACGATGCCGCAGAAACTCGCAGGTTGGCGGATCGATCCGCCGGTGTCGGTCGCCGTCGCGCCGAGTGCGAGCCGAGCCGCCACCGCCGCTGCCGAGCCACCCGAGGAGCCGCCGGGCACCAGCGGCCGGTTGTCGCCGCGCCGCGTCCACGGGTTCGCCACCGGGCCGAACGCGCTGGTCATGTTGGACGAGCCCATCGCGAACTCGTCCATGTTCGCCTTGCCGAGAAACACCGCGCCGTCGCGCAGCAGGTTTGCCGTGACCGTGCTCTCGTACGGCGGCACGAACGGTTCCAGGATGCGGCTGCCGGCCGTCGTGCGCACGCCCTTGGTGCAGAACAGGTCCTTGATCGCCAGCGGAATGCCGGTGAGCGGGCGTGCGTCGCCATGCAGCAGCGCCGCATCGGCTGCTTTCGCCTGCGCGCGCGCGGCGTCGGCCGTAATCAGCACGTAGGCGTTCAGTTGCGGGTTCAGCGCCTCGATCGCGCCGAGATACGCATCCGTCAGCTCCACGGGCGAGATCTTTCGCGCGCGCAACGCCGCGCGCGCCTGCGCGAGAGAAAAATCGAACATCATTCGACGACTTTCGGCACGGCGAAGAATTCGTCCGCGCGATCAGGCGCGTTGGCCAGCACATCCTCGGCGATGCCGCCGTCGGTCACCGCATCCGCACGCAGCCGCAACGCGATCTGGGTGCCACCGGCGAGCGGCGTGACGCCTTCGACGTTCACCTCGTTGAGCATCTCGATCCACGCCAGGATGCCGTTCAGGTCCGTCTGCATGCGCGGAATTTCGGCCTCGTCCAGGCGAATGCGGGCGAGGCGGGCGACGCGGCGGATGGTCGCAGGATCGAGCGACATGGAATTTCCCTGGGCAGCGTGAAGGGGGCGGACCATAAGGCCGGCCATGCCGATACTCAACCTGAGCGAGTTGCGCAGCGGCCTCGCGCCCGGCCAGCGGCTGATCGGCCTGGACCCGGGCAGCCGCACGATCGGCGTGGCGCTGTCGGACGTGCTCCTGATGGTGGCAAGCCCCTACGGCAGCGTGCGGCGGGGCAAGCTGGCCGCCAACGCGACGGAGATCGCGGGGATCGCGCGGCGTGAAGGGGCGGGGGGGCTGGTGGTCGGCCTGCCGCTGTCGATGGACGGCACGCTCGGCCCGGCCGCGCAGGCAGTGCGCGACTGGACGCATGCGCTGAGCGCCGCGACCGGCCTGCCGGCCGCGCTGTGCGACGAGCGGCTGTCGTCCAGTGCGGTCAACCGCTTCCTGATCGGCGAGGCGGACCTGTCCCGCAAGCGGCGGGCCGAGGTGGTGGACAAGCTCGCCGCCGCCTACCTGCTGCAGGCGGCGCTGGACCTGGCCCCCAGCTAACATGTTGCTAGAACCGCGCAAAATCTCGGGTCGACGATCGCGCCGTCGTCGAGAGCGCGCGAGCCACTTGTTGCGGTGGCGATGGAATTGGGCTAGCCCCGGCGCGACGGAGACGGAGCGCGCATGCATCTCGCCATCATCAGCACGTTCGCGGTCGACCGGAAGGCGCCGCTCGCCGACGTTGTCGGGTGGCTGCACGCGGCGTTCGGCGCGGCCATGTTGGAGCCGGCGCTCGACCTGACGTTGCTCGACGGCCCGGTGACCGGCAAGGCCGTGGCGGTGGACCGTGTCGTCAAGACCTTGCCGGCGCTGGCTCCGTTCGTCCGCGTGCGCGCCGAGGGGACGGGCCGCGCCGGTGCGCTGGTGCTGGAAACCAAAGGCGCACCGCTGACGCTGGCGGCGGTGCAGGAGATTGCCGCCGGGGTGCCGCGGAGGTTTGCGGTGCAGGCGTTCGTGCTTCGCTACGGCGCGGAGGGGTTCGGCCCCGCGGTGCCGCTGCCCGGCGTAGCGTCGGCGCTCGCACCCGGGCTGACGCTGCGCGACGACTGGTGGGTCAATGGGCGGCAGCGCTCGCTGACGGCGGTGGTGGTGCTGGAAGCCGACCCCGACGAAAGCGCCTTGCCGCCGCTGCCGGCTCCGATTGCAGCGCTGCTCGGCGCCTGCGGGAAGGTGACCGGCACGCGGCAGATCGCCGTGCCCGACGCCTCCGCGCCGCCGGTGCTGCCGCAGCCGCTATCCCCGCAGGCGCAGGCCGCGAAGGCGATCGTCGCCGACTATCGCGCCCGCATCGCGGAGATTGTTTCCGCCGCGGCGCTGCCGCACGCGTTGCCCCCGCCCGCGCCTGGGGTGATCGAAGCTGCGGCGACCGGCCCGAAACAGCCGGTGCTGCAAAAGGCATTTTCGCCGCTCGGCTATGAGTGCCGCAGCGGCAGCGGCTGCTACACGCTGAGCCGTCGAACGGCGAGCAATCTCACCGTGCAGGTCTATATCGACGTCGGCACCTGGAACCGCAGCGCCCTCGCGCAGTTGCGCCTGCGCGGACTAGGCTTCGCCGCGGCACTGCCGCTGCCCGTCTCGGCGGCAGCGTTGCAGATCCGGCAATACCGCATCGCCGGTCCGGAGACTTGGCAGCAGATCGTGGACAATCTTGCTGTCCTCGTCGCCTATCTCGACCGCACGCTGGTGCCGGCGGTGGAGGCTGCCGCCGGCCCGTCGCCCGACTGGTATCGGCCGGAGGCATGAGGTGCCGACCGATCTCCTGCTCCGCAACGCATGCATCGCCGGGCGCGAGAACGACGGCACGTTCGACGTCGGCATCTCCGCCGGCCGCATCGCGGTCATAACCAAGAACGTCGTCGCGGATGCGCCGGCGCTGGATCTCACGGGCCGCCTGCTCGCGCCCGGCTTCGTCGAGACGCACATCCATCTCGACAAGTCCTGCATCCTCGATCGCTGCCGCGCCGACAGCGGCGACCTGGCCGAGGCGATCGCCGAAGTCGCGCGCGTCAAGCGCGGATTTACCCCGGAGGACGTGCATGCCCGCGGGGCGCGCACGCTGGAGCGCGCGATCCTCAACGGCACCACGCACATGCGCACGCACCTGGAGGTCGACCCCGGCATCGGCCTGCGCGGCTTCGCGGGCATTCTTCCCCTTGTCGCGCGAGTACGCCTGGGCGATCGACCTGCGACATCTGCGTCTTCCCGCAGGAGGGACTGCTCAACAATCCCGGCACCGACGCGCTGATGCTGCAGGCGCTCGCAGCCGGCGGGCGCGTGGTCGGCGCCGCGCCGTACACCGACAGCGACCCGCACGGCCAGATCGACCGCGTGTTCGCGATGGCGCGGCAGTTCGACCTCGACATCGACATGCACCTCGATTTCAGCACCGACCCGTCACCGCCGGATCTCGACTACGTCTGCGACGTCACCGAAAAATACCGCTACGGCGGCCGGGTCGCGGTCGGCCACGTGACAAAACTCTCGGCGGTCGAGCCTCGGCGCTTCGCGGCGGCGGCGGCGCGCATGGCGGATGCGGGCGTGGCCCTCACCGTGCTGCCATCGACCGATCTTTTCCTGATGGGCCGGGGCGTCGGGCATTCGGCGGTCCGCGGCGTGACGCACGCGCACAAGCTGCTGCGGCACGGCGTGAACTGCTCGCTGTCCACCAACAACGTGCTCAACCCGTTCACCCCGTTCGGCGACGTCTCGCTGATCCGGGCGGCCAACCTGTATGCCAACATCGCGCATGTCGGCACCCGGCACGACCTCTGCGAGTGCTTCGAGATGATTTCCTCCCGTGCCGCCCGGCTGCTGCGGCTGCCCGACCACGGCGTGCGCGAGGGGGCGTGGGCCGACCTCGTCGTGCTGGACGCGCCGGATCGCGCGGCCGCCATCGCCGAAATCGCCCCGCCGCTGATGGGGTTCAAGCGCGGGCGGCGGACTTTTGAGCGCCAGCCGGCAACGTTGCTGCGGCCGTGAGGTCGGCGGCCATGTCCACCATCGCCCTGTCAGCTTGCTACGAAACCCTCACGCCCCCGACAAAACCTCGACCGCCCGGTCGAGCTGGCGATCGTCGGCTCCGGTGCCGGCCTCGACCTCGATCGTCGGCGTCACGCCGACGCCCTCCAGCCGCTCGCCGTCGACCAGCACGTCGTCGACCGCGAGCAGCAGCAGGCCGCCGCCGGCCAGGAACGCGGTCGCCGCGAGCACTGCACCCTCGGTGCGCGTGCCGATCACCTCGCCGAGCCGGTATTTCTTGAAGCCGTAGGCCAGGATCTCCTTGCCGCTGCGGGTGCCGCCGTTGACCAGCATCGCCACCGGCTTGCGCCACTTCACGTCCTCGAACTCGTGCGTGCCGTTGCGGGCGGTGAGCCGCATCGTCGGCGCGCGCGCGTTGAACAGGTCCAGGTACTCGGGCACCGCGCCGCCCCAGCCGTCGCGCAGGTCCCAGATCAGCGCGTCGGCGTCCCGCAGCGGGCCCTCGGCGATCAGCTGCTCCAGCTCGCGCTGGTAGGAATAGCCGGCGTAGCTCCAGACATGCACGTAGCCGATCCGGCGGCCGTTCGCCTGGACCACCCGGGCGCTCGCCGCCATGCCGTCCAGGAACATCCGGTTGGGTTCGAGATCGGCGGGCGTCACCTGGACCTGCACGGGCACGCCCGCGCGCCGCAGCGCCAGCACCACCGGCGTCCCGACCTTGTCGCGGAACGAGCCGACCGGCCGGAACGGCGCCCCGTCGGCGGCGAGGATTTCGTCGCCGACCAGCAGTCCCGCCTGGTGCGCCGGCGTCGCCTCGATCACGCCGGTGACGATGCGGCCGCCCTCCGCGTCGGTGCGCGAGAGGATGCCGATGCCCGGATAGAAGATGCGGCCGCCGGGAAACGCCCGCTCCAGACCGCGGTGCCGCAGCGCGCCCGTGAATATATCGGCGAGCTGGTAGTATTCCGGTTCGTCCGGCGTGTAGAAATGCGTATGCGAGGCCCGCAGTTCGGCCAGCATGCGGTTGATCACGGCGGCGTTGGCCTCCGCGGAGGTCGCCTGCGCGGCCTCCGGCAGATAGCGCGCCCGCACCGCGGCCCAGTCGAGGCCGTGGAAGTTCGGATCGTAGAAGCGGTCCCGCACGGTCTGCCACACTTCGTCCAATGCGGCGGCGGTCGCCGAGCCGCCGCGCGCGGCGGCCGCGTCCTGCGATTCCGCGCGCACGCCTCGCGGCGACAGCCCGGCCAACGCGGCGGCGCCCGCCAACCGCAGGAAGCCGCGTCGGGTCGGCCGTGCGCCGAGCATGCCTGTGACCATCCGAACCTCTCCTTCGTGCATCCGTCGCCGCGACGCCGGCGGATTTGGCCGCCGGCCCTTCCATTCACTTTACGCGAGCCGCCGGTTCGCGGACATTGCTCCAGGCGGCTCGGTCGTCATTCGTGTGGCAACATCAACCCGCCTTATTGCGCGGGCATGGAGAACAACATGCGCTTACCTCAACGGATCGGACTGACGATTGCCGCCCTGGCGATGGCCACCGCCCTCGCCGGGCTGCCGGCGTTCGCGCAGACCCAGGACGTGCCGTCGACGTCGACGAACACCGACAAGACCATGCTCAAGGCGGGCAGCAGCGGCGCCGCCGGCCACGGCAGCGCCGGCAGCACGGGCCATACCAGCACCGGCAGCACCGGCCATACCAGCACCGGCACGACGACGGGCCACACGGCCACCAGCACGACCGGCCACAGCACCGCCACCGCTTCGCCCGGCAAGGCCACCGCGCCGAGCAAGGCCACCGCGCCCAGCAAGGGCACGGCGCCGAGCAAGGGCACGACGCCGAGCAAGGGCACCGCGCCCAGCAAAGGCGCCCCGACCAGCACGACGACCAAAGGAACCGCGCCCGCAACGCAGAAGGGGCAGCCGAACAACACGGCACATTTGCCCGAGGCCGGCGCGACGAAAGACGTGACGCAATAGCGCCGCCACCTCGCGAACCCGCCGACGGCCGCTTGCCCGCGCCTCGCGCGCGCGGGCGGGATGGCCGCGAGCGACGTTCCCGCGGCTCGCGCGACCGTTCCGCGTGCAACGGACCAGCGCCGCGTTGACAGCACGCGCCGGTCCGGAAGATTATTTGCCAACCCCAAACCGTCCGCAGGTGCGGACGCCGGAGGAAACCATGCGAATAGCAACCAGACTGCGGCAGAGCGTCAGTGCTCTTGCAGTTGTCACAGCCCTGATCGCGCAGCCGGTACTCGCGCAGGCGGAAGATCTGCTGCCGATGGGCGCCAACAAGTCGCAGATCGACCACGCCTTCGGCGCCGACGATATGGGCGCGATGGGGCACGGCGCCGCCGGCAGCACCGGCCACGCCCCTGCCGCACCGCACGGCGCCGGCCCTGTCGCGGGCAAGCCCGCGCCGCGCGGCATGGTCGCCCATCCCGGCGGGATCGCCGCGGCACCCCCCGCGCTCGGCCTGCCCGCGGGCGTGATGCTGCGCCGCATCGGCGCCGCCGACGTGGTGCCGGTGCCGGTCGACGCCCCCTCGCGCGTCGTCGGCGTGCCGGGCATCCAGTTCGACTTCGATTCGGCGCAGCTGACCGCGCCGAGCCAGTACCTGATCGACCAGATCGGCGACGCGCTGGCCCGGCGGAACTGGTTCGTGACCGTGGTCGGCCACACCGACGCGGTCGGCGATCCCGGCTACAACATGGACCTGTCGCAGCGCCGCGCGATGACCGTGGCGTTCTACCTGGTCAACGTCCATGGTGTTGCGCCGGGGCGGATCGCCTATACCGGCGTCGGCCCGACCCAGCCGGCCAACCCCGCCGATCCGTACACGCCGGAAAACCGCCGCGTCACCTTCGTGCTGCAGGAATAGCGCGGGCCGCGCGGGAGCTCCGGCAAGCGCCGCCGCGCCGCCGGATTTCCCGCCAGTCCCTTGCATATCCGCCTCGCAGCCTTTCCCCCGTTGTTATGGAGCAGACCCAAATGAGCTTCCTGTCCCGCGTCGTCCGCGAATGGCCGACGGCGCTCGCGGCCGGTGCGATGATGCTGACCGCCGCGGCCTGCGCGCCGCACCCCGCCGCCGCGCAGTCCGGCACCAACATCCAGACCCTGGTGATGCTGGAGGACGCCGACCCGCGCAGCGTCGTGCGCACCAGCAACATCGCCAAGCGCGTCACCGCCGAGCTCAAGCGCTCGATGCAGGACGCCGGCTTCCGCATGGTCGATGAGGAAATGATCGCGGCCGAGCTAGGCTGGAACATCGTCGTCAGGCGGCCCAAGCTCGACCTGATCGAAGCGATGAACATGGCCAACCTCAGCAACGACGCGGCCATTCATGTCCGGGCGATGGCGACGTTCTCGATCTTCGCCTCGGTCGAGCATCTGGACTTCTCCAACAAGATCCAGGTGCGCATCGACGGCGAGCTGTACGACGCGCTGACCAAGCAGTTCATCGGCGGCTGGGAGATGCCGCGGCAGAGCTACCCGGCGCCGGCCGAATG
The DNA here is from genome assembly GCA_963697635.1 of uncultured Solirubrobacterales bacterium. Classification (GTDB taxonomy): domain Bacteria; phylum Pseudomonadota; class Alphaproteobacteria; order Acetobacterales; family Acetobacteraceae; genus CAJCJG01. The sequence continues at coordinate 798,119 of CAVOOS010000030.1, read as the reverse complement.
CAACGACGCCTGCCTCTCGGAAATCGTCGGCGACCACGCCCGCGACATCGCGGTCTCGGTTGGCGACGTGCTTTCCAAGCAGCTGCTGGCGATCTCGCCCGGGCCGCACGCTGCCCCCGCCATGGTGGCCCAGCCGGCGCCCGCCGCCGGCACCGCCCCGGTCAGCGGCGCGCCGCATCCGGACAACCGCTGCGCCGGCATGGTGACCACCTACTCGCTGAACTTCCGCCGCTTCACCGACACCGAAGTGCTGCAACTCGTGAACGTCATGACGGCCGGCCCGGGCAGCGGCTTCCCGTGCTTCTCCAGCTACGAGCAGACCAACGCCGCGCCCGGGCTGCAGTCGTTCGGCTACGTCTCGACCGCGTCCGTCGCCAAACTGCGCGAGTGGCTGTCGCTGGTGCTGCTGGACATGGGGCTGAACCCGGACAGCCAGGTCAGCTTCCTGGTCAGCGGCAACTCGATCACGCTCGACAAGATCACCCCGCAGCCCACCCGCTTGGTGGTCCCCGGCCCGCGGTTCCAGTAGCCCCGGGTGCCAGTGGAGGCGACAATGATGCGAGCAGCTCCCCTCGCGATCCTGGCGGCCGCACTGAGCTTCAGTGCGGCCACCAGCCTCGCCCAGGCGCAGACCTCCGGGTCGCAAGGTTTCGCCCCGCTGGCGAATGTGCCTGACAACCAGTCGGTGCGCGTGCTGGTGACCGGCTGGATCCCGGTCACCGACATGCCGGTCGGCCTCGCCGCCCGCCAGCAGGCGCTCGCCGCCCAGGCGCGGCAGACGCAGGAAGGCGTGCAGCAGGCGCTCGGCGTCGGCAGCGCCAATGTCAGCGTCCGCCGCTACAAGTATCTGCCGGTCGTCGACGTGACCGCGCCGGCGAAGGCGGTGCGCGCGCTGCAATCCGTCAACCCGCGCGCGCATATCGAGATCGACGGCGCCCGCGGCATGTTCCTGCACGATTCCACCCGCATCGTCGGCGCCGTGCAGGTCTGGAAGCAAGGCCTGACCGGCAAGGGCGAGATGGTCGCCGAGCTCGACGACGGCGTCGACACCGCGCACCCGTTCCTGGCCGGCCGGATCGCCCAGGAGGCGTGCTTCTCCGACCGTTGCCCGAACGGCCAGACCAAGATGGAAGGCGCCGGCGCTGCCAAGCCGGTCGGCACCCACGGCACCCACGTCGCCGGCATCATGGTCGGGCGCAGCGACACGCTCTCGGGCGTCGCGCCGGACGCCAAGCTGGTCGCGGTGCAGGTGTTCAGCGGCACCGGCGAGGACGCCCGCGCGCACGACCACGACATCATCGCGGCGCTGGACTACGTGGTCCAGCTCGTCGTCGACAAGCACATGCCGATCGCCTCGGTGAACATGAGCCTCGGCGGCGGCGGCTACGACAAGCCCTGCCCGGACAGCGGTTTCGAGGCGGCGGCCAAGGCGCTGGTGCAGGCCGGCGTGGTGGTGGTCGCCGCTGCCGGCAATGGCGGGCGGCCGAACATGATCGCCGAGCCCGCCTGCGCGCCCGACATCGTCAGCGTCGGCGCGATCGACAAGAAGGGCAAGGTCGCCACCGAGTTCTCCGACAGCGCGCCGTTCCTGACCATCCTGGCGCCGGGCGTGAGCATCCTGTCCTCGATGGGCGCGCCCGGGCCGGTCACCTACCAGACCGACGACGGCACCTCGATGGCGGCGCCGCATGTCGCCGCAGCCTTCGCGGTGCTGCGCCAGGCGATGCCGAACGCGGCGCCCGAGGACCTGATCAAACGGCTGCTGGCGGACGCGCCGCGCATCAACGATCCGCGCAACAACCTGAAGATCCCGGAGCTGCTGATCCCGGCCAACCTGGTCGCCGGCAGCAACCCGCCGGCGCCGGTCGCGCCGCCCAACCCTGCGCCGGCGCCCGCCCCGCCGCCTGCCCAGCAACCCGAAGCGCCGGCGAAGCCCGGCTGGACGGCGATCACCCAATGAGCACGAACGGGATGCACCGGATCAGGGCAGCCGCCGCGGCCGCGGCCCTGCTGGTGGGGGGATGCGCGATGTCCGGCGGCACCCCTTCGGCGAGCGCGACCCCGGTGCCGGTGATCGTCGAGCTCACGGTCTCGCCCACCGCCCCGCCGCAGACCGCGATCAGCGACGCCCAGACTGCGGTGATCGCGGCGCTGCCGGCCCAGGGCGTGCGGGTGGTGCGGCGCTACGGCGCGCTGCCGCTGCTGGCGCTCGAAGTCGAGCCGTCGTTGCTGCCGGCGCTGCTGCGCATCCCGCAGGTGAAGTCGGTGCGGCCGGATCGTGACCGCGCGGCATTCGACTAGCAACGCCCGCGCCTACCCCGGTATGAGCAAAAATTGCGTCAGCATCTGCCATGAGCGGAACGTGCAGTAGTGTCGGCGGCGGCGATGCGGTAGCATTGGTGTCGCCGCGCACGCAGTGCCGGTGATCACCTGGAGGCGGACATGCGTTCGTTCCTGATGTTGGCGACAGCCTTTGTTGCATTGGCGGCGGCCCCGGATCTGGCCCGGGCGGAGGCGCGCAATCCGAACGCGATCGCCGTCATCATCGGCAACAAGAATTACGTGAACCACGACATCCCGGCGGTGAAGTTTGCCGACCGCGACGCGCAGGCGATCCGCAACTACGCGGTCGACGTGCTCGGCTACGACCCGAGGAACATCATCTATCTGGAGAATGCCACCCAGAGCCAGATGCTGAAGGTGTTCGGCTCGGCCGACGATCCCAAGGGGCAGCTCGCGCGCTGGCTGCGGCCCGGCGGCGTCGCCGACGTGCTGGTCTACTATTCCGGCCACGGCGTGCCGAGCATCAAGGATGCCCAGAGCTATCTGCTGCCGGTCGACGCCGACCCGAACTCGGTCACCATCAACGGCTACGCGCTGAACCTGCTGTACACCAACCTGCAGAAGCTCGGCGCGCATTCGGTCACGGTGCTGCTGGACGCCTGCTTCTCCGGCGCGAGCGCGGAGGGGCCGCTGATCGCCGGCGCCTCGGTGATGTCGCGTCCCGCGAGCCCCGCCCCGGCGGCGGGGCAGGCAGGCGGGTTGACGGTGCTCACCGCCTCGCAGGCCGATCAGGTGGCGAACTGGGACGGCAAGGACCAGCATGGCCTGTTCACCGAGTATTTTCTGGAAGCCGTCTACGGCGGCGCCGACGTGAAGAAGTACGGCGGCCAAGGCGACGGCCACATCACGCTGGCATCGGTGCAGAAGTATCTCGACGACGAGATGAGCTACGTCGCGCAGCGCGAGGACGGCCGCGACCAGAACGTGACGGTGATCGGCGAGCCGGCCACCGTGCTGGCGATGATCGTTCCCGGCCATCCGCCGCAGCGGCACGACTACGTGGTGCCGGCGCCGGTGCAGCCCGTGATCGCCCGGCCGTCGCCGCCGCCCACGCCGCGCCCGCCCCCGCCGGCGCCGCCACGCCCGGTCGTGCAGCAGGCCGTCGATCCGAACGTCGCGGAGCATCAGGGCGAAGTCGCGCGGCAGCGCAACGACTATCAGGCCGCGGCGTACCTGTTCGACCAGGCGGCGCAGGCCGGCAGCGTCCGGGCGATGACGCATCTCGGCCAGCTGTTCAACGGCGGCCGCCCGGACATGCAGCCGAACTACGCGATGGCCGACTACTGGTTCGAGCGCGCCGCCGCGGCCGGCGACCGCGAGGCGATGTACGAGATCGGCATGATGTGCAAACGCGGCACCAATGGTCCGGTCAATCTGGAACGGGCGCGCTATTGGTTCGATCAGGCTGCCAAACGCGGTGACATGCTGGCACGCCACGAGCTGAACCGGCTCTGATCCGCCGCAGGTCCGCGCCGACATCGCATGGCGCGAGGCCTGCCAGGTCAGAGTGAATTTCGGGAGGAGACGATGCGCGCGCTGCTGCTGACGGCGACATTCCTCGTGGCACTGGCATTGGCGCCCGTCGCCGCCCTTGCCGAGGCGCGCAACCCGTATGCGGTCGCCGTCATCATCGGCAACAAGAGCTACCAGAACCACGAAATCCCCGAGGTCAAATACGCCGACCGCGACGCCGAGGCGATCCGCGACTACGTCATCCGCGTGCTCGGCTACGACGAGAGGAACATCATCTTCCTCGAGAACGCCACCCAGGGCGAACTGCTGAACGTGTTCGGCTCGGCCGACGACCCGCGCGGCAAGCTCGCGCGCTGGCTCCGGCCCGGCGGGAAATCCGACGTGCTGGTCTATTATTCCGGCCACGGCGTGCCGAGCGTGAAGGATGCGCAGAGCTACCTGCTGCCGGCCGACGCCGACCCGAACGCGATCACCCAGAACGGCTACCCGCTGAGCCTGCTGTACACCAACCTGCAGAAGCTCGGCGCCCGGTCCGTCACCGTGCTGCTCGACGCCTGCTTCTCCGGCGCCAGTGCAGGGGGATCGCTGATCAGCGGCGCCTCGGTGATGTCGCGGCCGGCGAGCCCGGCGCCGGCCGCGGCCCAGGCGGGCGGGCTCACCGTGCTCACCGCCTCGCAGGCTGACCAGGTGGCGAACTGGGACGCCTCGCACAAGCATGGCCTGTTCACCGAGTATTTCCTCGAAGCCGTCTACGGCCGCGCCAACGACCCGCAATACGGCGGCCACAAGGACGGCAGGATCACGCTCGGCGCCGTGCAGAAGTATCTCGACGACGAGATGAGCTACGTCGCGCAGCGCGAGGACGGGCGCGACCAGAACGTGACCGTCAGCGGCGATCCGGGCATGGTGCTGGCCTCGCTCCCGCCCGACGGCCCGCCGGTGCGCCACGACGAGGCGTCCCCCGCGCCGACGCCCGCGCCGGCCCCGGTGGCGGCGCCAAAAGCGTCCCCCGCACCTGCGCCTGCTCCGACGGCAATGGCGCCGGCCGTGCTCGAGAACGCGCTCAATCTCGGCGATGACGATCGCATCTCCGTGCAGGAATGGCTGGAGGCGCTCGGCTACCCCGAAAACGACAATGACGGCGAGTTCGGCGCGGCGACCCGCGCCGCCATCAAGGCTTACCAGCGCGCCATCGGGCAGCCGCCGACCGGCTATCTGACCGCCGACCTGTTCATCCGCCTGCGCCGGGACGGCGAGCCCCGGCTCGCGGCCCAGGACACCGCGGCGGCCGAGAAGCCGAAGCCCACCCAGTCCGCGACCGCCGCGCCGCGGCCCGCGCCGCCTCCGGCTCAGCGCCCGGTGCCGGTGCCGGCCGCGCCGCTACCATCGCCGCCGCAGCGCACCGACATGCAGCAGTTCCTGCTCGGCACCTGGCACAACCAGAAGCAGCTCCCGGTCGGCAATGCCGACACCTACGCCACGCTCAACGGCGACGGCTCGTACACGCGGCAAACGACGCTGCGCATGGTCACCGGCGCGGTCGCCATCATCACCGTGCACGGCCGCTGGTCGGCGCAGCCGGCGGGCAGCAACGCGGTCACCATCAACGACGTGCCGCTGTGGTGGACGCCGCGCGTGGTCTGCGCCATGCCCAACGCCTGCGAGCCGCTGAACTTCTTCCAGAACTCCGAGACCTTCTCGATCATCAACCGCAACATGCTGGGCTCGTCGCAAGGCAATTCGAGCGTCCGCGTGTCGCAGGCGGCGCAGTAGGCCGGCGGGCCGAATTCCGCCGCTGGCGGTTGCATTGCGCTGATGTATCCTGCGTCCCGCTTCGCCCGCAGCCGGGCGGAGGGGAAGAAATCGTGCCGAGCAGCGACCGGAGGGAGAGATGCGTCCGTTCCTGTTGATGGCGACATCCCTGATAGTGCTGGCGGCCGGCCCGACCCCCGGCCAAGCGGAGGTGCGCAATCCGCACGGTATCGCCGTCATCATCGGCAACAAGACGTATCAGAACAAGGACATCCCGGAAGTCAAATACGCCGACCGCGATGCGCAGGCGATCAAGGACTACGTCGTCGACGTGCTCGGCTACGCCGAGGACAATATCATTTTCCTGCCGAACGCGACCGAGAGCAACCTGCTCAGCGTGTTCGGCTCGGCCGATGACCCCGATGGAAAACTGGCCCGCTACATGTGGGACGGCGGCCGATCGGACGTGTTCGTCTACTACTCCGGGCACGGCGTCCCGAGCCTGAAGGACGGCCAGCCCTACCTGCTGCCGGTCGATGCCGACCCGAGCGCCGTGAGCCAGACCGGGTTTTCGCTGGAACTGCTCAAGACCAACCTGCAGAAGATCGGCGCCCGCTCGGTCACGGTGCTGCTCGACGCCTGTTTTTCGGGCGGCAGCGCCGGCGGCCAGTTGCTCGGCGATGCGTCGGTGATGACGCGCCCGGCGAGCCCCCTTCCCGCAGGCGGTGCCGGCGGCCTGACCTGGATCGCGGCTTCCGGCGCCACCGAACTGGCGAACTGGGACAACCGGCACCGGCACGGGCTGTTCACCGAGTATTTTCTTGAGGCCGTGTACGGCCGTGCCGACGACCCGCAATACGGCGGCCACCACGACGGCCGCATCACGCTGGCGGCGGTGCAGGACTATCTCGACGAGGAAATGAGCCATTTCGCGCGGCGCGAGATCGGCCGGTTCCAGAAGGCGACGATCAGCGGCGACCCGGGTTTCGTGCTCGCGTCGCTGACGCCCGACGCGCCGCCGCAGCGGCATGACGAGACCGACGGCCTCGACGGTGCCGTTCACGGACGCGCCGGCTCCGGGCGCCACGGCGGCGCCGGCACCGGCGGTGCCCGAACCGGCCCCGCAGGCTTCGCCCGCGCTGGCCGCGCCGCCGCCCGTCCCGGTCGCGAGCGCCGACGAACTGGAGCGCCAGGGCGAGGCCGCGCTCGGCCGCGGCGAGAGCGTCGTGGCGCTCGGCCTGTTCCGGCAGGCGGCGGCGCTTGGGAAAACCGCGGCCATGGACAACATCGGCCTGCTGTACGAGGTCGGCCTCGGCGTGCATCGGGACTACGCGGAGGCGATGCGCTGGTTCCGCAAGGCGGCCGACGCGGGCGATACGATGGCGCCGGTCTATGTCGGCAACATGTACCGCGATGGCGAGGGCGTGCCGGCCGACCCTGCCGAGGCGCGCCGCTGGTTCGCCAAAAGCGCCAAGGCCGGCAACCAGATCGGACGCATGGCGGTGGCCGGCGCCGGCCTGCAACTCGCGCCGCCGACGGGCGAGATCGCGCTGACCGGCGAGGCGGCGTTCACGCTCTCGGAGAGCGACCGTCGCCTGGTGCAGCAGTGGCTCGCCGCGCTCGGGCGCGATCCGGGCGGGACGGATGGCGCGTTCGGTCCGGCGACACGCGCGGCGATCATGGCGTACCAGCGTTCGATCGGCGCGCCCGCCACGGGCACGCTGACCGCGGACGAGTTCGCGCATTTGCGGGACGACGGCGCGGTGCAGCAGCAGGCCATGACGCAGATGTCGCGGCCGCATCCGCCGGCCGCGTCGCCGCAGGCGCCCGTTGCAGCGGTGCAGGTGGACGACCTGATGAAGCAAGCCAACGCGGCGCGCGATCGGAAGGACTATGCGACCGCCCTGAGTTTGTTCCGGCAGGCGGCCGCCGGCGGCGACGCCGAGGCGATGAACGAGGTCGGCCTTCGCTACGACAAGGGCGAGGGCGTGGCAAAGGATTACGCCGAGGCGCTGCGTTGGTTCCGCAAGGCCGCGGACAACGGCAATTCCTGGGGCCAGGTACAATCTCGCATTCTACTTCGACAAGGGATACGGGGTCGCGCATGATCCGGCCGAGGCGCTGCGCTGGTACCGTCTCGCCGCCGACAAGGGTAATGCGCGAGCGCTGTTCAGCGTTGGCTGGTACTACGAACACGGCGAAGTCGTGAGCCTCGACTATTCGCAGGCGTTGCAGTGGTTCCATCAGGCCGCCGACAAGGGCAACGCCACGGCAATGAACGAAATCGGCTACATGTACGACCACGGCTATGGCGTGCGGCTGGATGACCACGAGGCGTTCGGCTGGTTTCGCCTGGCGGCGGAGAAGGGCAACGTTCTGGCGATGCGCAACCTCGGCCGCTTGTACGAGCGTGGGGCCGGAGTGCAACGCGATATGGTCGAGGCGCGCCGTTGGCTGAGCAAGGCCGCCGACCTGGGCGACCAGCCGTCCCGCGACGAACTCGCCAAGCTGTAACACCCATTCCCGCGTGCCGGGCTGCCCTCGGCCCGTCGGCTTTCCCTCCCATGACCCGAAGGACGCACCCCATGCCCCGCCTCCCGCGCTCCGGTGCCGTCCTGCTGGCGCTCGCCCTCACGGCGCTCCCTCCGCTCGCCGCCACCCCCATCATCGCCGCCGACACCGCGCAGACCTTCGACGCCCAGTCCCTCCAATCGGTCGCCGACGCCGTCGCCAAGGACCTCATGCGCGGCATCAAGTCCGTCGCCGGCGGCGCGCCGCTCCGCCTCGCGGTGCAGCCGTTCAAGCCCGACGTGATCGTCGACCGCGACGCCATCGAGCGGCTCAACGACGCGATGGAGCGCGCGCTCAAGGACGCCGGCGGCAGCACCGTCTCCATCATCGATCGCGCCCGCCTCGCCGACGTCTGGCGCGAGCAGCAGAACTTCCAGGACCCGAAGATCGAGCAGCAGCTCAAGGACGCCGGCGCCGACGTGCTGGTGCTCGGCTCGGTCTGGCCGGCCGCCGACGGCTACGCGCTCTCCTACAAGGCGGACGACCTGCGGCCGGGCCATGCCGGCGAGGTGGTCGGCGTGATGCGCGAGCCGCACGTGCTGCCCGGCACGTTCGGCGCCTCCGCCGGCCGGCCGCTCGACGAGGCGGTGCGCACCGCGGCCTACGCGATGGCCAACGCCATCGCCGCCGCGATGCCCCAAGGCCAGAAAGTGCGGATCGAGCCGGCCGGCGAGGCCACGCCGTTCTCCGACTACGTCGTCCACCTGTTCATCAACGAGGTGAACCAGCAACTGGGCGACGCGATGCGCCGGCAGCACCCCGGCGCGCAGGCGGTGACCGACGCGACCAAGGCCCCCGCGCCGCCGGTGCGGCTGACCATGCGGCCGACGGTGTTCGACCTCGGCAGCGCCGTGCAGGTCGAGTTCGACGGCGAGACCGCGGATGGCAGCGCCAACGCCTCGGTGATGACGCCGGGCATTGCCGCCGAGAGCATCTCGCCCAGCCTGCTGCCGCTGAAGCCGCAATGCGGCAAGGGCACCCAGACCGCGGTCGGCGAGGCGGTGGTGAGCAAGTCGCTCGATCATGACGCGGCCACGCTCGCCGCCCGCTCGCTCGCGCGGGCGCGCGCGATCGCCGACGAAACCTGCGTGGCGTTCGCCGGCCCGCCGCGGATCAACGACGCGGCCGACGCGCAATGGGCGCTGAAGGCGATCGCCGGCGGCCTGACCACCGACGAGCACTGGCACGACACCGATCTCGACAAGGGCACGCGCGTACGCGCGGAACTGACCGCGATGGTGCACAAGCTCGGCGGCGCCGGGGTGCCGACCATCCAGGCGGCGCTGTCGGCGACGCCGGTGCAGGCCGACGTGCCGTTCGACATCACGCTCACCGCCGACGCCGCGGCCTATCTCGCGGTGTTCGACTGGCAATCCGACGACAAGGTGCTGCGGCTCTATCCGTTCGGCGTCGACCGGGTGCTCAAGATCAACCCCGGCAAGCCGCTCAAGCTGCCGCGCCCGACCGAGGAGAAGTTCCGGTCCGGTCCGCGGCCCGGACTGACCACGGATTACGAGGCGCTGGTCGTGATCGCGAGCGCCAAGCCGCTCGACTACACGAAGCTGGCGCCGGAAGTGGGAACCACGCCCGAGGAGTCGCTGAAGCGCGCGATCCCGATCGCCGAGCTGTTCGAAGCGCTGGCCAACACGCAGGTGCCGCTGACGCTGACCGTCGTGCCATACCAGATCGTGCCAAAGTCCTAGGCAAAGATTCGCAGGCCGGCCGACGGAGGGGGCACACGCTAACGGCCCGGGTCTGTGACGACGACATCGATGCCGCCGCGCGTCGGTCGGCCAAACAGGCGGGGGTCGCCTCGGCGCCAACACCCTTCGACAACAACGTGTCGGATTGTAACCGCCGCGCAATCCCCCTTGACACTGCGACGTCATAAATACTAACTACGTCGCGTGAACCCCAGCACCCCATCCCCCCAAGCCGCCACCGAGCGGTTCGCCGAACGGTTCGGCGAGATCTCCCAAGGCCTGGCCGCCAACGGCGGCGGGGATCGGCTGTCCGCGCTGCTGATCCAGCTGATCGAGCGTCTCATCCAGGCGATCCTCTCGATCGCGCGGAACCTTCCGGCGGCCGCCGCCCCGGTCGAGCCGGAAGCAACCGCCTTCCCCCCGAAGCAGCAACAGAACCTCCCGGTTCGGCCAGGACCATCGAGGGGCCATTCGCCCCCCCGGCCAGAACCGACGCGGCCAGAACCGACGCGGCACGAACGCCCGGCCCCCGAGGCCGGTGAGCCGCCGGGGCCGGGTCGGCAAACCCCCAGAACGCTTCCCCCAACCGCCCACCCCGGCCCGGTCAGGCGCCGCGCCCGACCGGCCGGCCAGCTTCCAGGCGCCACCGCCCCACCGCGGCGACCTCCGAAAAATCGGGTTTTTGGCCCGGCCGCTTCCGCACGCCCTAATTGTTCCATATAAGCAATGAAATTACAGGCTGATGGCCCGAACGTTTGACGGGTGCCTGAACGCCGGCGCCTCTCCGTTGGCCAACCAGGCGGATCTTGGTTAGGACTTCTGCGGCCGCCGCCGGATTTTTCTGCCTGCTCCGTGCATACCCTTCGCAGGCGGCCAGGTCGGTCACCCGTGCAGGAGGTTCGGATGTCATCCCTCAAGGTTTTCCCACGCGTGACGATCGCCCGTGCGGTGCCGCTGGTCGTGCTGCTGGCGCTCGGCGCCTGTGCCCAGGTCGATGTGAAGCAGGCCGTGAAAGCGCCCTTGCTTGCGGTCGCCCCGGCGGTGGTCGAGCCCGCGCCGCTGCCGGCCGTGATCCTGCCCTCCGTCACCATCCTGCCGCCGCGCCCGGTCATCGTGGCGCCGCCGCCGGTGATCGTCGCGCCGCCGCCCGTCTACCTGCTGCCCCGGCCGGTCGTCTACGTCACGCCGCGCCCGATCATTGTCGTGCGGCCCCGCCCGATCGTGGTGGAACCGCCGTGCCCGCCGGTTGTCGTCGTGCAACCGCCGCGCGTCGTCGTGCTGCCGCCGGCGCCGGAAATCGTGCTGCCGCACGACAACGCGCCCGGCGACTGGACCCCGGTGACGCACTGAGCCCAAGGGAGAGAGAAAATGGCCGCTTTTCGCACCTTCGCCGCCGTCGCCGTCGCTGCCATCCTGGCCGTCGGCGCGGTCCGTCCGGCCCATGCCGACATGAGCCTCGTGCAGCCCGTCCAGAGCAGCGCCGCCCGTCCGACGCTCGCCGACAACCTCGCACAGCCGGTGCAGCCCGGCCCGCCGGCGAGGCCCGCCGCGCATCCGGCGCCCACCCACAGCCCGGAGCGGCTCGCGCCGACCCCGTGCCCCTGCGGCGCGCCGCCCCAGGTCGTCATCGCGTTCGGGCCGGACGGTGCGCCGATCACCGGCGACCTCTCCCACCTGCGCCCGTCCGAGCGCCTGCTCGGCCGCGAACAGGCCCTGCGCTCGGAGTTCGGCCTGCAGATGCACTCCGGCGACCGGCCGTGGCTGCCGGTCGTCGACGGCGAATGACCCTCCGCCATCGCGCAAAACTGCGGCAAGCGCGGCTCGCGCACGGGATCGGGAATGTGTCATGATTGCGCTGGCATGGCGGCGAGTTCGACCGGACGGGATGAAGAAGACCTCACAGATGCTGGTCGACGGCACCCCGAGCGCGGAGCTCGCGGCCCTGCTCGACGGCGTCCGCTCGGTCGGCGTCGCCGGGGAGCCGAAATTCTCTCCGGGCGTGCAGCAGGATCTGGTGCGCCTGGTGGTCGGCCGGGCCTATGCGCCGGCGCTGCTGCAACTGTGCCACCTGGTCCATGTCGCGGCCCTGGCGCCGCGCCAGCGCGTCGAACTGCTGTTCTGGGGCGTGCCGATCGCCCGCGCCTCGGCCTATGCCGGGTGGGTGCGCGCCCGCCTCGGCGCCGGCGGCCGCGGGCCGGTGCCGGTCTCGGCGGACGGCGCCGGCGTGGCGCTCGACTACGCGGACGGCCGGTTCGCGCTCACCTACGGGCAGATGCCGCTGCTGGTCGCGGTCATGGACCTGCTGGTGTCGGCGCTCGGTTATCCGGCGGTGCTGGAGCGCGTCGACCAACTCCTGGCCGCCACCACCCGCGCCCGCACCGGCGAGATCGCCAACGATCTGTCGCGCGCGCTCTACGGCTTCCTGGCGCCGCATCTGCCGACCGCGCATGAGGGACGGCGCTTCGAGCGGCTGGTCGACCACATGCTGCACCGTCGTGCCGACGACGCGTCCACCGCCGAGTTCGACAAGTCCGATTTCTCCCGCGACGACATCGACGACGCGGCGATCCTCGAGTTCTGGCTGACCTGCGACGAACCCGATTTCCGCGTCTACGGCACTGTGCTGCGCGGCTTCCTGCGGCTCGCCGAGGCGCTCGAATACGCCGCCACCAGCGTCGGCCTGGCGCGCGCGAATGCGATCGGCACCGACCGGGACGCCGGCGAAGTGGAACCGGATTCCGAGGATGTTCCGGCCGTGGGCGCGCAGGACGAGCACGACCCGCTGCTGGCGTTGCAGGAGCCGCCGGCCTCCGCCGTCAAGGCGCTGAACCAGCGCGAACGGACCGAAATCGCGCCGGTCTCGAGGCCGGCGACCTCGCCGAGCGGCTCGCGCTCTCCTTGCTGCGCGACCGCGTGTTCGGCGCGCTCCAGGCGCGCATGACCGAGGCGCTGCGCCGCGGCGGCGCCGACGGCGCCGCCGGCGTGCTCGACGGCAACGAGGCCGCCCGAAGGATACGCGCAGCTGGGTCCAGCGCTACGGCGCGCTCGACGAGCACGTCGCGCGCGCGCTGCTGGCCAGCCTGCATGTGCTGGCGAAGGCCGGGCGGCCGGAGACCGTGCATCTGCTGCTGGCCTGCGCGCCGGGCGTCGACCTGAAGTCGATCGTGCGCGGCGACCGGTTCAGGGCGGACGTGGCCGCCGCGCTGCGCGCGCTGATCGACCCGACCGCGAGCGGCCCCGAACTCGCCGCCCTGATGCTGCGCGCCCGCCGCGCCTTCCAGTCGCTGTCGCGGGCCGGCTTCGAGCCGGATGCCGCCGACAAGTCCGCGATCGTCGACGGCCACGCCGCCGCGGCCGAGCCGCTCGTCGCGGTCGCCGCCCGCACCGCCCGTTTCCGCGCCTCCCTCGATCGGCATCCCGCCGAGACCTGGGACCAGCGCTTCGCCGAGGACGGCGCCGTGTTCGCCGCCCGCCTGCGTTCACTCTATTCTGCCGACACCGTGGGGACACCATGAGCATCACCTGGACCAGCCTCGGCCCCGAGGGGCAACGCATCGCCGCCCAGCGCTTCGCCGAGCGCGAAGCCGCCGAGCATCTGCTCGCGGAAGAGGAGCCGCAGGCGCGCGGCCCTGGCATCGCCGACCTGTATGCCTGGGCGACCGACCCGGAACGCAGCTTCGGCCGCGCCGAGCGCGAGGCGCTGCTGCGCGATCCGTCGCTGCGCCGCAGTTTTTCACTGCTGATGCAACGCGTCGCCAGCGTGCGCGTGCCGGCCGCCGCCGCCGCTTCTTCGGGCGGGCTGGAGACGCGTTCCGGCCCCGGGCTGCGGTTGCAGATCGTCCCCTCGCGGGCGGACGCGACGCAGGTTTATCTGGTGCTGGAACTCGACCGCGACGCGGCGCCGGTCTTGTTGCTGGTGCTGCGCGACGGTTTTCCGGCAGCCCGGCTCGCGCTGCCGCCGGCCGCCGACGGGCACGTGCAGCTGATCGAAGCCGCCGACAGCCCCGCCGTCGCGGCACTGCGCGATCCGACGACGGAGCTGTTGCTGGTGTGACACTTGTCCGCGTCCATGTGGGGACGACGGAGGGCCCTGCCGAAATCCAGCGCATCACCGACGAGCCGCCCGGCATCCGCTCGGTGGTGTGTCTGGACGGCAAGGCCGTGGCGCTGCCGATCAGCGCCGACTACGACAGTTTCGTGCGCCGCCCGACCGGCGTGGTGGAACGGCTGTTCGGCCATTCCGCGTTCCGCATGGATGTCGGGGCGCGGATCACCGATGGGCTGAGCTGGCAGCTCGGCGCACTGGTCGCGCATTCGCTGTACCTCGGCCAACCGTCTCGCCATGGGCGGGCAGCCGGCGGATCTGGTCGTCTGGGCGACCGGTGAAGTGGACGCGGCGCTGCGGGTACGGCCGGTCGATGCCGTGCCGCGCAAGCTGCAGCTCTCCGCCGAGCTGTTCCGCGGCCTCGCCGCCGCGAAAACGCCGGTGCTGGTGCTGGTGCCGCGCGAGGCCGAGGCGGCGGCCCGGGCGGCGCTCGCGGAATTGCAGCCTGCCGACACTCGCCGCCTCGTCCCGGTCGGCACCGCCGACGAGGCTTTCTCGCAAATTGCCCCGCCACCGCAGCAAAATCGGCAGACGCCGGCGCCTGTGCCCGCACCGGCACCCGCGCCGATGCCGCAGCCGGGGCCGCGGCCGAGGCGCCGGTCGGGCCGGCGCTGGCTCTGGGCGGCGGCGGTGTTGCCGATCCTGGCCGCGGCGGCGGCGACGCTGGCCGCCGCCGAGTCTTGGCGCGAGCCGTTTTCCGCATGGCAGCAACTGGCCGACGCCGGCGAGTATCCGAAGTTGCAATCGGCGCTCGCGGCAACCGAGGCGATGCCGCACTGCCTCACTTGCGCGGCCGTGGCGGCGCTGTTTCGCGATCGCCTCGCGGCGGCGCAGCCCTCGCCATCCTCCATTCATGTCGAGGTGACGGAGATCCGCCACGACCGCTTCGGCGACTGCCAGGATGCGGACCAGCTCAAGGCGCAGCCCGTGCCGCGCGCCGCCGACGGCAGCTTTGCGCCGAGTTCCGCCGCGGGGTTGTGCGAAGTCCGTTACAGCGCCAGCGGCGCCCCGCATGTCGCACTGGTGCTCAGCTCCGGCAGCGCCGACGCCGGCGGTCCGGTGCAGACGACGGACATCGGCGTCAAACGCGCGCAGGTCACGGCGATCGTGCCGCTGCTGTTGCAGGCGCCGATCGACAACCGGCTGATCGTCGTCGCCGCCGCCGGCCCGCTGGAGCCGCTGCTCGCCGCCGCCTCGCACCAGGAGGGCGGCGGCGAAGTTCCGCCCGACCAATTGCGACAACAACTCGCAGCACCCGCCGTGCTGGTGTTCGAGGTCCGGCACAGCATCGTGCCGTAGCCGGCCGGGGCCCCGGCCGGCGCCGGTTCAGCAGGGCGGCTTCTTGCAGACCTTCGCGGGCGCAGGCCTCGACATCGCCGGATGCGGCATGACGGCGGGATGCGGCATGATGGCGGGACGCGATTGCATCGGCGTCGGGTTCGGCCGCGTCAGCGGCGTGCCCATCGGATGCGGCTGGCCGCCCGGGGTCGCATGCACCCCCGGTTCCGCATGTCCGCCCGGCTCCATGCGGCCTGGCCCGGTCTGCCCCCCCGGCCGCTGGGCCTCGCCGCCGGGCCGCTGCGCCGCGCCGGGACGCTGCCCCTCGCCGGGACGCTGGGCCTCGCCGGGGCGCTGGCCCGCGCCGGGCCGCTGGCCCTCGGGGCGTTGGGCCTCGCCCGGGCGCTGGCCGGCGGCGCCCGCCGCGCCGTGGGTCAGCGCGGTGGGTCGCGTGTTTTCCGGCGCGACCGGCGCGCGGCCGAGCTTTTCCGCGATCGCGTGCTGCTGGCCGATCGAGTGCTGGTGCGCTTCCGCCTCGTGCAGCGCAGCGCCATGCACCGCGCCGCCCTTGAGGTCGGCCGCGCGCGCCGTCGCGCTGCGCAGGCCCTTGCCCCCCGGATAGACGTTGTTGAGGTGCGCGGCCCAGCGCCCCGGCGCCGCGTTCCACTGATGGTCGGCGCCAAAATAGCCCCAGCCGCCAAACGCGGCATCGAACAGGATCGGCACCGGCTCGCCGAACAGCAGCACGTACGGCTCGAGATTGTAAAAATACAGACCCTCGTCCGCATCGTCGGTATAGGCGACGGTCGCGACCGATTCGCTGATCGCCCATCGCGCACAGGTGTCGGGCAGCGCCCAGATGCCCTTCTGTGCCTGCTCCGCCGCGTCCTGCTGCGGCGCGTAATCGTCGGGCGCGCCGGCGGCGATGCGGGCGAAGCCGTTCACCAGCAGCAGCTTGCCGAGGTCGGTGCCGTCGGCCAGCGTGCAGTAGTAGAAGCCCGGCATGTCCTGCGCCGCCTTGCAGGAGACGCTGTCGCCGTGTGCAGCGATGTGGTCCTGGACCATGTCGGTGGCTTCGCCGCCGACACCCTCGATCCCGGCCAGCAGCACCGCGTGACCGTCGATCACCAGTGTCGCGGTGTCGCGCACCAGCGGGCGGCCGTCGATCTCGGCCGGCTCTCCCGTTTCCATCGGTGTCGGCGTGTCCGCGGGCACCGCGGGCTGTGCGCCGCCCGCGGCCGGCGCGGGCGGCGCGGCGCCGGGCTGTTCCTCTGACGTCGGCACGGCCGGCGCCTGCCCGTTGCCCGGGCCGGGCGCTGTGCCGCCGCCGGTGTCGGCGGCCGGCGGCGCAGTCTCGTTCGGCGTGGTGGCCTGCGCGAGCGTCACGGTCGACGCCTTCACGTAGCCGATCGAATCGTCGGGCAGCCGCACCTGCAGCCAGCCGCCGCCCGCCAGAGTCGCGATCACCCGCACCTGCGCGCCGGGCGCCAGCTTGCCGTGCGTATCCGCGGTTTCGTCGGGCGTGAGATACACCGTCGTCGCTTCGCGCACCGGCAGCGTCTGGTTGATCCACTCCTCCACCTGCGGCGCCGCGCCGGCCGATGCCGGCGCGCCTGCCGCCGGCGCCTCCGGTTGCGGCTCGCCGGCGGCTGGTGCCTGTGCCGCTGCATAGGCGGGCGCGAACGCCAGCAGCGCGAGCGCCACCCACAGCCGCCGGGCGCCCCCGCGCCGTCGGCCGTCACGGCCCGGGCTGGTTTGGGTCAAGGGTTGCTGGTTCCGGCCGGGGTCGCCACCGGGGCCGCCATGCCGCCGGAGGCCGGAGCGACCGGCTGCGCCATCCTGCCCGCCGGAGGGCGCCGTCGCCACCGGTGCCGCCAGTGGCGCGCCCGGGGCGGCCCCGCCCACCGGCTGCACCAGTCCGGCACTTTCCGGCCCGTGCGCGCGCAGGTTGGCGAGCAGCGCGTCCGAAGGCACGCCGTTGGCCGGAAGGTTGTTGGCCTGCTGGTAGCCGAGGATTGCGGAGCGCGTATGCGGCCCATAGGCGCCATCGGCGTTGTCGTGCAGCATGCCGACGCGGATCAGCTCCACCTGCACCGCGCGGACCAGCCCGGGATCGTAGCCGACCGCCGGCGGCGTCGGCGCCACGACAATCGCCGTCCCGCCCGGTCCGACGTTGCCCAGGGCGACCATGCACTGCACGTACGTATCGTTGTACAGTTGCTGCACCGCCGGCTCGTTGGCCGCGTTCAGCACCGCCATGTTGACGATCGCCGACCCGACCTGGCCGTTGGCGAGCAGCTGCTGACTGTTGGCGTCGTTCGCGGCGGCCGCCGAGTTCACTTGCCGCTGCGCCGTCGCCTGCGTCAGCGCCTGCGCGCGACAGGAGGCGTCGTCGCTCGCGAACGTATCGGGGCTGACGTTCCGCCCGGGCGTGACCATCACGGTCGGTTTCAGGACCGGGGGGGTGCATCCCGCAAGCAGCAGCGCAACCATCGTGGCAACGCGCCAGTCAAGCAGCCGTACCATGTCACGTTCCTCCGTCATCGTGTACCGCCGCAAGTTCGCGCCGCGTCGTTGCTGACCCGGTGTGCAAACCGTATCATTGGCCTTCGCAACTGTCACGTCACATTATCAGTTTGTTGACAAAGCATGTCAGTGTCGATTTGGTGTGTTCTTGCGTCGTATCGACATCGGCTTGGGCTGCCGCAACGCGTCCCGACCGCCGCCGATTCCCCGGATGGCATGCTGTCGCCGCTCGCCGCGTGCCGGGACCGTATTCAGTCACGACGAAAGTGACCGAACCGTTGAGCCCGCGCGTTCGTTGCTATCTCCGTCATATCAGCGTTGCGAAGGCCGCGCGGCCGGCGCTAGGCTGCTCGCGCCACCGGGAGGATCGAGTTGGCCGCCTCCGCGTCGAACCGCGCCGGCCGCGACGCCATCGGCGATGCGCTGCACCGCGCCGCCGCGCGGCACGGCGCCCGCCCGGCGCTCGCGTTCGCCGACCGTATCTGGAGCTTTCGCGAACTCGATGCCGCGGCCGGACGCGTGGCGCGGCATCTGCACGGTCTCGGTCTCGCCAAGGGCGACCGGGTCGCCGCCTACGGCCGCAACTCCGACGCCTATCTGCTGCTCTGGCTCGGCTGCACCCGCGCCGGCCTCGTGCACGTGCCGATCAACTACGCGCTGACGGCCGCCGAGGTCGAATACATCGTGCGCCAGTCCGGCGCGGTCGCGCTGTTCGCCGACGCGGCGCTGGAGGGCAACCTCGCCGCCGCCCGCGCGCTCGGCACGCTGCGCCACGCCGGCCGCTTCATGGACGGCGACGGCGCCGACATTCTTGCCGTCGGCCGCGACCCGGCGCTCGACGCCGCATTCGAGGCCGAAATCGCCGCCGACGACATCGCCCAGATCGTCTACACGTCGGGCACAACCGCCGCGCCCAAGGGTGCCGTGATGACGCACCGCGCGCAGTTCACCGAATACCTCGGCGTGATCATCGAACTCGAATTCCGCGGCACGGACCGCCACCTCGCGGCGCTGCCGCTGTACCATACCGCACAGATGCACGCCTTCATGATGCCGGCGCTGCTGACCGGCGCGTTCACCGTGCTGCTGCCGGCGCCCGTCCCGGAACAGGTGTTGGCGCTGATCGAGGCGCACCGCATCACCAGCTTCTTCGCGCCCCCGACCGTCTGGGTGAGCCTGCTGCGCCATCCCGATTTTTCCTCCCGCGATCTCTCGACGCTGAAGAACGTCTATTACGGCGCCTCGATCATGCCGGTGCCGGTGCTGAATGAGTTGCGCCAGCGCCTGCCCGGCGCGCGCGCCTTCAACTGCTACGGCCAGACCGAGATCGCGCCGCTCGCGACCGTGCTGCATCCGGAGGACGCCGATGCGCGCCCGGGCTCGGTCGGCCGCCCCGCGCTCACCGTCGAGACCCGCGTGGTCGATCCGGAGATGCACGACGCGCCGCCCGGCACGCACGGCGAGATCGTGCATCGCTCGCCGCAACTGCTCTCCGGCTACTGGAACAACCCCGAGGCGTCGGCGGAGGCGTTCGCCGGCGGCTGGTTCCACTCCGGCGACGTCGGCTATTTCGACGCCGACGGTTTTCTGTATGTTGTCGACCGCATCAAGGACGTGATCAACACCGGCGGCGTGCTGGTGGCCTCGCGCGACGTCGAGGAGGCGCTGTTCACCCATCCCGCGGTCTCAGAGGTCGCGGTCATCGCGCTGCCGCACCCGAAATGGATCGAGGCGATCACCGCGGTCGTGGTGCTGCGCCAGGGCGCGAGTGCCACCGAGGAGGAATTGGTCGCGCACGCCCGCACCCGGCTCGCCGCGTTCAAGCTGCCCAAGCGGGTGATTTTCGCCGACGACCTGCCGCGCAATACCGCCGGCAAGCTGCTCAAGCGCGAACTGCGCCGCATCCACGGCGCCGCCACGCCCTGGTCGTAACGGAAATCCCGAGCCGCGCGGAGGCGGAGAGGGACGAAGTCTATCCGCAGATGACGCAGATGCAAGACGATCAGGAAAGCATAGGAATAAACGGAAGGCTTTCTTCCTCTCTCCCCTTGCGGGAGAGGACCGGGGTGAGGGGGAGACAAGATGCATGAGATGGCGGTTCAGCAAGAGCCCTTCTTCTTATCCTCCTTTATCTGCGTCATCTGCGGATAACCCTTTTCTTCAGTGTGCCGTCGGCGCCGGGCGGATAAGGCCGGTCACTCCACCAGCGTCCCCGCCGCCAACGCCTCGACCGAGCCGACGATCGCCGCGAACGCGCGCGCGGCGAGGCGGCTCGTGTGCCGAGCCCGCAGCCAGCCGTGGATCAGCCCGGGGTCGTCGCGATAGCGCACCGGCACTCCGGCCGCGTGCAGCAGCGCCGCGTAATCCTCGGCGTCCTGGCGCAGCGGGTCGTAGCCGGCGGCGAAGATGGCGGCCGGGGCCAGGCCGGAAAAATCCGCCGCGTCCAGAGGCGCGAACTCGGCATCCCCTGCGGGCGGGTCGCCGCCGGCGTAGGCGCGGTTGTAATGCGCGCAGTCCTCGGCGCTGAGCCCCGGCGCGGTCGCCGCCCGGCTGCCGGCGACGCGCAGCGGGTCGGCGGACAAGCCGGGATAGATCAGCACCTGCCCGGCCGGCTGCGCCTCGCCCAGCCGGCGCAGCCGCAGGCACAGCGTCGCGGCAAGCCGGGCGCCGGCGCTGTCGCCGCCCACCACCACCGGCCTTTTTTCCATGGCCAGCGCGCGATAAGCGGCTTCCACGTCGTCCAGCGCCGCCGGATAGACGTGCTCCGGCGCCAACCGGTAGTCCACCGAAAGCACCTCGATCTCTGCGCCCGCGCAAATCTCGGCACACACGTCGTCGTGGCTGTCGAGGTTGCCGAGCACGAAGCCGCCGCCATGCGCGTAGAGCAGGCAGGCCGCCGCCGGCGCCGGCGGCCGGTAGCGCCGCACCGCTATGCTTCCCGATCCCGCCGACACCGACCCGTCCGTCACGGCAACCCCGGGCGGACGCGGCGCGCGGAGCCCGCCGCACATCCGCAAATACATCGCGCGGGTTTCGGCGATGCCGCCGGCAGTTTCCTCCGGCGGAAAGAAACTGTCGCTGCGAGCAATGAACGCACGGATGTCCGGGTCCAGCCAGCGGGCGTGTCGGTCGGCAGGTCCAGTCATGTCGCTCCTCGTGAAGAAATTTCTGTCGTTACGGCAAATGCTCGGCGGCTGCTGGCATCGCGGCAATTTCCGCATTACCGTACACGCGGATCCTTGCCGCCCCGACCACGCCAATACGCCATCCTGCAACAGCCAACCAATGGAGGCCATGAGTGACCAACGATGACCTGATGCGCGCGCTCCGTTCCGGACGCCTGTCGCGTCGCGAGGTGTTGCAGGGCGCGACAGCGCTCGGCCTCGCCGCGGCCGGCGCGACGCTGCTCGGCGCCGGCCCGGCTTCGGCCGACGAGATGCCGAAGAAGGGCGGCAACGTCCGCATGGGCATCGCCGGCGGCAGCACTACCGACAGCCTGGACCCCGCCACCTGGACGGACAGCGTTACTCTGGTCTGCGGTTTCTCGATCTGGAACTACCTGGTCGAGAACGGCCCCGACAACAAGCCGATCCCGGAACTGGCGGAAAGCTACGCGGCCAAGCCCGGCGCCGCGGAATGGGTGCTGAACCTGCGCAAGGGCATCAAATTCAGCAACGGCAAGGAATTCGACGCCGACGACGCGATCTATTCTCTGAACCTGCATCGCGGCGACACCAAGTCCGGCGCCGCCGGGCCGATGAAGGCGATCAGCGATATCAAGAAGCTTGATACGCACCAGATCCAGATCACGCTGTCCTCGGCCGACGCCGACCTGCCGTACGTGCTCAGCGACTACCACCTCGTGATGATGCCGGACGGGCACAAGGACTGGGCCAACCCGGTCGGTAGCGGCGCCTACACGCTGGAGAAATTCGACCCCGGCGTGCGCGTCGCGCTGAAGCGCAACCCCAATTACTGGAAGCCGGGCCGCGCCAATGCCGACACCATCGAGATCACCGTCATCAACGATTTCTTCCGCGCGGCTCAGCGCGCTGCTGTCCGGCCAGGTCGACCTGATCCACCGCGTCGATCCGAAAACCGTCGCGCTGGTAATGAAGAATCCGAAAGTGCAGATGGTGCGCGCGCCCGGCGGCTGGCACGCGATCATGCCGATGATGATCGACCGCGACCCGTATTCGAACGCCGACCTGCGCACCGCGCTGAAATACGCGATCGACCGCGAGGCGGTGCTGAAGACGATGTTTTCCGGTTTCGGCACCGTCGGCAACGACAGCCCGATCCCGCGCGGCGACCCGTATTTCAACACCTCGCTGCCGCAGACCGCCTACGACCCGGACAAGGCGGCGTTCCACTTCAAGAAGGCCGGCTCCCCGGGCGGCATTCTGCTGCAGGCGTCGGACGCCGCGTTCGGCGGCGCGGTGGACATGGCGCAGCTGTTCCAGAACAACGCCAAGAAGGCGGGCATCACCATCGAGGTGAAGAAGGAGCCGGCGGACGGGTTCTGGGATAATGTGTGGCTCAAGGCGCCGTTCATGACCAGCTACTGGGGCGGCCGGCCGGCGGCGACGCAGATGTTCGGTGTCGCCTACAAGTCCGACGCACCGTGGAACGACACCCACTGGAAGGTGCCCGAGTTCGACAAGCTGCTGTCGGATGCGCGGGCCGAACTCGATGAAGGCAAACGCAAACAATACCTCTGGACGATGCAGGCGATGCTGCACGAGAACGGCGGCGCGCTGATCCCGGTGTTCCGCGACTGGCTCGACGCCCACAGCACCCGCATCGGGGGCCACACCCCGCACAGCGGTTTCGACCTCGATAATGGCCGCATCTGCGAAAAGGTCTGGGTCGCGGCGTAATTCAATGATCGGCGCACATGCCTGCCGAATACGCGTCGGACGGCTGTGCGCCGAGCCCCGCAGTGACGCCGGAGGGGAATGCCGCGCTCGGTCCGACTGACCTGGGAAAGACGGCAAAAAATTGGGGAGGCAAAAATGGATCGCCTGACGGAGCACGAGCCGCACGGCGCGCATCAGACGAAGAAGGCCGCGGCCAGCGGCTGGATCGGCTCGGCGCTGGAATACTATGACTTCTTCATCTACGCCTCGGCGGCGGCGCTGATCTTTCCGCAGATCTTCTTTCCCATCGGGCAACCCCAGGTCGCCATCGTCGCCTCGCTGGCGACCTACGGCGTCGGCTACGTCGCGCGGCCCATCGGCGCCTTTTTCCTCGGCCACTGGGGCGACACGCACGGCCGCAAGACCGTGCTGCTGGTGTGCATGTTCCTGATGGGCTTCTCGACGATGGCGGTCGGCGTTCCTGCCGACCTACCAGCAGGTCGGCATGCTCGCGCCGGTGCTGCTGGTCGCTCCTGCGACTGATCCAGGGCTTCGCGGTCGCCGGCGAAATCTCCGGCGCCAGCTCGATGATCCTCGAGCACGCGCCGTTCGGCCGGCGCGGCTACTTCGCCAGCTTCACCCTGCAGGGCGTGCAGGCCGGGCAGATCCTCGCCGCCGCGGTGTTCCTGCCGCTCGCGCTATTTCCTGCCCACGGAGGCAGTTCAACACCTGGGGCTGGCGGGTGCCGTTCCTGCTCAGCGTCGTTCGTCATCATCGCCGGCTACATCATTCGCCGCGAGGTCGCCGAAACCCCCGCCTTCGCCGAGGAGGGCGAGCACGGCGCGGTGCCGAAGGCGCCGATCGTCGAGGCCTTCGCACATCAGTTGGCAGGACATGCTGCGCGTCGTCTGCATGGCGCTGATGAATGTCATTCCGGTGGTCGCGACGATCTTCGGCGGCGCCTACGCGGTGCAGGCCGGCGTACGGGATCGGCTTTCGACAAGGACGTCTATCTGTGGATCCCGGTGCTGGGCAACATCGTCGCGGTCATCGTCATCCCCTATCGTCGGCAATCTGTCGGACAGGATCGGCCGCCGGCCGCCGATCATCATCGGCGCGCTGGCGTCGGGGCTGCTGTCGTTCGCCTACCTCTACGCGATCAGCATCCGCAACGTGCCGCTGGCGATCTTGCATCTCGCTGCTGATGTGGGGCGTGGTCTACCAGGGCTACAACGCGGTGTTCCCGAGCTTCTACCCGGAGCTGTTCCCGACGCGGACGCGGGTCACGGCGATGGCCATCGCGCAGAACGTCGGCACCACCATCACCGCGCTGCTGCCGGCGCTGTTCGCGACCGTGGCGCCGCCCGGGCTCGACCAACATCCCGCTGACGATCGGCGCGATCACGTTCGCCGTAACCATCATCGCGGCGGTCGCGGCCTGGAGCGCGCGGGAGACCTATCGGATCCACCTCAACGACCTCGGCGATCGAACGCGGTTCCGGTCGCCAAACCGGACTATGACCAGATGCGGGCCGGGAGCCTTGCCGGCGGAGCCAGGGCATCCGCATGATCGAAAGGGACCGTCGATGGCATCGGAACAGCCGCTCACGCTGCGCAAGTCGATCGCGACCGTCTCGCTGAGCGGCACTCTGCCCGAGAAGCTGGAGGCCGCCGCCGCGGCCGGGTTCGACGGCGTCGAGATCTTCGAGGCGGATCTGCTGGCGTTCGACGGCTCGCCCGCCGACGTGCGGCAGATTCTGCGAGGAACTCGGGCTGGCGATCGACCTCTACCAGCCGTTCCGCGATTTCGAGGCGATGCCGGAACCGCAGCGCGGCCGCAACATGGATCGCGCCGAGCGAAAATTCGACGTGATGCAGGCGCTCGGCACCGAGCTTCTGCTGGTGTGCAGCAACACCCAGCCGCTCGCCGCCGACGACGATGCGCGGGCGGCGGCGGACCTGGCGGAGATGGCGGAGCGCGCGGCGGCGCGCGGCCTGCGCGTCGGCTACGAGGCGCTGGCGTGGGGCCGGCACGTCAACCGCTGGGCGCACGCCTGGCGGATCGTGCGGCAGGCGGCGCATCCGGCGCTCGGGCTGATCGTCGATTCGTTCCACACGCTCGCGGTCGGCGACGATCCGGCCGGGATCGCGGATGTACCCGCGGAAAAGCTGTTTTTCGTGCAGTTGGCCGACGCGCCGAAACTGTCGATGGACGCGCTGAGCTGGAGCCGGCATTTCCGCAATTTCCCGGGCCAGGGCGACCTCGACGTGACCGGGTTCGTGCGCGCCGTGCTGGCCTCCGGCTACGCCGGGCCGCTGTCGCTGGAAGTGTTCAACGACGATTTCCGCGCCGCCCCCGCGCGGCTGATGGCGCGCGACGGGCTGCGCTCGCTGGTGCTGGTGGAGGCCGGCGCCGGCGGCGGCGTCGCCTTGCCGGAGCCGCCGGCGCTCGACGGCTTCGAGTTCCTGGAATTCGCCGTCGACGACACCACGCGAGGCGAGCTGGCGAACGATGCTCGCCAGCCTCGGGTTCCGCCACGCCGGCCGCCATCGCTCAAAAGACGTCGATCTGTATCGCCAGGGCCGGATCAACTTCGTTCTCAACGCCGAGCAGGACAGCGCGGCCGCCGAGCATTTCCAGTTGCACGGCCCGTCGGTCTGCGCGATGGCGCTGCGGGTCGACGATGCGGCGCGCACGCTGCAACGGGCGCGAGCGCTGCTGTGCCCGGAATGGCACGAGCGCGTCGGCGAAGGCGAGCGGCGCATCCCGGCGGTGCGTGCGCCGGACGGCACGCTTGTTTACCTTGTGCAGCCCGAAACCGGCGACCGCAGCATCTGGGAGGACGATTTTGCCCTGCTGCCGGGCCGTGGCGATCCGGCGGGGCTGGTCGACATCGACCATGTCGTGCAGGCGCTGCCGATGGGGCGGATGGCGACGTTCGTGCTGTTCTGGCGCGCGCTGTTCGGCCTGGTGCCGCAGCCGCAACTGGAAACGCCGGACCCGTACGGGCTGGTGCACAGCCGCGCGCTGGTCAGCCCCGGCGGGCAGGTGCGGCTCGCGCTCAACACGTCGGAAAGTCGCGGCACGGCAACCGGGCGGTTCGTCTCGGCCTATGCCGGCGCCGGCGTGCACCACATCGCGCTCGCGACCGACGACATCGTGCGCGCAGCACGCCGGCTGGAGGAACTGCGGGCGCCGCTGCTGCCGATTCCCGCCAACTACTACGACGACCTGTCGGCCCGCTTCGACCTCGACGACGCGACATTTTCCGAATTGCAGGAGCACGCCCTGCTGTACGATCGCGCCGGCACGGGCGAATTCCGGCATCTCTACACGCAGGCGTTCCACGACCGCTTCTTCTTCGAGGCGGTAGAGCGGCGCGGCGGCTATGGCGGCTTCGGCGCTGCCAACGCCCCGGTCCGCGCCGCCGCCCAGGCCCGCCAGCTTCCCTCCGAAAGCGCGTTTCTGTAGCGCTCAGTCGGCCCAGTAGGCCGAGGCGCGTTTGGCGAACATCTCGCGGAACTGCGCGGTGGACTTCGGCAAGACCGCGCCGGTGTCCCAGTCGAGGATCACTGCGAAGTGGCGCACGGCGTCCAGCGCGTCGAGCTCGCCCGACCGGAATTTTGTTGCAACGCTCTCCGGATCTTCCGTGAGCCACGCCGCGGCGTTGCGCGCGGATGCGGGCGCGTTCCGCGTGGGTCGCGTCGGCATCGACCGCGTATTCGGCAAGGTCCTTGTCGATCACCCGCAGCACGACGCCGTAGTCCTTGCGCGCGCGTTCGAGCGAAACGTAGTCGTCGGCGACATCCTCGCGCACCAGCGCCGGATCGCGCTCCAGCGGATCGCCGAAGCCGCCGCCGCCGGCGGTCGGGCGGCTGAACACGTCGCCGGAATTCAGCGCCACGTCGGAAAATGACCGAGCCGAGCCAATCGACCTTGTCGCCGCCCTTGCGCGTCAGGCTCAGCCCGTGCGGCATGGAAGGCAGGCCGCCCTGGATGCCCCAGACGATCGCGCGTTCGCGGTCGCAGATGTAGGAAATCACGGTCTGGTCCGCCTCGCGCAAGTACAGAAGTTTTGCGCACGCCGGCGCCGCCGCGCCATTTGCCGGGGCCGGGCGAGTCCGTCAGCACTTGGTATTCGGTGGTCAGGATCGGCGAACCGCGCTCCTGGCCTTCGACCGGCTGCGATTGCAGGCCGGTGCCGAAGCATGCGGTGGTGACGTTGCAGCCGTCGCGGCCGTTGCGCCCGCCCCAGCCGCCGGGCAGCCAGTCGTAGAACATGAAGATCGGCTTTGCGGGGTTGCGCAGGTCGCGCCCGCCGGTCAGCAGGTATTCCAGGTTGAACGCGCAGGCGATGGCGCGCTCCGGCATGATCTTCGACCAGATCTCGTAGATCGAGTTCATGATTTTTTCGAACGGCATCAGGAACCCGGTGACGGCGATCGGCCAGCGTGCGTTGACCACGGTGTCTTCGGGCGCGATCACCTCGATCGGGCGATAGAAGCCGGAGTTCAGCGGCAGATCCGGGAAGAACGTCTTCATCCCCGCGGCGACCGCCGAGAACGTCGAGCCGAACGCGGAGTTGTACAGCGAGCCGATGCACGGATGGCTGCCGGTGAAATCGTAGATCGCCCGGTCGCCGGTCTATCGTCATTTTGACCTTGATCGGGATCATCCCTTCCGGGCCTGACGGGTCGCGGTCGATGAAGTCCTGCGTTTCCCAGACGCCGTCAGGCAGCGCCGCGAGGCGTTGGCGCATCGACCTCTCGACATAGTCCTGCACGTCGGCGAAGCCCGCCACCACCGTGTCCTTGCCGTATTTGTCGACGAGCCGCAGAATCTCGCGCTCGGCAACGCGCGTCGCCTCGGCCTGGGACTGCATGTCGCCGATGATGGAGGCGGGGTCGCGCGTGTTGGCCGCGATCATGTCGGCCACGTCGCGCCGGAACACGCCCTTGTCCCACAGCCGGATCGGCGTGATGCGGATGCCCTCGCGGAACATGTCGCGCGCGGCGACGTCGAACGAGCCCGGCACGCTGCCGCCGACGTCGGACCAGTGGCCGTTCGACTGCGCGTAGGCGATCGGCTTGCCGTCGACGAACATCGGGCGGATCAGCCGCACGTCGGGAAAATGCGTGCCGCCGGCATATGGATCGTTGATCGCGAACACGTCGCCCGGATGCATGTCGTCCTTGAAGTAGCGGATCACGTCCTTGCACGTGTAGTGCAGCGTGCCGACATGCACCGCGATGTCGTAGTTGCCCTGCGCGATCGAATCGCCGTTGACGTCGTTCAGCGCGCTGGAGAAATCCCGATTGTAGATCACGAACGAATAGCAGGTCCGAAGGATCTGCTCGGCCATCTGATCGACGGTGGTGATGAAGGCGTTCTTCAGCACCTCGAAGGTGACCGGATCGAGCGCAAAACCCTGGCGTTGCGTGGCCATGCTCAGCCCTCCATCCGCATCACGATGTTGAGGTAGCGGTCGACCTCCGCGTGCGCGCCGGGCGGCACGACCGTGGTGGCGTCGAGCTGTTCGACGATCGCGGGGCCGTTGAACGCAACGCCCGCCGGCAAATCCTCGCGCCGATACACCGGCGTGTCGAACGCCTCCGCCGAGCCGAACCAGACCGGGCGACGCTCCCGCGGCGCCGGCATCGTGCCGCCCGGCGGATGTTCGGCGAGTGCGGCCTTCGGCACCATGCCGACCGCGCGCAGGTTGAGGCGGTACACGTCGACCGGCGCGTCGTCGCGGCGGAAGTTGTATTCGCGCTGGTGCAGACCATGAAAAGCCGTGACCAGCGCGTCCAGCGAGCCGACCGGGCTGCCCACCGGCACCGCCAGCGAGCGCCACTGGCCCTGGTACATCATGTCCACCGTGCGCTCCATCACCACCTGGTCGTCCGCCACGCCCTCGTGGCGCATGCGGTCCCAGGCTTCGGCTTCCAGCGCCGCGAACCGCGCCTCGATCGCCGCGGGATCGGCGGTCGCGACCGGCTGGATGTAGCTTTCCGAGAGGTCGTGCTGCACATCGACCAGCAGGCAGCCGAGCGCCGAGGTCACGCCGGGATTGGGCGGCACGATCACCGACCGGGATCGACAGTTCGCGCGCCAGCGCGAACCCGTGCAGCGCGCCCGCGCCGCCGAACGCGACCAGCGCAAAATCGCGCGGATCGTAGCCGCGGCTGATCGAGATCAGCCGCACCGCGTCGGCCATGTTGGCGTTGGCGACCCGCACGATCGCCTCCGCCGCCTCATGCAGCTCCATGCCAAGTTTCTGGGCAACACCGGTGCGCACCGCGTCGACCGCCTTCTGCGCATCAAGCCGGATCGAGCCGCCCGCAAGACCTTGTGCCGAGCCGCCCGAGCACGACGTTGGCATCGGTGTTGGTCGGCACCGTGTTGCCGCGGCCGTAGCACGCCGGCCCGGGATCGGCGCCGGCCGATTGCGGGCCGTTGCGCAGCGACCCGCCCTCGTCGATCCACGCGAGCGAGCCGCCGCCGGCGCCGATCGTCAGCACCTCGATCGCTGGGAAAGCGGATCGGGTAGCCGAACTCGATGTACCAGTCTTTTGTGACGCGCGACTGGCCGTCCCACGCCAGCGACACGTCGCAACTGGTGCCGCCCATGTCGAGGCCGATCGAATTCGGGAAGCCGCATTGCGATGGCGATGTAGCGGCTGGCGATCGCCCCGGCGGCGATGCCGGAGCCCGGCGAGCCGCGCGCCGAATTGCCTCGCGCCCTTCGTCGTCATCACCCCGCCGCCGCTGTGCAGCAGCAGCAGGTCGCGCGCATAGCCGCCGTCCGCGCAGCCTGTCGCCGAGCCGCTCGGCAATAGCTGCCGACCACCGGCGCGAGGATAGCGTTGACGACGGTCGTGGAAAACCGCTCGTGCTCGAAGATTTCCGGCAGCACCTCGGACGACGCGGTGATCGGCACGCCCGGCAGATCCTCTTCCAGAATCTGCTTCATGCGGCGTTCGTTGGCGCCGTTGGTGAACGCGTTCATGAAGCAGACGGCGACGGCCGCGACGCCGCGCTTTTTCAGGATGCGCGCAACCTCGCGGGCGCCCGCTTCATCGAGCTGCTGTGACCACACGGCCGGCTGCGTCGGTGCGTTCCTTCACCGTCAGCCGGTCGCGCCGCGCGAGGTAGGGCCGCGCGACGTCCTTGTAGGTGTCCCACAGATCCTCCTTGTTGGCGCGCCGGATTTCGATGACGTCGCGGAAGCCTTCCGTGGTCACCATCGCGGCGCGCGGCAGCCGGCGGGTGATCAGCGCGTTGGTCGCGACCGTGGTGCCGTGCGAAAGCAGCGCTACGTCGCGCAGATCGACCTTTCCTTCGTGCAGCCCCACCAGGAAGCCATCGATCGGATCGGGCGTGCTGGCCGTCTTGGCGACGCGGATCAGCCCGGTGTCCTCGTCGAGGATGCACACGTCGGTAAAGGTGCCGCCGATGTCTACGGCTACGCGCAAGCTGGTCATGGCAGAGCCTTTTCCCGCTCGAAAATCGAAAGACGAAGGGTTGCCGGCATCGATGCCGCGGCGCCATCATGCATGCAAGAACGATGCTGGCAAGACGATCCGGCCGCCGGAAGTGTGCGCCGATAGCGAAACGATGCGTTGCCGGGCTTGGCAGCGGCCCGGCATTTGCTACGCTATTTGGTCGGCCGACCACGCTTGACGCCAACATGGGGAAGGGGTTTCGGATGATGAAGCGATGGATGAGGCACGGGGCACTGCTTGCCGCCCTGACGGGACTGGCCGTGCTCGGCAGGCCCGCGCCGGCCGCGGCGGCGGACGACATCGTCATCGGCTTCGCGGTGGCGCTGTCCGGCCCGATGCAGGCGTATGACGGCGACAGCACGCGCATGGCCAAGCTGTTCATCGACCAGACCAACGCGAAGGGCGGTCTGCTCGGCAAGAAGCTGGTCGCGTTCGACGCCGATACGAAATCCGACCGGGCCGAGGGCGCGAAGGCGGGCCTTGCCGCGGTGCAGGCCGGCGCTGTGCTGGTGTTCGCGACCTGCGACTACGACTACGGCGCCCCGGCGGCGCTGCAGGCGCAGCGCGCCGGCAGGATCTCGGTGTTCCTGTGTGCGGAGGATCCGAAGGCCGGCATTCTCGGCGTCGGCAATCTCTCGTTCACCGCGTCGGAAGCGGCGCAGTTGCAGGGCGCCGTCTCCGCCGAGTGGGCGATCGAGAAGAAGGGGTGGAAGACCGGCTACGTGCTGCTCGACGACAGCATCGAGTACGACAAGTCGGTCTGCGCCGGGTACGACTGGATGTATCCGAAGAAGGGCGGCAAGATCGTCGGGCACGACACGTTCAAGAACGGCGATGCGTCGATCGCCTCTCAGGTCACGCGGCTCGCGACCGCAGTGCGTGAGCAGAAGGTCGACAACGTGATGATCTGCACCTACGAGCCCGGCGGCGCCAGCGCGATCCGGCAGATCCGCGCGGCCGGCATCAACGTGCCGCTGCTCAGCGGCAGCTCGATGGATGGCAGCTACTGGCTGGCGGCGGTGCCGGACCTGAAGGACTTCTACATCGCGGTGCAGGTGGCCGTCGTCGGCGATCCGCGCCCCGAGGCGACCGCGCTCGCGCAGGCGTTCAAGGCCAAGTACGGCTCGCTGCCGGCGTCGCAATACGCGTTCCCCGCCTACGCCTTCATGCAGCTTTGGGCGAAAGCGGTCACGGAAGCGGGCACCACCGACCCGAAAGCGGTGGTGGCGAAGCTGGAGACGTTCACCAACGTGCCGACGGTGCTGGGGCCGCGCAGCTTCAGCAAGAAGCTGCATATCCAGGTGCAGGTGCCGATGATGATCGAGGATGTGGTCGATGGCGCCGACAAGGTCATCGACAGCCAGGACATGTCCGATCCCGTGCCGAACGATGTGCTGTACCGGCTGAAGAAGTAATTTCTCTCTCCCCCGCGGGCAGGGGCTCGCGGGGGTTCTCCGGAGAATTGTTCGTGGCGATGAGTGTCGAAGAACGCCTGGCGCGGCTCGAGGCAATCGAGGAAATCCGGGCGCTGAAGGCGCGCTACTGCGCGCTGTGCGATGCCGACTACGAACCCGACGGCTTGGCCGCGCTGTTCCTGCCCGACGGCATCTGGGACGGCGGCCCGTTCGGCCGCTACGAAGGGCGGGACGCGATCCGCGGTTTTTTCCGCGGCATCAGCGGCAGCATCAAGTTCGCCGCGCATCTCGTGCTCAACCCGATCATCGAGGTGCAGAGCGGCGAGGCCGCAACCGGAAAATGGCGGCTGATCATGCCCTGCACCGTCGTGGCGGACGACGGCAAGCCGGAGGCGCGCTGGCTGCTGAGCGCGTATGACGAAGTGTACGCCAGGCACGAGCAGAAATGGCTGTTCCGCTCACTGCACCTGACGGTGAACTTCTACTCGCCGCACCTGAAAGGGTGGGCGTAGCTCAGTCCTCCCATTCCAGATTGCCGCTGACCGCGATCAGTTCGCCGGTGATCAGCCGGCCGGCATCGGACGCGAGAAAGAGCACCATCGCCGCGAGGTCGGCGGGCTGCGTCTTGGCGCGCAGCGAGATGAAGCGCAGGTAATCGGCCTCGATCGCCGCCTCGGTGCGTCCGGTCTCGCGCGACTTGGCCGCGATGATGCCCTGCATGCGCGCGTTGTCGATCATGCCCGGCAGGATCGCGTTCACGCGGATCCTGTGCGGCCCCAGTTCGCGCGCGGCGTTCAGCGTCAGGCCCTCGACCGCGAACTTCGAAACCACGTAGGCGGTACGGCCCGGCAGGCGTGTGCGTGTCGAGCCGGTCGAGAAATTGACGATCGCCCCGCCGCCGCGCCGTTTCATGCCCGGCACGACCAGCTTCATCGTGTGGAACATCGCGGTGACATTCACCGCGAGCGTGCGGTCCCAGTCGTCGAGTGCGATATCCTCGATGCCGGCGCGCGGCCCGCCGATGCCGACGTTGTTGACAAGGACGGAAATATCGCCGAGCCATGCGCTAGCGTCCGCGACCACGCGCGCAAGCGCGGAGGGATCGCCGACATCGGCGAGCGTGCCGCGCATGCCGGGATTGGCCGCAAGCGTCGCCGCGAGCGCGTCGGCGCGCACGTCGCAGATATGCACGCGATCGCCACGCGCGGCAAAAGCCTCCGCCATTACCCGCCCGACGCTGTCCGCGCCGCCGGTGACGAGAACCGCGTCGCTCATCACATCCCCGCCGAAAAACCTTCGTCGGCCAGGATGTTCGCGCCGTGCATCGCGCGCGCCCCGTCCGAGACCATGAACGCGACGATGTTGGCCATGTCCTCGGCGCTCGAATGCGTCTGCCCGCTCGGCGTGCGCGATGCCATCGCATCGAGCATCGGCTTCAGCTCCGGCTTGGTGCGGATGTCGAGGTTCATCGGCGTCGCGGTGTTGCCGGGCGAGAGGCAGTTCACGCTGATGCCGTGCGGCGCCAGTTCGATCGCGAGCGCGCGTGTCATCATCACGATCCCGGCCTTGGTCGCGCAATACACGGCATAGCTGCCGAACCCCATCGAAGCGACCACCGAGCCCAGATTGACGATCCAGCCGCGGCGCTGCGCCTTCATCAGCGGCGCGACGGCGTTGATCGCGTTCCAGGTGCCTTTGAGGTTGATGTCGACCATGCGGTCGTAGTCGGCTTCGTCGGTGCTGCCGGCCGGCGTCGGGTAGAACACGCCGGCGCTGTTGACCAGGATGTCGATGCCGCCGAGCGTCTTGGTCGCCTGACCAATCAGCGCCGCGACCGAGGCCGGATCGCGCACGTCGGCCGCGAAGGCGTGGGCATGGCCGCTGCCAATGCTCTCCGCAACGGCGCGCGCTTTGCCAAGATCGGTGGACGCGACGATGCCGACGGTTACGCCCTTGGCGGCAAGGCGGCGGGCGACGGCTTCGCCGATGCCTTGCGAACCGCCGGTGATCAGCGCTGTCTTCCCTGGAATGGCCATCGCGATCCTCCCTTGCCCGCGCGCAAGGATAGGCCCGCATCGCGGCATGCGGCAACCGGCTTGCCAGTGCACCGCAGTTGCCGTCAGATTGCGCGCGCCACGCTGCAGGAGAAGCCGATGCGTTTCGCCGTCGATACCGGTGGCACGTTCACCGATCTGCTGGTCGAGGACGACGCCGGTGCGCTGCACATGTTCAAGGCGCCGACGACGCCTGCGGACCCGATCCGCGGCGTGATCGACGCATTGCAGGAAGCGGCGAACGGGCTCGGCCGCCCGCTCGCCGACCTGCTGGCGCAAGGCGAGAGCTTCATCTACGGTACGACGCACGCGATCAATGCGATCGTCACCGGCAACACCGCGCGCACGGCGTTCCTCACCACCGAAGGTCATCCGGACGTGCTGGTGCTGCGCGAAGGCGGCCGCGCGGAGCCGTTCAACTACACCGTGCCCTATCCGGAGCCGTACGTGCCGCGCTCGCTGACCTGGGAAATCCCCGGCCGGCTGCGCCCGGACGGCTCCGAGTTCGCGCCGTTCGACGAAGCCGCGGCGCGTCGGGTGATCGCCGAGCTGAAGGCGCGCGACGTGCGCGCCGTCGCCGTGTGCCTGCTGTGGTCGATCGTCAACCCGGCGCACGAGTTGCGGGTCGGCGCCTTGCTCGAAGCGGAATTGCCCGGCGTGCCATATACGCTGTCGCACCAGCTCAACCCGACCTTGCGCGAGTATCGGCGTGCTTCGTCGGCGTGCATCGATGCGTCGCTGAAGCCGATGATGGCGGCGTACATGGCGGGGCTCACCGAACGGCTGCGCGGCTCCGGTTTCGCCGGGCGCGTGCTGGTGGTGACGTCGCAGGGTGGCGTGATGGACGCGGCCGATGTCGCACGGGCGCCGATCCATCTAATCAACTCCGGCCCGTCCATGGCGCCGGTGTCCGGCCGCTGGTTCGCGGTGCACGACGAGGGCAACGACACCGCCGTGATCGCCGACACCGGCGGCACCACCTACGACGTTTCGCTGGTGCGGCGCGGCCGCATTCCGTGGAGCCGCGAGACCTGGATCGGCCAGCCGTTCCGCGGGCACATGACCGGATTCCCGTCGGTCGACGTGCGTTCGATCGGCGCCGGCGGCGGCTCGATCGCGTGGATCGACGACGGCGGCATGCTGCATGTCGGGCCGAAAAGCGCCGGCGCCGTGCCGGGGCCGGCGTGCTACGGCCAGGGCGGCACGCAGCCGACGGTGACGGATGCGGCGCTCGTGCTCGGCTACATCGATCCCGATTTTTTTCTTGGCGGTTCGATGCGGCTGGCGCCGGAAGCGGCCGAGGCCGCGATCGCGCGGGATGTCGCGGCGCCGCTCGGTCTGACGCTCGATGCAGCCGCCGCCGCGATGGTTGCCGTTGCCACCGAGAACATGGTGCAGGCGATCCTCGACATCACCGTCAACCAGGGCATCGACCCGCGCGAGGCGGTTCTGGTCGGCGGCGGCGGCGCGGCCGGGCTGAATTCCGTGCTGATCGCGCGCCGGCTGGAAACGCCGCGCCTGCTGATCCCCGAGGTCGGCGCTGCGTTGTCGGCGGCTGGCGCGCTGATGTCGGACCTGACCGCGCAGTTCCACGCGACGCTGTTCACCCGCAGCGCCGACTTCGATTATTCCCGGGTCAATGCCGTGTTGGATGCGTTGGAACGGCGGGCACAAGACTTCATCGCCGGCCCCGGGCAAGGCTCGCGCGAGCAGACCGTCACGTTCTGGGCGGAAGCGCGCTATCCGGAGCAGGTATGGGAACTGGAAGTGAAATTGCCGAGCGCGCGCTTTGCCGGCCCGCGGGATGTTTCTGCGTTGACCGAAGCGTTCCATGGCACACACGAGGAAGTCTTTGCCATTCGCGACGCGAACTCAGGGATAGAAATCGTCGGCTGGAGCGTCTCGGTCGCCTGCCGCATCCGTGGCGAGCACAGCGGCGCGCTGGCCGCGACCGGCGTGAGCGGCGCCGGCGAAGGCGCGCGCATGGTGTATTTCCCGGGGCACGGCCGCATCCCGACGACGCTGCGCCGGTTCGAGGCGATTGCCGTCGGCGAGAAGGTTGCAGGCCCGGCCATCATCGAATCGTCGTTCACTACGGTCGTCGTCAACCCCGGCGCGGTCGCGGAGCGGCGGCCGTCGGGCAGCCTGTCGCTCGATCCCGGTCGTAGCTGAAGCAGGAGGGAAGCAAATGAGCGAAGCAACGTCCCGGCGCAGCGGCGATGGCGTGCGGCTCGCGCTGATCAACAACCGGCTGGAGAGCGTCGCGCGCAAGATGGCGAACACGCTGTTGCGCACCGGGCGTTCGGGCGTGCTCAACATCGCGCGCGACTTCTCGTGCTGCATCGTCACGCGCGACGACCGGCTGCTCGCGGCGGCGGAAAGCCTGCCGATCCACGTGCTGTCGGGGCCGGATCTGATGGCGGCGTCGGTCAAGCAATTCCATCCGGTGTTGCGGCGGGGCGATGCCTTCTTGCACAACTCGCCTTATCACGGGTGCTCGCACCCGGCCGACCATACCATTCTCGTGCCGGTGATCGACGACGCCGGCGTGCACCATTTCACCGTGCTCGCGAAGGCGCACCAGGCGGATTGCGGCAACAGCCAGCCGACCACCTACATGGGCAACGCGCGCGACGTGTACCACGAAGGCGCGCTGATATTTCCCGCCGTGCAGGTCCAGAAGAATTACGAGAATATCGACGACATCATCCGCATGTGCCAGATGCGCATCCGCGTGCCGGAGCAGTGGTGGGGCGACTACCTCGCGATGATCGGCGCCGCCCGCATCGGCGAGCGCGAGCTGCTCGCACTCGGCGCCGAGATCGGCTGGGAGACGCTGCACGCGCACGAGGAAGAATTCTTCGACTACACCGAACAGCGAATGGTCGCGGCGATCAAGCGGCTGAAGCCCGGCAAAGGCACGCACCGCAGCACGCACGACCACTTTCCCGGCACCCCGGAGGCGGGTATCCCGATCCGGGTGGAGGTGACGGTCGATACCGACGCCGCGATGATCGACATCGACCTGCGCGACAATCCCGATTGCATGCCGTGCGGGCTCAATCTGTCGGAAGCCTGCGCGCGGACGGCGGCGATGGTGGGGATGTTCAACAGCATCGACCACGGCGTGCCGAAGAACGCCGGCGCGTTCCGGCGACTGCGCATCCACTTGCGCGAAGGCTGCATCGTCGGAGTCCCGAAGCATCCGACGTCGTGCTCCGTCGCGACGACGAACCTGGCCGATCGCGTATCCAACTCCGTGCAGGCGGCGTTCGCCGGCATGGCGGAAGGGCAGGGGCTGGCGGAATCCGGCGCCATCATCCCGCCCGCCGCGGGGGTGATTTCCGGCGCGCTGAAAAACGGATCGCGCTTCGTCAACCAGGTGTTCCTCGGTCTGTCGGGCGGCCCGGGCGCGCCGGGCACCGATGCGTGGCAGACGCTGTGCCACGTCGGCAATGCCGGCCTGTGCTTCCAGGACAGCATCGAGCTCGACGAACTGCGCCAGCCCATCCACATCTTCGGCCGCCGCTTCCTGCCGGACACCGAAGGCGCCGGCCGGCACAACGGGTCGAGCAGCATTCTCGTGGAGTTCGGGCCGGTCGGCTGCGACATCGACATCGGCTACGTCAGCGACGGCACCGACCATGCGCCGAAGGGCGTGCGCGGCGGCGGCGACGGCGCGCCGGCGCAGCAGTTCCGCGTCACCCGCAACGGCGCGTCGGAACCGCTGCCGGGGTGCGCGCAGGTGCAGATCCTGGAGGGCGAGCGCATCCGTTCGTTCTCCTGCGGCGGTGGCGGTTATGGCCCACCGGTGGACCGCGAGCCGGGCGCAGTCGCGAAAGATGTGCGGGAGGGCTGGGTGTCCGCGCAGCGGGCGCGCACGGTCTACCGGGTCGCCGTGGATGCGGCCGGCAACCTCGACGCATCGGCGACTGCGGAGTTGCGCGCCTAGCCTGCTCGCGCCGCTTCCGCTGCTTTGCGGCGCCGCCGTGCCCTCGGCGTGAACGGCCACGGCACCTCGCGCCCGCGCGTGAGGCCGCTTGGCCGAAAGATCATGATCAGCGCCATGACGATGCCGAGGCCGATTTCCTGGCTGCCTTCCGGTAGGTGCAGGTTCACGCCGCCGACCGGGATGCCCGCTTCCATATGCCGGAGCACTTCGACCACCAGTGTTACCGCGACGACGCCGGTGACCGCGCCGGTCAGGCTGCCGACGCCGCCGACCACCAGCATTGCCAGGGTCACGAACGTCAGGCTGAGGTAAAAGGTATCGGCGGTCAGGATGCCGAGGAAATGCGCGTACAGCGCGCCGGCCACGCCGACGATGACCGCGCTGACCACGAAGGCGATCAGCCGGACCTTGACGATGCCGA
The DNA here is from genome assembly GCA_963697635.1 of uncultured Solirubrobacterales bacterium. GTDB lineage: Bacteria > Pseudomonadota > Alphaproteobacteria > Acetobacterales > Acetobacteraceae > CAJCJG01. Next base: position 760,161 of record CAVOOS010000030.1, on the reverse strand, counting down.
CCGCCGAGGATTTCGCCGCCACCTCGTCGTCGCGCGAGGCGCGCAGCATCAGGCCGTAGCGCGACACCTGGAACAGGAAGGCCAGCACCAGCGCGCCGATCGCGAACGCCCAGGCGACCCACGGGCCGACCACGGTCGGCACGCCGATGATCGAGCTCGTCGCCGCCGTCACCGACTCCCAGTTGGAATAGACGCTGTTGACGATTGCCAGGAACGCGAACGTCGCGATCGAGCCGGCGATGCCGGACAGCCGCATGATGGCAAAGCCGAGCACCAGCGCCACCGCGCCGGCCAGCACGGCGCCGCCGACGACCGCGGGCATGAAGCCGGTACTGGTTCTGCCTGCAGAAAATCCGGCAGCCCGGTCAGCATCATCTGCTTCCAGTTCGGATCGACCGTCGCCCACGCCGCTGCGTAGGCGCCGATGCACATGAAGCCGATATGGCCGAACGACAGGATGCCGGAATTGCCGATGAAAACGTAGATGCCGACCACGACGATCAGCCGGATCAGCATCTCGGTGATCGTCACCTGCAGTTGCTCGCTGCCGAGCGAGGTGACCGCGACGATCGCCGTCACCGCCACGCACAGCGCGAGCAACGGCCAGTAGCGGCGGGCGAGCGAGGCGGGTGCGCGATGCGGCATGCGGGGCTGGGTCATACGCGCTCGACGAAGGCGCGCGTGCGCACGATGCCGGAGGGGCGCACGAGCAGGATCAGGATCACGAAGGTGAACGCGAAGGCGTCGCGAAACGCGCGCAGGTCTTCCGGCAGATAGGCCTGCAGCATGATCACGACGAAGCCGACCAGAAACCCGCCGACGACGGCCCCGGGCAGGCTGCCCATGCCGCCGATCACGGTGGCGACGAACGCGAACAACGCAAGCGGCACGCCCATCGTCGGGCTCAGCGTGCCGGTCTGCGAGAGATAGAGCAGCGACACCGCGCTCGCCAGGATGCCGCTGATCGCGAACGCAAGGCCGATCACGAAGTTGCCGTTCACGCCGAGATATTGCGCCATCCGGAAATCCTCGGCCGCGGCGCGCATCATCACGCCGTAGCGCGTGCGTTTCAGGAACAGGGTCAACGCCACCATCAGCACCAGCGTCACGCCGATGGTGATGATCTGCAGCAGCGGCACCCGCAATTCGCCGAACAGGATCGGCCGGTCCAGGCCCGACCACAGATTGGCCGCCTTCGGCCGCGCGCCGTAGATCATCAGGATGCCGTTCTGGATCACGTAGCTCACCGCGAAGGAGGCGATCATCAGCGTCGGCGCGGAGGCGCGGCGCAACGGCCGGAACACCAGCGCGTCGCAGATCAGCGCCACGATCACGACGATCAGCGTCACCGTCGGGATCATCAGCGACCAGTTCCAGGTGCCGATGAACAGCTGCGCGGTCACCTCGAACGACGGCACGATCAGTGCGTAGGCGCCGATCGTGATGAAGTCGCCGTGGGCGAAGTTGACCAGCCGCAGGATGCCGAACAGCAGCCCGACGCCGAGTGCCGCGAGCGCGTAGAGGCTGCCGAGGTTGGCCGCATCGACGATGTTCTGCAGCAGGCCGATCACGCGGCGTCCTCCTCGGCTTCTTCGATCTCATCGGCGGCTCCGGCTTCCTCGCCGAAGCCGAAATAGGCGCGCTTGATCGCCTCGCCGTCGCGCAGGTTCTCGGCCGTGTCGTGCAGCTGGATGTGGCCGTTGCGGATCACGTAGATCCGGTCCGCGTGCTTGAGGATGCGGTGCGAGCTCTGCTCGTTGATCAGCAAGGTCAACCCTTCCGTCGCGCGGGCCGCGAGCAGGATCTCGTAGACCTGATCGACGATCTTCGGGGCGAGACCGAGCGAGGGCTCGTCGACCAGCAGCAGCCGCGGGCGGGTCAGCAGGGCGCGCGCGATCACCAGCATCTGCTGCTCGCCGCCGGAGAGGCGCGCGCCGGGGCTGCCGATGCGCTCCTTCAGGCGCGGGAACAGCGCCAGCACCCGCTCGTAGTCGTCGGCCACGGCCGCGCGGTCCTGCCGCATGTAGGTGGCAACGCGCAGATTCTCGGCGACCGTCAGCGTGCCGAACACGTGCCGGCCCTCCGGCACCAGCGAGACGCCCATGCGCGCGATCTGCTCCGGCCGAACCCCGGCGAGCGGTTTGCCCTCCAGCGCGATCGTTGCCGCGATGCGGCGCGACGCCGCCGGCGATGGCGGCGAGTGTCGTCGACTTGCCGGCGCCGTTCGGCCCGATCAGGCAGACGATCTCGCCCTGTCGCACCGACAGCGAAATGCCCTTCAGCGCGCGCAGCCGGCCGTAGCTGACATGGATGTCGTCCACCTCGAGCATCGCCGCGCTCAGGCCTCCATTCCGAGATAGGCCGAGATCACCGCAGCGTCCTGCCGGATCTCCGCGGGCAGGCCCTCGGCGATCGTGCGGCCGCCGTCCAGCACGTGGATGCGGTGGCACACGCCCATGATCACGCTCATGTTGTGCTCGATCAGCAGCACGCCGCAGGTGAACTCCCTGGGGATCGCGGCGATCGTGTGCATCAGTTCGTCGCATTCGGCATCCGACATGCCGGCCGCCGGCTCGTCCAGCAGAACGAAGGCGGGCGACAGCACCATCGCGCGCGCTATGCCGACGCGGCGCTCGTCGGTGTAGGGCAGCGTGCCGGCCACCGCATCGGCACGATCGGCAAGGCCGACCCAGGCGAGCATCGCCATCGCATGCTGATGCGCGGAGCGGCGGCTCATGCCGAGGCCAAGCGCCGTCACCTCGACATTCTCCGACACCGTCATGTCGCGGAACAGCCGGCCGGCCTGGAACGTGCGCGCAACGCCCGCCTTGCGGAACCGGTCGGGCATCCAGCCGGTGGCGTCCTCGCCGGCCAGCTTCACGCGGCCGGAGGTCGGCCGCTGGAATCCGGTCAGGCAATTGACCAGCGTCGTCTTGCCGGCGCCGTTCGGCCCGATCAGGCCGAACACTTCGTGCCGCTCGACCCTGAGGCTGACATCGGAAATCGCCAGCAGGCCCTGGAACTGCACGACGATGCCCTCGGCCGCCAGCTCCGCCGCCTGCGGCTGTTCGATCCCCGCCGGCAGGTCGTGCAGCACGTCGGTCATGCGGCGCCGCGGCGCAGGTCTCTGGGCATCGAGGGCTCCGACGTGATGCGAATGATCTTCCGACGGCCGGCGGCGGCAGGCAAGCCTTCCGCGGCAGGAGGCGTGCGGCCCCCCCGTTCGGTGCGTTCGTGGACGCAATCGGCGTGCCAGAGGCTCAGCCGGGCGGCGGATGCACGGCGCGCCAGTGCTCCGCGATCTGCCGGCCGGTGCAGAACCACACGCGGTCGTGCCGCGCGGCATGTTGCAGGAATCTGACCAGCCCGATCGCGCGGGCCGGTCGGCCGACCAACCGATCATGCAGGCCGATGCTCATGATTTTCGGGCGCTCGGCGCCCTCGGCGTACAGCATGTCGAAACAGTCGATCATGTAGCGCTCGAAATCGGCGGCGGTGCCGAAGCCGGCGTGATCGAACCGGTTGTCGTTGGTCTCGTACGAATACGGGATCACCAGATGCCACTGCCCGGCCACGTCCACCCAGTACGGCAATTCGTCGTTGAGGCTGTCGCGGTCGTAGAGCAGCCCGCCGTGTTCCACCAGCAGCCGCCGCGTGTTGGGGCCGGGCCGCCCGGTCATCCAGCCGACCGGCGCGCGGCCGGTCATCCGCGCAATGCTCTCGCACGCGAGGCGGATGTGCTCGCGTTCCGTCGTTTCGTCCACGACCTGATAGTCGATCCAGCGATAGCCGTGGCTGACGATCTCATGCCCGTCGGCCAGGAACGCCGCGACCGCGTCCGGGTTCTGTTCGAGCGCGCGCACCACGCCGAGCACGCTCACCCGCACGCCGAACTGGCGCAGGATGCGCAGGATGCGCCAGTTGCCGGCGCGCGGCCCGTACTCGAACGCCGTCTCCACGATCTGGCTGCGCATCCCGGCATAGGCCGGAAACCCCGTGTCGCTCAGCACGTTCTCCGAGGTGTCGTCACCCTCCAGCATCGAGCGCTCGCCGCCGGCCTCGAAGTTGAGGTTGATGTTGATGGCGATCCGCGCCTCGCCCGGCCAGCGTGCGTGCGGCGGCGTCGCCCCGTAGCCGCGAAAGTCCCGCGCCGGCCCCGCATTCTTTTGCCGTGTCTGCTCGGCCATGCCGGCCCCTCCCCATTTTCCCAGGCGTGCGGCACGCGACGCGCCCGCCGCGACACCATAGCGCGACAGACTGATCCGAAATCAGGGCGTCGATCCCGGTCAACTGCATGCGGATTGGGCGCGAGGGCCGCCGGCCCGCCGCATCGGATGACCCGACCTCTGGCGCAAAGTCTGCTTTTGTCCCAGCCTGCGCAGCGGCCCCGGCCTTCGAGAAGGATGCGCAGCGCATGACGGCAGACGCCGCCGACAATGTCTTGCAGCCGGCCCCGTATGTCTGGACCGGAACGCCGCTGGCCGAGGCGCGCGGCCTCGCCGCCGACTGCTACCGCGGCGAGCAATTCTTTCGCGCGGAGATGGACCATATCCACCGAAAGAAATGGTTCATCGTCGGCCGCACCGACGAACTGCCCAATCCCGGCGATTATCGCGCGATCGACACCGTCGGCGGCCCGGTGCTGCTGGTGCGCGACGAGGCGGGCACGCTGCACGCGCACGCGAATTTCTGCCGCCATCGCGGCTCGCTGCTGCTGACCGGCGCCGGCAACGTGCGCAGCATCGCTTGCCCGTACCACGCGTGGCTGTACCGGCTGAACGGGGCGCTCGCGGGCGCACCGGCGATGCGCGACACGCCCGCTTTCGACAGGGCCGCGAACGGCCTGATCCCGGTGCGGCTGGAAACCTGGGAGGGCTTCGTTTTCCTCAATTTCGACGCGTGCGCGCCGGGCTTGCTCGAGGATCTCAGGGAACCTTCCGGACCTGCTGGGCTCGCACCGCATGGCCGAGCTGGTCTGCACTTGGCGCTTCGAGATCGAGGCACGCTGCAACTGGAAACTGCTGGTCGAGAACGCATCCGAGACCTACCACACCGGCTCGGTGCACGCGGCGACCGTGGGCGCGCAGAAATCGGTGTCGTTTCCGGCGCGCGGCGAATGGATGGGGTTGCAGGTGCTGTCGGCCGGCAGCATCGCCGCACTCGACGGCCGGGCGGCGCTGCCGCCGATCGGCGGGCTCTCGGCGCAGGCGCGCCAGGGCACGTTCTTCGTTCTGCTGCACCCGACCACGCAATTCGCCTGCGCGCAGGATTGCGTGTGGTGGCTCGCGGTCCGCCCGGTGGCGCCGGATCGGACCGTGCTGTCGATCGGCGGCTGCTTTCCGAAATCGTCGGTCGATTTGTCCGGTTTCGCCGAGTTGGCGCTGCCCTACTACGACCGGTGGGAACGCGTGGCGCGCGAAGATGCCGGCATCCTCGAACACTTGCAGATCGCCTGCGGCTCGCACCACTTCGTGCCGGGGCGGCTGTCGTGGCGCGACGACCTGGTGCACAGCTTCGACCAGTGGGTGCTGGCGCGGCTGGCCGCGTCGACCTAGCGAACGGCGGACGGCGACGTGGTGCCGACCCCGCAAAGCGCGGAGTGCATCTCCCATCCGGCGGCGGGGCCCAACCCCGCCGCCGGCCAGAATGGGCTACACCATCGCCTTCGCCGCCGCCTCGATCATCGCGGCGATCCTGCCGCCGATCGGCACGCCGAGGCCGGTGCACGGGTCCGGCCCGACGCCCGCGTCGTAGGCGCCGTTGCCGCCCTTGGTGATGTCGGTGAAGCAGGTCTTTTCATTTGCCCACAGCTCGGGATTGACGAAGCCTAGCCTCGCGCCGAACGAGGCGAACAGCCCGGCATAGAGCGGCGCCACCGCGCTGGTGCCGCCGACCACCGTTGCCTTTCCGCCGACGATGATGGTGTAGCCGGTGTCCGGGTCGGCGTTCGCGGCCACGTCCGGCACCATGCGGCCGCGCCCCGCGGGCGGCTTTGGCGCGCCGACCTGCCACGCCGGGATCGGCTGGAAGTCCCGGGAGTAGCCGCCGCCGGTGCCTTCGCCGCTGGTCTGGCCGGGGTCGTTGTTCCACACCACCTCCGGCCCGCTGTGCGGTTTGGACGTGCCGCCGCAGCCGACCACGTTCGGGCAGCTCGCCGGGCAATCGACGTTCGCCCGGTTCGGTCCGCCGTCCGAGCTGTCGTTGTCGCCGGCCGCCGCGAACACCGCCATGCCGGCGTTGGTGGCGGCCAGCGCGGTCGCCTGCATCTGGTCGGCGCCGGCCACCCCCCATTCGGCCTCGTCGGCGCCCCAGGAGATCGAGCACACGGCGCAGCCATCCGCGGCCGCGCGGGCCACCGCCGTGGGGATGTCCTGCGACCAGTACACCCGGATCGTCGCCGGCTTGCCGGTTGCGACGCGAGTACGACGCGCCGGCGACCTGGATGTCGAGTGCCACTTCCATGTCGGCGTCGCTGTTGCCGGGGCTGTTCCTGGTGCCGTCCACCGAGACGTCGGTGATGCTCGGCGCCGGCTGGCCGATCGACTTGAAGTAGGCATTGACGTCGGCCTGCGTCCAGCCGCCGCCGAGTTCGACGATCGCGATCGTGCCGCCGCCCTTCTGCTTGGTCGGCCACTGGTAGGCGGCACACAGGGCCGGGACGCTCCACGTCATCGCGGCCGCGGGTTGCTCGCCGGCCGCGCCGGAGCGCGGCCTGGCATAGTGATGACAGACGGACTGCATGATGTTTCCCTTGGGATGGCGCGCGCCCGCGACCGACGGCGCGGCAGGCCGCGCCGTACGCGATGGGGGCGAACACAAAGGGAACATACGCCGCCCACCGGGGGCTGGGCTAACATATTTTGGCGGCGGAATTCGACGCCGCGGCCGACGAGCGCCGGGACACGTCACGCGGGCACCGATACCGGGTCTCGACGACAATGGGTCTCCGCCGTCATCCTCGGCGAAGGCCGAGGATCCACGCATTGCCTCGTGCCGCCGCAAAGTCGTGGGTGGTCTGCCTTCGCTGACCATGACGCGGACAGGTCGGGATCAACAAGACTAGGTACAAGGCAACGCGCAACGATAACCGCGCCGACAAGCTGTCTGGTAGGGTGGAATGCGCATCGCATTCCACCATCTGGCGATCGGCAAAGCCCTGCGGACTGCTTGATGTTTATGTGGGCAAGACGGTGGAAGGCGAAGGGCATCCCATCCTTGCAGTCTCATACGGATATCGTTGCGCAGTACCCTACACTCCGCCACGCCTTGCGGGTGCAGCCCGCAGCGCCGGGTGGATTGCCCGGTTGCGCGCCTGTTCATTCTTTAATTGCGAGACTTTGGCAAAATGGCAATCGGCCTTGACGGCTTCGTTCGGCTCGCGGTGAAAAATCAGTCCACCTTGAATGGTCCCTCGAATGGCCAGACCTCCGCATAGAGGTCGCGGTCAGTCGGCGGTGCGTTGAGGGTCAAAGGGTACGTCGTCTGTGGCTGATCTCGCTGAGTTAGACCACATGGGATCGGGCCTGGATAGAAGCCATCGTCTGCCTTGCCACGCCAGTCCATGCCATCGAGAAACGCCAGCCCATCGATCAATTCGGCTCTCGCCGCAAAATCTGGCCAAAGCCTTTGATAGTCCGCCCCCAGCACTACGGCATTGGCCGGAGTGGCGGGAAGACCACGCCACCACCAGCTCCCTACAGGGTGCAGTTTGGTTCCTGGCCCGATGGCCAGACTTCCTGAGCCCTTGCTGTAGCCTGCCAGCATTCGCACGTCACCGTAAAAGGGTCGAACATGCTTTGACAGCTCATGTCATAGTCGTCGACATTGAGATTCCCATCCTGGTTGATCAAAAGCCGATGTTTCGATATCTATCCTAAGGTGGTTGGCTCGGAAACCCCTCCGTGCCGGACCGACAGGATTGGGCGACTGAAGCACAACCGAGAGCACGGGACGCGTAGGATACCAAACGACCAGCTTGTCGGCGTGCTCCCTCAGAAAGCCAACAAAGTACTCGCGACCAGTTTTCGCGTAGACGTGTTGTGGAGGTTCACAGAGGCCAAAGCGCCGTGGCAGCGCCTCCGGAAGCAGGCGCTCGATCGAGGCGACAAGCTGTTCAATGCCAGTTTGGTCAAACAGCGCAGTGCTTAAGGTCCACCAGGAAAGCGAGGAAATCGCGAATGTCGCTTCACGCCTTGGGTGCAGGAACCGCTTTACGCCGCTCGGCGTCACGATGCTGTCGGTCTGCGGATTGAAGATCACACCATGGCATGCGACTGCCAACTGTTTTGCAAATGAGTTGGCCCGCGCGACCAGAATTTTGGAAGCGCTACCAGATACCGTAATCCGGGTGAGGAACTCGATACCGATTAGTGTCTCCGCAATTTCTTTCGGGATATCTTCGAACTCAACCCTGTCGGACTTCCAGATTTGCACTTTACCGCGGTGTTGCTCGTGCGACCAGCAATGGGCATCTGCTCGCCATTCTGCCGACGACAAAAAAGACGCCGCACTGGTCGGTCGCACCGACCAAACCTCCAGGTCGATGCTCATCGAAAGATCAGCAAAGAGTTGGTCATCGTTTCTCTGTTCGGCTCGAGCGCCGTTTCTCCGTCCCGGCCTGCACGACACGAGAGCGCCGCGCGGAGCGGCGGTCAAGACTGGCCGCAGGCCACCTCCGGAGGCGGCGCGAAGCGGTCTTGACGGCCGCGAGCACCGCGCGACGCTTGATCGGGCCGGGGCTTCGGGCCTGCCGGGTCATGGTCCGCCGCGCGGTCTGCCGTTAGGCGCAACGTCGCGGCGGGGAAGTCGGTCCCATCACACGCGCTGCTCCGAGGAGGATTGGGATTGGGGTCCGAAATGGAACAACCGCTTCGTTGCGCTCAGTCGTCATCCCCGGGCTTGACCCGGGGATCCACGCGGTCGTCGAGCCGTGGATTGCCGGGTCAAGCCCGGCAATGACGAGAATGGATCGGTTGGTCCGGCTCAGACCCTTCGCCCCCACTAACGCCTCTTGCCCAGGAGACGTCATTAGAATTAACATTTCCCCATGAACACACCCCCAATCCGTCCCGCGGCCGAGCGGTTTGCCACGCTGCTCGGGATCGTGGTCAAGGCCGTGATGAAGCGGACCGGGTGGGCGCTCACGCACAATCTGATCGCGCTGATCTTGACCCGGGTGCAGAACATCAAGCGGCGGGTCGCCCGCCTCGTGGCCCGCATCGCCGCCGGCACCTACAAACCCCCCGTCCCGCGCGAGCAAAAATCCGCCGACCGGCCCCGGCCGGCGCCGCCGAAAGACCCGCTCCCGCGGACATTCGGCTGGCTGCGGCCGCTGATCACCCCCGACACGATCGCATTTTCCGGGATGCTCGACAGCGTGCTGCGCGACCCCGAGATGGTGGCGCTGATGCAGGCGGCGCCGGAGGCGTTCGGCCGGCCGATCCGCTCGCTCTGCCGGATGTTCGGGATCGCGCCGCCGCCGGCCCTGGCGCTGCCGCCGCGGCGCCGGCGGCCGCGTCCCCCGAAGCCGCCCAAGCCGCCGATGCCCAAATGGCCGCACGACCACCGGCGCCGCGACCGGTACGGGTTCTACATCGGCCCGCCGCCGATGCTCGGCGCCGCCAGCCCCCTCAGGGCGCCCCGCAAAAAATCGAGCTGACCGGAGCACTTGCCTCGGTACGCGCATTTTGTTACGATTCAGCAACTATCTTCATCGGCTCGCTCGAGCAGCCGCGCCGTCACACCTCGAGAAACACGGTCTCGTCCGCGCCCTGCAACCGGATGTCGAGCCGCCACGCGCCGGGTCCGTCCGGCTGCGCGATCAGCGTGGCTCGCCGCGCCGGATCCTCGATCGAGCTCAACAGTGGATCGGTCGCGTTCAGCGCCTCGCCGGCAAAATACAGCCGCGTCACCAGATGCCGCAGCAGCCCACGGGCAAACACGGCGACGGCCAGGTGCGGCGCCTGCACAGCGTTGCCGCGCCCGCGCACCGGGCCGGGCTTGAGCGTCACCAGCCGGAAGACGCCCTCCGCGTCGGTCGCCGCCCGGCCGAACCCGGGAAACGTCTCGGAGGCCGGCGGGTCGCTCTGCCAGATCTCGACGCAGCCATCGGTCACCGGCGCGCCCGCGCCGTCGGTGAGCCGGCCGGCAATGGCGATGCGCTCGCCCTCGGCGCCGAACCGCGTCAGGTCGGCCCAGCTCTTGTCTTCGAGCAGATGCCAGTACGGCCCGATCGTCTGGCTCGCGGTCGCGATCGGCATTTCTTCTAGTCCTCGCCGTGCTCGTCCGCGGTCTGCACGGGCGTGGCACCGCGCCCGCGCAGGATGATGTCGAACCGGTAGCCGAGCGCCCATTCCGGCTGCGTCAGTTCGATATCAAACTGCGAAATCAGCCTGTTGCGCGCGCCCTCGTCCGGCACACAATTAAAAATCGGGTCGAGCGCGAGCAGCGGGTCGCCCGGGAAATACATCTGCGTGATCAGTCGCGTCGCGAATCCCGGCCCGAACAGTGAAAAATGAATGTGGTTCGGCCGCCATGCGTTGTGGTGGTTGCGCCACGGATAGGCGCCCGGCTTGATCGTGGTGAACCGGTAGATGCCGTCCTCGTCGGAAAACACCCGCCCCGTGCCGCGGAAATTGCCGTCGAGCGGCGCGTCGTGCTGGTCGCGCGCGTGATGGTAGCGGCCGGCGGCGTTGGCCTGCCACAGTTCGATCATCGTCTCCGGCACCGGCCGACCGTCCTCGTCCAGCACCCGCCCCTCGACGATGATCCGCTCGCCGACTGCGGCGCGGCCGTCGACGATCGAGATGTCGATCGCCGCCGGAAATTGTTCCGCCGTGAAGCGCGGGCCGGTGGTTTCCGTAATTGTGTGCGGCAGCTTGACCAGCGGCTGCGACGGATGCCGCAATCCGGTGCTGCGATACGGCGGCGCGTCGTACGGCGGCTGCGTGCCCGGCACATGCGGGCGGAACGGCAACGGGTCGTGGCTGGCGTCCATTGGCAAAAGCTCCCTTCAGGGCTGGGCGGCGAGGAAGCCGCGCATCGCCTCCGTCACCGCCTCCGGCGTCTGCACGGTCGGAATATGCGCCGCCCCCGGCAACACGGTTACGGTCGCGCCGGGGATTGTTGCCGCCATCGTCCGCGCCGCCTCGGGCGGGGTGGCCGCATCGTGCTCGCCGACCAGCAGAAGAGTTGGCAGGCGCAGTGCCGAAGTGCCGGCGGTCAGGTCCGCGCCGGCCAGCGCCTCGGCGGCGCCGGCGTAGCCCTCGGGATCGGTGCGGCGCAGCATCGCGCGCAGCCCCTCGGCCGCCGGGTCGCCGGCAAACGCCTCGGTCACCCAGCGCGCCAGCACCGGCGCGACGATCGGCGCCATGCCCTGTGCCCGCACCAGCGCCGCCCGCTCGCGCCACAGTGCCTCGGGCGGGAACGCCATCGCGGTGTCGCACAGAACGAGCGAGCGCACCCGCGCCGGCGCTCGCGCGGCCAATGCCTGCGCGATCGCCCCGCCGATCGACAGCCCCGCCACGTGCGCGCGCTCCACGCCGAGCGCATCGAGCACCGCCAGCGCATCCCCGGCGAGCCCGTGCAAGGTGTACGGCCCGGGCGTCACCTCGGTCAGTCCGTGCCCGCGCATATCCGGCCGGATCACCCGCCAGTCGCGCGCCAGCGCCTCGGCCTGCGCATCCCACACGTGCAGCGACGTGCCGAGCGAATGCAGCAGCAGCAGCGGCGGCGCAGCCCGCGGCCCCGCGACCTGCACATGCACCGTCAGCCCGCCCGTGCGCACGAACATGGAAAAAAACCCTCCCGGCGCCGATGCTAGGCCGAAAGCCGCGCCCGCGCCAAACCGGACTACCCGGCCCGCGCCCCGCCGCCTGGGGTCGCCACCCAGCGGCTCGCCTCGGCCGCGGCGTCGTGGCCGGTGTCCTCCTCGATCATGCTCAGGCGGCCCAAATCGGCGATGGTGCGGCCCTCGGCATCGATCGACACGGCGTCGGCGTAGCGCATGCCGAACGCCACGTCCGGCGCACCGTAGTCCTTCATGTCGCCGACGTCGGCCGCGAGGTTGCCGTCATGCGCCTCCACCGCCACGAACAGGCGGATGTCGGTGCGCGCGAACCCGGCTTCGTCGAGGCCCCAGAGCGGGCTGGTCTCGTCGATCTCGTGCATCAGCGTCCAGGTCAGCGCGAACACCGGCATGCGCGTCCGCGACAGCTTCAGGTCATGCACGCGGCGAAAGAACTGGCCCTCGCGCGTGCGCTCGCCGATCAGCGCCGCCATGCGCGCGTTGGCGTCCATCAGCAGCCCGGCGCGGCCGTTGGCGAGCCGCACCATCAGCGTCGCGCGGCCGTTGTAGCTGGCCATGACAGCCTTGTCCGCCCACAGGAATTTCCCGCGCGGGCGGGAGAACCGGACAAAGGTCAGGCCGGTCATGATGGCGACGAACATCATGCCGACGATGATCTCGACCGCGGAGACCATGTGGCCGTACAGCGTCTGCGGCGCCATCACGCCGTAGCCGACCGTCGCCAGCGTCTCCAGGCTGAAGAAGAACGCGTCCGAGATCGCGCCGGGCCTGGCGTTGGCGACGCTGCCGGGCTGCAGCAGATACAGCGTGGCGAACAGCAGGTTCAGCGTCAGTTCGAGCGCCACGAACAGCATGAAGAAGCCGCCCCAGCTCAGCGACAGCGCGATGTGGTAGGGGTCGCGCCAGTCGTAGCGCCGGGCGCCCTTCTTGCCGAGTTCGTAGGCGCCGACGCGCACCGTCATGGTGCCATCGCGGCGGTCCTGGCGGCGGCGCTGGATCGCGGCGCTGGGGGGCAGCTTGGGTCGTGACATGCTATCTTGTGCGGCGTGCGGCGGCCTCGGCGCAAGCGGGCAGCGGCCCGCCGTTCGACCGGGCCGCCGCGTAACGGGCCGGCCGGGGGCGAGTCGAATACAGGGGGCAAGGCGGGGGCGCCGATGATCGAGGCCGGAGCGGCAGTGTTTTTTCTTCGCATCGTGCAGGCATACTCCGCACTCGGGGCCTTGGTGGCCGTGGTGTTCCTGGCGTTCGGGCTGTCCCGCGTCGATGCCGGCGCGCGCGGCGCCTACGCCTTCCGCCCGCTGCTGGTGCCGGGGCTGGCGCTGCTCTGGCCGCTGGTGCTGTGGCGCTGGTGGTGGCTTGCCCGCCGGCCGGCGCCGCTGTCCCTCGGGCGACGCTATGCGCGCACGCACCGGGCGGTGTGGACCGCGCTCGCCGTGCTGTTGCCGCTGCTGCTGCTCGGCGCACTGGCGCTGCGGCAAGGTGGGCCGCTGGAGGCCGCGCCGGTGCGGCTCGCGGAGCCGACCCCGTGAGCGTGCAATACGTCCCGGTCACCTGGACCCGGTTCAAGAAGCAATACGACGCAGTGTTGCTCGGCGGCATCGCGATCTATCTGCTCGCCTACATCCGGCTCGGGCCGCATCTGGCGTCGGTGACGCGCCCGCTCGACGCGCAGACCTTGGCGATGAACGCCTACGGCACCTGCGCGTTCCTGCTGCTGACGATTGCGCTGTGCATCGGCCCGCTGGCGCGGCTCGATCGCCGGTTCCTGCCGCTGCTGTACAACCGGCGGCATCTCGGCGTGATGACGGCCGTGGTGGCGACGGCGCACGCGCAGGCGGTGCTCGGCTGGTATTTCGCCTACAGCCCGACCAATCCGTACCTGGCGCTGTTCGGCGCGGACACCGGCTCCGGCGGCCTCATCGGATTTCCGTTCATCCCGTTCGGCATTTTTTCGCTCGTCGTGCTTTGGGTCCTCGCTGCGACCAGCCATGATTTCTGGCTGCGCTTCCTGACCCCGCCGGTGTGGAAGGCGCTGCATCTTTTCATTTATGCGGCCTACGTCTCCATCGTGTTGCATCTTGGCCTCGGCGCATTTCAGGATGCCAGGAGCCCGATGCTGGCGGTGCTGGCGGCGTTTTCCGTTTCACTCGTTTGCGGGCTGCACTTTGCGGCGGCACTCCGCGACTGTGCGTCGCCAAGCGACAGCGGCGATTGGGTTGCGGTCGGCTCGGCGGACGACATTCCCGAAGGCCGGGCGCGCATCGTTCGCGTATCGGGCGGCGCCGCGGTCGCGGTGTTCCGCCACGGCAGCGGGTTCTCCGCGCTCTCCAATCTGTGCGCACACCAGAACGGCCCGCTCGGCGAGGGCAGAATTGTCGACGGTCTGATCGTCTGTCCGTGGCACGGCTACCAGTACCGCCCCGAGGACGGCTGCTCGCCGCCGCCGTTCACCGAACGCGTCGCGACCTACGCTTTGCGCGCCGACGGAGAAAAGCTTTTCGTGGCGGCACGACCCAATTCGCCCGGCACGCGCACGCCGCCGCTGGTGTTGGCATGAATCGAGAAGAGTTCTTCATCGGCTGGGAACGGCGTCTGCCACACGGGCTGCGATTGCCGCTGCTCGGCATCGCATTGGGATTGCTGACGCTCGGGCTGCTGGCGCCGCTGGCGCTCGGCCGTGCGACCGATGATCCGGGCGCCGGCGACTGGGCGGGCGATGTGGAACTGCGCGGGACGTTGACCGCGCTGCCGTATCCGCTGCTGCGGCTGCCGCCGGATGCCACGCATCCAGACGGACACACGGTGCTTTTGAGCGCGGCCGGCAAGGCGCAGGTGTCCACGGCGCTCGCGGGACGCGCCGTGGCGGCGGCCGGCGTGCTGCTGAAGCGCGGCGACCTGCAGATGATGGTCGTGAACGATCCCGCGCGGCTCAGCGCTTTTGACCAGAATTTGCCCGCGCCTGCGGCGGCGATTCCGCTCGGGCGATGGGCGATCGTGGGCGAGATATGCGACGGCAAGTGCGCGTCCGGCGCGATGCGGCCGGGCACCGGCATCGCGCACCGCGCCTGCGCGAGCCTGTGCTTCGCCGGCGACATTCCGCCGGTGTTCGTTTCCGTACAACCCGCCGAAGGAACTTCGTTCTTCCTGCTGGCCGACGCCGACGGCGGGCCGATGCCGGCGGCGTTGCGGCTGCTGGTCGGGCTGCGGCTGCGGCTGGAGGGGGCGCTGGAGCGGCGCGGCGACCTGCTGGTGTTCCGCGTCGATCCGGCCCGGGCGCAGGTGCTTTGATGAGCCGCGCCGCGCTTTTCGTGGTGGTCGCGTTCGGCCTCGCCGCACTCGGCTGGGTGGCGGCCGGGCTGGTGGTGATGGCGCTCGGCGCGCAGGAACTCGACTTTCCGGCCCGTGCCGCCGGCGTCTTTCTTGCGCTGTCCGGCGGCGAATGGGCGCTTTCGAAAATGTCCAGGCATGCAAGCGGGAGTTGAATTCATGACGGTAGCAAAAGTCTTCATCGTGACCGGCGCGGCGGGCAACGTCGGCGCGGCGCTGACCACGCTGCTGACCTCGCGCGGCCATCGCGTTGCGGCGATGGACCGCAGCGCGGAGGGTCTGTCGGCGCGCTTGGGCAGCGACGTCGCGCTGCTGGTTCCGATCGGCGACATCACCGACCCCGCGGCGGCGACGGCGGCGGTCGCGCAGGCGGTGGAGAAGCTGGGCGGCTCGACGGCGTCGCCGCGACGGTCGGGACATTCGCGATGGCGCCGGTGGCGGAGAGCGCGCCCGATTTGTGGGAGCGGATGCTGCGCACCAACGTGCTCAGCGTCGCGACGGTGTTTTCCGCGGCGCTGCCGCATCTGCGCGGGGCCGGCGGCGGCAGCCTGGTCGCCATCGCAGCAGGGGCGGCGCTGCGGGCATCGGCCGGGATGGCCGCGTACGCGGCGTCGAAGGCCGGCGTGTTGCGATTGATGGAGAGCCTGGCTGAAGAAGTGAAAGTCGACCGCATCCGTGTCAACGCCGTGCTGCCGGGAACCATCGACACGCCGCAGAACCGCGGCGCCATGCCGGGCGCCGACCCGTCGCACTGGGTCACGCCGACGCAGGTGGCGGAGATTTTGGCGTTCCTGCTGTCGGACGCAGCAACCGGCGTGACCGGGCAGGCGCTCGGCGTGCCGGGCCTCGGCTGAATTCCATGTGGCGGCCAATGACGGCGGATGACCTGGCTGAGGTACATCGCATCGCCGATGCGGTGCACGCCGACTTTCCCGAGCGGCCGGAGGTGCTGGCCGAACGCTTGGCGCTGTTCCCGGCCGGATGTTTTTTCCTCGATGGCGGCTACGTGCTTTCGCATCCCGCGCGGCGTGGCGAACCGCCTGCGCTCGACACGTTGCTGCACGTGCTGCCGGTGGAGGCGGAGGCGCTGCACGTGCACGACATTGCCTTGCTGCCGGCCCAGCAGGGGCGCGGGTCTGGCAGCGCCGCGCTGCAGGTGTTGCAGGCGGTTGCGGCGGAGCGCGGGTTGCCGTGGCTCTCGCTGGTGGCGGTGCACGGCACCGGGCCGTACTGGACACGCTTCGATTTTCGCGAGGCGTCGGCTTCATCCGCGCTGGCGACCTACGGCGCGGAGGCGCGTTACATGGTGCGGGCGACCGCACTAGGTGTTCTGGCTGCGCTGCGCGGTTCGCCGCTGGTCGGAGTAGACTTGGACGTCACCCGCATCGACGGCAGTGGGCGCACGATCGACCCGTGATGCCAGTCGAACCGCTCGAGCCCCTTCACCGCTTGGTCGCGCGGATGATGCCGGCGCCGTTGGGCAGGGTGATGCGCTGCACGTCGCCGCAGGCGGCTTGTGCCAGCCACTCCGTGTGCTGGGCGAGCGTGTACGACGCACCCGCAGGGTAAAGGTTCATGAACGTGACATTGAAAAAAACCGCGTTCGGCGGGCCGAGGCGATCGTCGTCGAGGATGCCGGCGCCGATGATGTAGATCGCGCCGCCCGGGCGCACAGCGGCGGCGGCGTTGCTGATCGCGCGCGCGGCGTTGTCCGGCGACAGCACCTGGATCAGCGCGCGCAGCACCGTGACGTCGTGCATGTCGCGCGGCGGCGCCTGCAGGATGTCGCCGGTCTCGATCGCGACGCGCGCGCCGCCCGCCGTGGCCGCGAGGATGGGCGCTGCGAGCGCGGCGGTGCGCGGAAGATCGAACAGCGTGCCGCGCAGCGACGGCAGCGCCTCGCACAGCGTGGCGACGAGGCCGCCCGAGCCGCCGCCGACATCGATCACGGACGCGCAGGCGGAGAAATCGAAGCGGCGTAAAAGCTCGCGACCCGCGACGACGGCATTCTGGTGCATGCCGCGCAGCATCGTCGCCATCTCCTCGTCGGAGGCGGCGGCGAAATCGTGCAGCGCGGCCGGGGCGCCGGTGCGGATCGATGCCGCGGTACCAAGGTCGGCGTGCCAGAGCTGGCTCAATAGCTCGTGGGTGCCGCCGATGTAGTTGGGGCGGCCCTTGACCAGGAATTGCTGGGATTCCGCGGTGTTGGCGAATCCATCCTCGGCTTTTTCCAGCAGGCCGCAGGCGACGAGGGCGTGAAGCAGGCGAGACAGCCGGTCTTCGGCGACGCCGATTGCGGCGGCGATCCGTGCGGCGCTGCGCGGGCCGTCGGCGAGATGGAGAAAACCTCGAGCTGCATGCCGGCGAGCGTGGCCAGCGCCGGCGCAACGCCGGCCTGGAGCCGCAGGAGCGTGTTAGGGCTTGTCGGGGGAGATTCGTTGTTGGGCAAAGTGAGGGGGCCTTCCTAGCTTCCACCCAGCAGAAACTCCGCGGCGCGTTCGGCCACCATGATCGTCGGCCCGTTGGTGTTGCCCGAAACCATGCACGGAAACACCGAGGCATCGGCGACCCGCAATCCCTGCACGCCGTGCACGCGCAACTGCGGGTCGACCACCGCAAGATCGTCGGTGCCGATGCGGCACGTGCTGGTCGGGTGGTACAGCGTCGTGCAGTGGCCGCGGATGAAATCGGCGAGCGCGTCGTCGGACTGCGCTTCGGCGCTCGGGGTGATCTCGTGCGTGATCAGCTCGCGCAGCGGCGATTGCGCTGCGATCCGGCGGTTCAGCTTGACGCCGTCGATCAGGGTAGAAATATCGCTGCCGTCTGCGTCGGAGACGAAATAGCGCGGGTCGAGCGCCGGGTGTTCCAGCGGATCGGCCGAGCGCAGCCGCAGTGTGCCGACGCTGTCAGGGCGTTGCAGCACCGAATGCAGCGTGATCCCAGGCGTTGTCGCGAGGTAGCGCACGTGGTCGCGGTGCGGCGTGATCACGCCGTATATCTGCAGGTCCGGCTCGGCGACGTCCGGCCGGCTGCGCGCAAAGCCGCCGGCCGCGGCCCAGTTCGAGGTCAGCGCGCCGGTCCGGTCTTTCTCCCATTCGACCATCGAGGCATCGAGTTCGGCCACCGTCATGCCGCCGATGCCGACACGATCGCGCGTCGCAAACGTGATCGGAATGTTGATGTGGTCCTGCAGGTTTTTCCCGACGCCCGGCAGGTCGTGTACCGGATCGACGCCAACCGCGCGCAACTCGTCGGCGGGGCCGATGCCGGACAGCAGCAGAAGCTGCGCCGAGCCGATGCTGCCCGACGACAGCACCACTTCGGACGACGCGTGCGCGATGTGCAGGCGGCCGTTCTGCAGGTATTCGACGCCGACCGCACGGCCGTGCTCGACCAGCACGCGGATCGTGAACACGCCGGTCAGCAGCGTCAGATTCTTCCGCTCCTGCGCCGGGCGCAGGAACGCCTTGCCGGTGCCGAACCGCTCGCCGTCCTTGACGGTGAGCTGGAAGAAGCCGACGCCCTCCTGCACCGGCCCGTTGAAATCGTCGTTGAGCGGCAGGCCCGCGGCGTGCGCGGCTTCGAGCCAGACGCGCTCGGTCGGATCGACGTGCGGCAGGTCGGAGATGGTCAGCGGGCCGCCGACATGATGAAACGGTGAGTTGCCAAAACGAGGATTGTCCTCGGACCTGAGGAACGCGGGAAAAACGTCCTGCCACGCCCAGCCGGTGGCGCCGCGGGCGGCCCAGCCGTCATAGTCGGACGGCAGCGCGCGGACGTAGATCATCGCGTTGAGCGCGCCCGAGCCGCCGACCATTTTTCCCCGTGGCCAGAACAGTCTTCGTCCCTTGCAGCCTTCCTGGGCGACCGTGTGATAGCCCCAGTCGGCTTCGGTGTTGAACATGGTCGGCCAGTTGGCCGGGATCGAGGAGGCGAGCGGCGGCGCGCGACCTGCTTCCAGCAGCAGCACTTCCCGCGCAGGATCGGCGGAGAGCCGGTTGGCAAGCACGCAGCCGGCGGAACCGGCGCCGACGATGATCGTGTCGTACATTCAGGTCTCCGCGCGAGGTTGGAGTGCGGTCACGTTCCCAGCCGCTCGAATGCGGAGGCGATGGAGAGAACACCGGCGTCGTCGCCACGGCGGCCGATCAGTTGCAGGCCGACCGGCATTCCGTCCGCGCCAAAGCCGCACGGCACGACGGTCGCCGGCGACTGCGCGAGGTTGATTGGGTAGGAGAAGCCGGCCCATTCGGTCCAGCGCGTCATGCCGCTGCCCTCGGGCACTTCCTTGCCCGCCTCGATCGCGGTGAGCGCGACGGCCGGCGAGGCGATCACGTCGAGGCCGGACAAAAGCTGGTCGAAGGCGGCGCCGAACTGCGCGCGACGGGTCGCGGCGGCGATCAGGTCGATGCCGCTGTAGCGCGCGCCGGCCTCGGCGACCTCGCGCAGCCCGTCCTCGACAAGGTGAAGATTCTCGGGCGGCAGCAGCGCGAGTCGGGCGGCGGCGCCGGGATACCAATGGGCGGTGAACAGCTCGAACAGACTTTCCCCCGGCAGCGTGACGGGTTCGATGTCGGCGCCGGCGCCGGCGAATTTGGCGAGCGCCGCGCCGAACGCCGCGCGCACGTCGGCGGCGACGCTGCCGCGCGGCGGCGTGTCCCAGACGCCGACGCGCAGGCCCTTGAGGTTCTTGGGCACCAGCGGCGTCGCCGGCGGGAACGGCAGCGGGCACTGGTACCAGTCGCGAATGTCGCGGCCCGACATCACGTCGAGCATCGCGGCGACATCGTCGACGCTGCGCGCCATCGGGCCGATATGCGCGACGGTGCCGAACGGGCTGGCGGGATAGGCGGGAACCCGGGAAAACGTCGGCTTGTGGCCGACAATACCGGTGAACCCCGAGGGGATGCGAATGGAACCGCCGCCATCGGTGCCGAGATGCAGTACGCCCGCGCCGCACGCCGCCGCAACCGCGGCACCACCCGAGGAGCCGCCGGGCGTGCGCTCCGGATTCCACGGGTTGCGGGTGACGCCGGACAATGCGCTGTCGGTCACCGCCTTCCAGCCGAACTCGGGCGTCGTGGTGAGGCCCAGCAGCACCGCGCCGGCCTCGCGCAGCAGGCGGACGGTGGGGGCGTCTTCGGTCGGGTTCACGCCCTCGAACGCGCGCGTGCCGTAGCGGATGTGCCAGCCCTTGACCCAGACGATGTCCTTGATCGTGGTCGGCACGCCGTCGATCGGGCTGCGCGGGGTTTTCGCGCGCCAGCGGGCTTCGCTGGCGCGGGCCGCGGCGAGCGCGGCCTCGCGGTCGAGATGGGTGAAGGCGTTGAAGCGCAGCCCGATCGCGGCGGCGCGGTCGAGGCAGGCGTGGGCGACTTCGACCGGGGAGAGCGCGCCGGCGGCGTAGCGCACGGTGAGGTCGGCGACGCCAAGCTGGCACAGGTCCGGCGCGTCGGCGAGCGGGGAGCGGAGAACGGGCATGCGGCACCTGTCGGATCGGCCTTGCGCCGAAGCTAGGCGAGTTGCGGCGGGACGCCAATCGGCATTCCACGAGCACGCGCTCTACACATGATGGCGCGGCACGGCGAGTTGCCAGTTGCGCGAGACCAGCCGGTGCTCGTTTTCCCAGGCGTCCAGCGTGGCGTGCACATGGAACTCGGTGTTGGTGGCGGTGAGCACGGTGCGGGTGGTGGCGCGCACCTGCCAGTCGCCGCGGCCCTGCTGCATCTCGAACGTGATTTCCGCATGTGCCGACAGCGGATCGTCGGGATGGATCGAAAAACTGTCGATCGAGGAAAGGCGGTATTCGAGGCCGGTGGGGTCGATGCGGTAGCGGCCGGTGTCGTCGCGCACTTCGAAGGTGGAGATGCCGGTGATCTGGTCGCGGTTCGCGATGCGGGACGTGACAGGCGGCTGCAGGAAAGTGCGCGGCAGCGGCGCGGCGGCTTCCGGCGCCGCGAACGGTTCCAGTGCGGCATCGTCCGCCGACGGCGGCCGGTGCGGCAGCGTGAGCTGCGACGTCGCCGTGTCCAGCAGCAGGGTTGCCGGCGCCGGCGAGGGCCAAAGGGTCGGCCAGTAGGTCGTTGAAAGGGCGAGGCGGACGCGATGGCCGCGCGGGAATGCGTGCGCGCAATCGTTCAGTTGCAGGCGCACTCGCACGGGTTGGCCGACCGGCAGCGGCACCGGGGTTGCGTGGCTGTCGCGGTGAGTCAGGTTCAGCACGCCGTAGGAGACGCGCAGGCTGGCACCATCCGGGGCGACGTCGCAGAGCCGGGCGATCAGAAGTGCGTTCGGTTGGTCGGAGGCGATCGTCGCTTCCAGCACGGGCGCGCCGGCGATGTCGGTTGGTTCGGGCAGCGGCGCGCTGTCGAACACGACGGAAACACCGTCGTCGAGGCGCTGGTCGCCGGGCTGCTCGTGGCCGCTGCCGTATGCGCACCACGCGCCGGAATTTTCGCCGAGGTCTTGCGGCGTGGCGATGACGATGGACACTGACGCGGGCGCGCCAAGCGCGTGGTCGCCGAGGGCATAGGCACGGTGGTCGATGCGCGGCGAGGGCCATGCGGCTTCGGCGATCCAGCGGCCGGGGCGCTCGCGATAATCGGTGGCAGGGCGGACGCAGTTTTCAATCCAGAGACGGAATTGCGGCTCGCGCATGATGCCGGTGTCGCAGCCCTTCAGCCATTGGTCCCACCAGCGCAGCGCTTCCTGCAGGAAGCCGATTGCCGGTGCCGGCGTCGCGAAATGCGGATATTTGTGTGCCCACGGGCCGATCAGCCCCTTGCGCGGGCAGCTCAGGCGTTCGAGCATGCGCGGTACGGCGTTGGAGTAGGCGTCGGCCCAGCCGCCGATCAGGTAGGTGGCGGCCGTTATCTTCTCCGGTGCCTCGCAGACGGAACCGTGTTTCCAGTAGTCGTCGCGCGTCGGGTGGCGCAGCCATTCCGCGAGCATCAGCGGCTCGGCGTCGAGGCGTTGCAACCACATCTCGCGCCACCGCTCGCCGACGACGGCGGGGTCGGGCGGGCGCGTCTGGTAGCCGAACATCGTCGATGCCCAGCGCAGATTGTCGGTGAGCAGCGCGCCGCCCATGTAGTGGACGTCATCGGCGTAGCGATCGTCGGTGGAGCACAGCGAGATGATCGCCTTGAGTGCCGGCGGCTGGCGTGCCGCGACCTGGAGGCCATTGAAGCCGCCCCACGATATGCCCATCATGCCGACGGCGCCGCTGCACCACGGCTGTCGCGCGATCCACGCGATCACCTCCAGGCAATCATCCTGTTCCTGCTTCAGGTATTCGTCGAGCAGCAGGCCGTCGGAGTCGCCGGTGCCGCGCATGTCGACGCGGACGCAGGCATAGCCGTGGCCGGCGAGATAGGGATGCGTGAGATAGTCGCGCACCGCGGTGCCGTCGCGGCGGCGATACGGCAGGTACTCGAGGATGGCGGGAACGTTGTTGGTGTCTGCATCGTCCGGCAGCCAGATGCGGGCAACGAGCTTTGTCCCGTCGGACAGGACGATCCAGACGGGATCGTGCATCGCGACGCGGCGGGGGAATACTTCCAGGTGGCGCATCGGGCTCACAGATCCTTTGCGAACCGCAGCCCGTCGTACACCGCCGCGTGGATGTTGCGGCTGTGCACGGCGTCGCCGAGGCGGAACAGGCGGAATTTTGCGTCGGTATTCCGAACCACCGCCTGGGGCCGCCCTTCGACCAGGGCTTCGTAGTCGACCTCGCCGAGATTCTTCGAGGACGGCAGCAGCGCCCAGTACAGCTCGTCCACCGGCAGCGTGCCGTGTTCGACTACCACCTGATCGACCCGCCGTTCTTCCGTGCGGGCGCCGTAGTCGCTGCCGATCGTGGCGACCAGCTCGTTGCCGTCGCGCCGCACCGATTTGAGCCGCGCGTTGATGGTCACGCGCACGCCGAGCCGGTTGAACGCGCGGGCGTACAGCGCGTGGTTCATGCCGCCCATCTCCGGCGCGAAGAACCGTTCCGGCGACATGATCTCCACCGATGACCCCGCCTCCGCGAGCGCCTCCGTGGCCTGCATTCCCGGGTGCGTGCCGTTGTCGTCGAACACGATTGCCCTCGGCGCCGCCTTTACCTGGCCGGAGATGACGTCCCAGGTCGACACCACAAGATCGTTGCCGCTCGATAGGATCTCGGTATTCGGCACACCACCGGTGGCGATGAACACGACGTCCGGCGACTCTGCCAGAATCTCGCCTTCCGTCGCGTACGTGGAAAACCGCATGTCGACGCCAATCCGAGATAGCTCGGAAATGCGCCAATCGACGATGCCGATCAGGTCGCGACGACGCGGCGCGCGCGTCGCCAGCAGGATCTGTCCGCCGGCTTTCTCCGTCGCCTCGAACAGCACGACGGCATGCCCGCGCTCGGCGGAAACGCGCGCGGCTTCGAGCCCGGCCGGCCCGGCGCCGACCACGACGACGCGCAACGCTGGGCCGGTGCTGCGCGGCACCACGTGCGGCATCGTCGCCTCGCGGCCGGTCGCCGGGTTGTGGATGCACAGCGCCTCCAATCCCTCGTAGATTCGGTCGAGACAATAGGTGGCGCCGACGCACGGGCGGATGCGCTGCTCGTCGCCGCGCGCGACTTTCGCGACGATGTGCGGATCGGCGAGCAACGCGCGCGTCATGCCGACCATGTCGAGTTTGCCCGACGCGATCGCGTGCCGCGCGGTTGCGACATCGCTGATCCTGGCGGCATGAAACACCGGAATGCCGACCTCGGCGCGCACCTCGCCGGCGAAATCCAGGTGCGGTGCGGAGCGCATGCCGGTGAGCGGGATCACGTCCACCAACGCATTGTCGTGCTCGATATGGCCGCGGATGATGTTGAGGAAATCGACAATCCCGGACGCCTTGAAGCGCCGGGCGATCTCGACTCCGTCAGCGCGCGACAGGCCGAGTTCCCAGTCCTCGTCGGCGACCATGCGCAGGCCAAGCAGAAAATCCGCGCCGACGGCCGCGCGCATCGCCTGCATCACGCGCAGCGAAAACCGCATCCGGTTGTCGAGCGAGCCGTTGTATTCGTCGGTGCGCCTGTTGGTCGCCGGCGACCAGAAACTGTCGGCGAGATGGCCGTACGCCTCGATCTCCAGCCCGTCCAGTCCCGCCGCCTGCATGCGCTGCGCGGCCGCTGCGTAGTCGGCGACGATGCGCTCGATGTCCCAATGCTCGATCTCTTTCGGAAAGGCGCGATGCGCCGGTTCGCGCACCGGCGAAGCGGACAATACCGGCAGCCAGTCCGCCTTGTTCCAGCCGGTGCGGCGGCCGAGATGGGTCAATTGGATCATCACGGCCGCGCCGTGGCCATGGCATTCGTCGGCGAGTTCGCGCAGCCACGGCACGATCTCGTCGCGCCACGCGAGCAGGTTGCCGAATGCCGGCGGGCTGTCGCGCGAGACGACGGCCGAGCCCGCCGTCATCGTCAGCGCGGCGCCGCCCTTCGCCTTCTCGACATGATAGAGTCGGTAACGCTGTTTCGGCATGCCATCTTCGGAGTAGGCGGGCTCGTGCGCCGTGCTCATCACGCGGTTGCGCAGCGTGAGGTGTTTCAGGCGGAACGGTTGCAGCAGCGGGTCGATCGCGGTCATCGCAGGGCTCGGCGCATGGTGGCGTCGCAGTCTGCACCCGGGCATGGCCGGCTGCCCAGCCCTTGCGTGCTTGCCGCTTATCCGAGAATGCGTGCGTTGCCGGGGTCGTAGAGCGGCGCGAGCGAAGCGGCGGCCGGGACGCGCGTGCCGGCTATTTCGATTTCGTAGCGGCCCGTGCGGATGAAGTCGGCAGTGACCGCTGTGTCGGCGGCGACCCAGCCGAGCGCCACCGGCGCGCCGAGCGTGTGGCCGTGCATCGCCGAGGTGACGCGGCCGACGCGCACGCCATCGCGCCAGATCGGTTCGTCGTGGAACAGCGCCTGCCCGGGGTCGTCGAGCAGGAATTGCACGATCCGGCGCTGCACGCCGGCGTCGCGCTGGCGCAGGAGGGCCTCGCGCCCGATGAATCCGGGCTTGTTCCACGCGACGCAGAAGCCGAGGCCGGCTTCGAGCGGGGACGCGTCGCTGTCGATGTCGTGGCCCCAGTGGCGATAGGACTTTTCCAGCCGCAACGAATTCAGCGCATGATAGCCGCAGAGCTTCAAGCCGAACGCAGCGCCGGCGTCGATGATGCGGTCGAACGCGTGGGGGGCGAATTCGGTCGGAATGTACAGCTCCCAGCCGAGTTCGCCGACATAGGTGATGCGGCTCGCGCGCACGCGGGCAAAACCCAGCTCGATCTCGCGTGAATCGCGGAATTTGAATTTCTCCGCAGACACGTCATCGGGGGTTAGCGCGGCGAGAAGATCGCGCGCGCGTGGTCCCATGAGGCCAAGCACGGCGTAGCCGGAGGTGACGTCCGTCGCCGTGCAACTCGTCTCGAGAGTTGCTTGCTCCAGGTGATGAAAATCGTGAGCCTGCGTTGCCGCGGCGGTGACGATGAAAAAAGCATGCTCGGCGAGGCGGGTGACTGTCAGGTCGGCCTCGATGCCGCCACGCTCGTTGAGCCATTGCGTGTAGACGACGCGGCCGGCCGGGACGTCGATCTCGGCGGCCGAGATGCGGTTGAGCACCGCCAGCGAATCGCGGCCCTGCACCAGGAGCTTGGCAAAGCTCGACTGGTCGAACAGGCCGACCGCGCTGCGCACGGCCACGTGCTCGTCGCGCGATGCGGCAAACCAGTTCTGCCGGCCATAGGAATACTCGTAGACGGGATCCTGATCCGGTCGGGCGAACCAGTTCGCGCGCTCCCAGCCGGCGACTTCGCCGAACACGGCGCGTTGCGCGGCGAGCCGTTCGTGCAGGATCGAGCGGCGGGCGCCGCGCGCCGTCGCGTTCTGCCGGAATGGCCAATGCATCGCGTAGAGCAGGCCGAGCGTCTCGGTGGTGCGCTCGCGCAGATAGGACTTGTTGCATTGGAACGGCAGGAAGCGGCGGATGTCGACGTCCCACAGGTCCATGCCGGGCTGGCCGTCGATGATCCAATCCGCCATCACCTTTCCCGCGCCGCCCGCCGATTGGATGCCGATCGAGTTGAAGCCGGCGGCAACGAACAGTCCAGGCAACTCGGGCGCCTCGCCAAGGATGTAGCGCACGTCGGGGGTGAAGCTCTCCGGACCATTGAAGAAAATGCGGATGCCGGCGTTCTCCAGGATCGGCAGGCGGTGGATCGCGCGATCGAGGATCGGCCGAAAGTGTTCCAGGTCTTCGGGCAACTGGTCGAAGCAGAAATCCTCCGGGATGCCGTCGGTGCCCCAGGGTTTGGCGACCGGCTCGAAGCAGCCGAGCAGCAGCTTGCCGGCGTCCTGCTTGGCGTAGATGCAGTTGTCGGTGTCGCGCAGCACCGGCAGATCGTTCGGAAGGTTTTCGAGCGGCTCGGTGACGATATAAAAATGCTCGGCGGCGTGGAGCGGCACGACGACGCCATGCGCGGCGGCGAAATCGCGGCTCCACATGCCGGCGGCCAGCACGATTTTTCCCGCGCGCACCTCGCCGTGCTGCGTGACGACGCCGGTGGCACGGCCGTGTTCGCGGATCAGGCTTTTGACAGAGCAGTTTTCCACGATCGCTGCGCCGCGTGCACGGGCCGCGGCGGCGAGGGCCTGCGTCGTGTCGACGGGATTGGTCTGGCCGTCGGTCGGAAGAAGATTCCGCCGGCGATGTCGGTGACGTTGACCAGCGGATGGCGCTCGGCGATGTCGCGCGGAGAAAGCTCCTCGGCGGGAAGACCGAAGAGTCTCGGCCATCGCCGCCTGTCGCTTCAGTTCGATCAGGCGGGCGGGCGTCGTCGCGATGCTGATCGAACCGGTGCGGCGATAGCCGGTTTCCTGGCCGGTTTCCTGCTTCAGCGTCTCGTACAGTTTCGCCGAGTATTGCGCGAGCCGCGTGAGGTTCAGCGTGGCGCGCAACTGGCCGACAAGACCGGCGGCATGCCACGTCGTGCCGCAGGTCAGTTGCCGCCGCTCCAACAGCAGCGGCGCGACGCCGCGCAGCGCGAGATGGTAGGCAATGCTGCATCCGACGATGCCGCCGCCGATGATGATGACGTCCGCGCGATCGGGGAGGGGGGTCACTGGGCGCTCCTATAGCTCGGAGACTGGCGTGAACTTGAAGGTGATGCTGTAGGAGCGAAGCGCGAGCTGGGGCACTACCCGTGCAGCAGCTACGGCTTTCGGATCAAACTCGGCGGCTACCAGGACGCCACGCACTGCGCTTGACCGATCTTCCAGCGCGAGGTCTCCCATGTAGCTCAGGATTTGCGCTACGGCATCGCGGCGTGCAATTCCCGCTTTCAATTCGATCACAACCAAAGCTCCGGAGACATCCTTGGCGGTGATGTCGATAAAGCCGGAGGCGACTTTGCGCTCGCGTCCGCCGTCTACGACCGTCAAGCCAGGTTCGAGGTCAGCTGCGCCTTTTCGCAGGGCATTTTGCATGTCCTGCTCTAGAGCGATCCAATGCCCGGCTTGCACATCAAGCGGCTCGGATGACTCCTTGCTTTCAGCGTCATGTGGTTCGTCGGATATGCTGTCGGCTTCCAGGCGAAATCGCCGGTAGAGCTGAAGAGCGCTTCTGCAGGTTGCAAGACCGGTTCGAAGGTTTGCCCCTGCTTCAAAATCGATCTTTGTCGGATTAGGCTTTCGGCGGCGTTCGTCGTCGGTGGAATAGATGAATTCGGCAAGCAGTCCCGTCAGGCGATCCCGGTCGAACTGTTCGTCCAGATCGCCGTGAAACCTCTCGATCCGTTCGACGTTGGAGACACGGGAGTTGACGACGTTCACCCCATAACCCTCGCGGTCCAGCCACGTCCGATAGCTCCGCAACATTGAAACCTCCTGAGCTACTATCCGCGCAACCGCGCGTTCGTGGGATCGTACAACGGCTCGCTGGCGACCACTGCTGCGCGGCTCTCGCCGAACACATCGATTTCCACGCGCGCGCCCACCGTCGCGAAACCTGGCCGCACATAGCCAAGCGCGACGCTTTTTCCGAGCGTGTGGCTGAAGCCGCCTGACGTGACGATGCCGACGCGTTCTTCACCGGAAAACACGCCGGCGCAGGCCGGAGCGTCGGTTTTGCCGACGTCGCCGAGCAGCAACGGCACGTACCGCTGCGTCGGCCCCCGCGCGCGCTCGGCAAGCAGTGCGTCGCGGCCGACGAACTCCGGCTTGTCCCAGGCGACGAAGCGGTCCAGCGACGCCTGAAGCGGCGAAAAGCCGCTTTCAAGATCCGCCTTCCAGCCTCGATAGCATTTTTCGAGGCGCATGCTCTCGACCGCGTAGATGCCGAAATCCGCAATGCCGTGCGGATCGCCGGCGCGCCACAGCGTGTCGTACAGCGTGGGCAGCGCTTCCATCGGCGCGTGCAATTCCCAGCCGAGTTCGCCGACGTAGTTGACGCGCAGTGCGAGTACTCGGGCTCGGCCGATGACGATCTCGCGTGCCGACAGCCATGGGAACGCCGCGGACGACAGATCGGCATCGGTGACGGCGGCGAGCACGTCGCGGGCACGCGGACCCGCCAGCACCAATGTACCGAAACTTTCCGAAACCTGCTGGACCTCGACGCCCGTTGCATCGGCAAGCGCAGCACCGAGAAGATCGGCGTCGTGCCATTCGGCCGACGCCGCGGAACACAGGTAGAATTTTTCCTCGCCCAGCCGCGTCATGGAAAACTCGCTGACGACCTTTCCACTCGTGTTCAGCGCCCACGCGAGCGCAATCCGGCCGACGCGCGGCAGGCGCGTGCAGACCAGCCGGTCCAAAAATTGCGCAGCGTTCGGCCCGGTGACGATGAATTTGCTGAAGCCCGGCAGATCGAGCAGGCCGACGCGCTCGCGCACCGCAAGGACTTCCTCGCCCACGGCAGCGAAATATGGCCGGGCGCGCAGGAACGTCGGCGCATCGTCAGGTTCGCCGCGGCGGGCGAACCAGATTGCCCGTTCCCAGCCGCCGCGCACGCCAAATCTTCCGCCCACCGACCTCAATCTTTCGTAAAGGGGAGAAGTGCGCAGCGGCCGTCCGGCCGGGCGCTCCTCGTTCTGGAACGCCGGCGCATACTCGTTCTGGTAAACCTCGATCGCTTTCGCCGTGGTAAAGCTTTTCGTCGCGTAGCCGGTGAACCGTCTTGGATCGAGCGGCCACAGATCCCACTCCGGCCCGCCTTCCACGATCCACTCCGCCAGCGCTTTTCCTGCACCACCGGCCTGGCAGATGCCGAAACTGAAGGTGTTGCAATGAAAGAAATTGCGCAGGCCGTGCGCCGGGCCGATATACGGGTTGCCGTCCGGCGAGTACGGGATCGGGCCGTTGACGACGCGGCGGACGCCGGCGGTGCGGAGCAAGGGCACGCGCGCGCAGGCATCTTCGATCTGCCGATCCAGCCGACCGAGGTCGTCATCCCACAGCTTGTAGGAAAAATCTTCGGGAATGCCGTCGAGCCACATCGGCGTGGCCTGCCACTCGTACGGGCCGAGCACGAAACCCTGGCGTTCCTGCCGCAGATAGTAGGACGAATCCGGATCGCGGAGCAGCGGCAGCCGCGCTTTTCGCGACGCAAGTTCCGGGATGTCCTCCGTCACGAGATATTGGTGCGACATGCAGACGGTGGGCAAATGCTGGCCGAGCAGCGCCATCACCTCGCCGGCTCGGTAGCCTGCCGCGTTCACCACCACGTCGGCGGTTATCCTGCCCGTCTCGCCGGTCTTCATGTCGCGCGCGGCAATGCTCCAGGCGCCGCCCGGAAGCTGCGCCAGTGCGGTCACCTTGGTGAAGCGCCGCACGCGTGCGCCGAGTTTGCGCGCCACGGCGGCAAAGGCCTGCGTCATTTGCGCGGGGTCGATGTCGCCGTCGAGCGGGTCCCACAGGGCGCCGTACAGGTCGTGCAACTCCGCCAGCGGATACTTTTCGCGCAGCTCCGCAGGCGTCAGCACGGCGTAGTCGATCCCGTTGGCGCGCGCCATTCCGGCGACATGAAAGAACTCGCGCAGCCGGTCCCGCGTGTGCGACAGCCGCACCGAGCCGGTGACGTGATAGGCGATCGGATAGTCGGCAATGTCGGCGAGGCGCTGGTACAGAAGCGCCGAATATGCTTGCAGCTTCAGAATGCCCCACGAGGTTGAAAACGTCGGGCAATTGCCGGCGGCGTGCCAGGTGGAGCCGGAGGTCAGCTCGTCCTGTTCCAGCAGCAGCGCGTCGGTCCAGCCGAGCGCCGCGAGATGATACAGCGCGCTGCACCCGACCGCGCCGCCGCCGATCACCGCGACCCGCACATGCTCCGCCATTCCGCGCCCCCCGATGCGCGGTCAGCTTGCCCCGGTTTCGGCGCCGTGCGAACCAGTTTCGCGACGGGCAGGGAGACGCGGGCGATGGGGCGCGAGGCGCAGGCGTATATCGACGGCGCGTGGGTCGAGCCGGTGGCGCCGGTTCCCCATGACTTGATCAGCCCAGCCAGCGAAGAGGTCATTCTCCGCTGCGGCCTCTCAGGTGCGGCCGAGGTCGACCGGGCGGTCGCGGCGGCGCAGCGCGCGTTCGTCGCATTTGCCGCAACGAGCGTCGATGAGCGGGTCGCGCTGCTGCGGCGCATCCTGGCCGAATATGAGGCGCGCACGGAAGACTTCGCGCAGGCGATGACGCGAGAGATGGGCACGCCGATCGCGTTCTCGCGCGAGGCGCAGGCACCCTCCGGCACCGCGCATCTGCAGGCCATGATTGAGGTGCTGGCAAAATTCCGCTTCGAAGAACCGCTCGGCACCACGA
This sequence comes from uncultured Solirubrobacterales bacterium, assembly GCA_963697635.1. Lineage (GTDB taxonomy): Bacteria > Pseudomonadota > Alphaproteobacteria > Acetobacterales > Acetobacteraceae > CAJCJG01. Next base: position 729,211 of record CAVOOS010000030.1, on the reverse strand, counting down.
AAATACTGCGCGAGCCGATCGGCGTGGTCGGGCTGATCACGCCGTGGAACTGGCCGGTGAACCAGATCGTCTGCAAGGTCGCGCCGGCGCTGGCGGCCGGTTGCACGATGGTGCTGAAGCCCTCGGAGATGGCGCCACTGTCGGCGATCCTGTGGGCCGAGGTAATGCACGCCGCCGGCACGCCGCCCGGCGTGTTCAACATGGTGCCGGGCGACGGGCCGACCGTCGGCGAGGCGATTGCCGCGCATCCGGGGATCGACATGGTCTCGTTCACCGGATCGAACCGCGCCGGCACGCGCGTTGCGGCGCTGGCGGCGCCGACGGTGAAACGGGTGGCGCAGGAACTCGGCGGCAAATCGCCCAATATCGTGCTGCCGTCGGCCGACCTCGCCGCCGCGGTGGCGCGCGGGGTGGCGGGCTGCTTCAACAACAACGGCCAGTCCTGCGACGCGCCAAGCCGCATGTTTGTTCCCGTCGCCCGGCATGACGAGGCGGCAGCGATCGCCGCCGCTGCGGCTCGCGAATTCATCGTCGGCGATCCGTTGCACCCCGCGACCACGATCGGCCCGGTGGTGAGCGGAAAACAGTTCGAGCGCATCCAGGGGCTGATCCAGGCCGGCATCGACGAGGGCGCGCGGCTGGTCGAGGGCGGCCCGGGGCGGCCGGCGGGGCTCAACCGCGGGTTCTACGTGCGCCCGACCGTGTTCGCCGGCGTGCGCAACGACATGACGATCGCACGCCAGGAGATTTTCGGGCCGGTGCTGGCGATCCTGCCGTACGACGATGTCGGGCAGGCGATCGCGCTGGCCAACGACACGCCATACGGCCTGGCCGCGTTCGTGCAATCCGGCACCGGCGAAAGCGAAATCGCCGAGGCGCGCCGGGTGGCCGGGAAACTGCGCGCCGGCAACGTCACGCTGAACGAGGCGGGCTGGGACCTGCTCGCGCCGTTCGGCGGCTATCGGCAGTCCGGCAACGGCCGCGAATACGGGCGCTTCGGGCTGGAGGAATACCTGGAGACCAAGGCCGTGATCGGCTGGGGCGGCTGAGCCGCAAGTCATGGCGCCATCAGGAAATGCGATAATCCTGTGGGCGGCACTGCGGGTTGACTCGCGGTATGCCACCAAGGATCATCACGCATCTGCTGGGCGCGGGGCGGGTGGCATTGTTCATGCTTCGTAGGCTGAAAGGATGGTTGCCCGGCCGCGCGCCGATGCGCGAGAGTGCGGCGCGTCGATGACCGAACTGGAGTTCCTCCGGCAGCAGCACCAGGACGGTCGGCTGTCGCGGCGCGCCTTTCTCGGGCGCGCAGCGGCGCTCGGCGCCGGGGCGGCGGCACTCGCCAGCGCCGATGCGCACGGCGCGGACACGCCGCGCAAGGGCGGCATCTTGCGGCTCGGCCTCGGCGGCGGCAGCACGACCGACAGCATCGACCCGGCCAGCTACAACGACAGCGTGATGATCGATGCGAGCCGGGCGCTGTTCAACGGCCTGGTCGAGTGGGGCCAGGACGGCAAGCCGGTGCCGGAACTGGCCGAGAGTCTCGAAGCCAAACCGGGCGCCGCCGTGTGGGTGCTCAACCTGCGCAAGGGCGTCACCTTCGGCAACGGCAAGACCTGTGGCGCGGACGACGCGATCTATTCGATCAATCTGCACCGCGGCCAGACCAAGTCGGGCGCGGCGGGCGCGTTCAAGGCGATCAAGGACGTCAGGAAGCTCGCCGACTCGCAGGTCCAGATCACGCTGGAAGGCGGCGACGCGGACTTCGCGTATGGGCTGACCGACTATCACATGCTGATCGTGCCGGACGGCCATACCGACTGGTCCAAGCCGGTCGGCACCGGCCCGTTCGTGCTCGACCGGTTCGAGCCGGGCGTGCGCTTCGCCGCCAAGCGCCGCCCCGGCTACTGGAAGGCGAACCGCGGTCATCTCGATGCGATCGACATCACCGTGATCAACGACACCAGCGCGCGGCTGAACGCGCTGAGCACCGGGCAGGTCGATGCGATCAACCGGCTGGACCCGAAGCTTGCGCCGCTGGTCGGCAAGAATCCGAAACTGGAGGTGGTGCGCGCGGCCGGCGGCTGGCACACCGTCGTCTCGATGATGCAGGACAAGCCGCCGTTCGACAATCTCGACGTGCGGCAGGCGTTCAAATGGGGCATCGACCGCGAGCAGATCGTGAAGTCGCTGTTCGCGGGCTTCGGCAGCGTCGGCAACGACCAGCCGATCCCGAAGTCCGATCCGTACTACAACCCCGGCCTGCCGCAGATCCGCTTCGATGCGGATCGCGCGAAGTTCCACCTCAAGAAGGCGGGCGGCGCGCCCGCGATTGTCATCCAGGCGTCGGACGCGGCGTTCAACGGTGCCGTCGACATGGCGACGCTGATGCAGGCCAGTGCGGCGAAGGCCGGGCTGAAGATCGACGTGAAGAAAGAATCGGCGGACGGGTTCTGGGACAACGTGTGGCTGAAGGGGCCGTGCGTGACCAGCTACTGGGCCGGCCGCGCCGCCGCGACACAGATGCTCGCGGTCGCCTACGGCCCGGATGCGCCGTGGAACGAGGGCCACTTCAGGAACCCGCGCTTCGACGCATTGCTGGCCGCCGCGCGCGCCGAGCTCGACGAGCCCAAACGCCGCGTCATGATCTGGGAAATGCAGACGATCCTGCATGACAGCGGCGCCACCATCGTGCCGGCGTTCCGCGACTGGGTGGACGCGCACAGCAAGGCCGTGGGCGGGCACACGCCGCATGGCGGCTTCGACATGGACAACGGCCTGATCGCCGACAAAGCCTGGATGAAGGCCTGAAACGGTGGCCGCGCGCGCAACGACCCAAATGGCACGGCCAGTTGACTTGGCGCCGGGCGCGTGCGGAACATCGCAGAACTTGCTCGGCGACCGCGGTGCGCGCCCGCGACGTCGCCGGAACCCAATCGCACGACCGCCAGAAAACACGGATTGAACCTGCACTGCCAACAGCCTGGGAGGCACCCCCGATGACCGAACTCGAGTACCTGCAGCAGCAGCACATCCTGGGCCGGCTTTCGCGCCGCGGCTTCCTGGGCCGTGCGGCAGCCCTGGGCGCGGGCGCTGCGCTGCTGTCGTCGTTCGTCGCCAGCGCCGACGCCTATGCCGCCGAGACGCCCAAGAAAGGCGGCACGCTGCGGCTCGGCCTCGCCGGCGGCAGCACCACCGACAGCCTGGAGCCGGGCAGCTATACCGACAGCGTGATGATCGATACCGGCCACGCGCTGTTCAACGGCCTCGTCGAGTGGGCGCAGGACGGCAAGCCGGTTCCGGAACTGGCCGAGAGCTGGGAGATCAAGCCGGGCGCCGCCGAATGGATCTTCACCATCCGCAAGGGCGTTACCTTCAGCAACGGCAAGACGCTGGATGCCGACGACATCGTCTATTCGCTGAACCTGCACCGCGGCGCCACCAAGTCGGGCGCAGCCGGGCCGTTCAAGGCGGTCTCCGACGTCAAGAAGCTGGGCCCGAACCAGGTGCAGGTGACGCTCGCCAGCGGCGACGCCGACTTCGCCTATGTGCTGACCGACTATCACGTGCTGGTCGTGCCGGACGGGTACAAGGATTGGACCAAGGCGATCGGCACCGGCGGCTACGTCCTGGATAAGTTCGATCCGGGCGTGCGCATCACCGCCAAGCGCAACCCGAACTACTGGAAGCCGGATCGCGCGCATGTCGATGCGGTCGATATCACGGTGATCAACGACAGCAGCGCGCGCCTCAACGCGCTGCTGACCGGACAGGTCGATGCCTGCAACCGCCTCGATCCGAAACTCGTCAAACTGGTCGAGAAGAACAAGAAGGTCGAGGTGATCCGGGCGCCGGGCGGCTGGCACACCGACATCTCGATGATGATGGACCGCGATCCGTACAGCAACCTCGACGTGCGTCTGGCGATGAAATACGGCATCGACCGCGAGCAGATCATCAAGGCGCTGTTCGGCGGCTTTGGCAGCCTCGGCAACGACCACCCGATCCCGAGGACCGATCCGGTACTGGAACTCCTCGCTGCCGCAGATCAAGTACGATCCGGACAAGGCCAAGTTCCACATGAAGAAGTCGGGTTTGAGCAACCCGCCGATTACCCTCGATGCGTCGGACGCTGCGTTCGCAGGGGCGGTGGACATGGCGTCGCTGTTCCAGGAGAGCGCCTCCAAGGCCGGTTTGAAGATCGACGTGAAGAAGGATCCGGCCGACGGGTTCTGGGACAATGTGTGGCTCAAGGCGCCGTGCGTGACCAGCTACTGGGGCGGCCGCGCGGCGGCGACGCAGATGCTGGCGGTGGCGTACGGGCCGGATGCGCCGTGGAACGAGGGCCACTTCAAGGACGCCGAGTTCAGCAAGCTGCTCTCGGCGGCACGTGCCGAGATCGACGAGGCCAAGCGCAAGCCGATGATCTGGGAGATGCAGGCGATCCTGCACGACCGGGGTGCCACGATCGTTCCCGCCTTCCGCGACTGGCTGGACGGCAACAGCAAGAATGTCGGCGGCCACACGCCGCACGGCGGCTTCGACATGGACAACGGCTACATCGCCGAAAAAGCCTGGTTCAAGGCCTGATCCATTGCTCAGACTGATCGCACAGCGGCTCGGGCTCGGTCTGCTGACGCTCCTGGCGGCCTCCGTGCTCATCTTCGCGGGCACGGAGATCCTGCCGGGCGACTTGGCCTCGGCGATCCTGCAGAACAGCGCGACCCCCGAGAGCCTTGCCGAGATGCGCAAGGAACTCGGGCTCGATCGCCCCGCCGTGGTCCGTTACGCCGAGTGGCTGGAAGGGGCCGCGGTCCTCGATTTCGGCCGCTCGCTCGCCAGCCACCGCGACGTGATCGAGGAGATCGAGCCACGGCTGAAGAACACGATGTTCCTTGCCGCCTACGCCGCGGTGATCGCGGTGCCGCTCGGCGTCATCCTCGGCCTGATGGCGGCGATCTGGCAGGGCGGCGTGTACGACAGGCTCGTCAACTTCGTTACACTGCTGACAATCTCGGTGCCGGAATACCTCGTCGGCTACATCTTGATAAAATACCTCTCGGTGCGGCTGGAGTGGTTTCCCTCGCTCGCCAACGTCACGCCCGACACGGCATTCGGCGACCGTATCTATCTCGCGTTCCTGCCGGCGGCGACGCTGGTGCTGGTGGTGCTCGCGCACATGATGCGCATGACGCGCGCGTCGGTGCTGCAGATCATGGCAAGCCCGTATATCGAGATGGCGTTCCTCAAGGGACTGCCGAAATGGCGCGTGGTGGTGCGGCACGCGTTCCCCAACGCGCTCGCGCCGATCATCAACGTGATCGCGCTCGACCTCGCCTACCTGATCGTCGGCGTGGTCGTCGTGGAGGTGGTGTTCGTCTATCCCGGCCTCGGCCAGTTGATGGTCGATGCGGTCTCCAAGCACGACGTGCCGGTGGTGCAGGCGGCCGGGCTGATCTTCGCGGCCGCCTTCATCCTGTTGAACATGATCGCCGATCTGCTGGCCATCCTCAGCAATCCGCGCTTGCGGCATCCGCGTTAGCAAAGGCGGGGGCAGCCATGCGACTGTTCGGCCACCGCCTTCCCGTGCCGGCGCTGATCGGCCTGATCATCATCGCGATCAACGTGATCGCGGCGCTCGGCGCGCCGATCATCGCGCCGTTCGACCAGGCCGACGTGGTCGGCGACGCCTACGCCGATCCCGATCCGACGCACTGGCTCGGCCTCGACAATCTCGGCCGCGACCTGTTCAGCCGGCTGATCTACGGCGCGCGCATGTCGATCGGGCTGTCGTTCGTCATCACCTGCATCAGCTTCTTCATCGGCATCGTCACCGGATTTTCCGCAGCCGTGTTGCGCGGCTGGGTCGACCTCGCGCTGTCGCGCATTGTCGACCTGCTGCTGTCGATGCCTACGCTGATCTTCGCGTTCATCGTGCTGAGCGTGCTGGGCACCGAGTTGCCGGTGCTGATCGCGACCATCGCGATCCTCGACAGCACCAAGGTGTTCCGCCTGTCGCGCGCGCTGGCGATGAACATCGCGGCCCTCGAATACGTCGAGGTCGCGAAGGTGCGCGGCGAGGGGCTGTGGTGGGTCATCCGCAAGGAAATCCTGCCGAACGCGATGGCGCCGCTGATCGCCGAGTTCGGGCTGCGCTTCTCGTTCGCGTTCCTGTTCATCGCCACGCTGAGCTTCCTCGGCCTCGGGGTGCAGCCGCCCAACGCCGACTGGGGCAGCATGGTCCGCGACTACCGCGACATGATCAACCTCGATGCGGCGGCGCCGCTGTATCCGGCCGGCGCGATCGCGATCCTGACGATCGGCGTGAACTTCGTTGTGGACTGGATGCTCGCCATCCATTCCCGGGCGCATGGAGAAGGCGCATGAGCGGCAGCACGCGGCGCGTCGGCGACACCATCCTGCAGGTCGACAGCCTGCGCGTGGAGGTGCGCACCGACCGCGGCAACGGCCCCGTGCTGGTCGACAACGTGAGCTTCGAACTGCGACGCGGCGAGGTGCTCGGCCTGATCGGCGAATCCGGCGCGGGCAAGTCGACAATCGGCCTGTGCACGCTCGGCTACACGCGCGGCGGCTGCCGCATGACCGGCGGCAAGATGGACTTCGAGGGCCGCGACATCCGCCAGATGACGGCAGTCGAACGGCGCGCGCTGCGCGGCCCGGGCGTCGCCTACATCGCGCAAAGCGCCGCCGCCAGCTTCAATCCGGCGATGACGCTGATGCAGCAGGTGTGCGAGATCCCGGTGCGGCACGGCCTGATGTCGACGAGCGAGGCCGAGCAGGAGGCGCGGGCGCTGTTCCGCGCGCTCGAACTGCCGAACCCCGACACGTTCGGCAACCGCTATCCGCACCAGGTCTCGGGCGGCCAGTTGCAGCGCGCGATGGCGGCGATGGCGATGGCCGCCAAGCCCGATATTTTGGTGTTCGATGAACCGACCACAGCGCTCGACGTCACCACGCAGGTCGAGGTGCTGGCATCATTCAGAAAGCTGATCCGCGAGCACGGCACCGCGGCGATCTACATCACCCACGACCTCGCGGTGGTCGCGCAGATCGCCGACCACATCATGGTGCTGCGCCACGGCAAGATGGTCGAGTTCGGCACCTCCGACCAGATCCTGCAGGCGCCGCGCGAGGAGTACACGCGCCGCCTGGTCGCCGAGCGCGTCGCCGGGCACGCCTTCCGCGCCGATCTCGACACCGGCGAGGCGCCGTTGCTGGAGGTCAGGAACGTCGTCGCCAGCTACCATTCGCTGCTGCGCGTGATCGACAACGTCAGCGTCGAGGTGCGGCGCGGCGACACGGTCGCGGTGGTCGGCGAGTCCGGCTCCGGCAAGAGCACGCTGGCGCGCGTGATCATCGGCCTGCTGCCACGCCAGTCCGGCGACATCCGCTTCGCCGGCCAGAGCCTGCCGCCGGCGCTGAAGCAGCGCAGCAAGGACCAGTTGCGCCGAGTGCAGATGATCTACCAGATGCCGGACGTGGCGCTGAACCCGAACCAGACGCTGCACGAGATCGTCGGCCGCCCCGTACAATTCTATTTCGGCCGCTCGCGCGAGGACGTGCGCAAGCGCGTGCTGGAACTGCTGCGGCTGATGGACCTGCCGGAGCACTTCATCAACCGCAAGCCTGGGGAGCTGTCGGGCGGCCAGAAGCAGCGCATCGGCATCGCCCGCGCGCTTGCCGCCGAGCCCGATCTGATCATCTGCGACGAGGTCACCAGCGCACTCGACCAGCTCGTCGGCGAAGAAATCCTGCGGCTCTTGAAGCGGCTGCAGGAGGAGCTGGGCCTCGCCTATCTGTTCATCACGCACGATCTCGGCACCGTGAAGCGGATCGCCAACAAGGTCGCGGTGATGCTCAAGGGCAAGCTGGTCGCCGGCGGCGAGACCGCCAAGGTGTTCGCGCCGCCGTACCATCCTTATACGGAGCTGCTGCTGTCCTCGGTGCCCGAAATGCGCAGCGACTGGCTCGACCAGGTGCTGGCGAGCCGCACCGCGACGCTCGCGGCGGTGCGCGCGGCGCAGGTCTCGCTGCCCGGCTAGCGCGCGGCCGCCGGCCCGTCGCCGGCGCACTCCCTTACCTGACCTGACCCGGAGCACCCGCACGGCGCACCCGTGGGCGGGCGTCGCCGCGCGCCCCGCTCACAAAGCCGATACTGGTTCGACAGCAAAAGAACCCATCACGCCAGTGTTACGGGAACCGAGGCCGTAGTCGCGGCCTTGTGTCGATAATGAAAGCGACATGGATGTAAGTTTCCGGCGTCCAACGGACGAACTATAAACGAAATGGACAGGAGCGATATTGTCCGTTTTGGAGATTGATCAGTGATCTCGCCTCAGTGATTTGTGATGGTTGCGCGGCGATCAGATCTGGTCGGCTACCGTAAGAATTCACCTGCTACGAAAGGCTGAAAAGATGAGTGCGGGAATGAAGTTGGCGCTAGGCTTGGGGCTTGCGGTCGCCGTGTGTGGCAGCGCATCTGCGACGCCGATCACGTTTACCTGGGATCCAACCGCCGTCGGGATGACCACCAACCCGGCCAACACCAATATCGTCGCCGACAACATGAACGTCGCCGACTTCGCGGACATTTCCGTGAACAACCATAGCGGCGCCTTCACCGAGAAGGGGGTGCTCAATGTCACGAGCTTCCTGGACGGCGGCACGACCGTGCTCGATGGCCTCGGCAGCAACTACAGTTTCTACATCACCGTGAATGCGGCCGGAACGCAGGGGGCGATTCCGAAGAGCGGCTCCGGAACTTCTGCGGATGGTACGTTCAGCTCCGCGGATTACACGTTCTGGGCCACGCCGAACGCGCCGCTCACCGTCACCGACCACATGGGCGGCACCCCGACGATCAGCGGCAACCCCTCTCCGGTCGCCCTGTTCAGCGGCACGCTGGTGAACGGCACGACCACGCTGACGGCGCCCGCCGGCGGCGGGTATTCGCCGACCGCGAACCTGAACATGACGATCTCGGCCTGCACCGCGGCCGGCCAGTCGTTGGCGACCGGCGGCGCCTGCTCCGGCAACGAGAGCGGCTTCTTCGTCGATCCCCTGCCCGCCGACCTGTCGCTGGTGATCAGCAATTTCAGCGCCACCACCTCCGAAACGACGCTGACGCCGGACTCGCCCGACAGCTACATCGACATCAACGGCGGCGGCGGCAACATCACCTTCGCCACCAACGTGTCGGAACCGGCGTCATTGCTGGTGCTCGCGTCCGGCCTGTTCGCATTTGCCATGGTGCGGCGCCGGCGCGACCCGGCCCGCGTCCGCGCCTGACATCGCCGACTGCCTGAAGGGCGGCGCCGGGGTCGGCGTCGCCCTTTTTAACTTGGGTCATGACATCGCCGACAGAAGCGCGTCCGCCGCACCCCTCTTCGGTGAGCAGCAGCAATGGCCGTCCCACCGTCGTTCGTCTACGACCTTGCGTTCGCGCGCAATCTCGGGTGGCTCACCGAGGCCGAGCAGTTCGCGTTGCGCGGCAAGCGGGTGGCGATCGCCGGCATGGGCGGCGTCGGCGGCGTGCACCTGCTGACCTTGGCGCGGCTCGGCATCGGCGCGTTCCACATCGCCGATTTCGACCGCTTCGACCTCGCCAACTTCAACCGCCAGGTCGGCGCGACGATGGCGACGCTGGGGCGGCCCAAGGTCGAGGTGCTCGAGGAGATGGCGCACGCCATTAACCCCGACCTGCGGATCCGGACATTCGAGCAAGGGGTCACGCCCGAGAACATGGAGGAATTCCTCCACGGCGTTGACCTGTTCGTCGACGGGTTCGACTTCTTCGTGCTCGACATTCGCCGCCGCGTGTTCCGCCGCTGCGCCGAGCTGGGCATCCCGGCGGTCACCGCGGCGCCGATCGGCATGGGCACGGCCTACATGGCCTTTGTGCCGGGCGGCATGACCTTCGAGCAGTACTTTCGCCTTGAGGGCCACCCGGAGCAGGAGCAGTACCTGCGCTTCCTGCTCGGCCTGACGCCGAAGGGCCTGCACCGATCGTATCTGGTGGACCCGAGCCGGGTCGATCTCGCGGCGAAGCGCGGGCCGTCGACGGTCGCCGGCTGCCAGTTGTGCGCGGGCGTCACCGCGGTCATGGCGCTCAAGCTGCTGCTCGGGCGCGGCGACGTGCAGCCGGCGCCGTACCACCACCATTTCGACGCCTACCGCGGCATCTTCGCGGTGACGAAGCTGCGCCGCGGCAACGCCGGGCTGGGGCAGCGGCTCAAGCTGTCGATCGCCCGACGGCTGTTTGCGCGCGTGGCGCAGCGGTCGCCGGCGGAGGCGGCGCCGCAGGCCGGCCAGCAGTCGCCGATCGCCGACATCCTCAACGCCGCGCGCTGGGCGCCGAGCGGCGACAACGACCAGCGCTGGCAGTTCGAGACGCTCGGCGAGGACGAAGTGGCGATCCGCTTGGCGCGGCCGGCCGGGGACAACGTCTACGAGTACCGCGGCGGCGAGCCGCTGCTGCTCGCGGGCGGCATGCTGATCGAAAGCCTGCGCATCGCCGCGTCCGCGCATGGCCGGGCGATGACGTGGCGGCACGAGGGCACCGACTGGCCGGACCGCATCGTCGCGCGCTTCCCTGTCTGCGCGAGCGTAGTTGCCGACCCGCTCTATTCCAGCCTGGCGCAGCGCTCGGTCGATCGCCGGCGCTACCGGGCGCGGCCGCTCGACTATCGCGAGCGCTCGGCGCTGCGCGAGGCGCTGGGCGATGCGCTCGTGCTCGACTGGTATCCCGGGCTGCGCCAGCGCGCCCGGTTCGCGCGGCTCAGCGCGCAGGCGACCCGCATCCGCTTGCGCGTGCCGGAGGCGTTCGCGACCCACCGCAAGGCGGTCGACTGGCTACGCCCGCTAAGCCCCACCGGCATTCCCGCGCGCGCGCTCGGCCTCGATCGCCTGACGCTCGCGATGTTGCGGTGGTCGATGCGCAGCTGGCAGCGGACGCGCCTGCTGAACCGCCTCGGCGGCCCGCTGATGGCCGCGTTCCAGGCCGACTACGCGCCGATCCTGGCGAGCGCCGCCTGCTTCACCGTGCGGCTGAACCGGTCCGCGCCGGCGCCCGCGGACCGGATGCTCGCGCTGCTGCGGGCCGGTCAGCGTCTGCAGCGGTTCTGGCTCACGGCCGCGCGGCTCGGCCTCGCGTTGCAGCCGTTGATGGCGATGCTGATCTTCGCCGACTACGGCGAAAAGCGCCTGGGGTTCACCGCCAGCGCGGCGGTGCAGCGCCAAGCCGTCGCGCTCGCGGCGGCGTTCCGGCGCGTGCTTGGCGCCGGCACCGGCGAATTCGTGTTCGTCGGCCGGATCGGCGAACCGCGGTCGCGCCAGCCGGCGTTCCGCTCCGTGCGCCGCCCGCTGTCCGAACTCGTCGAGCGGGTCGAGCAGGCCGAACACGCCGAGGCATGACGGCCCTCTGCGTCCCTCTCCCCCCTTGTGGGGGAGGGCCGGGGTGGGGGGCCGCGCGCGACGCGCAATCGTCGGCCGGAGGGAGAGAAAACTACGCCGCCCGGGCGAACCGGTCGTAGCGGCCGAACCAGGCGCCGCCATCGGTCAGGAACTGCCAGATCGGCAGCTGTTCGCGCCTGATCCTCGCCAGCACGGCGTGGATCGACCCGCTCGCGGGCTGGCGGATGCCGTGATAGGACACCAGCGGCCCGAGCGGCTCGAACCGGATCGCGTTGCTCTCGTGCAGCCGCAGCAGGCTGCGCTCCATCACCGCGATCCAGTGCGTGAGGCCCATTTCGTGGCTGATCTGCACGATGCCGCGCATCAGCGCCAGCCGCAGCAGCGCCACCGCCGTGCAGCCCATGCGCTTGTGCTTGGAAATCGCGAACCGGGAGATTTCGCCGGTAGCGTGCAGCGGCAGGTGGCGCAGCAGCGACCGCTCGCAGACCGCCATCATCGGAAAGCTCGCGCCGGCATTGGCGAAGCTGGGCGCGATCACCCGAACCGTCCCGACCACCTCGCCGTCGCTGCTGTGGCGCAACAGAACATGGCGTGAGCGGCGATCGAACTCGTCCTTCTCCTCCCCGTCGGCGGCCGGTTCGAAATTCCGCTCCACACAATAAACCTGATGCCGGAGCCGGAATACCTCGCGGAGTTGTTCTTCGTTTCGAACGACTTCTATCTCGAACTTTCGCGTGGTTAATTTGATCTGGTCAACGACAGCGCCTTGGTCCATGGTGTCATCCCCCATGCCTTGTTTCACGAGAACGTGACCTTAACGACCAAGCGATGGCAGATCGTGGCGTGAGACACAAGGCGTATATTTCCTCAAATTATTTTTTTAATCTGCCGGCCGCGCCAGGCCGGCAGCTTTTGACGCGGTTCGCCGCCGCGAGATTTCTCCATCGCTAATCGGCAGTTAATTCTCATCTTGCAAGAAAGGCCTCGGTACGCCGCCGCATTGCACCGCACCGGCCGCGCGGATCGGGGGCGCTAACCTTTTCGACAGGCGAAACGACGACGCTCGGCCGCGGCCTCGCGCCCTCGCCTTTTTGTGATCATCTTCCGCTGCATCCGGCGCACGCCGAGGGGCCGTCGGCGGGGCTCGCGCGCCCGCCGATTCGCGTCATGCCGCTTCGGAGAGACGTGGAAAGCCGGTCGGCGCGGCTACGCCATGCCGCCGCGCGCCGCGACCGGCCACAGGCATTCGACGCGGCCGCCGCGGACCCCGACATACCAGTCGTAGCGATCCACCGTCGGGTCGCAGTGCCCGGGCACCAGCCGCAGTTTCTCGCCCAGCTTCGGCGCCGCGGTTTCGGTGGAAAATTCCAGCTTGCCGTGCTCGTCGGATGCGCCGGTGTAGCGCACCTCCGGCCGGCCCCAGACCAGCGGCGGCCCGCTGTCGGTCGATACCGCCTTGAGGCCGACATCCACGACCGCGACGCCGGGCCGGGCGGCGCTCATCACCGTCCCGAGCACGAACAGCGCGTGCCGGAACGTGGCCACGGGCCTGCCCGCCTCGTCGAGGTTGCGCGCATAGTCGGCGTCCATGAAGCAGTAGCTGCCGGCCTGCAGCTCGGTGAACACGCCGCTGCCCGCCTCGAGCGAGAAGGTGCCGGTGCCGGCGCCGCCGACGATCGGGCAATCGAGCCCGACCTGCCGCAACTGCTCCACGGTGCGGCGCGCGCCGTCGGTCGCGTGGGCGATCGCGGCGCTGCGCTCGGCCGGCGTGCGCAGGTGCTGGGCCCGGCCGTGATAGGCCTGGATGCCGCCGAAGATCAGGTGGCGGGAGGCGGCGATGCGCTGCGCCAGCGCCACCGCCTCGGGCCCCGCCTGGACGCCGCAGCGCCCGCCGCCAGCGTCGATCTCCACGAGAACGGAAAGCCGGATGCCGGCCGCCGCGGCCGCCGCCTCGGCCTGCACGACATGAAAATCGTCGTCGGCGCAGACCGCCACGCGGGCGATGCCCGACAGCGCCGCCAGCCGCGCCAGCTTCTGCGCGCCCACCACCTCGTTGCTGACCAGGATGTCCGGCACGCCGCCCCAGGCCAGAACCTCGGCCTCGGCGACCTTCTGCACGCACTGCCCGACCGCGCCGCGCGCCATCTGCCGCAGCGCGATCACCGGCGACTTGTGCGTCTTGGCGTGCGCGCGCAGTTTCGCGTGCGAGCCGGCGACGGCCGCGGCCATGGTGTCGAGGTTGAACTCGAACGCATCGAGGTCGAGCACCAGCGCGGGCGTGTCGATCTCGTCCTCGCGCATGCCGGGCTGGGCGGGCGGCGGAAAGTACATTTCTTTACCTATGAAAAGGGGTGGCGCGTTGCTTCCGCGGCGATCCACGCCAAGGCATGGATCGGCGTGCGGTCGCCCTCGACGCGAGGGCGGACGCGGGTGAGGCGGTAGCGCGGCCCCTCGTAGGCCGCCAGCCGGCGCAGGCCGCGCCGGTCGGTGAGGATCAGCGCGCCGCTCACCCGGCCGCGACCGCGCGCGAGCGTCGCGTACCGGCGTGCCAACCAGCGGCACGCGGACAAAGCCATCGAGCGTGGCCGGCTGCATCGGCGCGGGCTTGCCGGTCAGGCGCGCCACCAGCGCGGGCTCCTGCAGCGTGCCGTAGACGAACAGGCGCATTAGTGAAACGCGTAGGCATCCATGCGCAGCATGGAGAACTGCGCGCTTTTGTGCAGATGCTCCACGCGCGCCTCCGACCCCGCCGCGCCCATCGCCACGTAAAGCGGCAGCAGGTGCTCGTCGGTCGGGTGGTTCTGCACGGCGTGCGGCGCGCGCTTGCGGTAGGCGAGCAGGTCGTCGTGCCGGTGCTCGCGGATCGCCGCGTCCATCCACTCGGCGAACGCGGTCACGTCCGGCTGCACCGGCGCGTCCATCGGCTGGCCGCGGAACCGCCGCAGATCGTGCGTGAAGCTGCCCGAGCCGACCACCAGCACGCCCTCGGCCCGCAGTGCGGCGACGGCGGCGCCGAGCTTCTCATGGTGCGCGGGGCCGAGATGGCTCTGGATCGAGAGCTGCACCACCGGGATGTCGTGCTCGGGCCACGCCAGCAGCAGCGGCACCCAGGCACCGTGGTCGAGCCCGCGCCGGTGGTCGGCCGCGCTCGGCAGCCCAGCCTCGGCGAGCAGGCCGAGCACCCGCTCCGCCAGCGCCGGATCGCCCGGCGCTGGGTAGGTCATCTCGTAGAGCGCGGGCGGGAACCCGTAGAAGTCATGGATGGTATCGTTGACCGCGACCGCGTTCACTTCCGGCTTGTCGGTCTCCCAGTGCGCCGACGCGACCAGGATGGCGCGCGGCCGTTCCAGCGTGGCGGCGAGGCCGCGCAGGAAGCTGGTGGCGGGGCTGTCCATCAACGGCAGCGTCGGCGCGCCGTGGCTCAGGAAGAGGGTCGGCAACATGGCGAGGCTCCTGTGTGGCGCGCAACGTAAGCCGCCGGCGCCCGCCTGTCAGCCGCCCGCGAGGCGGGCCGCTGCGATTGTGGCGCGGACCCGCTCAGGGTTGGTCACAGTCAGCCGATATTCCCGTGCACCATCGGTCGCGCTCATGCCGACGTCCGGATTGCGCCATCGCATCGGGCTCGGGACGTCGTTCGGCGCGGAAAAGTGCAGCTCCGTCAGCTCGGCTGCGCGGACCGTGGCGATGTTGTCTGCGTTCAGCTCGCCGCAGCCCATGATGACGATCCGACCGGCCGCCTGGGTGATCAGCTTCCGCAACAACGCCAGCCCTTCGAGCGCGCTCGGCCGCTGGCCGCTGGTCAGCACGCGATCGACGCCGCAGTCGACCAGCGCCTCCAGCGCCGCCGTCGGGTCGCGCGCCATGTCGAAGGCGCGGTGAAAGGTGGTGGAGAGCGGGCGGGCCGCCGCCACCAGCGCGCGTGTGCGTGCGACGTCCACGTCGCCGTCGGCGGTGAGGCAGCCGAACACCCCGCCGGCGACGCCGGTGCCCTTGAGCGCCGCGACGTCGTCGAGCATCGAGGCGAAGTCGCGCTCGGAATACAGGAAATCGCCGCCGCGCGGGCGCACCATCGCCATGACCGGCACGCGCACGGCGGCAAGCGTCGCGCGCACCGCGCCCGGGCTCGGGGTGATGCCGCCTTCCACCAGCGCCGCGCACAATTCCACCCGGTCGGCGCCGGCTTCGGCGGCGGCGGCAGCGTTGTCGGGGCCTTCGACGCAAACCTCGATCAGCGGCGCGTTCATGTTTCCTCCAATTCGGCATCGAGCCAGTGTTCGTCCAGTTCCGGCAACGGAATCGCCGCCAGCAGCCTGCGCGTATAGGGATGCCGCGGCGCCGCGAACACATCGGAACAATCGCCTTCCTCGACGATGCGGCCCTGGTGCATCACCACGACGCGCTCGCACAGCACACGCACCACGCTGAGGTCGTGGGTGATGAACGCCAGCGCCAAGCCCATGTCGCGCCGCAGTTCGCGCAGCAGGTCGAGAATCTGTGCCTGCGTGGCGACGTCGAGGCCGGAGACGATCTCGTCGGCGAGGATGAACGCCGGCTCGGTGACGATCGCGCGCGCGATGCCGACGCGCTGCCGCTGACCGCCGGACAACTGGTGCGGATACCGGCCGCCCAGTTTTTCCGAGAGCCCGGCACGGTCGAGCGCGTGCCGCACTTTCTTGCGGGCGTCGCCGGTCTCGCCGCGCGCAACCAGCGGTGCGGCGATGGACGCCGCAATCGTGCGGCGCGGGTTCAGCGCGGCGAGCGGGTTCTGAAAGATCATCGTCATGCGCGCGCGCAGCGGCCGCAGCACGGTCTCCGGCGCATGCGTGATGTCCTGTGCGTCGAACGCGATGTTTCCCGAGCTCGGCTCGATCAGCCGCAGCAGCGTGCGGCCGAGCGTGGTCTTGCCGGAGCCGGATTCGCCGACGATGCCGACCGCCTCGCCCGCTCCCACGTGGAAATCGACGCCGTGCAGGATTTTTGTCAGTGGCGCGGAACGGAACGGGCGCTTTCTCGACAAGTCCGGCAACGCAACATGAAGGTCGGTGGCGCGGACGAGATCCTGCGTCATGCGATCAGCTCCGCCGGCAGCGGGCGCAGCGCGTCGCCGGGGCGGTCGTAGCGCGGCGTCGCGGCGAACAGCGCTTGCGTGTAGGGATGCCGGGGCGTGGCGAAGATCTCCGCAACCGGCGCCTGCTCGACGATCGCGCCCGCGTGCAGCACGGACACGAAATTGCAGATCTTGGCGACCACGCCCAGATCGTGCGTGACGAACAGCAGCGCCGTGCCGTGCTTGCGCTGCAATTCGCGAATGAGGCGAAGAATCTGTTTTTGGACGGTGACGTCGAGCGCGGTCGTGGGTTCGTCGGCGACGACCAGGCGCGGCTCGCAGGCGAAGGCGGTGGCGATCAGGACGCGCTGCCGCATGCCGCCGGAGAGTTCGTGCGGATACCGGCGCAGCACGTTTTCCGGGTCGCGGATATGCACTTCGCCAAGCATCGACAACGCCCGCGCGCCGGCTTCCGCGCGCGAGAGCCCGAGGCGCAGCCGCATCACGTCGGTCATCTGCGCCGCGATCCTGCGCGACGGGTTGAGCGCGGAAAGCGGGTCCTGCGGGATCAGCGCGAGCGATGCGCCCGCAACCCGGCGCGCGCGCTCGGAGAGTCCAACAAGGTTCTTTTCCGCGAAATCGGATTTCCCCGTGCGTGATCCGCACTGCCAAGGGAAGAATGCCCAGCACGGCGCGACCGATCATCGATTTGCCGGCGCCCGACATGCCGACCAGGCCATGTACTTCGCCGGCGGAGACGTTGAGGCAAACGTCGTGCAACAGCGCCGGACCGTCGCGACCGATGGCGGCGGAGAGGTTCGCGATGGCAAGTACGGGCTGGTTCATCGGTCGGGCCTGGGAGTTTGCGCGTCCCCCTTCTCCAACCCCCTCTCGCAAGGGGAGGGGACTTCTCTGCTCCTCCCCCCCTTCCGGGGGGAGGCCGGGAGGAGGGGGACGAACCACGCCGTTTGGCGAACGCGCACGTTCACCGCAGCACCGGATCGAGCTCAGCCTTCAGCCCGTCGCCAAGTGCGTTGAAGCCGAGCACCGTGGCCAGCAGAAATACCATCGCGCCGATCAGCACCCACGGCGCCTCGTGCACCACTTCGCGGCCCTCGGCGATCATGCCGCCCCAGCTTGGCGTGTCCGACGAAATCGACAGGCCGACAAACGACAGGATCGCTTCTACGACGACGGCGATGCCCATCTCCAAGGTCAGCAGCACAAGGGCAAGCGGGAGAATATTCGGCACGATCTCGCGCCACAGGATTCTGCGCGGCGTGAGCCCGGCGACGACGGCGGCTTCGACGTAGTCTAGGCGGCGCTGCTTCAAGGTTTCCGCGCGCACCACGCGGCAGAACCGCGTCCAGTCGATCAGCACGATCGCGGCGACCACCGACCAGAGCCCGGTGCCGATCAGCGCCACCAGAATGATCGAGAGCAGCACAGGCGGAAACGACGACCAGATGTCGACCGCGCGGGATATCGCCACATCGGTCCAGCCGGCAAAAAAACCCGCCGCAAGGCCGAGTGCCGTGCCGACAAGCGCGGTCAGACTGCCTGCAACGATCGCGACTGTCAGTGCCACACGGCTGCCGTAGATAAGTCGAGAAAAAACGTCGCGGCCGAGGCTGTCGGTGCCGAGCGCGTGCGAGTCGCTGGAGAAATGCCAGTCGGGCGGCGCGAGTTGCGCGGACAGGTCCTGGTCGAGCGGGTCGTACGGTGCCAGTGCCGGCGCGAAGATCGCGGCGATCATCAGCAACAGCAGCAGCCCGCCGCCCACCAGCACACGCCAGTTTTTCGCCGCGTGGCGCAGCGTGCCGCCTTCACCCATGCCGCAGCCGCGGATCCAGCGCCGCATACGAAAGATCCAGCGCCAGATTGATCAGAATGAAAATCGCCGCAAAGGTCAGAATGAGGCCCTGGATCAACGGAAGATCCCGGTTGGTCACCGCGTCGATGGCGAGGTTGCCGATGCCGGGATAGGAAAAAATCTTCTCGATCAGCACGGTGCCGCCGACTAAAAAAGTCACCTGCACGCCGGTCAGGCTCACCGTCGGGATCGCCGCGTTGCGCAACGCTTCTGCCAGGATCACGTGCCAACGCGTAAACCCCTTCACGCGAGACAGCAGCGCATAGTCCTGCCCCATCTGCTCGGCGAGCGATGATTTCAACACGCGCGCGATCATCGCCGCGAGCGGCAGCGCGAGCGCGACCGCCGGCATCGCCATGTGCGCCAGCACGTCGGCGGTGATGCCCCAGCGCAATCGGACAAAACTCTCCGACAGCGTGAACTCGGTTGCGAGACCCAATGCGCGCGTGGGATCGGCGCGGCCGGAAATCGGCAGCAGCGGAAAAAACACGCCGAACACGACGATGAAGGCGAGGCCCCACAGGAAATCCGGCACCGCCAGCACAAAGCCGGTGACCGCATCGACTGCGACTTCGCCGCTGCGCCCGGAAAACCGCGTGCCGAATACCGCGAGCGCGATGCCGAGCAGTACCGCAATGCTCGACGCCAACGCCACCAGTTCCAGCGTCGCCGGAAGCCGGGAGAGAATGAGCCCGGTCACGCTCTGTCGCGTCGTGATGGAAATCCCAAAATTGCCGGTCAGCGCCTGTCCTGCCCAGATCACGAACTGCGACCACAGCGGCTTGTCGAGCCCGTACAGCGCGTGCAGCCGCGCGACCACCGCATCGTCCGCGCCCGGCGGGATCATCATCGCCACCGGGTCGCCCGGCACCACCCGCACCAGCACGAACACCAGCACCGCCACGCCCGCGAGCGTCGGCACCGCTTGCAGCAGTCGCAACAGGATGCGGCGCAGCAGCACTCTTCAATCCGCCGCTGCGGCGAATGCTGCCCCCTCTCCGCCACTGGGGACGGAGAGGGCCGGGGTGAGGTGGGGGACACTCAGCGCCAAGGCCGATCGTCCGAGTTTCACCCACCTCATCCTAAATCCTTCTCCGCCCTCGTAGGCGGAGAAGGACTTGCGCGGCGCATCATCCCATCGAAAACCGCTGCGGCTGCAGCGCGCCCGAGATGCTCGGCACCACTTTCAGATGTGTCTTGTGCACGATCGGCTGCACGTATTGCAGCAGCGGCAGCACCAGCGCGTTCTCGGCGACGTATTTGTCCACTGCCTTCCAGCCGGCGATTCTTTCGCCTCGTCCTTCTCGCCCCACAGCGGCCCGATCAGCGCATCGACGTCCTTCGACTTCCACGCCGAGTGCGGCGACGGGCCGAACATCGCAAAACCGGTCGAGGTCGTCGGGTCGCCGATCGAGTTGCCCCAGTTGTAGAAAGCCGCCGGCGCCAGCTTGTGCGCCGCGCGCAGCTCGTAGTGCTTGGCGATCTCGTACACCTCGATCGACGCGTCGATGTGGACGCGGCGCCACATGCCGACGATCGCCTCGATCATCTCGTAGTCTTTCGGCTTGAAGCCGCGCGTCGTCTGGATCGTGAACTTTGCCGTTTTTTCTTTCGTGTATCCGCTTGCCGCCATCAGCTTTTCGGCGCCCTTGAGATCGTACGGCGTCTTGATCGACGGATCGAACGCCTCGTATTGCGGCGCCTCCAGCGTGTCGATCGGCACCCCGTAGCCGCGCAGCAGTTTTTCCACCAGCAGCTTCTTGTCGACCGACTTTACCATCGCATGCCGCACGTTCGCATCCAGCATCACCGGATCGACGTTGGTGATGAAGATCATGCCGATGTCGGAGACCGGCGTCGTCACCCCCGCAAGCCCCGGCTTCTTGCGCAGCCGGTCGTATTCCTCGTACGGGATCTCCAGCGTCACGTCCGACGAGCCGCTCTCCAGTTCGGCGACGCGCGCGGAGGCGTCGGTGACGAACTTGAACACCACCGTGTCGATCGCCGGCTTGCCGCCCCAATAGTGCGGGTTCGCCTTCAGCCGCAGGAACGCGTTGCGCTCGAACGCATCGACCATGTACGGGCCGCTGCCGACCGGTTTCTTCTCGAACGCCTCGGCGCCGACTTTTTCGAAATAGGCTTTCGGCAGCACGTAGCCGGTCAGGAACGCCATCCATTTGAACAGCACCGGGTCGAACTGCTTTGCATCCGCGGTGACGCGTTGGCCGTTCACCTTGAAGTTGGAAAGGTTACCCCAGATGAACTGGATCGGGTTTCCCCCCTTCGGGTCGCCTGCGCGGGTCAGCGACCACACCACGTCGTCCGGCGTCACAGGCGAGCCGTCGTGCCACATCGCGCCCGCCCGGACGTCCATCCAGATGCCGGTGCCGGCGTCGTTCCAGCCCCATTTCTCCAGCAGCCCGCCGGTGAAGGACAAATCCGGGTTTTGGCCGATGTACTGATCGAACACCGACTGGTAGATCGCCTGGATCGTCGGGTTGACCGCCGATGGGCCGACCGTCGGGTCCCAGGCCGGCAGGCCCACGTTGTAGGCGATGGTGACGGTGCCGGCCTCGGCGCGCGCGGCGCGAACCGGCAGCAGGCGTGCGCCGGCCGCGAGCGTCAGGCCGCCCGCGACGAGGCCTCTGCGCGTCAGGATCATTTTTATCAGCCCCCTGTTTGTCCGATATTTCAAGGCTAAAGAGTTTCACGCCGGCACTCAAGCGGACCCGTCCCGCTTCTCTCGCATGCGCGCGGCTGGCAGGATAGCGCCGGTGCGGCAGGGAGGGCAGGGATGTCGGCGACCATTTTGAAGCCGGGGCGCAACGTCGAGCTGGACGAGTGGCGCGGCCGGGTGGACCTCGCGGCGGCGTTTCGCCTCGCGGTCGAGAACGACTGGCACGAATCGGTCGCCAACCATTTCAGCCTCGCGGTGTCCGAGGACGGCAAGCGTTTCCTGATGAACCCGCGCTGGCGCCATTTCGCGCGCATCCGTGCAACCGACCTGCTGCTGCTCGACGCCGACGATGCGACGACAATGCAGCGGCCGGATGCGCCGGACCCGTCGGCATGGTGCATCCAGGGCGCGATCCATGCGGCGCTGCCGCAGGCGCGCTGCGTGCTGCACGTTCACTCCCCGTACGCGACCGCGCTCGCCTGCCTCGACGACCCGACGCTGCTGCCGATCGAGCAGAATTCCGCCCGTTTCTACAACCGCGTCGCGATCGACCGGCATTACGGCGGCGTCGCCGACGACGCGGAGGAGGGGCGGCGGCTCGTGGCGGCGCTCGGCGGTCGGCGCGTGCTGGTGATGGCCAGTCACGGCGTGCTGGTGGCCGGACGCACCGTCGCCGACGCCTACGACGAGCTGTATTATTTCGAGCGCGCCTGCCGCACGCTGGTGCTGGCCTGGTCCACCGGCAGTAAACTGAACGTGATGCCGCACCACCTGGCCGAGCGCACGGCGCGGGACTGGGAGGACTACCCGGCCTACGCGGACGCGCATTTCGCCGAGATGAAGCGGCTGCTGGACACGAAAGGACCCGAGCTACGCCGAGTAGCAGCGGCCGGCGCGGTTGCCGTGCCGCCGCCGCCGCGATAGAGCAGGCGCCTTCGCGTCGGCTGTCCCGCCGATGCCGGAACCGAGGCAGGAGGCGACGTGGACGCGCAACCGACACCGCAGGCGAGTGCAGCTTGCTCCCGAACCGGCGAGCCCGCTGGCGTCCGCGTCGCCCGCCTCCGCTGCCGCTGCGCAGACGCCGGGCGCCCCCGCCTCCGGCGCGCCCGCATCCGGCGCCCCTGCATCGGCCGCCCCGGCGTCCGGCCATCCGCCGCGCCCGGCCTTCCCCGGCCCGGCCGCGACGCCGACCCAGGAGGGGCCGAAGGGCATCCGCTACGACTTCAACCTCGGCGCCCGCGTGGTCGTGCCGCCGGGCACCTGGCGGGTGCAGCTGCGCGACCTCGACACCGGCAACATCCTGTTCGACACGCAGTGCTCCGGCTCGTTCATCAACAGCTCGAAACGCTATTTCGTGCGCTTCCGCGTCGAAGTCTGGGAGGGCGGGCAGAGCGTCTTCCAGCACGAGTACAACGCCGCCGGCCGCGACGTGCTGATCCAGTTCCCGGTCGGCACGCTCGGCGACCCGATGGGCTGGTTCCCGTACGCGGTGAAATTCCAGGCCGTGCACGGCTGCAAGCTGACCTGCGCGATGTCGGACGCGCTGATCCCGCTGTTCCGCGACACCTATCCGCACATCACCTTCGTCAACCACGAAGGCGTCAAGCCGGAGAACTATTACGCCAGCTACTCGATCGGCCTGTTCTTCGACGATGCCGAGTTCATCTGGCAGCCGACCGACTTCCGCCATGTCGGGCTGCACCGCACCGCCGGCTACATCCTCGGCGTCGACCCGGAGGAGGTGGCGCCGCGCATCGCCGTCACCGACCCGACGCGGCCGATGGCCGAACCCTACGTGGTGATCGCGACGCAGGCCTCGACCCAGTGCAAATACTGGAACAACCCGGCCGGCTGGCGCGAGATCGTGCGCTTTCTCAAGGAGGCCGGCTACCGCGTCGTCTGCATCGACAAGTTCGCGGTGAACGGCCACGGCATCGTCTGGAACCACATCCCGCACGGCGTCCAGGACGAAACCGGCGACCGGCCGCTGACCGAGCGCGCGCGCTGGCTGCGCCACGCCGAGTTTTTTGTCGGCTTATCGAGCGGCCTCTCCTGGCTTGCTTGGGCGGTGGGCGTTCCTACAGTCCTGATCAGCGGCTTCACCCACCCGAACAACGAATTCGCAACGCCCTACCGCGTCGTCAACTGGCACGCCTGCAACAGTTGCTGGAACGACGTGCGGCATCGCTTCGACCATCACGACTTCCTCTGGTGTCCGCGCCACGCCAAGACGCCGCGGCAGTTCGAATGCACGCGGCTGATCACCGCCGACCAGGTCAAGGACACCATCCGCCGCGTCCCCGGCTTCCGCGCGCCGAAGGCGGCGTGACCGCGGTGTCGTCGTCACTCCCGCGCAAGCGGGAGTCCAGGCGCCGCGCACGAGAGGCCATGCGGCCCGGCTGGATGCCCGCCTTCGCGGGATTGACGTCTGGTGCCTGGGATGTCCCGAGGTCATGGTGACAAGACTGTTCATCGCCGGGTTCGACACCGAGACCAACACGTTCGCGCCGATCCCCACGGGCTATCGCAGTTTCGCCGACGGGTTCCTGGCGCACGGCGACGCGACGCGGCAGCCGGCCAACTACTGCTCCAACCAGCTGCACATCTGGCGCCGCGAAGCGGAAGCGCGCGGCTGGAACGTCGCCGAAGGGCTTTGTACCTACGCCGAACCCGGCGGCCGCATCATCGCAGCCGCCTACGCGCAACTGCGCGACGAACTGCTGGAGGGCTTGCGCCGCGCGATGCCGGTCGATGTCGTGCTGCTCGCCCTTCACGGTGCGATGGCGGCCGAGGGCGTCGACGACTGCGAAGGCGACATTCTCGCGGAGGTGCGGAAGATCGTCGGGCCAGCCGCGATCGTCGGCGCGGAGCTCGACCTGCACTGCCATCTCACCGATGCGATGCTGCGCGCCGCGACCTTGCTGGTGATCTACAAGGAATATCCGCACACCGACATCGGCGACCGCGCCGCCGAGCTTTTTGTCCTCGCCGCCGACGCTGCCGAAGGCCGCACCCGCCCGGTGATGGCGATGTTCGATTGCCGCATGCTCGGCCGGTTCCGCACTACCGAGCAGCCGCTGCGCGGCATCGTCGACCGGATGTACGCGATGGAAGGCCGCGACGGGATTTTGTCCGTTTCGCTCGGGCACGGCTTTCCGTGGGCGGACGTCGCCGATCTCGGCGTGAAGACTCTCGTTGTTGCCGACGGCGACGAAGCGAAGGCCGCGCACGCTGCGAAGGCGCTCGGGATGGGCATTTTCGCGCTGCGCGAGCAGCTCGTGCCGTCGTTCCTCGGCATCGACGATGCGATCGACGCGGCGCTCGCGACCGATGGCGGCCCCGTGGTAATCGCCGATGTCGCCGACAACGCGGGCGGCGGCGCGCCCAGCGATTCCACGTTCATCCTGCGCCGGCTGCTGGAGCGCGGCGTCACCAACGTCGCCAGCGGCTATTACTGGGATCCGGTCGCCGTCGGCTTCTGCGAGGACGCCGGCGTCGGCGCCAGCTTTCCGCTGCGCATCGGCGGCAAGGTCGGAAAAATGTCCGGCGATCCGCTCGATCTGGCGGTGACGGTGCGCGGCATCGCGCACGACGTGACGCAGCGTTTCGGCGCGTCGCCGGCGCCGATGGGAACCGCGGTCTGGGCCGAGGCGCAGGGCATCGACCTCGTGCTGATATCGCAGCGCACGCAGGTGTTTCATCCCGAGGGTTTCACCAAGACCGGCCTCGATCTGTCGTCGAGGAAGATCGTCGTGGTGAAATCGACCCAGCATTTCCACGCCGGCTTCGCGCCGATCGCGAAGGCGATCTTCTACGCGAACGCGCCGGGCGCGCTCAGCGGCGATTTCGCCAGCATGCCGTACACCAAGCTCGCCCGGCCGTGGTGGCCGAAGCTCGCGGACCCGTTCGCGCAATCCGCCGGCGCCTGACGTTATTTTTCCCTCTCCGCCCTTGGGGCGGAGAGCCGCGCAGCGGGTAGGGCGGAAAAGGCGAAGCCGCCTTCCGCCGACGCAAACTGGGGCCGGAACCGGCGCGGACCTGTCCTCGAATGCAGTTCCCCCTCCCCCCTTGTGGGGGAGGGCCGGGGTGGGGGGTGAACCTCGGAACCACGTTTTTTGCGCCGGACGTAAAATTTCTCTTGCCCACCGAATGTCATACAAATTAACATTCGTGCATGTCACACACCCCAATTACGCCCCCCACCGCGGCGGAGCGTTTCATCACCATCGTCCGGTGCCTGAGTGCCGCCGTGGTGGCGATGATGGCGGGGAATCAGTTGCCGGCGTCGCTGATCAAGCTGGTCGTCGACCGGCTCCGCGGCATCCAGCATCGTTTTGTCTACTTGGCCGCCCGGCTCCGCGCCGGAACCCATGTCGTGCGGCAGCGCGCCGCCACGGCGAGCAAGCGTCCGGGCCAGCCGCCGCCGCAAAACCCGCTTCCCACCAGCTTCGGCTGGGTGGTGCCGCTGCTGCCGATACCGCAGGGGGGCGGGTTTCGCTCGCAGCTCGATTTCCTGCTCAATGACCCGGAGATGCAGGCGCTGCTGGAAGCGGCGCCGGCGTCGCTGCGCCGGCCGGTGCGGTCGCTGTGCCGCATGCTGGGTCTCGAACCCCCGCCCATCCTGGCACTGCCGCCGCGCCCCAAGCGGCCGGTGGACCCGGCCCGGCCGGCGGACCCGGCGCGGCCGCGCGTCCCGCGTCGGCGAGGTCCGCCCGCCCCGCCGCTGCGCTACACGCCGCCGCCCCGCCCCCGTGCTCGCTGGCCCTGGAATACCGCGGCTTCTACGACCCACCCCCAACTCGTTTGGAGATGACCGGCGGGGCGGGGGACGCACGCCCATTGCGTTACGTATACGTAATAAATATATTGCTCCCTCCCTCCTTGTGGGGAAGGGCGATCGCAGGCGGCGATAACATTGCAGTATCGTCATGGCCAGGCTTGACCCGGCCATCCACGGGGCGGCGCCCGATGGGTGTGGGTATTCAAAGACCCATGCCCCGCCGGGCACTGCGGCGGTTGCACCGCTGGATGGTCGGGTCATCCTCGGACTTGATCCGAGGACCCGCCAAGACGGGGAGTACCGGGGAGGGATCGGTCCATATGCAATTCCCCCCCCTTGCGGGGCAGGGCTGGGGTGAGGGGGAAACTCGCGCGGACGATCCTCACGAACTATCCGCCGATCTTGCCGCCCAGCTCGTCCTCGACATGGGCGCGGATGATCTGCTCGAACGAGGTTTCGGCGACGAACCCCAGCTCCTTCGCCCGCTTGGTGTCGAAATTGCGCGGCCAGCCGGCGACGATCTTGATGATCGTCGGGTCCGGCTCGCGCCGGATCAGCGCCACCGCCTTGTCGCCCGCGAGTTTTCGAAGTGCCGCGATCTGTTCGCCGACCGTCGCCGACAGCCCGGGCATCGACACGGCCCGCCGCCAGCCAAGCGGGGCAAGATCCATCGTCGCGGCGTGCAGCAGAAAACCGACGCCGGCGCGCGGCGAGGCGTGCCAGTGCCGCACGTCCTCGCCGACCGGCAGAACCGCCTTGCGCCCGACCAGCGGCTCGCGCAGGATATTGGAAAAAAACCCGCTCGCCGCCTTGTTCGGCGTGCCCGGGCGGATGCAGATCGTCGGCAGCCGGATCGCGATGCCGTCGAAAAACCCCTTTCGCGAGTAGTCGCTCAGCAGCAGTTCGCCGATCGCCTTCTGGGTGCCGTAGCTGGTCAATGGCGTGGTGAAGAACTCGTCGCCGATCGCCTCCGGGAACGGTGCCCCGAACACCGCGATCGACGAGGTGAACACCACGCGGGGATTGTACGGCTGCCTGATCCCGGCCTGCCGGATCGCCTCGAACAGGTAGCGCGTGCCGTCGAGGTTGATGCGGTAGCCCTTGTCGAAATCGGCCTCGGCCTCGCCCGAGACGATCGCGGCCAGGTGAAAAATCGTGTCCGGCCGGCCGGCCAGGCATTTGTCCGCGACCCCCGGGGTCGAGAGGTCCTCGGCGCTCGCGGTGACGCTGCCGGAAAAACCTTCGGGCTTTGCAGGCGCGACTACGTCGACCAGCGTCAGCGCCTCGATCGGCTTGCCGCCGAGCGCGCCGTCCGCGACCAGCCTCGCGGTCAGCTTGCGGCCGACCATGCCGGCCGCGCCAATGATCAGGATGTGCATGGCGTTTGTCTCCTTTGCCCCAGTCTACGGCGGTACACCGCCGGCGCGTAGCTCCCCGGTGCGCCTATCCGACGGCGCGCCCATCCCCCAACTGGGGGAGGGCATCGCCGCGGAATTCGCGCCCAGCCCTTCCCATTATCCCTGCACAGCGACCGTCATCATGGGGGGCGATTGACATGGCCAGGGGTTCAGCAGGTTTCCTCGTCGTGCTTGGCGCGGTCGCCGCCTTGGCGAGCGGCGCTGCCGCGCACGCGGAGAGCATCACCGCGACCGTGGTCGGTCGCATCGGCGCCGACGCCGCCGACCCGCTCGGCCTGTTCGGGCGCAAGGGCCACGACCTGACCGGCCGTGTCATGGCCGTCACCTACACGCTCGACCCGTCGGCCATGGCGCTCGCCGTGCCCGCGACCGACAGCGCCTCGGCGTGGCAGGGCAACACCGGGTCGGTGGTGGTGAAGATCGGCGCCCGCAGCGTCAGCCTGCCGATGGACCACAGCGGCGGCACGCCCGAGACCCGGGTGCTGCTCTCGTCGGACAGCCGCGGCGACTGGGCCGCCTACCAGTTCGCGCTCGCTGCACCCGATGGCGCGAAAGCGACCGTGGGCGTGTCCGTGCTGAGCCCGAAGCATCCACTTGCCGAACCGCTGTCCTACAGCCCGTCCGAATCGGAACGGCACGGCCAGCAGCTCACGTTCGACATCACCGCAGGCGGCGTGCGCGAGCATCTGGCGGCGGAGGTTCTCTCCATCACCTACGGCCGGTGACCCCCCTCCGCCAAAACATTCCGCCACCACGGTTGCCGCCACCAGCCCGGCGTCGCCCGGCGCGTTCGGCGCGTCGATGCGCTCGACGTTCACCGCCACGTCCGGATCGTGCAGGCCGACCGCGCGGGCGCGCTGCAGCGCGATCTCGCGCGCCTGCCGCTCCGCCAGCGCCAGCGCGGCAGTGGCGCCCGATGCCCGCAGCGGCGCCGCGCCCGCATGCACGCGGTATTCGCCCATGCCGTTGGACGACACCTCCACCACCGCCTTGGCGCGGGTCATCGCGACCGCCGCGCCGACCGCGTTGGCGACGTCGCCGTGCTCCGGCAACACCACCGCGCAGCCGAGCCGCCGCCCAACTTCGGGATAGAACACCGGCGCCGGGCCGCCAACCGCGACCACCGGCCACACCGGCGCGAGCCGCGCGGCCAGGCGGCCGACCCGGCCATGCCCCTCGACGACCGCGGCCACCACGGCGTCCGCGCCCTCCAGCGCGCCGCCGGCGAGCGACTGCAGCACCACCCGGCCGGATTTCGCCACGACGGCCTCGAACACGTCCTGCGCGAACGCGCGGGCGGCGGCGTCCGCGCCCCTGGGGTCGAGCATTCGGCTCGCGCGCACGAGCAGTTTTGCGCCCAACAGCGCCGCCTCGCCCGACCACTGCGATTGCAGCCCGAGCACATGCGCGGCATCGCTCGGCGTGAACCCGCCCAGCGCCACCAGCCCGAGCGCCACCAGCCGCTCCAGCGTCCGCCGCGCCAGCGGCCCGCGCATGATTTTTCGCAGTGGCGTCGGCGCGGCGCCGATCCGCGCCAGCAACTCCGCATCGCGCGCCGACAGATGCGCGGTCGCCGGATTGCCTTGCCCGATCGGACGCAGCGCGAACCGGCCCGCATACGGCTGCCCCTCCGGATCGGCCAGCGCCCCGCGCATCTCATCGAGCACGCCCGGCCACCGTTGCCCGAGCAGCGCCAGCGGCATGACGCGGCCCGGCCGCAGCTCGACGCGCCCGCCGGCGTCGAGTGCCACCTCGCTGTCGCCGCCAAGCGCAAACGTGTGCATGTCGACCGCCTGCACCATCGTCCGGTGCCCGCCGACCAGCGCGCCGTCGCGCACGAGCCGCGGCCAGCCGGCTTCGAGCACGGCGATGTCGGTGGTGGTGCCGCCGATGTCGGCGACCACGAAATCGCTGAGGCCAGACAGGAATTTCGCGCCGATGATGCTGGCGGCAGGGCCGGACAGGATCGTCTCGATCGGCCGCTCGGCGATCTGCTCGGCGGTCGCGAGCGTGCCGTCGCCCTTGACGATCATCAGCGGCGCCGCGATCGCATGCCGCGCCATGCCCGCCCGCACCGCGCCGATCAGCGCCACGATGCGCCCGACAATGCGGGCGTTCAGCGCCGCGGTCAGCGCCCGCCGCGGCGCATCCAGCGCCTGCGCCAGGTCCGACGACACCGTCGCCGGCCAGCCGGTGAGTTCGCCGACCAGCGCCCGCACGCGCAGTTCGTGTGTCGGGTTGCGCACCGAGTATTGCGAGGTGATCGCATACGCCTCGACCGCGTGCCTGGTCGCCTGCAGGAAATCCCGCACGGCTGCTTCGTCGAGCGGCGCCACTTCGTCGCCGGCATGGTCGTGCCCGCCGGCAACGGACAGGATGCGCACGCCCTCGATGGCGCGCGCGATGCCGGTCCGCTCCGCCATCGCCGTGTCGAAGCCGACCAGGATGACGCCAATCGCCGAGCCGTGGCCCTCGACGATCGCGTTGGTGGCAAGCGTCGTCGACAGCGAGACGAGCGCGGTCGCCTGGGCGGTGGCTTCCGGCGCGCCGGTTGCCGCCAGCACGGCGTCGAGCGCATCGGCGACGCCCACCGCCAGGTCGCCGCGCGTGGTCAGCGCCTTGGCCCGGGCGAGAATCGCGTGGCGGCGCAAATCGATGATGACGGCGTCGGTATAGGTTCCGCCGGTATCGATACCGATCGCGTAGCCGGTCATGCAGCCTCGGGGCGAGCAGGCGGCCGCTCTGCCATACCGAAGCCGTCAGGTCGAGGGTCGGGCGGTCAGTTCAACCGCGCAACCCCGCGCGTCAATGCCGGCGGCGCACGGCGTCGACCGGGGTTGGCGCGGTGCTGAGGCGACGCTCGAGTTCGCGCACCTTGCCGCGCATCATGTCGAGATAGCGCGGTTGCTCGCCTTCGAGAATTTCGTCGCGCGGGCCGGCGATCCCGAGCGCCGCGATCACGGCGCCGGACTCGGCCCGTACCCGGCAAACCGAGGCTGGCGATGCCCGGCACCACGTCGTCCAGGCCGACCTCCCAGTCGCGCAGCCGGATCGTGTCCAGCAGATTGGACAGCAGGAACGGATCGGTCGGCGTCGCCGCGGTCAGTGCCGGCAACGCGCCCGACAGCGCAGCCATGCGGCCCTCCAGCGGCAGATACGCCATCAGCACCCTGGTCGCCGCGTCCGAGTTCAGCGGCCGGCGCTCGCCGATCGACCAGGTCGATGGCATCGACCGCTCGCCTACGACGGCCTCGACGCAGAGCGCGCCCCCGTGGTGCGGGACGACCAAGTATGCGGCCCCCGTCTGCGTCGCCTCCACCACCGTCGCCAGCAGCAGCTGCGCGCGACGACGCATGTCGTCGGCCGGCGTGGCGCCTGCCGCCAGTTCCAGCACGCCTAGGCCAAGCGAGTATTCCCGCGTCAGCCCCTCCTGCTCGATCAGGCTCTCGCCGATCAACGTGCGCAAAAGCCGCCGCGTCGTCGCCTTGTCGAGGGTCGCGCGGCGGGCAATTTCGCCAAGCGGCAGGCTCCGATCGCCTGGGCCGAACGCTCGCAGGATTGCGACGGCCCTTTTAACGGCGCGAACGCTTGCGTCGGCGCCGGATGACAACGGCTGTTCGTCTGCCAACAAAGGGCTCCCCACAGCTCTGACCCCAATGGAGTCTCAATCGATTATTTGCATGGTCGAGTGGTTTCGCAAGGGGTCAGCAATGTTAAGCAACGTTTGAGGAAACTGGCGCTCCGAGTACCTCCACCGACATCGACTTGATTAGCGCCAGTACCGGGGCGCGCGGCGCCAGGGCGAGCCGCCCTGCCGCGTCGGCGGTGACGCGCGAAAGCAGCGTGGCGCCGGGTCCGTCGCCGTCCAGCGCGATTTCCACGAGTGTCGCCTGCCGTGCCGCGTCGTCGCCGAGCGCCCGCACCGTGCCGGGCAGGATGTTGTGCAGGCTGATCGCGTCTGCGATCTCGATTGCCGAGGGCCGGGCCAGGATCACCTCGCGCGCCGGGATGCGGGCGCGCACCGTGCTGCCGAGTGCCGCCGGCAACAGCGGCACCAGCAGCCGCGTGCCGCCGCAGTCGAGCGTGGTCAGCCGGCGAGCCGTGTCGTGCGCGACCACCCGGCAGGCGAGGATGGCGCCCGCATCGTCGCGTCGCGCCGTCGCGAGGTCGGCGCGCGCCGCGATCGCCTCCAGCGGTCCGGCCGCGGTCACCCGGCCGGCCTCCAGCAGCACCAGCGTATCCGCCAGCTGCGCCACTTCCTTGAACGCGTGCGTCACGTACAGCACCGGCAAGCTTAGCGTGGCGTTCAGGCGCACGAGAAACGGCAGGATTTCGGCCTTGCGCGCGGCATCCAGGCTGGCCAGCGGTTCGTCCATCAGCAGCAGCCGCGGCTGTGCCAGCAAGGCGCGCCCGATCGCGACACGCTGCCGCTCGCCGCCCGAGAGCGTGTGCGGCCGTCGCTTCAGCAATGGCGCGATGCCGAGCAGATCGACCACATCGTCGAAACCGATGGTGCCGGCACGCGCGCGGCGCAGCCCGTAGCGCAGGTTGGCGGCCACCGCCATGTGCGGAAACAGCTTCGCATCCTGAAACACCAGCCCGACACGCCGCCGTTCCGGCGGCAGCCACACGCCGGCCTCGGTGTCGGCGATGATGTCGTCATCAATTGTTATGCGGCAGATGTCAGGTTTGAGCAGCCCGGCGGCGGCGGCCAGCACGCTGGATTTGCCGGCGCCGGACGGGCCGAACAGCACGGTGATGCCGCTGGCGGGGGCGCTGAAGGCGATGTCCAGCGTCGCGGCCGGAAACCGGTGCCGCAGCGCGACCGACAGCGTCACCGGCCCAGCGCCCGGTTGAGCCTGCGGCCAAGGGCTTCCGAGACCAGCAGGCCGGCCAGCGCCAGGGCGAACGAGATACCGGCCAGCCGTGCGGCGACGGCCTCGCCGCCAGGCACCTGCAGCGCGGCGTAAATCGCCAGCGGCAGCGTTTGCGTTTCGCCCGGGATCGAGGCGGCGAAGGTGATGACCGCGCCGAACTCGCCGAGACAGGTGGCATAGGCGACCACCGCGCCGACCAGGATGCCCGGCGCCGCGAGCGGCAGCGTGACGCTGACCAGCCGGTCCAACCGGCCGGCGCCGAGCGTGCGCGCTGCCTGCTCGAGCCCGGGATCGATCGCCTCGATCGCGAGCCGCACCGAGCGCACCATGATCGGGAACGTCATCACCGCACACGCGAGGCTCGCGCCGGCGCTGGTGAAGGCCAGCCGCACGCCGAACCATTGCAGCAGCAGCGCGCCGAGCGGCCCGCGCACGCCGAACACGATCAGCAGCAGCCAGCCGGTGACGACCGGGGGCAGCACCAGCGGCAGGTGCACCAGCGCGTTCAGCAGCGGCCGTCCGGGGAAGCGGAACCGGCCCAGCACCCAGGCCATCAGCACCGCCAGCGGCAGCCCGAAGCCGACCGCGCGCGCCGCGACACCCAAGGTCAGGCGGACGATGCCCCACTCGTCGGCGGTGAGGATCCCCGTCTACTCCGGAACGAAGCCGCGCTTCTGGAACGCCGCCCGCGCCTCGGGGCCGCGCAGGAACTGCAGCAGCGCCCGCGCCTCCGGGGTGTCGCCCGACGCGGCGAGCGCGAACGGGTAGACGATCGGGTCGTGGCTGTCGGCGGGGAACACTCCCGCGACCACCACCTGCTTGGAAACCGCGGCGTCGGTGCCGTAGACGATGCCGGCCGGCGCTTCGCCCCGCTCGACCAGCAGCAGCGCCGAGCGCACGTCCTGGGCGGGCGCGAGCCGGGTTTTGACCGCGTCCCAGAAGCCCAGCTTCTTCAGCGCTTGCGCGGCATAGATGCCGGCCGGAACGTGCGCCGGGTCGCCGACCGCCAGCCGTCCGCCGGCGCCGAGCACGGCGAGCAACGGGAAATCGGCGCCGATCGCGGCGGCGCTGGCCGGGCGTCCCGCGGGCTCGACCAGTACCAGGTCGTTGCGCAGCAGGTTGACGCGGCTGCCGGCGGCGATCAGGTGCTTCTGGTCGAGGTAGTCCATCCACTTGATGTCGGCGGATGCGAAAATGTTGGCCGGCGCCCCGGCCTCGATCTGCCGGGCCAGCGTGGAAGAAGCTGCGAACGACAACTTCGCTGCCGGATGCCCCGCCGCTTGCCAAAGCGCGGAAATATCGGTGAGCGCGTCGGTCAGGCTGGCCGCGCCGAACACCGTGACCGCATCGGCACGGGCCGCCAGCGGCAGCAACAGCAGCGCAAGGGCGAGGAGGAGACGCATTCGGCAACCCCTGTTGGGTGTCGCGTTACGGTATAGTCTTGCGGGAATAGCGGCAACCGAGGAGCGGCGATCGCAGCTGCAATGCCACAGCAGCATTGCGACTTGCTGCCTGCTAGACGGCGGAGACCGGCTGGTCGGCGATCAGGATGTAGCCGGCGCCGCGCACCGACTGGATCAGCCGCATGCCGCCGTCGCCGTCGCCGAGCTTGCGGCGGAGGCTGAAGATCAGCTGGTCGATGCTGCGATCCTCCGGCCGCCACGGCCGGCGCAGCGCGGTCTCGCTGAGACGCTCGCGCGACACCGGCTGGCCGCCGGCGAGCACCAGTTCCTGCAATGCCGCGAATTCCGCGGCGGTGACCGCGAGCGAGCGGCTCTCGGCATCGCTGACCGACCGGCGTTGCAGGTCGATGCGCCACGGGCCGACCTGCACCGGGTGCATCACCGGGGCCGCTGTTGCGGCCCGCGGATCGCCGCGCGCGGCGGCGCGCAGGTGCGATCGGCGATGCACGGCGCGGATGCGCGCCACCATCTCGCGCAGTTGCGGCGGTTTGGCGATGTAGTCGTCCGCACCCAGTTCCAGCCCGACGATCCGCTCCGCCTCCTCGCTGCGGCCGGACACGACGATGATGCCGCAATCGTGCATGTTGGAGAGCCAGCCGATCAGGTGCACGCCGTTGGTGTCCGGCAGCTCAAGGTCGACCAGCACCACGTCCGGCATGAAGGTGCGCTTGAGTTCCATCGCCTTGGCGCCGGTCTGCGCCCAGGCGGTGCGCATGCCGGACCGCTCGATGAATTTCTGCAACGTCTCGGCCACCGCCGGATTGTCCTCGATCAGGAGGACACGCGGGTTCGGCAGCGGAGCGGGTGGGTCAATGGGCATCATTTCACGCGCCGTTGATTGGAACTTTCGCCTTCAAAAAACGGTTGGCAACGATCTAACTGTTAATGATTTCTCCGAGCCGCGTCCACTGTTGTCAGGCATGCAAGGCACAGACGGGTCGTAGTCATTCGTCCCGGCATTGTCCACCCGCCCGGCCAGCGCTTTCCGCGCTGGGCGGGGCTGGGACGCTGCGGCAAGATGCGGCATCGTCGGGCATCCGGGGGCCAGTCCCGGCCACGAGGAGAGCCATGTCTCTGCGTGCAGTCGCATCGACGCAAGCCGCCGTCCGGCAGCCCGGGCGTGCCGTACCGCGCCTGATGCGCTCGCTGGCCGACCCAGCGATGGCGCGTTTCTGGTCCTCGTGGGCGACGCCGCGCCGGATGAGCCGCGCAATGGTCATCGCGACGCTGTGGCTCGCCGCGGCGGCTGGCCTGGCGCCGCCGCTGGCGGAGCACGGTCTGGGACCGCTCGGCGGCCTGCTGCTCGCGCTGCCGGGCGTACTGGTGCTGTTCCTCGCCTCGCTGAGGCTGCGCCGACGCTCTGCGATGCGCGACGCCCGTCTGCAACTTCGTGAGCGGCAGGTGTTGCGGCTGTCGGTGCTCGGCGAGGGGCTCGCCCGGCTGCACGACCCGGCCGAGGTGGAAGCCTGGGCGGTGACGCAGACGCGGAGCATCCTCGATTGCGATGACGTGCGCGTGCTGCGCGAACTCGAGCACGCGGTTGCCCGGCCCGGATTGGCTGGCGATCCCGCTGGCCGCCGGCGGCGGCGCCGACGGCGGCAGGGGGCTGGGCCGGCTGGCCGCGCATTTCCCGCCCGGCCGTCTCGTGACCGAGGCGGATCGGTCGGCGCTGGCGCAGATCGCCGCAGCGCTCGCCTTCGCGCTCGAAGCGTCGATGCTGCTTGCCGAGGCGGTGCGCGCCAAGTCGGAAGTCGAGCTGATCCTGAGCACGATCTCGGACGGGATGTTCGTGCTCGACCAGGAATGGCGCGTCCGCTACGTCAACAACGCCGCCCTCGGCTATCTGCAACGACAGCGCTCGGAGATGCTGGGCGCCTCGCTCTGGGCTCTGTTTCCCGGCCTGCGCGAGGCCGAATTCGGCGAGCGTTTCGAGTATGCGACGCGGAGCGGCGAGAACGTCGACTTCGCCGCCGCCTACGTGCCGCTCAACGCGATCTACGAGATGCGCTGCTACCCGTTCGCCGGCGGACTGACCGTGTATTTCCGCGACATCGCGGCGCAGCGCGAGACCGAGGAGAAGCTGCGCCAGTCGCAGAAGCTGGAGGCGCTGGGCCAGCTCACCGGCGGCATCGCGCACGACATCAACAACATGCTGACGGTCATCCTGGGTAATTTCGAGATGCTGGCGATGAGCGCCGAGGAGCGCGGCGAGGAGGGGCTGCTCGACCTCAGCCTCGCCGAAGCCGGGCTGCGCGCGGGCGAGAGCTCCAGCCAGCTGATGCACCGGCTGCTCGCCTTCTCGCGCCGCCAGCCGCTGAGCCCGCAACTGGTGGACGTCGCGACGCTGCTGAGCTCGCTGGAGCCGCTGCTGCGGCGGACGCTCGGCGAGCCGATCGCGCTCGAGACGAGCTGGCAGGATGGGCTGTGGCGGGCGCTGGTGGACCCGGCGGAGCTGGAGAACGCGATCCTCAACCTCGCCATCAACGCGCGCGATGCGATGCCATTGGGCGGCCGGCTGACGATCGAGGCGAGCAATGTGCGGATCGATCGGGTCTATGCGGCGGTCGCGGGGCTCGACCGCACGGGCGACTTCATCATGCTGGCGGTCGCGGACAGCGGCCACGGCATGACGCCGGAGGTGCTGCACAAGGCGTTCGACCCGTTCTTCACCACCAAGCAGCCCGGCAAGGGCACCGGGCTCGGCCTGTCGATGGTCTACGGCTTTGCCAAGCAGTCCGGCGGCCACGTGATGATCGACAGCGAAGTGGGCGAAGGCAGCATCGTCCGCCTGTATCTGCCCGGCTCCGCCGACGCGGCGGCCGCGCCCGAGCTGGAGCCCGAGCGCGAGGTGGCGCGCGGCAACGAGACCATCCTGCTGGTCGAGGACAACGAGCTGGTGCGCGCGCACACCGAGGCGATGCTCGGCGGCCTGGGCTACGCGGTGATCTCGGCCGGCGACGGCCCGGCGGCGATCGGGCTGTTGCAGGGCGGCGCGCGGCCGGACCTGCTGCTCACCGACGTGGTGCTGCCCGGCGGCATGAGCGGCCGCGATCTCGCCGACGCGGCGGCGCGCACGGTGCCAGGGCTCAGGGTGTTGTTCACCTCCGGCTATCCCGGCACGGTGCTGCTGGAGAACGGCCGCCTGGGCACCGGTGTCGAGCTGGTCGGCAAGCCGTTCCGCCGCGCCCAGCTCGCCGCGCGCATCCGCTCCCAGCTCGCCGCGGCGCCGTGGTCGCCGGCTTCGCGGGGCCAGCCCGGGCGCGAGGAAAACTTGTCCTGGCGTCTCGCATAAGGAACCATGCGGCGACGGAGGACAGCGTCAATGGGCACGATGAGCTACGTGAGCGGCGTCGCCGACCGGCCGCTGCTGGGCGAGACGATCGGGCAGCAGTTCGACCGCACCGTCGAGCGGTTCGGCGATCGCCTCGGCCTGGTCGTGCGCCAGCAGGGCGTGCGGCTGACATGGCGCGAGCTGCAGACACGGGTCGACGCCTTCGCGGCCGGGCTGCTGGCGCTCGGGCTGCGGCCGGGCGAGCGGATCGGCATCTGGTCGCCGAACAACGCCGAATGGGTGATCACCCAGTTTGCCGCCGCCAAGGCCGGGTTCGTGCTGGTCAACGTCAACCCGGCGTACCGGCTGCACGAGCTGGACTACGCGCTCAACAAGGTCGGCTGCCGCGCGCTGGTGACGGCGACCGCGTTCAAGAGCAGCGACTACGCCGCCATGCTTTTTTCTCTGATGCCGGAACTCGCGGCGTGCGCGCCCGGGAGCCTGCAGGCCGCGCGCGTGCCCACCCTGGAAAAAATCATCCAGATCGGCGCGCACTCGATCCCCGGCAGTTTCTCATTCGATGCCGTCGCCGCGATGGGCGGGGCGGCGGAGCTGGCGACGCTGCGCGAACTCGGCCAAAAGCTGCAGTTCGACGATGCGATAAACATCCAGTTCACCTCCGGCACCACGGGCTCGCCGAAGGGCGCGACGCTGACCCATCACAACATCCTCAACAACGGCTACTTCACCGCCGAGGGGATGCGGCTGACCGAACAGGACAGGCTCTGCATCCCGGTGCCGCTCTATCACTGCTTCGGCATGGTGATGGGCGTGCTCGGCTGCGTGACGCACGGTGCCGCGATGGTGTTCCCGGGCGAGGGGTTCGATCCGTTGGCCGTGTTGCAGACGGTCGCCGAGGAGCGCTGCACGGCGCTGTATGGCGTGCCAACCATGTTCATCGCCGAGATGGCGCATCCGGACTTCGAAAAATACGACCTGTCGAGCCTGCGCACCGGCATCATGGCCGGTTCGCCATGCCCGATCGAGGTGATGCGCAAGGCGATATCGCTGATGCACCTCGAAGAAATCACGATCGCCTACGGCATGACCGAGACCAGCCCGGTGAGTTTCCAGACGAAGATCGACGCGCCGGTGGAACGCCGGGTTTCCACGGTCGGCACGATCCATCCGCATCTCGAAGTCAAGGTGGTCGATACGGACGGAAAGATCGTGCCCGCCGGCTCGCCGGGCGAACTGTGCACGCGCGGCTATTCGGTGATGCTCGGCTACTGGGACGACGAGGAACGCACGAACCAGGCGATCGACCGCGCCGGCTGGATGCACACCGGCGACCTCGCCACGATCGACGCCGAGGGCTATTGCGCGATCGTCGGCCGGATCAAGGATCTGGTGATCCGCGGCGGCGAGAACGTGTATCCGCGCGAAGTGGAGGAGTTCCTGTACCGCCACCCGAAAATCGTGGATGTGCAGGTGTTCGGCGTGGCGGACGAGAAATACGGCGAGGAGCTGTGCGCCTGGGTCAAGCTGCGCAGCGGCGAGACGATGACCGAGGAGGAGGTGCGCGGCTTCTGCCGCGACCAGATCGCGCACTACAAGATCCCGCGGTTCGTTCGCTTCGTCGACGAATTCCCGATGACGGTGACCGGAAAAATGCAGAAGTTCCTGATGCGTGCAGCGATGGAAAAGGAATTGTCCGGCGCCGCGCGAGCGGCGGAATAGTGCCAGTCACCATAACGCGGGTGCGCTTTTCTTCGCCCTCTCCCCTTGCGGGAGAGGGCCGGGGTGAGGGGGCGCGGCGAGCGGCGCTGTCTGCTGTTGCCACACTCTGCCTCCTATTCCTGTTCCACCTCCCGGCCTTCGCTGCCCATGAGCGCGACCTAACCCTCGCCGGCCTCGCCGTCACCGAGTGGGAGGCGGACACCCCGCCCGCGGGTCAACAGCCGCTGGTGATCTTCTCGCACGGCTTCCACGGCTGCGCGACGCAATCGCGCTTCCTGATGCGGGCGCTCGCCGATGCGGGATACCTGGTGTTCGCGCCGAACCACCGCGACGCGGTCTGCCACGGCGGCGCCAGCCACTGGTACGATCGGCCGGAGCAGTCGTTCGTGCAGCCGCAGGCGTGGACCGACGCCACCTATCGCGACCGTGCCGACGATCTTTTTGCCGTCGTGCGCGCACTGCACGAGGATCTCCGCTGGAACGCGCGGATCGACTGGCACCGGTTCGCGCTCGCGGGCCATTCGCTCGGCGGCTACACGGTGCTCGGGCTCGCCGGCGCCTGGCCGTCGTGGCGGATGCCGGGCGTACGCGCGGTGCTGGCGCTGTCGCCGTACACCGAGCCCTACCTCGGAGCCGGCACGCTGCGGGGGCTTGCGGCGCCGGTGATGTACCAGGGCGGCACGCTGGATTTCGGCCTCACTCCGTCGCTGAGCAAGACGGGCGGCGCCTACGACCAGTCGCCGGCCCCGAAATACCTGGTGACGTTCCAGGGCGCGACGCACCTCGCCTGGGCCGATGTCGGCTTCCGCGACCATGCGGATATTGCCGCCTACGCGCTGGCGTTCCTGAACCGCGCGCTGAACGGCGTCGCCGCGCCGATGCTGCGCCGCCCGGGAGCCGGCGTCGCCGCGCTGCGCGCCGCGGACCCCTGATCGGCTCCGCGAATTCCGGTTGCGCCGCACCCCGCCATGCGGCCACCCTGCGACCATCGGGGAGACGCGCAGGGCGGTCATGCGGGCCAATATCGCGGCGCTGATGGCATGTCTGGCAGTGGCGGGCTGCGGCTCGCTGCGCGGCCGGCCGCCGGAGGAACCGGCATATCGGCCGGTGGCCCTGATCGGCGGCGTCGAGGTGCGGCAATACGATGCGCGGATCGCCGCCGAGACGCTGGTGGACGGCGACGCGGTCGCCGCCCGCGGCATCGGCTATCGCAGGCTTGCCGACTACGTGGGCGGCGCCAACCGGGACGGCCGCAAGCTCGCCATGACCGTGCCGCTGGCGCAGGCCGCGGAGGGGCCGGGGCATTGGCGCATCCGCCTGTTCTTGCCCGCCGGCGCCACGCTGGCGGCGCTGCCGCCGCCGAGCGACCCCGCGGTCGCACTGGTTACGCTGCCGCCGGAGACGTTCGCGGTGCTGCGCTTCTCCGGCGCCGCGAGCGCCGAGGCGGTGGCGCAGCGGACCGGCGACCTGGTGTCGACGCTGGAGGGCAGCGCGTGGCGGCCGGCCGGCGCGCCGGTTGCCTGGTTCTACGACCCGCCCGCGGCCCCGCATCGCAACGAGGTCGCGATCCCGGTCTCGCCGAAGTAGGGCTGGAGCGTAGGCGCGCGATGCACGTGCCAGTCGGACGTTGCATTTCCCCCCGGCTTGAACCCGGCCCGCCGCGGCGCTCTACTCTGGACCAACGACAGTTCGGATGCGGGAGAAGCGGACCATGCCGACGGCCAACAATTTTCCACGCCTGCACAACGCGATGTGGCCCGGCCTCGTCGGCAAGGGGCCGGATTCGGAGCCGCCTATCAGCCTGGACACGATGCTCGCGCTGACCGCCGCCGCCGAGGTGGAGGGCCAGAAATTCGAGGGCATCGACATCTTCGCCGCCGACCCGCACACCAGCATCGACGCCTCCGACGACGACCTGAAGGCGCTGGCCGACAAGGTGCGGGCGAAGCACCTGGTGATCGGCTCGGTGGTGGCACCGGTGTGGCCGCCGGTCGGCGGCGGTTCGGCGATGGGCAGCGCCGACGATCGGGCACGATTTGTCGAGATGGTGCGAAAAGCGTGCCGCATCGCCGGCAAGTTGCGTGATCTGGGCGTGCGGCCGTACGGCGTCATCCGCATCGACAGCGCGGCCGGCGTGGAGGATTGGTCGAAGGACCCGGCCGGCAACACGAAGAAGATCGCGCAGACCTTGCGCGAGGCGGCCAACGTCGCCGAAGGGTTCGGCGAGCGGCTGGCGGCCGAGGGCGAAATCTGCTGGGGCGGCATGCATGGCTGGAAGCACATGCTGGACCTGCTGGAGCAGACCGGCCGGCCGAACACCGTCGGCTTCCAGGCCGACATGGCGCACACGCTGCTCTACACGCTCGGCTACAACGCGCAGGAGGACCGCATCGTGCCGGAGGGCTTCGCGTGGGATCGCGCCGGCAAGGAAGCGGCGCTGAAGAAGATGACGGATGCGCTGCGGCCGTGGACGATCGATTTCCACGTGGCGCAGAACGACGCGACCGTGAAGGGCATCGGGTCGCACGA
The DNA here is from genome assembly GCA_963697635.1 of uncultured Solirubrobacterales bacterium. Taxonomy (GTDB): domain Bacteria; phylum Pseudomonadota; class Alphaproteobacteria; order Acetobacterales; family Acetobacteraceae; genus CAJCJG01. The sequence continues at coordinate 688,103 of CAVOOS010000030.1, read as the reverse complement.
CAAGACCGGCCGGCACTGCCTGCCGAACGATCCGAACGGCAAGCTCGATATCGCGCACGACGCCGGCTACTGGCTGCGCGGCCCGGACGGGCAGCTCGACGCGCGCGTTCCAGCACATCTGCTGGGACGGCTGCATGTTTTCCAACGAGACGATGATGCAGCCGGAGACCTGGAACAGCATTCTCGGCGCGATGATCGCGGTGCGCGACGCGCACGGCTGGCGGCAATAGGCGCGGGGAAGCCACGGACATGACCGCAAAGAAACCACTGCGCGTCGGCATGATCGGCTACAGCTTCATGGGCCGCGCCCACAGCAACGCGTTCCGGCAGGTCAGCCAGTTCTTCGACCTGCCGTACCGCCCGGTGTTGAAGGCCGCGTGCGCACGCAACGCGGAGGCGGTGCGGGCGTTCGCCGACCAGTGGGGCTACGCCTCCGTCGAGACCGACTGGCGCAAGCTGGTGGCGCGGCCGGACATCGACCTGATCGACATCGCGGCGCCCAACGACGTGCACTACGACATCGCCATCGCCGCCGCGCAGGCCGGAAAGATCGTGACGTGCGAAAAGCCGCTCGGCCGCACCGCCGGGAATCGCTCGCGATGGTGGAGGCGGTCGAGCAGGCCCACGTCGCCAACATGGTCTGGTACAACTACCGCCGCGTGCCGGCGGTGACGTTTGCAAAGCAACTCGTGGACGAAGGCAAATTCGGAAAAATCTTCCACTACCGGGCAAAGTTCCTGCAGGACTGGACGATGTCGCAGGACCTGCCGCAGGGCGGCACCGGGCTGTGGCGGCTCGACGCCAGCGTCGCCGGCAGCGGCGTCACCGGCGACCTGCTGGCGCACTGCATCGACACCGCGATGTGGCTGAACGGTCCGATCAGCGAAGTCACCGCGGTGACGGAAACCTTCATCAAACAGCGCAAGCACCAGCTCACCGGGCAAGTCGAGCCGGTGACGATCGACGACGCCAGCCTGTTCCTGGCGCGCTTCGCCAACGGCTCGCTCGCGACGTTCGAGGCGACGCGCTACGCGCGCGGCCACAAGGCGCTGTACACGCTTGAACTCAACGGCCAGCACGCGTCCGTGATGTGGGACCTGCACGACCTGCACCGGCTGCAGTATTTCGACCACCGCGACGAAGGGCGGACGCGCGGCTGGCGCTCGGTGCACATCACCGACGGCGATCATCCGTACATGAAACACTGGTGGGTGCCCGGCCTGCAGATCGGCTACGAGCACTCGTTCACGCATCAGGTCGCCGATTTCCTGGGCTCGCTCGATGGCGGCGCGGCGGCCAGCCCGACCTTCCGGGAGGCGATGGCGACCGACCGCGTGACCGACGCGGTGCTGGCCAGCGCAAAATCGCGGCAGTGGACGAACGTCGCGGGGTAACGCAGGCGTGTACCCGGCTGTGAAATTCCTATTGACACAATAGGAAAACTTGGGCAAGGTCAGGGCCGGGGAATTTCCCTTTACCAGAAACTCGGGGCGCTCCGTGGGAGCGCCCCTTTTTTGTGCGGGTCAGATTCGGCCAGCGCCGCGAGCACCTCGTCCGGCCGCTCGGTCAGCAGCATATGGCCGGCCCCTTCCAGCACGGTCAGCTTCGCGCCGCCGATGGCTTTCGCGAGCGCCTGGGCGCCGCGCAGCGGGGTCATCGCGTCGCGGCTGCCCTGCACGATCGCGGCCGGGCAGGCGACGGCCGCCGCCGCCGCCGGGCCGTCCTTGTAGGCGTCGCAGGCGGCGAGGTCGGCGTGCAGCACGCCGGGCGCGGCGCGCTCCCACAGTTTTTCGGCGCCGCCCAGCATCCACATCCCCGGCGCCAGGCAGCCGCCGAGGCCGGCGGCGAAGCCGGTGCCCCAGATCGCCAGCATCTCGATGGCTTCGTGCCTGTTCTCGGCGGCGGCGGCGACGATATCTGGATGCACCGGGATCGCCGTCGAAGCGCCGACCAGCCCGAGCGCGCGCACCTTCTCCGGGTGCCGACGCGCGGTTTCCAGCGCGACCAGCGTGCCCATCGAGTGCCCGACCAGCGCCGCCCGGGCGATGCCGAGCGCATCCATCATCCCGGCGATCCAGTCCGCCATCGCGCCGATCGAGCCGAGCGGCGCGCCGCGTGAGCGGCCGTGGCCGGGCAGGTCGGGCGCGACGACGTTGCGCCGATGGTGCGCGAACCAGCGGCTGTGCAGTGCCCACACCGAATGGTCGAGGCCTGAGCCATGGATCAGGACGACGGCCTGCAGCCCGGGACGGATCGGCTGGCCGCCGGTCGCGATGTTGGTCTCCGCGCCCAGAATATCGATCAGCATCGGATCAGGCCTTCTGCGAGGCGCGCAGCGCCTGGGCGAGGTCGGCGATGATGTCGTCTGCGGCCTCGATGCCGACCGAGAGCCGGATCAGCTCCTCGCCAAGCCCGGCGGCCTCGAGTTGCTCGGCGCTCATCTGCTGGTGCGTGGTGCTGGCCGGGTGGATCACCAGCGTTTTCGCGTCGCCGACATTGGCCAGGTGGCGAGGCCAGCCGCACCGACTCGATGAATTTCTTGCCGGATGCCCGGCCGCCCTTCACGCCGAAGCTGACGATCGAGCCGGCGCCGTTCGGCAGCAGGCGCTTGGCCAGTTCGTGATCCGGATGCGAGGGCAGGCGAGGGTGCGTGACCCAGGCGACGGCCTCGTTGCGGTCGAGGAACGCCAGCACGGCATCGGTGTTCGCGCACGTGCCGCTCCATCCGCAGCGGCAGCGTTTCCAGGCCCTGCAGCAGATAGAAGGCGTTGGTGGGCGAGATGCAGGCGCCGAAATCGCGCAGGCCCTCGGTGCGGGCCCGCATGATGAAGGCGGCGGGACCGTACTGCTCGGCGAAATTCAGGCCGTGATAGCCCGGATAGGGTTGTGTCAGCGTTGGGAAGCGACCCGAAGCCTCCCAATCGAAGTGGCCGCCGTCGACCAACGCGCCGCCGATGGCGATGCCGTGGCCGCCGATCCATTTGGTCAGCGAGTGCATGACGATGTCGGCGCCCTGCGAAATCGGGCGGCTGAGGAACGGAGTGGCAAACGTATTGTCGATCAGCACCGGTATTTTTGCGGTGTGCGCGATGTCCGAAAGCGCAGGAATGTCCAGCACTTCGAGGCCGGGATTTCCCAGAACCTCACCGATGATCAGTTTGGTGCGTGGCGTGATTGCCGCGCGAAACCCGTCCAGATCGCGCGGCTTGACGAAGCTGGTGGAAATTCCGAAGCGCGGCAGCGTGTAGGCGAGCAGGTTGATGGTGCCGCCGTAAAGCGAGGCGGAGGCGACGATGTGGTCGCCGGCGCTCGCGAGCGTCGCGATGGCGAGGTGCATCGCCGCCATGCCGCTGGCCGTGGCGACCGCGCCGACGCCGCCCTCCAGCGCCGCCAGCCGCTCCTCCAGCACCGCGGTCGTCGGGTTGGAGATGCGCGTGTAGATGTGGCCGGGGCGTTCCAGGTTGAACAGCGCCGCGGCGTGGTCGGCGTCGTGGAAGACGTAGGACGTGGTTTGGTACAGCGGCACCGCGCGGGCGCCGGTGACCGGGTCCGGATGCTGACCGGCGTGCAGACTTAACGTCTCGAAAGCCGCGGGTTTGGGGGCGGGCATTTTTTTTCCATGCGCTGCGCGTCGCAGCGTCGCGCGGCTGTCGCCGCGGCGCAATCCGTCATCCGCCGCACCCCGTTCATCCCCTCGCAAATGATACTTGAAACATGATTATCGCCGTGCAAGACATGCCTTCTGAGGTGTTGGATGGCCCCAAGGACGGCTGACGCATGATCACCGCGGCGCAGATGAAGGCCGCGCGGGCGCTGCTGGGGATCGACCAGCGGGCGCTCGCGGAGCGCTCGGGGCTGTCGTTGCCGACCGTCCAGCGGATGGAGGCGAGCGACGGCGTGGTGCGCGGCAACGTCGAATTGCTGATGAAACTGGTGCATGCACTGCAGGCCGCCGGCATCGAGCTGATCGGCGAGGGCGCGGCCAGCACCGACGGCGGGCGCGGCGTGCGGCTGGCGCGTCGCAACGGCGGGGCGGCGGGCTAGATGGTGCTGTTGTCTCTGGCCTGTGCAGCGGCGTTGTTACTGGTCGCCATCGGCTGCGTGCCGGTGGTGCGGCGGCCGCAGACTGGCTTCTTCGTGTATGGCTCGAGCCTCGCGATTTCGGTGGTCGCGCTGGTCGGCGCGCTTGTGGCGGGCGATTCGGCGACCGTGCTGCCGATCGGCATCCCGTGGCTCGGCGCACATTTCCGACTCGACGCGCTGTCCCGGTTCTTTCTTGTCGTCGTCAACATCGGATCGGCGTTCGCCAGCCTGTACGCGCTCGGCTATGGCCAACATGAAGAGGAACCGCAGCGGGTGCTGCCGTTCTATCCGGCGTTCCTGGCGGGCATGAATCTCGTCGTTGTCGCCGATGACCCCTACAGCTTCCTGTTCGCGTGGGAACTGATGTCGCTCGCCTCCTGGGCGCTGGTGACGGCGCATCACCGGGAGGAGGGCAATGCGCGCGCCGGGCTGGTGTATCTGCTGATGGCGACGTTCGGCGCGCTGTCGCTGCTGCTGGCGTTCGGACTGTTGGCGGGCGCCGATGGCGGCTACGCTTTTTCGGTGATGCGGCTTGGCGCCTCGGACCAGCGGCGCGCGGTGCTGGTGCTGGCGCTGGCGATCCTGGGCGCGGGATCGAAAGCGGGCGTCGCGCCGCTGCATGTCTGGCTGCCGCTCGCGCATCCGGCCGCGCCCAGCCACGTCTCCGCGCTGATGAGCGGCGTGATGACCAAAGTCGCTCTGTATGCCTTCATCCGCATCGTGTTCGACCTGCTCGGCCCGCCGGACTGGTGGTGGGCGCTGCCGGTGCTGACGATCGGAGGCTTCACCGCCGTGCTCGGCGTGCTGCACGCGCTGATGGAGCGCGACCTGAAGCGGCTGCTCGCCTACAGCACGATCGAGAACGTCGGCATCATTTTCCTGAGCCTCGGCCTCGCGCTGGCGTTCCGCGCCAACGGCATGCCGGAGTTCGCCTCGCTCGCGCTCATCGCGGCGCTGTTCCACGGCTTCAACCACATGGTGTTCAAAAGCCTGCTCTTCTTCGGCGCGGGTTCGGTGCTGACGGCGACTGGGGAGCGCAACATCGAGCGGCTCGGCGGGCTGATCCATCGCATGCCCAAAACCGCGCTTCTGTTTTTGATCGGCTGTCTGGCGATTTCGGCCTTGCCGCCGCTGAACGGGTTCGCCTCCGAGTGGCTCACCTTCCAGACGATTCTCGTCAGCCCGCGATTGCCGCAATGGGCATTGCGCCTGCTGGTACCGGCCGTCGGCGCGCTGCTGGCGCTGGCGGCGGCGCTGGCGGCGGCGTGCTTCGTCCGCGCCTTCGGGATTTCTTTCCTCGGCCGACCGCGCTCGCAAGACGCTGAATTGGCGGTAGAGACCGATCGGTTTTCGCTGGCCGCCATGCTCGGTTTGGCGACGCTGTGCGTGCTGGCCGGCATTTTTCCGGGTGTGTTGATCGACGCACTGGCGCCAGCGACGGAAATGCTGCTGCGCGGACGGCTCGCGCAGCAACTGACGCAGCCGTGGCTGTCGATCGTGCCGATCGCCGAGCGCAACAGCTCGTACAACGGGCTGATGCTGCTGGTGTTCGCGCTGGTCTCGGGCGGCATCGCGGCAGTCGCCGTGCACCGCTTCGGCTCGCGCGCGATCCGGCGTAGTGCCGCGTGGGACTGCGGCTATCCCGGCCTGGGCCCGCTGACGCAATACAGTGGCGCCAGTTTCGCGCAGCCGATCCGTCGCGTGTTCGGCCCGGTCGCGTTCCGCTCGCGCGAGACGGTGGAGATGCCGCCGCCCGGCGACATGCGGCCGGCCCGCATCGAGAAGCGCCGGCAGGATCTGGCCTGGCAGGCAATCTACGTGCCGATCGGCGCCGCGGTGTCGGCGGTCGCGGACCGGCTCAACGCCATGCAGTTCCTGACCATCCGCCGCTATCTCGGCTTCGTCTTCGCGGCCCTGGTGCTGCTGCTGATGGCGCTCGCCGCATGGCAATGATTTTTTCCCTGGCGGCCCAGGGCGCGCAGATGTTCCTGGTGCTGCTGCTGGCACCGCTGCTCACCGGGTTCGTGCGCAAGATCAAGGCGCGGCTGCAACGGCGGCAGGGCGCCTCGGTGATCCAGCCGTATCGCGACCTGCGCCGGCTGCTCGGCAAGGAGGTGGTGCTGGCGGACAATGCCTCCTGGCTGTTCCGCGCCGTTCCATACTTGATCTTTTCCGTCACCTGGGTCGCGGCGGCGCTGGTGCCGACGTTCGCGACCGGCTTGCTGTTCAGCTGGTCGGGCGACCTGATCGTGATCACGGCGTTGCTCGGCACCGCGCGCTTCCTGCAGACGATGGCGGCGCTGGACGTGGGCACGAGCTTCGGCGGCATCGGCGCCTCGCGCGAGGTGATGTTCGCCTCGCTCGCCGAACCGGCGCTGATCATGACGGTGTTTTCGGTGGCACTCATAGCCGGATCGACGCAGCTTTCGACTGTCGCCGACTACATGCTGTCGGGCCACGCCGGCTTGCGGGTGTCGCTGGCGCTGGCGCTGGTCGCATTCGTGATCGTGGCGATCGCCGAGAACGCGCGCATTCCGGTCGACAATCCGGCGACGCACCTGGAGCTGACGATGGTGCATGAGGCGATGGTGCTGGAGTATTCCGGCCGCCATCTGGCGATGATCGAGCTCGCCGCGTCGCTGAAGCTGTTGCTTTACACGTCGCTGATCGCCTGCCTGTTCGTGCCGTTCGGCATGACGCCCGGGCATGAGGGGTTGCCGCCGTACCTGCTCGGAGCTGCCAGCTACGTCGCGAAGCTGGCGGTCGCCGGCACGCTGCTCGCGGTGTTCGAGACGACGATCGCCAAGATGCGCGTGTTCCGCGTGCCCGGCTTCATCGGCGTCGCGTTGATGCTGAGCCTGCTGGCGACGCTGCTGCGCTTCGTGTCGGGGAACCTGTAGCGGTGCACGGGTTCAATTTCGACGTCGCGCACATGTTCGCCGGCGGGCTGGTGCTGGTAAGCTTGGCGATGCTTTACCAGGACCGTCTGTACGCGCTGATCAACACGCTCGCCCTGCACGCGCTGGTGCTGGCGGCGTCGGTGGCGTGGCAGGCGCGCATCCAGGACGCGCCGCACCTGTACATCACCGCGGCGATCGCGCTCGGCTTCAAGGCGATCGTGGTGCCGGCGGCGCTGCGCCGCATGGTGTTCAAGCTCGGCATTCACCGCGAGATCGAGACGGTGGTCGGCCTCGGCTTCACCATGCTCGGCGGCATCGGCCTGATCGCGTTGTCGCTCGTGGTGATGCTGCCGGCGACGACGCGCGCCGACCCGCTGGCGCGCGAGGATATCGCGCTGGCGCTCTCGGTGGTGCTGATCGGCCTGATGATGATGGTGACGCGACGCAATGCCGTCTCCCAGGTCGCGGGGTTCATGTCGCTGGAGAACGGCATCGTGCTGGCGGCGACCGGCGCGCAGGGCATGCCGCTGGTGGTCGAGATTTCCGTCGCGTTCTCGATCCTGATTGCCTTCATCGTGATCGGCATCTTCCTGTTCCGGATCCGCGAGCGGTTCGACTCGGTCGACGTGCAGGCGATGGATCGCTTCCGGGGGGATCAGCGGTGAATTTTTCCGCCGTGACGCTGGTGTTGGCGATCCCGCTGCTCGGCGCGGCGATCCTCGCGGCGCTGCCAGGCTACCGTGTATCCGCGCGGATCAACGTGGCGACGAGCTTCCTCTCGTTCCTCAGCGCCGTCTCGCTGCTGATCGAGCGGCCGGCGGCCGGCTCGTACCTGATGATCGACGACCTGAACGTCGTGTTCATCGTGCTCAACACCTTCGTCGGTTTCACCGCGAGCGCATTCAGCGCCAGCTATATCGGGCACGAGCTGGAGACTGGGCGGCTGACGCCCCGGCATCTGCGCTTCTATCACGCGATGTACCAGCTGATGATGTTCGGCATGAACCTGGCGCTCGTCGCCAACAACATTGGCCTGATGTGGGTCGCGGTCGAGCTGGCGACGCTGACCACGGTGGTGATGGTCGGCATCTATCGCACGCACGAGGCGATCGAGGCCGCCTGGAAGTATTTCATCCTCGGCAGCGTCGGCATCGCGCTCGCGCTCTTCGGCACCATCCTGGTGTACCTGGCGGCGCGCCCGGTGATCGGCGCAGGCAGCGGTTCGATGGTATGGACCGTGCTGATCACGCAGGCGAAGAATTTCGACCCGTCGCTGCTGAACGTCGCGTTCGTGTTCCTGCTGCTGGGCTACGGCACGAAGGTCGGGCTCGCGCCGCTGCACGCGTGGCTGCCGGATGCGCACGCCGAAGGCCCGACGCCGATCTCCGCGGTGCTGTCGGGGCTGCTGCTCAATGTGGCGCTTTATGCGCTGCTGCGCTTCAAGATGCTGCTGGCGGCGAACCCGGCGGCGATCGCGCCCGGGCCGCTGATGATCACGCTCGGCCTCGCCTCGCTGATTTTCGCGGGCTTCATGCTGTACCGCAGGCGCGACATCAAGCGGCTGTTCGCGTATTCGTCGATCGAGCACATGGGCATCATCGTGTTCGCGTTCGGCATGGCCGGGCCGCTCGGCAATTTCGCGGGGCTGCTGCAGATGACGATGCACAGCCTGACCAAGTCGGCGATCTTCTATTCGGTGGGGCACGTCGCGCAGGTGAAGGGCACGCAGCGGCTCAGCGAGATGGGCGGGCTGACCACCAGCCATCCGGTGCTCGGCTGGGGGCTGGTGGTGGGCGTCGCGGCAATCGCCGGGCTGCCGCCGTCCGGCGTGTTCATGAGCGAGTTCCTAATCGTCAGCTCGACGTTTGCGCGGCAACCGTATCTCGCGACGCTGGTGGCGCTCGGATTGCTGGTCGCGTTCGGCGCGCTGCTGCTGCAGCTTTCGCGCATCGCCTTCGGCGAAGTGCGCGGCAAGGTGGGGCCGGTGCACGCGTCGTACGTGCCGATGTTCGCGCATCTGGCGATCGTGCTGATCGCCGGCATTTTTCTGCCCGGCCCGCTGGTGCGCTGGTTCCAGCATGTTGCCGCATTGCTCGGGTAGGCGGGATGTCTGACCTCGCGGACCTTATCTCGACCGGTTCGATCGTGCAGGGCCATGTGCCGTGGCCGCGTGCCGTCGTCGGTGCGGAGGCGTGGGAGAATGCTGGGCGGCTGCTCGCGTCGGGGGATTCTGACGTTGCTCGGGCTGTGGGGCGATCGGGAATGGGCGCACATGGCGGTGCTCGGTGCCTCCGCCGAGGTCGCGGTGCTGAGCGTCGCGGCGCCCGATGGAAAATATCCGTCGATCGGCCGCGTGCACCCGCCGGCAATCCGGCTGGAGCGCGCGGCGCGCGATCTTTTTTCCCTGGACCCCGCCGGGCTGCCCGATCGACGGCCGTGGCTGGAGCACGAGGCGGCGCCATACGAATTCCTGCCGGTGCAGGGCGAAGACCTGCACGAGATCCCGGTCGGGCCGGTGCATGCCGGCGTGATCGAGCCCGGGCATTTCCGCTTCACCTGCGACGGCGAGACCGTGGTGCGGCTGGAACAGCGGCTCGGCTACACGCACAAGGGCGTCGAGGCGTTGCTGGCCGGAAGCACCATTGCCGATGCGGCACGCATCGTCGGCCGGATCAGTGGCGACAGCACGGTGGCTTATGCTTTTGCGTTCGCGCGCGCGGTCGAGGTGGCGGCTTGCATCGACATACCGCCGCGCGGAAAAATGCTGCGCGGCGTGCTGGCGGAGCTGGAGCGGCTGGCCAACCACCTCGGCGATTTCGGGGCGATCTGCAACGATGCGGCGTTCGCGATCATGCTGGTGCATTGCGGCATGTTGCGCGAACTCGTGCTGCGTACGACGGCCACGTGCTTCGGCCACCGGCTGGGGATGGATTGCGTGGTGCCGGGCGGCGTCGCCGCGGATTTGTCGGCCGACGGCGTCGCGGCGGTGCGGGCGCTGCTGGCGGAACTTGACCGCAAATTCCCACATCTGGTGGAACTGTACGACAAGACCGCGTCGTTGCAGGAACGCACGGTCGGGACGGGGCGCGTGGACCCGGCGCTGGCACGCCAGTTCGGCGCCGGCGGCCCGGTCGGCCGCGCCTCCGGGCGCAACTTCGATGCGCGCCGCGACTTGCCGTACCCGCCTTATGACGGGGTAGAATTTTCCGTGCCGGTGCTCGCGGCGGGCGACGTCGATGCGCGCGTGCTGGTGCGCATCAGGGAGATCGAGCAGAGCCGCGCGCTGATCGCGCAGTTGCTGGCGGCGTTGCAACCCGGGGACATCCGCGTGCCGGTGGACGCATCCGGCGCCGCCGGCCGCGAAGCGATGACGTTGACAGAGGCGTTTCGCGGCGACGTGCTGGTGTGGCTGCGGGTCAGCGACGACGGCCGGGTTGCGCGCTGCCATGTGCGCGATGCGTCGTGGTTCCAGTGGCCGCTGCTGGAAGCCGCGATCGAGGGCAACATCGTCGCCGACTTCCCGCTCTGCAACAAGTCGTTCAACTGCTCGTATTCCGGCCACGATCTCTGATGCGCACGATCCTGTTCGAGGCCCTGCTGCGCGGCCCGGTTACCGAGGCGCTGCCGATCGACCCGGAGCTTCTCGCGATCGGCGCGCGGCTGGACGCGGCCGCGCGGAAAAAGTTGGGGCGCGGCCTGGCCATTCGCGAAATCGACGCCGGGTCCTGCAATGGCTGCGAGCTGGAGGTGAACGCGCTCGGCAACTCGTTCTACGACCTGGAGCGCTTCGGCCTGCGCTTCGTCGCCTCGCCGCGGCATGCCGACGTGCTGCTGGTCACGGGCCCGGTCGCGCGCAACATGCGCGAGGCGCTGGAGCGGACCTACCGCGCGACGCCCGCGCCGAAATGGGTGGTCGCGGCGGGCGATTGCGCGGCCGGCTGCGGCGTGTTTGCGCGCAGCCCCGCCTGCGTCGGCTCGGTCGCGGCGGTGATCCCGGTCGACGTGCAGATCAAGGGCTGCCCGCCGACGCCGGTGCAGCTGCTGCAGGGGCTGCTGGCGCTGCTGACGCCGGCATAGGGCCAATCTACGACCTGGTGTCAGGCAGCCGCGACGTGTCGATGTACAGCCGCTTGGTGCGGAACGAGATCCACACGTGGTAGTCGCTCCAGAAATCGAGGCCGAGCATCATGTCGGCCTCGCGCAGCGGACGGTCGAGCACCGAAAGCCGGGGCGCCGGGTACACCACGGGCCCGATCGTCAGGTTGTTGAACACGTGGCGCATCACCTTGTAGTCCACGCCGGCGCCGCCGTAGCCGCTCAACGTGCGGTCCTTCGCGAGCACCTCCGGCGTGGCGCCGAGCGCGGCGGCGGCGGACGAGTTGATCGTCGAGGTCGTCGAGCCGGTGTCGAGGAACGCGGTGAACTGCCGGCCATTGAGCAGTACCGGCAGCAGCGGCCGGCCGCCGCTGGTTTCGTCCATCGGGATGCTGGCATACGGCACGCTCCAGGGCAGGAAGTTGCCGCTGCAATGGTGCACCGAATACAGCACGAGCGACTTCTTCCGCACGTCGAGGTCGAGGTCGAAATGCCCGAGCACGTCGTCGCCAACGATGCCGCCGATCGGCAGCTGCCCAGCGATGGCGGAGAAGTTCATCACCGCGTAGTGGCCGGTGCCCGGGTCGTAGCCGGCCAGCGACAGGTGGCTGACCAGCGCATCGCTTTCCGCGCGCCCCTCGCCGCCGACGCCGGACATCAGGGTGCCGTGGCGCGGATCGCCCAACAGCCCGAGGCGACTGACGGTCGCGCCCGTGACCACGGTCTTTTCCGCGCCGGTGTCGAGCACCATCGGCACGTCGGTGTCGTTCACGCGGACATCGACCACGAGGAAATTGCTGCCGCGGCGCAGCGGGATCGTCTGCACCGCGGTTGCCTGGCACGGCCCGGTGCCGGCGTCGTCCATGTCGGCGCATGCGGCCAGCAGGGCGAGCGGCAGCAGCAGGGCGGCGGTGCGGATCATGCCAGCGCTCCAATCCTCGTGCCGAGGGGGGCGGCCGGGGCGGCGGCCCCTTCGCCGGATTATTGCCCCAACGTGGCCCGGGGAGAAACGTTGATCCGCGAATGAAGCGCGCCCACTTGAATTGTGACGGCCGCGCGGCGCTCAGATTGCCGGCCGGTGGCCCTTGGGCGCTTCCTGCATCAGCGCCAGCGTATGGCCGTCCGGGTCGGCGAAGAACGCCATCCACAGATCGTGGTCGTCCATCGGCGCGATCAGGTGCGGCCTGCCGGCGAACACGACGCCGCGCGCCTCCAGGTCCCGCACCGCGAGCGCGATGTCGGCGCAGGCGAAGTAGATCGCCGACCCGTGCTCCACGTCCCCGTGCGCCTTTTCCAGCAGCAGGCGGACGCCGGCGCAGTCGAAGAACGTCAGGTCGCCGAAGCGGTACAGCTTCCGCAGTCCGAGCACGTCTCGATAGAACGCCTCGGCGACGTCCACGTCGCGAACGCCGAGCGCGATCTGGCCGATGCGGTTGAGGGCGAACGGCATGAAGTCTCCTCACTGACGCAAATGATGTGGTCTCGGCGGCCCTGGAGCCGGTGCGCAGACGTGCGCCGGCAACGGCGGTGCATCCACGATAAAATCGATTGGACCGATGCACGCTGACGGATTATCTGGTTCGGACACGGCGGAAAACGATCGGAGGGGATATGGACGGCGAAAACAAGTGCCCGGTGGCGGGCGGGCATCAGGACCACAAGACGGTCCTGGCCAGGGTCAATCGCGACTGGTGGCCGAACCAGCTGAATCTTCATGTTCTCCACCAGCACTCCGCCCTGTCCGATCCGATGGGCGAGGCGTTCGACTACGCCAAGGAATTCAAGAGCCTCGACCTGGACGCCGTGGTCAAGGACCTGCATGCGCTGATGACGGACTCGCAGGATTGGTGGCCGGCCGACTATGGCCACTACGGGCCGTTCTTCATTCGGATGGCGTGGCACAGCGCGGGCACCTACCGCATCGGCGACGGTCGCGGCGGCGCCGGCTCCGGCACACAGCGCTTCGCGCCCCTCAACAGCTGGCCCGACAACGTGAGCCTCGACAAGGCGCGCCGGCTGCTGTGGCCGATCAAGCAGAAATACGGCCGGAAAATCTCGTGGGCCGACCTGATGATCCTCACCGGCAACGTGCGCCCTGGAATCGATGGGGTTCAAGACGTTCGGTTTCGCCGGCGGGCGCGAGGACGTCTGGGAGCCCGAGGAGGACATCTACTGGGGACCCGAGGACACCTGGCTCGGCGACGAGCGCTACAGCGGCGACCGTGAGCTCGAGAATCCTCTCGCGCGCCGTGCAGATGGGTCTGATCTACGTCAATCCGGAAGGGCCGAACGGCAAGCCGGACCCGGTCGCGTCGGCGCGGGATATCCGCGAGACGTTCGCGCGCATGGCGATGAACGATGAGGAGACGGTCGCGCTGATCGCCGGCGGGCACACGTTCGGCAAAACCCACGGCGCCGCCGATCCCGGCAAGTATGTCGGTCCCGAACCCGAGGGCGCTCCCATCGAGCAGCAAGGCCTCGGCTGGAAGAGCAGCTTTCGGCAGCGGCAAAGGCGTCGACACCATCAGCAGCGGGCTGGAGGGCGCCTGGACCACCAACCCGGTGAAGTGGGACAACAACTTCTTCGACAACCTGTTCGGCTATGAGTGGGAGCTGACGAAGAGCCCGGCCGGCGCGTACCAGTGGACACCGAAGGACGCCGCCGCAGCGGGCACCGTGCCGGATGCCCACGATCCGGCGAAGCGGCACGCGCCGATGATGCTCACGACCGACCTCGCGCTGCAGGCTGGACCCGATCTACGCGCCGATTTCGAAGCGCTTCCACGAGAACCCGGACGCAGTTCGCCGACGCGTTCGCCAGGGCCTGGTACAAGCTGACGCACCGCGACATGGGGCCGCGCGTCCGCTACCTCGGCCCGCTGGTTCCCGCCGAGACGCTGCTGTGGCAGGACCCGATTCCCGACGCGGATCACGAACTGGTCGGAGGAGCAGGACATCGCCGCTCTGAAGGCGAAGATCCTCGCGTCCGGACTGTCCATTTCCGCAACTGGTCTCGACCGCCTGGGCGTCGGCGTCCACGTTCCGCGGCTCCGACAAGCGCGGCGGGGCGAACGGGGCGCGCATTCGCCTGGCACCGCAGAAGGACTGGGAAGTCAACCAGCCGGCGCAACTGGCGACGGTCCTGCACAAGCTGGAGGGGATCCAGAAGGCGTTCAACGGCTCGCAGTCCGGCGGGAAGAAGGTCTCGCTCGCCGACCTGATCGTGCTCGGCGGCTGCGCGGCGGTCGAGGCAGCGGCGAAGAATGCCGGACACGCCGTGACGGTCCCGTTCACGCCGGGACGGACGGACGCGTCGCAGGAGCAGACCGACGTGGACTCGTTCGCCGTGCTTGAACCGACCGCAGACGGGTTCCGCAACTATCTCCGAAGCGGACAGTACAGGTCGCCGAGGAACTGCTGGTGGATCGGGCGCAGTTGCTGACCCTGACCGCTCCCGAGATGACGGTTCTCGTCGGCGGCATGCGCGTGCTGGGCGCCAATGTCGGGCAGTCCGACCACGGCGTGTTCACCAAGCACCCGGGGACGCTGACCAACGACTTCTTCGTCAACCTGCTCGACATGGGCACGAAGTGGCAGGCGTCTCCGACATCTCATGGCGTGTTCGAGGGGCGCGATCGCACGACGGACGAACTCAAGTGGACCGGCACCCGTGTCGACCTCATCTTCGGTTCGAACTCCCAGCTTCGGGCCCTCGCGGAAGTCTATGCCTGCAGCGACGCGCAGGAGGCGTTCGTGCATGACTTCGTGGCCGCGTGGAACAAGGTGATGAACCTGGATCGCTTCGATCTTGACTGATCGCTGATAGAGCAGACCCAGGGCGGCGTTTCAGAGCCAATTGAGACGCCGCCCTGCCTTGTTAGTGCCCGACGCAGAATTACCGATCCATTTTCCGTCACTGCCGGTCCCCGGATCAAGTCCGGGGATGACCCGGCAATCCAGCGCGCGGGCGCGGCGTGGATCCCCGGGTCAAGCCCGGGGATGACGTCGGAGGGGAATGAAGCGGTTGTTTCGCCTCGAATCCTTAGTGCCCGCTACCGCTTCAAATGCGGCGCCAGCAGTGTCAGGTCGGCCGGGCTGAGCCGGTCGTGCGCGGCCGCCGCCTGGTGCCAGTACGGATAGAGCAGCGGCGGCATGCTGGCCGCGTCGATCCGAGCTCGCTGCTCGGCGGTCAGCGTCACCGCGGGGGCGCCGAGATTGTCGGCGAGTTGTGCCTCGGTGCGGGCGCCGACGACCAGCGAGACGACGCCGGGGCGACCGAGCAGCCAGGCGAGCGCCACCTGCGCGGGCGAGGCGCCGTGCGCGTCGGCCACGCCGACGATCGCCTCGATGATGTCGTACAGCTTGGCCTCGTCGCGGATCGGCGGCTCGCCCCAGTTGGCGAAGTGCCGCGTGCCCTCGGGCGTCGGCTGGCCGCGGCGGTATTTGCCGCTGAGCAGGCCGCCGGCCAGCGGCGCCCACACCAGGATGCCCACGCCCTGGTCGAGCGCGATCGGCACCAGCTCGTACTCGGCCTCGCGCGCCTGCGCGGTGTAGTGGATCTGCTGCGACACGAAGCGTTGCGCGCCGATCCGGTCGGCGACGCCGAGCGCCTTCATCAGGTGCCAGCCCGACAGGTTGGAGCAGCCGATGTAGCGGACCTTGCCGGCCCGCACGAGCGCGTCGAGCGCACCCAGCGTCTCCTCGAGCGGCGTCTGCCCGTCCCACTGGTGGATCTGGTAGAGGTCGATGTGGTCGGTGCGCAGCCGCCGCAGGCTCGCCTCGCACGCCTCGATCAGGTGCGCCCGCGAGAGGCCCGCGTCGTTCGGCCCGTCGCCCATGCGGAACCGGGCCTTGGTGGCGACCAGCAGGCGGGAGCGGCGGCCCAGCATGGCCTCGCCGACGATCTCCTCGGAGAGGCCGCCGGAGTAGACGTCCGCCGTGTCAACGAGGTTGACGCCGGCGTCGAGGCAGCGGTCGAGCAGCCGGGTCGCCTGCGCGACGTCGGCGGCGCCGGTCTTGGCGAAATTGCCGCGGCCGCCGAACGTCATGGTGCCGAGGGCGAGCACGGAGACGCGCAGGCCGGAGCGGCCGAGTTGTCGATATTCCATTGTCCAGTTCCTTATCCCGTGACGCGATCGCCGCAGCCCGCGCGTGGCGCCCCAGTCGAGCGGCACCGGCCGCCACGCGCAACCGCCTCGCGCGCCGAGGCAGCCCGCCGCCCGGCGCATTGCGCCCGCCCGGCGTCGATGCGGATGACGTTGCCGCCCCGAGCGGCACCCGCCCGATCCGGCGGCAGCGCGCGCCCGTTGTTGCGGCAATGCGCCGTCGCCGCAGGCACACTGCAACTGCCAGCACTCGGCGCTGCCTGCGAGTGCCGGGCAAGAGATCGCGCACACATTGCCCCGCGCCGCGTTGCAGCGTCATGAAACCGCATACTAGCGCAGGACATGCGCAGAGTTGAAAGACTTCCGTCAGATTAAGCTTTCGTAGCGCTTACCCCTCGGTTGCCCCGTCATCCATTTTCCCATGCATCTGCGATGCCACGGCCCTAAGATGATCTTCGCGGATATCGCGCTTCGCAGTGGCGACGCACCCGGCGGAGCGTATATGCCTTAAGGAGCGTCGCTTGCCCCATCGCCGGGAAGGAGTGCTGTGTATGCCCCTCGATTCCGTTCGCGACCTTTTCAGCAGGATGTACGAAGGGCGCCGCGATTCGGAGATGAGTCTGGACGCGTATCTGCGGCTCTGCCGCAGCGAACCGGCGACCTACGCGTCCGCCGCCGAACGCCTGCTGCGGGCGATCGGCGACTCGGAGATCGTGGACACCGCACGCGATCCTCGGCTGAGCCGCATCTTCGGCAACCGCACCATCGCCCGCTACCCGGCGTTCAGCGATTTCTTCGGCATGGAGGAGACGATCGAGCGGATCGTCGGCTTCCTGCGCCACGCCTCGCAGGGGCTGGAGGAGCGCAAGCAGATCCTTTATCTGCTCGGCCCGGTCGGCGGCGGCAAATCCTCGCTCGCCGAACGCATCAAGGCGCTCGCGGAACGGGAGCCGGTCTACGTGCTCAAGGCCGGCCAGGACATCAGCCCGTTGCTGGAAAGCCCGCTCGGCCTGTTCGCCAGCGACGACATGCGCGAGATCGTCGAGCGGGAATACGCGGTCCCGACGCGCGCGATCCGCGGGCCGATGAGCCCGTGGGCGGCCAAGCGGCTCGACGAGTTCGAGGGCGACATCGGCCGCTTCACCGTGGTGCGGATGATGCCCTCGCGGCTGCGCCAGGTGGCGATCGCCAAGACCGAGCCCGGCGACGAGAACAACCAGGATATCTCTTCCCTCGTCGGCAAGGTGGACATCCGCCGGCTCGAGTCGTTCTCGCAGGCCGACCCGGACGCCTACAGCTATTCCGGCGGGCTGAACCGCACGACCCAGGGTGTTCTCGAGTTCATCGAGATGTTCAAGGCACCGATCAAGATGCTGCACCCGCTGCTGACGGCGACGCAGGAGGGCAACTACGTCGGCACCGAGAACATCGGCGCGATGCCGTTCCATGGCGTGATTCTCGCGCACTCGAACGAGGCGGAGTGGTCGGCGTTCAAGAACAGCAAGACCAACGAGGCGTTCATCGACCGCATCTTCGTGGTCAAGGTGCCGTATTGCCTGCGCGTCTCCGAAGAGGAAAAGATCTACCGGAAGATGCTCGAGTCTTCCGAACTTTCCGCCGCGCCCTGCGCGCCGGGCACGATCGAGATGCTGGCGCGGTTCTCGGTGATCTCCCGGCTCAAGGAGCACCCGAACTCCAACCTGTTCTCGAAGATGCGCGTCTATGACGGCGAGAACATCAAGGAGCAGGACCCGCAGGCGCGCTCGGTGCAGGAATACCGCGATGCCGCCGGCATCGACGAGGGCATGACCGGCGTGTCCACCCGCTTCGCCTTCAAGGTGCTCAGCGAAACCTTCAACCACGACGCGGCGGAAGTGGCGGCCGATCCGGTGCACCTGATGTTCGTGCTGGAGAAGGCGGTGCGGCACGAGCAGTTCCCCGACGATGCCGAGCGGCGGCTGCTGCACGCGCTCAAGGCGATGCTGGCGCCGCGCTACGCCGAGTTCATCGGCAAGGAGATCCAGAAGGCCTATCTCGAGTCGTACAGCGACTACGGCCAGAACGTGTTCGAACGCTACATCGCCATTGCCGACCGGTGGATCGAGGACCAGGACTTCAAGGACCCCGACACCGGCATCCTGATGAGCCGCGAGGAACTGAACGCCGAGCTGACCAAGATCGAGAAGCCGGCGGGCATCAGCAATCCGAAGGACTTCCGCAACGACGTGGTCAAGCATTGCCTGCGCATCCAGGCGAGCAACGGCGGGCGCATGCCGCGCTGGACCGAGTATGCGAAGATCCGCGAGGTGATCGAGAAGCGCATGTTCAGCCAGGTCGAGGACCTGCTGCCGGTGATCAGTTTCGGCGCCAAGAAGGACGCGGAAATGGAGCGCAAGCATACCGATTTCGTGGCGCGGATGCACGAGCGGGGCTATACGGAACGGCAGGTGCGGCGGGCCGTTGAATGGTACATGCGCGTTCAGAAGGCCGGGTGAGGTTAGCGACGGAATGGTGATCGTCGATCGGCGTGCGAACCCTCAGGGCAAGAGCCTGGCCAACCGCGAGCGCTTCCTCAAACGGGTACGGGAGGATGTGAAGCGTGCCGTCTCCGACACGATCGCCCGGCGCCGCATCGCCGACGTGGACAGCGAGGACGAGGTCCGGGTCCGCGTCGACGGCACCGAGGAACCGGCATTCGGCACCACCGGCGAGGGCGAGCACGACTACGTGCTGCCTGGCCCCGGCACGCTGAACCGCGGCGACCGGTTGCCCAAGCCTTCGGGCGGGGCTGCCGATGGCAGCGGCAGCCGGGCCGGCCGGGGGCGCGGCGAGGACCCGTTCGAGTTCGTGCTGACGCGGGAGGAGTTCCTTAACTACTTCTTCGACGAGTTGGAACTGCCGCACCTGATGCGCACCTCGCTCGCGCAGGACAAGATGAGCAAGCCGCGGCGGGCCGGATACTCGGTCTATGGCCAGCCGAGCGCGCTCGACGTGCGCCGCACCATGCGCAACAGCCTCGCGCGGCGGATTGCGCTGCGCCGGCCGGACGAGGCCGATCTCGATGCGCTGCGTGCCACTGCCTCCGCGGCGACCGAGGCCGGCGACGAGGCGGCGGCGGCGGCGGCCGAGGACGCACTGGCCCGCGCCGTCAAGCGCATGGCGCGCATCGCCTATGTCGATCCGCTCGACGTGCGCTACGCGCGCCACGTGCGCCAGCCGCAGCCGGCGACCGAGGCGGCGATGTTCTGCCTGATGGACGTCTCCGGCTCGATGACCGAGCACATGAAGGACCTCGCCAAGCGGTTCTTCATGCTGCTGCATTTGTTCCTGAGCCGCCGCTACGAGCGCGTGCACGTGGTGTTCATCCGCCACACCGAGCGCGCCCAGGAAGTGGACGAGGAAACCTTCTTCCGCTCGCGCGAGACCGGCGGCACGCTGGTGTCCTCGGCGCTCGACATGATGCTGGAGGTGCAGCAACAGCGGTTCCCGCCCGGGCGCTACAACCTCTATGTCGCCCAGGTCTCCGACGGCGACAACGACGGGGGCGACCGGGCGCGGGTGGCCGACCTGATGCAGTCGCGCATCCTGCCGATCGTGCGCTATTTCGCCTATGTGGAGACCAGCACCGACCGCAGCGCCTTCCCGCACGCGGCGCTGCGCCGCAAGACCGAGCTGTGGGACACCTATGAGCAGATCGTCGCCGCGATGGACAGCAGCAGGCTGGCGATGCGGCGGGTCAGCGACGGCGCGGGCGTGTGGGGCGTGCTCGCCGACCTGTTCGCCAAGACCGGCCGCGTAACCGCGTAGGGATGCGCATGGATTTGCTGTTCAACGGCGCCGACTGGGATTTCCAGACGCTCGACACCATCCACCGCGCCTGCGAGGAGATCGCGGTCGGCGAGTTCGGCTTGCAGACCTACCCGAACCAGATCGAGGTGATCACCTCCGAGCAGATGCTCGACGCCTATTCCTCGAACGGTCTGCCGCTGATGTACCACCACTGGAGCTTCGGCAAGCGCTTCGCGCGCGACGAGGTGATGTACCGCCGCGGCTTCCAGGGCCTCGCGTACGAGATCGTCATCAACTCCTCGCCCTGCATCGCCTACGTGATGGAGGAGAACACCGCGACCCTGCAGGCGCTGGTGATCGCGCATGCCTGCTTCGGCCACAACCACTTCTTCCGCAACAATTACCTGTTCCGGCAGTGGACCGACGCGCACGCCATCCTCGGCTACCTCGAATACGCCAAGTCCTACGTCGCCGAGTGCGAGGAGCGCTACGGCACCGCTTCGGTGGAGCGCATCCTCGATGCCGCGCACGCGCTGCGCTTCCAGGGCATCCATCGCTACCCCAAGCGGCACTGGCGCCTCGGCGAGGAGGCGGCGCGGGCGCTGGCGCGGCGCGAGCATGCGGAAGCGACCTACGATCCGCTGATGCGCACCGTGCCCGGCTACGCCGCCGCCCGCACCGAGCCGCAGGCGCGCCGGCAGGTGGAGGAGGAGGCGCGCGCCCGGCTGCGCCTTCCCGAGGAGAATTTGCTGTATTTCTGCGAGAAGCACTCGCCGCGGCTGGCCGAGTGGGAGCGCGAGCTGGTGCGCATCGTGCGGCTGCTGGCGCAGTATTTCTATCCGCAGATCCAGACAAAACTCGCCAACGAGGGCTGCGCCACCTTCTGCCACTACGAGATCATGACGCGGCTACACCAGCGCGGCCAGATCAACAACGGTTCTCTTCTCGAATTCCTGCACTCGCATTCGTCGGTAATTTTGCAGCCGGAAATGGGCGACCAGCGTTTTTCCGGCTGGAACCCGTATGCGCTCGGCTTCGCGATCATGAAGGACGTGCAGCGCGCCTGCCTCGACCCGGACGACGAGGATCGCGAATGGTTCCCGGCCTTTGCCGGCAACGGCGACGTCTGGGGCACGCTGCGCGACGTGTGGGCGAACTACCGCGACGAGAGCCTGATCCGGCAGTTCCTCGGCCCCAAGGTGATGCGCGCGTTTCGCATGGTGCATCTCGCCGACAGGCCCACCGAACCGACGTACAAAGTCGCAGAGATCCACGACGAGCAGGGGTTCCGCCGGGTCGCCTCGCTGCTCGCCGAGCGCTACGACCCCGCGCATATCGCGCCGATGATCGAGGTCACGGACGTCGACCTGTTCGGCAACCGCAGCCTGAAGCTGGTGCATGATTCGATCCGCGGCGCGAGGCTTGACGCCGAACTGGCGCGGAAAACCCTGCTGTGCGCGGAGACGCTGTGGGGCTACCGGGTGCATCTGCAGGAACGCGACGCCGACTCCGGCCGCGTGCTGGCGGAGCATTCCTCGTCGTAGTGGGCCGCGCCCGGGCGCAGGCAACCGAAATCCGCTTCCCCGGATTTCATTCCGTATATGGAACAATATGGGCGTACGGAAGCGGCCGGGCCAAAAACCCGATTTTTCGGAGGTCGCCGCGGTGGGGCGGTGGCGCCTGGCCGCTGGCCGCCCCCTGCCCCTGGAAACGGGCGGGCGCGGCGCCTGACCGGGCCGGGGTGGGCGGTTGGGGGAAGCGTTCCGGCGGCGGGGGGTTGCCGACCCGACCCCGGCGGTCCACCGGCCTCTTGGGCCGGGCGTCCGTGCCGCGTCGGTTCTGGCCGCGTCGGTTCTTGCCGGGGGGGCGAATGGCCCCTCGATGGTCCTGGCCGAACCGGGGTGTTGGGTTGCTGCTGCGGGGGGAGGGAGGGTGCTGCCGGCTCGACCGGGGCGGCGGCGGCCGGAAGGTTCCGCGCGATCGAGAGGATCGCCTGGATGAGACGCTCGATCAGCTGGATCAGCAGCGCGGACAGCCGATCCCCGCCGCCGTTGGCGGCCAGGCCTTGGGAGATCTCGCCGCATCGTTCGGCGAACCGCTCGGTGGCGGCTTGGGGGGATGGGGTGGTGGGGTTCACGCGACGTAGTTAATATTACTAACGTTCGGTGTCAAGGGGGATCGCGCGGCGGTTACAATCCGACACGTTGCTCTCGAAGGGTGCTGCCGCTGAGGCGACTCCGCCTGTTTGGCCGATCGACGCGCGGCGGCATCGATGTCGCCGTCAAAGACCCAGGCCGTAAGCGTGTGCCCCATCCGTCGGCCGGCCTGCGAAGCTTTGCTTGGCTTGCCCGTCAGGCCGCCAGCAGCGCCAGCGCCGTGTCGCGGTAGATCAGCGCCGACTGCACCAGCGCATCGCGCGGGACGTATTCGTCCGGCTTGTGCGCGAGGTCGAGCGAGCCCGGCCCGATGATCACGCCGGGCGAGCCCTTGAGGCGGAAATGCACGAGGTCGCAGCCGCCGGTCAGGCCGCCCACGCGCGTACTCCCCCCGTGCCGGGCGGCGGCGGCGAGCGCCGCCTGCACCACCGGCGCGGACAGCGGCGTCTCGGTGCCGCCGGCGGCGACGCGCACCTCCACCAGTTCGGCGATCACGTCGGCGCCGGCGCGGGCGCGTTCCAGCAGCGCGGAAATCTCGGCCACGGCGGTTTCGGGAGCTTCTGCCGGCAGCAGCCTCCGGTCGAGCACGAGGTCGCAGCGGTCCGGCACGGCGTTGTCGGCGAAGCCGCCCATTATGTAGGTACAGGTGACGCAGGCCCGGCCGACCAGCGGATGCGAGCGGGTGTTCAAGTCTCGGTCATAAGCAGAAATATCCTCCAGCAGCCGGGCGGCGCCGGTGATCGCGTTGATGCCGAGATGCGGAATGGAGGAGTGGGCGGTGCGGCCATGCACCCGGATCAGCGGCCGCACCACGCCGCGATGCGCCGCCAGCACGGCGTTGTCGGTCGGCTCGCCGACGATCACCGCGTCGAACGGCGGGAATTCGTCCGCAACCGCCTTCGACCCGCGGGCGGTGACTTCCTCGTCGGCGACGAAGGTCGCGACCACGGTGCCGCGCCAAGCCGAACGGTCCTCCGCGAGCAGCCGGCATGCCTCCGCCATGGCGGCGATCGGCCCCTTGGCGTCGCAGGCGCCGCGGGCGAACAGCAGGCCGTCGCGCTCGCGCAGCCGCAGCGGGTCGCCGGACCAGCCGGTGCCGACCGGCACGGTGTCGATATGCGAGTTGAACGCGAGCACCGGCCCCGGCCCGTTGCGCAGGATGCCCACCGCATTGGCGCGCGAGACGGTGCCGGGATGCGCGACCGGGCGCGACGTCGCCTCCATGCCGATGCCGGCCAGATGCGCCGCCAGCATCTCCGCGGCCGCGGTTTCCTGGCCCGGCGGGTTCTGGGTGTCGAACGCCACCAGGGTTTCGAGCAGCGCGACCAGGCGGCCGCTATCCGGCGCGTTCATGCCCGCACCGCGTCGCTGGCCGCGCGCACCCAGTCGAGCCGCGCCGCCGGCACGAGGCCGTAATTGTAGAAGTTGATGCCGGTCGCGCCGGCGCCAAT
The DNA here is from genome assembly GCA_963697635.1 of uncultured Solirubrobacterales bacterium. Classification (GTDB taxonomy): domain Bacteria; phylum Pseudomonadota; class Alphaproteobacteria; order Acetobacterales; family Acetobacteraceae; genus CAJCJG01. The sequence continues at coordinate 664,524 of CAVOOS010000030.1, read as the reverse complement.
CGCGGCGCTGGCGCGGTCGGCGACGTCCTTGGCCGACGCGACCTCGGGGTGGAACAGCCGCAGGCCGGCGCGCAATGTTTTATCCGGCGGCATCGCGGCGCGGGCGCGGGCGACGCCGGCGCGCACCGCCTCGGGCGCCCGGGCGTAGACGCACAGCGTCACGCCGTCAGTGACCCGCGCCAGGTCGGTGAGGTTGCATCCCGAAAGCCAGCCGTCGTCGATGTCGAGCACGTGGATTTGGCTCGCCGGATGCGCCTTTTCGCGGATCTCGGCCGCGAGGCTGGTGACGGGCTCGAAGCGCCAGCGGACATACGCCTCCACCTCGGGCGCCGCCGAAAAAACGTCCGGGCCGAGCCTGGAAAAGTCCGGCCAGCGCGCGGCGGGGACGGGGCGCTCGCACATCTCGACGATCCAGCGCCGCACGGTGCGTTGCGCCGCGGCGCCATCGACGCCGGCGGATTTGGCGCGGGCCAGGCACGCATCGCAGAAACAGAGAGAAAGCAGAAAATCGTCCTCCGCCGTCATGCCGACGCCGTCCTTCTCGTGGTTGTATTCGTAGACGAACCCCAAAAAGCCGATCGACTCCAGCTCGACGATGTCCGGCTGGTATTCGGCGGTGAGGTCGGCGACCAGGTTCACCGCGTAGGCGCGGGCGTCGGGGTTGCTCGGGCACAGCGCGCCGTAGTTGGCATCGCCGAACCCATTGCGGGTGCAGGCGTGCGGATGCTGCAGGCCGAGCCGGATGTTGTGCAGGCAGACGGTCCAGCACTGCACCGCGAGCCCGGTCTTGTCGCGGTTGCGCACGAGGTCGCGCAGCACGTCGCCCTCGGCGAGCACGGCGGCGGTCTTCGGCTGCAGCGTCGCGCCGTCCCACCGCGCCGGCGTCGGCCGGAAGTAGATCGTGCCGTCCTCGGCGAAATACGCTTTTCGCCGCGGGCTGCGCGGCTGCAAAAAATGGCCGCCGTGGTACGAGGTGGCGAGGCTGATGCCGTTGAGCCCGGCACGGTCGCGCAACTCCCCGGTCACGGTGTCGAACCCGAGGTCCAGCACGTCCCACGGATAGGTCCACATCGACAGCAGCATTTTTTCGCCCGCTCCCTCATCGCTGCCCCGATACTGCGTCGGCCGATCCGGTTGCGCCAGACTTGCCGCCGGCCGGATGCGCCGGCACAGTCGCACGATGATCGACCGGCTGCGCGCGCTGACGCTGGAGCTGATGCGGGTGCCCGGCCTCAGCGGCCACGAGGCGCGGGTGTCGCACGCGATCGCCGCGCATCTGCATGCGGCGGGCATCGAGAGCCGGCACGACCGCGTCGGCAACCTGATTGCGAGCATTGCCGGCACCGATGCCGCGGCGCCCTCGGTGATGGTGTTCACCCACACCGACCAGCTTGGCCTGATCGTGCGCAGGATCGAGCCGAGCGGCATCATCCGGTTCGAGCGCGTCGGCGGCGTCCCGGGCCGCGCGCTGCCGGCGACCGCCGTGCTGCTGTGCGTCGGCGAGGGCCGCGACGTGCCGGGCGTGATCGGCAGCAAGGCGCACCACGCGACCGCGCCGGACGAGGCGGCGACGGTGGTGCCGTATCCCGACCTGTACATCGACATCGGCGCCGCGTCGGCGGCCGAGGCGCGGGCGCGCGGCATCGATATCGGCACCCCGATCGTCTACGCGCCGGCCGCGTTCGCATTGGGAGAACACCGGATCGCCGGCACATCCGTCGACGATCGCGCCGGCTGCGCGGTGCTGATCGAGGTCGCGCGCGCGCTGGCGGCAGCGCCGGCGCGGGCCGCCGTGCATTGCGTGTTCAGCGTGCAGGAGGAGTTCAACCTGCGCGGCGCGATGATCGCGGCGCAGGCATTGCGGCCGGACCTCGCGGTGCAGATCGACCTCGTGCTGGCCACCGACCTGCCGGACGTGGCGGCGCGCGGCGAGGTGGCGCTCGGCGCCGGGCCGGGCATGAGCATGTACAGTTTTCATGGTCGCGGCACGCTCAATGGCAACCTGCCGCATCCCGGCCTGGTGCGCCTGTTCGATGCGGCGGCAGAGCGACGCGGGCTGAGCCTGCAACGCAGCGCGCACACTGGCGTGCTGACCGATGCGTCCTACGTGCAACTGGTCGGCGGCGGCGTCGGCTGCATCGATCTCGGCTTTCCGATGCGCTATTCGCATTCCGCGCTGGAAGTCTGCGACCTGCGCGACCTTGTCGGCCTGACTACGCTGATCGTCGAAGGCGTGCGTGGCATTGAAGAAAAATTCGCGCTGGAGCGCGACCGGTATCCGGTATGATTTTTTTCATTGGCGTCGATGTCGGCACCTACGAGAGCAAGGGCGTGCTGGTCGACACGGAGGGAAAAATCGTCGCGACCGCGGTGCGCGCGCACGAGATGCTGGTGCCGCACCCGGGCTGGGCCGAGCATCGGCCGGAACAGGACTGGTGGGACGAGTTCTGTTCCATTGTCCGCGAGCTGCTGGCGGTCACGCGAGTGCCGGCCACGGAAATAAAAGCTGTAGGGTGCAGCGGCATCGGCCCGTGCATGTTGCCGGTGGACGCGGCGGGAAATCCGCTCGGCAACGCGGTGCTGTACGGCGTCGACACGCGCGCGGCGAAGGAAGTGGAAGAACTGAACGCGCGCATCGGCGAGGCGACGCTGATGCAGCGCTGCGGCACCGGGCTGACCTCGCAGTCGGTGGGCCCGAAAATCCTGTGGCTGCGCCGCAACCGGCCGGACGTGTTTTCCCGGACGTGGCGCGTGATGACGTCGCAGACATTTCTGGTTTTTCGGCTGACCGGCGAAGTGGTGATCGACCGCTACACCGGCGGCAATTTCGGGCCGTTCTACGACGTGGCGACGCAGTCCTGGACTTCCGACTTCGTCGGCGACATCGCGCCGCCGGAGATCCTGCCGGAGCTGCGCTGGGGTGACGAGATTGCCGGCACCGTGACGGCTCGCGCGGCCGCTGCAACGGGACTCGCCGCGGGCACAAAGGTGATCGTCGGCACCGTCGATGCGGCGGCCGAGGCGCTCAGCGTCGGCGTGCTCGATCCCGGCGACATGATGGTGATGTACGGCTCGACGACGTTCATGATCCTGCTGACCGCGCAGATCGCGCGCGATCCGCGGCTGTGGTACGCGCCGTGGATGCTGCGCGGCCTGCACGCCAGCGCCGCCGGCCTCGCGACCTCCGGCACGCTGACCCACTGGTTCCGCGACCAGCTTGCGCGCGATCTCGATCCCGTCAGCGCCTTTGCCACGCTCACGGCGGAGGCGGCGGCCTCGCCGCCGGGCGCGCGCGGGCTGCTGGTGCTGCCGCATTTCTCCGGCGAACGCACCCCGCACCACAATCCGCATGCGCGCGGCTGCATCTTCGGGCTCGACCTGACGCACACGCGCGGCGACCTGTATCGCGCGGTGCTGGAGGGCATGGCGTGCGCGGCGACCGAAGTGTTCGAGACCTACGCGCAGGCCGGCCTGCCGGCGCGGCGGCTGGTGGCAGTCGGCGGCGGGACGCGCAATGCGCCCTGGCTGCAGGCGGTCTCCGACATTTCCGGGCTTTCGCAATTGCTGCCGACGCACACTGTCGGCGCGGCGTACGGCGACGCATTTCTGGCGGCCTGCGCGACCGGCCACTCACGTTTGCGTGATATCCGCAGATGGAATCCGATCGTCCGCACCGTCGAACCGGATCCGGCGACGCGATCGACCTACGCGGCGACGCTTTCCGCGTACAAAGCCCTGCACGCGCAAATCGCGATTTTGCAGGCCAGTAGCGGCTGAATTCGGCGCGCCGCGCGGGGCGCGCCTAACGCGCCGCTGCGGTGGCGAGGGCGTCACGCGATTGCAGTGTGGTTTCAACCGCTCGTTCATTGTTTCGGCGCTTCCTTGATGCGTCTCGCGACGTTCCGCGGGATCCCCATGAACATCCGGGCAGCTTTGCGCTGCTTTTGACAGGGAGTTTTACGGCATGCGTATTGTTGAAGAGCGAATGGCCGCTCTGGCCATCGCGGCGGCGCTCGGCACGCTCGGCGCGGTCTCGCCGGCACTGGCGCAAGAAACGATGTCGAGCTACGGCTACGCGCTGTCCGCCGTGATCTCGTCATCGGGCACTGCGACGGCGATGGCGCCCGTCGCGCATGCCGGCAGCCTCGGCAACAAAGCGTCGGTAAAGGCGGCGTCGGTACCGTTGATCAGCGAGACGCTTGGCATCGTCTCCGGCGGCAACATGGTCGGCGAGTTCGCGATCGTCGCCAGCGGCCTCACGACGCATGCAATGTCGAGCGGCGCCGGCGCCACCAGCCTGGAGACCGAGGCCGACGCCTCAATCGCGTCGGTGCAGGCCACGATGTCGCTGATCCCGCCGGCCGGTTCGACCCAGCCGCCGGCGGCGCCGTTGCTGACGCTGACCGCGACCGATATCGCCGGGAAGGTGACGGATACGCGGTCGTCGCCGCTGGTGACGGTGCAGACCGGCACTGCAACCTTCGGTGCGCTGTCGCTGAGCGGCAGCCTCGTCGGCGCGCAGACGCTGGCGTTCCAGGGCGCGGCGCCGGCGAATACGGTGCTGTACAGTGACAACTACATGACGGTGACGCTGAACCAGCAAACCGACACCGGCGTGGTCGAGTGCACGCCGATCTGCGAATTCGTGCCGAAGGCGGTGCTCGCGAATGCGCTGCAGATCGTGTTCTTCCACGATCCGATCATCGTCGGCGCGAGGCCGAAGGACGATGTCAACGTGGGCGGCAACGTGACCGTGGGGCAGACGGAGGCCTCGCTCCCGTAACCGCGGCCGGCTCAGCCGCTCCAGCCCTGCAGGATGCGGATGTAGTTGGCACGCTCGAACGCCGTTGCGTCGTGCAGGCGTTGCCGACTCATCCGCCCCCTGATTGCATCGACGCCGACCTCGCGCGCTGCGAGCCAGGCCTGCAATCCGTCGTGCAGCACCCGCATGTGGCCGACGCCGTGGCGCAGCAGCGCCGACGTCGTCATCACCACATCGGCGCCGACGAGCAGGTATTTCACCACCTCCTCGGCGCCGTGCACGCCGGTGCTGGCGGCCAGCGAGGCATCGATCTGGCCCGCCAGGATGCCGATCCACAGCAGCGGCAACCGGATTTCCGTCGGCGTGCTCAGCGCCAGATCGCGGCGCAGGCGCAATGCCGCGAGGTCGATGTCGGGCTGGTAGAATCGGTTGAACAGCACGAACCCGTCGGCGCCGGCCGCGCGCAACTGCGCCACCACGTGGCCGGGCGCGCTGAAGTACGGGCCAAGCTTGACCGCGATCGGCACCGCGACGGCCGAGCGCACGGCGCGCAGGATGTTCACTTGCGAGCGCTCGACGTCCGCAGAGGTGCGGCTCAGGTCGGTGGGCACGCTGAACATGTTCAGCTCGATCGCGCTCGCGCCGGCTTCCTCCAGCTCGCGCGCATACTGGATCCAACCCGCCTCGCTGATCCGTTCAGGCTCGCGATCACCGGAATGTCGACCGCGTCGCGCGCCCGCCGCAGCAGGTCGAGATAGCGCGCGCTGCCCACCCGGTAATCGTGCGCTGCCGGAAAATACGTCAGCGCCTCCGGAAAACTGTCAGCACCGATGCCAAGCATGCGCTCCATGTCGTCGGCCTCGGCCTCGATCTGCTCCTGGAAGATCGACGGCAGCACGATGGCGCCGGCGCCGGCATCCTCGAGCGTGCGGATGTTGCCGAGATCGAGCGTCAGCGGCGACGCAGACGCGACCAGCGGGCTCGGCAGGTCGAGACCGAGATAGCGTGTGGACGAGATCCATTTTCGCCTCCCTCACGCGACACCGGCGGGTTGGAAGCGCTGGCCGGACCAGCCGGCCATCTCCTCGTAGAGCCGGTACTTCTCGGCAATCGCCGCCTGGGCCGCGGCGAGCAACTGCTCGGCGTCCTCCGGGCCGGGTCTGCGCCAGCGAGCGGTAGCGCATTTCGTTGTAGGCGTAGTCGCGGAACGGCACGCGTCGGCCGCGGGCTGTCCAGCACGAACGGGTTCTCCCCGATCGTCGCGCATCGCCGGGTTGTAGCGGAACAGCGGCCAGTAGCCGCAGGCCACCGCCAGGTCCTGCTGCTTCATGCCCTGCTGCATGTCGATGCCGTGCGCGATGCAGTGGCGAGTAGGCCAGGATCAGCGACGGGCCCGGCTAGGCCTCGGCCTCGCGGAACGCCAGCAAGGTCTGCTGCGGATTGGCGCCCATCGCCACCTGCGCGACATAGACGTTGCCGTAGGCGATCGCCTGCAACGCCAGGTCCTTGCGCGCCACCCGCTTGCCGGCGGCGGCGAACTTCGCCACCGCCCCGAGCGGCGTCGCCTTCGACGCCTGGCCGCCGGTGTTGGAATAGACCTCGGTGTCCAGCACCAGCACGTTGACGTCGCGCGACGTCGCCAGCACGTGGTCGAGCCCGCCATAGCCGATGTCGTAGGCCCAGCCGTCGCCGCCGACGATCCAGACGCTGCGCCGGACGAGGTGATCGACCACCGACAGCAGGTCCTGCGCCTCGGGCGCGTCGCCCAATGCCCGCAGCGCGCTGCGCCAGCATCGGACACCCGCGCGCGCTGCGCCCGGATTTCGGACTCCCGGACCTGCGGCGCGTCGAGGATCGCCTGCGACCAGCTCCTCGCCGAGCTGCGGCGCCAGGTGCGCGCGAGACAGATTGCGCGCCAGCTCCACATGCTGGTCGGCCGCGAGGCGGAAGCCGAGGCCGAATTCGGCATTGTCCTCGAACAGCGAGTTCGACCAGGCCGGCCCGCGGCCTTCGCGCGTTCGCCGACCACGGCGTCACCGGCAGGTTGCCGCCATAGATCGAGCGAGCATCCGGTGGCGTTGGCGATCAGCATGCGGTCGCCGAACAACTGCGACAGCAGCTTCAGATACGGCGTCTCGCCGCAGCCGGCGCAGGCGCCGGAGAACGCGAACAGCGGCTCCAGGAACTGCACGCCGCGCACGTTGGCGAAATCGACGCGCGCGCGGTCGTTGACCGGCAGGGCCTCGAAGAAGCGCGAAGTTCGCGCGCTCGGGCTCGACCAGCGGCAGCTTGTCGCGCATGTTGATCGCCTTGGTCTCCGGCATCGGTCGGGCTGTGCGCCGGGCAGGCTTCGCACGCACAGCCCGCAGCCGGTGCAGTCCTCGACCGAGAACTGCCAGCGTGAAGCGCACGTCGGGGAAGCCGCGCACGTTGATCGGCGCCGACTTGAAGCTGGCGGGCGCGCCCTCCAGCCGGCTCGGCGTCGAAGTACTTGGCCCGGATCACCGCCATGCGGACAGACGAAGCTGCACTGGCCGCATTGGATGCACAGGTCCGGCGTCCCACACCGGCACGGTTTCGGCGATGTTGCGCTTCTCCCAGGCCGCGGTGCCGGACGGCAAGGTGCCGTCGACCGGCATCAGCGCTGACCGGGATCTCGTCGCCGCAGCCCCTCCATCATCATCGCGGTGACGCGGCGCACGAACTCCGGCGCCGTGGCGGGCACCATCGGCGGCACGCTCCCAGTTGCTGGTCGGCGGCAGCGGGCACGCGCACCTCGAACAGTTTGGCCAGCGTGGCGTCGACCGCGTCGAAATTGCTGCTGCACCACGTCCTCGCCGCGCTTGCGGCCGTAGGTCTTCTCGATCGACGTGCTTGATCTGCGCGATCGCCTCCGTCGCGCGGCAGCACGCCGGAGATGCGCGAAGAAGCAGGTTTGCAGGATCGGTGTTGGTGCGCCCGCGCAGCCCGACGTCCTGCCGCCACGCGCGAGGCGTCGATCACGAAGAAGCCGCAGCTTGAGGTCGATGATGCGCTGCTGCATCGCGCGCGGCAGGTGGTCCCACACCTCGTCCGGCCCGAACGGCGCTGTTCAGCAGGAACGTGGCGCCGGGCGCGGCCAGGCGCAGCACGTCGACGCGCTCGACGAACTGAACTGGTGGCAGGCGACGAAGCTGGCCTGCTGGATCAGGTACGGCGCGCGGATCGGCTGCGGCCCGAAGCGCAGATGCGAAACGGTCTGCGCGCCGGATTTGTGCTAGTCGTAGACGAAGTAGCCCTGCGCATAGAGGCCGGCATCCTCGGCGATGATCTTCACGCTGTTCTTGTTGGCGCCGACCGTGCCGTCCGCGCCCAGGCCGTAGAACACCGCCGCGACCACGCCGGGTCGGATCGATCGCGAAACGTCGGGTCGGCGTCGAGGCTGGTATGCGTGACGTCGTCGATGATGCCGAGGGTGAAGCCGTTGCGCGGCTTCGGCTTCGCCAGTTCGTCGAACACCGCCTTCGCCAGCGCCGGCGAAAAATCCTTCGACGACAGGCCGTAGCGGCCGCCGACCACGCGCGGCATGATCGCGCGCGTGCCGCTCGCCACGGCCTGCGCCAGCGTCGTCGACGACGTCGAGATACAGCGGCTCGCCGGTCGCGCCCGGCTCCTTGGTCTGCTCCAGCACCGCGACCGCGCGCACGCTGTCGCGGCAGCGCGGCGAGGAACGCCTCGGCCGCGAACGGGCCGATACAGCCGCACCTGCAGCACGCCGACCTTCTCGCCGCGCGCCCGCAGCGCGGCCGCCGTTGTCGCGCGCCGTTTCCGCGCCGGAGCCCATCAGCACCAGCACCCGCTCGGCGTCCGGCGGGCCCGTCATAGTCGAACAGATGGTACTGCCGCCCGGTCAGCGCCGCGAACCGGTCCATCGCCGCCTGCACGATGCCGGGCAGCGCGGCGTAGAACGGGTTCACCGTCTCGCGCGCCTGGAAGAACGTGTCCGGGTTGTGCGCCGTGCCGCGCACGACCGGATGTTCCGGGTCGAGCGCGCGCGCCCGGTGCGCGCGCACCAGATCGTCGTCGATCATCGCGCGGATCTGCGTCGTCGGGGAGCAGGTCGATCGTGTTCGATCTCGTGCGAGGTGCGGAATCCGTCGAAGAAATGCAGGAACGGCACGCGCGAGGCCAGCGTCGCCGCCTGCGCGATCAGCGCCATGTCATGCGCCTCCTGCACCGAGCCGGACGACAGCAGCGCAAACCCGGTGGAGCGCACCGCCATCACGTCGGAATGGTCGCCGAAGATCGACAGCGCCTGGGTGGCCAGCGCGCGCGCGGCGACATGGAACACGGTCGGCGTCAGCTCGCCGGCGATCTTGAACATGTTCGGCAGCATCAGCAGCAGGCCCTGCGAGGCGGTGAACGTCGTGGTCAGCGCGCCGGACTGCAGCGCGCCGTGCACCGCGCCGGCGGCGCCGCCCTCGCTCTGCATCTCCTGCACCACGGGGACGTTGCCCCAGATGTTCGTCACGCCGTTCGCTGGCCCACTCGTCGGCCAGTTCGGCCATCGTGGAGGACGGCGTGATCGGGTAGATCGCGCAGACCTCGTTCACCCGGTAGGCGACGTGCGCGACCGCGGTGTTGCCGTCCAGGGTGGCGTGCATCACGCGCTCTCCGCTTCAGCCGTCAAGGGTTGCATCGTCGATCGCGTGGCACGGGCACTGCTCGAAGCACACCGCGCAGCCGGTGCAGAGCGCATCGACCACGCGATAGCCGGCGCCCGGCCCGAGTTTCTCGATCGCATCCTCGGGGCAGGCGGCGTAGCAGTTGTCGCACTCGAAGCAGACGCCGCAGGACAGGCAACGCTGCGCCTCGCGTCGTGCCTGCTGTTCGCTGAAGCCCGGCGAGCACTTCGGCGAACCCGTCACTGCGGGTCGCAGGCCGGCAGCGCAGGCTGCGGCGTCGGCGTCGGCGTCGCTGAACACCGGCAGGTTCAGCATCGCGAACGTCACCTGCCCGGCGCCTCCGGCATGCGATGCCGCACGCCACGCAGCCAGGCGTCGATGTTGCGCGCCGCCGCTTGCCGTGGCCGACCGCGACCGTGACGGTGCGCTCGCTCGGCACCATGTCGCCGCCGGCGAAAATCCCGGGCGCTCCCGTCATCATGTCCGGGCCGACGATCACCGTGCCGTCCGGCTTGAACTCCACGCCGGGCACGCGGCGGAGGAAGCCGCTGTCGGTGTCCTGGCCGAGCGCGAGCACCACGCTGATCCGCCTGCCAGCGTGTCGAACTCGCCGGTCGGCTCCGGGCGGCCGTCGGCGCTGATCCCCATGCGCTCGACCGTCAGCGTGCCGCCGTCGATCTCCTTGATCGTGGTCAGCCAGCTGGATTTTGACGCCCTCGGCCAAGCGCCTCGTCGGCCTCGAAGCCGTGCGCCGGCATGTGCGCGCGGTCGCGGCGGTAGACGATCAGCGCCTCCTCGGCGCCGAGCCGCTGCGCCGTGCGCGCCGCGTCCATGGCGGTGTTGCCGCCGCCGTAGATCACCACGCGGCGGCCGAGCCGCGGCGCCTCGCCGGTTGCCGACGTCGCGCAGCAGCTCACCGCGTCCAGCACGCGGCCGGCGTCGCGCGCCGGAATTTCGACGTGTTTCGACACGTGCGCGCCGATCGCGACGAACACCGCGTCGAACTTTCCCGCATTCATCTGCTCGGCGCAGATCCTCGACCTTGTGGTTCGAGCACGATCTTCACGCCCATGCGCTCGATGCGGGCGATCTCGTGCATCAGGTCGGCGCGCGGCAGGCGGTAGGCGGGGATGCCGAAATGCAGCATGCCGCCCGGCAGCGGCCCCGCCTCGTGGATTTCCACCGCATGCCCGAGCCGCGTCAGGTGATAGGCGGCGGACAGCCCGCTCGGCCCGGCGCCGACCACCAGCACGCGCTTGCCGGAAGGCTTGGCCTCGATCGTCGGCAGCCAGCCTTCGGCGGCGGCGAGATCGCCGAGGAACCGTTCGACCGCATGGATGCTCACCGCCGCGTCCATTTCGCCGCGGTTGCAGTGCGTCTCGCACGGGTGGTAGCAGACCCGGCCATGCACCGCCGGCAGCGGGTTGTCGCGCAGAATGGTCTCCCAGGCCTGCGCGATATTTTCCGGCCTGCGCCAGCGCGAGCCATGCCTGGATGTTCTCTCCGGCCGGGCAGGCGTGGTTGCAGGGCGGCAGCAGGTCGACCCAGGCCGGGCGCTGCGCCCGCACCGGGCCGGTGCCGCGCTCCGCGGTCATCGCAATCGCAGGCGTCATGTCGGCCGGATGCTTCACCGCGCGTCTCCTTCCCCACGGGTCGGGGTCGAGGAGAGCTAGGCGAAGCGCGGCCGCCGCGCCTTGAGGTGGATCAACATGAGGGCGACTTGCCGGCGCGTGACGCGGCGCCTCATGCGCCGGGTTCTGGCCTCGTGCCGCGATACGCGGCCAGCATCACTTCGATGCCCGTGGCGATCATCTTGTGCGTCTCGGCGAACTGCGCGTCCGTTGCCGCATTGGTGGCGGCGAATTGCGCCGCGACGTCGTCGAACCTGGCTGACATGTCGGCGCGGACGGACGCCAAATCCGCGCGAACGCCTGAAAGGCCTGCCTCCAGCCGGAGGTATTCGGACCGTAACGTACGCATCTCGGCCTGGAGCCGTTCCAATCGCTCGCCAAGGAGCCGCAAGTCGACCTCAGCCATTGGGGGCACCCTCGTGAGATGGAACGCGCGAGACTACACGGTTCTCGTGTCCGGGGCGGACGAATCGTTCCCGCTACCCCGCCGTGCCGCGCTTGACCAGCGGCACCGAGAATTGCGGCTCGGTGTCCCAGGGGAACAGGATCCAGGTGTCCTGCGACACCTCGGTGATGAAGCTGTCCACCACGTCCTTGCCGGCAGGCTTGGCGTAGACGCAGGCGAAATGCGCCTTCGGCAGCAGCGCGCGCACCATGCGCCCGGTGGTGCCGGTGTCCACCAGATCGTCGACGATCAGGAAGCCCGTGCCGTCCCCGGCCGCGGTCGGCGGCTTGGTCACCTGCAGCTCGCCCTTCGCCTCCTCGTCGTAGGTGACGATGGAGACGCTTTCGATGAACCGCACCTCCAGCTCGCGCGCGATGATCGCGGCCGGGATCAGCCCGCCGCGGGTCACCGCGACGATGCCCTTGAGCGGCTGCAGCGACATCAGCCGCCAGGCCAGCGCGCGGGCGTCGCGGTGCAACTGGTCCCAGGTCACCGTGTAGTAGTGCGTCGCCATCAGAACAATCGCCCCCCGCTCGGCACCAGGAAATCCGGCTTCAGCAGCACCACCGCGCCGTCCTCGTCCGGCACGCCGAGCGTCAGCACCTCGCTGACGAACGGCCCGATCTTGCGCGGCGGGAAATTCACCACCGCCAGCACCTGCCGGCCGATCAGCTGGTCCAGCCGGTAGTGCACGGTGACCTGCGCGGAGGACTGCTTCACCCCGACCGGCTCGCCGAAGTCGATCCACAGCTTGAACGCCGGCTTCTTCGCCTCGGGGAACGCCTTCGCGTCCACGATGCGCCCGACGCGGATGTCCAGCCGGTCGAAATCCTCGATCGTCGCCATGAGCGGTGTATCCCGCGAAGCGCGGGCGTTGCCAATGGGGGGCGGGCGTGCCAGCAACGGGCGCCGCACGACGGAGGGCCTCACGATGCGCGATTTTCACCTGCCGGGGCGCAGCCCCGTCTACGCCAGCAACGGCATGGCCGCGACCTCGATGCCGGCGGCGACGCTGGCGGCGCTCGACGTGCTGCGCGCCGGCGGCAACGCGCTCGACGCCGCGATCGCCGCGATGGCGGTGCAATGCGTGATCGAGCCGCAATCGACGGGCATCGGCGGCGACTGTTTTTGCCTGTACAAAAAATCCGGCCAGCCCGGCGTGATCGCGCTGAACGGCTCCGGCCAGGCGCCGGCCGCGGCGACGATCGACTGGTACGAGCAGCACGGCATCGCCGCGATCGAGACCACCTCGCCGCACAGCGTCACGGTGCCCGGCGCCGTTTCAGGCGTGGGAAACGCTGCTGGCGGCGCACGGCACGCGCGGGCTCGGCGAATTGCTGCAGCCGGCGATCCGCTATGCGGAGGACGGGTTCCCGGTGCACCCGCGCGTCGCCGACGACTGGGGTGCCAACGCCGAGAAGCTGCGCGCGACCGGGGCCGATTTGTTCCTGCCCGGCGGCAAGCCGCCTTCGGTCGGCGACCGCTTCGTGCAGGCGAATTTGGCAAAGACCCTGCGCGCCATTGCGCGCGACGGGGCGCGCGGGTTCTACGAAGGCGAGGCCGCCGCCGACATTGTTTCCACCTTGCGCGCCCGAGGCGGCCTGCATACCGAAGACGACTTTGCCAGCGGCCGCACCGCCGCCCACTTCGTCGAGCCGATCCGCATCGGCTGGCGCGGGCTGGAGGTCTGGCAATGCCCGCCAAACGGCACCGGCCTCGCCGTGCTGATGCTGCTCGGCATCCTCGGCGGCTGGGATCCGGCGCCGGACGGGCCGCTCGGCGTGACCCGCCTGCACCGGCACCTGGAAGCCGCGCGCCTGGTCTACCGCGACCGCAACGCGTTTCTGGCCGACCCGCTGCAGGCCGACGTGCCGGTGGGCGCGCTGACCGACCCGACCTATCTCGCCGCGCTGCGCGGGCTGATCCGCGACGACCGCGTGCTGCGCGACCTGCCGCGCGCCGGCGAGGCGGTGCTGCCGGCGCATCCCGACACCGCGTACCTGTCAGTCGTCGACCGCGACGGCAATGCGTGCAGCCTGATCAACTCGCTGTACCACGGGTTCGGCTCCGGCATCCTGGCGGAGAAATCCGGCGTGATGCTGCAGAACCGCGGCCAGGGGTTTCGCCTGGAACGCGGCCACCCGAACTGCATCGCGCCCCGGAAACGGCCGTTCCACACGATCATCCCCGGCATGGCGACGCGGAACGGCGAGGCGGTGCTGAGCTACGGCGTGATGGGCGGGCATTTCCAGCCGATGGGGCAGACGCTGCTGCTGACCAACATGGTCGACTACGGCCTCGACGTGCAGGAGGCGATCGACCTGCCGCGGGTGATGAGCCTCGACGGCATCACCGAAGTCGAGCGCGGCGTGCCGCTGGCGGTTGTGGACGGACTGTCCCGGCTCGGCCACCGCGTGCAGCGGCTGGAGCGCCCGTACGGCGGCGCCCAGGCGATCCAGATCGACCGCACGCGCGGCGTGCTGATCGGCGGCTCCGACCCGCGCAAGGATGGGGCGGCGATGGGGTATTGAGGTAGGCGCGGCCCCGCACGCGGCATCCTATCATGCCGACGATAGCTCATATTGGCCCGATCCAGATCAGGATCTATTACGACGATCACGGCATGCCGCACTTTCACGCCGTCAGCCCGGATTTCGATTTCAAGCTGACCATCGCAGACTGCAGCATCATCTCCGGGAACGGCCGGCTTCGGGGCCGCGATCTTGCCGCGATTCGGGCTTGGGGACAAAAGCATCGGGACGCGCTATACTCGAACTGGCAATGGGCTCGCGATGGCAAGCCGTTGCACGACATCGAGGACTGAGGATGCTCTATCGGATCGAAAAAGCGGTCGCGCATGCCGACCACACGGTCACGATCACGTGGTCGGATGGGGTCACGGCCATTGTCGACATGTCGCCGGTAGTCGCGAAGGGAGAAGTCTTTGCGCCGATGCGGGATGCTACCTACTTCGTAGAGAACATGCGTGTTGCGCCGGACCGGCTTGGCATCGAATGGCCGAACCGTGTGGATTTTTCGGCCGATGGCCTGCGTTTCCGCGCGTTCCCGGAAGAAGCCGAGGCGGAATTTGCCGAGTGGAAGGCGCCATCCGCCGCGCGCGCATGATCTTCTCGGGCTGTCGCGAAGTACGAAGCTGGCTCAAAACTCCGTCAGCGTCCCGCGCAGCGTCGGCCGCGTGTATTCGGTGCGCGTTAGGCCGCGCCGCTGCAACGCGGGCACGAGGCCCTCGGCGATCTCGTTGATGTAGCGGCGGCTGGTGCGCTGGAACGGCGTGCTGATCAGGAACCCGTCGCCGCCGACCTCCTGCATCACTTCCCCCATTGTCGCCGCGACCTGGTCGGGCGTGCCAATGAGCGAAATATCGCCGGGGCCGCCGAACCGCTCGGCCGCGAGCTGGCGCAGCGTCTTTCCGCTGCCCCACTGCGCGAACTTGTCGAGCGAGCCCTGCTCGCCGTTGGTGGTCAGCCGCGGCAGCGGTTTGTCGAGGTCGAACTTCGAAAAATCGATGTCGGTGATCGTCGAAATGCTGGCCAGCGTCATCTCGATGAACGCCGGCGAGTTGACAAGTCGGAAATGTTTATCGCGTGCCTCCGCTTCGGTCTCGCCGAGGACTGGATAGACCAGGAACAGCACCTTGATGTCGTCCGGGTTGCGGCCGAACTTCTCGGCGTGGCCGCGCACGTCGTCGCGATATTTGCTCATGCCCTCGATGCCGTTGGCGACGGCGATGATGGAGTCCGCCCATTTCGCCGCGAACGCGCGCCCGCGCGGCGAGCCGCCGGCCTGCACGAACGCGGGCCGCCCCTGCGGCGAGCGCACCGTGTTCAGTGGCCCGCGCACTCTTGAAGTACTTGCCTTCGAAATGGATCGGCCGGACCTTCGTGTGGTCGGCATAGATGCCGCGCGCGCGGTCCATCACCACCGCGTCCGCGTCCCAACTGTCGAACAGCTTGCAGACGAGATCGACGTATTCGTCGGCCATCTCGTAGCGCAGTTCGCGCGGCGGCAGTTTGTCCAGGCCGAAATTCTGCGCCGCCGGATCTTCGCCTGACGTGACGATGTTCCAGCCGAAGCGGCCGGTGCAGATGTGGTCGAGCGTGGAACACAGCCGCGCCAGCAGGAACGGCGGATAGCCGAGCGTGCTCATCGTCGCGACGATGCCGAGGTTCCTGGTGTGCGGACCGATCACCGCGGCGAGCGGCGAGGGGTCGTGCTTGGGCACCAACAGCGCGTGCTGCATCGCCGCCTCGATGGTGCCGCCATAAGTGTCGGACACCATCAGCGTGTCCTCGATCATGATGTAGTCGAAGCAGGCGCGTTCCAGCGCCTGCGCCATGTCGACGTAGAACATGCCGTCCCACGGCTGCGCGCCGGCGGCGAACGTGCCGCTCCAGTCGCCGGGCGTGAAGTTCATGAACCATCCGAGATGGAACGGTTTCGCCGCCATGACCGACCTCGCACGAAGGGATTTGCTGCCACCCCAGCAGAAATCGTGCCACTTCGGCGATGCGCTTATCCTGTCGCGGCGCGACGAGCCCTTGGCGGCTCCTGCACCAGCGTCTCCAGCGACTCCGCCGCCACTACCGCGCCGTCCCGCGCCGCAAGCTGCCCGGCAAGGCGCGCGGCCGCGGCACGATAGCCCGGCTCGCTCAGCACCGTTTGCACGGCGGCGCGGATGTCGGCGGCGGGCGCGTCGCCTGCCAGCGCGCGGCCGGCGCCCCATTCCTGCACCGCCTTGGCGACGAACGGCTGGTCCGAGGCGACGCCGGCCACCACCACCATCGGCACGCCCGCGCGCAGGCAGCGCATCGCGGTGCCGTGGCCGCCATGCGTGACCACCAGTGCCAGACGCGGCAGCAGCGCGTCGTGCGAAGCGAAGCGCAGCACCGCGGCGTTGGCAGGCGGCGCCAGTTCGCCCGGATCGACGATGTCGCCGGTGGTCGCGATCACGTGCACCGGCAGCGGCGCCAGCGCATCCAGCGTGCGTTGCAGCTTTTCCGCCGAGCGCTGCTCGGTGACGGTGGAAAAGCTGACCAGCACAAGCGGCGTCGGGTCGTGCGCGTCCCACGGCAATTGCGGCGGCACGGCGCGGGGTTCCTGCTCCAGCACCGGCGCGCCGTGCACCAGATTGCGCAGCGGCACTGCGTCCCCGGTGTCGAGTTCGGCCAGGCTGTTGCAATGGACGAGATCGCGCCCGCCCCATAATTCTTCGATCGGCGCGATGGGCGAAAAGCCGCCGCGGACGCGGCCCTCGCTCTGCATCGCGAGGTTGCCCTTCCAGGCGGCAAACATGCGTCGAACGAACGTGTGCACGATGACCGCGCTCGGCGCGCCGAACTGCGGCGCGACATCGAGCGCCGCGCTGAACATCGCATCGATCACGACGACGTCGGGCGCTTCGTCGCGCACCGCCGAGGCCAGTTCGTCCCCGACCGCCGGCGAGCTGATGTAGCCGAAAATGCGCGCGAGCGGATGGTAGGAGAGCTTGTCCAGCAGTGTGTACGCCTGCGTCAGTTCGTGCGTGGCGAACCCGGCGGCCTGCACGCGCGGGACCATCTCCGCGCGGCCGATGAACGTGACGCTGTGGCCGCGCGCGGTCAGCGCGCGGGCGACCCCGAGGCTCGGCGTCAGGTTGCCGCCGCCGTCCCAGCAGGCCCATGCGAATCGCGACATGTCTGGTCTCCGAACTGCTGCAGCACCTGCACCGAGATCGCGCCGTCATCGTCGTCCAGCAACGCGCAGGCGCGATCACCCTTGGCCGCATCGGCGGGCGCGGCGGTGATCGAATAGAGTAGAATTTTCGTGTCGAGAAAGTGCAACGAGCCTACGCTTGCCTCTCGTGAACCTCATCGCGGCTCAGCCGGTTGCCGCCGTCGAAATCCTTGATTTGTTCGCGGAGCTCCTGCTCCCGGCGCTTCAGCCGATCGAACCGGCTTTCCTCGGTCGCCAGCGATTGCAAATAATCGCGCACCAGCGCCGAAACCGAGGTTTCGCGCGCCGCCGCCGCCACGCGCGCGCGGCGATAGACCTCGTCGTCCAGGGAAACTGTGATGTTCTTCACGGTCTCACGGTATGGCCGCCAGCCATGCCGGTCAACGGGTGTCGCTCCCCGTCGCGCTGTGGCATGCAGGGTCACACACGTGCGGGCGAGGGGGGCGGAAACATGAGTTTCGGCATCGGCATCATCGGCGCGGGGGTGATGGGCGCCGACCATGCGCGCACGGTCGCGCGCCACGTCGCCGGCGCGCATGTCGCCGCAATTTCCGACATCGACGCCGCCCGGGCGAACGCCGCTGCCAGCGAAAGCGGCGCGCGCCGCACATTCGCCGACCCGCACGAGGTCATCGCCGATCCGGGCGTTGCGGCGGTGCTGGTCGCCTCGCCGGATGCGACCCATGCGGAGCTGGTGCTGGCGTGCCTCGCCGCCGGCAAGCCGGTGCTGTGCGAAAAGCCGCTGGCCGCCTCCGCCGAGGAATGCCTGAAAATCGTCGCCGCCGAGGCGAAGCTCGGGCGGACATTGGTACAAGTCGGCTTCATGCGCCGGTTCGACCCGGCCTATGTCGAGATGAAGGCGGCGCTGGACGGCGGCGCGATCGGCCCGGCGCTGCTGTTCCATTGCGTCCATCGCAACGCCAACGTGCCGCCGTGGTTCGAGGCGATGATGTCGATCACCAACGCCGCGGTGCACGAGATCGACATTGCTCGCTGGTTGCTCGGGGCCGAGATCGTGCGCGGCCAGGTGTTCCGCAGCGTCAGCTCGCGCGCGCTGAAACTGCGCGACCCGATCTTCCTGGTGCTGGAGAACGCCGCGGGCCAGTTGATCGACATCGAGGTGTTCGTCAACGCGCAGTACGGCTACGACGTGCGCGGCGAGCTGGTGTGCGAGCAGGGCACGGTGACGATGCCGGCGCCGGTCGCCACCACGGTGCGGCACGGCGGCGGCGAAACCTATCGGTTCGCGGGCGACTGGCGACCGCGCTTTGCCGATGCCTACCGGCTGGAGCTGCAATCCTGGGTGCGCGGCATCGCCAGCGGCCGCTACGAGGGCGCCAGCGCCTGGGACGGCTACGCGGCGACCGCGATCGCCGAAGCCTGCGTGCGCTCGCTCGACAGCGGTGCGCCGGTCGATGTCCGTCTGGCGGAGCGCCCCGCTCATGGCTGATCCCTGCGACCTGACCGCGCGCGAGGCGCGTGCCCTGATCGGCGCGAAAAAACTCTCGCCGGTGGAACTGGTGGAAAGCTGCATCGCCCGTGTCGAGGCGGTCGACCACGCCGTCAACGCGATGGTTGCCCGCGATTTCGAGCGCGCCCGGTCCACGGCAAAAGCCGCCGAAGCCGCGGTGATGCGGGGCGATGAACTGGGCGCGCTGCACGGCCTGCCGGTCGGGATCAAGGATCTGGAACACACCGCGGGGCTGCGCAGCACCTCCGGCAGCCCGATCTTCGCCGATCTCGTGCCGACCGAGGACGACCGCACCGTCGCCTGCCTGCGCGCGGCCGGTGCGATCGTGCTGGGCAAGACCAACGTCCCGGAATTCGGCGCCGGCGCCAACACGCGCAATGTCGTCTACGGCGCCACCGGCAACCCGTTCGACCCGACGCGCTCCGCCGCCGGCTCCTCCGGCGGTTCGGCGGTGGCGCTGGCGACCGGGATGGTGCCGCTGGCGAGCGGCAGCGATCTCGGCGGCAGCCTGCGCAACCCGGCGGCATTCTGCGGCATCGTCGGCTATCGCCCGACGCCGGGTTTGGTCGCGACCGAGAAGCACGGCACCGGCTGGTCGCCGCTCGCGGTCAACGGGCCGATGGCGCGCACCGTCGGCGACGTCGCGCTGATGCTGTCGGCGATGGCGTCGGACGACGCGCGCGACCCGCTGGCGATCACGATCCACGGCCGGCAGGTGCGCCAGCCCACCGACTTCTTTCCGCTGCCCGAGATCGACCTGACCCGGTTGCGCGTCGCGATCACGCCGGATTTCGGGTTCGCCCCGACCGAGAAAATCGTCGGCGAGGCCCTGGCGCAAAAGTCCCGACATTTTCGCCACGTGTTCGCCCGCGCCGAGGACGCGACGCCCGACTGCGCCGGTGCCGACGAGGCGTTTGCCGTGCTGCGCGCCACCAGCTTTCTCGCCTCGCACGAGGAGAAGGTCCGCACCCGGCCGCACGACGTCGGTCCGAACGTGCGCGCCAATGTCGAAGAGGGGCTGCGCTACTCGGCGCTCGACGTCGCCCGCGCGCAGGTGGTGCAGACCGAGATCTATCGGCGCTGGCAGACCTTCTACGAGAACTTCGACGTGATCCTGAGCCCCGCCATCACGATTTCCCCGCGCCCGTGGAGCGAGCTTTATCCGCGCGAGATCGACGGACAGCCGACGAAAAGCTACTACCACTGGCTCGCGTTGGCCTACGCGGTGACGCTGCCGGCGCATCCGGCGGTCTGCCTGCCGGTCGGGCGCGATGCCGCAAACATGCCGTTCGGGCTGCAGATCGTCGGGCCGCGCGGCGGCGATGCGTTCGTGCTCGGCGTCGCGCAGGCGCTGGAGCGGCTGCTGGCGGACGATCCCGCCACCGCGCGCCCACTGCCGGACCTCGCGCGGCTGCGGGCGGCGCCGCCGATCAGCGCGATGCCCGGGTTCTTCGGGTTTTCGTAACGCCGGGCGCTCCGGCGCCCCGCGTAAACGAATTCTTTCCCTCCGCGCGATACCAGCCTGTCGTGTCAATGCAGGTGTCCGCGGGGAATCTGGACGGGCTGGTCGGGCTCACGTTCGCCGGCGTGCAGTTCGTCGGCATCACGGTGGCCTCGTTCGCGCAATCCGAGGACGGGACCGTGCTCGATGTGCTCACCGAGGTGCTCGGCGCCGCCTCCGTCATCGCGGCAGCCGAAGTATCCGTCAACTACGCGATCGTCGGCGCCGCGGATGGCGCCGACCAGATCACCGTCAACGCCTATGCCGAGGGCACCAACGCGCTCGTGCAGTCGGTCACCTACAACGTCGTCGGCTACAACGCGCAGTCGATCCTGGTCTCCCTGATGCCGCTGCCGGAACTGATCGCGACGTTGCAGGCCGGGCAGAGCGTTGCCGGCCAGATTGGCGCGCTCGCCACGAATTTTCCGGGCAGCGGCTACGCCTTGGTGTTCGATCCCGGCGGCAGCTTCGTTCCCTGCTTCGCGCTCGGCACCCGCGTCCTGACCGCGCACGGCGAGGTCGCGGTCGAGGACATCGGCGTCGGCGATGCGGTGCCCGGGCAGGTGTCGGGCGCGATGCGCCGGGTGCGCTGGGTCGGCCGGCGCACCGTCGACGTCGACAACCATCCGCGGCCCTGGGATGTCGCCCCGGTGCGCGTGCGCGCCCATGCACTGGCGCCCGGCCGTCCGCATCGCGATGTGCAGCTCTCGCCCGACCACGCCGTGCTGGTCGACGGCGCGCTGATCCCGGTGCGCTACCTGATCAACGGCGCGACCGTCGTGCAGGAATTCTGCGCCGTGGTCACCTACCTGCATGTCGAACTCGACGAACACGACGTGCTGCTGGCCGACGGGCTGCCGTGCGAAAGCTACCTGGACACCGGCAACCGGCACGCTTTCTCGGTCCCGCCCGCCGCGCGCCCTTGGCGCCCACCCGCGGCGATGATAGCACCAGCGCCGCCGCAGCAGCATGGAGAGCCGAGATGAGCGCCATCGCCGACATCGTCGCCCGCGAGATCCTCGACAGCCGCGGCAACCCGACCATCGAGGTCGACGTGCTGCTCGACAGCGGCGTGATGGGCCGCGCCGCGGTGCCCTCCGGCGCGTCCACGGGTGCGCACGAGGCGGTGGAGTTGCGCGACGGCGACAAGTCCCGCTACGGCGGCAAAGGCGTGCGCGAGGCGGTCGACTTCGCCGAGGGCGAAATCCTGATGGCGGTGCGCGGCATGGAGGCGACCCAGCAGGTCGCGATCGACGACGCGATGATCGACCTCGACGGCACGCCGAACAAGTCGCGCATCGGCGCCAACTCGATCCTCGGCGTCTCGCTCGCGGTTGCGAAAGCGGCCGCGGCGGAGCTGAAACTTCCGCTCTATCGCTACGTCGGCGGCGTGTTCGCGCGCACGCTGCCGGTGCCGATGATGAACATCCTCAACGGCGGCAAGCACGCCGACAACCCGATCGACATCCAGGAGTTCATGATCCAGCCGCTCGGCGCCGCGACCGTCGCCGACGCCGTGCGGATGGGTGCCGAAGTGCTGCACACGCTCAAGAAGGCGCTGCACGACGCCGGCCACAACACCAATGTCGGCGACGAGGGTGGCTTTGCGCCGAACCTGAAATCCGCCGACGAGGCGCTGTCGTTCATCGTCCGCGCGATCGAGAAGGCCGGTTATCGGCCCGGCGAGGAAATCGCGCTGGCGCTCGACCCGGCCGCCTCAGAATTTTTCGTCAATGGCCGCTACGACCTGAAGGGTGAGGGAAAAAACCTCGATTCCGCGGGCATGGTGGACTATCTCGCCGACCTCGCCGCGCGCTTCCCGATCATCTCCATCGAGGACGGGCTGGCCGAGGACGACTGGGACGGCTGGAAGCTGATGAACGAGCGGCTCGGCAAGACGCTGCAGATCGTCGGCGACGACATCTTCGTCACCAACACCGAGCGCCTCAAGCGCGGCATCGCCGAGGGCAGCGCCAACTCGATCCTGATCAAGGTCAACCAGATCGGCACGCTGACCGAGACGCTGGAGGCGGTGGAAATCGCGCACCGCGCCGGCTGGACCACGGTGATCAGCCACCGCTCCGGCGAGACCGAGGACGCGACGATCGCCGACCTCGCGGTCGCCACCAACGGCGGCCAGATCAAGACCGGCAGCCTCGCGCGCAGCGACCGCACCGCCAAATACAACCAGCTGATCCGGATCGAGCAGGACCTCGGCTCGGCCGCGCGGTTTGCCGGGCGGAGCATCTTGCGGCGGTGAGTGGGGCGGCGCGTCCTCAGATGCGGTTCGGAATGTCGGCGGTAACGTAATAGATGCCCGAAATAACCGGGGGCTCGGTCAAGCTGTAGGATATCCAGCAGCGACCCTCGATGATCCAGCGGCGACCGGGTCGTTTCAGTGTAGGGTAGGGGCGCGGCGCCTCAAGGCCTGCTTCCGGTGCTTGGGCAATCCTCCGCTTGGCGCGCTCAAGCGCACTCAACAGGTTCTCGGCCGCCTCAAGCCGCGCTTTCGCCTCGTAATGCGCGATCAGTTGGTCAACGTGCGCCTCGGCTTCGGGGCTGAGACGGATCACGCCTTGCGAACGGCTGCCGGCCTGGCCTGTGGCCGGCTATCCCGCATGCGATCGATGCTGGCACGGAGCCGGTCAATGACCGCCTCAGGAGGGACCGTCTGCCCGGCAGCAATCTGCGCCTCGCTGCGTTCCAGCGATTCGACAAGCCAGTCAGGCGGCGGCGGCTGGTTGGCGACGGAGTGCATGAGGGGAACGTAGGCCGGGCGTGCGCCTGATTCCAGGGCATCCGTACCAATCGCGCGCCGCGATGTGGCTTGACTTCGGCGCCGCGGTATGAAGCCCTTTGGCCAGCCGAAGGGCGCGAACCGCCCGCCGAAGGGAGAGAAACCATGCAGAAGCCGGTCACGGTGCTCGCCGAGGGTCTCGGCCATCCCGAGGGGCCGTATCCGCTGCCGGATGGGCGCGTGGTGTTCGCCAATTCGTACAAGAGCGAGATCGGCGTCTGGTCCCCCGGCGGAAAAGTCGGCACCTACGCCTTCACCGGCGGCGCCCCGAACGCCTGCATGCTGGGCTCGGACGGCTTTGTCTACTGCACCAACACCCCGACGGTTGGCAAATGGGTCGCCCCGGAATACCGCCCGCCCTCGATCCAGCGCGCGGCGCCCAACGGGAAAGTCGAAATCATCGCCACCGAAGCCGACGGCAAGAAATTCGACGCTCCCAACGACCTTGTCTTTGGCCCCGATGGCCGCCTCTATTTCACCGATTCCGGCGACTGGGATCAGGAGAAAAAGCCGCACCCCGGGCGCATCTGCGTGCTCGACCCCGACGGCACAGCGCATATCCTGGAGGAACTCGACCACACCTACCCGAACGGCATCGTCGCCGAGCCGGACGGTTCCATTCTCTGGGTCGAATCCTACACGCGCAAACTGATCCGCCGCGCGCCGGACGGGCGCAAAAGCGTGCTGCTCACGCTGCCGGAAAATCACATTCCGGACGGCTTCAAGATCGACGTGGACGGGAATTTCTGGATCACCTCGGTCGGCTCCGGCGGCATCGACGTGGTGTCGCGCGACGGCAAGCCGGTCGATTTCCTGGCGACCGGCGGCATCCCGCTGAACTGCGTGTTCGACGGCACCATCCTGTACGTCGCCGATTTCGGCACGTCGGTGCCGAACGCAGGCGCCCCCATGAACGGCCGCCTGCTGCGCGTCGATGTCGGCGTGCAGGGCATGCCGCTGTATAAAGGCCGGATCGGCTGAGGAGGAACCCATGCTGAGCAACGAACAGGTCGCCGCCTACCACCGCGACGGCTACATCCGCGTCGACAACGCGCTGAGCCCGGCGCTGCTGGCCCGCGTCAACGCCTGGATCGAGGGCTGCATGGCCCGCGCCCGCGGCGTCGCCAAGAGCAACGAGGTTTATGATTTCGAGGATACGCACACGCCGGACAATCCGCGCATCCGCCGCATCAAGGATCCGGTGCAGCGCGACGAATTGTTCTGGCAGGTGATCCGCGACCCCGGCGTGATCGGGCCGCTGCAGCAGTTGATCGGCAAGAGCATCCGGCTGTTCGGCAGCAAGCTCAACATGAAATCGGCCGGCTACGGCGCGCCGGTCGAATGGCACCAGGACTGGGCCTTCTACCCGCACACCAACGACGACGTGCTCGCCGCCGGCATTTTTCTCGATGACGTCGACGCCGAGAACGGCCCGCTGATGGTTGTCCCCGACACGCATCGCGGCCCGATCCTGAACCACCACAACGACGAGGGCTACTTCATCGGTGGCATCGAGGATGCGGCCAAGAAATTCGAGATCGAAAAAGCCGTGCCGATCCACGGCCGCGCCGGCAGCATGAGCGTGCACCACGTGCGTGCGATCCACGGTTCTGCCCTCAACCTCTCCGGCAAGCCGCGGCGCATCCTGTTCTACGAGATGGCGGCGGCGGACGCCTGGCCGCTGTGGTCGGACGTGATCCCGCTCAAATACCGCAACTTCGAAAACTTCAACGAGCACATGATCGTCGGCGAGCCGACCATCGAGCCGCGCATGGAGGCGCTGCCGGTGCGCATGCCCGGCCCGTGGAAGGACGGCCGCGTGGACGGCATCTTCGCGATCCAGGGCGCCGGCAAGCAGCGCCATTTCGGCTCCTACAAGGAGCGCGTCGGCGCGATGTAGGCGTTCGTCCGCAGCCTTCGATTTCCGGCGGGCACGGCCATTACGCGAGCCGGGCGGACCTGTTAGCGTTCGGCAACCGACAATGGGAGGCCCCGCAATGAACCAGAACGACCCCGCCCTGTCCCGTCGCACGCTGTTGCAGGCCGCCGGCGCCGGGGGCCTCGTGCTCACCGCCGCCGGCCGTCGCGCCCGCGCCGCCGGCACCGGGCTGAAACTCGGCTTCGTCAGCCCGCGCACCGGCCCGCTCGCCGGTTTTGGCGAAACCGACGGCTATGTGCTTGAAGTCGCGCGCAAAACGCTCGCCGCCGGGATCGCCGTGAACGGCACCACCTACACCGTCGACCTGCTCGACCGCGACACCCAGTCCGACCCGGCGCGCGCCGGACAACTCGCGAAGGCGCTGATCAACGACGACGGCGTCGACATGATGCTGACCGTCTCCACCCCTGAAGTGGTCAACCCGGTCGCCGATGCCTGCGAGGCGGCGGGCGTGCCCTGCCTCGGCACCGTGATGCCGTGGGAGGCGTGGTATTTCGGCCGCGGCGCCAAGCCCGGGCAGCCCTCGCCGTTCAAATGGAGCTTTCTTTTCTCCTTTGGCACCGAGCAGTTCGCCGAGGCCTACATCTCGCAGTGGTCGCTGCTGCCGACCAACAAGAAAGTCGCGGCGATGTATCCGAACGATGCCGACGGCAACGCGATCCGCGCCCACCTCAAACCGCTGCTGGAAAAGGCCGGCTTCACCGTGATCGATCCGGGCGGATACGAGGACGGCACCAACGACTATTCGGTGCAGATCGCCGAGTTCAAGAAGAACCGCTGCGAGATTTTCAACACGTTCCCGATCCCGCCGGACTTCGTCACGTTCTGGCGCCAGGCGGCGCAGCAGGGTTATACGAAAATGGTCAAGATCGGGCAGATCGCCAAGACCGGCCTGTTCCCGTCGCAGGTCGAGGCGGTCGGCAACCTCGGCTACAACTTGGCCAGCGCCGTCTACTGGCATCCGGACTGGCCGTACAGCTCGCCGTTGACCGGCGTCTCCGGCCACGGGCTGGCCGACGGCTACGAGAAGGCCACGGGCCGGCAATGGACGCAGCAGCTCGGCGCCTCGATGTCGCTGCTCGATGTCGGCTTCGCCGCGATCAAGGCGAGCGGCAACCCCAAGGACAAAGCCGCGGTCGCCAAGGCGCTGACCACACTTTCCACGCCGTCGATGGTGGGAAAAGTCGACTTCACCAAGGGGCCGGTGCCGAACGTGTTCGCGACGCCGATCATCGGCTGCCAGTGGATCAAGGCCAAGCCGGGCAGCAAGTTCAAGCTGGACTGCGTGATCACCGAGAACGCGACCGACAAGAACGTGCCGGTCTCGGCGAAGCTGCGCCCGTATTCCTGAGCCGGTGGCCGCGCCGATCCTCGCCGCTGCCGGCCTCGGCAAGCGGTTCGGCGCGCTGGTGGTGCTCAGCGACGTCGATTTCGCGGTGGGCGAGGGCGAGGCGGTCGGCATCGTCGGGCCGAACGGGGCGGGCAAGACGACGCTGCTGAACGTGCTTTCCGGCGCCTATCCGCCGACGGCCGGCCGCGTCGCGTTCCGTGGCGAGGACGTTTCTTCGCTTGACGCGGCGGCGCGGTGCCGGCTCGGCATCGCCCGGTCGCACCAGATCCCGCGCCCGTTCGGCGGCATGACGGTGTTCGAGAATTTGTTGGTGGCCGCCCGGGCGGGACGCGCGCTGCATGGTCGGGCTGCCGAACTTCGGTGCCTGGAGGCGCTCGACCAATGCGCCATGCTGCCGCTTGCCAATCGGCGCGGCGAGACGCTGGGCCTGCTTGACCGCAAGCGGCTGGAACTGGCGCGGGCGCTCGCGACCGGGCCGCAGGTGCTGCTGTTGGATGAGATCGGCGGTGGCCTGACCGATGGCGAGGCGGCGGAACTGGTGAAAATCATCCAGGCGATCCGGGCGCGCGGCATCGCCGTCGTGTGGATCGAGCACATCGTGCATATCCTGGTGCAGGTGGTCGAACGGCTCGTGTGCATGGACGCCGGCCGGGTGATCGCCGCGGGCGCGCCGGAGGCGGTGCTGCGCGATGCCGCGGTGATCGACGCCTATCTCGGGCCATCGGCGGCGCATGCCCATCCTGTCGGTTGAGGCACTGGAGGCGCGGCACGGGCTGCTGCAGGCGGTCCGCGGCGTGAGCTTTTCGGTCGCCGCCGGCGAAACGCTTGCGCTGGTCGGCGCCAACGGCGCGGGGAAGACGACGCTGCTGCGCTGCATCGCCGGCGCCCATCGGGCCAGCGCCGGGCGTGTCACATTCGACGGCGCCGACGTCACCGCGCTGCCGGCACACGCCCGCGTTCCGCTCGGCATCGCCCTGGTGCCGGAGGGCCGCCGGTTATTTGCTGGGATGACAACCGAGGAAAATTTGCGCGTCGCGGAGCGCCGCGGCCGGCCGGGGCCGTGGGATGTCGAGCGAGTGCTGGATGTCTTTCCGCTGCTGCGGCCAAAGTTAAAAACACGGGCCGGCGATCTTTCCGGCGGGCAGCAGCAGGCGACCGCGATCGGCCGGGCGCTGATGACCAACCCGCGGCTGCTGCTGCTGGACGAAGTGTCGCTCGGTCTCGCGCCGGTCGCGGTCGAGCAGCTTTATGCCTCGCTGCGCGGGTTGATGCGGGATCGGACGACCGTCGTTCTCGTCGAACAGGATCTCGCGCGGGCGCTGGCGGTGGCGGACCATGTGGTCTGCATGCTGGAGGGGCGCGTGGTGTTCGCGGGCGCCGCCGCCGGGACCACGCGGGAACAGGTCGCTGGCCGCGTATTTCGGCATCGGCGCCGCGGCATGACTCATGCTCTAACCAGCTGCTGCAGGGGGTTTTTCTGGGCGGCTACTACGCGCTGATCGCGTGCAGTCTTTCATTTTTGTTCGGCGTGATGCGGATCGTCAACCTGGCGCACGGCAGCATCGTCGTGTTCTTCCGCTTTTCTGCTTTTCTGATCCTCGCCGACCGCGCCGATTTTTCGCCGTGGCTCGCCCTGGTCATCGTCGTGCCGGTGATGGCCGGGCTCGGCTGGCTGCTGCAGCGGCTCGTTCTCGACCGCAGCCTGCGCGGCGGACTGCTGGTGCCGCTGTTGGCGACGTTCGGCCTCGCGATCGTGCTCGACAACGCGCTGTTCGAGACGTTCGGCGCCGACACGCGCTCGCTCTCGCCCTATATCGGCGACCTCTCGTACGACAGTTGGGCACTGAGCGACGACATCTCCATCGGCCAGCTCGACGTGCTGACCTTGGCGGTCGCGGTGCTGCTGCTGGGCGGGGTGCAACTGCTGCTGTCGCGCACGCGGATCGGGCGCGCCATCCGGGCGACCGCGGAGGATCCGGCGACCGTCGGGCTGATCGGCATCGACGCCCGCGCGGTCTACGCGATGGCGACGGCGCTGGCGTTGGCGATGGCGGCGGTCGCCGGCGCGTTCCTGGCGATGCGCACGACGTTCGATCCGTACAGCGGCGGCGCCCAACTGATTTTTGCCTTTGAGGCGGTCGCCATTGGCGGGTTCGGCTCGCTCTGGGGCACGCTGTGGGGCGGCATCGTGCTCGGGGTCGCGCAGAACGTTGGCGCGGCGATCGACCCGTCCGGGTTCTTCATCGCCGGGCACGTCGTCTTCCTGCTGGTGCTGGTCGGCCGGGTCGCCGCCGGCGGGATCGCCGCGAGGCGGCGCGCGTGAGCGCGAACCTGCCGGTCGAGCGCTGGACAGCGCGCTCCGCGGTGTTCTTCGCGGTGCTGGGCGGGGTGCTCGTGCTGCTGGCGGCCGGCCCCGTGCTGTTCTCGGCCGGCGCCACCGACCGGCTGACCGCGCTTTTTGTCTACGTTATCCTCGGGTCGATGTGGAACGCGCTGGCGGGCTACGGCGGGCTTGTTTCGGTCGGCCAGCAGGCGTTTTTCGGGCTGGGCGCCTACGCCGCGATCCGGCTGTCGTATGCGGGCGTGCCCGTGTACGTCGCAGTCGCGGCCGCCGGGCTGGTGGTGGGGTTCGTATCGCTGGCAGTCGGCGAAATCATGCTGCGGCTGCGCGGCGGCGAGTTCGCGGTCGGGATGTGGGTGGTCGCCGAACTTTCTCACCTGCTCGTCAACCTCGACCGGCTGGTCAACGGCGAGACCGGGACCTCGCTGATCGCGCTGGAGGCGGTGCCGGCGGCGGCACGGCGCGCCGACACCTACTGGCTGGCGCTCGGCGCGATGGTGGCGCTGCTCGGGGTGCTGTTCGCGCTGCTGCGGGGACGGCTCGGCACCGCGATCCAGGCGATCCGCGACGACGAGGAGGCGGCCTCGTCGGTGGGCGTGCGGGCGCTCGCGACCAAGCGCATCGTGTTCGTGCTGGCGGCGACCGGCTGCGCGATCGCGGGTGCCTTGTGGCTGGCCTCGGCGATCACGTTCCAGCCGAAATCGTATTTTTCCGTGCAGTGGACCGCGTACATGATCTTCATGACGCTGGTCGGCGGCATCGGCACGTTCGAGGGGCCGGTGGTCGGCGCGATTCTGTTCTTTGCCGTGGAGACGTTCTTTGGCGCGAGCGGGGTGTGGTACCTGGTGGGGCTCGGCGCCGCCGCGGTTTTTTTCTCGTTGTTCCTGCCGCGGGGGATTTTCGGGGCGCTCGAACAGCGCTACTCGCTTCGCCTGCTGCCGCTGGGTTATCGCGTGATGCTGCCGGGGTTGCTGGTGCGGCACCGCCAGGCCGGTCGCGGCTGAAGCCGGACGTTGGGAGGGAAAAAACATGCCTATCGCCATTCAGGACGTGCCGCGTGAGGCCATCCCGCGCCCGCCCAACTACTATGTCGAACCGAGGTTTCTGACCGTCGAGGGCCTGCCGACCGCCTATCGGCGCAAGGGTGCCGGCGAGACCGTGGTGTTCCTGCACGGTGCCGGCATGACCCGGATGTGGCTGCCGTTCTACGACCTGCTGGCACGGCGTTTCGACCTGCTGGCGCCGGAGCACCCGGGCTTCGGCGAGACCCCGCTGCCGCCGTGGCTGCGCGGCCTCGACGACGTGGTGCTGCACTACCACGAATTCTTCCGCTTGCTGGACCTGCCGCGCGTTCACCTGATCGGCTTCTCGCTCGGCGGCTGGATTGCCGCCGAGTTCGCCGCGTTCTATCCGGGCATGGTGAAAAGCCTGACCTTGATCACGCCGATCGGCGTGCGCGCCGGGGTCAGCGGACCGGACCTGTTCGAGCTCGGGCCAGAGCGGATCTGGACGCAGCTGTTCAACCAGCACGACAAGATCGCCGCCGTCGCGGGCGAGCCGACGCTCGACCAGATCTCGTTTGGCTACGGCGAGGCGATCGCGATCGCCCGGCTGGCCTGGACGCCGCGCTACAATATCCAACTGCCGCGCCGGCTGCACCGCGTGAAGGCGCCGGCCCTGGTGGTGCGGGCCGAGAACGACCGGCTGATCCCCGACGCGCTCGCGGTCGAATACACCAAGATCCTGCCGAATGTCCGCGACGTGGTGATCCCGCACACCGGCCACGCCGCGATCGTCGAGGAACCGGAAGCCGCCGCCGCCGCGATCGGCGACTTCATCGGGAGCATTCGGTCAATGAACCGCCTCGACTTCTACCTGTTCAACACGTTCCACTATCCGTACATCCCGCCGGTGGAAGAGATCCCGAGCACCTGGGTCACGCTGTCCAACAAGCACTGCGACCCGCTGCTCGCGCACGAGATCTATCGAGAGAATCTGGAAATCTGCGTCGCGGCGGAAAAATTCGGGTTCGACGGCGTGCTGGTCAACGAGCACCACGTCACCGCCTACAGCCTGCAGCCGGCGCCGAATCTGACGGCGATGAACATCATCGCGCGCACCAGCCGCATCCCCGTCGGCATCATCGGCAACGCGTTGCCGCTGTTCGCCAATCCGATCCGCGTCGCCGAGGAAGTGGCGATGCTCGATGTCATTTCCGGCGGCCGGGTGATCTGCGGTTTCGTGCTCGGCACCGGCATGGAGTACCTGTCGCAGCCGATCAACCCGGCGTTCGCGCGCGAGCGGTTCTGGGAGGCGCACGACCTGATCATCAAGGCGTGGACACAGCCCGGCCCGTTCGTGTGGGAGGGCGACAACTTCCATATCCCGAACGTCAACCCGTGGCCGCGCCCGTTGCAGCAGCCGCATCCGCCGATCTGGATTCCTGGAATTGGCTCGATGGACACGGTGCGCAAGTGCGCGGAACTGCGCTACCACTACATGACGGTCTATTCGCCGCAGTGGTTCGCCAAGCTGATGTTCGACGGCTACCGCAAAGCCGCGAACGATTTTGGTTATGAAGCCTCGCCGAAGCAGATTTCGGCTGCGGTACCAACCTACGTCGCGGAAACCGACGAGCAGGCGCATCGGGAAGCAAAAGCGCATCTGACGTGGCTGTACCACATCGGGCTGCGCCACCCGGCGCACTACCACATCCCGCCGGGCCACTCCTCGAAAGCCTCGTTCACCGCCTTCATCGGCGCGCGGATGAAATACGGCATCAAGGACCACGAGCACCTGAGCTACGAGGAACTGATCAAGGACCGCTACATCATCGTCGGCTCGCCGCAGACGGTCGCGCAGATCTATCAGGAGGAATACGTCGAGAAACTCGGCGTCGGCGGCATCATCGGCGCGGGCGGCGTGTTCGGGCCGATGCCGCAATGGATGGTGATGAAGAACATGCAGATCATGGCCGAGGAGGTGATGCCGCTGTTCCGCGAGCCGGGCGGCGCGCCCTCCTACATGCTCAAGCCGCCGGCGATCGCCGCGACGCTGTCCGAGCGCGCCACCGCCCGCGCCGCGGTGCAGCCGCCGCTGGTGCGGCTGGACGGCGTACCACAGCAGGTCGACACACGGGTCGCGCACGTGCCGGAGGTGATCGTGCGGGCGGGCGGCGTCGCCGGGTAACGGTCCGCGCGCTGCGCAGCGGGGGTGGCAAGCGTAGGGCGCATAAGCGAAGCGCCATGCGCCAACGCAAACGGCGCGGTGCTTCGGCCGAGGCGGCTGTGCATGGCGCGTCCGGCCGCAATATGAACCCCGATGCCCTCGCGACGGCGGCACGTTTCGTCGGCGCATGGCGCTTCGTTGATGCGTCCGCTTGCTCGCTGGGGCCGAATAACAGCGACCGATCGATGTCATTGTCGGCGCTGCCCAATAAATATCGACATGATCGGCCAGTCTGCAACAAAATTGTAATATAATGTCGAAATCGGACATCTTTACAAAGAAGAATGGCGATATATGCTGTTCTGCCGCTATTTCCTCTTGCCTCCCGGCGCAGGAGGGGCGGCGACTTATTCTGGAAGGGGAATGCGATATGCAGAAACATGACCTGAGCGCGGTCCGCAAAGCACGGCGGTTGACATGGGCGTTGTGCGGCCTGGGGGCGCTGGTGCCCGCCGTGCTGTGCGCGGCGCCCGGTGCGGCGGCCGCAGGACAGCCGTTCGCGCTGATCGGCACCTTCTCGCTGCCGGACAACCAGAGCATTTCCGCCTTCGACATCAGCACCGTCGACGCGCAGGCCGGGATCTACGCGCTCGCCGATCGCACCAACGCCAGCGTCGACGTGTTCGCGCTCAACGACAATGCCCTCGTCGACGGCCAGCCGAACCCGAATTTCCCCGACCAGATCAGCCTCGCCTTTCAGGCGCCGGGGTTCCAGGGCGCCTTCGCCAACCATGCCATCTCGGGACCGGACGGCCTGGTGATCGTCAACCACAGCGAGATCTGGGCCGGCGACGGCAACAGCACGGTCAAGGTGATCAATATCGCCTCGCATCAGATCACCGACATCATCAACACCCGCGGCAAGCTGCGCGCCGACGAAGGCACGTTCGACCCGGTCGAGCAGATCGTGCTGATCGCCAATGACGCGGACACGCCCTGGCCGTTCATCAGCTTCATCTCGGCGGTGCCGAACCAGAACGGCGTGCACGAAGTGCTGGGGCGGATCATCTTCGACGGCTCCTACTCGGTGACGCCGGAGGGCGTGCCGATCAAGCTGCCCAAGGCCACCAACGGCATCGAGGCGTCGCAGGTACAATCCCGCCACCGGCCTGTTCTACCTGGATTTGCCGCAGAACGGTGCCAACCCCAATGTCGGCGCGACCGTGGTGATCGATCCGAAGACGTTCCGGGTGGAACAGGTCTTCAATATCTTCGGCTGCCAGCCGACCGGCATGGCGATCGGCCCGAACAACGAGGCGCTGCTCGGCTGCTCGCAGGCGAACAACGCCGCGGGGACCAACCTGCCGGCGCAGGTGATCAGCCTGACCACCGGGCAGAAGCTCGGCACCTTCCCGATCACCGGCAATGACGAGGTGTGGTACAACCCGGGCGACAATTACTATTTTGCGGCCGGCGAGACCGACGTGCCGACCTCGCTCGGGATCATCGACGCCAATCCGCTGAAGTTCGACGAGAACATCCCGACCGCGCCCGGCGCCCACTCGGTCGCCGCCGACCCGATCTCGAACCGCGTGTTCGTGCCGCTCGGGGCCGGGACGGGCAACACGACGTGCCCGAACGGCTGCATCGGCATCTATCGCGGCACCGCGCCATGAACGATTGAGGGGGGTGCCGGCGCGCCGGCTGGCGGCATGGCGGGGGTACGGTCCGCGCGCTTCACAGGCGCGCGGCGCCGGCGCATAAGCGGCCCGACGCCAGCCCCAGGAGGTTGCCCATGACCCGTCTCGACGCCAAGCTCGCCCGCATTCTCGCGGGCCAGTACCGGCCGAGCGACTTCATTATCGCCGACGCCAAGGACCCGGACATGGGGCCGAGCATTGCGTCCTGCGGGCCGCACCGGCAGCCGGACGGGACCTGGACGCGCAACCGCACCCGGGCAGAATTCCTCGACCAGATCCGCGCGATCGTCCGCCAGGACGTGCTCGACGTGATGCTCATGTCGGTCTCCAACCTCGAAGTGCTGAGCAAGGAGGGCCTGTTCCGCGACAGCGCGGTGAAGCCGTGCATCCGCGCCAACGACACCACCGACATCTGGGTGATGCGCGGCGCCACCTACAACCGCCATCCCTCGCGGCCGTTCCGCTCCGCCGATCTGGCGCGGGTGAAGCCGTATACCGACCTCGGGCTGTATTCGGTCACGTTCAACCACGATATCGACGCCGACGTCGCATCGCTGGAAGCATTCGCCGAGTTCCGGGCCGACGTGGCGGCCAACGGGATGTTGTACTTCCTTGAAGTGTTCAACCCGAACGTCGACACCGGCATCGCGGCCGACGTGCTGCCGCACTACATCAACGACTGCATCGCCCGCTGCCTCGCGGGTCTGGTCGCCGCCGACCGGCCGCGCTTCCTCAAGATCGCCTACAACGGGCCGAAGGCACTGGAGGAACTGGCGAGCTACGATTCCACGCTTGTCGTCGGCGTGCTGGGCGGCGGCGCGGGCACCACGCGGGATTGCTTCGAGCTGCTGGCGCAGGCGGAAAAATACGGGGCGCGGGTGGCGCTGTTCGGGCGCAAGATCAACCTCGCGGAATCGCCGCTGGGCATGGTCGCGATGATGCGCGAGGTGGCGAGCCACAATCTGACGCCGGACGCCGCGGTGCGCGCCTACCACGGCGAGCTGCAGCGCCAGGGCATCAAGCCGGCGCGGCCGCTCGCGGACGACAACGTGATCACCGAGGCGGTGCTGAAGTCGGCCGCCTGACCGATGCCGCAACAGCGGACCGGGTTCATCACCGGCGGGTACCTGGTGCGTCGACAACAACCGGATGCTGCCGTACCTGGCCCGCCGAGGAAAGCGTCGTCGAGATCGAGGCGCTGGAGCAGGACGGCGGCGGCTCCGGCTACAATTTTGCCGTGGATATGCGCCGGCTCGATCCGGCGATGCCGGTGGAGACGATCGGGCTGGTCGGCGACGACGACGGCGGTCGGTTCCTGCGCGCCCAGGCGGACAAGGTCGGCGTGGTGCGCCGGCAACTGCACGTGACGGACGAACTGCCGACGCAGTGGACCGACGTGTACGGGTCGCGCCGCACCGGGCAGCGGACGCATCTGTATTACTCCGGCACCGCCGCGCTGCTGACGCCGGAGCATTTCGATTTCAGCACCACGCAGGCGCGGATCCTGCATCTCGGCCTGCCCGGCGTGCACAGGCGCATGGACGCGGCGTGGGGCGACGACGCGAGCGGCTGGGTGACGGTGCTGAAGCGGGCACGGGCGGCCGGGCTGCGGACCAACATGGAACTGGTCAGCGTGCCGGCGGGGCGGCTCGCGGCGCTGGCGCGTCCGTGCCTGCCGCTGCTCGACTGGCTGGTCGTCAACGACCACGAGATCGGCGCGCTGGCCGGCGAGACCACGGTGCGCGAGGCGACGACCGACGTCGCCGCCTGCGCGCGCGCGGTGCAGGCGGTGCTGGCGATGGGGCCGCTCGAGCTGGTGGTGGCGCATTTTCCTACCGGGGCCGTCGCGGCGGCGCGCGGCGGGGCGACGGTGCGGCTGCCGGCGCTGCGCGTGCCGCCGGAGGAGATCGTCGCCGCCAACGGCGCCGGCGACGCCTTCGCCGCCGGCACGATGTACGGCGTCCACCAGGGCTGGACGGTCGAGGAGTGCCTGGCGCTCGGGCGCGCCACCGCCGCAGCGTCGCTGCGGGCGCTGTCGACCACGCTCGCGGTCGTCACCTGGCAGGAGTGCCTGGCGCTCGGACGGCGCTGGGGCGAGCGCGAGCCGATCTGAGGTTTCGGCGCGCCGGCGCCGGCTCGCGCCAGTAGCTGCCGACCATCGCCAGCTTGAACGCCAGCGTGCGCGCGCCGTTGACCATCAGCCGCGCGTCCCCGTCGGTCCAGCGGCCCGCCGGTTCGGGCGCGTGCCAGCCGCCTGCGAGCGCCGGGCTCGCGAGACTGACCTCGCGCCCGTCCAGCCACAATTGTCCCAGAGCGACGCCGAGGCGGCGTGGGTCGGCTTCGTCCGGGTGCATCTGCGCGGGCACCCAGATGCGCGAGGCCAGCCGCACCGCGCGCGTGCCCGGCGGCAGATCGAAGTGCCAGCCTTCCCCCGGGGCGGGGCGAAGGGGAAAACT
This sequence comes from uncultured Solirubrobacterales bacterium, assembly GCA_963697635.1. GTDB lineage: Bacteria > Pseudomonadota > Alphaproteobacteria > Acetobacterales > Acetobacteraceae > CAJCJG01. Next base: position 628,565 of record CAVOOS010000030.1, on the reverse strand, counting down.
GTCGGCGAGGACGCGCAGGGCCGGGTCGCGGGTGCGGCGATGGCCGAGCCGCGCCGCCCGGCGCAGCAGCGTCCGCCGTGCTTCGATCAGGCCCGTTCCCGCTTCGACCAGCGGGGCGCAGCCGCAATCGGCCCAGACGCGACGGGCAAAATCCGGGTGCAGCAGCAGCGCCGGGCCACCGCCGCCGAACGCGGCGCGGTTGCCGGTATCGAGGTAGCTCTCGGCCGCCAGCGCCTCGGCCAGCAGCAGGTCGTGCCGGGCCAGTTCGACGTGGTGGTAGCGCGCCCAAGCCACCGGCTCCTGCACGATGCTGGCGCCGTTGAGCAGGTGGCGTACCGGGATCAGGTGGCCGGCGATCCGCACCGCGTGGTCCGGCGACAACAGCAGGTCGCGGCGCGGCACGCCCGGCCCGACGGCGCCGGCGCGGATGCACACGGGCCAGACGTCGTGCGGCCGCGGATGCCGGTCGCAGCGCACCGCGCGCTCGCCGACCCACACGACGCGCGCGGTCCCGCCGCCCGCCAGCCGCACCGCATCGCCCGCGCGCAGGTGCTCGACCGGCACGTCGCCCGCTTGGGTCGCGATCCGGGTGCCGGCGCAGAAGCACGGCGGCACGACCTCGATGGCCTGCAGGAACGTCTCGCCGAGCGAGTTGACGCTGGCCGGGATCGAAAAAGCCTGGATCGCGTTGGTGTCGCCGATCGGCACGATGTCGAGCGTGCTGCCGTCGGTCAGCGTGACCGCCCCGCTCGGGAACGTCGTCGGCCCGCTCACCAGCGCGGCCGGCAGCATGATCTGATGGCTCGCGTCCAGGTCGACGACGCCGAGGAACTGCGCGTCGTTGGCGATCGTCAGCGTGCCGCCGAGTTCGCCCGGGGCCGGCCCGTTGATGAACTCGAAGGTCTGCCCGGCGCCGACCGCGCCCGCGATGGCGGCGGACGCCTCGAACCCGTCGAGGTCGACGATGCCGGTGCCGCCCAGCGTGACGCCCGCGGCGACCGCCAGCGGCCCGGTGATGTCGAGCGTGGTGTCGTTGAGGAAAGTGCCGGACGAGGTGGCGGCGCCGAGCGCGATCAGCAGCGCGGCGCCGCTGATCGCGCCCGCGTTGGTGAACGTCGGCACCGGCCCGGTGGCGGAAATCGCCGTCAGATCGATCGTCAGCGGCACCGTGGCGAAATCGATCGAGCCGGGCTGCGGCAGCAGCCCGCGCGAATTCGAATCGTCCAAGGTGCCGGAGCCGACCACGTCGTAGACGATCGAGCCGAGATTGGTTGGCAGCGAGGCGGTCAGCAGCACCGTGCGGTCGCCGAGGTCCACGCCGGCCGCGACGATCTCGACGTTGTCGGCGGTGACGCCGAATTCCGGCCGGAACAGCGTGACCGTGGTGTTGTAGACCTGCGCGATGTCCAGATCGGCTGTGCCGGCGCCGATCCAGGCGGCGTCGCCCTCGACCGGGAAGGTGTCGACTGGCAGGCCGCCGACGCTCCACTCGCTGGTATCGGTCCAGTCCGCGGTGACGGCGTTGGCGTCCCAGGTGTAGGTCGTCATCGGCGCACCTCGCCCCGGTCCTGGTGCGATCGCGGTCGCCCGCACGGCCGATCGGCGATGCGGGGCGCGGGTCCGACTTTACCCGGAAATGGTTTGGACAAGCAACGCTATCGCGGCCGGTATTTTCCCGCGGTATTTTCGCGCCCGCCGGATGCCCGCGATGGCCGGGTTCAGAAGGTCACGCGCACGCCGCCGAACGCCTCGACCGGCTCGCCCGGGACGTAGACCCGCGGGTTGGTGAAAGTGCGGCTGATCAGGTTGACCTGCACGAACGTGCCATACAGGTTGTAGCGCTGGTTGGTGATGTTATCGATCACGCCGAACAACTGGATGCGGTCGGTCACCTTGTACGAGGTGTTCACGTTGGCGACCACGTAGCCGCCGAGCGGCTTCTGCTGGTTGCCGTCGTCGCCGATCAGATACTGGCTGCTGGTCGCGACCAGCGAGCCGCCGACGGTCCAGCGATCGGTGAGGTCGTAGTCGACCGTCAGGTTGGCGCGGTGCGCCGGCACCAGCGGCAGCCGATCCCCCGGCACGACGAAAATCTGGCCGTTCATATTGGCCGCCGGATTGTTCGGGCTGTTGAGCGTCAGCGCCGACTGATAGGTCGCGTCGGTGTAGGTGTAGCCGAGCGTCGCGCGGACCCGTTGGGTCTTCCAGGTCAGGGTTGCCTCGAATCCTTGCCGCAACGTGTCGCCGGCATTCTGGAAAAATCCGCCCTGGGTCGAATTGATCGCCGAGACGTAGATGATGTCGTCCGTGTTCAGCGTGCGAAAGAAGTCGGCGTCCCACGTTAAACGGCCGCCGAATGCGTCGGGCAGCCGCCCGCGCGCACCAAGTTCGATGGTGTGCGAGATCACCTGCTTCAAGCTCGGGTCGGAGATATAGGCGCTGGGCAGCAGGCAGGGGATGGCGGGATTGGAGCACTCCAGCTCGTTCGGCGTCGGCGCCCGGTTCGCCTCCGAGAAATTGCCGTACAACTGCAGCGGCGGCAGCACCTGGTAGGTCAGCCCGACGCCGGGGTTGAAGTGCGCGTACTGGTTGTTGCCGCTGAGGGCGGTGCCGAGCCGGTCGTGCAGCGCGATGTCGGCGAGGTTGAAGCGGCCGGACGCCGTCGCCGCGAGGCGGTCGGTCAGCTCGTAGCGGTCGGTGAAGAACACGCCGTAGTATTGGTCGTAGGTCTGCAGCCCGACCGGCGCGGTCGACAGGTCGCCCTGATCGATCTCGTATCCGGGCCCGATGAACCAGAGGTTGGAGGTGAGGCCGCCGAAATAGGTGGCGCTGTTGAAGCTGGAGATGGCGCCATCGAAGCTCGCGCCGGCGACGAGATGGTTGCTGTGGCCGAAAATGCTGGATTCCTGGGAAACCTGCGCCGACGCGCCGTAGGCGTTGCTGTCGATGCCTTCGAGGCTCAGTGCCGAATAGAGATTGGGGCCAACGATCGAGGAGGGGACATTGCCGCCGGCTGTCGTCATCAGCCGCGTCAGCGTGTCGTCTTCGCACAGGATCGCCGGAATCTGGCAGGATCAGCGGATTGGTCGAAGTGCCAGTGCACGGCGTCGAGTTCGTGGTGTCGCCGCTGGTCAGCCGCTGCGAGAAGTTGGTGTAGTAAAGCACGCCCTGCACCGAGGTATTGTCGTCGACGTCGTAGCTGCCGCGCAGGTTCACGCTCGCATACTGGTTGCGCACCAGATTGGGCGCGGTGGAATTGGCGGCGCGGTCGAGCGACAGCAGGTCCTCGGGCGTGGCGCCGGGATTGCCGAGCGCGTTGTCGTCGGCGGTGATGCTCAGGTGGAACTCGGCCTTGTCGTTGCGCCAGCCGAGGTCGCCGTAGAGCTGGCGCAGTTCGGTGCCGGCGGTGTCGTGGAAGTCGTGGTCGTGGACCGCGTCGAGCGCGATGTAGGCCGAGGTGTTGTTCGACGCGGCGCCGTACTGGAACAGCGCCCCGGCCCGGCCGTAGGAGCCGCCATAGGCGATGAACTCGCCGCCCTGGTAGTCGAACCCGTCCTTCATCCTGACCACGACCGAGCCGCCGAGCGCGTTCAGGCCGAACACCGGGTTGCCGCCCTCGACGTTGACCCGCTGGATGGCGTTGGACGGGAGCAGATCCCAGTTCACCGTGTCGCCGAACGGCGTGTTGAAGCGCGCGCCGTTGACGTAGACGGCCAACCCCTCGGTTTCGCCCTCGACGGGGCTCGCGGTGAAGCCGCGGAACAGCAGGTCGGGCTGGAACGGATTGCCGGACAGGTCGTCGAGATGCACGCTCGGCAGCTCGGAGGTCAGGGCGTCGGTCAGGCTCGGAATGCCGGTGCGGTTGATGTCCTGCGGCGTCAGGACGCTGGAGACCGCGGGCACGCTGCCCTGCGGCACGCCGGTGCCGAGCAGCGGCGTGGCACCGATCACCTCGACCTCGGGCAGCGTGACGATGGGCGGCGGCGTGCTGGCGGCGGGCGGCTGGCCGTTGTCGGTCGACTGGCCGCGCGCGAACGGCTGCCCTGCAAGGCAGGCCAACAGCGTCGTCGCGATCGTCGTCATGCGTCGCATCGGGCAGGCCCCGGCGTTGCGTCGGCGGACGACTTTCGGATGGCCGGAGTGCTCCGTCCAGCGACCGAACGTGCCTCAGTCGCCGAACCCGAGCACCATCTGCCGCACCGTGCCGAAATATTCGCGATGATGGCGGGTGGGGCCGAGGCGGGCCAGGGCGTCGCGATGCGCCTGCGTCGCGTAGCCGGCGTTGTGCTCCCAGCCGTAGCCGGGGAAGCGCACCGCGAGCCGCGCCATCGCCCGGTCGCGCAGCACCTTGGCGACGATCGAGGCGGCGGCGATGGACAGGCTAATGCCGTCGCCGCCGATGACGCACTGCACGGCGCAGGGCAGTGTCGGCGGCATGTTGCCGTCGACCAGCGCGAGGTCAGGCGCCGACGGCAGGCGCGCGACGGCGCGGGCCATCGCCAGCAGCGCGGCGCGCAGGATGTTCATTTTCCCGATTTCGGTCACCGAGGCCGCGCCGACGCCGATTTCTATCCTCCCGGACGCATGCGCGGCGAGCAGGGCGGCGAAGGCGACCTGCCGCGCCTCGGCGTCGAGCTTCTTCGAATTGTCGAGGAGGACAGAAAGGGTTTTCGGCACGCGGCGCGGCAGCACGACGGCGGCGGCGAACACCGGACCGGCAAGCGGCCCGCGCCCCACCTCGTCTACCCCGGCGACGCGGCCGGACACGGCGCGTTCGAGTCTGGTCATGCGGCATGCGGCAAGGGTAGCGTGAGCGGACGGATCGTGTCGCGGGTGTTGGCGAGAAGAACCACGAACGCCATATCCGCGATCAGCCGGAGATCGAGCCAATGACCGAGACGACCGTGGTGCGAGCCAGCATCGACCAGGCGACCAGAAACGCAGCGGCCGCGGTGCTGGCCGGGATGGGACTGTCCGTGTCGGACGCGGTGCGGCTGCTGCTGCGGCGGGTAGCGGCAGACAAGGCATTGCCGTTCGAGCCGCTCATTCCAAACGCCGAGACCGTCGATGCCATGAAGGCGGCACGGAGCGGGGAATTGACGGCGGTCGGTCACCCCTCGTCGCTGCTCGCGAGCCTGAATGCGGACGATTAGCTACACGGGCCGCTTCAAACGCGACTATCGGCGCGAGAAATCGGGACGGCACGGCAAACGGCTCGATCAGCTTCTGATGGTGGTGGTGAACCAACTCGCCACCGACGTTTCCTTGCCCCGCCGCCACGTCGACCATGCCCTGTCCGGCGAGTGGAGCGATCACCGCGACTGCCATATTCGTCCGGATCTCGTCCTGATCTACCGCAAGCCCGATGGCGATCGCCTGGAACTGGTACGGCTCGGATCGCACAGTGAACTCGGGCTGTAGGGTCGCAGGTTAGGGGAATGTGGCGTGTGGACGAAGGAGCCGTGGCAGGGGTCAGCGCAGCGAGTGGCAAACCCGAACGCGCGCCGCTATGACCGCACGAGCCTTGTGAAATCCGACCATTGCTCGACGCGGAAGGCGCGAATGTCGCGCACCGACGCCGGCAGCCAGGGCAGCGCCTTGAGCGCCATGATGGCCGCGAAAAGGTTGGCAAGGTCTTCCGAATCAGTGGTGTAGAGGCTGCCCTGCACCCGGTTGAAACCGAAGCCGGCCAGAGCGCTGCCGATGTCGGCATAGGCCTGCGACACGCCCTTCGGATGGCGCTGCGCCGTCTCGGCCACCACGAGATCGAACGCGATCGCGAACATCAGCGCTCGCGCGGGTCGTCCAGGATTTCCGCGAGGCGGTAGTCGAGTTCCTCGCCGGTCTCGACGACTTGGATGCGCATCACTTGGTCCCCGCCGGGCAACTCCCCACCGGTTCCGATGATTTCATAGACCGGGCCGACCGCGCCGAAGCGACGCCACGTGCCGACGAGGCTCGCCGGCCGGGGCGGAAACGTGGTAGCGGTCGGAGGCTGATCCATCCGACCGACATAGCATGGCAACGGCTCGCGTTGCAGCACGAACAGACGGCGCCTTCGCGTTACCGCCCGGTCCGCCACCGCCCCAGCGCCAGCATCGCGCCACCCGCGACCAGCCCCCAGAACGCGCCGCTGATGCCGAGCAGCGTCACCCCCGAGCCGGTCACCAGGAAACAGATCACGGCGGCCTCGCGCGAGGCCGGGTCGGCGACCGCGGCCATCAGCGCACCGCCGAACGCACCCAACAGCGCCAGTCCGGCCACCGCCTCGATCAGGATCGGCGGCGAGGCGGCGAGGAAGCCGGTCGCGGCGCCGGCGCCGAGCCCGAACAGCACATAGGTCAGGCCGGCGGCGGTGGCGGCCCAGTAGCGACGCGCCGGGTCCGGGTGCGCGTCCTCGCCGGCGCACAGGGCGGCGGTGATGGCGGCAAGGTTGACCGCGTGGCCGCCGAACGGCGCGGCCAGCAGCGTGAAGAAGCCGGTCGCGCGGAACAGCGGCGGGCGGGCGGGCGATAGCCGTTGACGTGCAGCACCGCCATGCCGGGGATGTTCTGCGAGGCCATCGTGACGATGAACAGCGGCACCGCGATGCCGATCGCCGCCGCCGCGGTGAACGCGGGAAACACCGGCACCGCGACCGGCCAGAGCGAGCCCATCGCGGCGGCGTCCGGATGCGTCGTGGCCGCGATCAGCGCCGCCGCCACCAGAACCGCCGCGGGCACCGCGTACAGGCGCTTGATCCGCGCCATCACGGCCCAGGCCAGCACCACCGGCAGCCCGAGCGCCGGCGTCTGCGCGACCGCCCGCACCGGCGCGAGGCACAGGCCCAGCAGCACGCCCGCCAGCATCGCGCTGGCGAGCGGCGCCGGGATCGCCGCGACCCAGCGGCCGAGCGGGCGGAACAGCCCGGCCAGCACGATCAGCGCGCCGGAGATCAGGAACGCCCCGACCGCCGCGGCAAACCCGCCCTGTACGACACCGGTGGTCGCGAGCAACGCGGCGCCCGGCGTCGACCACGCGATCGAGATCGGCAGGCGCGAGCGCAGACTGAGGATGACGCCGCACACCCCCATCGCGATCGAGACCGCCATCAGCCCCGACGCCGCTTGTTCCCGTGTCGCGCCGACGGCGGTGAGGCCGTTCACGATCACCGCGAAGGAACTGGCGAAGCCCACGAATGCCGCGAGCACGCCGGCGAGCAGGGCGCGGAGAGAGAGGTCGGAAATCAGACCGGAAGACGGGCGGAAACTGGCGGTGGGACCGGCGTTCAGCCCCGGCTCTCCAGCGACGTGATACGGCCATTCAGATGCATCACTTGCCGCTGCAAAGCGGTCACTCGGTCGGCGAGCGCCCGCGTTTCCACATTGCTGGTGCGGGCGATGCGTTCGATGCGGGAATTGGCGTGGAAATTGACGGTGATGTCGTCCTTGACTTCGTCGAGTGTTGTCTGGAACCGATCCAACTGCGCCATGACGTCGGTACGTCCCGAAATATGGGCCGACTCCAACCGTTCGAGCCGGGATTCGATCCGGCCAAGGCGGGATTCAACCAAATCGAGGCGCGACTCGATCCGTTCTAGTCGAGAATTGACGCCGCGAACCGCGGTGATCAGTTCGGCCAGGATTTCATCGCTCATTCATGCACCATCGTGGCGAGCATACCGCGCTTTCGGACCGATGGACATGGTGGCATGCGTTAATGATCAAGGCCCGCAATGGGGCCATCATGCCAAGGTGGGCACCGGGAACTCCCCGCGCGCCGCCTCCAACGTCGCGGCGAAGGCCAGGGCGCGGACTTCCTGCAGCCCGGGCACCGCCAACTGCATGCCGATCGGCAGCCCCTGCGTGCTTCGCCCCATCGGCAGCGAGATCGCGGCCAGATCGAGGTAGTTCGCGAACCGCGTGAAGATCGCCGGGCTTATTCCTTCGTCGACGTCCTCCAGCAGCGGCGCGGGCACCGCTGTGGTCGGGCTCAGCAGCGCGTCGATGGTGCCGAACAACTCGGCCATCGCTGCGATGTCGGCGCGCTGGCGGCGCTGCTCGGCGAGCAGGCGCCACGCCGGCACGTCGCGCCCAGCCAGCATGCGCGTGCGGATCGGGGCGCCGAGCAGGTTGGGCTCGGCATCGACGAGTGCCGCGTAATGCGAGTAGCCGGTCGCGCCGATCAGGTCGGTCATGCCGCCGATGAATTTTGTGATTGGCCGCGGCAGATGGGCCGGCACCAGCACGGCGCCGAGCGAGGCCAGCAGTTTTTGGGTCTCCGCGAAGGCTTTTGCGGTGTCCGGGTGCAACTCCACGTCGGGCGCCTCCAGCACGCCGATACGGCGGCCGGCGAGACCTTCCGCGCCGAGCTTTTCCGGTGCGGCGAGGCGAGCGGCGCCGGGCACGCGGGCAGAATCCTCCGCGAGCATGGCGGCGAACAGGCGCGCGGCGTCGGCGACCGTGCGGGTCATCGGCCCGACCGAAGTCGAACCTGCCGTCGAGCGGCAGGATGCCGTCGATCGGCAGCAGGCCGGCCGTGGTCTTCAGCCCGACGATGCCGCAGAACGAGGCGGGCAGCCGCACCGAGCCGCCGGTGTCGGTGCCGAGCGCCATCGGCACGATCCCCGCCGCGACCGCGACGCCCGAGCCGCTCGAGATCCGCCAGGGGCGCGCGCGCGGGACAAATCCCACGGATTGTGCGGGGTGCCGACCGTGACGTTGGTGCCCCAGCCGCCGTAGGCGTATTCGACAGTGTGGGTCTTGCCGATCAACACCGCCCCGGCCGCGCGCAGCCGGCGCACGATGCGGGCATCGGCGGCGGCCGGTGCCGCGCCGGCGCGGGTGCGCGAGCCGCCGCCGGTCGGCAGGCCGGCGAGGTCGATGATGTCCTTCACCGCGACCACGCTGCCGTAGAGCGGCCCCGGCGGCGTGCCGAGCGCCGCGCGCGCATCGAGATGCCTCGCCTGCTCGCGCGCATCCTCCGGCCGCACGGTCGCGAAGGCGTGCAGTTTCGGGTTCAGGCGCTCGATCGCGGCGAGCGCTCGCTCGGTGGCCTCGGTGGCGCGGCCGCTCATCGGGTGTTCTCCACGCAGGATCTCGACTTCCATGAACGCGTATTCGTGGCCGGAGGCGTTGACGACGTTGTGTTCGACGCCGGCGAGCCGGGCGTACGGCGCGTGCATCTTCATCGGCACGGTGCGGGAGACGCCGCCCGGCTCCTCCAGCAGCAGCGCGCCATCGAGCATCGGCACGACCACGTAGTCGTGCGCGTGGACGTGCCAGCCGGTCTCGGCTTCCGGCGCGAACCGCCATTCGGTGACGCGCACGTGCGGCTCGTCGATTTTCACGGTCGCCACCGCCTGCGGTCGATGTGCCATGGCTTTGTCTCCCTGTCCGTGGCGCGCAGGCTTCCGCAGCTTGCGGCGAAACGCAATGGGGGGTTTCCAAAGGCCGCCGGCCTTTGGCGGGGTTCGGGGCAGCGCCCCGATCTTGGCTGGCGCCCGGCTTGCACGCATTTTGCTATCTTTGTAGCGTCGATGGCAGGCGCGGGGGCATGGCATGGGCGGCGTGGCGATCGTTACCGGTGCGGGCTCGGGGATCGGCCGGGCGACGGCGCTGCGGCTCGCGCGGGACGGCTTTTTCATTGTGGTCAACGATCTGACCGCGGATCGTGCCGAGCGCGTCGCTGCCGAGGTGGTCGCGGCCGGCGGGCGTGCGACGGCGATCGCGGGCGACGTTGCCGACGAGGGCGCGGTCGCGCGGCTTGCCGACGGTGCGCGGGCGGCATTCGGCGACAGTGACGCTGCTCGTCAACAATGCCGGCCATGTGCATCAGGCGCAGTTCGTCGATCTGACGCCCGCCGATTTCGACCGCATGTTCGCGGTGCATGTGCGCGGCACGTTCCTGTGCACGCGCGCCGTGCTGCCGGCGATGCTGGCGAGCAGGCGCCGGCGTGCATCGTCAACATGGCCTCGCAGCTCGGCCAGATCGGCGGCGTCGAGCTGGCGCACTACAGCGCGCGCCAAGGCGGCGATCATCGGCTTGACCAAGTCGCTGGCGCGCGAAGTCAGCAAGCAGGGCGTGCGCGTCAACGCGGTCGCGCCCGGACCGATCAACACGCCGCTGGTGATGGCGCTCTCGGAGGCCTGGCGAAGCGCGCGAAGGCGGCGGAATTGCCGCTCGGACGTTTCGGCGAACCCGAGGAAGTCGCGGCCGCGATCGCGTTCCTCGCTCCGACGCGGCGAGCCTGTTCGTCGGGCAGACGCTGGGGCCGAATTCCGGAGACGTGATGCTGTGAAGGGTCGCGATGAAGCCGAACGTTCTGATCACCGGCGCCGGCATCGGCATCGGCCGCGCGACGGCGCTGGCGTTCGGCACGGCCGGCTATCACGTCGTCGTCACCGACATTCTGGCGCGCGAAGGCGAGGCCGTCGGCCGCGGACGATCTCCGCCGGCGGCGGCACGGCGGAGTTCCATCTGCTCGACGTGCGCTCGACGGCGGCAGGCCGACGCGTTGGTGCGGCGAAGTCGGAAGACGCGACATGGCGCGCTCGACTGTCATCGTCGCCAATGCCGGCATCGCGCACAAGGTGCCGCTCGCCGCAGCTGACCGACGAGAAATGGGACCACACGTTCGATATCGACCTGAAGGGCATGTTCCGCGTGGTGCGGCCGGCGCTGCCGGCATGCAGGCGCGCGGCGCCGGGCGCGATCGTCTGCCTCTCCTCGATCATGGGCGTCGCCTACGGCTGGGACGAGCACGTGCATTATTCCTCGGCCAAGGCCGGCGTCGTCGGACTGGTGCGCGGGCTCGCCGTCGAACTCGCGCGCAGACCGGCATCCGCGTCAACGGCATCGCGCCCGGCTACATCCGCACCGCGCAACTGCTGTCCGAGGAGCATTCGCTCGGGCCCGGCCGGCGCGGAAGCGGCGGGCGCGTTCATTCCGATGGGCCGCATCGGCGAACCCGACGAGATCGCCGACGTCGTGCTGTTCCTGGCGTCGCAACGCCGCCCGCTACATGACCGGGCAGGTCGTGGTGGTCGATGGCGGGTTGCTGGTCGGGAGGTATTGAAGCTTGAATTCCGCACTGCAACTCGGCGCGTTGCTCGCCGGCGGCGCGATGGACGCGGAGGCGCTGGCCGAGCGCACGCTGGCGGCGATTGCGGCGTGCGACGATCCGGCGATCTTCACCGTGGTGACGCAGGAGCGCGCGCAGCGGGAAGCGCGGGCCGCGGCGCGGCGGGCGCGCGAGGGCTGGGCGCACGGGCCGCTCGACGGCGTGCCGATCGCGTGGAAGGATCTTTTTGATATCGCTGAGTTGCCGACCACGGCGGGGTCGCGCGTGTTGGCGAACGCGTCGCCCGCGTTGCAGGACGCACCGGTGGTCGCGCGGCTGCGCGATGCGGGCATGGTGTGCGTCGGTCGCGTCAACATGACGGAGTTCGCGTATTCGGGCATCGGCCTCAACCCGCATTACGGCACGCCGCGCAACCCGCACGGGCGCGACGCGCCGCGCATTCCCGGCGGCTCGTCCTCGGGCTCGGCGGTCGCGGTCGCGCGCGGGCTCGTGCCCGTCGCGATCGGCTCCGACACCGGCGGGTCGGTGCGGATCCCCGCAGCGTTCAACGGCATCGTCGGCTACAAGGCGTCGGGCGGACGCTATCCGATGGAGGGCGCGTTCCCGCTGTCGCGCACGCTGGATACGCTCGGCGTGCTGGCGCACACGGTGGCCGACGCGGCGCTGGTGGACGCGGCGATGCGCGGGCGGCTGGTGCCGGACGCGCGACCGGCGCCGATCGCGGGCCGCCGCATCGTGGTGCCGCAGAACGTCGTGTTCGAAGATATCGAGCCGGCCGTTGCGGAGAATTTCGAGGCGGCGCTTGGGCGGCTGGCGGATGCCGGCGCGATCGTCGAGCGCAAGGCGCTGCCGGCGTTCGATGAGGTCATGGCGCTGACCGCGCGACACGGCGCGATCGCGGCGGCCGAGGCGTTCGTGCTGCACCGCGCGCGCGTCGAAAGCGGCGATGCAGCCACGTTGGATCGGCGCGTGGTCGATCGGGTGCGGCGCGGCGGCGGCATCGCGATGTTCGATTACATCACCATGCTGCAGGCGCGGGCGCGGCTGGTCGCCGAGACGACTTCGGTTTTTGCGGGCGGCACGCTGGTGGCGTTCCCGACGGTGGTACACACCGCGCCGCGCATCGCCGACCTGGAGGCGGACGACGAGCTGTTCGGCCGGATCAACATGCGCACGCTGCGCAACACCGCGCTCGGGAATTTCCTGGACTGGTGCGGCCTTTCGCTGCCGACCGGCGCGGACGCGCGCGGCCTGCCGACGGCGCTGCTGATGTCCGGCGGCCCCGGCGCGGACGACGCGCTGCTCTCGATCGGGCTCACGGCGGAACGCGTGGTGCGCGGCGAGTTTTCGTAAGGGGAAGGCGGGAATGGCGAAGGAAATCCTGTGCGGCTTCGGCGTCGACGTGGACGCGGTCGCCGGCTGGCTCGGCTCGTACGGCGGCGAGGACTCGCCTGACGACATCTCGCGCGGCCTGTTCGCCGGCGAAGTTGGCGCGCCGCGATTGCTGAAGCTGTTCGAACGGTTCGGCATCAAGACCACGTGGTTCATTCCCGGCCATTCGATCGAGACGTTCCCGGCGCAGATGCAGGCGGTCGCCGATGCGGGCCACGAGATCGGCATCCACGGCTACAGCCACGAGAACCCGATCGCGATGACGCCCGAGCAGGAGGAGGAGGTGCTCGACAAGTGCATCGACCTCGTCACCAAACTCTCGGGCAAGCGGCCCGACCGGCTACGTCGCGCCGTGGTGGGAGTTTTCGCGGGTCACCAACGAGCTGCTGCTCAAGAAGGGCATCAAATACGACCATTCACTGATGCATCACGACTTCCAGCCATACTACGTGCGCGTCGGCGACAGCTGGACCAAGATCGACTATTCGAAGAAGCCGAGCGAATGGATGGTGCCGCTCAAGCGCGGCCACGAGACCGACCTGATCGAGATCCCCGCGAGCTGGCATCTCGATGATCTGCCACCGATGATGTTCATCAAGAAGGCGCCGAACAGCCACGGCTTCGTCAACCCGCACGACATCGAGGCAGATGTGGCGCGACCAGTTCGACTGGGTGTATCGCGAATACGACTACGCGGTGTTCCCGATCACCATCCATCCGGACGTTGCCGGCCGGCCGCACGTGCTGATGATGCTGGAGCGGCTGTATCACCACATCGATCCGCCATCCCGGCGTCAAGTTCGTGACGATGAACGAGATGGCCGACGATTTCGCGAAACGGCATCCGCGCGCGAAGTAGCGGACAGATGTGCGCGCTGTGCGGCGTGATTGGCGGCACCGAGCATTGGGCCGACGCGGCCGCGCGCCCGGGCGTGTTCACGCGCAACACCGATCCGGTCGAGCGGCGGCGGGAACGGGCGCGCCGCGTACGCCTCGCCAATCGCGTGCTCGGGCATTACGGCATGACGCTGTCGGACTGGCAGGGCAGCGCCTACGTGCTGTCGACCGCGACCGGCAAAACCGAGATGGTGGAAACGCTCGCGCATCTGTGGCCCGTTGCCGAGCAACTGTCCGGCCGACGCTGCGACCCGCTCGATCCGGCGCTGCTCGCGCGTCTCGGTTTTGCAGATGCGTAAGGAGCTCACGCCGGTGACGCTGATCACCGGCTTTCTCGGCTCGGGCAAGACGACGCTGCTGCGGCATCTGCTCGACGATCCCGCGATGGCCGACACCGCCGTGCTGATCAACGAATTCGGCGAGATCGGGCTGGACCACCAGCTGCTCGAACGCATCGACGAGCGCATGGTGCTGCTGCAATCGGGCTGCCTGTGCTGCACGGTGCGCGGCGAGCTGGCCGATGCCGTGCGCGACCTGCACTCGCGCCGTGCGCGCGGGACCATCCCGACATTCAGTCGGATGGTGATCGAAAGCACCGGCTTGGCCGACCCGTTCCCGGTGCTGACGACGTTTCACGCCGACCCGGTGCTGCAACACCATTTCCGCATGGCAGGCGTCGTCGCCACGGTTGATGCGGTCAACGGCGCTCGGCAGCTTGCGCAACATGCCGAGAGCGTCAAGCAGGTCGCGGTCGCCGACCGGATCGTGCTCACCAAGACCGACCTTGCCGATGTACCCGACACACTTGCGGCGGAACGGCGGATCCGCGCGATCAATCCGGACGCGCCGCTGCTGCGTGGTTTGCACGGCGCGGAGACGCTGCTGCCGGACGGAGACGCCGGCACGATGTTTCGCAACCCGGCGACCGCGGCGTGGATCGCCGACGAAATGCGGACATCCGACGGGGAGGAATCGCGGCACGCGCCGGACATCGAGGCATTTGCGATCTTGCTGGAGCGATCGGTGGACTGGACCGCATTCGGCCTGTGGCTCACCATGCTGCTGCACCGGCACGGCGACAGCGTGCTGCGGGTCAAGGGCATCCTGAACGTCACCGGCTCGGACGCGCCGGTTGCGATCCACGGGGTCCAGCAACTCGTGCACGCGCCGACGCACATGCGGGCGTGGCCGGATGACGACCGCCGATCCCGGCTCGTGTTCATCGTCAAGGGTCTCGATCCCGCGGCGATCAAGCGGTCGCTCGAAACCTTTTGCGGTGTCGTCGAGGCGCGACCAGACGTAACCGCCTGGCGACAGGGAACAGCGGCATGACCACGATCAACTGCGACATGGGCGAGGGTTTCGGGCTGTATCGCATGGGCGACGACGAGGCGCTGATGCCGCTGATCACCGTCGCCAACGTGGCGTGCGGGTTTCCATGCGTCGGACTTCAACCACATGCGCCGCACCGTGCAACTCGCCAAGCAGCATAAGGTGAAAGTCGGCGCGCATCCGTCGCTGCCGGACCTGCAGGGGTTCGGCCGCCGCGAGATGAAAATATCGCGCGAGGAACTGGCGAACTGCCTGATCTACCAGGTCGGCGCGCTGTGCGGCTTCCTGCGCGCCGAAGGAATGGAGCTGAACCATATCAAGCCGCACGGCTCGCTCTACGGCATGGCCGCGCGCATGGAGGACATTGCAGATGCGGTCTGCGATGTCGCCGACATCTTTCGCGTGCCGCTGTACGGCATGGTCGGCACGCTGCACGGCAGCGTGTATCCCGCGCGCGGCCATCGCTTCGTCGCGGAATATTATGCCGATCTCGACTACACCGATGCCGGCGGCCTGATCATCACGCGCGAACATCCGCCGGTCGATACCGCTCGTGCCGCGGCGCGCTGCGTGCGCGCGATCCAGGAGGGCGTGGCGACGTCGGTGAACGGCGTCGACGTACGGGTCGGCAGCGACAGCATCTGCATCCATTCGGACACGCCGAACGCGGTGGAGCTGGCGCACGCCGTGCGCGCGGCGATCGCACCCTGGCTCAGGGAGAGCTGATGCGCCGCATCGCGTCCCTGCTGGTCGCCAACCGCGGCGAAATAGCGTGCCGCGTTCTGCGCAGTGCAAAGGGGCTCGGCCTGCGCACGATCGCGGTCTATTCGGAGGCCGACGCCACCGCCGCGCACGTCGCGATGGCCGACGATGCGGTGCCGATCGGTGGCGCCAAGCCTGCCGACAGCTATTTGCGCATACCGCGATCCTGCAGGCGGCGCGCGACGTGCGGGCGGACGCGGTGCATCCGGGCTACGGGTTTCTCGCCGAGAACGCCGGCTTTGCCCGCGCGGTCGAGGAGGCGGGCCTCGTCTGGGTCGGGCCGACGGCAAGATGCATCGAGGACATGGGCGACAAGGAGCGGGCGCGGCTGCTGGCGAAGGCGGCGGGCGTGCCGGTGCTGCCGGGTTCGGGCCGGTTCGCGCCCGGCGAGCTGGACGGACTTGAAGACGCGGCCGAAGAGGTCGGCTTTCCGTTGCTGGTCAAGGCTTCGGCCGGCGGCGGCGGCATCGGCATGCGCCTCGTGGAACGCACCGGCGACTTGCGCACGGTTGTAGAGGCCACGCAGGGATTGGCGGCACGCGCGTTCGGCGACGGCACGGTGTTCCTGGAGCGCTATGTCCGGCACGCGCGCCACGTCGAAGTGCAGGTCTTCGGCTTTGGCGACGGCCTCGCGGTACATCTGCTTCGAGCGCGAATGCTCGATCCAGCGGCGTTTCCAGAAGCTCGTCGAGGAAAGCCCGTCGCCGGGGCTCACGCCGCCGGTCGGCGAGCGGATGCTGCACGCGGCGGTTGCGCTGGCGCGGCAGGAGCGCTACCGCAGCGCCGGCACGATCGAGTTCGTGCTCGACGATGACACCGGCGATTTCTATTTCCTGGAGATGAACACGCGCATCCAGGTCGAGCACCCGGTGACGGAGATGCTCACGGGCCTCGACCTGGTCGGCATGCAGCTGCGGCTGGCGATGGGCGAGCATCTCGGCGCGAACCTGGCGCAGGACCAGGTGCAGCGGCGCGGCCACGCGATCGAGGTGCGCATCTGCGCGGAAAACCCGGCCAAGATGTTCCTGCCGTCGCCGGGGCGGATCAGTCGGCTCGTGCTGCCGCAAGGGGAGGGCGTGCGCGTCGACACCGGCGTGCGCGAGGGCGATACGGTCACGCCGCACTACGACCCGATGATCGCCAAGCTGATCGTCCATGCGCCGGACCGCGACGCGGCGATTGCCCGCATGCTTGCGGCGCTGGATGCGACCGCGATCGACGGCATCATGACAAATGTTGCGTTCCTGCGCCGCGTGATCAACCATGCGGCGTTCCGCGCCGGCCGCACGCTCACTTCGTTCGTGGACGGGCACAAGGCGGACCTGATCGGCTGAAACCGGCGCAACAGGGAGAGGCGCGCATGATCTACGACGAACCGCGCTACCTGCCGGGCGGCGACCGGTACATGCTGATCGAGTTCGGCAACGAGATGAACCTTGAGCTGAATTTCCTGGCGCAGGGCCTCGCCGGGGCGATCGCCGCGCATCACCTGAAGGGCGTCGTCGAAACCGCGCCCTGCTTTGCCTCGCTGCTCGTGCACTACGAACCCGACGAGATTTCGTTCGCCGACCTGCAGACGGAAATGGCCCGGCTCGCCGCGTCGCTCGGCCCGTCCGACGACATCGAGCTCGCGAGCCGGCTGTTCTATTTTCCGACCGTCTACTGCGACCCGTGGACGCGCGCGGCGATCGAGGATTACACGGCCAAGTTCAATCCGGACAAGGAATACGACCCGGCGTTCGTCGCGCGGCTCAACGGATTGTCGGGGCCGGAGCAACTGGTGCGCGTGCATTCGGGCACCGAATACTGGGTCGCCTCGCTCGGCTTCTGGCCCGGGCTGCCGTTCATGATGGCGCTCGATCCCCGCTGCGTGATCACCGCGCCGAAATACAACCCGCCGCGCACCTGGACGCCGCAGGGCACCGTCGGCATGGGCGGCGCCTCGACCGCGATCTATCCGGTGGCGACGCCGGGCGGCTACCAGATTTTTGCCCGCATCCCGGTGCCGATCTGGGATCCGAAGCGGCGGTTCGCGGTGTTCGAGGACAGCATCTGCCTGTTCCGGCCCGGCGACCGGGTGAAGTTCGTGCCCGTCGGCGTCAAGGAGTTCGAGGACGCGGAGCGGCAGGTGGCCGATGGCTCGTACCAGTACAACGTCCTCGGCTACCAGAAGTTTTCAGTGTCGCACTACAAGTCCTGGGTCGCGAGCCTCGACCGCGGCAAGCGGTTCTGAGCCAAGGGGGCGATCATGATCGAGGTGCTGAAGCCCGGGCTGGAAACGTCGGTGCAGGACTATCCCGGCCGCATCGGCTATTGGAACCAGGGGTTTCCGCCGTCCGGGCCGATGGATTCGTGGTCTTTTCGGCTTGCCAACGTGCTGGTTGGTAATGCGCCCGGCGCCGCCGGGCTGGAGGCACAGTATATCGGCCCGACGCTGAAATTCCAGCGCGACACCGTGATCGCGCTCGCCGGCGCCGAGATGGGCGCGAAACTCGACGATGCGCCGGTGCCGCTGTGGCGCTCGATCGCGGTGAAATCGGGGCAGGTGCTGGCGATGGGCGCGGCCCGCGTCGGCACGCGCTGCTATGTCGCCATCGCCGGCGGCATCGCGACCGAGCCGTGGCTCGGATCGCGCTCGACCTTCCATCAGGCGGGCGTCGGCGGCATGGAGGGCAGCGCCCTGAAGCCGGGGCACGTCATTCCCGTGGCTGTCGGCAAGGGAACCGCCGGGCGCGAGGTGAAGCCGGCGGCGCGGCCGCCGATCCGCACCGACAAGCGGTGGGACGTGGAAGTTTGCGCGGGGCCGAACGACGACTGGATCGACGCAGCCGGGCAGACGCAATTCCTCACCGCGGATTGGAAGCTGTCGGCGAAATCCAACCGTACCGGCTTCCGTCTGGATGGCCCGGACTGGACATTTACGGAGAAGGCGACCAACAAGCCGCCGGAACACGGCAGCCTGCCATCGAACATCATCGACCACGGCTACCCGCTTGGCGCGATCAACCTGGCCGGGCAGACGCCGATCATTCTCGTCAACGATGGGCCGAGCATGGGCGGTTTCATCAACCCGTACACCGTTCCCTCCGCTGCGTTCTGGAAGCTTGGACAATCGAAGCCCGGCGAGATCTACAACTTTCGCCAGATCAGCGTCGCGGATGCGCAGGCGATGGCGCGGGAGCTCAAGGCGACGTGCTCCGAGGCGTCGATCATCTGAAGGAAGGGACTGCCACGATGGCAACCGAGGTGCGCACGCAGACCGCCGGCAACATGTGGAAGGTGCTGGCCAAGCCCGGCGACGCGGTGAAGGCGGGCGATACGCTGTTCATCATGGAGGTGATGAAGATGGAAGTTGCGCACGAGGCGCCGGTCGACGGAACGGTCCGCGCCGTGCACGTCGCGGAGGGCGCGGAAGGACTGGACGCCGACCAGCTCGTGATCGAGATAGGCTGACGCGGATGTGGACCGACGAAATCTTCGGCGTGCTGAAGGCAATGGACGTGCGGCAGGTCGCCTACGTGCCGGACTCAGGGCACGCGCCGCTGATCGGGCGGGCGCGCGCGGACGCGGCGATGCGCGCCGTGCCGTTGACCACCGAGGAGGAGGGCGTGGCGCTGCTCGCGGGCGCGTGGCTCGGCGGCCAGCGCGGCGTGCTGCTGCTGCAATCGAGCGGCGTCGGCAACTGCATCAACATGCTGTCGCTGATCCACACATGCGGTTTTCCGCTGCTGGCGCTGGTGACGATGCGCGGCGAGTTCGGCGAGTTCAACGCCTGGCAGGTGCCGATGGGGTCGGCGACCGAGGCGGCGCTGCGGCTGATGGGTGTGCAGGTGGCGCGCGTCGACCACCCGACGGACGCGCTCGAAACGGTGCAGGCAGCGGCGCGCATGGCCTATCTCGGAGGCTCGGCAATGGCGGTGCTGCTCGGTCAACGGCTAGTGGGTGCCAAGGTGTTTGTCGGATGAGCGGATCGCTGGAGCGGCGCCGGGTCGTCGCGGACGTGCTGGCGTGGCGCGGCGAGCTTGCCGTCGTTGGCGGGCTGGGCGCGGCGACCTACGACATTGCGGCGGCCGGCGACCATGTGCGCAATTTCTACCTGTGGGGCGCGATGGGCGGCGCCGCGATGATCGGGCTGGGGCTCGCGCTGGCGCAGCCGACGATCCCGGTGCTGGTGATCACCGGCGACGGGGAGATGCTGATGGGGCTTGGCGCGTTTGCGACGATCGGGGCGCAGCAGCCGGGCAATCTCAGCATCCTGATCCTCGACAACGGGCTGTACGAGGAAACCGGCGCGCAGGCGACGCACACGGCGATGGCGACGGATCTTGCGGCGGTCGCGCGGGCCTGCGGCATTGCCGATGCGCGGACCGTGACGGATGCCGCCGAGCTCGCCGGCTTTTCCGATCGTGCCCACCGGCTCGGCAATGCGCCCGCAGTGGCGGTCGCGAAGGTCGCGCCGAGCACGGCGGAACGGGTGCTGCCGACGCGCGACGGCGCGTTCCTGCGCGCGCGCATGCGCGGCAGCTTCGGGCTGCCGCCGCTGTAGCGGCGTTCAGGCAGGCTCGGGGTAATCCGCGCGCAACGCGGCGTCGCGCCACGCCAGCGTTGGCGCGAAACCTTCTTGTGTCACGCTGGCAAAACCCTCGATCAGCAGCAGATCGCGGTACGGCGCGAACCAGGGGCACGCGGCCGCGCCCGCAAAAGCCGAGCGCAGCGCTGCCAGATCGGCGGCCGGAAGTGCCGGCGCGGCGACGAATGCGGGCATCGGCGCCGTCGCCGTGCTCGCCAGCACGCGCACATCGGCACAGAGGTCCGGCCGCCAGCGCCGGAGCAGCATGTGCCAGAACGCGTCGAGCGGGCCGACGTCGATGCTGCCGTCACGCACGGCGTCGAGCACCGCGCGCGCGGTGATCAGGTTGCCGCGCACCTCGCGATACAGTTTGCCGCGGTCGTTGCGGCGATACTGCAGCAGGTGATGGCGCGGCGCGTTGAAGCCGGAGTGCGAATGCGCGACCGTCCAGCCGAAACGGCCGCCGAACGTGTCTTCCAACTTTTGGTACGGCGCATCCGCACGAACGATGAAGTCGGAGCGGTACACGGCGCGGCCGCCGGCCCAGTCGGCGCGCGGGATCGGCGCCGCGATCGGCCGTACGTCGGCGAGGCGCAGCGCGATCGGGTAGCCGCACATCTGCACGCAACCGAGATCGGGCCGGCGCCAAAGGCCTTCCAATGGTTGCGGTGCCGGATAGGCGAGGTACTCCAACGCAACGCCCGCTTCCTGCGCGACATGCGCGAGCAGGTCACGCCACGCCGTCTCGGCCTCCGGAGACACGGAATACATGCGCGCATTGGCGACGAAGTTCATGCGCCGATCTCCGCCCGCCGCCGGGCGATGTAGTCGTCGACGGCCTCGCGCACGCCGGGGTCGAGTGGCGGCGGTTCGTAGGCGGCCAGTGCCTTCTTCCACAATTCATGCGCGCGGATGGTCGCGTCCTTGGCGCCCGCGTCGCGCCAATTCTCGAAATTCGACCAGTCCGACAGGATCGGCCGCCAGAACGCCGTCTCGTAGCGGGCAATCGTGTGGCTGGAGCCGAAGAAATGCCCGCCGGGCGGCACCTCGCAGATCGCGTCCACGGCGAGGTCGGCGTCCGAAAAGCTGCGACGTTGCAGCACCACGGCCCAGCTTCGCAGCATCTCCGCGTCGATCGCGAGCTTTTCGAACGATGCGGACAGTCCGCCCTCCAGCCAGCCGCACGCGTGGTTGATCAGGTGGCTGTGTGACATGATCGAGGCCCACAGTGAGAATCCGGTTTCCCAGGTCGCCTGCGCGTCGGCCGCGGGCGAAGCATTGACCGCGCTGCTGCGATAGGGAATGCGCAAGTGCCGCGCGATCTGCGCGCCGCCCAGCGTCGCCAGCACGTATTCCGGCGTGCCGAACGCGGGCGAGCCGGTGCGCATGTCGACGTTGCTGGTGAAGCCGCCGATCACGCTCGGGCAGCCGGGGCGGATCGCCTGAACGAGTGCGATCACGGCCAGCGCTTCCGCGGTCTGCTGCGCGAGCGCGCCCGGCAGCGTGACCGGCGCCATCGCGCCCATCAGCGTGAACGGCGTCACGCACACGCATTGGCCCGCTTCGGCCATTGCCATGATGCCGTCGAGGATTTCCGCGTCGACGCGGCGCGGCGAGTTGACGTTGGTGACGGTCAGCAGCGTCGGGCGCTCGGCGAGCGCCTCCGGCGTGGTGCCGTGTTCGATCGCGCTCAAGGCGATGGCGTCGCGCGCCTGCACGCCGCCGACGCCGCGCGCGGCCCAGACGATGTCGGAACATTCAATGTGGGCCTGGTACATGTCGAGATGCCGCGTCGGCACCGGGCAATCGACCGGCTCCAGCACCACGCCGCCCTGCCAGTGCAGCACGCCGAATGCGTGAGTGATCTTCAGCAGGTCGCGAAAGGACAGAATGTCGCCGTACCGGCGGCCGCGCTCCAGGTCGGTGACGTTGGGCGCGCCGTTCACCGGCCCGAAATTTATCACCGTGCCGCCGACATGCAGGTGGCGTTCGGGATTGCGTGCGTGCAGCACGAAGTTTGCCGGCGCCGGCGCACATGCCGAGCGAACCAGATCGCGCGGCAGCCGAACCAGCCCGGTTTCCTCGTTCACCTCGGCGCCGGCCTGCCGATACCGCGCGCGCGCCGCCGGGCTCAGGACTTCGATGCCGGCGCGCTCAAGGATCGTGTAGGCAGCATCGACAATGCGAGACACGTCCTCGGTGGAGAAAAGTTCGATCGGGGGGAACGGATTCTCGATCCGTGCCGGCAGGCGCGGCGGCAGGGCGAAGGCGGTCGAACGTGGCGCGCGCGCGCGTTCGCGCCGGCGCGGCGCGTTCTCGACCTCGGTCACCCGCGCAGCCTTTTTCCTTCGGGATCATGCAGCGGCTGCAACCGGACGATCGCGGTGCAGTCGCGACCGAGGATGTCGATGGAAAAACGTTCGCCGTCGCGCGCCAGCGCCGTCGGCACGTAGCCGGCGGCGAGGCTCTTGCCGACCCAGTGGCCGTAGGCGCCGGAGGTCACGTAGCCGACCGGCGCGCCCGAGTGCAGCACGGATTCGTAGCCGACGACGTCGGCATCGTCGGCGTCCACTTCGAAGATCACGAATTTCCGCTTTGGTCCGCGCGTCCGTTCCGCTGCTGCTGCGTCGCGACCGACAAAATCCGGCTTGGAAAAATCGACGAAGCGGTCCAGGCCGGTTTCGGCGGGCGTGTAGTCCGGCCGGAAATCCTTCTGGAAGCTGCCATAGCCCTTTTCCATCCGGAGCGAGGACAGCGCGCGTCCGCCAAAATGCACCAATCCGAGATCTTCCCCGGCTGAGAGCAGGTCCTCGTAGAGTTGGAGGAGGAAATCCGGCGTGCACCACACCTCGTAGCCGAGTTCGCCGGTAAAGCCCGAACGCGAGAGAATGACCGGCGACATGCCGACCGCCGTTTCCCGCACGTCGAAGAACTTGAACGCGCCGGCGGAAAGATCGAGCCGGGTCAGGCGTTGCAGCAGCGCGCGCGCATTCGGGCCGGCGATGGAAAACCCGCACAGCGTCGAGGACGCCGCGCGCACGAACACGTCGGGCGGCGGCGCCTGGTCCGCGAACCAGCGCATGTGGAACGCCTCGGCGAATCCGGAGCCGACGATCAGGAACCGGTCCGCGGCGACGGCCGCGAGCGACAGGTCGCCGACGATCCGCCCGGCTGCGTTCAGCATCGGCGCCAGCGCGATCCGTCCCGATTTCGGAATCCGGCAGGCGAACACGCGATCGAGCCACGCGCGCGCGCCGCGGCCGGTGACTTCGTATTTGCCGTAATTGGAAGTCTCGTAGATACCGACAGCGGTTCGCACCGCATGGCATTCGGCGCGCACGTGAAAAAAAGCTTCGCTGCGGCGATAGGTCGGCGTCTCCGTGCGCGCGACGCCGGGCGGCGCGAACCACAGCGCGCTTTCCAACCCGTACGCCGCGCCCATCACGGCACCCGCCGCAACCAGCCGGTCGTAGATCGGGGTGCGACGGAACGGCCGCGCGGCCGGCAGCTCCTCGTTCGGATAGGCGAGGCGGAAACGCCGCGTGTAGTTCTCATGCACCTTCGCCGACGTGTAGCGAGGCGTGGCGAACGCGCCGTAGCGGGCAACGTCCATCGCCAGCACGTCCTGACCGGGATCGCCGTGCGCCATCCACTGCGACAATGCGAGCCCGACGCCACCGCCCTGGCTGAACCCTGCCATCACGGCGCAAGCTACCCAGTAGTTGCGCAGGCCCGACACCGGCCCGACCAGCGGGTTGCCGTCGGGCGCGAAGGTGAACGGGCCGTTGATCGCCTTCTTGATGCCGGCGCGGCCGATCGCCGGAAAGTGCCTGAACCCGACTTCAAACGCCGGCGCCAGCCGCTCCAGGTCGTCGGGCAGCAGCTGCATCGAAAAATCGTCGGGCGTGGTGTCCGGTGACCACGCAACCGGGTTTGCCTCGTACGTGCCGATCAGCGCGCCGCGACCCTCCTGGCGCAGATAGATTTCTCCCGAATAATCGGTCGTATTGACAAATTCCTTCTCGGCGCCTGCGAGTTCCGGCAGCGGCTCGGTCAGCAGGTAGTGGTGCGACATTGCCAGCACCGGCAACTCGATGCCGACCATTCGGCCGATTTCGCGCGCCCACAGGCCGGCGCAGTTCACCACATGTTCGGCATGAATTTTTCCTTTGTCGGTGATCACATCCCACGACGCATCGGCGCGCTGGCGCAGTTCGACGACGCGGGTAAAGCGGTTCACCTCGGCGCCCAGCGCGCGCGCGGCCTTCGCGTAGGCGTGCGTGGTGCCGGATGGATCGAGATGCCCGCCATCGGCGCGCCACAGGGCACCGATGAAATATCGAGGCTCGATCAGCGGGTTCAACTTCACCGCCTCGGCGACGGAGATGATCGCCGTCTCCATGTGCAGATACTTGGCGCGCGAGGCGATGAGGCGAAGGGAGTCCATCTCGCCCTGGTCGGCGGCCAGCATCAGCCCGCCGTTCGGATGCAAGCCGCAGGACTGGCCTGAGAGTTGCTCGATTTCCCGATAAAGATCGATGGTGTATTTCTGCAGCCGGGAGATGTTGGCGTCGCCGTTGAACGTGTGCATGCCGCCGGCGGCGTGCCACGTGCTGCCGGCGGTGAGCTCGCTCTTTTCCAGCAGCACGACGTCGGTCCAGCCGATGCGGGCGAGGTGGTACAGCACGCTCGCGCCGACCACGCCACCGCCGATGACCACCGCGCGCGCTTCCGACCGCATCGGCGGCCTCCCCTGAAAATCCAAGGCGATTTGGGGCTGCGGGCGCGGCTGCGTCAACGGGTTATGCGTCTAGGCAAGTGGTGGCCGTCCTGACTGCCAGCCGGGTGGAGGCGTTCCTTGACGATTACGGAGGGTCGTGGTGCATGAAGGCGAGGAGAAGGCGGTCCATGGCCATCACCACACACCCCAACGATATCAAGGAGCGATTGTCGATCGCATACGTGACGGCCGTCGCGGCGCGCGCCGGATGCTGGGTTAGCGAGCCGACCAAGGATAAGCAAAGCATTGACGCGACTGTGAGGCCAATTAACGGGCTCAAGATTTCGATCGAATTCCAGGTGAAGGCAACCTCGGGGGAATGCATCGATGGAGAGTTCGTGGTCCACGACATTTCGGTAAAGAACTATAACGATCTTCGCGACGAACATTGTACGGCGCCGCACTATCTTGTGGTGCTGGGACCGATGTCGACGAATCCCGGTGGCTCGAGGCGAACCCGGACGCCCTCTTGATCCGCCGTTGCGCGTATTGGCTCGACCTGCGCGGTAAGCCCGCCACGCCCAACAGGGAGACTATCAGGGTCCTTCTTCCTTTGCGGCAGAGGTTCGACGTGGCGGCGATGGTCGGCATGGTGCAGAGTGCCAAAGCGCACATCCGGCCGAGGTTGGGAGGGGCGACATGAGTTCTGGGCAGCAAGACGGCTCCGCGCTTCGGGCGTTATCCCCGCGCGCCGTCGCCGGGTGGTTGCGGATGCGTCGGTTCGAGCACAGCGGCGACTATGGTCAATACGGAGCCATCTTCGCGCGGCAGGAGGGTGGAGAAACCCACGAGGTCATTCTTCCGACTTCGCCGCAAGCCGGGGACTTCGGACGGCGGATGGAGGAACTCGTCAACGACGTCGCCGAGGCGGAGGACCGGTCGGCCAATGACGTTCTGACCGACCTTACTCTTGCGCCGTTCGACGTTATCAAAGTCCGCTCCCCCGATGCGGACGACTTTGGTTCGGTGCCGCTGTCGGCGGGTCTCGATCTGCACGAGGAAGCGCGCAATCTCGTGCTGGCGGCCGCGAACGCCGCTGCATCGCCGCAGCCGCGCCGCACGTGGCGGGGGCGGCGGCCGGAGGAGGTGAGCAGCTATCTCAACAACCTTCGGCTTGGGCAGAGCCAGCGCGGCAGCTTTGTTCTGACAATCCTCAGTCCGTGGGATTTTACGCCGGAGAACGGTCCGGCTCTCGATTTGGGGGAGCCGACGTTTGGTCGCCGTGTGACACGGACGCTGGCGTCTGCGCTGCGGGCCACCGAGTTGGCGATTCGCCTTGGCGTTGCCGCCGGAGTCGCTCCGTTCGTCGACGTCTATAAGGAGGGGGTGAGTTCGAACCTTTGCCTGGCCTTGGCAAGGCTTGCTCGAGAGGGCAACGGCGTAGATGTTTCCGTGGAGTGGAGCCCGGTACGGCCGGAAAGCGACCTCGTGAAGTTTCAGCTCAGGCGAGACGACGCGTCGATTTTGACGGAAGCGGCGAACGAATTGGCACGCGAGTGGGATGAACCTGACGTGAGCCTGGAGGGTCTGGTCGCGGCAATTACCGAACCGCCGGAACGATTCGACGGATCCGCTGTGGTCGAGACGATGATTGCCGGGGCTATCCGCAAGGTCCGGGTCCAGTTCGACAAGGCGCAACGCGACACAATCTACGACGCCGCCAAGGAAAAGCGCTGGATCAGGCTTGTCGGCGATCTGCGTCGCGACCGGCAACGCCTCTTGCTGTTGAACCCGCGCGACTTGGCGCTTATCGATGCGGAAGACATCGACAACTGGGCGGCGTGATCGGCCGTCGAAAGCGGGCCGCTGCGCAATTTTCAGCCGCTGGCGAAACCCGCTCCGCCGTCAGTTCGAAGGCGGGAGCTCCGCCGTCCGTATCGCCTGGAAAACCCGCTCCGGCGTCGCCGGCATGTTGACGTGCCGTACCCCGTGGTGGCTCAGCGCGTCCACCACCGCGTTCATCACCGCCGGCATGCTGCCGGCGCAGCCGGCTTCGCCGCAGCCTTTGGCGCCGAGCGGGTTGGTGCGCGCGCGGGTCGGGCGGCTTTCGATGCGGAATTCCGGCGCGTCGCCGGCGCGCGGGATCGCGTAGTCCATGAACGTGCCGGACAGCAGCTGCCCAGCCTCGTCGTAGCACACCGCCTCGCCGAGCGCCTGGCCGATGCCCTGCACCACGCCGCCATGCGCCTGGCCGGCGACCAGCATCGGGTTCACCTCGACGCCGAAATCGTTGACCATCGTGTAGCGCACCACCGAAAGCGCGCCGGTCTCCGGGTCCAGTTCGACTTCCGCGACGTGGCAGCCGTTGGGAAAGGCGCTCGGAACGCCCGGGTTGATCAGCGCCGCATCGAGCGACGCCGGCACCTCCTCGGGCAGCCCGGGCGCGTCGCGCAGCCAAGCGGCAAGGGCAAGAATGTCGATGCCGCGATCGGTGCCGACGATGGCAAAGCGGCCGGAGTCAAAAGCAATATCGGCCTCCGCCGCCTCCAGCAGGTGCGCCGCGGCGCGCTTGCCGTTGTCGATCACGCGCTCGGAGGCGGCCAGGATCGCGGCGCCGCTCTGCATGATGCTGCGCGAGCCGCCGGTGCCGCCGCCGGCCAGCAACTGGTCGCTGTCGCCCTGCACCAGCCGGATTTTTCCGAACGGCACGCCGAGGGCGCCTGCCAGCACCTGCGCGAACGGCGCCGCGTGGCCCTGGCCGTAGTCGAGCGTGCCGGTGACGACGGTGACCGTGCCATCCGCCTCGAACCGCACGCCGCCATGCTCCGGCGACGCCGGCGCGGTCACCTCCAGATACTGGCCGATGCCGCGGCCGCGCGTCCGGCCGCGTGTGGCGCTTTCCGCCGCGCGCGGCGGCAAAACCGTCCCAGTCGGCGACGCGCAGCGCGTGCTCCAGCAATCCCGGAAAATCGCCGCTGTCGTAGCTCTGGCCGGACGGGGCGGCGTACGGCAACTGCTCGGGCCGAATGTGGTTGCGCCGGCGCAGCTCGATGGCGGGGATGCCGAGTTCCCGCGCCGCCGTCTCGACCAGCCGCTCCATGTAGAAATTGCCCTCCGGACGGCCGGCGCCGCGGTAGGCGCCGACCGGGGTCGTGTTGGTGAACAGGCAGCGGGTCGCGACTTCCACCAGAGGCGTGCGGTAGACGCCGATGATGTTGCGCACGATGTTCATCGTCGGCGGCAGCGTCGTGGCGTTGGAGAGCCGGGCGCCGACATTGCCGAACCCGGTCACCCGCACCGCGAGGAATTTGCCTTCGCGATCAAGCGCCAGCTCGGCGGTCACGTCGTGGTCCCGCCCGTGGCTGTCCGAAACGAAACTGTCGGTGCGCTCGTCGGTCCATTTCACCGGCCGATCCAGCAGCCGGGCCGCGTGCAGTACGCAGATCAACTCCGGGTAGCAGGTGAACTTCATGCCGAACGAGCCGCCGACGTGGCCGGTCAGCACCCGGACTTTCTCCACCGGCACGCCGAGCACGCCGGCGAGCAGGTTGCGCTGCATCATCACGCCCTGGCAGCCGGTGCGAAGGATGAAACGGCCGTCCTCGGCGTCGTATTCGGCGAGTGCTGCGCGCGGCTCCATCGCGCAGACCACGATGCGGGTGTTGCGGATGTCGAGCCGGGTCACGTGCGCGGCGCGCGCGAACGCTTCGGCAACCGCCGCGCTGTCGCCGAACTGCCAGTCGAGCAGCAGGTTGCCGGGCGCTTCGTCGTAGAGTTGCGGCGCGCCCGGCTCGGCGGCGGCGCGCGCGTCGGTCACCGCCGGCAGGTCGTCGATCTCCGGCAGCACCGCCTCGGCGGCGTCCTTGGCCTGCGCGACGGTCTCGGCAACGACGAAGGCGATCGGGTCGCCGACGTAGCGCACCCGGTCGGTCGCCAGCGCCATCTGCCGTGGGTGCGGCCAGGGCGTGCCGTCGCGGTTCTGGCCGAACACGTGGTTCGGCATCTGCTTGAGCCCGGCCGCTTCGAGGTCCGCCGCGGTCAGCACCGCGAGCACGCCCGGCATGGCGCGCGCCGCGGCCGTGTCGACGCCGCGCAGCATGCCGTGCGCGACCCGGCTGCGCACCACGACGCCATAGGCCTGGCCGGGCAGGTTCAGATCGTCGGTGTAGCGGCCCTCGCCGCGCAGCAGCACCGGGTCTTCGGTGCGGGGCACCGGCTGGCCGACGGCGAACCGCTCGGGCGCGAGGTCGGAAAGGGCGTCCATGCGGCGGCTCCTGCGTCGGGTGTCTGCCCGGCAGATGGGGCGGCCGACGGATGCCGAAAGGGTGGCTACCGCTTGCGGGCGGCCGTGGCGATGCCTTCGAGCGGCGGATGCGTGCTGTTGCGGATCAGATAGAGCTCCGCGCCGGCGATGCGCAGGCTGGAGAAATAACCCGGCGCGTTCGGCGGAGACCCGGTTTTGCCGTCGGGGAAATTGGCGGCGATTGCGGCGGCCTCGGCGACGTCGCGGGATTTGAACACCGCGCCGCCCGCGGCTCGGACCCGATAGTCCTGGTGCGGCGCCAACTCGCAGACTTCGACCGCGTTCTCGAACGCCGCATCGCCGCCGACCGCGTAGGCGCTGTGGCGGACCAGGGCGAAGGTGCTCACGGGGTGGGCCGCCGTCGCTATGTGCCGCCGCCGTGCGATGCTTCGGCCAGCGCCCCGCCCCTTGTGAAGTGCAGCCACGCGTTCCATCCCGGCGGGATCGAGGAGGCCGTCGCGGCCCGCGGATGGACCACCCAGCGACGCAGCGGCGCCCCGTTGGCGCGGGCGCGACGCTCGATGAAATACCGGTTGCCGGCGGAGTCGCTGCCGACCTGGGTGCCGTTGAAGACGGTCAACAGCCTGGTGACGATATCCATGTCTTTTCTCTCCTTTCCAGGAGGCTGATGCGCACAATATCGGCTGGGACGGATGAATGCAAGGGAAAGGAAATTCGGCCGGCGCGCAATTTCGGAGAAGTCACGGATCCGGTCCAGGTGACATTATTCCAGTTAAGATAAAGCGGCATTGTGCAGGTTCAATTCGCCGATCCGCACTGGCAGTGCCGCGCTACGATGCTGTCGACCGCGACGATTTGGATCGGTCGGGCTCGGCTCGGCGTGTAGCGGGGCGGCTGGCAATGCGCCGCGCCGCCGCCTACGATCCGCGCGGATTTTTTCCGGGATCTGCATGCCATTCCGTCCGGCCGCGGTCGCGCGGCTCGCTGTTCCGCTGCTGGCGCTCGCGCTCGCCGCCTGCGCCAATTCCGCCACCGTCTGCCGCACCGAGGTGAAGCTGGAGGAGCGCCAGCACCTCATGCTTGCCAATGTCCTCGTCAACGGCACCTCGGTGCCGGCGATCTTCGACACCGGGGCGCAGACCTCGGCCGTCACCGAGACGCTGGTCACCCGCCTTGGCCTGTTGGGCGACCCGCGGCATGCCTCGTTGATGTCCGGCGTCGGCGGCGCCGGCATCGCGCGCAACGACGTGCTCGTGCAGCAGTTCGCCTTGGCCGGTTACGATCCGGTTGGCGGGCATGTGCCGGTGATCTCGGTGCCGATGGAGTCGCCGCCCGGCTCGCCGGACCCGGACCCGCTCGGCGGGCTGATCGGCGCCGACGTGCTGTCGCATTTCGACATCGATCTCGACGTCCGCGGCCGCCGCGCCATCCTCTACGACCCGGACCGCTGCACCATGCCGCTACCGGACTGGCAGGTGCCGGCGACCGAGGTGCCCATCGACGTCGCCTGGACCGGGCGGATCCTGCTGCCTGTGCAGGTCGATGGCCATACGCTGCACGCGCTGCTGGACAGCGGCGCCACCGGCACGGTGTTGGACGAGCCTGCGGCGGAGCAGCTCGGCGTCACGCGTGCCGAGCTTGCGCGGGACAAGGGCGGCCCAGGGTTCGGCGCCGCCGGCGTGAATTTCCAGCGCGTGCTGCACACGTTCCACAGCATGGAGATCGGCGGCGAGCGCTTCGCCGCGCCCAGGATTTCCGTGCTCGATCGCTCGCTGCGCGAGGCTGACATGCTGCTGGGCCTCGACTGGCTGCGCAATCACCGGATCTGGATTTCCTATCGCCGCCACCTGATCCTGATCGCGCATCACGTCGGCTGACCGCCGGCGGACTTGCCGTCGGCGGCGCGGCGTGATACTTAAGCAAATGCTTAACCAACAGCCCGCCCTCGACCTGCTGTTCCAGGCGCTCGCCGATCCGGTGCGGCGCGGTATGGTCGAGCGGCTGAGCGGCGGCCCGGCGAGCGTCAGCGACCTTGCGGCGCCGTTCGCGATGTCGCTGCCGGCGGTGCTGCAACATTTGCGCTTGCTGGAGGCGAGCGGACTGGTCCGCTCGGACAAGCGCGGCCGCGTGCGCACCTGCCGCATCGAGGCGGCGGCGCTGCGCACGGCCGAGCAATGGATCGCCGAACGCCGCGCCGTCTGGGAGCGCCGGCTCGACCGGCTCGGCGAACTGCTGGCCGACGAAGACATCGAAAGGAAGACGCCATGACCGAACGCAACGCCACCCACGCCGCCTTCACGCTGGAGCGTGTCTATCCGGTGCCGCCCGCCCGCGTGTTCGCGGCCTTCGCCGACCCGGAGAAGAAGGCGCGCTGGTTCGGCGGCGGCAGCGACCAGACCATGCTCGAACGCACCAGCGATTTCCGCGAAGGCGGGCAGGAGCGGGCGGTCGGCCGCTGGAAATCCGGCATGGTCTCGGCGTTCGACGCCCATTACCTCGACATCGTGCCGGACCGCCGCATCGTCTACAGCTATGTCATGCACCTCGACGAGCGCCGCATTTCCGTCTCACTCGCGACACTGGAGTTTCTGGCCGAAGGCGCCGGGACGCGACTCGTGGTGACCGAGCAGGGCGCGTTCCTCGACGGCTACGACGACGCCGGCGCGCGCGAGCACGGCACCAGGTTCCTGCTGGAGCGGCTGGGCGCGAGCCTCGCCGAATAGGGTTCGAGGCGAAACCACCGCTTCATTCCCCTCCGCCGTCATCCCCGGGCTTGACCCGGGGATCCACGACGCGCCGGCGCGCCGGATTGCCGGGTCAAGCCCGGCAATGACGGAAAATGGATCGGTAATTCTGCGTCGGGCACAAAGCGGGGACCGGCTAGGGCGCGTGCTTCTCCATGTAGTCGGTCGCCGGGCCCATCGCCGAGTCCATCAGCGCCTCGGCCAGCGCCTTCACGTCGTCGGCGCCGATCTTGCTCGGGTCGCCGATCGGCAGCGCGGCCTTGCCGCTCGGCATTGCCTTGATCGATTTTCCGGGCCAGGTCGAGATCACCAGCGACACCTCGCCTTCGAGCTTCTTGCCGGACTTGTCGCAGCCGAGATGCA
The DNA here is from genome assembly GCA_963697635.1 of uncultured Solirubrobacterales bacterium. Classification (GTDB taxonomy): domain Bacteria; phylum Pseudomonadota; class Alphaproteobacteria; order Acetobacterales; family Acetobacteraceae; genus CAJCJG01. The sequence goes on along the minus strand of CAVOOS010000030.1, from coordinate 596,459 downwards.
CCATCGTGCCATCTAGCGAATAACCCTTGGCGTCCTTGTCCTTGGGCTCGTCCAGCGTCAGCTTGCCCGAGGATTTCACTGCCTTTTCCGCTGCCTTCTGCATGATGCCGGGCAGTGCCGACTTGTATTTCGGGTCGAAGATGTCCTTCACGCCCATCTTCTGCACGTTGACGTAGGTTTTTGCCGTCGCCATCGGTTCCCTCCCGTGCTGGCCGTCGCGTCCGGATCGAGCTTAAGCATTGTAACGGCGCATTGCACGTCACGGCTCGCGCGATCAGGTGGCGCAGCCGTCCGGCCGCATGACGGCTTCCAGCGCGCGTCGCGGGCTCGCGGGGGCCGCGCGCTCCGCAAAGCCGACGCGGAACGCGAAGGTCGGCCGCCATGCCGGATCGCCCGCGAGGGCGGCCAGCGTCGCGGCCGTCGCCGGCGGCTTGCCGAGCTGCGCCTCGCGGTCGACCATTTCGGGCAACTGGTTCAGCGGCTGCATGCCGAGCCCTAGCAGCGTCGCCTGCAGGTGCAGCCGCTGCCATAGCCGCCCGGCGCGGATCGCTTGTGGCCTGTCGTACAGGTCGCGCACCGCGATCAGCCCGAATGCCGGCGCCGTCGCCACCTGCACGTCGCGCGTCTGGTCGAGCCAGCCGCGATGGCTGCGTTCGGTCGATACCGGGAACAGCCGCGCCAGCATCAGCGTCAGCGGCGACAGCCCCGCGGCATACAGCGTCGGCCCGTCGCGATGTTCGGCGATCTCGGCGTCGCTGCCGCGGAACCACGCGTCGCTGTCGGCGATCATGCCTTTGTCCGCGATGATCGCTTCGGTCGCGGCGACCGTCGCCGCCGCGAATTTTTCCCTTTGCTCCGCCTCGGTCAGCAACACCAGCCGCACTGCGTCGTCCGTGCCGGCCAGCGCGCGAAACTGGTCGAGCGCGGCGGTCGGCACCGGGCGGCTGGCGTCGTAGCGACCGCGGTTGGTGTGGCGATGCGGAATGGCGGCGAGCAGCGGCGGAAGATCCAGCGCAGCCTTGTCCAGAGCGATGGTGGCGGCGTGGCGTAGCCCGGCGGCACTGGGGACCGGCGTGACCGGCCCCGGATCGACGACGACGCGCGGCGCGAAGCCCTGCGCCCGCGCGGCCAGTGCAAGATTTTCGATGGCGCAGCCCAGGCTGATGTGCATCTCGCGGCGAAACGGGTCCATCGCGCCGAGATTGCGGCGCTCGTCGGCGAACAGCTCGATCCGGTCGGCGGCGGCGCAGAACTGCCAGGGCTGCGTGTCGTGCGCGTTCGCCGCGAGGATCGCCGAATGCACGAGATGCCGCGACCCCGGTTCGGCGGCCGACCAATCGCGCCACGGCCGGTAGGCGTCGCCGTCATTCGGCAGGTCGGAGGCCGACGCCGCGGCGCGGGTGGCGAGGCCGCTCGCGAGCAGGGCAGCGCCGGCGCCGAGCGCCAGGTGCCGGCGCGTCGGTTCGGGCATGCTGGTCATGGCTGGGTTTCCTGTTGGTGTCGTGGCACCGGGAGAGTTCGCGGCTTGCACCCATAGCCGAGTTGCCAGGCGGCTACACGAACAGCACCTCGGTGCCGCCGTGCAGGCCCACGGCGAGGCCGAAGCTGGCATCGGAAAAGCCGGTGCCGCCGGTCAGCGCGAGCGCCACGCTGTGGCCGCCGCCGGTGACGGTGAGGGTGCCGCTGGTGGCGCTGCCGGCCCAGGCGAAGGTCGCGGTCTTGAAGGCGACGTTGGTGATGTCGATCAGGTCGTTGGCCCCGAAGCCGACGAACGTGTCGCCCTTGAGCTGGTTGCCGGTGCCGAAGAACTCGTCGACGGCGCCCGGGCCGATCTGCACCGTCGTGCCGGGCGTGGTCAGGTCGATGGTGTTGGCCGGGTTGGTGTTCACCGCCTCGGCGGTGATGATGCTGTCCTGGCCGCTGGCGTCTTTGGTCACGACGAAGCTCAGCCCGCTCAGGCTGCCGCTGGTGGCGAGCGTCAACGGGTGGGCGGCGTGCGTGACCACGAGGTCGCTGCCGCTCACGGCCACCTTGGTTGCGGCGGCGATGCCCTGCAGCGCGATCTGGTCGCCGGCGGCGAGGCCGTCGATCGTGCCGCTGTAGCGCGCCGGGTCGTCGAGAAGCAGCTCGCCGACGCCCACGAACGTCGCGTCCGCGGCGGACGCGCCCACGATGTCGAGCGTCGTGCCGGCCTGCACCCGCGGCGCGGCGATGAGGCCGACCACGGTGCCGGCGCCGCCGTCGCTTTCGGTGAACACGTAGAGCTCGGCGAGACTGGCGCCGGACAGGAAGCTCAGCGCGGTGCCGCCGGCCGGCGTGACGGCGAGCGTGTCGCCGCTGATCGTCGCCGCGACCGACGCCGCAAAGCCGATGTCGATCGCGCTGCCGGCGCCGAACCCCCGCATCGGCCGCACCACGGCGGAGGCGCTGTCGATCTTGAGCGTGGCGCCGGCGCCCGCGAAATCGATCGTGTTGGTGTCGGCGATGGCGCCGCCCGCGAGCTCCAGCGTGGCGCCGGCGCCGATCAGCAGTTCGCCGGAGCCGCCGAGGCCGGACAGGATGCGCAGCGTGCCGCTGGCCGCGTCCACGGTGCCGGAGTTGAAGAACCCGAGCCCGATCGTGCTGGTGCCGGTGCCGCCGATCTTGGCGATCAGCCCGGCGTTGCTCAGCGTGTTGCCGCCGCCGTAGACGATGTTGCCGTCGTCGCCGGTGAAATCGAACACCGCCCGCGCGGCGATCGCCAGCGTCACGTTGGTGCCGTTGCCGAGCAGCAGATTGCCGGCATCGGCGATCGTGCCGCTGTCGGTCCAGTTGGCGCCGTTGACCAGCCGCAGGCCGTAGTTACCGCCGGCATCCTGGATCGTCAGTGCGCCGGTGGTGACGAAGGCCGGGGTGGCGCCGAGCTGCACCACGCCGCCGCCGGTGCCGCCGATCGTGCCGTCCAGCGTGCCGCCCGCGTCGAGTTCCAGCGTGCCGGCGGTCGCGGCGATCGTGCCGGTGTTTTCGATGGTGGCCCAGACGCTGGCGGTGCCGGCACCCGCCGTCTTTTCCAGCAGGCCGGCGTTGGAGAAACTGGTTGGGGTGCCGTTGGAGATATCGATGAACGCCTGGTAGCCGGCGGCGGTCACGTCGAACGTGCCGGTCGCCGTGTTGACGAAGCTGTTGGCGAGCGTGCTGGTCGTCGCCTTCGCGTCGTCGTCGATCGCGGCGCCGTCCAGCACGGTGCCGCTGTTGACCCAGGTCACGCCGCCGTCGACGAAGGCCGGGCTGTCGATCGTCGTCGTGCCGTCGGTCTCGATGGTGCCCGGCCCCGCCATGTCGCCGCCGAGCCATCGCAGCGCGCCGGTCAGCGTCAGCGAAGCGCCGGCGGCGGCCTCGATGGTGCCGCCGTGCGCACCGCCCAGCAGCACCGTGCCGGTGATCGTTCCGTGGGAAGTTGCCTCCAGCGCGCCGCCGTCGAGCGCCATGGTGCCGCCGGCGATCGTGCCGGCGAGCGCGATCACGCCGGAGTTCTGCGTCAGCTCCGCGAGCGTGCCGCCGAGGGTCAGCGTGCCGGCGACCGCGAGCGTCACGCCGCCGCCGCCCTCGAAGGCGAGCGAGTCGACCAGGATGCTTTCGCCGGCGGCGATCGTGACCGTGTAGATGCCGGGCGCCGCGATCACCGCGTCGGCCGTGGCCGCATCGGGCGGGCCGAGCGGCGACCAGTCGGCGGCGGTGTTCCAGCCGGCGCTGAAGCCGGTGCTCCAGTTGTAGGTGGTCATGGCGTGGTGCCCCAGACACGGGCCTGCCGGCCGGGCTGGCAGCGGCGGGTCCGGTCGCTGCGTGCCGAAGCCTAACAAGCGCCGATTACGACACTATAACGGCAGGAAACGGATCCGGTCCAGCCCGTGCGGATCGGGACAGCGGTTGCCTGCGGGGCCGGCGAGCGCGATGTTGGCGACGTGACGCAGAACATCTACGACGACCCGGCGTTCTTCGCGAACTACGGCCGGTTGCGGCGCTCGATCGAGGGGCTCGACGGCGCGATGGAATGGCCCGCCATGCGCGCGCTGCTGCCGGACCTGCAGGGCCGCCGCGTGCTCGACCTTGGCTGCGGCTACGGCTGGTTCTGCCGCTGGGCGCGCCAGCACGGCGCGGCCCGCGTGCTCGGCCTCGACGTGTCCGAGCGGATGCTGGCGCGCGCCCGCGCCGACACCGACGACACGGCGATCGGCTACGCCCGCGCCGACCTGGAGCATTTCGCCCCCGGCGCGGTGCGGTTCGACCTCGCCTACAGTTCGCTGGCGCTGCACTACATCGAGAATCTCGCGGGCCTGCTGGCCGGCCTCCACGCGGCACTCGCGCCCGGCGGCAACCTGGTGTTCTCGGTCGAGCACCCGACCGTGACCGCGCCACGCCATCCCGGCTGGTCGGCCGATGCGTCGGGCGACCCGGCATGGCCGGTCAACCATTATCTCGACGAAGGGCCGCGCTCGACCAACTGGCTCGCCGAGGGCGTGATCAAGCAGCACCGGACCATCGCGAGCTACCTCAACCTGCTGCTCGGCGCGGGTTTTGCGCTTGCCCGCATGGTTGAATGGGGGCCGAGCGCCGAGCAGATCGCGGCGTATCCCGATTGCGCCGCCGACCGCGAATGCCCGCCGTTCCTGCTGGTCGCCTGCCGGCGCTGACCGGCGAATTGTGATCGATCGTGATTCGTCATCGGCAACACTGTGTTACACCCTCTCACCGGACCCGTTCCGGGTGCCCGGAGGGAGGACGCAGCGATGGATGACGACGTCGTGCAGATGTTTCATGCGGTGAACGAGCGCATCAAGAAGCTGGAGGCCGCGCTGAAGGCGGAGAAGGACGAGCGGGAAAGCCTCGGCGGCGAGTTCGCGAGCACCGACAGCCAGGTCAGCGCGATCAGCAAGGCCCTGGGCGGCTGGGCGCGCGGCGACATCGGCCGGAAAATCGACGACATCGACAAGTCGATCGACGAGACGAAAAAGCGGGTGGATGCGCTGGAGAAGAAGGCGAAGAAGTAGCGTCGCCGGAGCTCAGCGCAGGATCTCGACCAGCAGCACCCAGGCGTTGAACACCGCGGAGGCGAAGGTCGCGACCACGCCGCCGGCGATCCAGTAGACGCCGCCGTGCCCGGCCAGCACGAGAATGCCGCCCGCCACGAACGGCAGCACCTGCGCCTGCCCAAGCCCGATCGAGGCGGTCATTTCAGGCGCCGAGCGTCGCTCGTCCGGCGGCGCGCAGATCATCTGCCGTGCCGACCAGAGCTGCACCAGCCAGGCCGCGGCGGCGAAGCAGATCACCTCGACGCCCAGCGCCGTCGCCGGCTGCGGGATCAGCGCCGCCATGCTGGCGCTCAGGTTCAGCACCAGCGCGCCGATCCCGGCGCCGGCGCGCGAGGGCAGTTGCCGATACGCCAGGATGCGTTGCAGGTTCACCGAGACCGCGACCATGATCAGCCCGACCAGCGTCGCCGCGGCGCCGGCGGCGGTGGCGAAGAACGTGGTCCAGGCCGGGTCGAGCGGCGCTGCCATCCGGTCCATCCCGATGCGGTCGTTCCGGGTGTTGGCCAGAGCGCCGCGGATCGTGTCAAGGCGCGGGCTCCCGCCCGGTTCGGCAGCGGAGTTGTCTCGGACACGGGTTTGGATCGTCAATATGTTCACTTTCCGTCCCGGCTGACGAACAAATAACGAACAAATTCTTAACGCGGCCCCCGCAGCCGTTGTCCGGGCCGGCCCGGCATGACAGACTCCCGGCAACGCGACTCGCGCCGCCGCCGGCCGGACCGGCTTCCTCAGCGCGCGAAGGGAATGGGTTATGGAAAAGAACAAGGCGCTGGAGGCGGCCGTCCTGCAGATCGAGCGGGCGTTCGGCAAAGGCTCGATCATGCGGCTCGGCTCGAAGCAGATCGACGAGACGATCGAGGTGATCCCGTCCGGCTCGCTCGGGCTCGACATCGCGCTCGGCATCGGCGGCCTGCCGCGCGGGCGCATCGTCGAGATCTACGGGCCGGAATTGTCGGGCAAGACCACGCTGGCGCTGCACGCGATCGCCGAGGCGCAGAAACGCGGCGGCACCTGCGCGTTCGTCGATGCCGAGCACGCGCTCGACCCGACCTACGCGCGCAAGCTCGGCGTCGACATCGACAACCTGCTGATCTCGCAGCCCGATGCCGGCGAGCAGGCGCTGGAGATTCTGCGACACGCTGGTGCGCTCCGGCGCGGTCGACGTGCTGGTGATCGACAGCGTCGCCGCCCTGGTGCCGCGCGCCGAGCTCGAGGGCGAGATGGGCGACACCCATGTCGGCCTGCATGCGCGGCTGATGAGCCAGGCACTTCGGAAACTCACCAGCAACGTGTCGAAATCCAACACGATGCTGATCTTCCTCAACCAGATCCGGCTCAAGATCGGCGTGATGTTCGGCAACCCCGAGACCACCACGGGGGGCAACGCGCTGAAGTTCTATGCCTCGATCCGCATGGAAATCCGCCGCGTCGGCGCGATCAAGGAGCGCGACCAGATCGTCGGCAACCAGACGCGCGTGAAGGTCGTCAAGAACAAGCTGGCGCCGCCATTTCGGGAAGTCGAGTTCGACATCATGTACGGGGAAGGCATCAGCAAGGTCGGCGAGCTGATCGACCTCGGCGTGAAGGCCAACGTGGTCGAGAAGTCGGGCGCCTGGTATAGCATGGACAGCCAGCGCATCGGCCAGGGCCGGGAGAACGCGAAAATCTTCCTGCGCGAGCACAAGGACGTGGCCGAGGCGATCGAGCGCAAGCTGCGCGAAAAGTCCGGAACGGTCGCCGATGCGATGCTGGCTTCCGAAGAGGAGGTGGAAGCGGCAGAATAGGCGCCCCTCTTTCGCGGGGCGCCATGTTCGATACGCTGACCCCGTCCGGGGGATTTCCCCTTGACGGCGACGACCTGGAACTGCTCGAGGCCGCGGAGGCGGTGCTGCGCAAGCACTACCGCCCGTTCTGGCATATGGTGGCGGCGGCGCTGCGCAGCCGCGACGGCCGGGTGTTCACCGGCATCCATCTCGGCGCGACGGTCGGCCGGCTGTCCGTTTGTGCCGAGGCGGTGGCGCTGGGCCGCGCGGTGCTGGAGGGCGACGGCTCGGTCGCCGCGGTCGTCGCGATGCGGCACCCGAAACCCGATGAGCAGGATCGCACGCTCGCCGTCGTCGCCCCCTGCGGCGCCTGCCGCGAGATGCTGATCGACTACGCTCCGGACGCGCTGGTGATCCTGCCGGCCCCGGAAGGCCCGCTGAAGCTCCCGGCCCGCCGGCTGCTGCCGATGCCGTACCGGCGGTAGCGGGGCGGCGCGCGCATCATGGCGGCGGCTCGGGAGAAGCGGAGTAATCCAGGTCCGCGCCCGCCAGCCGGCCGTCCGGGCCGATCTGCAGCAGCCTTCGGTCGGTCGGATCGCACGCCCAACTGCCCGCGTAATTTGTGGGGCCGCCCAGCGACCGCGCTTCCTCGGGAAACTTGCACAGCGGCATGGTGCGCCAGTCGTGGCTGTTCGCGGCAATGATGCCGTCGGGCGCCACGCCATGCGCGACCCATTCGTCGAGCGCCGTCAGCGAGTTGAAAATGTCCGGCCCCAGCCCGCCGCCGCAATGCCCCATCCCGGGCACCATGAACAGCCGCGCGTTCTGTTGCAGTGCGGCGTAACCGTGCGCCTGCTTCGCCAGCGCCTTGTAGAACCAGATCGAGCGGTACGGCGACGCCTCGTCGTCGCTGAAGCCGTGGTAGAGAATGATCTTTCGGCCAAGCTGCAAGAACCCGAGCAATTTCGCGGGATCGTCGGCATCGCCCGCTGCCGACCGGCGCTGCAGCAGGGAAACGGCTGAGCCGGCGATCACACGCCCCTGCTCCGGCCAGTCGTTGTTCACGTCGTAGGCCGGGTTGCGTTCGATCAGATAGCGGATGCCCGCGTCGCCCAGCACCCAGGCCGACGGGCCTTTGCCCGCGCGGCCCCAGGGTTCGGCGCCGCTCGGATCGGCGGCCGGCGCCGCGAGTTCCGCTTCTCCCTCGAAGCCGGAGGTGGCGTAGCCGCCGAGCGTCATGCCCGGCGCCACCGGCCGGCCGCTGCTGTCCACGACCGGCTTCAGATAGAGCGAGAGCGCATCCGCCTGCGCAGCCGTGAGCGTCGCGGGCACCAGCGAATGCGGGTCGAACGCGCAGACTGCCGGGTTCTGGATGAGCTGGTCGGCCACCCCGTCGGCCTTGTCGCAACTGGCGAGGACGGCGGCGTCGATCGCCGGGATCACCGAGTACCGGCAGATACGCGGCGGGCGCCAGGAACGCCTTCGCCTGCTTGATGGTCGCTGCCCGCTGCATGTCGAGATCCATGATCGGATCGCCGGCGATCAGGCCGTCGAAATCCTCGGGGTAACGGTCCCCCTCCATCAGCGCCTGGCGGCCGCCGGTCGAGCAGCCGTCGAAATAGGCGTGGTTGATCCTGGCGGAGTAGTAGACACGCGTGAGCGCCTTGGTCGCCAAGGTGACCTGGTGGACGGCGCGGTAGAAGAAATCGACGATCGCCGGCTCGTTGGGGACGCCCGGCGCGAGCAGGAGCCAGGTCGGATCCGGCGTCGCGGGGTTCTGCTCATGCCCCGCATCGGTGTTGACGACCGCGTAGTTGAGGCCGAGCGCTTCCCCGACGTCGGTGGCGTTGGCGGCGACGGTGGCGACCGAGCCGCAGAAGCCGCCGCAGCCGAAAAACACCAGCCGCTGGTTCCAGATTTCCGGCAGTTTCAGCACGAATTCGGCCGCGCCCGGCCCCGCGCCCTCGCCGTGCGTGGCAACGGTGCCCTGGACCTCGCAATACGGTGGGTCCGATGATGCAGGCTGTTGCTGGGTCGCCGAGGCGATCGCCACGCCGGCCACCCCGTAGCCCGACAACGTTTCGACCGAACAGTTCGGCAAGGCCGGGGCCGCGGCGAACGCCGAACCGCCGCCGACCACCGACATCCCCACGCCCAGCGCGAACAGCACGCGTCGCCGCTTGCACATGAGGATATTCCCTATGCTGGCCGCACCCGAACAATCCGCCGGATGGGGTAATTGGCCGGGTTTGTTCCAGCCATCATGCGCCACATCGACTAATCCGCGCGGCGGCTCATCTGTCTAAGTCGAGACGGCGCGCTTGGTTCCGATTGCCGTTACTGCACGGTGACCTGCGCCGAGTACGCATCGACGCGATGGGTACGGCCGCCGAACCTGGGGTGGTTGCGGACTTTCACCGGCAGGCCAGCCCTGGTGGTCCGCTGGATCAGCTCGCTTTGCGCGACCGCCGCACCGGCCCCGGCCAACAGCGCGGCCACGCCCGTCACCTTCAGCCGCATCGACGCATTCGCCACGGTTGCGGTTCATCATCTATCGACTATGGCACGAGCACGCCAACAAAGCTCTACAACACTTCCGCACGACCCCTTCCGGCGGAACAAGCCTCTCGACAACAGCGATCCGCAGGCGCTCGATAAGGCGACTGCTCCGTGGGGTCGGGAAACATGCTGGTACACCTGGAGATGCACGGCCGCATCGCGGTCGTGACGCTGAACCGGCCGGAACGGCTGAACGCCGTGTGCTTTCCGCTACGATCGGAACTGATGGCGATGCTGGCGCGACTGAACGCCGATCCGGAGGTGGGCGCGATCGTGCTCACCGGGGCTGGGCGCGGGTTCTGCTCCGGCCAGGACCTGTCGGAAGCCGGCTCGATGACGGTCGAGCACGTCTCCCGCCTGTTCAACCACCAGCGCGGCATGTACCTGGCGCTGCGCGACCTCGGCAAAGGCTGCGTCGCCGCCGTGAACGGGGTGGCGGCCGGGGAGGGACTGTATCTGGCGCTGTGCGCCGACATGCGCATCGGCCATGCCGGGGTGCGGCTCGGCATGCCGGAGGTATCGGTCGGACAGGCCAACATGATCGGCGCGGGCCTGCTCGGCATGCTGGCCGGCTACGCGGTCGCCCGCGAGCTTGCGCTGACCGGCGAACTGGTCGGCGGCGCCCGCGCCTACGAACTCGGGCTGCTGAGCTCGCTGGTCGCCGAGGATGAGGTGATGCCGCGCGCGATGGAGGCGGCGCACAGGCTGGCGGCCCAGCCCCCGCTTGCGCTCGCGATGACCAAGCGGCGGTTCCGCGACGCCACCCAGCCGGCGTTCGAGGCCGCCTGCGACGCCTCGGTGCGGGCCGCGGTCGAGAGTTTCGCCGCCGGCGAGCCGCAGGCCGGCATGCGCGCCTTCTTCGAGCGCCGCGGCCGGCGCGGCGGCTGGTAGCCGTGCCGGCCGCCGTCTGGCCCGAGCTGCCCTACGCCGCGCTGCGGCCGACGCTGGAGACGCTGCACCTCTGGACGCAGGTCGTCGGCAAGGTGCGGCTGGCGCGCACGCCGTGGTTGAACCACTCGTGGCACGCGACGCTGTATGTCACCGCGCGCGGGCTGACCACCGGCCCGATCCCGCACGACGCTCTCGGCTTCGAGCTGGAGTTCGATTTTTGTGCGAGCGCGCTGATCCTGCGCGTCAGCGACGGCGGCGAGGCGCGGATCTCGCTCGCGCCGGGCCGCGTCGCCGAGTTCTACCGCGACGTGCTGGACCGGCTGGCGGCGCTCGGCGTGGCGGTGGCGATCGACATCCGGCCGAACGAACTGCCGGACCCGACGCCGTTCCCGCGCGATACGGCGGTGCGCGAGTACGATCCCGAGGCGGCGCGAAAATTCTGGCGGGCGCTGGTGCAGTGCGACCGCGTGTTCCGGGAGTTCCGCACCGGCTTTCTCGGCAAATCCAGCCCGGTGCATTTCTTCTGGGGCAGTTTCGACCTGGCGGTGACGCGGTTTTCCGGCCGGGTCGCGCCGCTGCATCCCGGCGGCATTCCGAACCTGCCCGACGCCGTGACCCGCGAAGCCTATTCGCACGAGGTCTCCAGCGCCGGCTTTTGGCCGGGCAGCGGACCCGTCACCTACGCGGCGTTCTATTCCTACGCCTATCCCGTGCCTGCGGGCTTCGCGGAAGCGACGGTGGCGCCGGCCGAGGCGCGGTTCGACCCGCAACTCGGCGAGTTTCTGCTGCCGTACGATGTCGTCCGCACCGCGCCCGACCCGGACGCCACGTTGCTGAGTTTCCTGCAATCGACCTACGAAGCCGCCGCCAACGCCGCCCGCTGGGACCGGGCCGCGCTCGAGTGCGAGCAGGGCGAGCCGCGTCGTCCGCGGCTGGTCGGGTAATTCTTCTCCTCCTCCCCTTGCGGGAGGAGGCCGGGAGGAGGGGTCGATCGATCTGAGCCTCTGAACGTGCGACCCCTCCCCCAACCCCCTCCCGCAAGGGGAGGGGGCTTTGGCTCAGCTCCCGCCTACCGGCTCGCCCAGCTTTGCCAGCCAGTCGCGTGCCCGTTCCAGGCCGCCGGAGGCGGCGGCGCGGAACCATTTTTTCGCGTCCTCGTCGCTCTGCGGCACGCCGCGGCCGGCGAGAAAAAGCTCGGCGAGGTTCTCCTGCGCCGGCGCATAGCCCTGCACGGCGGCGCGACGGAACCAGTCGGCGGCGGCCGCGTCGTCCGGCGCGACGCCGAAGCCGTGCGCATAGAGCCAGCCGAGCTGGTCCTGCGCGGGGGCGAACCCGGCCGCCGCCGCGAGCCGATACCAGCGCGCCGCCTCGGCCGCGTCCGCGACCACGCCGCGCCCGTCCTCGTAGATGCGGCCGATATGGTACTGCGCCGCCGCCAGCCCGTGCGCGGCGGCGCGGCGGAACCACGCCAGCGCCGCGGCGTCGTCCGCGGCGACGCCGATGCCCTCGGCGTAGAGCTGGCCGAGATTGTTCTCCGCCTCCGCGTAGTCCTGCTCGGCGGCGCGGCGATACCAGAGCAGCGCCTGCGCCGGGTCCTTGGCGACCCCGCGGCCCAGATAGAACATCACGCCGAGACTGTTCTCGGCGGCCGCGTAGCCGTCGTTGGCGGCAAGGGTTAGAAATTTCGCGGCCTCGGTGTCGTGCCCGCCCTGGTGCAGCAGCGCGGCACCCAGCGCGTAGCGGGCGGCCGGCAAGCCCTGTTCGGCGGCGGCGCGGCGCCAGCGCAGCACCTCGGCGGGGTCGCCGTGCCCGGCCTCGAGCAAGGTCGCGAGATTGTGCTGGGCGGCCGCGAACCCCTGCTCGGCGGCCCGCCGGAACCATTTTTCTGCTCCTGTCGGGTCGGCTGCCGCGCCGTCCAGACCATGCTCCAGCCGGTAGCCGAGCGCGTTTTCGGCTTCGGGCCGGCCGGTTTCGGCGGCGCGGCGCAGCAGGTCCGACGCCGCCGGGTCGTGGTTCTCGAACGCGGCCTCGGCCTGCGCCAGCAGCGCCATGCCGTCCGCCGGCGCATCCTGCGCGCGGCTGCCGACCGGCAGCGCCAGCGCGGCGGCGAGCATCGCGGCTGCGAGGGCGGCGGCGCGGCGCATGGGGCAAAACATTCCTTCGACTTCGAATTGTCATTACACCGCCATTTCGGCGTCGCGGAAGGCTTTCCGACGGTGGCGCGAGGCGTGCATTCTGGCGCGCAGCGATGACGGAGAAAAAAATGTCCCGCACTTTGCTGATCGCCGGCGCGCAGACCGGCCCGATCCAGCGCGACGAAAGCCGCCAGCACGTGGTCGGCCGACTGATCGACCTGCTGCGCCAGGCGCACGCGCGCGGCGCGCAACTGGTGGTGTTCCCCGAACTGGTGCTCACGACGTTCTTTCCGCGCTACTGGATGGAGGACCCGGAAGAAATCGACGCCTGGTTCGAGCGCGAGATGCCGAACGCCGCGACCCGCCCGCTGTTCGAGATGGCGGCGAAACTCGGCGTCGGTTTTACGCTCGGCTACGCGGAGCTGGTCGAGCAGGGCGGCCGGACGCGGCATTTCAATACGTCTGTCCTCGTCGATGCCTCCGGAAAAATCATTGGGCGCTACCGGAAAGTGCATCTGCCCGGCCACGCCGACGACCTCGGCGACGTGCCGTACCAGCACCTCGAAAAAAAGTATTTCGAGCCGGGCGATCTCGGCTTTCCGGTGTGGCGGGCGTTCGGCGCCAATCTCGGCATGTGCATCTGCAACGATCGCCGCTGGCCGGAGACCTATCGCGTCATGGGGCTGCAGGACGTCGAGGTGGTGATGCTCGGCTACAACACGCCGCTGCGCGGGCCGCTGCCGCGCGAGTTCGACCATCTGGCCGACTTCCACAACAAGCTGTCGATGCAGGCCGGCGCCTACCAGAATTCCTGCTATGTCGTGGGCGTCGCCAAAGGCGGGCACGAGGACAATTGCGACCTGTTGGCCGGCTCGGTGATCTGCTCGCCGACCGGCGAAATCATCGCGCAGGCGATGACCGCGGGCGACGAGGTGATCACCGCCGCGCTGGATCTCGGATCTGTGCCGGATCAACAAGGAGGCGGTGTTCAATTTCGCCGCGCACCGGCGGATCGAGCACTATGGGCTGATTGCGTCACGGACCGGGGCGGTGGGGCCGCGGGGGTAGCGGCGGCCATCGTCTGGCGCTGGCGCGTTGTTTTCGTCGCCGCCAACCCTCATAGTTGGCGCGTTGGGTGCTGCGGAGAACGCCGGATGGACGAGCGAGCGATCACGGTCCGCGCCATGTGGGATCCGGAGGCCGGGGTGTTCGTCGCTACCAGCGACGACGTTCCCGGCCTGGTCGCCGAAGCGGCCGATTTGCCGGGGCTGCACGAAAAGCTCGCGGTGCTGATCCCTGAACTGCTGGAACTGAACGGTACTGCGGCCGACAGCGGAGAAAGCACGTTTCACGAGGTGCCGCTTATCGTCGAGTTGCAGCAAAGAGGCACCATCCGCGTCCCGGCGTGATGGCGAGTTGGACGGATCAAGTTAAAAAGGCGCTGGCCGACGGTGGTTGTCGATTTGATCGGGCCGGCAAGGGCGATCACGAGATCTGGTACAGCCCGCATACCAATCGTCGTTTCCCGGTCGACAGCAAGATATTGTCGCGTCACACGGCGAACGCGATCATGAAGCAGGCGGGTCTTTTGCACCGGTTCCGGTGAGGGATTGAGTGGCGCGGGTTGGATGGGCCAGCCATCGTCCCGAACAGAAGCCGCTCCCCACCGATCATCGCCACCCGCGGCGCGAGGCGGCCGGTAGAAAATCATGTCGAACCGCTAGGACGGGGGTTGAGCATGCTGGGTTGTTAATGTGAATGACGATAGCTGGGCAATTGGAAAAACATCCCGGGGGAGTTGGCGTTACGCCCCGATCCGCGCCCGCAGCTCCGCCGCCGTCACCCCGCGCGCCCGCAGATCCCCCAGCGTCGCGGCGAAATCGCGCTTGGCGAGGCGGCGGCCGTGCGCGTCGGTCAGCAGCCGGTGGTGCGCGTAGCGCGGCGCGGGCCAGCCCAGCAACGCCTGGAGCAGCCGGTGCAGATGGGTCGCCGGCTTGAGGTCCGCGCCGCGCGTGACCAGCGTGACGCCCTGAAGCGCATCGTCGTGGGTGACGCAGAGGTGGTAGCTGGCGGGCACGTCCTTGCGGGCCAGCACGACGTCGCCGAACATTTTTGGGGTGCAGGGAATAACGCCCTCGCCGTCCTCCTCGAAGGCCAGCGGGCCGGAGACCGCGCTCAACGCCCGGTCGACGTCCAGGCGTAGGGCATACGGTACGCCGGACGCGATGCGGGCGGCGCGCTCGGCATCGGTAAGCCGGCGGCAGGTGCCGGGATACAACGGCCCGTCCGGGCCGTGCGGCGCAGAGGCGGCAGCCGCGATCTCGCGCGCGATGTCGGCGCGCGTGCAAAAACACGGATACAGCAATTCCCGCGATGCCAGCGCATCCAGGACCGCGCGGTAGTCGGAATAATGCTCGGACTGGCGGCGCACCGGGCTGTCCCAGTCGAGGCCGAGCCAGCGCAGATCCTCCAAAATCGCCGCGGCGAACTCCGGGCGGCAGCGGGCGGCGTCGATGTCTTCGAGCCTCAGCAAAAAACGCCCGCCCGCGTCCCGTGCCCGACGCCACGCGGTCAGCGCCGAAAAGGCATGGCCAACGTGAAGAAAACCGGTCGGGCTCGGGGCGAAGCGGGTGGTCGGCGGCATCCGGGGCCATATAGGGTTTTGCGACGGAAAAGGGCAGACGATGCGGGCACTCGACGGACCACGCTTCGGCCCCGCGGCCGGCGGGGCGCCACGGCAACTGGTGCTGCTGGTGCACGGGCTCGGCGCCAGCGGGCACGACCTGATCGACCTCGGCCCGACCTGGGCGAAGGCGCTGCCGCGCGCGCTGTTCGTGGCACCCGACGGCCCGGAGCCGTGCGCCGGCGCGCCGTTTGGGCGGCAGTGGTTCGACGTGCGGGACCGCAACCCGGCCTGGATGGCCGCGGCCGTCGCGGCGCCCGCCGCCGACCTGCTCGGCTTCGTCGACGCCGAACTGGCACGGCTCGGCCTGCCGGCCGACCGGGTCGCGCTGATGGGGTTCAGCCAGGGCGCGATGCTGTCGCTGCACGCCGGATTGCGCCGGCCAGTGCCGCCACGCGCCATCCTGGCGTTCTCCGGCGCGCTGCTCGACCCCGCCTTGCCGAAACTCGCCGCGCCGCCACCGGTGCTGCTGGTACACGGGGAGGCCGACGACGTGGTGCCGCCGCAGGCCTCGGTCCGCGCCGCCGACATCCTGCGCGCCGCCGGCGTGCCGGTGGACCTGCTGATGGTGCCGAAACTCGGCCACGGCATCGACGAGGCGGGGATGTCGGCCGGTGCGATTGCGCTGCAGCGCGCGTTCAGCCAAGACGCCGAGTGAACAACGCCCGCCAAGCCCCGGACCGTGACGGCAGGATGAAACTGCATGGGCCCGGCTTGCGGCGGCCCGGGGCGAAATGCCATAACCGGCGCGGTTCTCGGCGGCGGTCCACACCAGTCGGTTCGGCACCGTCGCGAAGACGCGAGTAGGACGGGAGCGGCGCTTGCCAGACGGCGGCCAACACTTTCCGGCGCTTGTGCTGAACGCGGATTTTCGCCCGCTGTCGTATTTCCCGCTCTCGGTTTGGTCGTGGCAGGATGCGGTGAAGGCCGTGTTCCTCGACCGCGTCTCGGTGCTGAGCGAATACGATGACCGAAGTGCGCTCGCCGAGTGTGACGATGCGGCTGCCGAGCGTGATCGCGCTGAAGGACTATATCCCGTCGGCGCGGCGGCCGGCGTTCACCCGGTTCAACGTGTTCCTGCGCGATGCGTTCATCTGCCAGTACTGCGGCGAGCGCGGCCGACGCCCGACCTGACGTTCGACCACGTGATCCCGCGCAGCCGCGGCGGGCGGACCACGTGGGAAAACGTGGTCACCGCGTGCGGCGGCTGCAATCTGCGCAAGGGCTCGCCGCCTGCCGCGCGAGTGCCACATGTTCCCGCGCCTCGCTCCGCGCCAGCCGACGCACGTGGGAGTTGCAGGAGAACGGCCGGGCGTTTCCGCCCAACTATCTGCACGAAGCTGGCGCGATTATCTGTATTGGGACAGCGAGCTGGAGAGTTGAGGCGAGGGGCGCTGCCCCTCGACCCCGCTGGGGCCGGCGGCCCCAGACCCCGGGATTGTCAAGGCTCTGCCTTGACCGGGGTCCAGGGGCAGCGCCCCTGGCCTTATACTCTTTCGCTTATTTTGATGGCGATCCGGCACCCTGCCTTGATCGCGCGGCTCAGCATGCGGTAGCCGGGGGCCTGCTCGGCGCCATGCTCCAGGCCGATGTCGCGGTGCTGCAACTCCTCGGCGCGGAACGCCTCGATGGTGTCGCGCAGCCCGCTTCGTCGTCGCCGAGCGCTTCGGTCTGGCGGGAATAGTGTTCGTCGATCGCTTCCTCCACCGCGACGGTGCAGGCCATCGCCGCCTTCGGCCCCATCGCCGCGGTCGCGGCGCCGAGCGCGAAACCGCACAAATGCCACAGCGGCAGCAGCGCCGTCGGGCGGACGCGCCGCTTCGCGATCAGTTCGGAAAATGCGTCGAGATGCGCCTGCTCCTGCGCCTGCATGTGGCGCAGCACTTTTCCCGTCTGCGCCGCGGCCGAGCACCGCGAGCTGGCCCTGGTAGATGCGCTTCGCGCCATACTCGCCGGCGTGGTCGACGCGGATCATGCGTTCAACCAGTTGCCGCGCGGTCGGATCGCCGGGCAGCCGCCCGGCCGCGGTTTCGCTCATCTTTCTCTCCGTCCGGTCTTGACCAGCGAGCACGCGCGACGCCGGCCGAGAACAGCAGCCGCGTAGATCAAGCCCATCTGGGCGAACGAAATCGGGATCGCCGGAATCGGGAAAGCCATGTCCTCGCACGGCCTTCGAAGGACGTCGGGCATCGAGCGCAGCCGGTCGGCGATCGAGCCGCTGCTGAAAGTGCGGCGCCGCGCATTCCGGCAGCGGGCTCGGCCACCAGCCGAACTCCACGCCGACATGGAGCCCGGCGGCGCCGACCGAGGCGAGGCCGGCCAGCAGCACGCCGACCAGCGCGAGCCGCGGGAGCCATCCCGGCAGCAGCACGCCGACCACGCCGAGGCCGATCGCCACGCGATACGGCCAGCGCTCGACCAGGCACAGCGCGCAGGGCACCAGGCCGCCCCACCACTCGAACGCGAACGCGGTGCCCAGGGCGAAGCCCGCCGCCAGCGCCGCGAGCGCGCAGGCGAGGCGCGGATTGATGCCGGTCATGCGCCGGATATGACCCGGACCACGCGGCCCCGCAAGTTGCCGGGGCTCCGGCCGGCGGCTAGGGTCGGCGCACCGATACGAGGGGGGCTGGCGCATGATCCGGATCTCTGGGGCCGCACGACGTCATCGAACGTGATGAAGGTGTTGTGGCTGCTGGACGAGCTGGGCCTCGCCTACGAGCGGGTCGACGCCGGCGGCGCGTTCGGCCAGACCGACACGCCCGAATACCGCGCGATGAACCCGCCGGGCCTGGTGCCGACGCTGCAGGAGGACGGGTTTTCGCTGTTCGAGAGCAACGCGATCCTGCGCTACCTGTGCAACAGCCAGGCGCCTGGCAGCGACTGGTATCCCGCGGCGGCGCGGGCGCGCGCCGAGGTGGACGCGTGGCTCGACATGCAGCAGACCAACCTGACGGCGCCGCAGGGCCGGATGTTCATCGGCCTGGTGCGCACGCCGCCGGAGAAGCGCGACCCTGCCGCGATCGCCGCGGCGGCGGTGGACGCGGGCAAGGTCTGGGCGATGGTGAACACGAAGCTCTCCGGCCGCGACTTCATCTGCGGCGCGAAACCGACGATCGCCGACATGGCGTTCGGACCGCACGCGCATCGCTGGTTCGTGCTGCCGGTGGATCGCCCAGATTTGCCGGCGCTGCGCGCCTGGTACGACCGGCTGCTGACCCGCGCGCCGTACGCGAAGCACTGCGCGCAGACGCCGGCGTAGCTACTTGGCGGCGGGCGGATCGACCACGATCGTGCCGTGCGCGGTCGCCTCGTGGTATTCGCCGATGAAGGTGTACTTGCCGGGCGCGAGCGGGCGGAGCCGCACCCGGCCGGTGCCGCCGCCCTGGATCACTTTCTCGATTGCGAGTTGCCGCATCTCGAACTCGTCGGCGGTCGCGTCGGCGTTGGTGACTTCGATGATCGTCGGCTGGCCCGGCGGCAGATGGATTTCCGACGGCGTGAACTGGTGGTTCTTCAGCGTGAGTTGCACCACCGGCAGGTCGGCGGCCATCGCGGCGCCGCCGACGCAGAGCGCGGACGCAAGCAGGAGTTTCAGCATAGGATTGGGCATCTCGTGGCTTCCTTGATCACGCCGCCAAAAACAGTTTTTGGCCAATGAATTCGCCGGTCGCCGCGCCGCCGGGGCAGGCGAACAGCGCGCTGCCGGTGTTGGTGACGAACTGGTTCATCATGTCGAACTTGGCCATCCGCTCGAAGATTTTGATGAAGCCGCTGCGCGGGTCGCGCTGGTAGCAGATGAACAGCAGCCCGGCGTCGAACTCCATGCCCTGCTTCCAGGGCGGCCAGCGCTCGGCGGTGTAGTTGACGCCGTCAAGGTAGGAATAAGCGCGGCGCAGGATGCGGGCGCCGTCGTTGGTTTCCGCGGCCGCGAGGCGGATGTGGCAGTTCTCGGGAACGACCGGGTTGCCGTCGGCATCGTTGGCAGCGAGGTCGACCTTGTCGTGCTCCAGCCGTCCGCCGAGCGGGGCGCCGGATTTTTTCTGCCGGCCGACCGTCTGCTCCTGGAATGCGACCTTCATGCGGTCCCAGTGCTCCAGGAAAATGCGCGAGCGACGCACGACCACGTAGCTGCCGCCGCGCATCCAGGCCGGGGCGTCGTCGCCGGCCCAGACGACGGCATCCATCGCGGCGGCGTCGGCGATGGCGGGATTGTTGGTACCGTCCTTGAAACCCATCAGGTTGCGCGGCGTGTCCTTGGCGGCGAAGTCGGCGACGAAGCCGTTCTGCAGCCAACGGATGTCCGCGATGTCGTAGGCCAGGCGGGCAATTTCCCGGATCGCATGGAACGCCACCTGCGGATCGTCGGCGCAGGCTTGCACCGAGAGGTCGCCGCCGGTCTTCGCCTCGATCAACTGGTCGCCGGGGAATTTTGGCAGGTCGACCAGCGCCTCCGGCCGCTGCGCGGCAAGGCCATAGCGGTCGACGCCATCTTTCACGAACAGGCCGGCGCCGAAGCCGAAGGTCACGGTCAGCCGTGACGGCGGCAGGCCGAGCAGGTCGCCGGAATCCGCGGCGGGGCCGTCGGCATCGTAGCCGGCCGCCTGCACCGGCTGGCCGGCGGCCAGTTGCGCGGCGGCGGCGGTCCAGCGCTGCAACAGGTCGACGATTTTCGCCCGGTTTTCCGCGACGAGATCGAAGGCGGCGAAGCAGGTATGGCGTTGGGCCGGCGTGACGATGCCGCCTTGATGTTTTCCCCAGAACGGTTCAAGAGCGTTGGCGGCCGCTTGCAACTCGGGCATCGCCGCTTGCGCGCCGAGCGCCGATCCGGCGGCGACAAGGCCGGACGCGGCGCCGAGAAAACCGCGCCGCGAAAAACCGCTCACCGCGACGCCTCCATGAGAAAATTCATCTCGTCCTCGACGTAGTAGAACCCGCGGCCATCCGGCTTCATCGCAATGCCGAACAGGTCGCCGTTGCCCGGCGGCGACTGCGCCTGGTTGGCATCGACCCACACCGCGTACAACTGCTTGCCGGTGGTCGGGTCGATCTCCACCACCTGGCCGTTCTTGCCGTTGCAGGCAAGGATATGCCCGGCCGAGGTCATCACCAGCGCGAGCGGTCGCTGCATCAGCCCGCCCTGCGTCACCGTCGTGCCGGTGCCGGCGCTGGTGGTGCGCGTCAGTGCATCCGGGATCGCGACGATGCGGTTGGCGAGCGCGTCCGACACATACAGCGTGCCGTTGGCCGCGAGCGCGAGGCCGGTCGGGCCGATCAGGAATGCGTCCTTGTCGGCGCGCTGACCGAAGCCGTTGGCGACCACGGTTTCTGCTTTGATCTGCGGCGGCTTGCCGGGCGGGATGGCAAGTTCGATGCGCAGCACGGTCGCCTTGCTGATCGTCACGGGAAATCCGGTGGCGGGGTCGTGCACGTCGGGGCCGGGCACGTCGAAGCCCGACATGCTGACGAACAGCGTCGCCGTCGTGCCGTTGTCGACGCTCGCGATGTTGCCCCACGGATCGCTGATGTTCGGACCGGCCCATGCGGTGGCGAATTGTCCGTTGGCGTCGAACACCAGCAGACAACCGTCGCCGCGGGTGCGGGTGGTGCCGTCGGTGCTCGGCGTGCTGCCGACGATGATCCAGCCGGATTTCAGCATCGTCATGGCTGTCGTCATGCCGATGCCGCCCGGGCATTGCGGCAGATGCTGCGGCAGCCGCGCCAACAGCGTGGTCTTTTTCGTTACCGGGCTGTAGTCGACGATGGTGCTTCCTGTCCCTTGCAGATTGGAGACATTATTAAAGTTGTCGACCAGGACGTCGTCCTTCTGGATTTTGCCCACGGAAATGGGGGCGACGACGATCGCGTACGGGTTGAGGTCGCCGTTGTCGGTGACGGTGGAGGTCAGCGTGACGTGATGCCGGATCGTCTCCAACAAACCGCGCGGCTCGTCGGCGCGGGCGGCGGAGGCGAGCGTGACGAGAGCAGCAGTGAGGAAAATCATTGTGCGCATTGATAAACTCCTCAAGCCGGCCAGAGATTGTGGGGGCGGCACGATAGCTCCCCCTCCCCCTGCGGGAGGGGGTCGGGGGGAGGGGCGGCGCGATTTGAGTCTCCTGCCGTCCGACCCCTCCCCCAACCCCCTCCCGCAAGGGGAGGGGGCTTTGAACGGGCCGCCATCCCGCTGCACCGATCAACGAACATCAGAACTGGATCGTGGTGCGCAGGCCGAACACCGCTTCGTTCTGGATGCGCTGGCCGGTCGCGGGGTCGAGCAGGCCGCCGCCCGGGTTGAACACGTACTGCGCGTCCGGCTGCAACGTCAGCCACGGCGCCACTTCGTACTGATAGGTCAATTCGACAAAAGTCTCGCCGCCGCGCACCGGCACGTACGAGCCGGTGAAGGCCGCGGTGTCCATGTCGAGCCCGGCCGCGCGGCCGCTGACCTTGGCGTAGCCCATGCCGATGCCGAACGTGTCGTCGTCGCGGTGCAGGAAAGGCTCGTGCATGGTCAGGCCCGCGTTCATGCTGAACGTGATCAGGTTGCGGTCGGCATCCGGCGCGCCCATCACGCGCAAGAACGCGTTGACGTTGCGGTCCGGGTCGTCGAACGAGCGCCAGAGCATCTGGTCGGCGACCGCATAGATCGAAAAGTCGCCCGAGTGCGACGCGGGAATGCCGTTGCTGTAGGGGCTCGCGAGCGACACGCCGGCGGTGTCGGTGCGCAGGTCGTCGAACCGCTCGCTGTCGTACCAGAAGCCGAGCTTGTAGGTGCGCGCGAGCGGTTCGCCCTGGTCGGGCGTGACCAGCGTGTTCAGCGACGGATAGGCGTATTGCAGCTCGGCGATCACCAGCGCGCCGCCGTTGAGCGGAAAGCTGGTGCCGGACGCATTTTCGACCTGCGGGTCGCCGATGTTGTGCGCGACCGGGCTGCCGTTGAACACGCCGAGCAGGAACGTGAGCCCGTCGCTCGGCCGCCCGCGCAGCCGCACGCCGAGCGCCGAGAGCGGATAGGCCGGGCCGCCGCCGGGCAGGTCGGCCGAGGGCAGCATCGGCCAGCCGAACATCGTGTTGACGAACAGCCGCGCGTTCTGGCTGACCATGAACTCCTGGTCGAGACTCTGCTGGCCGATCTTGATGTCGGCGCGGTCTTCGTCGAGGAATTTCTGCTGGTACCACAGCTCCCACAGCCGGGTCGCGCGGTCGGCCTCGATGCCGCTGGCGGTCTGCAGGGTTTGCAGATTGTCGGCGCTGAGGTCGCGGCCGTGGATCTGCAGCGCGCTGACGTTGAAGGTGCCGCCGTACCAGCCGAACGCGCGCTGCGTGTCCATCTGCAGGGTCATCGTGGTGAGCCCGTCATAGTCGGCGCCGGTGCGGGTGCCGCCGGTGACGTTGCCGAGCACCTCGCTGACTTCGGACAGGTTGAAGGTCATGCCATACTGGTTCAAGAGCGGCCGCAGCCCCCACATGTCGCCGAGCATGTACTGGCTGCGGTCGATGCCGGCGAGGAACCCGAGCGGCCCGGAGTTTTGGGCCGGCGGCGGAGAGGAGGCGGTGTCGTCGGCGAGTGCGGGAGCGGCCCGGAGCACGATGGCGCAAGCGGCGGCAACGATGGGAATTGTCCGCCTCGGGTTGGGTGCGGGTCGGCGCATCGTCGGGTGGCCTCGCAGTTGCAAATGCGAATGGCTCGCATTTGCGGCTAGCTAGGCGACGGGCGCGGGGCGAGTCTAGGGGGAGCGCTCGCCCGGATGCGCCGGCCGATTGTTGCAGAATCGTAACAAAATGGGCGTGCCAAGGCGGCCGGGGCAAAAACCCGATTTTTCGGAGGTCGCTGCGGCGGGCCGGCGGCGCATTGCCGGATGGCGCCCGGTTGGGCGTGGCGCCTTCCGGGGCGTCCGGTTGGTGGGAGCGTGCCGGCCGGGGGCCGGGGCTGGCGCCCGGGCGCTTTGCCGGCCCCGGGGGCGGGGGGTTGTTCCGGTTTCGGTGTTGGCGGGCGGGGCGATTTTCCCTTTGCCCGCCGGGGTGTTTCTGGCCGGACCGGGGTGGGTTGCTGCTGCGGGGTGGAGGGGCTTGCTGCCGCCTCGCTTGGAGGGGTGGCCGGCGGGAGTTTTTCGGCGATGGAGCGGAGCGCCTCGATGATCAGATTGATCAGATGGGCCAGCAGCGCGGCCAGCCGACCCCCGCCGCCGTTGGCGGCCAGGCCCCGGGAGAGTTCCTCGAACTCTCGGCGAGCCGTGCTTCGGCAGGAGGGGGTGGGGCGGTGGGGTTCATGCGCGATTGTTAGAATAATTAACGTGTGGTGTCAAGCGGGATTTTCTGTCGAACCCCGCGTAGGGCGGTGCTGGTCGCGACCGGACGTCCGCATCGCCCGCGCCGACGCAACGCGCCCGCCTGACGCAACGCGCCGCCGACGCAACGCCCCGCCGACGCAACGCCCCGCCGACGCAACGCTCCGGGCCGGCGACGACTTCCAGGGCGCAGCCAAACTCGGCAACATCACGCCATGCCGAACTATCGCCGCCACCGCGTGCCGGGAGGCACGTACTTCTTCACGGTCAACCTGCTTGACCGGCACAGCCGTCCGCTGGTCGACGAAATCGGGGTGTTGCGAGAGGCGGTGCGGCACCGTTCGCGCTCGCGCTCCCTTCCACATCGACGCCTGGGTGGTGTTGCCGGAGCATCTGCACTGCATCTGGACGCTGCCGCTGGACGACGACGATTATTCCGCCCGATGGCACGCGGTGAAGGCGCTGTTCGCGGCCGCGATGCCGCCCACGGAATGGCGCTCCCCGACCCGGGTGAGCAGAGGCGAGCGCGGCATATGGCAACGCCGCTTCTGGGAGCACACACGCGGCGCACATGGACTACGTCCATTTCAACCCGGTGAAACACGGGTTGGTCGCGCACGCGGCGGATTGGCCGTATTCCTCGTTCGGTCGCTGCGTGGCGCGCGGGCTGTATCCGGCCGACTGGAGCATGGGCGGCGCCGATCCCGCCGATTGGGGAGAGCGGCGATGAGCGTGCGGTATGCGGCTTGCGTCGGCGGGTTGCACCCGCCCTACGAAGTCTGCGCCCGGTTGACTGGACTTTGGGCCTCGACCACCCTTGCGCCCTGACCCTGCCGAGGACGCCAACGAACGCCTCGGCGCAGAGCTTTGTTGTAGCGGCGCGTCGTATCGCAACGCTGGTTTGGCGCGGATGACGTTGGTGGCGCGGAGAAAAGTTGCGGGCGGCCGATCGGTCGCCCGCCGTGAGGAGGGCTGAGATGACGGACCGAGAAACGCCCGAATGGATGGGCAAGAACCGCAAGCTCACGCCGGCCGAGGTCGAGGCGTTCCTGGCCGGGCCGGTGGTCGCCCGCATCGCCACCATCGACGACGAGGGCGTGCCATACGTGACCCCGACCTGGCAGGAATGGGACGGGCAGGCGTTCTGGATCGTGCCGCGCGAGCGCTCGGCCTGGGTCCTGCACATCAAAAGCAGGCCGAATGTCGGCATTTCCTGCGCGCTGGACAGCGGCACCTATACCCGCGTCACGGCGCAAGGGCAGGCGGAGATCGTGTTCGGCCCGGCGCCGATGCAGGGCCAGTGCCTCGAGGTCGCCAACCGCATGGCCGTCCGCTACCTCGGCGAGCACGGACCGGAATATCTGGTGCCGACCTACGACCGTCCGCGCTACCTCGTGAAGCTCGTCCCGAAGAAACTGGTGACCTGGGACGGCATCGAGTGGGCGAAGAAGTACACGAACAAGCAGGCGTAGGTCCCGGACCGGGCGGTCGCGCGACCACCCGCCCCAGCCCATCGCGACATGCCGAGCCGTCCGCCTCGCCCGGCCGGCAGGTCGCTTCCTCGATAAGGATCGAGATCAGCACGATCCGGCGCGCGGGCGCCTTTGGCACCCGCACCGCTGCGCCACGCCCGCCGCCCCTTGTCCGCGCGCCCCCGCAACGCTAAGCCCTCGCGCCTCACCGCTGCGCTGCGACAAAGGTCCTCTTCCCACATGTTCTCAAGGTTGCTCGGCATCATGTCGGCCGACATGGCGATCGACCTCGGCACCGCGAACACCCTGGTCTACGTGAAGGGCCGCGGCATCGTGCTCGACGAGCCCTCGGTGGTCGCGATCGCCGACGTGCGCGGCAAGAAGCAGGTGCTCGCGGTCGGCGAGGAGGCCAAGCTGATGCTCGGCCGCACCCCGGGCAACATCCAGGCGATCCGGCCGCTGCGCGACGGCGTGATCGCCGACTTCGAGGTCGCCGAGGAGATGATCAAGCATTTTATTCGGAAAGTGCATAACCGGCGCGGGTTTGCCTCGCCGATGATCATTGTTTGTGTGCCCTCCGGCTCGACCGCCGTAGAGCGGCGGGCGATCCAGGAGAGCGCGGAGAGCGCGGGCGCCCGCAAAGTGCTGCTGATCGAGGAGCCGATGGCGGCGGCGATCGGCGCCGGGCTGCCGGTGACGGAACCTTCGGGCTCGATGGTGGTGGATGTCGGCGGCGGCACGACCGAGGTCGCGGTGATCTCGCTCGGCGGCATCGTCTATTCGCGCTCGGTGCGCGTCGGCGGCGACAAGATGGACGAGGCGATCATCTCCTACGTGCGCCGCAACTATAATCTTCTCATTGGCGAAAGCTCGGCCGAGCGCATCAAGATGGACATCGGCGCCGCGGCACCGCCGTACGAAGGCGACGACGGGCCGTACCGCGAAGTGAAGGGCCGCGACCTGATGAACGGGGTGCCGCGCGAGGTGCTGGTCGGCCAGCGCCAGATCGCCGAAAGCCTGGTCGAGCCGGTGACCGCGATCGTCGAGGCGGTGAAGGTCGCGCTGGAGAACACCCCGCCGGAACTGGCTGCGGACATCGTCGACAAGGGCATCGTGCTGACCGGCGGCGGCGCGCTGCTGTACCGGCTCGACCAGGTGCTGCGCGAGGCGACCGGGCTGCCGGTGGTGGTGGCGGAGGACGCGCTGCAATGCGTGGCGCTGGGCACCGGGAGGGCGCTCGAGGAGATGAAGCGTCTGAGGAATGTATTGACGTCCATGTATTAAATCCGCGCCGGCGCTTGCCCTGGCCCACCCGGAAGGGTCCAATGGTGGCGGCTCGGCAGAGTCGCGCGAAACGTAAGGGGTGCTCGCACCCGTGATCCGGCTTTCCATCCCCGTCCGGCAGGCGCTTGCAAAACTGACGTTGCCGGTGCTGATCGCGGCGGCGTTCGGGCTGATGCTGCTCGGCAAGGCGGACACGCTGCTGGCCGAACGCGCGCGGATGGCGCTGGCGGACGCGCTGGCGCCGATCTACGGCATGCTCGCCGAGCCGCTGAGCACGCTGCACCTGGCGGTGGACACGGTGGAGGAGACGTTCTCGCTGTACAGCGAGAACGCCCGGCTGCGCGAGGAGAACGAGCGGCTGCGGCGCTGGGAATCGGTCGCGCTGGCGCTGGACGCGGAGAACGCGTCGCTGAAGGCCGACCTGCACTGGATCCCCGATCCGACGCCGAACTATGTGACCGCGCGCGTGGTCGCGGACGCCGGCGGCGTCTATGCGCGCGCGGTGCTGCTCTCGGTCGGGCCGAACCACAGCGTCACCAAGGGCCAGATCGCGCTCGACGACCGCGGGCTGGTCGGGCGGGTGACCGAGTTGGGCTCGCGCAGCGCGCGCGTGCTGCTGATCACCGATCTGAACAGCCGCATCCCGGTGATCCTGGAGGGCAGCCGGGCGCGCGCGATGCTGGTCGGCACCAACGGGGTGCGGCCGCGGCTGATGTACTGGCCGGAGGGCCAGATGCCGGCCGAGGGCGAGCACGTGGTGACGAGCGCCGAGGCGAACGCATTTCCCGCCGGGCTGCCGGTCGGCACGGTGCACTATTCCGCGAGCCACGTGCCGGAAGTGGAGCCGGCGGCGCGGCTCGACCGGCTCGAGGTGGTGCGGCTGTTCGACTACGGCCTGCGCGGCGTGGTGCCGCCGGAGAGCAACGCGACGCTGCGCGCCCAGGGGCCGGAGCGGCGGCATTGACAGGGCAAGACAAGGCGAGGGGCGCTGCCCCTCGACCCCGGCAAAGGCGAAGCCTTTGCAATCCATGGTTTCCAAAGGCCTCCGGCCTTTGGCGGGTCGAGGGCAGAGCCCTCGTCTTCGCCTGATGGACAAGCTTCCCGGCATCCGCCCTCGGCAAAGTCTGGGCCGCTGGCTCGACATGGCGGCCCGGCGCGGCTTTCCGGGGTCGTCCACGGCGCTGCTGCTGCTGTTCGCCGATGCGCCGCTCGGGGTGCCCGGGCAGGCCGAGCTGCAGGCGTCGGTGGCGCTCGCCTGCGTGTTCTTCTGGTCGCTGTTCCGGCCGGCCTCGATGCCGCCGGCGATGGTGTTCGCGATCGGGCTGCTGGTCGACCTGCTCGGCTACGCGCCGCCGGGCGTCAGCGTGCTGACGCTGCTGATCGCGCACGGGCTGGCGCTGCGCTGGCGGCGCGTGCTGGTGCGCCAGGGTTTTTTGCTGGTCTGGCTCGGCTTCGTCGGGATCGCCATTGGCGCGGCGGCGGTGCAGTGGGCGCTGACCTCGCTGCTGACGTTCCGCCTGCTGCCGCCGGGGCCGGGCGTGTTCCAGGCGGCGATCGGCGCGGGGCTGTATCCCGCGCTTGCCACGCTGCTGACCCGGGCGCATCACACGCTCGCCGAGCCCGAGCGGGCGTAGGCGAGGGCCGCGGCAATGGGGGCCGATTGAGGCGGGAGAGCAAGCGCACCGGGGTGTTCACCCGCCGCGCCCTGCTGATCGCGGGGGCGCAGGTTACCGCATTCGGGGTGCTGGCCGCGAAGCTGTACCAGGTGCAGGTGGTGCAGGGTGCCAAGTATGCCACGCTCGCCGACAGCAACCGGGTCAGCGCCCGGCTGATCGCGCCGCCGCGCGGCCGGCTGCTGGACCGCACCGGCATCCCGGTCGCCAACAACAGCCAGAACTGGCGCGCGCTGCTGATCGCCGAGCAGACCGAGGACGTCGGCGTCACGCTCGACGCGTTCAGCCGCATCGTGCCGCTCGCCGACCACGAGCGCGCCCGCATCGAGCGCGAACTGCGCCGCCACCGCCGCTTCATCCCGGTGACCGTGCGGGAGTTCCTGAGCTGGGAGGACATGGCGGCGATCGAGGTGAACGCGCCCGACCTGCCCGGCATCCTGGTCGATCTCGGCACCTCGCGGCTGTATCCGTACGGCTCGACGCTCGCGCACGTGGTCGGCTACGTGGCGCCGCCGAGCGAGGCCGACATGGGCGAGGACCCGATGCTGTCGCTGCCCGGCATCCGCATCGGCCGCGCGGGCGTCGAGAAGTGGCATGACCTGACGTTGCGCGGCCGCGCGGGTGCCGTGCAGCTGGAAGTGAACGCGGTCGGAAGGGTGATCCGCGAGCTCGACCGGCAGGAGGGCACGCAGGGCCAGGACATCGGCCTGACCATCGATGCCGAGTTGCAGCAGCAGGTGCTCGGCCATCTCGGCGACGAGAGCGCGAGCGCGGTGGTGATGGACGCGCGCAACGGCGAGGTGCTGGCGATGGTCACCAAGCCCTCGTTCGACCCGAGCGTGTTCAACTCCGGCGTCTCGCAGGCGCAGTGGCTGGAATGGACCGCCAACCGCCGCGCGCCGCTGATCAACAAGGCGGCGGCCGGCCTGTACGCGCCGGGCTCGACGTTCAAGATGGTGGTGGCGCTGGCGGGCCTGGAGGCGAAGGCGATCACGCCCTGGGACCGGATCAACTGCCCCGGCTACCTCGACCTCGGCGACACGCGGTTCCACTGCTGGAGCAAGGGCGGGCACGGCCTGCTCGACCTGCACGGCGGGCTCAAGAACTCCTGCGACGTCTTTTTCTACGAAACGGCCCGGCGGACCGGCATCGACCGGATCGCCGCGATGGCCAACCGTTTTGGACTGGGCGTGAAGCTCGACATCGAACTGCCGGGTGCGCGCAAGGGCTTTGTCCCGACGCGGGCGTGGCGGCTCGCACAGGGCAAGCCCTGGAACATCGGCGACACGATCGTGCACGGCATCGGCCAGGGCTACCTGCAGCTCACGCCGATGTCGCTGGCGACGATGGCGGCGCGGATCGCGACGGGCGCGCGCCGTGCAGCCGCATCTGACGCGCACGATCGGCGGCGTGATGCAGCCCGGCTCCCGGCCGGAGGAATGGCCCGGCATGGCGCTGCCGGAGCGCGAACTGCACGCGGTGCGCGACGGCATGTTCGCGGTGGTCAACGAGGAGCACGGCACGGCGCCGCTCGCCAGGCTGCCGCTGGTCGGGGTGCAGATGGCCGGCAAGACCGGCTCCACCCAGGTCCGCCGGGTCTCGCGCGAGGCGCGCGAGCACGGCTACAAGTCGGACAACCTGCCCTGGGAGTTCCGCCCGCACGCGCTGTTCGTCGCGTTCGCGCCGTACGACGTGCCGAGATACGCGCTGTCCGTGGTGGTGGAGCATGGCAATGCCGGTGCCGCGATGGCGGCGCCGATCGCGCGCGACATCATGGTCGATGTGCTGACGCGCGACCCGGCCGGCGGCGGCCCGGCGATCCCGCCGCAGCGCATCGCGCAGTCGGGGCCGACATGAGGCCGATCGCGGCGTCCCCCACCCCGGCCCTCCCCCACAAGGGGGGAGGGGGAAGAACGCCCTCCTCCCTTGTGCAGAGCGATCTCATATGGCGATAACATTGCGACACCGTCATGGCCGGGCTTGACCCGGTCATCCACGGGGCGGCGCCCGACGGGTGTGGGTAATCAAAGACTTATGCCCCGCCGGGCACTGCGGCCGTCGCACCGCGTGGATGGCCTGGTCAAGCCCGGCCAAGACAAGGAATACCGGGAGGGATCGGTCCATATGCGATTCCCCTTCCCCTCGTGGGGGAGGGTTGGGTGGGGGGCGAATTGCCAGCGCCGATCCGGGATCGCTGGCCGTGAGCGTGGTGGAGCGCCGGCTGATCCGGGAGACCTCGTTCGGGCTGACCACCAAGCTGTGGCAGGTGAGCTGGCTGTACGTCGTGCTGCTGTGCGCGTTGGCGAGCGTCGGCTATGTCGCGCTCTATTCCGCCGGCGGCGGCGCCGAGCCGTTCGCCTCGCGCCACATCCTGCGCTTCGCGTTCGGGCTGATGCTGATGCTGTGCATCGCGCTGGTCGACATCCGGTTCATCGCCCGGCTGTCCTGGCCGGCTTACGCGCTCGGCATCGCGCTGCTGGTCATGGTGATGGTCATGGGCCACACCGGCAAGGGTGCGCAGCGCTGGATCGAGCTGGCCGGGATGCAGTGGCAGCCGAGCGAGTTCATGAAGCTCGCGCTGGTGATGGCGCTCGCCTCGTGGTTCCATCGCGCATCGTGGGAGCGCATGGGCAACCCGCTGTTCCTGATCCCCCCGGCGGTCGCGGTGCTGCTGCCGGTCGGGCTCATTCTCAAGGAGCCCAATCTGGGCACCGCGGTGATCACAGCAGTGGTCGGATTTGCGGTCTTTCTCGGCGCCGGCCTGCGCTGGTGGAAGATCGCGTTGCTGCTGGTCGCGGTCGGCGGGGCGGCGCCGCTCGCCTACAGCCACATGCACGACTACCAGCGCGCCCGCATCACCACCTTCCTCAACCCCGAGAGCGACCCGCTCGGCGCCGGCTACAACATCATCCAGTCGAAGATCGCGCTGGGTTCCGGCGGCATGTGGGGCAAGGGGTTCATGCAGGGCACGCAGAACCACCTGAATTTTTTGCCCGAAAAGCAGACCGATTTCGTCTTCACCATTATTGCGGAGGAGTGGGGCCTGGTCGGCACGCTGGCGGTGCTCGGGCTGCTGTCGCTGATCGTGCTGGGCGGCATGGCGATGGCGCTGCGCTGCCGACACCCGTATGGGCGGCTGGTGGCGCTGGGCATCACCGTCAATTTCTTCATGTATGTGTTCGTCAACGTGGCGATGGTGATGGGCGCGATCCCGGTCGGCGGGGTGCCGCTGCCGCTGGTGTCGCACGGCGGCTCGGCGATGATCATGGTGATGGTCGCGTTCGGCGTGCTGATGAGCGCGCACGTCCACCGCGACGCGGAATTCGGCGAGCGGCGCGACGAGTTCTGACGGCCGCGCCGGCAGCGGGTTGCGTTGCCGCGGGTTGCGTTGCCGCGCGGGCGCCGCTAATCAGGCGGCCGGCTTCTCGCCGTTCGCGGGCCCTACGGCGCTGCGCTAGCTCAGTGGTAGAGCACCCCCTTGGTAAGGGGGAGGTCGACAGTTCAATCCTGTCGCGCAGCACCATCGTTCCAAGAGTCGGCACCCGCCGAGAGCGGATTGCCCCAGGTGGCACGAAGCGGCGGCCCGAGGCCGTTCCGACTTCGCGTCGAGCGCGCGCCGCGGCCTCGGTCAGTGGTTGAGCAGCACCCCCAGCACCAGCAAGGCGGCGGCAAAGGCCGGGGCCGCAATCTTGAAGTTCATGCGTCGGGACGGCTTGGCGCTGGCGCCTGCGATGCGGGAGCGCAACTCGGCGGTGATCGCGTCGCAAGCCGCCGCAGTGGACGCCTCGTAGACGATCGGGGCCGGCGACGGGGCGGGGGACCGCGCCATTGCCGGTGCCTTGGCGACTTGCCGCTCGCGCACGTAACGCGGCACCAAGCCCATTGTCTTGGCTAACGATTCGGTGGTGACGGTCTGGCCCATCGTGGCTCTCCCTTTTCAACCGGGGGCTTCCCTCGATAGGTGCGGTTGCGAAAATTATGCCACCATTTCGCGTTGCGATTTGCGAATCCGCCCGCATCCCGCGGCCGCCGCGACCGGAGCGCGGGCCGCGCCGGACCTTGCGTTTGGCGTAGGTGACCGCTCCCGAACGGGCGGCCGTCGCCGGTCAGAACCTGTGGCGGAAGCCGATCGTGCCGAACTGCGCGCCGGTGTTGACGCCGTTGATCAGCCCGAAAATGCCGGAGCGGTGGTGGAACCGCAGCAGCAGTTCGTCGTTCGGATGCGACGGCAGCGCGAGCGTGAGTTCGGGAGAGAAGAAGTTCAGGAAGCTCGATTGCTTGTCGTTGCCGGTCAATGCCACTTCGGCCGGATCGATCTCGGTCGCGTAGTCGAGGCCCTCGGCGATGGCGATGGTCGTCCTGACGTACTGGTTCCAGGGGAAGCGGGTCCAGCGGATGTCGACACCCGACCAGATTTCGGTCGCGTGCATGTCGCCATAGCGCTGGCCGACGCCGAGGATCGCTTCAAGGTCGAGGCCGCCGAACAGCGTCGCGAAGCGGCGGGACACCTCGCCGGCGACGATATCGGCATCGCCGACGCCCCACCGCCACGGCGCGACCGGTTGGCGCAGCAGGAACACCTGCGTCATGTTGGTGGTGATCTCCCGGCCACCATAGGCGGCGATCGAGCAGTTGCCGTCGCAGGTCGTGAAGAAATCGTCGGTATGCCAGACCAGCCACGGATGGGCGGCGGCGTTGACGCCGTCGTCGATCTGCACCGAGGCCGGGGCGGCGGGCGATTGCGCCGACGCTGCCTGCGCGCACGCGCAGAACGCTGCCACCGCTGCGCCGAACAGGGGCCGTTTCCGCACCGTCGGATGCTCCTCAGATATCGTCGGCAGAATATCGCGCGCTGGTGTCGGCGAGAGGCCCGAACGGTCGAGTACCCACTTACCCCTCAATGCGCTGCGGGCGAAAATCGCCATCTCACAAAATCGCGCGTTCGACCGGGGGCTCCCGGCGGCCGCCGGGCGACGCCAAACGCCGCCCGGATCTGGCGGGCTCGGCATATCGCCGCGCCGGCCGCATCAGTTGCCGCCTCCCTTGGCCGGTGATACGGTCCGGCCGGAGAAGTCTTGCGTCACAAAACTCCCGGAACATCGTCGATGAGAATTCGTCGTCTTGTCTCGGCCGGTGCGGCGTTACTGTCGGTTGCCTTGCTGGCGGCCGGGACTGCGGTGGCTCAGCCGAAGACCGACTTGCTGTACGAGGAGTCGGACGGCGCCGATGCTGCCGCCATCGCCAGGCTCGGCGAGATGTTCACCGCCGCCGGCGGCGCCTGGCAGCAGACGCCGATCTCCGGCGACACCGCCGATGTGGTCGCCAAGCTGCGCGCCGACGTCGCCGCCGGCCACGCGCCGCCGGCGGTGCAGCTCAAAGGCGCCGAAATTGCCGAATGGAACGCGACCGGCCTCACCGCGAGCATGGACGCGCTCGCCGATGCCGAAGGCTGGGACAGGGTGGTTGCGCCCGCGCTGGCCGAGGCGATGAAGCCGAAGGGCTCGTGGGTCGCGGTGCCGCTGGACATCCATCGGGCGAACTGGATGTGGGCGTCGACCAGGGCGCTGACCGCCGCGGGCATCGCCGCGATGCCGAAGACCTGGGCCGAGTTCAACGCCGATTGCGAAAAGCTCGTGGCCGCCAGGCTGATCTGCATCGCGCACGGCAACACCGACCGGGCCGACGCGGCCATGTTCGACGCCGTCGTCTACGGCATGGACATCGACCTGTATCGCCGCGCGTTCGCCCGGGCGGACCTCGCCGCGCTGCGCGGCCCCGGCATGGCGAAGGCGTTCGGGCAGTTCCGCAAGATGATCGGCTGGATGGACCCGGGCATGTCGGGCCGCGCCTGGGATGCGGCACTGGCGATGATCACCGCGGGCAAGGCCGGCTTCCTGTTCATGGGCGACCGGACGACCGGCACGCTCAACGCGCGCGGCTTCAAGCAAGGCAGCGACTACCTATGCGCGCAGGCGCCGGTCGACTGGGGCAAGACCGGCTACATCCTGAGCGCCGATTCGGTCGCGTTCTTCAAGCAGAAGGACAAGGACTACGTCGATGGCCAGCAGCTGCTGGCGAAGATCGTCATGTCGCCGAGGTTCCAGAGCATGTTCAGCCAGGCCACCGGCTCGATCCCGGCGCGGTTGGACGTCGATCTGTCGAGCGGCTTCAATCCGTGCCAGCAGTCGAGCTTGAAGGATCTTCAGACCTCGATCGCGAGCGGCACGCTGGTGCGCTCGATGGCCCACGGCATGATCGTGCCGCAGAAGTACCGCGGCGCGATGATGGAAGTAATCGCCGAGTTCGTGAGCACGGCCGGCATGTCGGCGGAGGCGGCCGCCAAGGCGCTGGGCGACGCGGTGGCGGCGCAGATGTAGGGTAGGGGCTGCGGCCAGACTGCCGGCGATCTATGAGACCAGACGAATAATCTGATGGGACGCAACGCGAAGGAACCGCCATGCTGCAGGTCGGACTGAACCCCTACGGCCTCACCTATCATCTCGGCCTGCAAGGCCATGGCACGCCGCGCGCCAATCCGCACGGTCGCGGCCTCGACGGTTTCATCGCGATCGCGCAGGAACTCGGCGCGCGCGTGATCGAGCTGCACAACCCGTGGCTGGCGGCGATGAGCGATGCGGAGCTTTTGTCATTGCGCGCGCGGCTCGCGGATTTGCAGTTGATTCCGATCATCGGCTCGGGCCTGCCCTACGATCCGCCGGAATCGGCGTTGCGCTCGGCTGCGGCACTGGGTGCGAAAACCGTTCGCGTGAACCTGACGCGGGTGCTGTGCGGCGACCGCAGCGCGCTCGGCGATCAATGGCAGGAGACTCGTCGCCGGCGTTCGCGCTCGCTGGCGCCGTTCGCGGCGATGGCGGACGTGCCGCGTCACGCTTCGCGATCGAGAACCACCAGGATTTCACCAGTCCGCGAACTGCGTCGCGCTCTGCGAGGAAGCGGGCGAAAACGTGGGCATCTGTCTACGACACCGGCAACAGCTTTCCGGTCGGCGAAGCGCCGCTCGACTTCACCGCCGTCGTCGCGCCCCATGTGCGTCACGTGCATCTCAAGGACTATCGCGCGCAAGTCAACCGATCGAGGGTTTTCGTCTGGTGCGCTGCGCGATCGGCGACGGCGCCGTGCCGTTCGAAGAGATCGCCGCGATGCTCGGCGAGCATCACGCGTCGCTCACCGCCGTGCTCGAGCCCGGCGCGCTGGAGGCGCGCCATGTGCGGCTGTTCACGCCCGACTGGTGGCGCGGCTATGCGCCCAAGAGCGCGCCAGAGCTCGCCGCCTGCCTGCTCGCGGCGCAACGCAACCGCCTGCCCGAGGACGCCGACTATCGCACGCCCTGGGAGCGCGGCGACGACAGCGCAATTGATCGCCTATGAACGCGAAATGATCTGGCGCAGCGCCGCCAACATGCGCGCGCGGCGTGATGGGAACGGAGAGGAACGATGACCAAGGAACTGAGCGGAAAGATCGCGTTCGTCACCGGTTCGGGCCGCGGGCTCGGCCGCACGATGGCCGAGCGGCTGGCCGAACTCGGCGCCGATGTTGCGATCCACGATCTCGATTGGACCGCGTCGGCCAAATATGGCGAGGCGGAAAATCTCGGCGCGGTGGCCGCCGAAATCGAGAAACACGGCGTGCGCACCGTCGCCGTGACGGGCAATATCGGCGACAAGGCCGCGGTCGCCGCGATGAAGCGCGACATCGAGGCCAAGCTCGGGACCGTCAACGTGCTCGTCAATTGCGCGGGCGGCGACATCGGCGCGGCGGGCGGCAAGCCCAATCCCAACAATGCGCTGGATATTTCGCTCGAAGACATCCAGACGCTGATCAACAACAATCTGATCGGCACGATGCTGATGTGCCAGGCCTTCGTGCCGCCGATGGTGAAGGCGGGCAAGGGCTCGGTGATCAACATCGCCTCGGCCGCCGCCCATATCGGCGTCTCGCCCGAAGTCGTCTATTCCACGCTGAAGGCGGCCGTCGTGCACTACACCCGCTGCCTCGCCAAGGAGTTGATGAACGATGGCGTCAAGTCAACGCCGTCAGCCCCGGCGCGACCAAGACCGCGCGCTTCCAGGCGACGCGCACCGTCGATCCGCAGCGCATGGATTCGAGCGGCAAGTCCTTCAACCGCTACGCCGAGCCCGCCGAAATCGCCGACGCGGTCGCCTTCCTTGCGGCCCGAGCGCTCGAAATTCATCAACGGCCAGGTGCTGCGCGTCGACGGCGGCTTCACGATCTTTCCGGGCTAGAGCAACGCACGAGATTAATCGCTGCGATCGTGATTTCGTCATGGCCGAGCTTGACCTAGCGGCCGATTCACGGGCGGTAACTTCAGCCATGCCCCTGCTGCGTGCGGAACATCACGAGCTCATCCAGGTGCTGGGCAGGTCACGTGATTGGCGACACGAAATGCGAACATCCGCGTCCGTCCGGCGCTACGCCGTGGATGGCCGGGCTGCCTCGACCATGACGGGCTTTGCGGAGTGAAACGATTCGTTGTTTTTGCCCGTATGACCATAGCCGTATCCCGCCGCCGACCAGACCGCGGGTGATGCTGCCGGTGGTCGGCAGCAGCGGGATCAGGCAGGCCTGCAACGCGTGATAGATGTCCGGCTTGCCGGCGAACAGGTCGGCTTTCGGCCTGTTGTCCGCGTCGAGCCTGCGGAACCAGCCGCCGTGGCGCGATCGATCAGGTACGCCGCGGAGAAGTTCCAGATGCGGCGATACCATTCCTCGTACATCGCGTCGCCGTCGATGGCGTTGAGGAACGCGGCGGCGCCGATGCCCTCGCAGCACGGCCAGAAATAGCGGTCGGCGACATGCGGCGAGCGGTTCCAGTCGAGCGTGTAGTAGAAGCCGCCGGAGGTCGCGTCCCAGCCGTCGCTGATCGCGCCTGCGAACAGCCCTTTGCCGCATCCGGCAGCCAGCCAGCCTGCGCCCGCCGAGTTCCCACAGTTGCAGCAGCAGTCGGCTCCATTCCAGCGAGTGGCCGGGCGTGGTGCCGTACGGGCGGAATGTCGGGTTGCCGGCATAGCCGCGGTCGGCCTGCCACGCGGCGTCGAAGTGTTCGGGGATGTGCCAATCGTTTTGCGCGGCGTTGCGGCGAATGATCAGGTCGGCGATGCGCTCGGCCATGCGCAGATAGGTGGCGTCGCCGGTCGCCTCGAAGGCCGCCATCAGCGCTTCCGTGAGATGCATGTTGGAGTTCTGGCCGCGATAGGCGTCGTAGGCCTGCCAGTCGCGCGGTAAACTGTTCGGCAACGGCGCCGTGCGCGTCGTCCCAGAACCGCGCGTGCAGAATGGCGGAGATGTCGGCCAGCAGCCGATCGGCGTCGGGATGGCCGGCGACTTTCGCGCTCGACGCGGCCAGCAGCACGAAGGCGTGGCCGTAGGCCTGCTTGGTGTCGTCGGTCGGCGCGCCGTCGCCGATGCCCCAGAAATACCCGCCGTTCGCCGCGTCGCGGTGGCCGTTCCAGATGAACGCCATGCCGTGGTCGATCATCGCGTCCGCGCCCGGCCGGCCCAGCAGGTGCGCGATCGAATAGCAGTGGACCATGCGGCACGTGGCGTAGAGTTGCCGGTCCGGCCGCCGGTCGCGCGGCAGCGGGCTGCCGTCGTCGGCGAGGCTGAGGAAGCCGCCGCGTGGGTCGACGCCGTGTTTCTCGAAGAAGGCCAGCAGCGCCTCGGCCTGTTGCAGCAGCCAGAGCCGGTGGGTCGTCAGCGTCACCCATTTCGGCGCGCCGGCGGCGATTGTCATGGTGGGCACTGTGCGTCTCCATTGCCGATGGATCGAGGGCCGCCCGGCTGCCGCAGCAGGAAATGCACGAGCGGATTGGCGGCTTCTACCGCTTCCCCTCCGGTGGCGCGATCGGCCATGTGTTCCCGGCGGTAGTCGGCGGAATTGAAGTCAGGCGCCGGATCGAGATCCCTGCGCGCGCCGTGCACCAGGAAATGCGCGAACGGATCGCGGTTCGGGCCGATCAGATTTCCGTATGTGCGCAGGTAGAACGCCACGTCGAACAGCGGCGTCGGGCTGACGCGCTGCGAGCGGCGGCGGCGCAGGAAATGCCGCAGCGGCGAGGCATCCGCGCCCAGGCGATGGCGGCGGCGATACCAGGCGGTGTCGAACCATGCGCAGGGCCGCAGGTCGGCGGCTTCGCCCTCCCGCACGTAGTGGGTCAGCGGATTGACGGGGTGGTGGCGGCCCGCGAGATGCGCGTGCCGATACCAGGCCGGATCGAAATACGGGTTCGGCCGTCGGCCTTCCCGCCAGCCATAGGCGCAGAAATGCGCCAGCGCATCGTCGCCGCACTCGCCCACGTCGGGGCTGCCGAGAAGGTAGAAACTCGGGTCGAACAGGCCGGAGGGGCCGATCACCGCGGCATCCGTGCCGGCCGTGCGCCCTTCCGCCGCACCCTCCAGCACGAAATGGGCGAACGGATCGACGCCGGATGCGGCGACGTCCGGATACAGGCGCAGATAGGCCGCGGCGTCGAATGCAGCGGGCGCGGCGGCGTCGCCGCGGCATCGCGCCAGGAAATGCGCCAGCGCGGGCGCCGCCGGATCCAGCCCGGCGAAGCGGCGATACCATGCCGGATCGAATTTCCGGGAAGGCCAGCTTCCCGCGCGCTCGCCCGACTGTGCGTAGTGGGCCAGCGGATTGCACCCGGTGCGCGCGACGTCGGGATTGTCGCGCAAGTACCAGGCGGTGTGAAAATACGGGTTGGGGTTGCGGCCTTCGCGAAATCCGTGGCGGCAGAAATGCGCGAGCGGGTCGCACCCGGCCGCGCGCACGTCCGGATAGTCGGCGAGGTAGTGCGCGGCATCGAACAGCCCGGATGCCGCGAGCAGCACCATCGTCGCCGCCTGCGCGTCCTCGTCGTCCGGTGCCATCCGGTCCTCCATGATGTCCGCCCTTGGCCCGCGGGGCGCATATTATCGCTTGCGCGGTCGAATGGACGAGTGTGTGATTGCCGCGCAAGAGCGGTACGGCCGTTGCATCGATCGGGCGAACGCTTGGACGCAGCAAAGCGGGGGATACGCGCATGACGGGTCGAGCGGGCTGGGTACGGATCGCAGCCGGCGTTGCATCGCTGGCGGCACTGGCCGGCATGGGGCGGGCGGCCGTCGCCGCCGATCTGCTCGATACGATCCGCGAGAAGAAGGTGGTGGTCGTCGGCACCTCCAACGACGCGCCGTTGTCGTACATCGACTCCAAGACCAACGAGGCGGCCGGCGTGCTCTCCGACGTGCTGCGCGAATTCCTCAAGCGCGAGGGCATCGACGCCAAGCTGCAGATCGTGTCGATGCCGTTCGCGAGCCTGATCCCCTCGGTGCAGAGCGGGCGGATCGACCTGATGGGCGATGCGATGTACATCCGCCCGGCGCGCCAGAAGGTGATGGATTTCACCGACGGCGTCTTCTTCAACCCGGAGTCGCTCGACGTGGCGCCGGGCAACCCGAAGGCGCTGCACAAGATCGCCGATCTGTGCGGCCACGCCGCAGGCACCTACGAAGGCACCGTCTACGTCGACATGCTGAAGAAAGCGGCAGCCGCCTGCCCGGCCGGCAAGACCCTGGAAGTGCAGCTCTATCCGACCATCCAGAACGTGTTCGCCGACCTGTCGACCGGCCGCATTGACGCCGCCGTCGTCGATTCCACGCTGTCGGCGTATGCGCTCAAGGAAAACCCGGCGCTGAAATTCGAGCTGGTCGGCGACTACGTGCCCGAAGACAAGGCCGAGACGCTGTGCGCGTTCGCGGTGGGCAAGGATGCGAACGCGAAGTTCATCGCCGCCTTCAACAAGGACTATGCCGCGATGCGGGCCGATGGCACTGCTGCAAAGCTGTTCGCGGCCTGGGGCCTGACGCCGACGGACTTCTTCCTCAAGCCGTGATCGGGGGCGCGTGATCGCGCCGGCCCCGCGCCGGTCCCGCTGACGGCATGCGCGAGCTGCTGACGGACTACCTGGAATGGTGGCCCGATCTGTGGGCCGGCCTGCAGATGACGGTGCTGCTGACAGTCTGCGGCATGGCGCTGGCGCTGGTGATCGGCATGCTGCTGGCGCTGGCGCGGCTCGATCGGCGCCGACGCTGGCTGGTGATACCGGCGACCGCGTTCGTGGAGCTGATCCGCGGGTCGCCGCTGCTGCTGCAACTGTTCTACATCTTCTACGTGTTCCCGTTCTTCGGCCTGCGGCTCGGCAGGATCGAGGCCGGCATCCTCGGCCTGGGCATCAACTACGGCGCCTATCTGAGCGAGGTGTTCCGCGGCGGCATCGAGGCGGTCGATCATGGCCAGTGGGAAGCGGCGCGGTCGCTCGGCATGCGGCCGCTGAGTTACATGCCGCACGTGATCCTGCCGCAGGCGATCCGCATCGTCATCCCGCCGATCGGCAACTACCTCATCTCGATGTTCAAGGACACCGCGCTGGTCTCGACCATTTCCATCGGCGAGCTGCTGTTCCGCGGGCAGCTGCTGGCGGCCGAGAATTTCAAGTACCTTCAAATATACAGCTTCATCTTCGTGCTATATGTCGTCATCAGCTACCCCGCGAGCATGGGCGTGCGTGCGCTCGAGCGATCGCTGCGCATCGACCGGCGGGGGAGCCAGGCCAAGGCCGCGTGAGGAGGTTTCGCATGGAGCAGGTGGAAATAATCCCGGCGCGCTACGGGCGTGCGGTCGCGGTGGTCGCGGGGCAGGTGCTGGA
Organism: uncultured Solirubrobacterales bacterium; assembly: GCA_963697635.1. Lineage (GTDB taxonomy): Bacteria > Pseudomonadota > Alphaproteobacteria > Acetobacterales > Acetobacteraceae > CAJCJG01. The sequence goes on along the minus strand of CAVOOS010000030.1, from coordinate 555,920 downwards.
CATCATCAACACGCACGGTACGCAGGCGATCGACGCCTGGGCGTTTGCGCGCGAGGAGCCCGGCGAGTTCATGTCGATGGCGCACACCCGCTCGGTGAACAGCCGGGTGTTCCCGCGAATTGGGCAAGCGTTCGTCAGCATCCGTCGCCGGCCGATGCTGCGCCTGCTGGCGGACACATCCCCCGGCGTACACGACACGCTGCTGTGCGCGTGCAATCGCGCGATCTATGCCGAGCTCGGCTGCACGGATTATCATCGGAATTGCGAGGACAACCTGCACGAGGCGCTCGCGGCGGCGGGCGTGCCGGCGGCGTTCACGCCGGCGCCGCTGAACCTGTTCATGAATGTCCGCGTGGCGCCGGACGGCGCGCTGATCCGCGGCGTGCCGGCCTCGCGGCCCGGCGACAAGATCGTGTTCCGCGCCGAGATGGATTTGCTGGTCGTGCTCTCCGCCTGTCCGCAGGACATCACCCCGATCAACGGCGACGAGCGCACGCCCAGGGACGTGCAAATGCGGATCGCCGACCAGGCCTGAAACGCCGGAGGAAACATCATGCTTTTGTCATTCGCGCGGATCGCCATCGTCGGCCTCGCTGCCAGTCTTGCCATGCCGGCGCAGGCGCAGTTGCTCGCGCATCGCGATCTGTCGCTGGCGATCGCGAAGACGATCGCGGAAACGGCGCTTGCGAGTTGCGAGGCCAAGGGTTTTCGCGTGTCGGTCGCGGTGGTCGATCGCGACGGCGAAACCGTGGTGGCGCTGCGCGGCGACAACGCGAGCCCGCACACGATGGAGAACGCGCGGCGCAAGGCCTACACCGCGCTGAGTTTCCGCACCTCGACGACCGACTATGCCAAGCGCTTCGCCGACAACAATCCGGTGGTGCGGCAACAGGTGACGCTGCCGAACGTGATCGCCATTCCCGGTGGGTTGCCGATCAAGGCGGGCGACGACGTGATCGGCGGCGTCGGCCTGTCCGGCTCGCCCGGCGTCGACGAGCCGTGCGTGCAGGCCGGGCTCGACAAGGTGGCGGAGCAGCTCAAGTAGGGCGGCGTGCCGGCTGTGCCCGCGTAAGGGCTTGAGACGGCATAATCGAAGCAGCTCACTCGATCGTCATCCCCGGGCTTGACCCGGGGATCCACGTCGCGCCCGCGCCGTGGATTGCCGGGTCAAGCCCGGCAATGACGGGAACGCATGGTTTGCTCCGCATTGGACACCAACGTTAAGGGGTTCCCGCATACGGCGACGAACTGGCACGCACCTCCGTCAGAATCTGGCTCGTCAGGGTCAATACGGCTTCCGTCGGCCGAGAAAATTCGACTTCATATCCGATGCCGTCGGCGTGCCTGTGCACAACGATGCCGCGGCTGCCGGCGGGAAACGTCACCCGCGGTGCACGATTTCCCGCTTCAGCGCGACCGGGCTGAATTCGGCAAATCCTGTCGAGCGCTTTGCCGTTCCGGGATCGTAGCGCGCCCGGTCATCCATTTTTGCCTCCAGGTCTTCGGCCACGTTGGCCGCGAAGCTAACCGGCAAGGCTCCATATCACAAAATCGTCCGAAGTGCAGCGGAGCGGAGCCGCGCTGTCCGGTCCGGTCGGTCCGGGAGTCGCGCGCGCGATGATTAGATGATAGGTCGCCAGCCGAGCAACTCGCATGACGGAGGAGCGCAGAAACATGCCGATGAACGTGTGCATGGTCGGCTACGGCATGATGGGGGTGTGGCACTCCGAGGCGCTGCGGCACACCGATGCGGTGCTGCACACGCTGGTCGGGCGCCGACCCGACGCGGCCGAGGCGTTCGCCGCACGCTACGGCTATCGCAAATCGACCACCTCGCTCGACGCGGCGCTCGCCGATCCGGACGTCGACATCGTGATCCTGGCGAGCCCAAGCGAATACCATGAAGCGCAAGCAATCGCCTGCCTCCAGGCCGGCAAGCACACGCTGATCGAAATCCCGATCGCGATGACGCTCGCGGGCGCCGAGCGCGTGGTGGCGGCGGGCGAGGCGAGCGGGCGCGTCTACGGCCTGTGCCACCCGATGCGGTTCCGCCGCGATCGTGAAGCCCTGCGCGCCCGGCTGGTCGCCGGGGAGGAACGTCTGCGCCACTTCGCCGGCCGGTTCTTCATCCATCGGCTGGAGAATGTCGGCGGCACCGGCTACCGGCGCAGTTGGACCGACAACATCCTCTGGCACCATTTTTGTCACTTCGTCGATCTCGGGATTTTCCTCAGCGGCTTTGCGCCGATCACGCGCGTGCAAAGCCATCTCGGCCTGCCGCATCCGATCACCGGCGTGCCGATGGAATGCACCGTGCTGGCGGAAACCGATGCCGACCAGTCGCTGCTGGTGCACGGCTCCTACCACTCGAGCTTTCGCCTGTACGACGAGCTGATCGTCACCGATCGCGACACGTATTTCTTCGACACGACCGCCGGCACGCTGCGCACCGCCGCCGGCACCGTGCCGATCGAGGGCGAGCAGGCCACGTGTGCGCTGGTGATCGACGACTTCCTTGACGCCGTGCGCCAGAACAGAAAGCCGCTGGCGGATGGCCCCTCGGTGCTGCCGGCGATGCGCGTGCTGCAGGCGGCGCAGGACGACTTTGACGCGCGCCACGGCGCCCGCGCGCTGCCGGGCCGGCCGCTGGGCTGAGTTGCGGCCCCCCGGGTCGCGTGGCAAAACTCGCGCACGCAGCCGGCAACGAGCAAAAGCCGGCACCGCCGCGGGGGAACAGCGAACAATGGACCGATACGACGTCATCGTTGTCGGCGCGGGATCGAGCGGCGGCGTGGTCGCCGCGCGCCTCGCCGAAAACCCGGACCGCCCGTGCTGCTGCTGGAGGCCGGGCCGCGATTTTCCCGAACGAGGAGGCGGTGCCGCCGCTGTTCGCGGTCAGCGGCGAGCATAGCTGGCGCGTCGCCGGCATCCCCGAGTTCGACTGGGATTTCGCCAACACCGACGGCGCCGGCACGCTCGGAGGCCGAGCCTGCGGCTGCCGCGCGGCAAACTGGTCGGCGGCACGTCGATGATCAACGCGACGATCGCCGCGCGCGGCGCGCCGTTCGATTTCGACCGCTGGGCGGCGATGGGCTGCGCCGGCTGGGCCTGGGCCGACGTTGCGCCGCTGTTCAACGCGATCGAGACCGACCTCGATTTCGGCGATCAGTCCGATCCACGGCAACGCCGGGCCGATCGTGATCCAGCGCTACAAGCCGGCGAGCTGGGCGCCGGTCAACCGCGCGATGTACGAGGCCTGCGTCGAACTCGGGGTGCGCGAGGCGCCCGACCTCAACGCGCCGGAGGGGCAGGCGGGCGTGGTCGGCGCGATGCCGCACAACCGCTACAAGGAGGTGCGCCTGGGCACGCTGGTCACGTATATCCGCAGCGCTCGGACGCGGACAAACCTGACGATCCGCACCGGCTGCCTGGTCGACCGGGTGCTGCTGGACGGCACGCGGGCAACCGGCGTCGCGTATCTGGACCGCGAGGGTCAGCCTCGCACCGCATCAGCGGACGAAATCGTGCTCAGCGCCGGCGTCTACAACAGGCCGGCGATCCTGCAGCGCTCCGGCATCGGCCCGGCCGAGTGGCTGCGCCCGCTCGGCATTTCTGTCGCCGCCGATCTGCCGGTGGGAAAGAACCTGCTCGATCATCCCGGCTTCGGCGATGCGGTTTCGCGCCGAGGGTCTGGGCACCCAGACCGGCCGGCTGTTCGTCGCCGACGTGCGCGGCCCGGCCAACGCGGACGGCGAGCCGGAATGGCAGACCCATCCGTTCCCGATCGACGAGGAAGAGAACATCGCCGGATTCTGGACCTACCTGACCCGGCAGCAGGCGCAAGGATCGGTGCGCATCACCGGCGCCGACCCGCGCCGTCCGCCGCTGATCGATCATCGCTACAACACGCTCCAGCAGGACCGCGACCGCTTTGCCCGCGCGCGCGAGTTCTTCGTGCAGATGCTCGCCACGCGCGCCTTCCAGCGGCTGGGCGCGAGCTTCATCGACGATCCGGCGCTGCCGATCGCGCAGGCATTGGCGGAGGGCATGGGGCCGGCGCATCACCAGGCCGGCACGGCGCGGATGGGTCCTGCGAGCGACGCCCGCTCGGTCGTCGGCCCGGACCTGCGCGTGCACGGGTTCGACAATCTTCGCGTCGCCGACACCGGCATCTATCCGGACAACGTGATGCACAACACCAACCTGACGGCGATGGTGGTCGGCGAGATCGCGGCCCGGCTGATCGAGCGCGGCAACGCAACGCCGCCGCGCGGCGGCTGATCCGCCGTTTGACACCATCGCGACGCGGCGCGAGTTTGATCCAGGTCAACACGGCTCCGGCGCGTGCCGGCTAGGAACAACGAGCGCGGCTGCCTTGCCTCTGCAACGGCGGGTTCGCGCGGGAGCACGGCGGTCGCATGACTCCAGCGGAATCCCACGCAACCCTGCAACAGGCTGCGACGCCGTCGTCGCGCTTCGTCCTGCCGGCGGCACGGCTTGGCGAGCTTGTCGCGCTGCTGCACGCGGACGGTTCCGCCGTGCATGGACCGACCGTGCGCGACGGGTCGATCGCGCTGGCGCCGATCGCCGATGCGGCGGCGCTGCCGCACGGCTGGACGGTGCGGCAGGAACCGGGCGCGTACCGCCTGGAGAAACGCCACGACGCGGCGGTGTTCGGCTTCACGCATGGCGCGGACTCCTGGAAGAAGCTGCTGCATCCGGCGCGCGTGCGCCTGTGGGCCGCGGAACGCGGCGCCGACGGTTTTGCCGTGACCGAGGAGAGCGGGCCAGACGCGCCGTATGCGCTGTTCGGCGTGCGCGCCTGCGATCTTCGGGCCATCGCCGTGCAGGACAAGGTGTTTCAGAACGGCCCGTTCGTCGATGGGGTCTATGCGGCGCGCCGCACCGGCGCGTTCATCGTCGCCGTCGATTGCGGCGAGCCGAGCGGCACCTGCTTCTGCACCTCGATGGGCACCGGCCCCGCCGCCGCCGCGGGGTTTGATCTCGCGCTGACCGAACTCGATGCCGGCACGCCGGCCACGCATCGCTTCGTCGTGCGGATCGGCAGCGAGCGCGGTCAGTCGGTGGTCGATCGCCTCGCCCTGGTCCCGGCCGTCGATGCGGACGTTGTCGGTGCGGACGGCGTGGTCGCCGAGGCGCGCGGAAAAATGGGCCGCTCGATGGACCCGGTGGCCGCGCGCACGCTGCTGGCCAGCCACCGCGAAAGCAAGCAATGGCAGAACGTCGCGCAGCGCTGCCTCACCTGCGCGAACTGTACGATGGTGTGCCCGACCTGCTTCTGCACCACGGTCGAGGACACTTCCGACCTCAGCGGCGACATCGCCGAGCGCTGGCGGCTGTGGGACAGTTGCTTCACCTTCGATTTTTCCCACGTCGTCGGCGGCCCGGTGCGCGAATCCGGGGCGGCCCGCTACCGCCATTGGATTTCGCACAAGCTGTCGACCTGGTACGACCAGTTCGGCGAAAGCGGCTGCGTCGGCTGCGGGCGCTGCATCACCTGGTGTCCGGTCGGCATCGACATCACGGCCGAAGTCGCGGCTTTGCAGGAGGACGTGACATGAAATCGATGGCGGACCTGATCCGCGAGCACGCCTTCGTCGCCGGCATGACCGAGCCACAACTGGAAACCGTCGCCGGCTGCGCGAAGAACGTGGTGTTCGAGCCGGGCGCCTACATCATTCGCGAAGGCCAGTCGGCGGACGAGTTCCACCTGATCCGCGAGGGCCATGTGGCGCTGGAGATCTACGCGCCGCGGCGCGGCAGCCATGTGTTGCAGACGATCGGGGCAAACGAGATTCTCGGCGCATCCTGGATCGTCCCGCCGTACCGCTGGACCTCCGATGCGCGTGCCATCGATCGGGTGCGCGCCTTCGCGTTCGATGCGAAATGCCTGCGCGGCAAATGCGACGCGGACCCTGCGCTCGGCTATGCGCTGATGCAGCGCTTCGTGCCGATCCTGGTGCAGCGCATGTCGGCCGCGCGGATGCAGGCGATGGACCTGTACGGGGCGACGGCATGAGCGGCCTGCCCACCCGGCTCGCGCCGGTGCCGCTGCGCATCCTGGAGTTCCCAGCGGGAGACCGCGGATTCGATGACGCTGGTGTTGCAGCGCCCGGCCGATTCGGCGGTCGGGCCGGGCGCGCCGGGCCAGTTCAACATGCTCTATCCGTTCGGCATCGGCGAAGCGGCGATCAGCCTCAGCAGCGACGCCGGCGATCGGCTGTTCCACACCGTGCGCGGCGTCGGCGCGGTGTCCGAAGCGATCGGGCGGCTGATGCCGGGCGAGTTTCTCGGCGTGCGCGGCCCGTTCGGCGTCGGCTGGCCGATGCAGCGCGCGCGCGGCCGCACCATCGTGCTCGTGGCCGGCGGCATCGGTTTGGCGCCGCTGCGCCCGGTGATCCACGCGGTGCTGCGCGAGCGCAGCGCGTTCAGGCGGCTGCTGGTGTTCTACGGCGCCCGCACCCCGCGCGAGCGGCTGTTCGTGATCGAACTCGAAGAATGGCAGCGCAGCCCGGACATCGACCTTTCGGTGACGCTGGACGCGGGCGACGCCAACTGGAGCGGACAGGTCGGCTTCGTCACCGCGCTGCTGCCGCAGGCGCAGTTCGACCCGGCGCAGACGATCGTGATGGCCTGCGGGCCCGAGGTGATGATGCGCGCGGTCGCCAACCAGATGATCACGCGCGGCGTCGCGCCGACCGACGTCTATGTCTCGCTGGAGCGCAACATGAAGTGCGCCGTCGGCCTGTGCGGCCACTGCCAGTTCGGGCCGCTGTTCGTCTGCAAGGACGGGCCGGTGTTTACCTACGACCGCGTCGAGCGACCTGCTGCGGGTCAGGGAGATCTGACGATGGCCGAACTCGATCCGCGCAAGACGCTCGCCGTCTGGAAGTTCGCGTCCTGCGACGGCTGCCAGCTCAGCCTCCTCGATTGCGAGGACGAGCTGCTGACCATCGCCGGCGCGATCCGCATCGCCAATTTCACCGAGGCATCGAGCGCGGTGATTGATGGCCCCTACGACCTTTCACTGGTGGAGGGCTCGATCACCACGGCGCACGATGCCGAGCGCATCCGCGAAGTGCGCAGCATTTCGAGAAACCTGATCACGATCGGCGCCTGCGCCACCGCCGGCGGCATCCAGGCGCTGCGCAATTTTGCTGATGTCGAGGAGTATCGCCGCGTCGTCTACGCCCGGCCCGACTACATCGAGACGCTGGCGACCTCCACGCCCATCGCGCAACACGTCAAAGTCGATTTCGAGCTGCGCGGCTGCCCGATCGACAAGCGCCAGTTGCTCGAAGTCATTTCCGCGTTTCTGCACAGGCGCAAGCCGACGGTGCGCAGCGACAGCGTGTGCATCGAATGCAAGCGTCGCGGCAATCCCTGCGTGATGGTGGCGCACGGCACGCCATGCCTTGGCCCGGTCACGCATGCCGGCTGCGGCGCGATCTGCCCCTCCTACGATCGCGGCTGCTACGGCTGCTTCGGCCCGATGGAAAGCCCGAACACCGCCTCGCTCGCCGCGCGCATGCAGCAACTCGGCCTCGAACGATCCGGCCACGGTGCGGATCTTCCGCACCTTCAACGCCGGCGCGGCGGCATTCCGCAAGGAGAGCGAGCGACATGGCGGTTGAGACGCGCACGATCAAGGTCGACATGCTCGCCCGCGTCGAGGGCGAAGGCGCGCTCTACGTGCGCTTCCGCGACGGCACGCTGGAAGACGTGCGGCTGACCATCTTCGAGCCGCCGCGCTTCTTCGAGGCGTTCCTGCGAGGCCGCGCATTTCCGCGAGGCGCCGGACATCACCGCGCGCATCTGCGGCATCTGCCCGGTCGCCTACCAGATGAGCGCCGTGCACGCGATGGAGAATGCCGCCGGCATCGCCATCGGCGGCCAGATCCGCGCGCTGCGCCGGCTGCTCTACTGCGGCGAGTGGATCGAGAGCCACGTGCTGCACATCTACATGCTGCACGCGCCGGATTTCCTCGGGTTGCCGGATTCGATCGCGCTGGCCCGCACGCACGGCGACGTGGTGCGCGCAGGGCCTGCGCTGAAGAAGATCGGCAACGCGCTGATCGAAGTGCTCGGCGGCCGCGCGATCCATCCGATCAACGTGCGCGTCGGCGGCTTCTGGCGCGCGCCGTCGCGCACCGACCTGCGCGCGATGGTGCCCGATCTCGAATGGGCCCGCGAAGCCGCGCTCGCGACGCTGCGCTGGGTCGCCACGCTCTCGGCACCGGACTTCGAGCACGACTACGAGTTCGTCGCGCTGCGCCATCCCGACGAATATCCGCTCAACGAGGGCCGCATCGTCTCCAGCGCCGGCATCGACGTGCCGCCGTCAGGCTGGCCCGACGTGTTCGAGGAATTCCAGGTTCGCCATTCGACGGCATTGCACGCGCGCGTCAAGCAGCGCGGCGCCTATCTCACCGGGCCGCTCGCGCGCTACAGCCTGAATTTCGATCGCCTTCCCGCCGACTCCAAAAAGCGGCAACCGAAGCGGGCCTCGGCCCGGTCTGCCGCAATCCGTTCAAGAGCATCGTGGTGCGCGCCGTCGAAGTGCTGTTCGCCTGCGACGAGGCGCTGCGGATCATCGCGGCCTACGAGGAGCCCGATCCGCCCTTCGTCACGGTGGAACCGCGCGCGGCGACCGGCCACGCCGCCACCGAGGCGCCGCGCGGCATGCTGTATCAGCGCTACGACATCGACGCCGAGGGCCTGATCGCGCACGCCCACATCGTGCCGCCGACCTCGCAGAACCAGGCCTCGATCGAGCGCGACCTGTGGCGCGTGGCGCAGGACGGCCAGGCGATGGCGGATGACGCGTTGCAGGCGCGCTGCGAGCAGGCGATCCGCAACCACGATCCCTGCATCTCCTGCGCGACGCATTTCCTCGACCTGAAAGTCGAGCGCGTTTGAAGGCACGCGTGCGGGTGATCGGCGTCGGCCAGCGCGACCGCGGCGACGACGCCGTCGGGCTGCTCGTCGCCGAACATCTGCGCAGCGCAGCGGACACTATCGACGTCGTCATCGGCGGCGCCGATGCGGCGGCGCTGCTGGTGCAGCTCGAAGGCGCGGTCGCCGCCATTGCCGTCGATTGCGCCCGCGGCGGCGGCCCGCCCGGCGCCATCCTGCGCCTGCCGCCCGATCTCGCCGGCTGGCCGCAATCCCGCTCCACCAGTTCGCACGGCAACGCGCTGGCCGACGCGCTGGCGCTGGGCCACGCGCTCGGCTGCCTGCCGCCGCGCCTGGCGGTGTTCGCGGTGGTCGGCCTGGCGTTCGGCGTCGGCGATCCGCTCAGCCCCGCGGTGCGCGACGCCATTCCCCGGTTCGCCGCCTGCGTGCTGCGCGAAGCGACGCAAATGGCCGGCGGTTGAGCCGGCCGCCGCCGTAGGGCAGGCTCGGCGCGTGAGCGAGAGCCTCCTGTGCCCATGCGGCAGCGGCCTGCGGCGCGTGAGCTGCTGCGGCCCGCGGCCCGCCGCCGCGCGCCCGCCGCCGGCGCCGCATCTGCTCGCGCCGCTGGCCGACCGGGCGGCGCAGGCGCTGGGGCAGGGCAACCTGCCGGCCGCTGCGCGCGCGGCGATCAACCTGCTGGAACTCGCGCCCGACCACACCGCCGCGCTCGCGGTGCTGGCCCAGGTGCGCAGCGCCACCGGCCCGGCGACGGCCGCGGAGGCGCTGCTGCGCCGCCTCGTGGCACTCGACCCGGCCGATGTCTGGGCGCTCGGCGAGCTCGCGGCGCTGCTGCTGGCGCGGCAACACCCCGACGCGGCGGAGCCGTTCGCCCGCAGCGCCGTGCGCCTCGCGCCGGACCAGCCGCTGTCCCACTCCCTGATGGGCATCGTGCTGACCGAACAGGAAAAGCCGCGCGCCGGCGAATACCATTACCTGCAAGTCTTGAAATGGTCGGCGACGCGCGACCCGGCGCTGCTCGCCAACCTCGCGCTGAACCTCAAGAAGCAGGGCCGGATCGAGGAATCCCGCGCGCTGTACCGCGAAGCCGATGCCGCCGGCCCGCCGGTGCCGCAAACCCTGCTGGGCTGGGCGCGCCTCGAGGAGGCGGACCGCAACTTCGACGCCGCGCTCGATCTGCTCGACCGCGCCGAGGCGCTCGCGCCGGACAGCGCGCACGTGCTGCTGGAGCGCGCGATCACGCTCGGCCGGCTCGGCCGGCACGCGGCAGCGCTCGCGCTGTTCGACCGGATCGCGGCGCTCGGCCCCGACGACCGGCTCGAACCGCACGTGCTGCTGGAGCGTGGGCGGCTGCTCGACCGCATGGGCCGGTTCGACGACGCCTGGGCCGCCTTCGTCGAAGGCAAGCGCCGCGCCCGCGAGACCGCCGGATACGCCTATCGGGCCGAGGACGCACGGCGGCAGGCCGATCGTATCCGCGCCTTTTTCGTCGCCGACCGGCTGCGCGCTTTGCCGCGCGGCAGCCCCCGGGACAACGTCGCGCAGCCGCTGTTCATCGTCGGCTTTCCCCGCTCCGGCACGACGCTGGTCGAGCAGACCCTTGCAAGCCATCCGCGCATCGCCGCCGGCGGCGAGCTGCCGACGATCCACGAAATCGTCGACCAGATGCCGCGGCTGCTGGATAGTCCGCTGACTTATCCGGACACGCTGTCCGAACTGCTGGTGGGCGACCGGCGCGACGGCCTCGACATACTGGGCGATTTCTACTTCCGGCGCGCCGCGCAACTCGGCGCGCTGCCGGGAGTGGAAAAAAGATTTACCGACAAGATGCCGCTCAACGAGACGCATCTCGGCTTGGTTTCCTTGATTTTTCCGACGGCGCCGATCGTCCACGTGCTGCGCCATCCGCTCGATGTCGTGCTCTCCGCGTTCGCCAACTGGATCCCGCGGGCATTCCACGGCGCCTTCGCGCTCGACAGCCTTGCGCAGCACCTCGTGCTGACGCACGACCTCGTCGCGCATTACCGCGCCGAGATGGAGCTGCGGTATCTGCCGCTGCGCTACGAGGACATCGTCGAGCGCCAGGAGCCCAGCGTGCGCACGCTGCTCGCCTTCGTCGGCGAGGAGTTTCATCCGGACTGCCTCGACTTCCACGAGAACCGCCGCATCGCGCGCACCGCGAGCTACGCGCAGGTGACGGAGAAGCTGTACGCAAGCTCGCGGTTTCGGTATCGCGATTACTTGCCGCATCTGGAGCCGGTACTGCCGACGCTGGCGCCGCTGATCGAGCGGCTGGGGTATGCGGTGTGATTTTGCGGCGCCTCGGGCGACTGGTCGTTGACTGCGCTCAACATTGCAACAGTATGCTTGAAATTGCCGCGGCCGAAGCCTAGCGTCGTTGCCAACGATCAAGGGTTTCGTCGCGCGACGGCGCGGCGCGGGGGGAAAGCGAATGGCCGGCACCACAATTGCGACCAAAACGAAGATCGCCGTTCGGCTGACCGCCGCGAGCCAATTGCCGCTGACTGTCACTGCCACTGGCGCGATCAACGTCGCCAGCGGCAATGCCGTCTACGTCGCGGCGCCGCTGTCCGGCGTGATCACCAACCTCGGCGTCATCAAGACGCTCGGCGGCGATCGGCGTGCAGGCGCTCGGCGCGGCCAGTGTCGTCAACGGCAGCACGGCCGCGCACCAAGGCGCTGATCGAAGGCAGCAGCGCCGGCATCGACATTTCCGGGGCGGCGACGGTGACCAACTACGGCACCGTGGCCGCGACCGCGACCGCCAGCACGCCGGCTTCGCCAGCGTCGGCGCCTATCTGGGCGATGGCGGCAGCGTGACCAACGGCAGCGCCGGCGACAAGAAGGCGTTGATCACCGGCGGCTCGGTGGGCATCGCGGCGGTCGGCGCGGCAGCGACGCTGACCAATTTCGGCTCCGTCAAGGCCACCGGAACCGCCGGGGTCGGCGTGTGGCTGGCGGATGGCGGCAAGGTCGTCAACGGCAGTGCCGCCGACAAGACGGCGACGATCAGTGGCGCGCTATCGCGGCATCTACGCGGCCGCCGCCGCGTCGGTCACCAATTTCGGCACGGTGAGCGCGACGCAGATTGAGGCGGTTTTGCTCAAGGCCGGCGGCACGCTGGTCAACGGCAGCAGCACCGACATCGCCGCGTCTGTTAGCAGTGCGAGTCATAATGCGTTTTACGCCGATGGACTCGCGGCGGTCACCAACTATGGCACGATCAGCAACACTGCCACAAACCATTCCGCAGTCGATCTGTATGCTGGCGGTTCGGTGGTTAATGGCAGCACCGCTGATACCGCGGCGCTGATCGCCTCGGCCCAACGTGACGGCGTTTTACGCCGACGATCGGCGCCATCGGCGTGACCAACTACGGCACGATCTCCGCTCCGCAGGATGATGGCTGTGTTTCTCTTCGCCGGCGGCACAGTGGTCAACGGCAGCAGCGCCGACGCCAAGGCCACGATCATTGGCAGGAACCAAGCAGTTTATGCGGCCGCCGCAGCGACGGTGACCAACTACGGCACGGTGTCCAGCTCCGCTGTATATCGGGGTGTCTCTTTACAAGGATGGCGGCGCGGTCACCAACTTCGCTTCGGGGCGGATCAGCGGGGTCACCGCCGGCGTCTACGGCAAGGGCGCGGCGACCACAGTCACTAATCTTGGCACCATCACGGGATCACGGCCAGGGTGTATACCTCGGCGCCGGCGGGACGGTTACCAACGGCAGCACTGCCAACGCCGCCGCGACTATCAACGGAGGCGACCAGGGCGTCTTCGCGAGGTCTCGATGCGGTCTCGGTCACCAATTTCGGCATCATCACCGGAACCCATTCCACAGCGGTGCAATTGAGTGATGGTGGCACAGTGTCCAACGAGGCAACCGGGCGGATCGTTGGACTGTTGGGTATCTTCGGCACAGGCGCGACGACCACTGTCATCAATCTTGGCACCATCACTGGCGGCGTATACCTCGACGCCGGCGGCACAGTGTCCAACGAAGCAACCGGGCGGATCGTCGGATCAGTTTCCGGCTTAGGCGCGACGACCGCTGTCACTAATCTTGGCACCATCACTGGCAGCGTATACCTCGGCGCCGGCGGCACGGTCACCAACGGCAGTACCGCCGACACCGCCGCAACCATCATCGGCCGGGGCGTGTTCGCTGAGCGTTTTGGCGACCGCCGGTTCGACTGATGATCACCAATTTTGGCACCGATCAAGGCCTGTCCAACGCCGGCGCGCCCCCTCGACCGGCAATGCTGCGGCACCGTAACGAACGCCGGAACCATCGCGAATCGCCGGCACTGCCAGTGGCACCGCTGTTCTGTTCGGATTCAGACGATCGGCTTGTGGTCGATCCCTGGCGCCGTCTTCATCGGTTTAGTGCCGACTGCTTCGCCGGGAACGTGCTCGAACTGGCGGCCGGCACGACGCCGGCAACATCGGCGGCATCGGCAGACCAGTTCAATCGGCTTCCAGACGCTGCATGAGGACTCCGGCGCGCCACCTGGACCGTGACCGGGTGCCGACACGTCGGCACGCTCGCCGACAACGGCGCCTCGACGGTCGCCGGCAGCCTCGACGTGTCCGCCAGCCTCGACCCCGCCAGCACCGGCATGCTCGCGCTCGGCGCCACTGCGACGCTGGAGGTGGCGAGCGTGCTCGGCAACGGCCCGGCGATCGCACTTCCTGACCAACGACAAGCTCATCGTCGACACCGCGGCAGACTTCGGCCTGCATGTCGGGAAAACCGGCTACATCGGCCCGCTGCTGGAGCACTTCGTCGCCGGCGACGCCATCGACCTGACCAACGTCGCCGACAGCGGCCTCGTGCTGAACTACGCGACCGCGAGCCGGCCTGCTCACGATCAGCAACACGATGGCGCCGGCGTGGCCAGCCTGCTGTTCCAAACTCCAGCCTCGGCGCCGGCACCTGGCACATCGCGCCGACGCCGGCACCGGCACGCTGCTCACCCACGGTTGAGCCGCGCCGCCGCGCTGGGGCACGGTGCCGCTCGGCGCGACGATCGGGGGCCTTGGGTGAGCCAGAGCGTTCTGTGTGCATGCGGCAGCGGCCTGCGGCGCGTCAGTTGCTGCGACCTCGCGCCCGGCGCGCTGCGCCCGCCGGACGCCATCCGCCACCTCACGCCGCTGGTCGAGCGCGCCACCCAGGCGCTGCGCCAGGGCGCGCAGCAGGTCGCGGAACGGCTGGCGCTCGACATCCTCGAACTTGCGCCCGGCCAGACCGCGGCGCTCGCGGTGCTGTTCCAGGTCCGCCGCGCCACCGGCCCGGCGACCGCCGCGGAGGCGCTGATCCGCCGGCTGGTCGCGCTCGACCCCAACAACTTCTGGGCGGTCAACGAGATTTCTCTTCTTTTGCTTGCCAAGGGCAGCCTCGACGAGGCGGAAAATCATGCCCGCAACGCCGTCCGCATCGCGCCGGAAGCGCCGCAGTCGCACAACCTGATGGGCATGGTGCTCACCGAGGGCCGCAAGCCTCAAATTGGCGAATATCATTACCTGCAAGTCATAAGACTGGCGCAGGCGCGCGACCCGATCGTGCTCGCCAACCTCGCCTGGAACCTCAAAACCCAGGGCCGCATGGAGGAGTCCCGCGCGCTGTACCGGGAGGCCGACGCTGCCGGGCCGCCGGTGCTGCAAACCCTGCTCGGCTGGGCGCGCATGGAGGAGGCGGACCGGCATTTCGACGCCGCCATCGAACTGCTCGACCGCGCCGACACGCTCGCACCGGACCTGCCCAGCGTGCTGCTCGCCCGCGCCGTCACGCTCGGCCGGATGCGCCGGCACGAGGCGGCGCTCGCGGTGCTCGACCGCATCGCCGCGCTGAGCCGCGACGGCAGCCTCGGCGCCAACGAACTGCTCGAAAAAGGCCGGCTGCTCGACCAGATGGGCCGCTACGACGACGCGTGGTCCGCGTTCGTGGAAGGAAAAAAACGCGCGCGCGAGGCGACCGGGCACGCCTACCTCGCCGACCACGCGCGCCAGCTTGCGCAGCGGCTGCGCGGCTTTTTCTCCGCCGGCCGGCTGCGCACGCTGCCGCGCGGCACGCTGCGGGACGGCATCGCGCAACCGCTGTTCATCCTCGGCTTCCCGCGCTCCGGCACGACACTGGTAGAGCAGACGCTGTCCGCCCACCCGCGCATCGCCGCCGGCGACGAACTGCCGATGATCAACGAAATCGCCGACCTGATGCCGCGGCTGTTCGAAAGCCCGCTGGCCTATCCGGAAGCGCTCGCGGAACTCTGGATGGGCGACAAGCGCGAGGGGCTGGACACGCTGCGCGACTATTATTTCCAGCGCGTGCGGCAACTCGGCGTGCTGGCGCCGGATGTTGCGTGGTTCACGGACAAGATGCCGCTCAACGAAACGCATCTTGGCCTGATCTCGCTGATCTTTCCGGCGGCGCCGATGGTGCACGTGCTGCGCCATCCGCTCGACATCGTGCTGTCGGTGTTCTCCAACCACCTGACGCACGGCTTCTTCTGCGCGTTCGATCTCGCCAGCATCGCGCAGCATCTCGTGCTGATCCACGAACTGGTCGCGCACTACCGCGCGGAGATGCCGCTGCGCTACATGCCAGTGCGCTACGAGGACATCGTGGAGAAGCAGGAGGCGAGCGTGCGTGCGCTGCTCGGCTTCGTCGGCGAGGATTTTCATCCGGGCTGCCTCGATTTCCACGAGAACCGCCGCTACGCGCGCACCGCCAGCTACGCGCAGGTAACCGAGAAACTTTACGCGCGCTCGCGCTTCCGTTTCCGCGATTACCTGCCGCATCTGGAGCCGCTGTTGCCGACGCTCGCGCCGCTGATCGAGCGGCTGGGCTACGCGGTGTGACAGCCTGGGCCTGCTCATCCCTGGCAAGGGAAAGGGTGATCCGCAGATAAGCGCAGATGAAGATTGAAGTCGCAGATGTCGCAGATGAAAGAAGGAGGAGTCCGTCACCCCGGCGAAAACCGGGGTCCAGGCGGATGGCACGGGATACTGTGCTGTTCGCCTGGATCCCGAGGCATCGGCTCCCGAGTGCATCCGATCTTATCTGCGGCTTTTCTTATCTGCGTCATCTGCGGATCACCTTTTCCTTCCTGTCGTCCGCACAATGCCCACCGTAATCCCGCCTGAAGTCCCGCTGCCGCTCGGCCAGGTGTTGCGCATCGCCGAGGAATACCAGCGCGCCGACCGGCTCGACGACGCGGACGCGCTGCTCACTCGGGCGCTCGCCGTCGCGCCGCAGCAGCCGGATGCACTGCACCTCGCCGGCCTCGTCGCGTTCCGCCGCGGCCGCATCGCCGAGGCCACGGCGCTGGTCGAACGCGCGCTGCAGCACGGCGTCGACACGCCGCTCTACTGGCGCAACCTCTGCACCATGTACGAGCGCCTCGGCCGCTACGACGCGGCGGAGGCGGCCGGCCAGCGCGCGGTCGCGCTCGACCCCTGCGATGCCAGCGCCTACCACAACCTCACCGTCGTGCATTATCGCCGGCTCGACCTCGACGCCAGCATCGCCTGCGCGCGCCAGGCGATCGCGCTCGATCCGCTGCTGCCCGGCCCGCATTTCGCGCTCGCCGAGGCGCTGTTGCTGCGCGGCGAGTTCGAAGCGGGCTGGGACGAGTACCGAATACCGCTTCCGCATTCCCGGAGCGCAGGCGCCGCTGCCGCCGACTGGCCGGCCGGCCTGGGACGGCGCGCCGATGCCGACCGGGCGGCTGCTGCTGGTGGCCGACCAGGGGTTCGGCGACGCCATCCAGTTCAGCCGCTATCTGCCATGGGCCGCCGCGCGCTGCGCCAATCTGACGCTGGCCTGCTCGCCGGACCTCGCGCCGCTGCTGCACGCCGCTTTTCCCGACATCCCGATCGTGGTGCGGTGGGAGGACGCGCCGACCTTCGACGCCTGGCAGGCGCTCTCCGGCCTGCCGCGGCTGCACGGCACGCGGCTGGCGACGATCCCATCCGCGCCCGCCTATCTGCGCGCCGACCCCGCGCGCACCGCCGAATGGGGCGCGCGGCTGGCCGGCCTGCTGCCGCCCGGGCTGCGCCGCATCGGCATCGCCTGGGCTGGCCGCCCCACGCACAACAACGACACCAACCGTTCGGCAACTCTGGCGACGCTGCGGCCATTGACGAAAATTCCCGGGGTTGCGCTGGTCGCGCTGCAGAAGGGGCCGCCGGCCGCCCAGATCGGCGACTATTTTTCCCCTGCGCCGCTGCTCAATCTCGGCCCGGAATTGTCTGATTTTGCCGATACCGCGGCGCTGCTGGCCAATCTCGATGCGGTCGTCGCGGTCGACACATCGGTGGTGCATCTCGCCGCGGCGCTCGGCCGCCCGACATTCGTGCTGCTGCCGTTCGCACCGGACTGGCGCTGGCTGCTCGGCCGCGCCGACAGCCCCTGGTACCCGAGCGTCACGCTGTTCCGGCAGACCGCGCCGCAGGACTGGAGCGTCCCGGTCGCCGCCGCCGCAGCCGCGCTCGCTACGGCTTGACCGCCAGCCGCAGCCCGCCCCAGTGGCGGCCGTTCACCAGGATCGGCGCGCCGTATTCCTTCAGCGGCATCATCCGGCCGCCGCCCATGTCGCGGTGGTAGCACTGGATCAAATGCGGCAACTGGTTGCGCGACGCCAGCAAGCCGTTGCGGTCGTCGAACACGCGGCGGTTGCGGCAGTTCGCCGCGTTCCAGTCGCGGTCGCCCTTGCGCTGCGGCTTGCTGCAGTCGCGGTTATGCGCGGCGATGTAGCCGCCGCGGTCGCTCGCCGCGCAGAACGCGATCTGCGGGTCGGCGTCCTTTATCGCATCGATGATCGGCGGCAGCAGCCGCTCGCAGATCGCGGTCGCACCGGAGATCACCTGCACCGGGTCGGTATCGGGGATCGGGCTGTAGCTCGTGTCGAACAGCACCGCCTCGGTCACCTGCCCGGCGCGCAGCGCGGCTTCGAACGCCGCGCCGATCTTGGCCGCCGACTGGACGCATTTCGGGATGTAGACCCCGTCGCGCGCCTGCGAGGCCTCCAGCAACTGGGACAATTTGGCCCGCTCGGCGCTGCCGGCCCCGATGAAGCGGAAATGCAGGCCGAGCTTGCTGACCGCGACGACGTCCCCGGTCAGCCGGCCGATCCCCTCGATCTCGGCGGTGAGCCGCGCCTTGACCAGCGACTCCGGCGCCGCCACGGCGAACAGCGCGCCCTCGCGCGACAGGTCGGCGGTGAAGCCGGAGGCGGCGAAGCCGTGGCCGGAGAGCTGGCACGGAATGCTGACCGGCTGGCGCTCCGAGCCGCGCCGGTCGGCGGCGTGGCCGGAGCGCAGGATGATGCCGAGCCGGCGCTGGATGTCGGTCATCCCGTCGCGCACGGCGCCGGCGAGTGCACGGAAGGAGCGTGCGCTGGTCTCGGCGCTCTGCGCTTCCGCCCGCAGCTCGCCGGCGTGCGCCGCGACCTCGCGCCCCTGCCGCGCCGCGATCTCGATGCTGTGCGCGATCTCCGCGGTCGCGGCGCGCTGCTGCGCGGCGGATTGCGCGACGTCGTGGGCGATGCCGCTGACCGTGCCGATCTGCTCGCCGATGCCCGTGACAGCGCCGCCGGCCTGCTTGGCCGCGCGCCCGATCGCCTCGGCCTGGGTGTTGACGCGGGCGATCGCGGTCTCGGTTTCGCGCGCCAGCGTCTTCACCTCGGTCGCCACCACGGCGAAGCCGCGCCCGGCCTCGCCCGCGCGCGCCGCCTCGATCGTCGCGTTCAGCGCCAAGAGCTTGGTCTGGCCGGCGATGCCGCGCACCAGCCCGACCACGTCGCTGATCCGCCCGGCGGTCGCGTTCAGCTCGGCGACGGTGTCGGTGGCGGCCGCCGCCTGCTGTGCGGCCGACCCGGCGGCGCCGGCCGCGCGTTCCACCATCGCGCTGATCTCGCGGCTCGCGACCTCCAGTTGCTGCGTCGCGCTGGCGACCGCGCTGACCGCGTCGGCCGTGGTCGCGACCGAGCCGCCGACCGCGTCGGTCATCGTCCGCACGTGCGCGGCGACGGCGATCAGCGAATCGGCCCCGTCCGCCAGCTTCTCCGCGCGTGCCGTGATCTCCCCCGCGGCGGTTTCCAGCTCGCGCTCCAGCACGTCGCACAGCGTCAGCATCTCGGAGCGCACGCGCGCCGCCTCGCCCGACGTGATGTAGGTGGAAATCGCGATGTCGAGGTCGAGCAGCGCCACCCGCAGCAGGGCGCCGATGTCGGCCACCAGTTCGGCGCGCCCGCGATGCTTGGCGACCAGCGCCGCGACCAGCCGCTCGATGATCAGGCAATAGCCGCCGACATACCAGCGCGGCTCCAGGCCGATCCGCTCGTGCACGTGCCCGACCGTCTCGGCGCGCGCGAAGTAGCCGGCGTCGAGCCTGCCGGAGAACAGCACGTCCCAGTGCGCGGCCTGGGTTTTGCGCAAACGCGCGACATTGGCGGCGTCGCCGAGTTTCTCGGCCAGCGTGGGCCAGCCGCCGACATAGCGGTAGAACTCGTCGGCGATCGCCGGCAGCGCGCCGTGCACCACCGGCTGCATCCGGTGCAGCCGGGCCAGCGCGGCGTCGTCGATGCGCAGGAACGCCAGCCGCTCCTCGGCCAAGGGCAGTTCGGGCTTGGCCGCGGCCGGGGCGTTCATGTCGAGGGGCATTCAGCGGGCTCCGCATGCGTGGGTCGCGGCCAGACTGGCCGGCCGACCTTAAGCTTCCGTTGTACGGGTGCCGCTGCGCCGCCGGCGCCGCGCTGCGCTGCATGGGCCGGCAGGGCGATCGAATGAAAACCCGCGAGGAGGGGGCAGCCGCGGAAATGGCGAAGCCGGCTTCCAAAGACTGCGCAGGAAGAAAAGCCTTCTCCCGTCGCGGGGGGGGTTGGGGGAGCGGTCCGCGGAGCGGAGACTGATGACGCCGGACCCCTCCTCCCGGCCTCCTTCCATAAGGGGAGGAGGGGAAGGCCCTTCGGGACTTTCATTTGTGTTTGCCGCGGCCGCGTGGGGCTATTTTCGTCTGCGCAACGTACTCCGCCTCGGCGGGCGGAGAGGGAGCAGCGGCTCGGATTCCGAACTACGTTTGCGCCTATGGGGCTCGACCTGGCCATCACGATATAAAAACGTGATCGCCAACGACCAAGTTGCCGCAAAGCGCAGGTGGAGGGAAGCCAAGCGGGCCACGCCCGCGAGGGAGGTCAAACAGTAAAAAGAATCAGTCGCAGGCGCAGCCCTGGGTCGGGCCGCGCTCGCCGCGAACCAGATGGTGGTCGACCCACTCGGCGACCAGCCGGCGCGCCTCGTTCAGCGAAGCCTCCGGGTGGTGGATGCGGTAGAGCGTGGTGCAGGCGTGGAACGCGCGGGCGTCGTCGATGCCGAACGAGCGCTGCTCGCGATACGCGGTGACCACCGCGCGCTCGCAGGCCCGGGCGATATGGCTGAAGTCGCGTCCCATCGGCAGCTCCGATCCGCCTGCACGCGCAGGCAAGTCAGTGTAGGCACGGCGACCCGGCGCCGCAATGCGCGGGTGGCAGGGTTGCGCGCTTGTGCGCGCTTCAGTCGAGCGCGAAGCGGCGGTGGATCTCGGTCGCGACCCGGCCGGCCTCGTCGAGCCGGGGCCGCTGCCAGCCGCCGAGGTCGTCGCGCAACGGCCGCACCTGCCCGGCGCTCGCCAAAGCCGCCGCGAGCCGGCGCTGCCGCAGGCCGGCGAGCTCGGGCAGCGCCGCGTACACCGCCGCATCGGTCGCGCAGGCTTCGGTGAGCATCGCCGAGGAGTCGGCGGTCACCACGATCGCATCGGCGCCGGCCAGGAAGCCGAGATACGGGTTCTCGCCGGGCTCGCCCCAGCGGTACAGCAGGTGCATCACCCGCGACAGGCCGGCCGCGAGCGCGTCCGAGGCTTCGGCGCCGGTGCGGCGGCTGGCGCTCGCGAGCACCGACCCGCCCTGCTTGAGCGCGAGCCGCGCCACCTTGCGGCCGAGCGCGTGCGCCATCGCCGGCGGCATGTCGGTGCCACGCACCGGGCCGCCGACCAGCAGCGCGATGTGCGGGCGCGGCAGGTGGCCGAGCCGCTCGGCCCAGGATGCCGCCGCCTGGTGCAGCGCTAGCGGAGAAACCCGGTGCGGCGCGCCGAGCACCGGGAACACGTTGTCGAGCCGCGGCGGCCGGTCCTGCATCGGCAGCACCAGCAGGTCGTAAGCGGCGGAGCGCAGCAGCGCGCCGAACGGCGCCAGCAGCACGCCGGGGCTGGCGCAATGCACCAGATGGCAGGCGAAGCGCGACTTGAGCCACAGCGCGACCGACCCCGCGCGGGCGCCGGAGGAGAGCACCAGCCGCGGCCCCTCGCCGCCCGGCGGCGGCGCCAGCAGGGAGACGGCCGGGGTGAACGCGGGCGCCCGCTCCTCGCCGCTGCGGGCGCGCGGGGCGAGGCCGAGCAGCGAGCCGCGGCGCGAGAAGCCGGCCACCGGCGCCATCCAGTTCCAGGTCAGCGGAATGCGGCGGAACGGCACGCCGAGCCGCTCGGCGATGCCGAGCGCCGGCGCCGAGGCGCCGCCGCGCGGGTCGTCGAGCACCCAGACCGGCGCGTCCTCGACCGAGGCGTTGCGGACTTCACTCATGCGAATGGACGCCCACCCGCGCGGCGATTAGGAGTGGACGCACGGAGGACGCGGGCATGACCAAGCTGCACGTGACGGACTGGGACCGGGATGCGGCGCTGACCACGGCGCGGATCCTGCTGGAGATCAAGGCCGTCAATTTCCGCCCCGCCGAACCCTACACGTTCACGTCGGGCTGGAAATCGCCCGTCTACATCGACTGCCGCCGCATCATCTTCTTCCCGCGCGCCCGCGCCAAGATCTGCGAGCTGGCGGTGGAGAAGATCGGCCGCCACGTCGGCTACGAGAGCATCGAGGCCGTCGCGGGGGGCGAAACCGCCGGCATTCCGTTCGCCGCCTGGATCGCCGAGCGGATGCTGGCGCCGATGGCGTATGTGCGCAAGCAGCCGAAAGGGTTCGGGCGCAATGCGCTGATCGAGGGCGACGTGCCCGAGGGCAAGCGCACGCTGCTGGTCGAGGACCTGACCACCGACGGCGCCAGCAAGATCCGCTTCGCCCAGGCCTTGAGAGATGCCGGCGCGATCTGCAATCACGCCTTCGTGGTCTTTTTCTATGGCGTGTTCCCGGGCAGCTTCGAGACGCTGGCGCGGATGGACATCGCGCTGCACCATCTGGCGACCTGGTGGGACGTGCTGGAGGCGTGCGGCGACCATCCCTATTTCGACGAGGCGGCGCTGGCCGAGGTGCGGCGGTTCCTGGAGAACCCGGTCGCCTGGTCGGCGGCGCATGGTGGCGTGGCAAGTGCGGAAGAGGCGGCGGCGCGCAAGGCGGCGACCGGCTGAGCCGGGCGTGACATGAGAGGAAAACGTTGATGGATCAGCCATATCTGCAGACGCAGCCGGGCGACGCGGCCGCGGTCGACTGGGTCGCGCGGGCGCGGGCGCTGCGGCCGCTGCTGGAGGCGGCGGGGCCGCGCTGCGATGCCGACCGCGAACTGCCGCCCGAGGTGGTCGAGGCGCTGCATGCGGAAGGGCTGTTCCGGCTGCTGATCCCGCGCGAGTTCGGCGGCGCCGAGGTCGACGTGCCGACCTTCGTGCAGGTGACCGAGGCGATCGCCGAGGGCGACGGCAGCACCGCGTGGTGCCTCGGGCAGAACGCGGTCAGCAACATGACGTCGGCCTACCTGCCGCGCGCCGACGCCGAGCGCGTGTTCGCCGCCGACCCGCGCGCGGTGGTCGCCTGGGGCGCCGGGCCGAGCGGCCAGGCGGTCGAGGTCGAGGGCGGGTATCGCGTGAGCGGGCGCTGGAGTTTTGCGAGCGGCTCGCGGCATGCGAGCTGGCTCGGCGGGCTGTGCCCGCTGGTCGCCGCCGACGGCACGCGGCGCAGCGAGGACGGCGGGCCGCTGATCCGTACTTTTGTCTTTCCCAAGGCGCAGTGCGTGGTGGTCGACGATTGGCAGGTGGTCGGGCTGCGCGGCACCGGCAGCGACAGCTACTCGATCACCGACGTATTCGTGCCGGGGGCGCGCTGCTTTTCGCGCAACGTGCCGGCGCCGCACCCCGGCGCGCTGTACCGGCTGCCGCTGATCGGGGTGTATCCGGCGGCGTTCGGGGGCGTGGCGCTGGGGCTCGCGCGCGCGATCCTCGATGCGTTCATCGCGATGGCGCGCGGAAAAGCGCCGCGCGGGCTGCCGCCGATGCGCGACAACGCGGCGATCCAGTCGGTGATCGGGCTCGCCGCCACGCGGCTCGCGTCGGCGCGCACCAACCTGCTGCACACGGTCGGCGAGATCGTCGCCGACCTTGCGGCCGGGGCGCCGTTCGTGGGCGCGCATGATCTCGCCTTGCGCATGTGCACGACGTTCGCGACGCAGGAGGCGGTGGCGGTCGCGGACGTGCTGTACCATGAGGCCGGCGCGTCGGCGATCATGGTGGCCAACCCGTTCGAGCGGCGGTTCCGCGACATCCACGCGGTGGCGCAGCAGATCCAGGCGCGGCGCGCCAATTTCGAGCTGGTCGGGCAGCGGCTGCTCGGGGTGAGCGCGGGGCCGCTGTTCATCTGAGTGTCCATCCGAGATGAGATCCAATTTTCCAACGGGATAGCGTCACCCCGGCGAAGGCCGGGGTCCAGGCCCACGCGATACCCGGTGCGGTTGGCCTGGATTCCGGCTTTCGCCGGAATGACGGGTGGAGGCTCAAGCTTCAGATCGCGGCGAAAGTTGCCGGATGGGCACTGAGGGTTTTTGTAACAACAACGTAACGCAATCGACGTGCGAGGGCGGCCGGTGCTCAGGCCAGTTTTTTAGCAGGCGGCCTGGCGCCGAGGCAGGGGGTATAGGGAAACAGCGGCGGCAGCCCCTTGCGGGAGGAGGCCGGGAGGAGGGGGGCGAGCGGTCCGATTCGGCCAGCATGAGGCAGCCATATCGCCGGCTACGGCAAAAGGAAGCAAGGGTTTTCCGCAGATTGGCGCAGATAAGATTTCGAGCCGCAGATTGGCGCAGATGAAAGAAACCCTATCCTACTCATCTGCGTCTGCTATTCTTATCTGCGCCATCTGCGGATAGATCCTCTTTGCTTCGCGATGTGATCCATGGGCGGGTCTATTGTTCACGCCGGGCTCAAAAAATGCGCGTTGGCCGAGGCACGGGCCACCAGGGCCTGGATTTGCGGATCCTCCGGCGCGTCCTTGGCGACCAGCTTCTCCATCGGCACGAAATACTCGTGCGGCTGCGGCACGTGGCATTGCAGCATGCCGTTGTAGTGCCGGGCTTTGAGCGCATACAGCACGCGAATGTCGCGCACCGGCACGATCAGCGGCAGCACCGGCTCGCCGCGCAGCACGCCGGTGCAGCGCCACCGCGGCGTCGCATCGACATCCGTTGTGGGGCCGAGCAGCCACGGCACCGGGCAATACGCCAGCAGCGAGTTGGTGCTCGGCGCGAAGCGGGCGCGCTTGTCCAGCATGTTGGCGAACGAGCCGCACGCTTCGATCGCGAAGATGTCCGCATACGGCTCCTGCTCGGTGCCGCCGAAGTTGAGCCACAGCCCGTCCGGCAGCGTGCGCAGCCGCTGGCTGCCGGGCAGCTTGAGGAACGGATGCGCCTGGCCGTTGGTCTCGGCCGGGCGGCCACGCAGCCAGTTGCGGGAATTGCGTGCGGCAAGGCTGAGACCAGGCGGCCGCTGCGGCCAGTTGCGCAAGCGCAAACGCACCAGCGCGTCAAGAGAGCGGTATGCGGTCATTGTCGTGATCCCCCTGTCAGCCGGCCGTTGGCGCTGACGACATGGCGATAGTAGCCCGCGCAACTCATTGAAAAAAAGCGAATAACAAGAGTCCACGAAACAAGACTCGATCACGATTCAAGACTATTTCGTCAGAACTCTGCGCGCGGAAATGTCGTTGTTTCGTTAATTTTGCGTGAATACAAATTCGCCGGCAGAACGACGCCGTGGCGCAGCCCGATAATTCCGGGATTCTAATGAGATAGTTAGGGAATAATTTTAATGTGGTTTCTAACCTGCGTCCGCACAGCGCACTGTAACGCGCTGATTTGGCGCAGGTCCGATCCGGATTACAAAAATGTAAGCTTTTTTCGTTTCCAAAGAGAAACGATCAAAACAAGAACAGGGGCACCTCGCCGCGGATCGGATCGGGAACCCCTCAGCCGCGCGCGTCGAGCGGCACGAACGGGCGGCGCGGCGCGCCGGTGTAGATCTGCCGCGGCCGGCCGATGCGCTGCGACGGGTCCTCGATCATCTCCTTCCACTGGCTGATCCAGCCGACCGTGCGCGCCACCGCGAACAGCACGGTGAACATGCTGGTCGGGATGCCCATCGCCTTGAGGATGATGCCCGAGTAGAAATCGACGTTCGGATACAGCTTGCGCGCCACGAAATACTCGTCGTGCAGCGCGATCTTTTCCAGCTCGACCGCGAGGTCGAGCAGCGGGTCGTCCTTGATGCCGAGCTCGGCGAGCACCTCGTGGCAGGTGCGCTGCATGATCTTGGCGCGCGGGTCGTAGTTCTTGTAGACGCGGTGGCCGAAGCCCATCAGCCGCACGTTGCTGTTCTTGTCCTTTACCTTGCGGATGAACTCCGGGATGTGATCGACATGCCCGATCTCGGCGAGCATCTTCAGCACCGCCTCGTTGGCGCCGCCATGCGCCGGCCCCCACAGGCTGGCGATGCCGGCGGCGATGCAGGCGAACGGGTTGGCGCCGGTGGATCCCGCCAGCCGCACCGTGCTGGTGGAGGCATTCTGCTCGTGGTCGGCGTGGAGGATCAGAATGCGGTCCATGGCGCGCGCCAGGATCGGGTTGACCTCGTAGTGCTCGGTCGGCACCGCGTTCATCATGTAGAGGAAGTTCTCGGCGTAGCCGAGTTCGTTGCGCGGATACATGAACGGCTGGCCGACCGCGTATTTATAGGCCCAGGCGGCGATCGTCGGCAGCTTGGCGATCAGCCGGAAGGCGCTGATGCGGCGGTGCTCCGGGTCGTTGATGTCGAGACTGTCGTGGTAGAACGCCGACATCGCGCCGACCACGCCGCACAGCACCGCCATCGGGTGCGCATCGCGCCGGAAGCCGTTGTAGAACGTGCGCAGCTGCTCGTGCAGCATGGTGTGGCGGATCACGCCCTGATGAAACGCCTCGCTTTCGGCCGCGGTCGGCAGTTCGCCGTTCAGCAGCAGGTAGGCGACCTCGAGGAACGTCGAGTGTTCGGCCAGTTCCTCGATCGGGTAGCCGCGGTGCAGCAGCACGCCCTCGTCGCCGTCGATGTAGGTGATCTTGCTTTCGCACGCCGCGGTGCCGCCGTAGCCGGGGTCGAACGTGAAGATGCCGAGATCGTTGTACAGCTTGCGGATGTCGGCCACGCTTGGCCCGATGGTGCCCGGCAGCAGCGGCAGGCGGGCGGTTCGGTTGGTCCCGTCCAGCGTGACAGTGACCGTGCCAGTGTGTCCGGGATCCGTACCGCTCATCCGCATGGCCCTTTCAACGCGCCGCGCCGGCGCTTGTTGGCGCGCGCCGGACCCGCCTGCCGCCGGCGATCCGGACCGGATCTCCTGCGAGCACGATGGGTCATGCCGCGCTGCGGAAAAGCTAGGGCGCGCGCCGCCTTAGCGCAACCTTCGCGGTTGCAGCAATTTCAGGTGCCGGCAACGCCGACGGCTCAGAACGTTGCCGCGCTGTCGCCGGCGCGCCAGATGCCGACATGCCGCCCGCGCGCGGCGGTTTCGGCGCTGACCAGTTCGGGCGCGTGCGGGTCGGCGCGGGCCCAGCCGGCGGCCACCACCGCCTCGTTGAGCGCGACCCCGCCGGCCTCGCAATGGCCCTGCGGAAAGCCCGCCTCGTCGCGGCCGTCCAGCCGGCAGGCGACCGCGTGGCCGCGCACCAGCGCCGCCAGCGCCTCGCTCGCGGCCGCGCCGCAGTCGAATTGCGCGCCCTCGGCGCCGCGGCATTGCTGGCCGCGCATCGGCGCGATCACGCCATGCAGCCGGAGCACCGTCTCGCGCAGCCGCAGCGTCTGCCCGTCCACGACCGCGACCAGCGGCGCATCGGCGTCCAGCTGCCCGGCCAGCCGCGGCACCCGGCCGAACAGCGCCGCGGGCGAGGAGAACAGCATCAGGGCCGCGCCGCCGATCGCCCCGATCAGGCCGGCGATCACGGTCGGTCGGGCGCGCCAGCCGGAACGGCTGGACGAAAACGATCCGGAGCGAAAAATGCGCCGCGGACGATGAAGGGGCAAACGGCGCCTCCGGCCAGCTGGTCAAATTAGACCCCCAAGGCCTAGCGCGCGGTTAACGACTCCGCAACCGCCTACCTAGTCAGGAATTGTGCCGAGTTGGTCCAGCGCAAAACGCGTGGCCGCGCCGCCGCATGACTCGGATTACGAAACATATTCGCTTTAGCTCCAGAACGGCTCGAGTTCGCCGCAGCTTGCGCCAGCTCCGTTCGCTCCGCGCGCGCGCCTGCCGCAGCCCGGCGGCGACGAAGCCGCGCACGATGCCGACCGCCATCGCCCGCTGCGCACCGCTGCCGCCGAGTTCCCGCATCAGCGCCTCCGCGACCGCACCGTCGTTGAGATGGCCGAGCCGTTCCTGCAACGCCGCGATCCGGCGCAGGAAGCGGCGGGTCTCCTTGCGCGGGAACAGCGGCGCGAAGAACTCCGCGGCGTAGCGCAGCCGCTTGCCCTGGATGCGGATCGCGTGCAGCTCCTCGACCCGCAGCGACGACAGGTCGTCGCCCGGCGCCAGCATGCGCTCCAGCCGGCGGGCGAGTGCGTGTGCCGCGAAGTCGGTCAGCGGCGTTGCGCGCAACTGCGCCTGTTTTGCGGCGGCCTCGTCCGGCTGGTCCGGGGGGGCTGCGTGCTCCCAGGGCCGGAACAGCGCGAGGCAGGCGAGCCGCAGGCCGAGCAGCCGGAACGCCGGGCTGTCGAGATGCTGGCGCAGCGCCGCATACGCCGCCTGCCGCCGGCGCTCCGCCGCGTCCAGCAGGCTGGCGACGGCGCGGTCGTCCGGAAAGCTCGCGCCGACCGCGTGCCCGGTGCCGGCGACGAACACGTCCCAGTCGCGCGCCGGCCCCAGCACCTGGGCGAGCGCGCCAAGCTCGGCGTTGACCGCGTCCAGCTCCGGCCCGCCGACGGCGCGGCGGAACAGCGAGATGGCCGAGCGCAGCCGGCGCAGCGCCACCCGCATCTGGTGCACCGGCTCGGCCGAGCCGTCGACGCTGGCGAGCGGCGCCCAGTGCAGCAGCACGCAGGCGAGGTGCGCGACGACACGGGCAAAAGCATCGGCGACCGCGATCTGCGGCGGCAACTCCGGCGCGCCCAGGGCGCGCGGCGGCACCGGCCGGCCGGCCACCTCGTGCGCCTCGGCCGCAAGCGCCGCCGCCGGCACGTGCAGCCGCGCCGCGCCGGCCAACGCGAGGGACAACGGCTCCAGCGTCGCCGGGGAACCGGTGAGCAGCAGCCGGCATGTGGCCCGCTCGCCCGCAACGGCGCGCAACGTCCCGCGCAGCAGCGCGACGCCAAGCGGCTCGGGCTCTTCCACGGTCGGAAAGCTGCGCAGCGTGCCGGAGAACGCGGCGACCGGCAGCAGCGGCGCCGGCAGGTCGGGCAGCCCGGCCGGCAGCGGCGCCTCGGCGACCAGCGGGGCCGGCGTCCCGGGCGGCCAGGGGGTTTCGGCCGTGCCGCGCAGGCGCTCGAGCCGCCACGCGGTCTCGCGGCCGGCGCGGCGTTCGCATAACGCGAGGCCGGTGCCGGCGAGCGCGCCGTCCGGCGTGTCGTACCACACCATCTCGACCGCGACCGTCTTGGCCCGCCCGGCGCGGCGGCGCGAAAACTCCGGCAGGCGCGGCAGCCGCGCCGCGTCCTCCGGGTCCAGCGCCAGGTCCAGCGCCGCCACCGGGGCGCTCAGATCGCCAGTTGCGGCAGGTCGCGCGGGGACAGGAAGCGGTGCAGCCGGGCGCCGCCGGCCGCCAGCGCGCGCCACGCGCCAGGCACCGAGAATTCGGCCAAGGCCCCGGTCGGATAGCCCTCGGCGAGCCGCCGCGCGTCGGCCGGCTCCCGTGCGCTGCCCATCAGCAGCACCGCGAGGTCGTGCAGGCCGGGATTGTGGCCGATCAGCATGACGCTGCGCGCGGTCTCGGCGACGCCGTTGAGCACCGCCAGCAGCTGCGGCGCGGTTGCGAGATACAGCGCGTCCATCGGCTCGATCAGCGGCGTTTCCTGCCACGGCTCCAGCGCCTCCAGCGTCTGCAGCGTGCGCCGCGCGGAGCGAGACCAGCACCACGTCCGGCGACAGCGCGAGGCCGAGCATCGCCTGGCGCATCGCTCCTGCGGCCGCGCGGCCGTGCGCGTTCAGCGGCCGGCTGTGGTCGGACAGGCCAGGGTCGTCCCAGGACGATTTCGCGTGGCGAAGCAGCAGCAACTGGCGCAAGGCAGTCCGACTTCACTCGCTGGAGCGCCGCAGTCTGCCACCGTTCACGCCGCTTGTCCTGCCCGCTCGCGCTTGACGCCGCGGCGCGCTTGCGCACCTGTTCGGCGTCGGCAGCCTGGGGATCGCCATGCAGCGTCGTTACGTCACCATCGACGTGTTCACCGATCGCGCGTTCGGGGGCAATCCGTTGGCCGTGGTGCTCGACGCCGGCGGGCTCGCGACCGCGCAGATGCAGGCGATCGCGCGCGAGTTCAACTATTCCGAAACGACGTTCGTGCTGCCGCCGGCCGACCCGGCGCACACCGCGCAGGTGCGCATCTTCACGCCCGCCGCGGAGATCCCGTTCGCCGGCCACCCCAACGTCGGCACCGCGCTGGTGCTGGCGCGGCGCGCCGCGACGCCGCCGGCCCGGGTGGTGTTCGAGGAAGTCGCCGGCCTCGTGCCGCTGGAGATCGCGTTCGCGGGCGGCCAGCCGGCCGGCGCCGAGCTGACCGCGCCGCGCCGGTTCGCCCGCGGCGCCGACGCCGACGCCGCGGCTGTGGCCGCGGCGCTCGGGCTCGCGGCCGCGCAGGTGTCGACAGCCGCGCACGCGCCGACGGTCGGCTCGGTGGGCATGGCGTTCCTGTTCGCCGAATTTTCCTCCCGTGCGGCGCTGCGCGACGCCCGGCCGGATCAGGCGAAACTGGTGGCGCTGCTGACGGCCGCGGCGGCGGTCGGCGTATTTGTC
Organism: uncultured Solirubrobacterales bacterium; assembly: GCA_963697635.1. Classification (GTDB taxonomy): domain Bacteria; phylum Pseudomonadota; class Alphaproteobacteria; order Acetobacterales; family Acetobacteraceae; genus CAJCJG01. The sequence goes on along the minus strand of CAVOOS010000030.1, from coordinate 525,752 downwards.
TACACCAAAGACGCTGCCGATGCCGGACGCGACCTGCACGCCCGCATGTTCTTCCCGCTCGCCGGCATCGTCGAGGATCCGGCGACCGGCAGCGCCGCGGTGGCGCTCGCGGCGTTGCGCGCCACCCTCGCGCCCGCGACTGAACTCGATCTGGTGCTGCGCATTGGCCAGGGCGAGGACATGGGCCGGCCCAGCCTGCTCGCGACCCGCGCGGTCAAGCGCGGCGGGGCGGTGGTGTCGGCGCATGTCGGCGGCAGCGGAGTGGAGATCATGCAGGGCTCTTTCTCCCTATCGGGCGAGGCGTAGCCGTGTCGCGCACCGATGTCCTGATCGCGGGCGCCGGCCCGACCGGGCTCGTGCTGGCGCTGTGGCTCACCAGGCTCGGCGTAAAGGTAAGAATTGTCGACAAGACCGCAGAACCCGGCACGACCTCGCGGGCGTTGGCGGTGCAGGCGCGGACGCTGGAACTGTACCGCCAGCTCGACCTCACCGACGCGATCCTCGCGCACGGCCACAAGAACCCGGCGGTCAACCTGTGGGTCAAGGGCGCCAAGGCGGCGCGGGTGCCGTTCGAGACCGTCGGCGCCGGGCTGACGCCGTATCCTTTCCTGCTGATCTTTCCGCAGGACCTGCACGAGCGGCTGCTGGTCGAGCGGCTGCAGGCACTCGGCGTCGCGGTCGACCGCCAGACCGAGTTGCTTGGATTTGTCGATGCCGGCGGCGTCGTGACCGCCCGGCTGCGCCGCCCCGACGGCGCGGAGGAAACCTGCGAGGCGGCCTATCTCGCGGGCTGCGATGGCGCCCGCTCGATGGTGCGGCAGGCGATCGGCGCGGGGTTCCCGGGCGGCACCTACCGCCAGCTGTTCTACGTCGCCGACGTCGAGGCCGAGGGGCCGGCGATCAACGGCGAACTCAACATCGACCTGGACGAGGCGGATTTCCTGGGGGTATTCCCGCTGGCCGGCGAGGGGCGGGCGCGACTGATCGGCAGCGTGCGGGACGAACGCGCCGAGCACCCCGAGACGCTGACGTTCGCGGACGTGAGCGGCCGGGCGATCGAGCATCTGAAAGTGACGGTGCGCAAGGTGAACTGGTTCTCGACCTATCACGTGCACCACCGCGTCGCCGCGCAGTTCCGCAAGGGTAGAACATTCCTGCTCGGCGATGCGGCGCACATCCACAGCCCGGCCGGCGGGCAGGGCATGAACACCGGCATCGGCGATGCGATCAACCTGGCCTGGAAGCTTGCGGCCGTGCTGCAGGGACGCGCGGACGCAAGCCTGCTCGACAGCTTCGAGGCGGAGCGGATCGGCTTCGCGCGCAAACTGGTCTCGACCACGGACAAGGTGTTTTCGTTTGGCACCGCCGAGGGCTGGATCGCCGACATGCTGCGCACGCGCGTCGCGCCGCTGCTGATCCCGGCGGTCGCCGGGTTCGGCGCGGCCCGGGAATTCCTGTTCCGCACGGTCGCGCAGATCGCGCTCAACTATCGCGACGGGCCGCTCAGCGCGGGCGCGGCCGGGCAGGTGCGCGGCGGCGACCGGCTGCCCTGGGTCGCGGAGGGCGGGGAGGACAATTTTGCGCCGCTCACGGCGATGACGTGGCAGGTGCATGTCTACGGCGTGGCCTCGGATCCGCTGTCCCGGTGGTGCGCCGTGCAGGAGTTGCCGTTGCACGTGTTCGCGTGGCGGGCGGAGCACGAAGCCGCCGGGCTGGCGCGCGATGCGGTCTATCTGCTGCGGCCCGATACCTACGTGGCGCTGGCCGACCCCTCCGGATCGGCCAGCGCGCTGGAGGACTATGCGACGCGGCATCGGCTGCGCATCGGCGCCGTTGCCGCGAGCTGACGCGGGGGCGGCCGATCAGGGATAGACCCAGTGGCCTGGCACGTAGCCGCCGCCGACCCAGACCGGCCCGACCCAGACCGGGCTCGGGGCCACGTAGACCGGCGCCGGCGGCGGGATGTAGACCGGCGCGACGTACACGGGCGCCGGCGCGACGTAGAAGCCGGGAGCCCAGCCGCCCCAGCCGCCGGCGCGCCACCAGGCGTGCGCGGGGGTGGGCGCGGTCAGCGGCACCAGCACGGCCGCGGCCAGTGCGGCCGCACCGGCGACACGCCACAGAGTGGAACGGATGGTCATGGTGTTGGTCCTCATGGTTGGCGCGAGCCGGGTTGCGGCGGGCAGGGGTTGACGATGTCGGCACCCCGGGTATGCGATGGCCTGACGGGTTTTCCGTCGCCCCGCGGCGCGGCCTTGCGGAGGGCGGCGCGGCCGGCCCAGATTGGCCGCCATGCGGACCGTCGCGACCCTGGGCTCCTGTCTCTCCGGCCTGACCGGCGTCATGCTGGCGGGGGATTACCGCTGGGTGCGGCTCAACAACGCGGTGGTCGATCGCAGCGACCTGTTCGTGAAATACTTCCTGCGCCGGGAGCGGATGCCGTCGCGCGAGATCGTGGAGATGCTGCTGGAGGTGAAGCCCGAACACGCGGAATGGACGAAGCAACTGTTCCAGCGCATGTTCCGCGAGACCGCCGGGCTCGCCGACCTGCCGCCGGAGACGACGCCGCTGTTCGACAACCTGGAGAGCAAGCGGTTCGATCTGTTCGTGTTGGACAACCAGCACGACACCCACAACATCAAATGCACCTACCGCTCGCTCGACGGCAGGCTCGATTTCGAATTCAATTTCCCGCTGCACTGGTGCGAGCGCCACGATCTGATGCAGGACAGCTTCCACTGGTCGCCGTGCCTGGAGCCCGCCGAATTCGGCGCAGTGCTGGGCGGAGATCGTGCGCTATTTGCGCGCCGCGCAGCCGGCCGCGCATATCGTGTTTCTCTGCGCGTCGTCATCGACGATCGCGCACGACCCGGCGCGCTGCGCCCGCGCCGACGGCTTCCCGGCCGCGCTGCGCGACGCGCTGGGCGACGACGGCACCGAGATCGTCCCGCAGTTGCACGTGCCGCGCGAACTGTCGAAACTGCCTGACGACATCGAGCACTTCGATCTGGCGATCTACCGCGCACTGGCCGGCCGGGTGTTCACGTCGTACCTGATGGCAACCCGCATGGACTTGGCGCAGGAGGCGGTGGCGGCGGATGCAGCATGACGCCCTGAAGACGGTGATCGCCGAGACGCTGCTGATCGACGCCGATCGGCTCGACGAAGACTCCGGCGTCGGCAAGACCGAGAACTGGGACAGCCTGCGCAACATGATGGTGATGGCCGAGGTGGAGCGGGTGTTCGGCATCAAGATCGCGTTCAAGGATTATCTTGATGTTGCCACCGTCAATGGCATCCGCGCGCTGATCGCCAAGTCGAAGAAGGCGCCGTAGGCCGAACCGACTACCGGGCCTTTGACTGGTTCAGCGCCGCCGCCGCGCGGACGAGCGCCTTGAACGCCTCCGCATCGATGTCCTCGCCTTCATGAATATCGATCGCGCGCCTGGTGTTGCCTTCCAGGCTGGAGTTGAACAGTTTCGCAGGGTCCGCGAGCGCGGCGCCCTTGGCGAAGGTCAGCTTGACGACGGTTTTGTAGGTCTCGCCGGTGCAGATGATCCCGTCGTGCGACCAGACCGGGACGCCGCGCCACTTCCACTCCTCGGCCACCTCGGGGACGGCCTGTCGGATCAGCGCGCGGACCTGGGCGAGCGTCCGGCCGCGCCAGTCGTCCAGTTCCTTGATCCGCGCGTCGATCAGCCGGGACGGGGATTCGCCCTCGGCCGGTTCGCTGCTTTGCGTCGATTTCGCGTTCATGGTCGGCAACTCCCCTGCGGCGCGTTCGGGGCTACCGACGAACATCTGTCGGCCATACCCATACCCACATATTGGTCAGCTCCCACCGGCCGGAAACCGGCCGCGGTGCCTCCGGGCGGCGCGGGCGCTGAATAAGATGTGGCGCGGAGGGCGGAACTCCACCCGACGGCTTGCTGTACCATCGGGCGTCACTCGACGAAGCGATGCAGCTCAGGGGTAATTGATCCGACGCCTGTTTTTGCCCTCGGTGTTGTTCGAAGTTCTGGCGGCCGGTGCCGTGCTGACGGCGCCACTGCCGGGCGTCGGTAGTCCGCGCAAGGAGGGCATGGCTCGTAACCGTTATTGCGGCCCGCACGCGGGCCATAGAGTTGGCATCAGCCACGCGTTCAGGCCGCGGCCATGTCCATCCTGGCCTGCAGGCCTTCGATGTAGGCGACGCCCATTGGCGTGCGGGCAACAACGATGCTGCGCCGATCGCGCGGGTCCTTGCGGCGCTGCGTCAAGTCGAACTCTTCGAGCCGGTCGAGCGCGCGGGTGATCGCCGGCTTCGGGGCCGCCAGTCGTGCTGCCAGCCCGCGTACGGTCTGCAGCCCCTCCTCGAGATAGCAGATCAGCAGCACTGCGAGCTGACGCGCGGACAGATCTGGTCCGTCCTCCCGCACCAGGGCGATGATCGTATCGCGCAGGATCTCCGGCAAATTTTTGTCCAGTATCGCTGGACTCGGTGCCAACATGCTCATACAGGTCCGCTCCTTCTACAGGATCAATTATATGCGGCTGTGCTTCGCGGCCAACAGAGTCGGATTCTACTTAGCGGAAGTGCCTCTCGGCTTCCGATTTGATCCAGAAATTATGTTGAGTGCTGCGAATTTTCGTGTTCTAGAAGATTAATATTCTGCAAAATTATTTCGGATAGAACATGTTCGTGGAATCCACTGAACAGGCAGGGCGGGAATCGTGAAACTCCCGCCCTGTCGTTTCGCAATCCTCCGGTTGCCGGAGCGGACAGGGATCGAGGGCTTTGGCTAGTCGCTGCGAGCACATCGTTCCATTAGGGAGCCCTGTCGGTACTGCGTGCAAGAATTCTACGGATTCCCGGTCCGCGATTTCAACTGGTTGTAATCGCCGAAACATCTGACCGAGGCGCCATCGCGCCCGAACGTCGGCAAGCTACGGCGCCACCGCCGGCACCGAGGGCGCGCGCATCGCCCAGCGCAGCGCCGCATCCAGCCACGGCCCGGTCAGGCTGTGGTCGCCGTCGTGCAGACAGAGCTCCACCTCGCCCGGCGCCGCGCACCGGGTCCAGCTCGAGCACATCAGGCCGGCTTCGTCGTCGACGCGGTCCGGCACCGGCGCGCAGCGGTCCTCGGCGCGCCAGCGTTGCAGGCCCGCGAAAATGTCGCCCTGGCGGAATTTGCCGCCCATGATCGGGCGGCCGACCAGCGGCACCATGCGGTCGTGCAGTCCGTGCGTCTGGCGCAGCGCCACCGGGCCGGCGTCGCACGCTTCCGGCAGCGGGTCCCAGAAGCCGCCGGCGAACGGGACGAACGCGGTGAACTGCCGGGCGTGGTAGCAGGCAAGGTCCCAGACCATCGAGGCGCCGATCGAAAACCCCGCGGCGACGACGCTATCCATGTCGATCGGCCAGCGCCGCTCCGCGTCCGCAAGCACCGCCATCAGGAACGCCTGGTCGTCGCGCATGCCGGCTTCGGGCGAGCCGTGAAAACTCCAGCCGGTGCCGTTCGGCGCCTGCTCGCCGTCCGGCGCGACCACGAGGAAGCCGAGCGCGTTGGCGACGCCGGCGATGTGCGGGTCGCGCGTGCCGTCGATGCCATGCTGGCGCCAGCCATGCAGATAGAGCATCAGCCGGAGCTTGCTGTGGCCGTCCCAGTCCGGCGGCACGGCGACGTGGTAGGTGCCGCCCGGCAGCGTGCAGGGCTCGCACGGGTCGGCCGCGCGGGCGGCGCCGGCCGCCCCGAACCACAGCACAAGCGCGAACAGCACGCCCCGCATCGTCATCCCTCCGCCGGCGGCAGATCGATCCAGGACAGGTGCCCGCCCTTGCCCGCGCCGGTGTCGAGGAATACGGCGACCCCGCCGGCCGCGCCACGGTGCACGTACGGCCGACCGTCGCCGGAGCGGCGGTCGTGGCCGCAATAGACCGTGATGCCGCGCGGGATGCGGTCGATCCAGCGCAGGCTGCGCTCCGGGATACCCGTCCGGCTGGGTGCGGCCGGTCGGCTCGCCGTACAGCGCGCGGGCCAGCGCGCCCTCGGCGCGGCCGGGCGGCAGCGGCGGCGGCGGGGCGTCCAGCATCGTCGGTGTGGAAGCCGCCATGCACGAACAGGTTTTTCTCATGCCGCACCCAGGCGGGGGCGCGGGCGATCTCCGCGGCGGCACGTTGGCGCAACGGCGCGTCGAGCTGCGCCAGCGTCTCGGCCAGCGCCGGCTCGATGCGCACGTTCTGCCCGGCGAGCGCGCGGGACAGCTTGAACTCGTGGTTGCCGAGCAGGAACAGCCCGCGTCCGGCGTCGATCAGGCCGAACATGATGCGCAGCGCCTCGGCGTTGTCCCGCCCGCCGTCGGTCAGGTCGCCGAGCTGCACGACGAATCGCTCCGTCGCGGCGGCGGCCGCGAAGCCGCGCGCGTCGCCGTGCACGTCGCCGACCACGCGCAGTGCGGCACCGGGGGGAACGGCCAGCGTCATCGGCGGGCGACGACCGTCTCGAACGCGAGCAGGGCACGCAGCCGGGCCGCCGCGAGATCGACGATCGGCGGCGGATATCTTGCCGCTCCAAGCAGCGGCACGTCCCACGGCGCGTGAACGTCTTGCGCGGGCAGGTGTGCGAGTTCCGGCACCCATTTCCGGACATAGTCGCCGTCCGGGTCGAATTTCCGGCCCTGCAGCACCGGATTGAAAATCCGGAAATACGGCGCGGCGTCGGCGCCGCATCCGGCGACCCATTGCCAGTTGCGCGCTGTTGCTGGCGAGGTCGGCGTCCACCAGCGTGTCCCAGAACCATGCCTCGCCGTGCTGCCACGGCAGCAGCAGATGCTTGGTCAGGAAACTGGCGACGATCATGCGGACGCGGTTGTGCATCCAGCCGGTGTGCCAGAGTTCGCGCATGCCGGCATCGACGATCGGGATTCCTGTCTGCCCGCGCTGCCAGGCATGCAGGTCGGCGGCGGCGTCGCGCCACGGCATTCCTGCAAATTCCGGTCGCAGCGGCGCCTCCGGCAAGGTCGGATGGTGCCAGAGCTGGTGCGCCGAGAATTCGCGCCACAGCAGTTCGTTCTGCCACGCGAACGCGCCCTCGCCGCCGGCGCGGTCGGCGGCGTCCCAGGCCTCGTCGGGCGAGATCTCGCCGAACGCGAGATGCGGGGACAGCATCGAGGTGCCCGGCTGGCCCGGGAAATCTCTTTCTCGCGCATAGTCTGCGAGCCCGTCGGCGATGAAATCGGCCAGCCTGCGCTGGGCGCCGGCTTCGCCCGGGGTCCAGCGTTCAGAGAACCCGGCTGCCCAGTTCGGGCGATCGGGGACCAGGGAAAAATCGTCGAGCCGGTCGGAGCGCGGAGCCGGGGGAGCCTCGAGCCGCTCCGGTGCCGGAAACGGCACGATCGGCCGCATCAGGGAGCGGCAGACATGGGAGAACGGCGTAAAGACCTGGAATGGGCGGCCGCCTTGCGTGCGGACTTCGTCGCCGGTGAACAGCGTCGCCGTCTGATGCAGGTGCAGCTTGACGGGCAGCGTCTGCACGAGCCGCGCGATCGTTTCCCGAGCCCACGGCTCGGTCGGCATTCCGGCATGGATTTCCGCCGCGCCGGTTTCGGCGACGAGTCGGGGCAACTCGTCCTCGAACCGGCCCCTCCGCAGCACCAGCGGCGCGCCGCGCGCGGCAAGGTCGGCGGCAAGGGAAGACAGACTGTGGTGCAGCCACCAGCGCGCGGCGCCGCCAAGCGCCCAGGTGCCGGGCGTCTGGTCGTCGAGGATGAACACCGGCAGCACCGGCCGGCCGGAGGCCAAGGCCGCCTGGAGAGAAGGATTGTCGCGCAGGCGTAATTCCCGGCGTAGCCACAGCAGCGCCGGCGCCGGCCCTCCGCTCAGGCGGCGAGCCGCTGCAAATACTGCTCGGCCTCCTCGGGGACGGCGAACCACGGGAAGAAATCCAGCGGATTGTCGAACCCGTTGGCGATCCGGTGAGCCAGTTCGGGGTAGACCTGCGCCGAGCCCATCAGCTTGAGCACGTGCGGCGGCGGCGGTTGCAGCAGCGCGTTGGTCCAGCCGGTGACGTACTGGGCATAGGCCCAATACGTGTCGAACGTCGCCTGCATCCAGCCGGCGTCGAAAGGTTGTGTTCCCCGGTTCACGATGGCGTCCAGGTAGATCGCCGCGCCCTTGGCCGCGTTGTTGGAGCCCTGGCCGGTGATCGGGTCGTTCAGCACCACGGCGTCGGCCATGCCGAGCACGAGCTTGCCCGACGGAAGTTTTCCAACCGGATGGCGCACGGTGGGCGCGAAGGCACCCGACAGAATGCCGTTGGCATCGGTCAGCGCGATGTTCCGATTGCGCTCGGCCTCCCAGGGCAAAAACGTGTTCAGGATCCACTTGGATTTTTCGAGGTGTTCTTCCGGTGAGCGCACGCCACCCCAACAGTCCATCGGGCCGCCGGGGATACCCTCGAACACCATGATTTCGCAGGGGCCGGTCGTGGTGAGTGCGGGAAACACAAAGTATTCGCCGACGGTCGGGATCAGGTTGAAGCATACCGCCGAGTGGCCGGGCCGCGGCGTCATGCCGGTGACGTAGGTCAGCGCCAGCGCCCGCTGCGGCGCCGCGAACGGGCTTTTGTCCGCATCCCGCTCGAACAGTCTTGTTATTTCGCCTTTGCCGGCGGCGACGATGACAAGGTCGCTGTCGGCCGCGGCGGCTTCGAGGTCGGCGATTGCGGCTTCCTTGATCGCGATTTTTCCCCCGCGTTTCTCGAACTCCGCCATCCAGGCCGGGATTTTGACGCGCTGGTCGACGCTTTGCGCGGGGCGGTCGAGCCTCGCGCTCCAGTCGATCGCCTTCGCCCCGGACCCGTCTGGCGCCGGCACCGTGAACTGGATGCCATCGACGGTCGGGCAGTCGGCTTCCCAAAACGAAAGACCGAGATCGCGCTCGGTCTGCAGGGCGGCGGCGAACATGCACTGGCTGGAGAGCACGCGGCCGGTGCGGATTTCTTCGGCGGTGCGGTTCTGGATCACGCGCACGTCGTAATTTTGCGATTGCAGCCCGAGTGCCAGTTGCAGCCCGGCCTGGCCGCCGCCGACGATGGTGATTTTTCTCTGTGCCACTGGCGTTGCCCCCAAAAATTCAGTCCATCAGCAGCGGAATGGCCGGCTCGGCCCGCTCCGGCCCCATCGCGGTATAGCCGCCGTCGACCCGGATGTCGGTGCCGGTGATGAAGCTTGCGGCGTCCGAGAGCAGGAACGCGACCGCCTCGGCGACTTCTTCCGGATGGCCGGTGCGGCCGAGCAGATGAAACGGTTTGGCGACCGCGTCGGCCTTGGCGCGGGTGTCGTGGGTGAGTTCCACCATCACGTTGCTCCAGGTCCAGCCGGGCGAGACCGCGTTGACGCGGATGCCGTCGGCCGCGAGGTCCATCGCCTGGTTGCGCGTCAGTTGCAGCAGCGCCGCCTTGCAGACCGGGTAGACCCAGCGCCCGGTCTGCGCGACGCGCGCCGAGATCGAGCCGAAATTGACGATCGCGCCTTTGTTGCGGGCGAGTTCGGCGCGCGCCGCCTGCATCAGCGCCACCGAGCCGACCAGGTTGACGTTGAACGCGGCGAGCCAGTCGGCGCGCGACGTGTCGGCGCCGTTGTCGAGGTAGGTGCAGGCGACGTTGACAAGATGGTCGATCCGGCCGGCGGCTTTCACCAGTGCAGAAATATCGTCGTCGCTGGTGATGTCGCAGCGGATGAAGCGCGCCTTCGGGCCAATTGCGGCCGCCGCCGCGGCGCCGTCCGGCTCGTTGATGTCGGCGATCACCACGTTCTCACCGTAGCCGGCGAGCGTCGCGGCGACCGCGCGGCCGATCAGCGTCGCGCCGCCGGAGATGATCGCCGTCTTGCCGTCCAGCCCCTTCATGTCCCGGCCCTCCTGCGGCAAGCTTGCCGCTACGGAACGGCCCTGGGAAGGGCTGCCTGCCGGCCGGGATAGGGAAAGCTGAACAGCCGGTCCTGGCCGAGCAGGAAAACCCGGCCGCCGCGCGGGAACAGCCGGGCGATCGCCGGGTCGCGGACGTCGAGCCCGCCGGTGTAGGCGCCGAGCGCCGGCAGCATCAGCCGGCGGCTGTCGACCACGAAGCACGGGCGGGAGACCATCGCCGCCCGGGTTTGCACGACTGCCTTCGGATGATGATGGCCGCTGATTTCGCCGAGCGCCGGGCCGGGCCGGGTTTCGTGCAGGAAGCGCAGCTTGCCCACGCAGATCTCGGTCACCGCCATCCCGGCGATGCCCACCGGCGGCGCCGGATCGTGGTTGCCGAGCACCCAGACGAAGCGATGCGCCTGGGTGAACAGGTGCAGCCGGGCGAGGTCGTGCGGATGCAACCTGGCGGCGCCCTGGGCGTCGTGGAAGGAATCGCCGAGTGCCACGACGGTTTCCGGCCGGTAGCGCCGCAGCAGCGCGGCGAGCCGGTCGAGCGTCGTGCGGGTGTCCCAGGGCGGCAGCAGCGAGCCGCCGGCGGCGGCGGCCGAGCCTTTCTCGAAGTGCAGGTCGGCGACCGCGAGCAAACGCTGCGCCGGCCAGAACAGCGCGCCGTCCGGATCGAGCATCAGCCGTTCGCCGGCGAGGTGGACCGGGGCGGCGGTCATGCGGCGCTAGCCATCCGATCGGGCAATGTCTTCGACCTTCGGCCACAGACCTTTGAAGATCTCCGATCGCACGATCTTTTCGATGCCCTCGGTCGGCGCGTGGTCGGGGTGAAACTCGTGCGCCAGCAGCCGGCGCAGCTGATCGAACTTCGTATCGGCTCGCTCGGCCTTTGCCGCAGTCAGGCCGTTCGCGAGTTGCTGGGCGCGCGCCTCCGCCGCCAAGCCGCGCCGCTCCCATTCATCGCGCTGCGCGACCGCCTTCTTGCCGAGGTCACGCAGCCGGCCGACCTCCTGGCGCAGTTGCTGGAGTTCGTCGACGGAAGGCGCCGCGCCTTCCGGGTCCGCGTCCGCCGCGAGGGGCTCGGGATCGTTCGGGCCGGTCCCGGAGATGGAACTGTCGTGGCGCGGCGTGCGTGGTTCGGTGGCACCGGGGTCGATGTTGGCGCCAAGGTTTTTGGCATAGTCATAGAACTCGGTCAGCGAGCCGAAGGTCTTCTGCAAATTATCCGCGTCATCCGAGACCATGATGGATGATTTGGTCATGACCACCTTCAGCCCATGCTCCCGCAGTGCGGACTGGGCGTTGCGGAAGCCATCCGACTGCTCGATGTTACTCGCAGGCATTGCAGTGTTCCGGTGCGGCTCCGAGGATAGTCATCGCGAATCATTGACAATTCGGTGCGTCGGGCGGGGCATTTGCTGCGGCGACCGTTGTTTTGGGCTGTCACGCGTTTCACGGGCCAACAGGCGGCTCCGGCTGGGCCAGCAGCCACTCGGCGTGGGCGACGAGCCGGGCGGCGGTCGCAACGACCTCAGCCGTCTCCACAGTCGTCAGGATCCGACGCCGACCCTCATCGTAGTCGGCCCAGGATTTCAGCTCGAACCCGTCCGCAAGAAATCGGGTGAATTCCCGGTCGATCCTCGGATCCGCATGAGCGATCCGGCTTAGCTCGCTGCGCGTTCCGGTGTGGGTCTTTGGCACTTTCCCGGTGCGCGCGAGGATCAGCGCGCGGGCCGCACTGAGCGCCGCGAGGTAGGCGTTGCGGGCAGCGCTGCGCACGAGCCCGGCCCTGGACAACGCCCACTCGGCTTCTGTCAACATGTCCTTGGCAAATTCAAGGCGGCGCTCGACGTCCGGGGTCAAATTTCGCGCCCCTCGCTGCGGATGACCCCCAGCAATCCAGCTTCGTCTTCATCGTTTCCGATGAAGGGCTTTGGCGAGATAATTGCTCCCGTCTCCCAGAGGATATCGTCGCCCAGGCGATTCAGGCGCCGCTGTTCGTCCCACCATCTGGGCGATCCCCGCAAAAACACCGCCACATCCCAATCCGAATCCTCCCGCGCATCGCCTCGCGCGCGGGAGCCGAACAGCACGATGCGTTCCACGCGGTCGCCGTACAGCGCCCGCACCGAAGCGGCAAACCGGAGAAGAGCCGGGTGCTGCGTTGGATCGGCCGGGGCTTCAGTAATGCTCATCCGAACAATCTACCCTGCCCGGACGGGCCGAGGGAACGGCGGCGCAATCGTGGCGGCTCGCGGGCGGGCGGCACGCGCGGCTTGAACGGCGGCGGGTCGGCTTCACCCATTGCCTCTGCCACGAGTTCGGCTTCCTCCAGCAGCAGGTCGTCGCTGCCATAGCTGCGCACGCTTTCGCGGCCGATCTCCAACAGCACCGGCACGGCGAGCGGGGAAATGCGCGACAGCACCATGTGGCGCACGCGGCCGTGGATGCGCTCCAGCATGCCGGCGATGCGGCCGACGTCGGTCAGGCCGCCCGCCGCGTCGGCGCGCGTCGCGCGGAGCAGAATGTGGTCGGGCTGATGGCGACGCAGCACGTCGTAGATCAGGTCGCTGTTCACCGTGACCTGCCGTTTTGTCTTCTTCTCGCCGGGATGGTGCCGCTCGATCAGGCCCGCGATCACCGCGACGTTGCGAAAAGTCCTGCGCAGCATGGAGCTTTCCGCCATCCACGCTTCCAGATCGTCGCCGAGCATGTCCTGTTCGAAAAGGCGGGCAACATCGGTCGGCTCGTTGGCGCTCCAGGTTGCGAGCACGTAGTCGGTGGCGACGAAACCGAGCGGCTGCATGCCGAAGCGCTGCATCCGCCGGGTGAGTAGCAGGCCAAGAGTCTGGTGCGCGTTGCGGCCTTCGAAGCAGTAGGCGACCAGGAAAAACCGGTCGCCGCGCGGAAACGTCTCGACCAGCAGGTCGTGCCGGCCGGGCAGGCGCGAAACCTTCTTCTGCAGCGCCAGCCACTCCTGCACCGGTTCGGGGAATGCGTCCCAGGTGGAAGGATCCTGGATCATGCCGCGCACGCGGTCGGCGAGGTTGGTGGTCATCGGCATCCGGCCGCCGGCGTAGGCGGGCACCGCCGGGTCGCCGTCGCCGCCTGGTTCGGCTTCCACCGTGGTTTCGCGGATGCGCAGGAACCGCAGCAGTTGCCCCGCGAACATGAAGGTGTCGCCGGGCGAGAGCATGTTGGCGAAGTATTCCTCGACCTCTCCGATCATCCCGCCGCCACGGCCGAGGATCCGCACCTTCAGCAGCGGCTCCTGCACGATCGTGCCGATGTTCATGCGGTGCTGGCGCGCGATTCTTTCCGATTTTGCGTGGACGCGGCCTTCGGAGTCCCGGAACAGTTTTCGGTAGCGCTCGTAGGCGGAGAGGGCATAACCGCCGTCCTCGACGAAGCGCAGCGTGTCGTCGAAATCCTGCCGGGTGAGGGCGGCATAGGGCGAGGCGCGGCGGACTTCGGCGAACAGGTCGTCGGGCAGGAACGGCGCAGCGCAGGCGACCCCCAGGATGTGCTGCGCGAGCACGTCGAGGCCCCCCGGCCGCGGCGGGTCGCCGTCCAGTTCGCGCGCGGCCACGCCCAGGATCGCCGCCTCGCATTCCAGCACCTCGAACCGGTTCGCAGGCACGAGAATGGCTTTCGAGGGCACGTCCATGCGGTGGTTGGAGCGGCCGACCCGTTGCAGCAGGCGGCTGACGCCTTTCGGCGCGCCGACCTGCAGCACCTGGTCGACGCCGCCCCAGTCGATGCCGAGATCGAGCGAGGAGGTGGCGACCACCGCGCGCAGCCGCCCCTCGGCCATCGCCGCCTCGACGCGCTGGCGCTGTTCGAGTTCGAGGCTGCCGTGGTGGATCGCGATCGGCAGCGTCTCGGCGTTCAGTTTCCAGAGCTCCTGGAACAGCAGTTCTGCTTGCGCCCGCGTGTTGACGAACACGATGGTCATGCCGGCGGCGCGGATGCGCGCCAGGATTTCCGGCGCGGCGGACAGGCCCATGTGGCCGGACCAGGGCAGTCGGCCTGCGGGCAGGATCATTTCTATCCGCGGCGGCGCGCCGCCGGTGACTTCGATCACCCGCACCGTGCCGGGCTGCCCGAGCGGCGAGACGTACGCCTCGATCGGCGCGCGGTGCGCGACGGTGGCGGAGAGGCCGACTCGGCGGGCGGTCGGCGCCAGCGCGGCCAGGCGCGCGAGACACAGCGCAAGCTGGTCGCCGCGCTTGGTGCCGGCGAGCGCGTGCACTTCGTCAATTATTATCGCGGATACTGTTGCGAACATGGCGGCCGCGTCAGGCAGCGATACCAAAACTGCGAGGCTTTCAGGGGTCGTGAGCAGCAGGTTCGGGGGTTGTTCCCGCTGCCGACGGCGCTGCTCGCCGCTGGTATCGCCGGTGCGCGTGGCGATGCTGACGGGAAGCTCCATGCCGGCAACGGGCCGTGTCAGGTTCCTGGCAATGTCGGCGGCGAGCGCCTTCAGCGGGCTGACGTACAGCGTGTGCAGGCCGGGGCGCGGGCGTTCCGCCAGATCGACCAGGGACGGCAAAAACCCGGCCAGCGTCTTGCCGCCGCCGGTCGGCGCGATCAGCAGCACGCTTTCGTTGGCGCGCGCAGCCTCCAGCACCGCAAGCTGGTGCGGCCGCGGCGCCCAGCCCTGGGACGCGAACCACCGCAAGAAGGGTTCTGGCAATGTTCCCATCGTCCGGGAAACATAGCGCCGCACCGGACGCCGGCAAGGTTGGTCGGCCCAATGCCCGGCGCTAGATTGCGCCGGCAAACCGGGGAGGCATCGCCATGTCGGATTTTTCGCTGCAACGTCGCGACCTGCTGGCGGTGCCGCTGTTGGCGGCGTTGCCCGGCCTCGTCGGCTCGGCGCAGGCGAGCCCGCTCAACCCGACGCAGACGATGATCACGCTGCCCGACCAGATCGGGTGGCACCAGCGGCCGGACTGGCCGCCGAACTGCAACGCCCAAGCGAAACTGTTCGGCGACGTCGACAAGGCCGGGCTCTACTACGTGCTGATCAAGTGGTTCCCGGGCTACATGAGCGGCCCGCACAAATACGTCACGGACCGGCTATGCGTGATCGTATCGGGGACGTGGTGGGTGAACAGCGGCGCCGACTTCGACCCCGCAAGCTGCGTGCCGGTGCCGGCGGGCACGTTCATCCGCCGGGTCGCGCACACGCCGCACTACGACGGGGTGATCGCGGGCGCGAAGGAGCCGGCGGTGATCGCGATCTGCGGCATGGGGCCGGTCGACGTGACGTGGCTGGAGGCGGGCAAGCCCGGGTGGCGCAAGGTGTAGATTTTCGGCCGCGGCGGCCTCAGGCCGCGAGCGCGCGGGCGTCGCCGGCCTGCAAGTTTTCTTCGGTCGCCACCCAGATGTAATCGTACAGCAGCCGGTGGCCGGGCGCCGACTTGCGCAGTGCGCTGGCGACGCCCCATGAGCCGCGGTCCTGGTAGTCGTCGCCGGCGACCAGGCCGCCGGGCGCCAGCAGCGGTCGCGCCTGCGCAAGCTGGCGGCGGACCGTCGCCTCGTCGTGCGCGGTGTCGAGGTAGATCAGGTCGAACTGGTCCCGGCATCGCTGCATGAACACGTCGTCGGGCGCGCGTACCAAGGCCACGTGGGACGGCGCGGCGAGCGGGCCAAGGTTGGCCGCCGCGGCTTCCATCGTCGGGGCCGGGCCGAAGCCGGCCGCCTCCCAGGTGGCATCGCGGAACTCGTCGGGCCAGTCGGCGCACGCGTCGTTCGAGAACTTGTCGACGCCGGTCACACTGAGGATGCGCCCGGCCCGGTGCGCCGCCTGCAGCAGCAGGGCGGCGTCGCGCCCGAAATACACCCCGAGCAGCAGAACGCGCCGGATCGGCCTGAGCCGCATCGCGACGCGGAAGAACGCGTAATGGCGCAGGTCGGAATAGCCGGGGATGCGGTCGAGCAGCGCCTGCGCCTCGGCGACCTCCTCGACCTCTAGCGGGGGCTGCAGCGAGGCATCGGCGTTCGCAGGGCTGGTCATCGCAGTGGGCGGCTCCGGAGTGGCTCGGTGGACGGCCGAGAGTGCTGTGCGAGTGGTGAAGGAATGGCTGACGCGCCGGCCGGCCCCATATGGCCGCCATGCCGCACCCCGAAACCTGGCTGAAATCGACGCCCTCCGGCCTGTGCTGCGAACCGGGCGGGTTCTTCATCGACCCGACCCGCGCGGTGGATCGCGCGATCGTCACCCACGCGCACTCCGACCACGCCCGGCCGGGCCATCGCGCAGTGCTGGCGAGCCGGGAGACGCTGGCGCTGATGCGCACGCGCATGGGCGAGGACCAGGCGGGCGTGTCGCAGCAGGCGCTCGGCTGGGGCGAGCGGCTGCGCGTCGGCGATGTGGAGGTGTGGCTGGAGCCGGCCGGGCACGTGCTGGGTTCCGCGCAGGTGGCGATCGAGTGGCAGGGGTCGCGCGCGGTGGTCAGCGGCGACTACAAGCGCACGCCCGACCCGACGACGCCGGGGTTCGTGCCGATCCCGTGCGACGTTTTTGTCACCGAGGCGACTTTTGCCCTTCCAGTATTCCGCCATCCTGTCCCGGAAACCGAGATCGTCCGGTTGCTGGAGAGCATAAAAGTATTTCCGGAGCGGACGCATGTGGTCGGCTGCTATTCGCTCGGCAAATGCCAGCGGCTGATCATGCTGCTGCGGGCAGCCGGCTGGGACCGGCCGATTTTTCTCCATGGCGCGCACGTTGCGCTCTGCGAGACTTACGAAGCGCTCGGCGTGGCGCTCGGCGATCTGCGGCCGGCGACGGTGGCGGACAGGGAAAATCTGGTCGGGGCGATCGTGCTGGCGCCGCCGTCCGCGGTCGCGGACCGCTGGGCGCGGCGGCTCGAGGAGCCGGTGGTATGCGCCGCCTCCGGCTGGATGCGGGTACGCCAGCGCGCCAAGCAGGGCGGCGTCGAACTTCCGCTTGTCATCTCCGACCATGCCGATTGGGACGAACTGAACGCGACGCTCGACGAGGTCGGCGCGCCGGAAGTGTGGGTGACGCACGGGCGCGAGGAGGCGCTGATCTACGCGGCCGAGAAGCGCGGCATCCGCGGCCGCGCGCTGCGGCTGCTCGGATACGGGGAGGAGGAGGTTTGATTTTTCTTGTGCGCGCCGCAGACCCCCCACCCCGGCCCTCCCCCGCAAGGGGGGAGGGAGCAGACAGCAAGCCCTGGGTGGGGGGTCGCTCGCGCGCGGACTCCGTCGCCGCATGATCGCCTTCGCCAACCTGCTCGAACGCCTCGTGTTCACGCCCGGGCGCCTGGGGAAAATCGCGCTGCTGCGGCGGTATTTCGCGACCCAGCCGGACCCCGACCGAGGCATCGGCCTCGCTGCCGTCACCGGCGAGCTTTCTTTCACGGCCGCCAAGCCCGGATTGATCCGCGACCTGGCGGCCGCGCGCACCGATCCCGAGCTGTTCGCCTGGTCGTACGACTTCGTCGGCGACCTCGCCGAGACGGTCGCGCTGATGTGGCCGTCGACGGCGTTCAACGGCGCGCCGCCGCGGCTGTCCGAAGTCGTCGCGACCCTCGGCACCGCGCCGAAGGGAGAGCTGCCGCGCATCGTCGCTGGCTGGCTCGATGCCTCCGACGCCTCCGTGCGGTTTGCACTGTTAAAACTGATCACCGGCGGGCTGCGCGTCGGCGTGTCCGGGCGGCTGGCCAAGATCGCACTGGCAGAAATGTCGGAGGGCCGGATCGCGCCCGACGACGTGGAGGAAGTTTGGCACGGCCTGGCGCCGCCGTACGCCGAGCTGTTCGCCTGGATCGAAGGCCGCGCCGACAAACCCGATCCGGCGGAGGCGCCGGTGTTCCGGCCGCCGATGCTCGCGCATCCGCTGGAGCCCGCCGACTTTGCCGGGCTCGACCCGGCCGCGCTGCGCGCCGAGTGGAAGTGGGACGGCATCCGTGTCCAACTTGTCGGCGCCGGCGCGGGGGCGAAACTGTTCTCGCGCGGGGCCGACGACATCTCCAACGCGTTCCCGGAAATCGTCGCGGCCATGCAGGTCCGCGCGGTGCTGGACGGCGAACTGCTGGTGGTTCGCGACGGTGTGGTGGCGCCGTTCGCCGATCTGCAGCAGCGGCTGAACCGGAAATCCGTGACCGCGAAGATGATGGCCGAGTTTCCGGTGATCGTGCGGCTCTACGACATCCTGTTCGACGGCGCCGAGGATCTTCGTTCTTTGTCGTTCGATGCGCGGCGGGCCCGGCTGGAGGCGTGGTATCTGCACCACCGTCCGGCGCGCATGGACCTTTCCGAGGTCATCGCATTCGCGTCGCTCGACGAACTGGCGGCGCTGCGCGACGGGGCGCGGGCGGCTTCGATCGAGGGGCTGATGCTGAAGCGCGGCGACGCGCCGTATGTGCCGGGCCGGCCGAAGGGGCTGTGGTGGAAGTGGAAGCGCGACCCGCTGACCGTCGATGCGGTGCTGATGTACGCGCAGCGCGGCCACGGCAAGCGGTCTTCGTTCTACTCCGATTACACTTTTGGATTGTGGCGCGTCGGCGATAGCGGGCAGGACGAGCTCGTGCCGGTGGGCAAGGCATACTTTGGCTTTACCGACGAGGAACTTGCGTTCCTCGACCGCTGGATCCGCAACAACACCGTCGCGCGCTTCGGCCCGGTGCGCGAGGTGGCCAAGGCGATGGTGCTGGAGGTGGCGTTCGATGCCGCGCAGCTCTCGACCCGGCACAAATCGGGAGTCGCGATGCGCTTTCCGCGCATTGCCCGCATCCGCACCGACAAGCCGGCGGCGGAGGCGGACCGGCTGGAGACGCTGCTGCGGCTGGTCGAGAACGGGATGACGCGGGAACCGGCCGGCTCAGTAGGCGCGGTAGTATAGGTAGGTACGGATAGTAGTACCTGCTGCGCCGCCGCGTAGTTGGCGGGGCCGGACGCCGGGTAGTACGGGTAAGGCCGCGGCGGCGCGGCGGCCATTTCGTAGCGCGGATTGTCCGGCGTTGCGTTGTACGACGGGGCCTTGCTTCGGGGCTGGTGCACCGCGGCGAGATGCCGGCGCAGCGGCGGCAAATGCGAGCGCGGCGGTTCCGGCGGCAGCGGCAACGCCTCCGCAACCTCCTTGCGTGGTTTCGCGGCCGCGACGCGCGTTGGCTTCGGCGCGGGGATTGCCGCCGGAACCGGCGCCGGCGGTGGGGGCAGCAGGGCCGCGGCCAGGGCGGCAGGCGTGGCGGGCGGCGCGGCCGTTTCGGCATTGACCGGCGCGTGCGGCCGCGCCAGCACGCGGTAGGCGCTCGCCCCCGCGGCGCCGATGCCGGCGACGCCGCAACAATACCAGATCAGCAGCCCGCGAATGGTCACGACCACACCCTCCAGTCGGCGACGCGAACAGTGTCTAGCCGGCCGGCGGAGTCGGCCCGCGCGCAAAAATCGGGTCGAGGCTTCGTGAGCCGATGCCGTCGCAGCACGACTTCCGGCGGCCACGCCCGCTGGCTACGATGCCGGGCAATCGGCAGGGAGAAACGTCGTGCCGGACAAGCTGCCAAGGCGGCAGATGTTGCGGGGCGCCTGGCTGGCGCTGGCCGGCGGCGCGTTCGCCGCCCCGGCCGTCGCCGACGAAGCGCCCGACGCCAACCCGCCGCCGTGGATGACCGAGCAGGGCGCGCTGGTGCCGGATTACGGCGTGCCGTCGCCGTACGAGAAATCGGTGATCCGGCGCATCCGCGACAAGCAGCCGCTGCCGACCGTGATTTCCACGATGACGCCGTTGCAGGACCTGACCGGCATCATCACCCCGAACGGCCTGCACCATGCGCGCTGCCACGCCGGCGTGCCGGCGATCGACCCCGCCCAGCACACGCTGCTGGTGCACGGGCTGGTCGAGCGGCCGCTGGTGTTCAGCATGGACGACATTTTGCGATTTCCCTCCGTCTCGAAGCTGCATTTCCTGGAATGCTCGGGCAACTCGAAATTCTTCAAGGCGTCCCTGATCAAGCCGGACTGGACCGCGCAGGACACGCATGGGCAGGTCAGTTGCGCCGAGTGGACCGGCGTGCGGCTCGCCGACGTGCTGGCCGAGGCGGGGGTGCAGAAGGCGGCGAAATGGCTGCTGGCCGAGGGCGCGGATGCCGCCGCGATGGGCCGCTCGGTGCCGATCGAGAAGGCGCTGGACGACGCGATCCTCGCCTACGCGCAGAACGGCGAGCGGCTGCGGCCGGAGAACGGCTATCCGCTGCGCCTGCTGCTGCCGGGTTACGAAGGCAACATGAACGTCAAATGGCTGCGCAGAATAAAACTCGGCGAGCAGCCGTTCGAGACGCGCGACGAGACCGCGAAATACACCGACCTGATGCCGGACGGAACGGCGCTGCAGTTCAATTTCGTGATGCAGGTGAAGTCGGTCATTACCTTTCCGTCGCCCGGCAAGAATCTGCGGCAGCCCGGCTTCCACGAAATCAGCGGACTGGCGTGGTCCGGCAACGGGCGTGTGACCCGGGTGGAGGTGTCATCGGACGGCGGCGGCGAGTGGCGCGAGGCGGCGTTGCAGGAGCCGGTGCTGGACAAATGCCTGACGCGGTTCCGGCTGCCGTGGCGCTGGGACGGCGGCCCGGCGATGCTGCAAAGCCGCGCGACCGACGAGGCCGGCGAGCGGCAGCCGACGCGGGCGGCGCTGCTGGCCGCGCGCGGCCCGAACTTCACCTACCACTACAACGCCATCAACACCTGGCGCGTGGCGCCGGGCGGGGAGGTGAAGCTTGCGGTGTAGGCAGCAGGTGGCCGGACAGGCAAAAGCCCTCCCCCCTTGTGGGGGAGGGTTGGGTGGGGGGTCGTGCGGCCGTCGAACTCGGAACGGGCGACCCCTCCCCCCGGCTTTGGTCCGCTTCGCGGCCCAAACCCACAAGGGGAGGGGGTGCGTCCTGGCTCTGTCCGCCGTTCTTGCGCTCGTCACCTTCAACGCCGCCGCCGCGGACCCGCCCTTTGGCTTCGGTCGCGTGGCGACTTCGCAGGAGATCGCCGGAGAAAATATCGACGTGCATCGGGACGGCACCGGCTTGCCGCCGGGTCAGGGCAGCGTCGAGCAGGGCGCGGCGCTGTACGCCGGCAGCTGCGCCGCCTGCCACGGCGAGCGCGGCGAAAAGCCGCTGTCGTCGGCGCTGCGGCTGATGGGCGGGCGAGGGACGCTCGCGACGCCGAAGGCGGTGGAGACGGTCGGCAGCTACTGGCCGTATGCGACGACGCTGTTCGACTACATCCGCCGCGCCATGCCGTTCCCGGCGCCGCAATCGCTGACGCCGGACCAGGTGTACGCCGTGACCGCCTACCTGCTGTTCCTGAACGGCATCGTGCCGGAGGGCACGGTGCTGGACGCCACATCGTTGCCGAACGTGAAAATGCCGAACCGGGACGGTTTTGTCAGCGCGTACCGGCCGGGGAAGTGAGGTAGGTCCACTCGTTACGGCGGGGGCGGGTTGATCACGAGCCGCGGCCGTGGCTGAAACCTCAAGCCCTCATAGAGATCGGCAAGTTTCACAGAGACTACGAGGGCGGGCAGGTCAACGCTCGCCTCCAGGCCGACCAGCACGATGTGCGCCCAGATGCCAGCCGCATCGCGCGACCACAGCAATGCTTCCGGTGCGTCCAGGCCGATCAAGAGGATGTACGCGAGACTGGGGAGGGACTTGTATTCCTCCAGCTTGCGTATCCGATCGATTGCGGGCGTCGACGGCGACAGCACTTCGACCAGAAGCCGAGGCGCTTCGGAGAATGCGGCGCCTTCGTCGAGCTCGCCGCAATCCACGCCGACATCGGGGCGCCGAACCTGGCCGTTCGGAATTCTTATCGCCACGTCCGCGCTGAACGGCCTGCATGGGCCGCCCCGCAGCTGGTTTCCCAACGCCAGTTGGGTGTTCATGACGACGCGGTCATGGCGCCGGCTGGCCCCGGTCATCGCCGTGGGACTGCTGTCCTTCCATCCGTGCTGCGGAACGGGAACGCCGTCCACCAACTCGTGCCGGCAATCGGGCGCGGTGAGGTCCCACTCCAGAAACTCGTCGGCCGTCATGCGGCGAATGGCGCCTTCACTCATCGCTGGTCTCCGTCCAACACCAGACTACCACACCTCGCTCTTTCGCGCCCGCCCGCCGCGTGGTCTGCTGCGCCGATCCCTGGGAGGAAGCAAATGCCGGACCCGTTCCCGATCTATCCCAACGCCACGCTGCGCCTGCTGCGCGAGAACAAGCTGGCGCTCGGCTACGGCGTGCATCACCTGCGCACCGCCGCCGTGCCGATGCTGGCGCGCGCCTCCGGCTACGACTGGCTGTTCATCGACACCGAGCACGGCGCGTTCTCCGTGCAGGAGGCGACGCAGCTCTGCCTCGCGGCGCTGCCGATCGGCGTCACGCCGATCGTGCGGGTGTGCGCCGACGCGCTCGACGAGGGCACGCGGGCGCTCGACAACGGCGCGCAGGGCATCGTCGTGCCGCACGTGGACACGCCGGCGCAGGCCAAGCGCGTGGCCGAGGCGTTCCGCTTCCCGCCGGACGGCCATCGCAGCTGGGGCGGCCCGCCCTACTGTCTACGGCCTGCGCGCGCCCGCGACCGACGTGGCTCAGGCGGAAATCAACCGCGAAATCCTGGTCGTGGCGATGATCGAGACCGCCGAAGCGGTCGGCAACGCCGACGCGATCGCCGGCACCCCCGGGATCGACGTGCTGCTGATCGGCACCTCCGACCTGACCGCCGACATGGGCATCTCCGGCCAGATCGGGCACGCGCGGGTGCAGGAGGCGTATCGAACAGTCGCCGACGCCTGCACGCGCCACGGCAAGGCGCTGGGCATGGGCGGCGTCTACGACGACACCTGGGCACGCGCCTACATGGCGCTGGGCGCTCGCCTCGTGCTGGGCGGCAACGACCACCAGTTCCTGGTTTCGGCGGCCACATCGCGCGCCGGGTTCCTGCGCGCGCTGGTCTGAGACTCAGCCGTCGGCGCGGTGGTGGCGGGCGAACCCCACCGCCGCGACCGCCAGCAAGGCGCCGCCGCACAGAATGATGGTGGGCGCGGCGCCGAGCGCGCCGAACAGTTTTGGCGCGATCAGGAACGCGACGAGCGCGCCGAGGTTGCCGTTGGCGAGGAAGGCGCGCGCGACCGCGGCCAGCTCGGCGCGCGGCAATCTTGTTTGCCGCAGCACCGCAACGGCCACATCCTGCATCGGCCCGCCCACTGCGCCGAACGCGGCGGCGGCGCACAGCGCCGGCAAGAGCCACTGGCGCGGCAGCCCGGCGAGGCCGGCGACGCCCAGCAGCACGATGCCGGCGCCGACCATCGCGATCCCGCCGAACACGATCCGGGCCGGCCGCAGCGGCACCCGGCGGCTGCCGACGATCAGCGCCGCCAGCAGGTTGGTGCTGCCGTAGCTCGCGATCACCAGCCCGAACGCGCCGACATCGGCGCCGGCGCCGCGCAACAAAAGCGGCACGCCCAGGAACAGCGCCGCATACCACGCCCCGAGCACGATGCCGTTGGTGATCAGCACGTAGGACAGCAGCGGCAGGGGCCGAACCGCGACGAAGCCGTGCAGCGCACTCGCCAGCGCCGTCCGCCGCTCCGGCGGGGCGAGCCGGGGCAGCGGCCGCAGCCGGCCGATCAGCACCAGTGCCGACGCCGACGCGAGAAACGTGCCGGCGTTGACGGTGATGAAATGCACCAGCGGCAGCAGCCCGCCCAGCATCGAGACGATGCCCGGCCCAAGCAAACGGGCGATCCGCTCGGTGCTGTCGAGCAGCGCATTGGCCGCCGGCAGCCGCGCCGGGTCTGCGACCACAGCGGGGATCGTCGCCTGCAACGCCGGCCGGAAGAACGCCTGCCCGGCGGCGAGCGCCAGCACCGCCCCGACCAGCGTCCAGGCCGGCGGGGAGCCGTGGACCAGCCACGCCGCCACCACGCCAAGCAGCACGGCGGCGCGGCCGAGATCGCAGGCGATCATCAGCCGCCGGTGCTCCCGCCGGTCGGCCCAGCGCCCGCCGAGCAACGCCAGCGTCAGCACCGTCGCCGCCTGGAGGGCGGTCAGGTAGCCGGCTGCGGCGCCGAACGCGCCCACCGCGATCCAGGCGAGCGCCACGAGAAAAAGCTGGTCGCCGATCGCCGCGGTCGCGAGACCGCCCCACAGTGCCGCCAGCGCCGGATCGCGCAGCGGCCGCAGGATCGGCGGCAGGAGCGTGGTGGCGCTCAGTCGCGCAGCGTCCAGGCGCTCACCGGGATGCGCGGCATCTCGAACCGGTCGGTGGTGCGGGCGTACCAGCCGGCGCCGTGCATGCGCCCGATCAGGTCGAGCTTCGGCGTGTCGATGTAGCAGCGCTTCGGGTCCAGCACGCAGTCGTCGCGCACGTGCACCGCCAGCACGCGGCCGAGCACGATCGCCCGGTCGACCGCGACCTCGACGATCACCAGCCGTTCGCACTCCAGCGAAACCGGGCTGTCGGCGAGGCGCGGCGGCTTGACCTTGACGCTGGGCAGCGTGGCCAGGCCGGCCTGCTCCAGCTCGTCGATGCGGTGCGGGAACTCGATCGCGGTGACGTTCATCGCCTCGCGGTTCGCGAAGCCGACGAGGTTGACGACGAACTGGCCGGTCGCGCGGATGTTGGCGCCGCTGTCCTTCCATGTGCCCGGCGGCTCGCCCGGCCGCCGGTCGCCGATGCCGACCGCGACCACCGGCGGGTCGCCGACCAGCGCGTTGAAGAAGCTGAACGGGGCGGCGTTGCGGCGGCCCTCGGCGTCCAGCGTGGTCACCCAGGCGATCGGCCGCGGCACGATCGTGGAGATCAGCAGCTTGTAGCGGTCCTGGCCGGATAGCTCGTCGAAGTCGAACAGCATGCGGGGTCTCCGGCTGGGGCGGCGCGGGTGGCGCGGAACAGTGTGGTGCGGCTGCCGCAGCCTGTCCAGGGCGGGCCGCCTTCATCGGCCTTTAAACCCGCGCCGGCAACGTGCCGCTCCGCCGCATTTCGGAGCACGTGCCGATGGCCCTCTGGCGCGCCGTGGCCGCCCCGTTCGACAACCTTCCCCTCGCGTTCAAGCTGGGGCTGACCACGCTTGGCGCGATGGCGCTGCTGACCGCACTGGCCTGGATCGGGGTCAGCGCGCTCGACATGCAGCGCGAGCTGGACGGGCGCGTTGCCGCGGCCCAGGCGGCGGAGCGGGCCGGGCACCGGGCGCAGGCGGCGGTCGCCGACATGCGCCTCGCCGCGCAGCAGATGCACGTGGCGCGGCAGGCCGAAGCCGTACAGGCGGCCAGGCAGCGCGCCGATACCATGGCCGGGCGAGTCATACGCCTGCTCGACCAGATGCACGCCGCCGCGGACGCGCCGACGGCGCGCCAGTCGGTGGAACTCGCCGCGACGACGCTCGCCGACTATCGCGACAAGCTGGTGCAGGAAGCGGCGTTGCGGCAGGCGGCGCTGGCGGCGTTCGAGAGCTTCCTGCCATTGCGCGGCGCCGCCGTCACCGCGGCCGAGATGCTGCGCGAGGCACTGCGGCAGGACACGCTGCCGCCGGATCGGGCGATGCAGGCGACGATGGCGGTGACCGCGTTCGTCGCGGCGGCCGGGGCGGCGCACGACGCCGTGCTGGCGTTCGCGATCGGCGGCGCGGGGGCGGACCGGATCGAGACGGCGCGCAACGAGATGTCCGGTGCGCGGGTGACGCTCGGCGCGGCGAAGGGGGAGATCGAGGCGCAGGGGGCGGCGCTCGCCCGGCTGGCGGCGACGCCGGCTTCCGTCGCCGCGGTGCAGGCGCTGGTCGCGGCGGGCGAGGCGCTCGACACGGCGGCGCAGGCGGCGCTCGACGCCGACGCCAAGGCCGCGCTGTTCGGCATCCAGCAGAGCATGCCCACGAACCGGGCGCTGACCGGGCGGCTCGACGGCGCGATCTCGCCGTTCGTCGATGCCGCGGAGGCGGCGCGCGACAGCGCCGCGTCCGGGCTCGAACGGGCGCGCTCCACCCTGACCAGGCTTTCGGCAGCGGCACTTGTCGCGCTGCTGTTGGTGGGCGGCGTGTTCATCGCCTCGATCACCCGGCCGGTGCGCGCGATGACACGGGCGATGCAAACGATCGCCGGCGGCGACACCTCGCTCAGGATCGGCTTCGCGGGCCGCCGCGACGAGGTGGGCCGCATGGCGGCGGCGCTGGAGACGCTGCGCAGCTCGGTCGGGCGTGCCTTCGTGCAGGGCGAGATGATCAAGCAGCTGCCGATCGGGGTGATGACGGCAGAGCCCGTGGCGCCGTTCCGCATCACCTACGCCAACGCGGCCACAACCGTGCTGCTGAGGCAGATCGAGGCGGCGTTGCCGGTGAAGGTCGCGGACCTGGTCGGGCAAAGCGTCGACATATTCCACGGCTCCCCGGACCGCGCGCGAGAGATCATTGCCGACCCGGCGCGGTTGCCGCACCGGGCCACCATCAGGGTCGGCGGCGCGACGCTGGAGCTGACGATCTCGCCGTTGCGCGGTGCGGACGGCAGCTATTCCGGCCCGATGCTGTGCTGGCGCGACCGCACCGGGCAGGAGCGGCTGTCCGGCCATTTCGAACGCTCGGTGGTCGAGATCACCAACCGGGTCGGCCAGTCGGCCGAGACGATGGCGGCGACGGCGGAGGCGATGAGCGGGGCGGCGCAGGGCAGCGGTGCGCAACTCGGGCAGGTGGCGAGCGCGTCGCGCACCGCCTCCGGCCACGTGCAGGCGGTGGCGGCGAACGCCGAACAGCTCGCCGGCTCGGTGCGGGAGATCGCCCAGCAGGTGGCGGAGAGCGCGCGCATCGCCGGCGGCGCGGTGGCCGAGGCGGAAGCGACCGACCGCACGGTCGCCGGGCTCGCCGACGCGGCGGCGCGGATCGGGGACGTGGTGAAGCTGATCCGCGACATCGCCGGGCGCACCAACCTGCTGGCGCTTAACGCGACCATCGAGGCGGCGCGGGCCGGCGAGGCGGGGCGCGGCTTTGCCGTGGTGGCCGGCGAAGTGAAGACGCTGGCCAACCAGACCGCCCGCGCGACCGAGGAGATCGCCGGCCAGATCGCCGCGATCCAGCAGGAAACCGGGCAGGCGGTGGCGGCGCTGCGCTCGATCGGCGCCACGATCCGGCGCATGAGCGAGATCGCGACGGGGATTGCGGGCGCGGTCGAGCAGCAGGGCGCCGCGACGCAGGCGATCGCGGGCAGCGTGCAGGAGGCGGCGAACGGCAGCGCGCAGGTGGACAGCACGATCGCGACCGTCAGCGTCTCGGTGCAGCAGACCGGCGCGCAGGCCGGCGACGTGGTGGCGGCGGCGCACGCGCTCAGCGAGCAGTCGGCGACGCTGGCGCGCGAGGTGGCGGAGTTTCTCGGTGCGCTGAAGGCGGCGTGAGCGGGGATGCGGCGCCCAAGAACACCCCCTCCCCTTGCGGGAGGGGGTTGGGGGAGGGGTGGCGCGTTCAGGGTCTCATGCCGTCCGACCCCTGCCCCTAACCCCCTCCCGCAAGGGGAGGGGGAACCTCAGCTTCGCGGGCGGTTGCGCGTCACCAGCCGGCCGGCGCGCGCGGCGGTGGCGCCGTGGCCGAAGACATAGGCGCTCTGGCCGTTGACGAAGGTTTCCAGGATGCCGTCGGCGGGGCGGATCGGATCATCGAAGTCGGCGGTGTCGCGCACCGTCTCCGGGTCGAACAGCACGAGGTCGGCGTAGGCGCCCTGCCGCACCGCGCCGCGGTCGACCAGGCCGAACACCTCGGCCGGCCGGCCGGTCATCTTGTGAACGGCGGTCTCCATGCTGAACAGTTTCAGCTCGCGCGCGTAGAGGCCGAGCACCCTGGGAAACGTGCCCCAGAGGCGCGGGTGCGGGAATGCGTCGTGCGGCAGGCCGTCCGAGCCGATCATGCTGCGCTCGTGCGCCATGATGCGGCGCACGTCGGTCTCGCACATCTGGAAGAACACGCCGCCCGCCGGCAGCAGGCGTGCCGCTGCTTCCTTCAGTTCCACGCCCCAGTCTTTCGCGATCTCGGCGAGCCAGCGACCCTGCATCTCCGGGTGCGGCACCGACCAGGTGATGCGCGTCGGCACGTCGGCGCGGACCTTGTCCAGCATCAGCACGGTCGAGCCGGCGATGTAGGGATAGACGTCGAAATCCACTTTTTGACTTCGCGCGCCCTGTTCGATGAGGGGAAGAGTTTCGACCGAACGCCCGAAATTCTCCGGCTGGGCGCATTTGTGGTGGCTGATCACCACTGGCACATCGACGGCGCGGCCGATGCGCAGCGTTTCCTCGATCGCCAGCAGCACTTCAGCCATCTCGTCGCGCATGTGCGTGACGTACAGGCCGCCGACGGCGCGCAGCGCTTCCGCGACCGCGATCACTTCCTCGGTCGGCGCACAGGCGCTGGCGGGATAATAGAGGCCGGTGGAGAAGCCGGAGGCGCCCTCTGCCAGCGCATCCGCAAGGCGCTTGCGCATGTGTTCCGATTCGCCGTCGGTGGCTGAACGCTGGAGATCCCCCTGCATCGCCTCGATGCGCAGCGACATGTGGCCGATCAGGGCAACGGTGTTGACCGGCGCGGGATCCTTGGCGAGACGCTCGGCGTACTCGGCGAAGCTGGAAAACACCCACCAGGATTCGTCGCCCAAAAGTTCGAGCGGCGGGATCGGGCGCGTTTTCATCGGCACCGGCGCCAGTGAAACACCGCAGTTGCCGACGACGACGGTGGTGACGCCCTGCGACATCTTGCACAGCATGCACGCCGGCCCGCACAGCACCGCGCGATCGTCGTGCGTGTGCGCGTCGATGAAGCCGGGGGCGACGGCTTTGCCCGATGCGACGATCTCGCGGTCGGCCGACCACGCGCCAAGCTCGCCGACGCCGGCGATGCGATCGGCCTTGATCGCGACGTCGCCGCGCCGGCGCGGGCCGCCGCTGCCATCGAAGATCGTGGCGTCGCGGATGATGGTGTCGCAGCGGAGGGTCATCGTGTCGTCTCCTTGGTGCCGCTCAGCGCGACGTCAGCGGCGCGTAAAGGTCCGGGCGGCGGGTCCGGAACACGCCCCAGCCCGCGCGGTGTTCGGCAATGGCGTCAAGGTCGAAGCTGTGAACGTGGACTTCGCTGTCGGCCTCGCCGGCTTCGGCGACCTTGGCGCCGGTGTGGTCGGTGATGAACGAGCCGCCGTAGAATTGCGTTTGTCCATTCGCGCCGGATTCCGCGCCGATGCGGTTCGACGCCGCCACGATCATCACGTTGGACGCGGAGTGGCCCTGCATGGCGCATTGCCAGTGCGGCTTCGAATTCTTGAACGGACTGCTCGACGGTTCGACCGGGCGGCCGATCGCGGTCGGATAGAGCAATGCCTCGGCGCCCCGCAGCGTCATGATGCGGGCGGCTTCCGGGAACCACTGGTCCCAGCAGATCGCCGCGCCGAGCCGCGCGAACTTCGTCTCGAACACCATGAAGCCGGTCTCGCCGGGCGCGAAGTAGAAGGCCTCCTCGTAGTCCGGAAAATCGGGGATGTGACTCTTGCGATAGACGCCGAGCAGTTCGCCGCCGGCATCGATCATCGCGAGCGAATTGAAGCAGCGGTCGCCGTCGCGTTCGAAGAAGGACACGGGTAAGACGACGTCGAGTTTTGCGGCAAGCCGACGCATGGCCCGGATGGCGGGATTGTTTTCGACCGTGGTCGCCTGTTCGAAATGGGCGGGGTTCTTGTCGATGCAGAAGTATGGCGTCTCGAACAGTTCCTGCAACAGGACGACCTGCGCGCCTTTCGCCGCAGCCTCCTCGACCATTTCGCCGGCGCGGCGGATGTTTTCGTCCCGGTTCCACGAACACGCCATCTGCGTGACGGCAACGGAAAGCATGCGCATTGCGTCAGGCCCGCAGCGCTGCGGTGGCCGCTGCGTCGAGCACGCCATCGTTGCTGACGACAACGCGATAGTCCTGCCGCGCCGCGACGGCGGAGACCAGCCCGTCGCGCACGTCGCGTGCCACCAGCGCCGGGTCGCGCAGGGTGGGAAAGCCCATGCCGCCGCCGCCGGGCAGATGCAGCACCAGGCGCTCGCCATCCGGGATGATCTGGAAACCCTTGGTGCGCAGCGTGGCGCCGGACTTCAGCTTGACCTCGCCGCCGGCGCCGGCCTGGCCGCCGTCGCGGCCACGCGGGGGGTTGGCGATGCGGTCGAAGATCGCGTTGCAGGCGAATTCCAGATCGTCCTTGCCGCCGATTTCCATGATCTGGCCGAAGCCGCCGCGGGTGCGGCCCGGCCCGCCCGAATCCGGCCGCAGCTCCTTGCGCCAGAGCACGATCGGCGCGACGTTCTCGGTCGCCTCGACCGGCATCGTCCGCACGCCGGAGGGAAACGCGGTCGCGTCAAGCCCTCCAGCGTCTTGCGCGCGCCGGTGCCGCCGGAATTGAAGGTGATCACCTCGAAATCCGGCAGCACTTGGCGGTTGCCGCGCGCCTGGCCGGAGACCGCGCCGCCGCCGCGCAACGGCGGGTTCCACAGGCAGGACGAGCCCTCCGCCGCGACGCGATCGGGCACGGCCTGATGCAGGCAGCCCATCATCAGGTCGGGCAGCAAATGGCCGATCACGTGGCGCACCGAGACCGGATACGGGCGCGGCGCGTTCAGGATGCAGCCTTCGGGGATCGTGAAGCGGAACGGCGGCAAGCTTGCCCAGTTGTTCGGGAATTTCCGGCGCCACCACGACCTTGATGCCGAACGCGCCATAGGCGCGGCAATAGGCCGCCGGCACGTTGATGCCGCGGCCGGACAGGCCGGACGTGCCGGCGAAATCGACCTCGATCGCGTCCGCCCGGATCGTCATCGCCGCGCTCAGCGTCACCGGCGCCTCGTAGCCGTCGGAGCGGATCTCGGCCGCGAACGTGCCCTGCGGCAGTTTCGCGATTTCGGCGAGCGTCGCGCGCAGGGAATTCGTCGAAAATGAAGTCGGCGAGCGGGTCGAGGCTGTCCATGGCGAATTCGTCCATCATCTGCACGAGCCGGCGCGCGCCGGCGTCGTTGCAGGCGCAGAGCGAATAGACGTCGCCTTCAAGCTCGACCGGCAGGCGCGAACCGGCGCGCATGAAGTCGAAGAACGTCTCGTTCGGCGCGGCCCGGGTCGAAGCATTTGACGATCGGGATGTAGATCCCCTCCTCGAACACCCAGCGCCCTTCGGGGCCCATGCCGAGGCCGCCGATGTCGATGACATGCGCGGTGTTGGCGAACAGCCCGACGATCCGCCCAGCGCGGAAGGCCGGCGTGACGACGGTCAGGTCGTGCAGATGGCCGGTGCCGAGCCAGGGATCGTTGGTGATGTAGTGGTCGCCCGGTCGCATCGTCGTCGGCCGGGAATTTCGCCAGGAAATGGCCGACGCTCTCCATCATCGAATTGACGTGGCCGGGCGTGCCGGTGACGGCCTGGGCGAGCATCCGGCCCTGCAGGTCGAAGATGCCGGCGGAGAGATCGCCCGCCTCGCGCACCGTGGTCGAGAACGCGGTGCGGATCATCGTCTGCGCCTGCTCCTCGACGACGGCGATCAGCCGGTTCCACATGATCTGCCGCTGGATTGCGGCCAGCTGCATCGGACATCAGGCGTCTCCGCGCGTCAGATCGATATAGCCGCGCGCGATCGATGCGGCGCGCGCCAGCCGGGGCCGACCAGGGTAGACGTCTCGTCCTCGGCGATGATCGCCGGGCCGCGCAGCGTCGCGCCGGGCGCGAGCGCGGCGCGGTCGTAGACGCCCACGCCGCGACCTCGCCGCTGGCCGTGTCGCGCACCGTTCTGCGTGCGGACGGGTTCGGCCGGCATCGAACGCGGGCTCTCGGCGGCGCCGGAGGCGTCCGCGGCAACGGTCGGCGACGGTCACGGCGTACGCTCAGAATCTCGACGTCGGAGCCGGGCACCGGGCGATCGTAGAACCGCGTATACTCGGCGTCGTACGCGGCGCGGATCGCCGGCACGTCGGTCTGCGTCAGCGTGCGCGCCGGCAGCGGCACCGCGATCTCGTGGCCCTGGCCGACATAGCGCATGAAGGCGATCGCCGCTCTGCCGCGTCGCCGCGCCGAAACTGCCCTGCGCCACGACCGCCGCCGCCTCCGCCGCCATGTCGGCGAGCAGCGCGTTGACCGCGGCGACGTCGAAACTCGAAAAGCGCTGGTAGAGGCTGCGCACCACTTCATAGCCGACCGGGCGCGCGCAGGAACCCGATGGCGCTGCCGACGCCGGCGCCGGAGGGCACCAGCACCCGGGCGATGCCGATCTTCTCGGCGACGCGCGAGCCATGCACCGGGCCGCCGCCGCCGAACGCGATCATCGTGCGCCCCGCATAGGTCTTGCCGGACTCGATGGCATGCACGCGCGCGGCGTTCGCCATGTTCTCGTCGACCATCTCGATCACGCCCAGCGCCGCCATGCCGGCGTGACAGGCCGAGCGGCTCGCCGACATGCGCGGCCAGCGCCGGCGCGCGGCGCCGCGTCGAGCGCGAACGTGCCGCCGGCGAAGCGCGTCGGATCGTAGCGGCCGAGCGCGAGATTGGCGTCGGTGACGGCGGGCCTGGTGCCGCCGCGCGCCGTAGCAGGCGGGTCCCGGATCGGCGCCGGCGCTTTCCGGCCCGACGGCGATGCGGCCGAGCGCGTCGACATGCGCGAGCGAGCCGCCGCCGGCGCCGATCTCGACCATCTCGATCACCGGAATGCGCAGCGGCAGGCCCGAGCCTTTGCGGAAGCGGCCGATCCGCGCCACCTCGAAGCTGCGCGAGGTCTGCGGCCGGAAATCGTCGATCAGGCAGATCTTTGCGGTGGTGCCGCCCATGTCGAAGCACAGCACGCTCGCAGCCCGCTTTCGCGCGCGATGTGGGCCGCGAAGATCGCGCCGCCCGCCGGGCCGCTTTCGACCAGCCGGATCGGGAAGCGGCAGGCGGTTTCGATCGTCGTGAGCCCGCCGCCCGACAGCATCAGGAACATCGGCGCGGCGACGCCAGCCTCGAAAAGGTCGCGTTCGCAGGCGGCGCAGATAGCGCGCCATCAGCGGCTGCACGTAGGCGTTGGCGACGGTGGTGGAAAACCGCTCCCATTCGCGCATCTCCGGCGAAACTTCGCTGGAGAGCGAGACCGGCACGTCCGGCAGTTCGTCGGCCAGGATCTCGCGCGCGCGGCGCTCGTGCGCGGCGTTGACGAAGGCGTGCAGGAAGCCGACCGCGATGCTTTCGACGTCCTCGCGACGCAGCAGCGGCACCAGCGATCGCAGTGCCGCTTCGTCGAGCGAGCGCAGCACTTCGCCGAAATTGTCGAGCCGCTCCGGCACCGGCAGGCGCAGATAGCGCGGCACCAGCGGCTCGGGCAGCACGATGTTGAGGTCGTACTGGTCGTAGCGGCTCTCGTTGCCCATCGCCAGCACGTCGCGGAAGCCTTCGGTGGTGATCAGCGCGGTGCGGGCGCCCTTGCGCTCGATGATCGCGTTGGTGGCGAGCGTGGTGCCGTGGATCACGATCGCGATGTCGGCGGGCGCGAGGCCGGCGGCGCGCAGGATGCTGCGCACGCCCTGCATCACGCCCTGTTCGGGCGCGTGCGGCGTGGTCAGCACCTTCGTGGTGCTGCGGGTGCCGGCGTGTTCGAGGGCGAGGTCGGTGAAGGTGCCGCCGATATCGACGGCCAGACGTGCGGAGGGCATCGGCGCAAATTGCCCGCGCCGGCCGGCGCGTCAAGGGGGCAGCTACCCCGCGATCCGCGCCGGCTCCTGGACGAGCGCGGCGAGTTCTTCCGCGTTCAGCGTCTCGCGCGCCAGCAGCGCGCGCGCGGTCCGCTCCAGCACATCGCGACGCTCGCGCAACAGGTCGCCGGCGCGGTCGAGCGCGTGGCGCACCAGCGCCTGCACGTGCCCGTCGATCGCCTGCGCCGTCGCCTCGCTCATGCCGCTGCCGCTCGTCTCCGCTCCGCCGCCGGGGGTGCCGAGGAAGGTCTGCCGCTCGACCTCGAACACCGCCGGGCCGAAGCGTTCGATCATGCCGAACCGCGACACCATCGCGCGCGCGATGTCGGACGCCTTCTGCAGGTCGTCGGCGGCGCCGGTGGTGACTTCGCCGAACACCAACTGCTCCGCCGCGCGGCCGCCGAGCAGCACCGCCATGCGGTTTTCCAGCTCCAGCCGTGTCATCAGGTAGCGATCCTCGATCGGCCGCTGGATGGTGTAGCCGAGCGCGCCGACGCCGCGCGGGATGATCGAGACCTTGTGCACCGGGTCGGTGCCCGGCAGCGACATCGCCACCAGCGCGTGCCCCATCTCGTGGTACGCCACCAGTTCGCGCTCGTGCGGGTTGAGCAGGCGGTAGCGACTCTCCAGGCCGGCGACGTTGCGTTCGATCGCCTCGGTGAAGTCGGCGACCTCCACCAGCGTCGCGTGCCGGCGGGTCGCCAGCAGCGCCGCCTCGTTGATCAGGTTGGCGAGGTCGGCGCCGGTGAGCCCGGGCGTCAGCGCGGCGATCCGCTCCGCCGACACGTCCGGCGCCACCTGCACCTTGCGCAAGTGGAGCGCGAGGATCGCCACGCGCGCCGGCTTGTCGGGGCGGTCGACCAGCACCTGCCGGTCGAACCGGCCGGCGCGCAGCAGCGCCGGGTCGAGGATCTCCGGCCGGTTGGTCGCGGCCAGCAGCACGACGCCGGAACGCGGGTCGAACCCGTCGAGCTCGACCAGCAGCTGGTTGAGCGTCTGCTCCTTCTCGTCGTGGCCGCCCATCGCGAAGGCGCTGCGGGCGCGGCCGAGCGCGTCGAGTTCGTCGATGAACATGATCGCCGGCGCCTTCTCGCTCGCCTGGTCGAACAGGTCGCGCACGCGCGCGGCGCCGACGCCCACGAACATTTCGACGAACTCCGAGCCCGAGATCGAGAAGAACGGCACCCCGGCCTCGCCGGCGACCGCGCGCGCCAGCAGCGTCTTGCCGGTGCCGGGCGGGCCAACCAGCAGCACGCCCTTGGGCACGTGCGCGCCGAGCCGGCCGTAGCTCGCCGGGTCCTTCAGGAAATCGACGATCTCCTGCAATTCCTCCTTCGCCTCGTCGACGCCGGCGACATCGGCGAACGTGGTCTTCGTGTCGGTCTCGACGAAGATCTTGGCGCGCGAGCGGCCGATCGACATCAGCCCGCCCTCGCCGCCGAGATTCTGCGCGTAGCGGGCGAACACGAAGCGCCAGAGAAAGAACATCAGCCCGAGCGGCAGCACCCAGGACAGAATGGAACTCAGCAGGGTGCTCGGCACGACGCCGGTGAATTCCACGCCGGCGGCCTGGAAGCGCTTGACCAGGTCGTCCGACACCATCGTCGTGGTCACCACGGTGTGACCGTTGTCCATCGGCTTTTGCAGTTGCGCGGTGACGTAGGCGCCTTCGACCTCCACGCTCTTGAGCTCGTGCTTGTCGAGCAGCTCCAGGAAGCGGCTGTAGGAGACCGGCTCGACGGTCTGGTGGGAGATCCACCAGGCCTGGAACAGCATCAGCAGCACGAAGGCGACGACCCAGTACCAGGTGTGCGCCTGCATCTCGTTCGGGGACGGCTTCTTGCCGTCCGGCCGGCGCAGCCCCTGGCGGTCGCGATGCGCATCGAGCCAGGCGCGCACGCGCTCCCGCAGCGTCTCGGGTTCCTGCACCCGAGGGCGGGGAGAGGAAACGTCGCGACGGTACTCGGTGGGGACGTCGTCCATGTGCTCGCGGATGCGCCGGGGGGCGGGAGGTGTCAAGCGGGGGGGTGACGCACGAAGCTGCCGGCCGAGCTGTCCGTCGGGGGGCCAGCGCACCAGGTTGTGATCGCATGTCGTGGCGTTGTTGCCACGGTCCGCACGTTACCCAGGCTGCGCGCTCGCCTCCATCCATTTCAAATCAGAAGGGGTGCCACCCGATGATGATCAATCTGCTGCTGCTCCAGCCGATCGTGGCCCTGGTCGCCGGGATCCTCATCCTGGTCGTTCCGCGGCTGCTCAGCTTCATCGTGGCGATCTACCTGATCGTCGTCGGCGTCAGCGGGCTGTGGCCGCATTTCCTGCGCTAGCGGAACGGCGCCCCGCCGCGGCAGGGTGTTTGCCGCAGCGGAATGGGATATAACCGCCGCTTTGGCGCGGAGGCGGTTCGATGATGATGCTCGATTCGGTGATTGTGCAGCCGATTGCGGCCCTTGTTGCGGGGTTTCTCGTGCTGCTGCTGCCGCGCGCGCTGAACGTCGTCGTTGCCCTCTATCTGATCGCCATCGGCATGCTGGGGCTGTGGCCGCATATCGGTTTCAGTACCAGTTGGCTGGCACAGCACTGAACGCCGCGGCCCGGGCCAGGGAGCACCTCGCATGAACACTCGTCCAATGCGGCACGTGTTGCGGTGGCTGCCTGTCGCGGCGCTGGCGGCGTGCGCGGCCTACGTGCCGCCCGCGCCGTTGCCGCCGCAGGCGTTTTCGCGCGACCTCGCGGCGCCGTACGAGCGGGTGTGGTCGGCCGCGCTGCAGGCGGGCGACACGAGCCTGCTGCACACCGAGGCCACCGACCGCGCGGACGGCTCGATCACGCTGGGATTCTGGACCCGCGACCCGGCCGCCTATGTCGATTGCGGCAAGACGGCGGGCGGTTCCGGTGGCGCCACCACGCCCGCGCTGCTCGGGCTCGGCTTCGATTCCGCGTTCCTGGAGGGCACCGCCCATGTCGAGATCAGGCCGGATGCCGCAGGCCGCGCGACCGTGCAGGTCGCCGACCAGTACCGGCTTGGCGTCTACCGCGTCGACCCGATCGGAGTGCGGGTGCAGATCGCCGAATTCCGCTTCGACAGCGCATCGACGGACACGCGCCGGGTGGGGCTGGGCCTGGTCACCTGCCGCGCGTCGCATGCATTGGAGCGCGCGCTGCTGGATCAGGTCGCGGCGCGGGTCTAGCGATTGGCGAGCCAGGCCGCGAGCGCCTCGGTGCCGATCTGGTAGCTGACGTCGGTTCGGTGGACGGCGAAGCCGAGGCGGCGATTGATCGACAGGATCGGCGCGTTCATCTCGGCGTTGGAGGTGCTGACCACCGCGGCCTCCGGGTGGCGCTCGTGCACCAGCCGCAGCATCCGGGCTTTCAGGCCCTTGGCGAGGCCGTGGCCGCGCCACGCGCGGGCGACGCCGGTGAGTTCCTGGTAGACCCGGTCGGGGAAGCGGGCGCTCCAATGCGCCTCGCTCGCGCCGGCGACGGTTTCGCCGTCGATCAGCAGGACCAGGAAATGGTCGCCGCCGCGGCGGTCCATTTCCTCGTACCAGGTGACGTAGCCCGGCATCTCCATGCGCAGCGGCGGCATCACGAGGTCGCCCATCGGCACGTCGCGCAATAGCGCCGACATCTCCGGCAGCAGCACGGCGAGCCGGTCCATCGGCGTGCGCCCGGCGTGGATTTCCCAGCGCAAGTCGCTGCCGGGCGGGATCGCCGCCTGCTCCCAGCGCGCGAGCTCGGCCCAGTCGAGCCCGGCGAACGGCGCTCGGTTGATGAACGTGCGGTTTTTTTCCACGGCGCCGATCGCCTCCAGGAAGGCGCAGCCTTCCGGCAGGTGGCTGCCGATGGTCGCGGTCGTTTTGCCGCGCTCGCGCATGAACGCGAGCATGCCGCGCAGCAGCGCGGTGCCGACGCCCTGCCGGCGCCAGGGCGTGCGCACGCCGCCCCAGACATAGGCGAACGGCGCGAACTCGGCGTAGTCGGGCGAGCCTTCGCGGCGGAACCAGAAGCCGACGCTGCCGACCATTTTTTCGTCTTTCCGCGCGATCAGGCGGAAGGTCTGGTGCAGAGGACGCTCGGTTTGCGTGTCGTGCTTGAATTCGGCGTCGGTGAGCAGCGGCTCGCCGGGTTCGTCCTCCTCGGCGCGGACGCGGCGGAATTCGTTGTACTCGGCCCATTCGCGCGCCGAGGCGGCGTGCGGGTCGAAAGGGGAAACCTCGATCATGGCGGCAGACAGCTAGCGGATCTCGGGCGGCAACGCCAACGGGCGGGGGCGCGGAATGCTGAATTTGTTCCCCCACCCCAGCCCTTCCCCGAAAAGGGAGAGGGGGGCGGTGGCTAGGCGGACGCAGTGACGGCACGGGTGCATCGCCGCCGAGGCTTGGCTTTCGGCTGATTTTGCATCAAGGCTCCCGGACGATCCGGTCAAGGAGGCAGGCGTGGCATCCAGCGTTCCGCAACCCGTCGTCGCGACGCTCACGCGCGCCGCCATTTTCCTGGTCGTCACGGTCAACGCCGGACCGGAGCACGATGCCGCGGTGCGGGCACTCTGCGGCGACCTCGCGGCGCTGCAGCGCGCGGTGGGCTTTCGCGACCTCGAGGGCCGGCTGTCGTGCGTGATGGCGATCGGCTCGGACGCCTGGGACCGCCTGTTCGGCGGGCCGCGCCCGAAGGACCTGCATCCGTTCCGCGAAATCCGCGGCCGGCACGTGGCCGTCGCGACGCCGGGCGATATTCTGTTCCATATCCGCGCCGTGCGGATGGACCTGTGCTTCGAGCTGGCGACCCAGATCATGGCGCGGCTCGGCGCCGCGGTCGCGACCGCGGACGAGGTGCACGGGTTCAACTACTTCGACGATCGCGACCTGATCGGGTTCGTCGACGGCACGGAAAACCCGGTGGAGCAGGCCGCGATCGACGCCACCATCATCGGCGAGGAGGACACGGGGTTCGCCGGCGGCAGCTACGTGATCGTGCAGAAATACCTGCACGACCTGAAGGCGTGGAGCACGATGCCGATCGAGCAGCAGGAGAAAATCGTCGGCCGGACGAAGCTGTCGAACATCGAGCTGGACGACGCGGTGAAGCCGACGTTCGCGCACAACGCGCTGACGACGATCGTGGAGGACGGCAAGCAACTGGAGATCGTGCGCGACAACATGCCGTTCGGCGACGCGGGCCGCGGCGAGTTCGGCACGTATTTCATCGGCTACGCCCGCTCGCCGCAGCGGATCGAGCAGATGCTGGAGAACATGTTCGTCGGCCGGCCGCCCGGCAACTACGACCGGCTGCTGGACTTCAGCCGCGCGGTCACCGGGACTCTGTTTTTCGTGCCGTCGGCGACGTTTCTGGAGAACGTGGCGGCGGCGTCGATTGTGGGTGCCGCCCCGAATGACGGCAGGATTGAGGACAAGGCCACGTCGCGAGGATCTCCGCGCGATGGTTCACTCGGTCTCGGGTCCTTGAAAGGGGACGGACAACCGCGTCATTCAAGTGCAACCGGAGAGGAGACTTGATATGCGAACCAAGATCTTCGCGTCGGCGGCGATGGTCGCCGCATCGCTTGCCGTCTTCGGACACATCAGCCTCGCCCAACAGGACCGATACACGCTGAGCGTGCCGGGTGGACTGTCGTTCTCCGAATTCAAGGGATACGACGCGTGGGAGGATGTCGCGGTCAGTGCCACCCAAGGGAGCGTCAAGGCGATCCTTGGAAATCCAACGGCAATTGCCGCGTACAAGGAAGGCATTCCGGACAACGGCAAACCTTTCCCGGATGGCGTCAAGATGGCAAAAATCGAATGGACGAAGATAAAAAATCCAGTATCGCCGTATTTCGTGGAGGTGCCGGCCAGCTTGAAAACGGTTTCGTTCATCGAGAAGGACTCGAAGAGATTCCCCAAGACGCATGGCTGGGCATTTGCCAAGTTTGAATACGACACTGCGTCGAAGACATTCAAGCCTGCCGGGAGCGGCGCCGAATGCGGATACGCGTGCCACACGACCGTGGCGTCGAGAGATTACATTTTCACGGCTTATCCGCCGAGGTGAGTGGGGCGGGGGAAACCGCGAGCGCGACGTTCGGCCGGCGGAGCTTCGGATGATGGGCCGCAACGGTGGCGGGCCGCGCACCGCCGGGGCGGTATCGATGGTGCGGCTTGGGGCTTGCATCGGCGGGTTGCACCCGCCCTGCAAGGGCGCGGGATGTGGGCAGCGCTCGCTGTCAGGGGCACAGGCAGAGCTTGTCCGGCGCCTCGGCCGGGCCGCCGAGATCGACGAAGCAGCCGGCGCTCCAGTGGCCGTCGTAGGTGCCGACGCTGGTGACGTAGCGGCCCACGCCGTCCGCGGCATTGTTGCGGAATTCGCCTTCGTAGCGGTCGCCGTTGGCATGGGTCGCGATGCCGTGGCCTTCCCGATTGCCGTTGCGCAGCGCGCCCTCGTAGCGGTCGCCCGACGGCCACGAGTAGATGCCCCAGTCGCCGCCCCCGCCGTCAAGGAACAGTCCCTCGTAGCGGGCGCCGTTGGGCCAGACATAGACGCCCCAGCCGGCCTGCTTGTCGTCGAGGAACTCGCCCTTGTAGATGCCGCCGTTGGCCCAGAGGAAAACGCCGTAGCCGGTGCGCTTGCCGTCGAGGTACTCGCCGGCGAACCGGCTGCCGTCGGCGTAGACGTCGGTGCCGTCGCCGTTGCGCTGGCCGGCCAGGTACTCGCCCTCGGCGCGGTTGCCGCGCGCGTCGGCGAGGGTGACGTGGCCGCTCAGCTTGCCGTCGAGAAACTCGCCTTCGTAGCGGTTGCCCTTCGCCTCGGTGTAGACGCCGTGGCCATTGTAGCGGCCGCCGCGAAACTGTCCCTCGTAGCGGTTGCCGTCGGGCGCGGTGTAGACGCCCTCGCCGTCGTATTTGCCATCCCGGAAATCGCCCTCGTAGCGGCCGCCCTTGGCGGACAGATAGACACCGTGGCCGCTGTATTTTCCGTGCAGGAAGTCGCCCTCGTAACGGTTGCCGGCAGGCGAGACGTAGACGCCGCGGCCTTCGAGTTTGCCGTTGACGAAGCTGCCGTCGTAGCGGCTGCCCTTCTCGGACACGTAGACGCCCCTGCCGCCCATTTGGCCGTCGCGATACTCGCCCTCATACTTAGCGCTCGGCTTGCCGTCCTCGAGCCACTGCAGAACGCCGCGCCCCTGCGCGAGGCCGCCCTCGCAGGGGCCGGACCATGCGATCAACTCGTTTGGCTGCGGGTGTGGGTTTTGCACGCGGCAGCCGCTGGCGGGATCGGCGATCCAGTGCGGATCGTCGGCGCGTGCCGGCGCCGGGACGGCGAGCAGCCAGCCGCAGATCGTCAGCAACAACAGGGTGCGCATGGGGCCTTCCACATCGTCGAATGCCGATATGCTAACGGAAATGCACCGAACGCACAACAAAACTGTCGTGCGCACGCGGCGCCGGGATCGACGGTGCCGGGCGGGGCGTGCGTCGGCGGGCTGCACTCGCAGAACAACCGCGTGCCAGCGGGCGATCTCCGTCGTAGGCTGGGATCGATGCCAGTACCGGAGGGCACCGCACATGCCACGCCCGTTGGACCGCCGCAGCTTCCTGCAACGCTCGGCCGTGCTCGGCGGTTCGCTGTTGACATGCAGCATTCCGCTGGACCGATCCGCCATTTCGGCCCCGATCCGGATCGATGCGCCGGTCGTCGACGAGGTCGTCATCCGGGAAATCACCGACAACACGCATGACATCTTCCTGCGTGGCGCGCAGGCGCCGGGGCTTGCGGTGAGCCGCGTGGGGTTTCCCGAGGCATCGCAAGGCAGGACGCTGGAGAGCGAGTGGGGGCTGGCGCTGCACATCCAGTCGCGCAAAGGCCAGGAGACCCGCCGCTATCTGCTCGACTTCGGCTTCACGCCCGACGTCTACGCGAACAACCTCGATATCCTGAAGATCGACGTGGCCGAGGTGGATGCGCTGATCATCAGCCACGGCCACTACGATCATGTCGGCGGGCTGATGGGGTTGCTCGAAGCGCAGCGGCCGCGGATGCGCAGGGATTTGCGCCTGTACACCGGCGGGGAGGACGATTTCTGCCATCGCTTCAACCGCAACCCGGACGGCAGCTTCACGGAACTCGGCACGCCCTTGGATCGGCGCAGGCTGCGGGCGCTGAACGTGGAGCCGGTGCTGGCGGAGACGCCCGTCGTCATCGAAGGCCAGGCGTTCACCACCGGCGTGGTGCCGCGCACCGGCATCGAGCACGTGCTGCCGAACACGTGGGTGGAATACGGCGTCCGGGACGGAGTGGGCTGCGATGCGAACGGCTACATGAACCACCATTTCACCGCCGACGAACTTGCCGGAAAGCGCGCGCCCGATCAGCACTGGCACGAGCACGCCACCTGCTTCCGGCTGGGGGATCGGGGGCTGGTGGTGATCACCTCGTGCGGCCACGCCGGCATCATCAACACGCTGCGCCGGGCGCAGGACGTCGCCGGCGTGGACAGGATCTGCGCCCTGGTCGGCGGCTTCCATCTGGCTCCGGCGCCGGACGACTATCTGCGCCAGGTGATGGCGGAGCTGAAGACGTTCGATATCGAGCATGTGTTCCCGATGCACTGCAGCGGGCAGAATTTCATCGATCTGGCGAAGCAGGAAATGCCGGAGAAGCTTGTGCTGTGCGGCACCGGCAGCAGCTTCACGTTCACTGCTTG
Organism: uncultured Solirubrobacterales bacterium; assembly: GCA_963697635.1. Taxonomy (GTDB): domain Bacteria; phylum Pseudomonadota; class Alphaproteobacteria; order Acetobacterales; family Acetobacteraceae; genus CAJCJG01. The sequence continues at coordinate 483,449 of CAVOOS010000030.1, read as the reverse complement.
ATGCGGTGCCGGCCCATCGTCGCCCGCTGATCCCGGCCGGGCTGTGCGGGGTTGATCGCGACTTGCGCATCGCCATACATGACCGGACAGAGGACATCATGACCAAAACCGCGCGTCTCGAAGCCAGGATCACGCCGGATCTTCGCGCCCTGCTCAAGCGGGCGGCGGCGCTGGAAGGCCGATCTCTGGCCGATTTCGTGATCACTGCCGCGCAAAAGGCGGCTGAGCAGCGCATTGAAGCGACGCAGGTCATTCACCTGTCGCCCGAGGACCAGCGCGTCTTCGTGGACGCCGTCCTCGATCCGCCGGAGCCGACGCCGGCTCTCCGCCGCGCCTTTCGCCGCCATCGCGAGTTGACGCAGCCGCCGCGGTGAGCGGCAGGTTTGCCATCGAGCCCCTCGGCGTTCGGGATCGGTCCGGCTTCTCCTGCGGGGCGGAATCACTGGACCGATATCTGCGGGAACAGGCGTCGCAGGATGTGAAGCGGCTGGTCGCGAGTTGCTTTGTTGTTGTCGAAACAGGGACCCAGGCGGTTGCCGGCTACTACACGCTTGCTGCCACCAGCATATTGGCGGATGACCTGCCGGCGGACGTGTTGAAGCGCCTGCCGCGCTATCCGGCCCTGCCGGCGGCCCTCATTGGCCGTCTTGCCGTCGACCGGCGGTTTCGGCGCCAGGGTCTGGGCGGGACGATGCTGGCGGATGCGGCCTTGCGCGTTCTCGGGAGTGATACGAAGGCGTTTGCATTGGTCGTTGAAGCGATGGACGACACGGCCGCTACCTTCTATCGGCTCCAGGGCTTTCGACCGTTCGCCAGCCGGCCAATGATGCTGTTTCTGCCACTCGGGACTGCCAGAAAGGCGGCAGCGGGAGTGGATGCGCATTGAAGGGTTTCGATCCACGCTGCTGAAACGGCCGCTAATCCGGCGAGACGCGGCTGTGGTGACCTCTCAGTCGCTCTCGTTTTCGGCAGCGGCTTCGTGCCGGAGGAGTCCCGTTTACTTCGCCATCTCCGCCGCCCAGCGCGTCAGTACCGCGGTCGCCGCCGCGAAATCCTCCATCCGCATCGCCTCGTGCGGGTTGTGGCTGCCATTCTGGTTGCGCACGAACAGCATCCCGGCGGGCACGCCCGCCTGCGCGAACGCGACCGCGTCGTGGCCGCCGCCGCTCGGCATGTCCCGGAATGGCACGCCCAAAGCCGTCGCGGCGTGGGCGAGGCCCGCGCGCACGCCCGGGTGCAGCGGGGTCGGCGGGGACACCGTTTCCTCGCCCAGGTCGAAGCGCACGCCGCGGCGGGCCTCGATCCGCTGCACCAGCGCGTGCAACTCGGAGAAAATCGCGTTCACGCTCGCCGGGTTGACGCTGCGCACGTCGAGCTGGAAGCGGGCCTCGCCGGGCACCTTCGTGAACCCCGCCTCCGGCGCGGTCGCCAGCACGCAGAACGTGCAGACCAGAGCATGCCCCTCGGCGTCAAGCTCGGCCCAGCGATCGTCGAGCCGCGTCGCCAGTTCGGCCAAAGCGATCGCGGCGTCGCGCCGGTAGCGGCGGGGCGTGGCGCCCGAATGGTTGTATTCGCCGAGCACGCGCGCGGCGCGCAGCCGGCGGGAGCCGGGGATGCCGGTGACGATGCCGACCGGGATTTCTTCCGTGTCGAGCACCGGACCCTGCTCGATGTGCAGCTCGACATAGGCGGCGACTTTGGCGGGCGGCAGCAGGCATTTGCCGGCGCGCACCTCGTCCGGGAAGAAACCTTCCTCGGCCATGTGCTCGGCGAGGGTGCGGCCGCTGTCGAGGCGGCGGGTTTCCAGCGCGGCCGGCGGCAGCGTGCCGAGGGCCGCACGGCTGCCCGGGAAACTGGTCGGAAACCACGCGCCGCCCTCCTCGGCGCGGATCGCAATGACAGAAATGTCGCGGGTCGGCCGGAAGCCGGCGCGGCGCAGGCCGGACACCACCGCAAGCCCGGCCAGCACGCCGGCGGCACCGTCGTAGTTGCCGCCCTGCGGCACGCTGTCGAGGTGGCTGCCCAACACCACGCGCGGCGCCTCCGGGTCGGTTCCCGGCATCGTCATCAGCAGGTTGCCCGCCGGGTCGGCCTCGACGTCGAGACCGAGCGCCTCCGTCTCCGCCGCGACGATCGCGTGGGCGATGCGCTCGCCCGGGCCGTACGCCTCCCGCGTGATGCCGACGCCATCGGACGTGCGCGTGCGCAGCACGTTGAACAGATGCTCGGCGAGATCGATGTCGGGCGACAGGTTGGCGCGCATGATGCATCTCCTGGTACTCAGGGTGGCGCGCCGCGGCCCCTTCCGCAACAGCGATCCGCCGGCCATCATGCCGGCGCACAGGGAGACCACGCGTCCATGTCGTTGCCGCGTCTGATCGTCAGCCGCCAGATCCCGTCCGCGGTCGCCGCGCGCATCCGCGCCGAGTTCGACTGTCCGTGGCCGGAGGGCCGCGACATGAGCGCCGACGAGGTTATTTCCGCCCTCGCCGACACGCAGGCGGATGCGCTGATGCTCACCTCGCACCTGAAATTCAACGCCGAGGTGATCGCGCGGGTGCCCGCGCACGTGCAGATCGCCGCGACCTGCAGCGTCGGCTTCGAGCATATCGACGTGGCGGCGGCGCAGGCGCGCGGGCTGCCGGTGACCAACACGCCGGACGTGCTGACCGAGTGCACCGCCGATCTGACGTTTCTGCTGATCCTCGCGGCCTGCCGGCGGGCGCACGAGTACGATGCGATCATGCGGGCCGGATGGCGGCGCGGCTATGGGCTGGGCGAGATGCTGGGAACGAAGGTCTCGGGCAAGCGGCTCGGCATCCTGGGGCTGGGGCGGATCGGCCAGGCGGTGGCGGCGCGGGCGCGCGGGTTCGGCATGCGCGTGCTCTATTGCAACCCGCGCCGGCTGCCGCCGGAGCAGGAGCAGGGCGCGGAGTTCTTCGCTGATTTCTTCGACATGCTGCCGCAGTGCGACGTTCTTTCCCTCCATGCGCGCAGCGGGGCGGATACGGCGGGCATCATGAACGCGAAGGCTTTTGCGCTGCTGCCGAAGGGGGCCGTGTTCGTCAACGCCGCGCGCGGCACGCTGGTGGACGAGGAGGCGCTGCATGCGGCGCTGATCTCCGGCCACCTGTTTGCGGCGGGCCTCGACGTGTTCCACAACGAGCCCGCCTTCGACCCGCGGTTCGCGGAACTGAAAAACGTGTTCCTGACGCCGCACATGGGCAGCGCCACGGTGGAGACGCGCACCGCGATGGGGATGCGCGCGCTCGACAACATCGCCGCCGTGCTGGCCGGCCGGCCGCCGATCGACCCGCTGTGGCAGTGAGGCGGGGCAGATGAAATGCGACTGGCGGATCGTGCTGGTGCTGGCCTGCATCTTCCTCGGCCTCGGCATCGCCCACTCGGCCTGGGACGAGATTTCGCGCTGGGGCTCGTCGATCCGCGAGGACCAGGGCTACACGCAGGCGAACATCGCGCTGCTCGGCATCGGCGTGGTCGCGCTGTTCGTCGCGCTGGCGCTGAGAAACCTGGACGAAAGACTCCGTCGGATCGAGGGGTCCGGCACCCAGGGCAATCCGTAAGTCCAAAGGGAAACGCAATGGCAAAGCCCGTACCTGCTGGTCACCCGCCGCCTGCCGCCGGCGATCGAGGCGCGCGCCGCGCGCGACTACCAGGCGCGGTTGAACGCGGAGGATTCTCCCGTACCGGCGCCGATATTCTGCGGCTCGCGCAGGGCGCCGATGCGATCCTGTGCTGCCCGGCCGAGAAGCTCGACGCCGCCACGATCGGCGCGCTGCCGGCGAGCGTGCGGGCGCTGGGCACGTTCTCGGTCGGCTACGACCACATCGACCTGACGGCGGCGCGGATGCGCGGGCTGCCGGTGGTCAACACGCCCGACGTGCTGAGTGTCGCCACTGCCGAGTGCGCGATGCTGCTGATCCTCGCCGCGTCCCGCCGCGCCGGCGAGGGCGAGCGGCTGGTGCGGTCCGGCAAGTGGACCGGCTGGGCGCCGACGCAGCTGATGGGCACGCAGGTGTCCGGGCGCCGGCTCGGCATTTTCGGCATGGGCCGGATCGGCCGCGAGCTTGCGCGGATGGCGGCGGCGTTCGGCATGGAGGTGCATTACCGCGACGTCGCCCGGCTGCCGCCGGAACTGGAGCGCGGCGCGGTGTGGCATGAGGACGATGCGGGCTTTCTCGCCGCGAGCGAGGTGCTGTCGCTGAACGCGCCGGGCGGCGAGGGCACGCGGCGCTGGCTCAACGCCGAGCGGATCGCGCTGCTGCCGCGCGGTGCCGTGGTGGTGAACGCCGCGCGTGGCACGATGGTCGACGACGCGGCGCTGATCGATGCGCTGCGCGAAGGCCAGGTGGGGTTCGCCGGGCTCGACGTGTACGACGGCGAGCCGCGGCTCAACCAGGGCTATTTCGGGCTCGAGAACGTGGTGCTGCTGCCGCATCTCGGCAGTGCGACGCGGGAGACGCGCGATGCGATGGGCAACATCGTGCTCGACGGCATCGACGCCGTGCTGGCCGGGCGGGAGCCGGGGAATCTGGTGAAGTAGCGGTCGCCGAAGTTTGTAGGGTGGGTTGCGCTTGCAACCCACCACGACCCGCACGGAACCTCGAAGCGGTGGGTTGCAACGGCAACCCACCCTACGAAGTCTACTGCGCGAAGCCTGAGCCGGTCAGGGCCAGCACCGTCATGCAGCCGCCGGGCGCCGTCGGGCAGCCGGCGCCCTGGTCGGCGGTGCCGTAGAGCACGCCCGCACTCGCGATCAGCGCCCGCGGACCGCCTTCCTGCGCGACGTCGAGGAGCTGCGTGTAGGTCCAGGCACCCTGGCCGGAGACGGGCGGCGCCAGCTTGAAGAGGGTGCCGCAGTCGACGCCGAACGAACTGCACTGGTAGCCGCTCGCGCCATACAGCGCGCCGGCGCTGTCGATCACCAGATTGCCTTGATAAGCCGGCAACGCCACCGATCCGGCCAGCGTCGCGAGTGTCCACGTGCCGTTGCTCGCGGCCGGCTTGGCGAGGCGATAGACCGAGCCGACCGTGTTGCAGGGCGAGGGGCTCGCGCACCCGAGGGTCGCGCCGTACAGGTTGCCCGACGGGTCGGCAGTGACGCCGCCGGACGGCAGCGAGCCGTCTGTGCCGCCGGTGAAGCTGTACAGCGTCGCCTCGGTCCAGGCCGCCTGCCCGGTGCCGGGGGTCAGCCGGAACACCACGCCCGCGCCGTTCGCGCCGCCGGCCGCGGTGCCGTAGAGCGCGCCGTTCGTGTCCATGCGCAGCGTGCCGTCCGGCCGTTCGCCATTGGTGCCGCCAGTGAACGCATACAGGATGCGCAGGCCCCAGGTGGACTGGCCCGACGCGGGCGGCGTCAGCTTGAACACGGTGCCGAAGCCGCAGCCGGGCGCGCAGGCGAGCGTCGAGCCGCCGCGCGTCGTGCCGTAGACCGCGCCCGTGGCGTCCACCAGCAGCCCGGCATTGACCGAGGCGCCGGTGCTGCCGGGCGCGAACGACCACAGCACGGTCTTGGTCCATGCGGTCTTGCCGGAGGCGGGCGGGGTGAATTTCAGCACGCCGCCGCCGCCTTCGAGGTTCAGCGCGGTCGCCGCGTAGATCGCGCCGCTCGCGTCGAGCGCCACCTTGCCCTCGGCGAACGCGAAGCCGTCCGCGGTCGCGCCGGTGCCGGTGCTCCAGGACTGCCCGAGCACGCTCGACACCCAGGCGCCGCTGCCGGACTGGGCCAATGAATAGAGCGAGGTGCCGACCGTGCCGAGCAGCACGCCCTTGCTGGTGGCGACGACGCCCACGCCGAAATTGTGGGCGACGGTGGCCGGCGTCTGCAGCAGGTCGTAGCCCTGCGGCACGGGTGCCGCGACCGCCGCGGTCGCCCAGAACGCGGATGCGGCAGCGACCGCCAGTGACGAAACGCGCATGGGAGTGTCTCCGTTGTCTGAATTTTGAGAATGAGCCGGCATGGCAACGCGCCAGCCGCGCGGCGTGCGTCGGTGCGGGGTTCGGCCGTGGCGGGCTTCGGAACGGGATCCTGGGGCGCGGATGGCGGCAACTCCGTCCCCGGAACGGCCGCGTGGCGGGCAGGTCTTGCCCCACGAGACGGTTCACGGTTTCGTGAACATCGTCCCAAATCCCTTCTCAATCCTTATCACGGAAACGTGATCCCGCCGGGCGAGATCAGCCGCGCAGCGTCGCCACACTGTGCGGCGTGCCGTCGCGGACCTCGACGATCCAGCTCGGCCGGTCCGGATCGCCGGCGGCGTTCCAGGTGCAGTCCGACAGCAGCATCGGCTCCTGCGCGGCGGTCGCCGACAGCTCGCGCAGGGCGTCCGGCAGCCCGCGCGGATCGGCGCTGCCGGCCCGGTCCAGCGCCGCCTTGACCATGCCGAGGGCGAGGTACCCGGCAAGAGCAAAATCGTCGGGCGGCTGCTTGTCGGCGGCGAGGTAGCGCGCGGCGAAACCCGCGGGCAGGCCGGCGTCCGGCTCGGGCGGCAGCAGGACATGCGCGTGCAGCCCCTCGGCGGCGGCGCCGGCGGCTGCGAGCGCGCGCGGATCGAACAGCGGCGCCTCGCCGGCGATCGGCAAATGCGGCGCCAGCCGCCGGGCTTCCGCCACCGCCCGCCCCGCCCGATCGGCGCCGAGCAGAACGACCAGCAGCTCGGGCTCGGCTTTCAGCAGCCGGGAGATGTTGGCGGTGACGTCGCCGCTCTCGGCGATCCATTCGGCGCAGAAATCCAGTCCGTGCTCGCGCGCCTGGTGCAGCAGCGCGTCCCGCCCGATGCGGAACGGCTCGGGCGCGGACCAGTAGACCGCGAGGCGCTTGAGCCTGGCGTCGTCCCGCACCCAGGCGCACAGCCGCGCCATCATGGCGGTCGCCGACGGCAGCGGGCGGAACGTCGCCGGATGCGCGGGACCGGTCAGGTCGGCCGCGTTGCCGCCGAGCAGCAACGGCGTGCCATGCGCACGCGGCACCGCAAGCGCGCCGCGCGCGGGCTCCGACAGCGCCGGGCCGAGCACGGCGATCGGGTCGAGGTCCAGTGCCTTCACCATCGCGAGGCGCGCGCCCGCGGCGCTCGACTGGGCGTCGAACGTGGCCACCTCCAGCAGCTTGCCGAACAGGCCGCCGGCGGCGTTGATCTCCTGCGCCGCAATCTCGACGCCGCTGCGCCAAGCGTCGCCGGACGCCGCCGCGGCGCCGCTCAGTTCGACGACCTGGGCCAGCAGCAGCGTCTCCTCCGGATCGGCCGCGCGTGCGGCCCGCTCGGCGGAGAGCAGTGCCGCCGCGGCGCCGCACAGGCGGCGCCTGGTGATGGAAGAACGCATGCGCCGTGCTGTGGCAGTGCGGTGGGCACCGGTCAACGCGCCGCCTATCCTGCGGCGATGCCCGACTCGCCACCCGCCACCGCGAGACCGCCGAGCGTCGCCGAGCTGTTCGGCGCCTTCTTTTTCGTCGGCATTCTCGGCTTCGGCGGCGTGCTGCCGCTGGCGCGGCGCACCATCGTCGAGCGGCGGCGCTGGCTGTCGCCCGCGGAGTTCACCGATTTGCTGTCGCTCTGCCAGTTCCTGCCGGGCGCCAACATCACCAACCTGTCGATCGCGCTCGGCGGGCGCTGGCACGGGCCGCCGGGTGCGCTGGCGGCGCTGGCCGGGCTGCTGGCGGCGCCGATCGCGATCGTGATCGGGCTCGGCGCCGTCTATTTGCGCTGGCGAGCCGAGCCGCCGGTCGCGCACGCCTTCGAGGGCATGGCGGCCGCGGCCTCCGGGCTCGTGCTGGCGACCGCGATCCGCGTCGCCGGCCCGATCCAGAGCCGCCCGCGCGCCGTCGCGGTGGCGGTGGTGGCGGCGGTCGCGCTCGCCGTGCTGCGGCTGCCGCTGCCGTGGGTGCTGCTCGTCCTGGTGCCGGCCAGCATCGCGCTGAACCGGCGGCACGCGTGAGCGCCGGTGCGGCCGCCCCGTTGCCGGCGCTGGCCGGGCTGTTCGCGGAGCTGTCCATGCTCGCGGTGGGCGGGGCGAACGCGCTGATCCCGGAGATGCAGCGGCAGGTGCAGGCGCAGGGCTGGATGGGGCCGGCGGAGTTCGGCGCGCTGTTCGCGCTGGCCCAGGCGGCGCCGGGGCCGAACATGCTGGTGGTGACGCTGGTCGGCTGGCAGGTGGCTGGGCTCGCCGGCGCGCTGGTCGCGACCGGCGCGTTCGTGCTGCCGGCGGGCGTGCTGACCTACGTCGTCGCGGGCGTCTGGGAGCGGTTCCGCGAGGCGCGCTGGCGCCGCGTGGTGCAGGCGGGGCTGACGCCGGTCACGGTGGGGCTGGTGATCGCCGCAGCGGTGGCGCTGTGCCGCGGCGCGGTGATCGACTTGCAGACGCTGCTGGTGGTGCTGGCGACGACGACGGTGCTGCTGGCGACCAGGCTGCACCCGCTCTGGCTGCTCGGCGCCGGCGCCGCGCTCGGGGCGGCCGGGATTCTTCTAGTCTTTCCGACGTACGTGAGTAGGAATTAGGGTCTGCGCCGGACGGCAGCATGGAGGCAGGCGTGGGCAGTGCGACAACGGCGATCCGGGTGGTGCCGACCGGCGGCGGCGTGGGCGCGGAGGTGCTGGGGGTCGATCTGCGCGGCGTCGACGATGCGGCGTTCGCGGCGGTGCATCGCGCCTGGATCGCGCATGGCGTGCTGCTGTTCCGCGGCCAGCGGCTGACCGACGAGGATTCTGGTCGGCTTCAGCCGGCGGCTCGGCGGGCTCGATCTGGCGCCGGTGCAGGAGACCGGCCGGCGCTTCGTCGAGGGGCATCCGGAGATCTATGTGGTCTCCAACGTCGTCGTGAACGGGCAGCCGATCGGCAGCCTCGGGGCCGGGGAGGCGGTGTGGCACACCGACATGTCGTATCTGCCGGCGCCGCCGAAGGCGAGCCTGCTGTATGCGCTGGAGGTGCCGCCGGACGGGCGGCGACACCTGGTTCTGCGACATGTATTCGGCCCTTGACCGGCTGCCCGCTGAGTTGCGCGCCCGGGTGGCGGGGCTGCGGATCAAGCACGACGGCACCTACAACAGCGGCGGCTATGTGCGGCAGGGCGTGGTCGCCACCGACGATCCGCGTTTGTCGCCGGGGACCGCGCATCCGGTGATCTGCCGGCATCCGGAGTCTGGCCGCGAGATGCTGTATCTCGGGCGTCGCCGCAATGCGTGGCTGGTCGGGCTCGATCTCGCCGAGTCCGAGGCGCTGCTGGACGCGCTGTGGGCGCGGCATCGACGATTCGGCGATCGCCTATGGCCACAGGTGGCGGGCGGGCGATCTGGTGCTGTGGGACAACCGCTGCACGATGCACCGACGCGACGCTTTCAATCCGACGGCCCGCCGGATCATGCATCGGACGCAGGTGGAGGGGGTGGCGCCGCCGGGGGCCGCGTGAGGCAACGTCACCGCTGGAGGAGACAACCGCTCTGCGGCAAGAATGTCGCGTCCATCCGGGAGCGGTGTCATGGCAAAGTCCACCGGTCGGTCGGGTCCGTCGGAACTGAGCCAGCATCGATGGTCCGACTTCCTGGCCTGGGTCGAAGCGCACGGTGATTCGCGCTGGGTGTTTCGCGGACGTGGCGACGAGAGGTTCAAGCTGCTTCCGGGGGCGGGCAGGGGAGCACGCTATGCACTTGCGACGGAGCGGACGCTGCTTGAAGTGTTCGAGCGTCGGGCAGCGGAGTTCCTTGATGTGCAACGGCCATCTGCATGGGACAAGCTGGCGCTTGCGCAGCATCATGGCCTTCCCACGCGGCTCCTCGACTGGACGACCAATCCGCTCATGGCGGCGTTCTTCGCGGTTACCGCCGCTCCCGATTTGGTTGATGCGAACGTCGCCCGCTTCGCTGCAGGCCGATCCGCCGCGAGCGACATCCGGAGGGTTCGACCTGAAACGAGGCATGTTTCCGCATGGGTCGTTGCGACTCAGGTGACTTCCGCCGGGGTGATCGACCCGGCGGCGGATGACGATCCGTTCTCTGTCACACGCGCTGTCGTGTTCCTGCTCCCGCGTGCCCTGACGACGAGGATCGTTGCCCAGTCAGGGCTGTTCAGTGTCCATGGCGAGCCCTCCGTTGCGTGGGAGGAGCCGATGCGGATCAGTCGACACCGGTTCGAAATACCGGGTGAGGCGCGAGCGTACTTCCAGAGGCGCCTGTTCAACTTCGGGATCGATAGTCAGCGGGTGATGGGAGGATCGGACGGGCTTTGCCAACGCCTTTCGTGGCAGTATGCCACTGGGATCGGACTGGGGGCCGTAAGGTGACAGCATGACCCGGGATACGGCATCGATCAGCCCCATCAAGGACCGGGCGAAGCGAATCGCTGTCATCGAGGCCATCAGCCGCTATGACCTCGGTTCGTCGCCGGCCGGAAACGGGTTTGGCGCCCACTCGCCGCTCGGGGAGATCGAGGCGATGGACGCCGTGCCGGAAGGACTATTCGAGACCGACGAAGGTGGATTTCGTGTGGTCGCGACCGTCTATGTCGCCTTTGCATCCGAAGGACGACGCCACTCGCCCACCACTGAGGAATTGCCGGCCCTGGTGCGCGGCCACTTTACCGAGGCGGCGGGCAAGCCTGTAGCGATCGTCGATACAGTCGAAGTCGAGACGACCTCGCTCGAGCAGTAGCGACTACCGTCGGCCTGCCTCACCTGATCCCGCGGTCCGGTGCGTCAACCGGCAGCGAGGTCGGGTAGATCACCTTGGGCATTGGCGCTTCCGCCACCTCGTTGTCGAGCATCGCGCGGTCGGCGACCGGGGTCGCGGCGGGGCGGTCGTTGGCGACCATCACGCCACTGTCCGGCCGGTCATAGATGAAGCCGTAGGTCGGGTAGACGCTGCCCCATTCGCCGCTGTGGCCGAGCGCCACGCGCACCGCCGTCCAGTCGTTGCCCGGCGAGACGTCCTGCACGCGGATGCCGCGCGCGACGCCGCCCTTGCCGGCGCCGGGCCCCCACCAGTTGGCGTGGTCGATCTCGATCTCGCGCTCGCCGATCACGTTGCTCACGACCGCGACGTGGCCGAGGCGCATGTGGCCGGTGGCGCGGAAATTCAGCACGCTGCCCATCTCCGGCCGGCTGCCGCGTTCGTAGACGCCGGCGGCGGCGTCCCACCAGTTCACCGCGTTGCCCTTGAGCGCAATGCCGGTCGCCGCACGCGCGAACGGCACGCAGGAAATGCCGCCGCCGCGCGCGTAACGCGCCTTGGCGGACTTGCTGAGCGCATGCTTGCCGCCGAGGTGCTTGCCGCTGAAGTGCTTGGTCTCGGTCACGCCGACGCTGCGCTCAGCGACCGTTGCGTGGCTCGTGTGGGAGGAGTGGTGTTTTATTGTCGTCGTCGAAGCAAAGGCCGCGGCCGGAGCGAACATCGAAATAGCAGCTATTAACGAGCTCGCGGCAAGCGTCATCGTTCCGCGCCATTTTGCCGGCATGCCCCATGTTCCCTTGTTGTCGTCGAGCCTCACAATCGCCGTTACCAGCGGCGTTCCGGGGCTGGCAATGCAAGAAGCGTAGGAAATGCACGTCTGGCATGCAGATCGTCGGAAGCAGCCTGTGGATAATTCCCTTGAATAGGAAAATCGGCCCAATTCACGCGAAAGAGATTACGACTGTGTTCAGAAAACCTCGGCCTGTGGCGAATCCGCAACTGCGGATTCGGCACAAACCAAAGTTTAACAATTACTTACAGGCAGTGACCATGATCTCGACCAGATGCCGTGCGTCCGCCATGTGCGCCTGGACGCAGGCGCGCGCAGGGGCGCCGGCCGGCGGCAGCCAGGCCGACCAGACCTTGTTCATCGCGTCGCGGTCGCGGATGTCCTTGAGCCAGATCTGCGCCTGCAGCAGCCGCGTCTTGTCGGTGCCGTGGGTTTCCAGGATCGCGTCGATCTGCGCCAGCACCTCGTGGGTCTGGCCGACCACGTCCTTGGACAGGTCCTGCCCGGTGCAGCCCTGGACGTAGACGAAGCCGTGATACTCGACGGCCTTGGCGAGCACCGGGTTCGGTTCGGTGCGGATGATCTTGCTCATGGCGGTGCGCCCCCTGCTGTTGTGACGGGGCGGGCTTGTACGGCGCGCCGGAAAGCCCGGCAAGCCGCCGCTCAGGGTTGCGCCGCCGGGGCCGGCGCGGACGGCGTTTCCTCCGGGGTCGGCGCGTCCGGCGCGGTGCCGCCGCCGCCGTTCAGACAGCTGCGCAGCAACTGGTCGCGCTCGAACTGCCCGCTGAGCCCGGCGCTCGGGATGCTCGAGAGGCCGGCGCCGCTGAACGGCACGTCGCGCGTCGAGGTGTCGTAGGTGTCCTGGCGATACACCACGTCGGGGTTGCGCAGGCGGAATACATCGTCGGCGCGCTGCGCGCAGGCGGTGAGATCGGCGGAGTTGGCATGCGCCTCAGGATTGTCCTCGAACCGGGCGCAACCGGGGACCAGCACGCCGAGAGCGAGCAGCACGGCGCCCGGCAGGGCGAAGGCGCGGGCACGGGCGGATCGCGTCATGGCGTGGCTCCCGGAACTGGCGGTCGGCCGGCCGGCAGCGTCCGCGCGCGGGTTGGCGCGGCGGACGGCGGGGCGGGCAGCCGGGCCTGCGCGACGCTTGCCCGGACCCGGATTTCGTCGAACCGGGCGTCTCGCGTCAATGGCAACGTTGCCGCCGCATGCAGCAGGCCCGGGTCGATCTCCGCGCCGTCCGGGTGCAGCGCCACCAGCGGCCCGGCCCAGCGTGCGCGGGCCAGCAGGTCGACCAGCGCCAGCAGCCGCAGGCACAGCGACAGCCCGGCGGTGCTGCCGAGCCCGACCGTGCGGTCGACCGCCTCGGCCCAGCAACTGGCGTCCGCATCGGCGAGTGCCAGGTCGGTGACGCCGTCGTCGTCGCGGCGGAAGCGGAACACGCGCGGCACGCCCCAGGCGGCGGCCGAGGCGGCGGCCCGCGCCGCCTCCCACGCCGCCGCGAGGTCGCGCGCCCGCACCGGCGGCAGCGCCTCCGGCGGCCGGTCGATCAGGTAGGCGAGCGAGCCGTCGCCCCGAGGCTGGACATGGACCGAAGTCGGCGGCGCAGTGTCGTGCATGGCGCCAGCATGGCCCGGCCGCGGCCCGCGCGCCACCCCGCCGATCAGCGGCGTTGCGGCACGCGCAGCAGCGTCTGCGTGCCCGGCTTCCAGATGCGGCCCAACACGACCCGGTCGACCCAGCCGGATATCACGCAATAGTCGCACAGCGCCTCCAGCGACAGCAGGTTGGTGTCGTCGAACAGGATCAGCCCGCCCTCGCGCGCCAGTTCGAGCGCGTTGACCATGTCGGCGTAGGCGACGTCGAAACCGTGGCCGCCGTCGATGTGGACCAGGTCGAACGCGTGCGGGCGGCGGGCGATCAGCGCCGGCAGCACGTCCCGCGAATCGCCCTCGACCAGCTCGACCCGATCGCCGAGATGGGCGCGCAGGTAGTCGAGGCAGCGCCGCGAATACGGGTGCACACAGAGATCGACGCCCACGTAATGCAGCCGCGGGTTGACCGCGAGCGCCAGCAGCAGGCTGTGGCCGACATTGACGCCGACCTCCAGCATGGTCTCGCCGGCGGCGGCGAACAGCGCGAAATTCTGCCGCTTGCCGACCAGCCTCGGATGCGGCCGGTCGAGCGGATCGATCATCGCGTGATAGAACAGGCTGCCCTCGGCGCGCCCGCCGGTCGTCTTCCCGACGATCTCGTTCAGCGCGACCAGATGCTCCTGGTACGCCTCCAGCCCCGGTTCCCAGGACGGTTCGGCGAGGCCGGCGAGCAGGTGTTCGATGTCCTGGAACGAACGCATCAGCGGGCCACCGCGGCACGGCCACGGGCGGGGCGGCGGGGCGCTTCCCGGACCGGAGCGACCACCGGAGCGACCACCGGGGCGACCAGGCCGCAGGCGCATCCGCCGTGCTCGGCGAACTGCGGCTCCGGACCCTGGGCGCCGCCCTCCAGCCACCGTAGCTTGGCCTGCACGTACTGGATCATGGCGTCGAGCTGCGCCGCCTTGTCCTGCAGCCGATCGAGCTGCCGGCGCATGATCTCTGCCCCGCGCGAAGGAGTCAGCGCGCCGGCGCGGTATTCGTCGTTGAACGCCGCGATCTCCTTGAGCGAGAAGCCGAGTGATTGCGCCAGCTTGATGATGCGGGCGAGGTCGACGTGCGCGTCGGTGAAAATCTGATAGGGGATGGAGCCGCCCTTGCCGCCGAGCGTCGGGTTCAGCAGGCCGCGCCGGACATAGAAGCGGATCGTGTCGGCGGTGAGACCGGTCGCCCGGGAAAATTCCGAAATCAGCATGAAATCTCCTTGACCCTGGACTTCGCTCCAGGGTTATAGGGTGTGCTCCCATATCTGTGGAGCATGGATCGTGAGCAAGACCGCGTTCGTCACTGGCGCCTCCTCCGGCATCGGCGAAGCGACGGCCGGGCGGCTGCTGGCCGACGGTTTTCGGGTTTATGCGGGCGCGCGGCGGCTCGACCGGATGGCGGGGCTGGCCGCCGCTGGGGCGGTCCTGGTGCCGCTCGACCTGACCGAGGATGCCTCGACCGTCGCCGCCGTCGAAACCATCAAGGCCGCCGCCGGGCGCCTCGACGTGTTGGTCAACAATGCCGGCTACGGCTCCTACGGCGCGCTGGAGGATGTGCCGATGGAGGAGGCGCGGCGGCAGATGGAGGTGAACGTGTTCGGCCTCGCGCGGCTGTGCCAACTCGTGCTGCCGACGATGCGCGCGCAGAAAACGGGAAAAATCGTCAACGTCACCTCGATGGGCGGCATGTTCGGCGAGCCGTTCGGCGCCTGGTACCATGCTACCAAGTTCGCAGTGGAGGGGCTCAGCGACTGCCTGCGCATGGAACTGGCGCCGTTCGGCATCGACGTGATCATCGTCGAGCCCGGCGCGATCAGGACCGAATGGACTGCGATTGCCGCCGAGCATCTGCTGAGAACCTCCGGCACGGGCGCCTACGCCGGATTCGCGCGGCGGCATGCGGCGATGCTCGGAACGGCCGAAACGTCGCGCCTGCCCTCGCGACCCGAGGTGGTGGCGCGCACGATCGCGCGGGCGATCGCGGCGCGGCGGCCGCGGACGCGCTACGCCACCGGCGGCGGCGCCGGGTTTGTTCTGTTTCTGCGCCGCACGCTGTCGGACCGGATGTTCGACCGGCTGATCTGGAGCATGTCGCAGCGGACGGCGCCGGTTGCGGCCGCCGGACGCTAGGGTCCGGGGGCGGGTTAGACACGCGCGTTTATTAATAATAATGACATATTCTGGGCAAGTGGAAAGTGACGCCGGCTGCGGCGTGTGTGTTGCGCGGGGCGGCCAGCCAAAGGCGCCGTCGCATGTGGTTGACGGCTTGGCAGGAAGCGACCTATTGCGGCGGCTTGGCAGTCAGCTGCGGCTACGCCGCGTTTGTGTGCATCCCGAGACTATGGAGGGGCCGGTCTTAGGGCTGAAACGGCCAGTCACGGACAGTCCTGCTTAGCCGAAGGAGCTCTCTTACATTGTGGCCAAGGAGATGATGCGCCCAAATAGTATGAGAATTGGTACGACAATCGTCCGCCATTGCTCGGCCGATGCGCTCATACGAGCCGAGGCCGTCACGTTTGAGCGCCTCTGGTTGAGTTCGGGCACCGAGAACGAAAGACTCGATCGGCCAAGTCGTTTGGGATTTCGTCCTGCACGTCCTTTAATCTGCGAGGAAAGCCATCATCGAAGTCTATCAGCAAAACCATAACCCTTGCCTATCCGGTTGACCCATACACCCACTACATGTCGCGTGCGTAAAAGTGCCAGAATATAGCTCGCCATCGAGGTCGGTGCCTGACCCCGCCAGCGATGCCGAGCAACGAGCCAACTCAGACCCCTCCGTTTCGACACACAACCCCTGGTGGGTATCTGCGTAAACCGGATAGGCAAGCCATAACCCTTTCGCTATATTGCCGCATGTCGCGTATATGATCTGACGTAAAATCGTCACGAACATGGGTCCAACCTCCTGCCTCCGTTAATATCTGGATTTGTCCACTATCTATATTCAATACGAACCCGTTTTCGATCTGCCTATTGGCGTCGTCTTCGGGCAGGATGAAGATGTGAGGCCGAAATCTGTTCACACTCATGTATTCACGTCGCCCCGGAGGAGCGCTTCGACGAAATCCCCCTTTAATCCTCCCGCATTCCGAACATCCTCGACCGACCGGACAATAGTTGGTTCCAGATGGCTGTTTCTATACAATATCAGTGTGTTTTCGTCTGAAAAACGACGGATAGTTTCTGGATTATGCGAAGTCACGATCAGCTGGCCACCGTTCTGATAAGCTCTCCGAAGCGCGTTGATCGAGTGTCCCACTTCAGAAGGTGGGAGAAAATTGTCCGGCTCGTCCCAAAGGCAAAGCAGAGGGCTGTATGCACGATTCGCCGCAATCGCGAGAGCAAATACCATGAAGCATTTCTCTCCGTCCGATAGGTCCGCAAAAGCGGTCGCCATGCTTCCGATAGGACTCGAAAACTGTACAATTAAACTCCTATTTTCTGCGCCAATCGCAGGATGCTTTATATCCTGAAAATCCGGCGTCACCTGCTTCAAGTATGTGTCTATCTTTGCGTAGGTAGACGGCTCAGTCGCAAGCAAACCAGAAAACCATTCGCCGATATTGGTAACATGAGTATTCGGCTGCAGCGCCCCCAATTCCGAATCGCCCCGCATCAGACTCGGTATTGGTCGCAGGATTAGTGTATTGGCAAGCCACTGCTTAAAGGTAGATATTGGATCAGTCGCTGCCTGCGATTGAACAATTGGCAGGGCAACGAGATGCCAGTCGATTCTGAAGTTGGCCTCGAGGTCTCGCCCAGCTCTTGCAAGCCGTACTTGGGCTAATTCACGGGTAAAGACCGGATCACCATCAACTATAAGCTTCTCCTCGCACACGCGCAGCTCTCTGAATTGATCCGGATATTCGAAGGCTACAGCGTACTTGTAAATCTTGGTGGCTAGCTCCACCTCGATTTCAAATCGCATAGGTACATCTCTACGTCCACGTGTAAGGTCCTTCGGCCTAACAAGATCGCCTACTCGGTTTGTTCCACGCGCAATCCTCTGCAAGACTTCCAGTGCTACCGCCACCGTCGTCTTGCCTGCGCCGTTCTGCCCAATCAACAGTGCGGACGACAATCCGCCGAGTGACAACTCAAAGTTCTCCAGGCATCGGAAGTTGTGGACATATATTCGCCGGATCATCCGGGAATCACACAGGGTCACTCCTTGCCTATCCGGTTTACGCAGATACCCACCAGGGGTTGTGTGTCGAAACGGAGGGGTCTGAGTTGGCTCGTTGCTCGGCATCGCTGGCGGGGTCAGGCACCGACCTCGATGGCGAGCTATATTCTGGCACTTTTACGCACGCGACATGTAGTGGGTGTATGGGTCAACCGGATAGGCAAGGTTCAAAGCTTGCCTATCCGGTTTACGGCAGATACCCACCAGGGGTTGTGTGTCGAAACGGAGGGGTCTGAGTTGGCTCGTTGCTCGGCATCGCTGGCGGGGTCAGGCACCGACCTCGATGGCGAGCTATATTCTGGCACTTTTACGCACGCGACATGTAGTGGGTGTATGGGTCAACCGGATAGGCAAGGGTCACTCGATCAGGTTGAAGCAGAATCTTGGCTGGCTCGCTCCATCGGATGCCCGGATTCGGCGCGTGCGTCCTATCGGGTGAGCACATGGAGAGACCGCGTCCCACCCACACCGGTCGCTCCCGCCCGGTTCAGTCCCTGCGCTCTACACTTGCAGGCCGGCCGGCCGCAAGTGCTGCGGCAGGCCGGCGAGACTGTCGACGGTGTCGAAATCGCGCAGCACCGCGTCGTCGCCGATGTCTACCTCTGCCACCAGTTCCTCGTGCCGGCGCAGCAGCGAGCGCGCTCCGACGTCGCCGTCCAGCTCCATGATCTCGCGGAAAAAAGCGCGGCTCCAGAGGATCGGGTTGCCGATGCGGCCCTGGTGGGTGGGAACGACGATCGCGCGGCCCTCGTCCGGGTCCCAGGCGTCGATCAGGCGGTCAAGCATTCGCCCCGTCACCAGCGGCATGTCGCCGAGGCACACCAGCGCCGCTGCCGCCGTCTCGGGCAGCGCCGCAATTCCCGATTTCAGGCTTGCCGACAGGCCCGACGCAAAATCCTCGGCATGGACAAAACTCAGCGGCCGGTTGCCAAGAGCGGCGCGAATTTCTTCCGCATGGTGACCAGTGACGACGACGATCGGACGGGCACGGCTGGACAGAACATTGTCGACGACGCGACAGACCATCGGCTTGCCGGCGCGGTCGGCGACCAGCAGCTTGTTGTACGGTGCCATCCGCGTCGACTTGCCGGCGGCGAGCACCACCGCCGCGACCGCCGGCCGCTTCGGCTCCGCGCGCGGCGCGGCGGTGGCCTTGGCGCGGGGCAGCGGGCGCACATCGGTGTCCTTGAGCAGGCCGCCGACGCCCATGCGCATGATCTCGCCCGGCCCGACCGGCAGGCCTGCAAAGAGCCGTTGTAGCACCCAGTCGATGCCGTTGGCCTTTGGCGAGCGCGCGCAGCCGGGCAGCACCAGCGCGGGGGTGTCGCCGACGCGGGCGACGCAGATCAGGTTGCCTGGGTCGACCGGCATGCCGAAATGCACGATTTCTCCGCCCGCCCGAACCACGCCTTCGGGGCCGACGTCGCGGCGGTCGACGGTCGCTGAGGCGCCGGCAACGAGAACAAGTTCGGCGCCGGCGGCGAGCAGTTGGCGCACGGCAGCGGCGATGGCGTCGGTCTCGTGCGGGCAGGTCAACGGCGTGAGCAGCGAGCCGCCGAGGCCGACGACGCGCTGGCGTGTCGCCTCGATCGTGCCATCGGTGACGCTCTGCTTGAGGCCCGGCAGCTCGCTGAGCGCGAGGCCGACCTTCAGCGGGCGGAACGGGTGCAGCGAGAACGCGCCGCCGCCTTCGCGACTGGCGGCCTCCACGCGGTCGAGCACCGCGCCCGGCACCGCGAACGGGATCACCTTGATCGTCGCCACCATGTCGCGAGCGGCGACCACCGAGTAGTCGGGGAGCGTGGCGACCGTGAGCGCTTCGTGCTGCACATTGAAAAAATCGACGCGGGAGGCGTCGACCCGCAGCAGTCCGGCGGATTGCGCGTGCAGGTTGACGCGCCCGGTGCCGGCGCGGCCGGCGGCGAGGCCGGGCGCGCCAAGCGCGGCAGCCAATCGCGCGGCGGCTTCGTTTTCCGCGACGTCGCCCGGTTCGAGCTTTGCCGCGATAACTTCGGTGTGGCCGGCGGCGCGCAGGGCGGCCAGCGCGGGCTCGTCGAGCAGAAAACCCTTTCGCAACATGCGGTCGGGCAGGCGATGGCTGTGCGCCAACACCGCGCCCAGCGCCTCCGCGAGCGGAAAGGCGGCGAAAATCACGCGGCGGCCTGGGCGACCGGCTCGCGCTGCCCGAGCGGCGAGCCGCGCCGCACCGCGACGATCTCGGCGAGGATCGAGAGCGCGATCTCCGGCGCCGTCACCGCCTCGATGTTGAGCCCGACCGGGCCGCGGATTTGCGACAGTGCCGCGTCGCCGTGGCCGAGCGCACGCAGCCGCTTGAGCCGCCCGGCGTGCGTCTTCCGGCCGCCAAGCGCGCCGATGTAGAACGCGGGGCTTTTCAGCGCGCGGTCCAGCGCCGGGTCGTCGAGCTTCGGGTCGTGGGTCAGCGTCACGATCGCCGAGCGGCGGTCCGGCTGCAGCGCGTCGAGCGCCTCGTCGGGCCAGTCGTGGCTCATTGTGACATTGGGAAAACGCTCGTCGGAGGCGAACGAGCGGCGCGGGTCGACCAGGATGACGGCGAGCCCGAGATGTGCCGCCATCGGCACCAGCGCCTGGGCGATGTGGACGGCACCGACGACGATCAGCCGCAGCGGTGGATTGTGGACATGCAGGAACCATTGGCCGTCGGACAGTTTGACCGTGCCGGTGATGTCCTGGTCGAGCGCGTGCGCGGCGGCCTCGGCGAGTTCGCTCGATGCGGTGGGATCGGGCAGCAGGAATTGTTCCCCGGTTGGCAGTTTCGTCGCCAGCACCACCGGGCGTTTTTGGGACCGCGCCTCGTTCAGCGCCGCGAGAACGTCGGGCGTCACAAAAACTTCTCCACGAACACTTTGACTTTGCCGCCGCAGGCCAGCCCGACCTCCCAGGCGCGCTCGTTGGTGACTCCGAAATCGAGCAGCTGCGGCACGCCGGTGGTGATGGTGGTCTGCGCGGCCTCGGCGACCGCGCCCTCGATGCAGCCGCCACTGACCGAGCCCGCCATTTTTCCCGATGCGGTGACCGCAAGGCGGCTGCCGGCGGGCCGAGGCGAGCTGCCCCAGGTTTCCGTCACGGTGGCGACCGCGACATCTTCCCCGTTCGCGCGCCATTGCGCGGCAACGGAAAGAATATCCTCGGCTTCGGAAAAATTCATGCGGCCGACCTCCATCGCTCCATCCCGCCACGCGGCATCGGGCGGGACAGCGTTGCCACCAGCTCGCGCAGGCTGGCCAGATTATGCACCGGGCGGAACTCGTCCACGTGCGGCAGCATCGCGCGGATGCCCTGCGATTTGGGCTGGAACCCGTCCCACCGCAACAGCGGGTTGAGCCAGACCAGCCGCGAGCAGGAGCGGTGCAGCCGGTCCATGTTCTCGGCCAGCCCTTTTGCCCCCTCGCGGTCCAGCCCGTCGGTGACCAGCAGCACGACCGCGCCCTGGCCGAGCACGCGGCGCGACCAGTCGCGGTTGAATTTTTCCACCGCCTCGCCGATGCGCGTGCCACCGGACCAGTCCGGCACCGAATGCGAGACCAGCTGGAACGCCACTTCGGGGTCGCGATGGCGCAACTGCCGGGTGATGTTGGAGAGGCGGGTGCCGAACAGGAACGTGTAGACGTGGTCGCGGTCGTTCGCGACCGCGTGCAGGAAGTGCAGCAGGATCTGCGCGTAGCGGCTCATGCTGCCGCTGATGTCGCACAGCACGACCAGCGGCGGCGGCTTTTCGACCTTGCGGGTGGAGGCGATGTCGAAAATCTCGCCGCCGTGGCGCAGTGATTGCCTGATGGTGGCGCGAAGATCGAAATGCGGGCCGTTTGGGTCGGGGCGGCGGCGGCGGGTGCGGCGCAGGTCGAGCGGCAGCGTCAGTTTCTTGATTTCGGCCTTGGCGGCGGCGATTTCGGCGGCGCTCATCGCCTCGAAATCCATCGTCTGGAGGCGCTCGCGCTCGGAGACGGTCAGCAGCGCCTCGATTTTTTCTTCCGTCCTCGCGTCCGGCGGCGGTGCGCGGGGCGGCTGCATCGCCTCCGCCAGCCGGCGGCTGCCGGGCGGGGCTTTTTCCGGTTTTTTTTCCTTCCCGCCGGCGAGCAGTTCGAGCGCCTCGGCCGCCTTCGCGCCGGTCGGGTCGCGCCAGAACCGGAGAAACGCCTGGTCGAACAGGTCCTCGTGCTCGTGCCGGTGCACCATTGTGGTGCGCAGCGCGGTGCACACCTGGGCGCGGGAGCCGATGTCCACGAGTTGCACGGCAAGCTGCGCCGCCAGCATGTCGGACGGCCCCACCGGCAGCCCGGCGCGGCGGAGCAGCCGGGCGAAGTGCATGATGTTGGCGGGGAGGCGACCGGGGGCGGGGGTGGTGTCCGCCTCAGCCATTTGCACGTTGCGCCGAGCCCGTCTTGTCTTTGGCCGGAGCGCGCCGGCGCCGCTCGGCTCGCAGCATGGAGGCGCGCAGGGTGCGGTTGATGGCCGCCTCGAAGCCGCCCTCCGGCGACCGTTCGCGGAAGTAGTCGACCACGTCGGCGTCGATCTCGACCGGCAGGCGTTTCTGGAGCGGCTGATAGAATTTGCCGCGGACGGCGCCGGACCAGTCGCGCACCTCCGGGATGTCGTCTGTGTTGATCCGGTCGTCCGGCAGCGCGGCAACGGCGCGCAGTTGCGCCAGGAGTTCCGGCGACATCGCCTCCCGCGCCCGGGCCAGCGCTTCAGAATGTGCCTGCTTCGTAAGCTTTTCGCTCATGCGCTGTCGCCTTTCTCACTCCGATGATGCGGCCCACCAGCCTGCCATCCGGCTGCGTGACTGGTTCCGTGTGGACCACAAACAGCACCGCGATCCCGCCCGCACTGCCGACCGTTTGCCATCATGCCTCGTGTGGATATGGGTCAGGCCGGGACTCGGCCAACGGGTCTGCCAGCGCGGCAATGCCGGCCGCCAAGCCCAAGCCTTGGTGGTTGAGCCGATTCAGCCCATCTTTCGCGGGATCCCATTCCCATTCGACCACGGTTGGTCTGCATGTGGCGCGGTGAGGTTTGTAGCGACAAGCGGGTCACGACGACAAGGAGCGGCAGTAACGGGGACGGAGAACGTTCAACAAGCCGTAGGGTGGGTTGCCCTTCGCAACCCACCGTCGCCACGTGCCTCATGTCCGGTTCGAAGCGATGGGTTGCAAGCGGCAACCCATTCTTCGCCGCGTCGCCGCCGAACACAGTGGTGCAATGCCAAGCGGCATTGCACCCTTGCTAATTGCCGTTCTTGGCGAGCCATTCTTTCGCTTTGGGGTCCCCTTGCGCCGCGGCGAGGCGGAACCAGCGGCGGGCTTCGTCGAGGTTCTTCGCCACTCCCGATCCGTTCAAGTAAAGCTTCCCGATGTTGTACTGCGCGACGGCATCACCTTGGTCGGCGGCCATGCGATACCAGCGCATCGCCTCGGCGTAGTCCTGCGCCACTCCCGATCCCCTGGCGTAAAGCGTGCCGATGATGTTCTGCGCGCCGGCATCACCTTGGTCGGCGGCCTTGCGATACCAGCGCATCGCCTCGGCGTAGTCCTGCGCCAAGCCCTGGCCGTTATCGTAAAGCCAGCCGATGTTGCCCTGCGCGTTAGCATTGCCTTGGTCGGCGGCCTTGCGGAACCAGCGCATCGCCTCGGCGTAGTCCTGCGCCACTCCCGATCCCCTCGCGTAAAGCGTGCCGATGTTGTTCTGCGCGACGGCATCACCTTGGTCGGCGGCCTTGCGATACCAGCGCATCGCCTCGGCGTAGTCCTGCGCCACGCCCTGGCCGTTCTCGGTAGCATCACGCCGATGTTGCTCTGCGCGCCGGCATTGCCCTGGTCGGCGGCCTTGCGATACCAGCGCATCGCCTCGGCGTAGTCCTGCGCCATAGCCCTGGCCGTTATGGTAAAGCCAGCCGATGTTGCCCTGCGCGTTAGCATTGCCTTGGTCGGCGGCCTTGCGGAACCAGCGCATCGCCTCGGTGTAGTCCTTGTTGCTATACGCGGACATGCCCTTCGCATTGGCATCGGCGGCGCTCGTTTGATCGGCCTGTGGTTGCGGCGGCGGCTGAGGCGGCGGCGGCGTCACCACAGCCACTTGCGCCGCTGGCGCGGACGCCGTTGGTGCGGCGGTTGACGGCGGTGTGGCCTCGTCCTCCCGCACCGGCCGGTCGGGCGTGAACGACGCCAGCACCGTCGCGGCGTCGCCGGTGACAGTCGCCTTCTGCCTGCGGCCGAACTGGCGGCGGGCGGTGTAGGTCATCTCGTCGTCAAGGTAGTGCTGGACCGCGCCCAGCGTGATCCGGCCATCGCCGTGGCCGCCGTACTGCGCGTCGTCGGCTTTGCCGGTACACGGCCTCCAAGAAGTATTCGGTGAACAGCCCGTGTTTCTTCACAGTATCCCAGTTGGCAAGCTGGTCGGACTGGGCGGCGGTGATCACGGTCATTCCGGCGGCTTCGCCCGGGCGCAGCGGCGCGGCGGGACGGGTCATCACCGAGGCGTGGGGCAGCAGCGTGCCGCCGCCGCTCATGCCGGAGAAACAGGCATCCAGCAGCACCGTCACCGACCGCGCATCGAGTTGTTTCAGGTTGTCGAGCAGCAGGCGGACCGGAAAGCCGTTCTGCCCCAGCGTGTTCGGGTCGGCGTCGGCCGGCAGCAGGTCGGCCTGCGCATCGGTCGTATCCCCGTCATGCGGCCCGGAGGCGGGAACGCCGTGGCCGGAATAGTAGACCAGCACGTCCGACTTCTTTCCTGGCCGCAGGTAGTTCGCCAGTTTCCCTTCCGGGTCGCTTTCCGAGCCAAAGACGCTCAGCAGTTGCGCCTGTGTTGCGTTCTCCAGGTAAATGACATTGTCGGGGGAATAGCCTAGCACGTCGAGGACATAGGCGCGGATCGACTGGGCGTCGCGGTCGGCGAACGCGACTTCCGGGATGTCGTGGCTTTGATACGTCTTGTTGCCGATGATGACGGCGACGCCGTACGGGTTGCGCACCTCCGCACGTAGCGGCGAGGCGCTGGCCCACGCGATCAGTGCGACCACCAATGAAAGTCCGAGGCGCATCGTTTTCCCCCGAAAGATCTGCCGGCGTGGAACGCAACGATGTTAGCAACTTGGCGTCGTCGCGACCATGCCTGTCTCGGACTATGCGAGCGACAGCGGCCGAAATTCGGAGCGGACGGCACCCCTCACCCCGGCTTTGGTCCGCTTCGCGGCCCAAACCCACAAGGGGAGAGGGGGCTTTCTTCTCCTCCTCCCCTTGCGGGAGGAGGCCGGGAGGAGGAGTCGGGCCGCGCGAAATTCTGAACGGGCGGACCCCCCACCCCGGCCCTCCCCCGCAAGGGGGGAGGGAGAAGCGCAGCCTTACCCGAACGGGTTCTTTGGCCCCGTCGTCGCTTTTGCCTCCGCAACCAGCCGGGCCGCCTCGGCGCCGCGGATCTTGGCGATGTCGTCCTGGTACTTCAGCAGCACGCCCAGCGTCTCGTCCACCGCCGCGGGCGACAGTTCGTGCGCGTCGAGATACGTCAGCGCCGCCGCCCAGTCGATCGTCTCGGCGACGCCGGGCAGCTTGAACAGGTCCTCGCCGCGCAGCCGCTGCACGAACGCCACCACCTGGGCCGCCAGCTTTTCCGCGCACGCCGGGCGCCTTCGCGGCGAGGATCTCGCGCTCGCGCGCGCGCGTCGGGGTAGTCGACCCAGTGATACAGGCACCGCCGCCGGATCGCGTCGTGCACCTCGCGGGTGCGGTTCGAGGTCAGCACCACCACCGGCGTGTCGTGCGCGCATGCACGGTGCCGTATTCCGGCACGGTGATCTGGAAGTCGGCCAGCACTCCAGCAGGAACGCCTCGAACGGCTCGTCGGCGCGGTCGAGCTCGTCGATCAGCAGCACCGCCGGCGGCAGGTCCGGGTCGATCGCCGACAGCAGCGGGCGCGCCTGCAGGAACTCGCGCGTGTAGATGTCGCGAGGCCAGCGCGTCGCCGGTCGGTGACGGCCGGCGGCCTCGGCCAGGCGGATCGCCATCAGCTGGCGCGCGTGGTCCCACTCGTAGGCGGCGGCCGACAGGTCCATGCCGTCGTAGCATTGCAGCCGCACCAGGCGCCGGTCCAGCCCGGCTCGCCAGCACCTTGGCGATCTCGGTCTTGCCGGTGCCGGGCTCGCCCTCCAGGAACAGCGGGCGCTGCATCGCCAGCGCCAGATGCACGGTGGTGGCCAGCTCCAGGTCGGCGATGTAGCCGCCGGCCGCGAGCAGCGCGGCGGTGTCGGCGACCGAAGCAGGGAGCGCGGCACTACAGCAGGCTTCCGAAGATCAGCATGAAGATCAGCAGCCAGATGACGCCGCCGATCCAGCCACGATCGGCAGGCCGAACGGCTCGCGCGGGACCAGGCGAACACGCTGATCGCTCGCGACCGCCGGCATCGGCGGGATCGGGATCGCGGTCGCGGTCTGCCGTCATCGGCGCGGGCGCCACCACCTGCGTCGGCTGAACCGGTCGAAGAACGCGTCGGCCATCTGCTTGGCGGTCGCGTCGATCAGCCGCGCGCCGAGCTGGGCGATCTTGCCGCCGACCTGCGCGTTCACCTCGTAGCTCAGCAGCGTGCTGTCCGGCGCCGTCGTCCACCAGCCGCACCACTGGCGCCGCCCTTGGCGAAGCCGGCGACGCCGCCCTGGCCCTCGCCCTCGATCCGGTAGCCGTTCGGCGGGTCGAGGTCGAGCAGCTGCACCTTGCCGGTGAAGCGCGCCGAGATCGGGCCGATCTTGACCGCAGCGGTCGCCTTCATTTCGTCGTCGGAGGTCTTTTCCAGGCTCTCGCAGCCGGGAATGCTGGCTTCAGCACGGCCGGGTCGTTGAGCGCCTCCCAGACGGTCTGCCGCGGAGCCGGAATGCGCCGCTCGCCGGTCATATCCATGGGCAAAGTCTCCGAAGCGGGGCGGCGGACGGGAGCGGTCCGCCCGGTTGCCGCGCAATCGAGCCTTGCGGGGGTGCTATGTCAATGCCGGCGGCGGACGAATTACGCCGCCCGCCGCCGCGCCCGGCACAATTCTCCGCGGCAGGATCAGGCGCCGTCGGGCGGCGCGAAACACTGCACGCGGCTCTGGTAGAGCCACAGGATCGGCATTCCGGTCGGGTTGACGTTGCGGGTGATCTTTTCGTCCGGCACGGCCATCCAGTGGTCCGGCTCGTCGGGGAAATGCGCGGGGGTCACGTGCACTTCCCAGTGATCGCCGGCGATGCGCGCCTCGACCGGGCGGCCGTCGCCGATATCGCAGCACCAGCGGCCGGCGAGGTCGTGCTGGCTGGTCACCCATTCCTTGTAGGGCCCCATCACGGCCCAGTCGTCGCTGCCCATCGGCGGCGGCGCCGCGCGGGCCGGCGCGCTCAGCGCGAGCAGTACGCCGAGGGCGGCCAATACGGGAATGGCGAGGCGGGAAGAATTGGATCGTCATCAGAACATTCCTCTACGAGAAGATGTGCGACCGGCATGGCGCTGGTCGTGCCCGAAACGACGGACGTTCCTTCCCCGGGGATGGCCCGCGGCGGCCACGCAACAATGGCCGCGGACGGACCGCGTCGGTGCTGTCGCGGCGGCGGCGGCCCCGCATGGTGGGGCCCAAAATGCCCGGGCCGCGACTACCAGATCAGAACCGCAAGAAGTGTGCCGCCGGTTAAGACGGTGCGTCATGCCGCTCCCGATCTCGGGCCTTGGCCCGCCGCAACCAACGCCCGCTAGGGTCGGGCGTGCCGGTCGCCAGTCCGTAGTCCCGTGTAAACATGCCAACTAGTTAGCGTCGCGTTAATTGAAGTTATACTTTGTATTTGCATCCCGCACTCAGGGCCGCCAAGTCCAGCCAAGCATCCATCGGAGGAGGCGAACCCAGCGAGGCACTTTGGCAGGTGCATGGCGATAATGGGTCTCCTGCGCGAAGGTTCCGCCCCATCTTCGATTTCCCGATACTGTGTGACGCGGCCGTTTGCAGGTCGCCGGCAGGGCGCCGCGAGGGCGATGCCGGTTGCCGCGGCACCCGCGCCAACGTCGTCGGCAGGGTAACGAGTCGCGCCCAACTGCCCGCCCGGGAGCGTGCCGTATTCGGCGTCGACGGACCGGATTCGTAATCGAATGCTGCATTGCAGCACGGTGCAGGCACTCCTGACCCTAAATGCCTAAAATTCAGGCCATCCGCGAAATGTCGAGAATTTTGTCGCTCTGATGATGGATATTTGGGCGGAACTTGCGTGGAATTTGCCCGAAAAGCCCGAAAAAGCAGCAATTCGGCGGACGGGCTCGTTTCGGCACGCCCGGCCCAGCGCGGCTCGACAGGGGCCGCGCGTCGCGCTAGCTGCCTGCGGCGCGGGCGGAGGGACGGCGGCATGCGGATCGACGGCGCGCGGCTGCTGCGCTACGGCGCGCCGCCGCTGTTCGTGCTGCTGTGGTCGAACGGCTTCATCGTGGTCAAGATCGCGCTCGCCGACGTCGACCCGCTGACCTTGCTCGCGGTGCGCTACGCGCTGGTCGAGGCGATCCTGATCCCGGCCGTGCTGCTGCTGAAAGCACCGATGCCGCGCGGCGCGGTCGCGTGGTTCCACCTCGCGGTGATCGGCGTGCTGGTGCAGGCGCTGCATTTCGCGGCGGTCAACATCTCGCTGGAGGATGGGCTTTCGCCGGGCGCCTCGGCGCTGATCACCAGCCTGCAGCCGATCCTGGTGGGGCTCGCGGCGCCGTGGCTGTCGGGCGAGACGGTCTCCGCGCGGCGCTGGGGCGGGCTGGTGCTCGGGCTCGGCGGCACGGCGGTGGTGATCCTGTCGCGCTCGGCACTCGGCGGGCTGCCGCTGTGGGGGCTGCTGTGGTCGGTCGCGGCGCTCGGCGGCATCACCTTCGGCACGCTGTACGAGCGGCGCTACGGCATCCGCCAGCATCCGGCGACCGCCAGCATGGTGCAATGCGGCGTCGGGTTCGCGGTGGTGCTGCCGCTCGCCGCCGCGTTCGAGCCGATGCACCTGCACCTGACCGCGAGCCTCGCCGCGTCGCTCGCCTATCTGGTGCTCGCCAACTCGATCGTCGCGATCACGCTGCTGCTGGCGATGATCCGGGTCGGCGAGGCCTCGCGCGTCTCGGCGCTGTTCTTCCTGGTGCCGCCGATCGCGGCGCTGCTGGCCTGGGCCGTGCTTGGCGAGAGGCTGGCGCCGGCGGGCTGGGCCGGGCTCGCGGTGTCGGCGGCGGGCGTCGCGATCGTGACGCTGGAGCGGCCTCGCCCCGCCGCCGTGCGACGGACGCGCGCGTGACGTCGGTTGCGTCGGGCCGGGGGCGAGGCCAGCATGCGGCAGCAACGAACGGGGGTGCGCGATGACGTGGGGGACGGTGCAGGACTGGGCGGAGCTGCTGGTGCGCTGGACGCACGTGGTCGCCGGCATCGCCTGGATCGGCAGCTCGTTCTACTTCATCGCGCTCGACGCCAGCCTGCAGCCGCACCCGCGCCTCGATGCGCGCGTCAAGGGCGAGGCGTGGCAGGTGCACGGCGGCGGCTTCTACCAGATGCAGAAATACACCGTGGCGCCCGACTACCTGCCGGAACATCTGACCTGGTTCAAGTGGGAGGCCTATGCCACCTGGATTTTCGGTTTTTTGCTGTTGGTTCTGATCTACTACATCAGCCCCAATCTCTACCTGATCGACAAGTCGGTGATGGACTTGTCGCCGATCGCGGCGGACGCCATCGGCGTGCTTTCTCTCGCCGCCGGCTGGCTCGTCTACGATCAACTCTGCAAATCGTGGGTTGGAAGAAACACGCTTCGGCTGGCGGCCGTGGGCTTCGTGCTGCTGGTAGCGGCGGCGTTCGGCTACACGCACGTGTTCTCCGGGCGCGGCGCGTTCGTGCATATCGGCGCGCTGGTCGGCTCGATCATGGTTGGCAATGTCTTCTTCATCATCATTCCAAATCAGGTCATCGTGGTGCGGGACCTGATCGCCGGGCGCACGCCGGACCCGAAGCTGGGCGCCGAGGCCAAGCAGCGCTCGGTGCACAACAACTATCTGACGCTGCCGGTGGTGTTCGTGATGCTGAGCAACCACTCGGCGTTCACCTACGGCACGCGCTGGAGCTGGGCGTGCTGGCGGCGGTGTTCATCGCGAGCTTCCTGGTGCGGCACTGGTTCAACACCAAGCACACCGGCGAGAAGCCCGCCTGGTGGCTGTGGCCGGCGGCGGCGGTGCCGATGCTGCTGGCGGCGGTGCTGACGGTCGCCGGCCAGCCGGGCGCCAACGCCGGCGCGGGCGAGGTGAAGTTCGCCGAGGTGCAGCAGATCGTCTCGACGCGATGCGCCGTGTGCCACGCCGCCAAGCCGACGTTCGACGGCATTGACGAGGCGCCGAAAGGCGTGATGCTGGACACGCCGCAGCGGATCGTGACGATGGCGCCGCAGATCTTCGCCCAGGCGGTGCAGGCGAAGGCGATGCCGCTCGGCAACGTCACCAACATCACCGATGAGGAGCGGGACATGCTCGCCGCGTGGTTCCACGAGGGGGCGCCAGGCCCATGAGCGGCAAAGCGCCCGCGGGCCGGCTGACCACGCACGTGCTCGACACCGCCGAAGGCCGGCCGGCGGTCGGCATGACGTTGACGCTATACCGGATCGAGGGGCCGGACCGCCGCGTGCTCGGCCGCTTCCGCACCAACGCCGACGGCCGCTGCGACGCGCCGCTGATCCAGGGCGACGCGCTGCGGCCGGGCGTCTACGAAATTCTGTTCCTGGTCGGCGAATGGCGGGCGTCGCGCGGCGAGCCGGGCGTCGGGTTCTATGAGGAAATCCCGATCCGCTTCCGGATCGCCGATCCGCACGGACATTTCCACGTGCCGCTCATTCTCTCTCCGTTCGGGTACGCGACGTATCGGGGGAGTTGAAATTTCGCCCGACGGGACGCCCGCGCAGAATCAGGAGGAAGATCAGTGGTCATCGCGCTCGGGCGTTCGCCCCGAATGAAGCCCCCTCCCCCTGCGGGAGGGGGTTGGGGGAGGGGTGGCGCGTTCAGAGACCGAATCCGTCAGACCCCTCCCCCCGGCCCCCTCCCACAAGGGGAGGGGGAGAAATTGCGCGGTATTCGCAACTGATGCGCCTCCTTCTCGCTAACCCCAACACCACCCAGGCGGTGACCGACACGATCGCCGTCACCGCCCGCGCCGCCGCGTCGCCCGGCACCGAAATCGTCCCGGTTACCGCGCGGTTCGGCGCAAAAATCATCGGCACGCGGGCGGAAATCGCGATTGCCGAACATGCGTCGCTCGATCTGCTCGCGGCCAACTCGGAAAACTGCGACGCGGCGATTATCGGGGCGTCGGTCGACAGCGCGCTGCGTGCAGCCCGGGAGATGTTTGCGTTCCCCGTGCTCGGCCTCACCGAATCAGCGCTGCACGTCGCCTGCCTCGCCGGCGGGCGTTTTGGTACTGTCACGCTGTCGCGCCGCAGCACCTATCCGGTGCGCGAGATGATCGAAGCGTATGGCCTGCTCTCCCGCTGTGGCGGCATGCGCATCGCCGACGCGACGCCGCAGGACCTGTTGGCCAACCCGGAGCGCGTTGCCGACCTGATCGTCGCCGAGGCGCGCCTGCTGGTCGAGCAGGACATGGTCGATGCGGTGGTGCTGATCGGCGCGGTGATGGCGCCGATGGCGGCGCGCGTGCAGCCGCATCTGCCGGTGCCGGTGATCGAGGGCGTCGCCTGCGCGGTCGCGCTCGCCGAGGCGATGGTGCGCCTGAAGCTGCCCAAGCCACGCGCCGGCGGCTATGCGGCCTTGCCCGCGCGGGAACTGGTCGGCATCGATCCGGGGCTGGCGTCGCGGTTCGGTCGGCCTGTATAACCGTGCCGCTTAACACGAAGCAGTGAGGCCACCCATGTCGGCGACCGCCGCCCCCGTGATTGCCCAGAAAGCGCCGTTCCAGATCAAGGTGGAGGCGGGAAAATCGTATTGGTGGTGCGCCTGCGGCAAGAGCGCGTCGCAGCCGTTCTGCGACGGCTCGCACAAGGGCAGCGGCTTCACGCCCATGGAATACAAGGCCGAGGCCGACGGCGACGCCTGGTTCTGCGGCTGCAAACACTCGGCCGCGAAGCCTATGTGCGACGGCAGCCACAAGACGGTCTGAGCAATGGCGGGTGCGCTGCTCGATGCGTCGGCACGCGGCGTGTTCGTGATCGCCGCGACGCCGTTTGCGCTGGACGGCGCGCTTGATCTGCCCAGCACCGACCGGTTGGTGGAATTCTACCTGGAGCGCGGCGCCACCGGCCTCACCGTGCTCGGCATCATGGGCGAGGCGCCGAAGCTGAGCGCCGAGGAACAGGTGCGGTTCAGCGCCCACGTCATCGCGCGGGCGGCCGGGCGTGTGCCGGTTGTGGTCGGTGTCTCCGCACCGGGCTTTGCCGCGATGCGCGCGCTGACCGGGCGAGTGATGGAGGCGGGCGCTGCCGGGGTGATGGTGGCGCCGCCGCCCGGCCTGCGCGGCGATGCCGGCGTGTTCGACTATTTCGCCCAGGTCGCGGCCGAACTGCCGGGCGTGCCGTTCGTGCTGCAGGACTATCCGCAGGCCAACAACGTGTTCATTGCCGCCGGCGTGATCCGCCGGATTGCCGAGGCGATCCCGACCTGCGTGATGCTGAAGCACGAGGACTGGCCGGGGCTTGGCAAGCTGTCGGCGCTGCGGGCGGACGCGGCGGCGCGTCGCTTGAGCATCCTGGTGGGCAACAACGCGATCTTCCTGCCCGAGGAACTGCGCCGGGGCGCCGACGGTGCGATGAGCGGCTTCTGCTTCCCGGAGATGATGGCCGACGTGGTCGCCGCGCACACGGCGGGCGACCTGGATCGCGCCGCGCAGTTGCACGATGCGTACCTGCCGCTGGCGCGCTACGAACAGCAGCCGGGCATCGGGCTCGCTGTGCGCAAGCACGTGCTGACCCAGCGCGGCGCCATGGCCAGCGCCACCGTGCGGGCGCCGCGCACCCTGCTCGGCGGCGACGATCTGGCGGACGTGGCGGCGCTGCTGTCCCGCCAGGCCCGCCGGCTGGCCCAACTCGGCTGAACCGGCGTCTGGCCCGCTATGCTGCACCGATGGAGGCTCTGGGATGCGTCGGGAAAACTTCCCCGGCGCGGGCCTAGCGAGGCAGTATGGAATTCTCGCCGGTTTTCCAGGAGTCGCCGATGTCCGTTGCCCTCGCCGCCGCACCCGAAGCCGGCAGCAATTCCAGGATCGTGGCAGCGTGGCGGGACCTGACGCCCGGCTCCGCCGCGCTCGCGCAAGACGCGGCAAAATTGTTCCCGAGCGGCATCACCCATGACGGGCGGCAACTCGATCCCTACGGCCCGTATATCGAGCGGGCGCAGGGCGGGCACAAATGGGACGTCGACGGCAACCGCTATGTCGATTTCTTTGGCGGCCACGGCGCGCTGATCCTCGGCCACGCGCACCCGGTGGTGACGGCGCGGATCGCCGAGGTGGAGGCGCAGGGCACCCAGTTCGGCGCCAACCATCCGCTGGAAGTGCACTGGGCGCAGGCGGTGCAGCGGCTGGTGCCGACGGCGGAGCGCCTGCGCTTCACCTCGTCGGGCACCGAGGCGACGCTGATGGCGCTCAGGCTCGCGCGCGCCTTCACCGGACGGCCGAAGCTGATGCGCTTCAAGGGCCATTTCCACGGCTGGCACGACCACATGACGATGGGGTTCGCCAACCATTTCGACGGCTCGCCGACCCCGGGCGTGCTGGCGGGCATCGCCGAGGCAGTGGTGCTGGCCCAGCCCGGCGACATCGCCGACGTACGCGCCAAACTGTCGGCCGGCGACGTGGCGGCGGTGATCGTCGAGCCGACCGGATCGAGCTTCGGCCAGGTGCCGCTGCGGCCGGAGTTCCTGGCGGCACTGCACGAGGCCACGGCGGCGGCGGGCACGCTGCTGATCTTCGACGAGGTGATCACCGGCTTCCGGGTGTCGCCGGGGGGCGCGCAGGGGGCGCTCGGCATCGCGCCGGACTTGTCCACATGGGCGAAAATCCTCGCCGGCGGCCTGCCCGGCGGCTGCGTCACCGGCCGCAAGGACATTCTCGATCTGCTCGACTTTGCCGCCGCGCCGGCGGCCGGGCGGGAGAAGATCGGCCATCAGGGCACGTTCAACGCCAACCCGGTCTCCGCCGCGGCCGGCACGGCGGCGCTTGGCATCATCGCCGAGGGCGGCGTCTGCGAGCGCGCCTCGGCGACGGCCGCCGATTTGCGCGCGGCGTGGACGGAGGTGCTGGCGCAGGAGCGGCTGCCCTGGGCGGTCTACGGCACCTATTCGGGTTTTCATCTGTTTCTCAACCCGAAGGGGCGGGAGATCGTGCCGGAGCGGTTCGACCCGTACGCGGTCACGCTCGACGAGTACAAGAATCCGCCGGCGCGGCTGCTCGGCCGGCTGCGGCTGGCGCTGCTGGTGAACGGGGTGGACGTGGGCAGCCGGCTCTCCGGCTTCATCTCGATCGCGCACACGGCGGCGGACGTGGCAGATGCGGCGCGGGCGTTGCGCGAGAGCTTGAGAATGCTGCGGAGCGAAGCCGAGATCTGAGGCGATGCTGTCGAGCCGCGCGAAATACGCGCTCCGCGCCGCGATCCACCTTGCCGATCGCGCCGGGGCCGGGGACTGGGTGCCGACCGCACAGATCGCCGAGGAAGAGTTGATTCCGCGCAAATTCCTCGAGGCGATCCTGGTCGAGTTGCGCATCAACGGGCTGCTGGAAAGCCGGCGCGGCCCCGGCGGCGGGCATCGGCTGCGGCTGCGCGCGAACGCGATCGCGGTCGCCGACATCATCCGCATCGTCGACGGGCCGCTGGCGCTCGCCCCGTGCGCGAGCCGCACCCAGTTCCGCGCCTGCGATGACTGCCCGGATCTGGAGGCATGCCGGATGCGCCCGCTGCTGCAGCGTGCTCGCGACGCGGTGGCCGCGGTGCTGGAGGAATGCTCGCTGGCCGACCTCCAGCGCCGGCAGGCGCCCGCGTTCCTCGCACCCTGACGGGGCCGGCGGCCGGCAACCGGGCGCGCACGTTTCGTTCGAGTGGCAACCTTGCCCCGGGTTTCCGCGTTTATGCGCTCAAATAGCAAGGAGAGAGCGATGAAACGCATCGTATGCGTGGTGGTCCTGGGCGCGGCGCTGGGGCTTGGTGCCTGCTCGAACCCGAATGATCCCGGCCAGCGCGCGATTGCCGGCGGCGCGATCGGCGCCGGGGCGGGCGCGATCATCGGCGGCGCGACGGGCCTGGGTCCGCTGGGCGGCGCGCTGATCGGCGGCGCCGGCGGCGCGGCGGTCGGGGCGGCGACCGGCCACTGATCCGATTGGGCCAGGAACTGCCGGGACGGGTTGAACCCCGCCCCGGCGCGCGTCAGCATGGCGGCGGCCCGGCACGGAGACCGCCATGCAGTCGCAGGGATTTGACGCCGTCGGCTTCGCGCCGCGGCATTTCCGCTTTGCGCTGGCCGACCGCGTCGCGACCGTCACGCTGGATCGGCCGGAGCGCAAGAACCCGCTGACCTTCGAGAGCTACGCCGAACTGCGCGACCTGTTCCGGGCGCTGCCGTACGGCGATGCCGTGCGCGCGGTGGTGCTGACCGGGGCCGGCGGGAATTTCTGCTCGGGCGGCGACGTCCACGAGATCATCGGCCCGCTGGTGGCGATGCAGCGCGCCGGCGACACCCAGGGGCTGCTGGATTTCACCCGCATGACCGGTGATCTCGTGAAGGCGATGCGCGCGCGTGCCCGCAACCGATCGTCGCCGCGATCGACGGCGTGTGCGCGGGTGCGGGCGCGATCCTGGCGATGGCATCCGACCTCCGGTTCGGAACCGCGCGCAGCAAGGTCGCCTTCCTGTTCACGCGCGTCGGGTTGGCGGGCGCCGACATGGGCGCGTGCAATATTTTGCCCCGCATTATTGGTGCGGGACGGGCGGCGGAATTGCTGTTCACCGGTCGCTCGATGGACGGCGCCGAAGCCGAGCGGTGGGGTTTTTACAACCGCCTCTGCGGGCCGGATGCCGTCTTGCGGGACGCGCAGGCGCTGGCGGCGGAATTGGCGCGCGGGCCGACGTTCGCGCACGCGATGACCAAGCGCTGCATCCACCAGGAATGGAGCATGGACATCGACGCCGCGATCGAGGCGGAGGCGCAGGCGCAGGCGATCTGCATGCAGACGCGCGATTTTTCCCGCGCTTACGAAGCGTTCGCCGCAAAGCAGCGCCCGGTGTTCGAGGGCAACTGATGGCTGATCTTTCGTTCCTGGATTGGCCGTTCTTCGATGACGGCCACAGGGAGTTTGCGCACGAGTCTGGACGGTTGGGCCGCCGAGCACCTCGCGCATGTCGATCATGCCGACGTTGATGCGACGTGCCGCGATCTGGTGCGCCGTCTCGGCGATGCGGGCTGGCTCGCCGCCGCGGTGGCCGACGACGCGGCGACGCTGGACGTGCGCAAGATCTGCCTTGCGCGCGAAATCCTGGCGCGGCACTCGGGATTGGCCGATTTCGCGTTCGCGATGCAGGGGCTCGGCACCGCGTCGGTGGCGCTGTTCGGGCAGCCGGCGCTGCGCGCCCGCGTGCTGCCGGAAGCCCGGGCCGGCACGCGCATCGCCGCGTTCGCACTGAGCGAACCCGATGCCGGCTCCGACGTTGCCGCGATGTCGTCCACCGCCGTGCGCGTTCCCGGCGGCTGGCGCATCGACGGGGCGAAAGACCTGGATCTCGAATGGCGGCATTGCCGGCCACTACGTGCGTGTTCGCGCGCAGCGGCGAGGCGCCCGGTGCGAAGGGGCTTTCTGCATTCTTTCGTCGAGGCTGGCACGCCGGGACTGACGATCGCGGAGCGGATCGAGGTGATCGCGCCGCATCCGCTGGCGACGCTTGCGGTTCGAGAACTGCGTGGTGCCGGACGCGTGTCTGCTCGGCGCACCGGGCGAGGGTTTTCAGCGTGGCATGACGACGCTGGACATTTTCCGGCCGAGCGTCGGTGCTGCGGCGCTCGGGTTCGCGCGGCGTGCGCTCGATGAGGCGGTCGCGCCATGCGTCATCGCGAAAAATGTTCGGCGGGTCGCTGGCCGACCTGCAGATGACCCAGGCAAAACTCGCCGACATGGCGCTCGATGTCGATGCGAGCGCGCTGCTGGTCTATCGCGCCGCCTGGACGCGCGACGTGCGGCGGCGGCGGATCACCAGGGAGGCGGCGATGGCCAAGCTGTATGCCACCGAGGCGGCGCAGCGCGTGGTCGATGCGGCGGTGCAGATGTTCGGCGGGCTCGGTGTCGCGCACGGCAACATCGTCGGAGTTGCTGTACCGCGAGATGCGCGCGCTGCGCATCTACGAAGGCGCGAGCGAGGTGCAGAAGCTGATCATCGCGAAGCAGGTGTTTTCCGAAATACGCAATTCAACATCGTACCTCGGGCGCATGCTCGCCCAGCCAGCGCAGGAAACTCGCGTCGAACGGATCGTTGAACCGCTGCATCACCTCCGGTCGGTTGCGTGCGAGCAGACGTGCCCCGCGCGGGATCGGCGTGCCATCGCTGAAACTTGAAAAAAACCACCAGCCGTCGGGGATGTCCGGCTCCGCATGTGCCGCCAGCGCGCGGCCGTACCAGCGCCAGAGCTCGTGCGGCTCGTGCGCGTCGCCTGCGTAGCGTTCGGTCATCACGTCGCCGGCACCGCCGAACTTGGAAAAATGATAGAACGCGAGCGGCGCACCGTTCACCGTGATGCCGCCGTCGTCGGCAAAGCGCAGGCGCCGTTGCGACAGGTTCCAGCTCGCGACGTTCCAGCCGGGATCGCGCACGATCGCAACCCGTTCGAACATTCCTGGGACCGCGTCGAAGAACTTCTGGTCGGTGAACAGCCCGGTCTCCGGCGCATCGAAACACGCCTCGGTACAGCCGCGCCGCCCACCAGTCGGCGAATTTTTTTCCGGTCATGTCGTTGCGGACGGCCAGAAAGCCGAGGTTGTACGCGCCGTAGCGCAAGGACGCGCGCTCGTTGTCGCGGATCGCCGGCGCCTCGGTATCGGGCTCGGTCTGGTGCGGCGTGAGCAGAATCGAGGCCGATTGCAGCCGCTCCTCCAGCGCAGCGAGCGGGTGGAACAGCGCGATGTCGGGGTCGAGATACACGACCGCATCGGCGCCAAGCGCAAAAAGATGGCGCAGCATTGCGCCCTTCACGGCAGTGCAGGCTTCGATCAGGTCGTGCAGGAACAGCCAGCGCCGCACGTCGGCAATCCCAAGCGCTTCGACGTCGAGCACCCGGTCGAAGCCGGCGAACGCGGCACGGCGGGAAAAGCCGGGCGGCGGGCGATCGACCAGCACCGCCCACAGCGCCCAGTCCGGATGCGCCGCGCGCAGCGTCTCCGCCAAGACGCGGGCGCGCGCCAGATAGCCGAACGAAAAGCTGGTGAAAGCGACGACGTTCACGCCGGACCCTCCAGCAGCGGCGCGCGCCAGTAGCGGGCGAACGGCATCAGCGTCATCTGCACGACGCGCACCGGGCCGACCAGCAGCGTGGCGTCGCCGTCGGTCCACTGCCAGCCGTCTTCCGGCTTGTGCCAGCCGCTCACGCGACGCGCGTCACCGAGCGGCAGCGGGATGCCGTCGAGCAATATGGCGGAGACCGGGACGCCGAGCCGGCGCCGGTCGCCCTCGCGCTCCCAGGCGCCGCGCAGGGTACGCGAGCGGAGCCGCAGCGTGCGCCTGGCGTCGTCGGCGCCGGGCGGCGGCAGGTCGAACCGCCAGATCCCGCCGGTCTCGACGCCGTCGATCCGGATGCCGCGCAGCAGCAGGTGCAGGTCGGGCGCCTCCGTTCGTGGCGGCACTGCCGGGTCGAACCCGATCGTCGCGGTCGAGCCGTCGTGCAGGAGGGTGAAGGCCGCCCGGCCGGCGGCGCGGCGGCCGCGGACATGCGCGGTGGCCTCGCCCGCGCGGAAGAACGCCGCGAGCGCCGTGTCGTCCGGCAGCACAAGGCATTCTTCGGTGGCGCGGGCAAGCTGCTCGACATGGCCGCTGCCGGCGAGCGCGAGCAGGTCGGCGCCGGCCGCCAAAGCCTCGTGCGCGACGTAGCCAAACGTCTCCGGCCAGGGCGACAGCGCCAGCACGAGGTCGATGCGGTGTTCGGCAAGCGTCCGCACCATGCCGAACGGGCGCGTTGCCGAACTTTCCGCCTCCACCAGCGTCACGCCGTCGAGCGCGCGCAGCTCGGTGGCGCTGGCGAAATGGAAAAACTGCGCGCCGCAGTCGCCGACTGCCGCGACCAGCTCCCGGAACCGGGTCCAGCCCTTGTGGTACTCCGCGTGGCCGACGAAGGCGACGCGCGGAGGGCCGTCGTCGGTCGCGGCGGTTGCCTCCGCAGGCGCGAGGCTGGCGTGCGGATGCACCAGCGCGCCGCGCGCCGGCAGGTCGGTGGCGCCAAGAAAAACATCGAGCGCGGTCTGCGACGGCGCGACCACGTGGAACGGCACCGCGTCGAACAGCGCGCGGATGCGGGCGAGATGCGCCGGGCGCCCCGGCCCGTGCGCGCAGACCCGACAGGCGAGACTGTCCGGCGGCGGCGCATGGCAGAACGCAATACCGTTGCGCAGCAGCCGCGGGCTGGCGCAGGCGGCGGTGTAGTCGTGCACCCAGAAGAACGCATGGCGCGGCTGCAACGTCGCCGCGATCTCGGCGATTGCCTCCGGCCGGTGCCCGTGCAGCGCGTGCAGCGCCAGCAGCCGGGGCAGCTGCGCCGCCGGGCCGGCCGTGATCGAGGCCAGCGCCAGCGCGACATTGCCGGCAGTCGCGACGCCGCGCACCGCGCCGTCGAGGGTCACGCTGAGCCACAGCGGCGCCGGCCCGTCCGCTGCCAGGCCGAGGCCGGGCAGCAGCGGCGACAGATGCAGGTAGACGGCGCGGTCGCCGTTGAATTTGCGCTGTTCGTCGGCGATCAGCAGTTGCGTGCCGCCGGGCACTTCGACGTAGCGGTCATGGCTGATCGCGACCACCAGGCCGCGCGCGCCGGCGCAGGCGGTGCCGACCAGCCGGCGCAGTTCCGGCGCGCCCAGTGCCGGCGCGGAGACCGGCGGCGGCAGTGCCGGGGCAGGACGCGGCGCGGTCGCGCGATCGAACGCCTCGCGCCAGACCGCCCCTGCGGCGCGCGCGCGGCGGCCCTCGTGCGATCCCTGCACCAGGAAATGCCAGAACGGGTTGAGCCCGGCCGCGCGCACGTCGGGGTTGGCGTGCAGATAGTAATCGGTGCTGAACCAGCCGTTCGGGTCGCGCCCCTCGCGCCAGCCGGCGCGGCAGAAATGCGCGGCCGCGTCCTCGCCGGCGCCGGCCAGCTCCGGGTTGCGGGTCCGGTAGAACGCGGCATCGACGTGCGGCGCGACGCGCTGCAGCACCGCG
Source organism: uncultured Solirubrobacterales bacterium (assembly GCA_963697635.1). Taxonomy (GTDB): domain Bacteria; phylum Pseudomonadota; class Alphaproteobacteria; order Acetobacterales; family Acetobacteraceae; genus CAJCJG01. The sequence continues at coordinate 443,731 of CAVOOS010000030.1, read as the reverse complement.
CCGGCGGGGATGCCCTCGGCACCAAACGTTGCCGGGTCTTCCGGTGTCGGCTCGTCCATGCGCGGGCGTCGCGTTGCTGCGGGCCGGCGACGCTACGGAACAGACTTCCCCCGCGCAACCTGCGCCGCGCGCGTGGGGCTCAGGCGTGCGTGACCATCGAGCCGACGCCGTCCGGCACCGGCACCTCCCCGACGTCATCGGCAGCCGGCGGCGAGGTGTGGCGCCACAGCTCATGCCGCAGCAGCAGCACGTCGCGCAGCTGGCCGCCGGTGAAGCAGGCTTCCCGGTGCCAGCCCATCACCACGAAGCCGAGGCGGCGGTGCAGCGCCAGCGCGGCCTCGTTCTCCTGCAGCACCCAGGCCATGACCTGGCGGTAGCGCGCCTGCCGGCTGGTCATCAGCAGTGCGCGCAGCAGCGCCGTGCCGACGCCGCGCCGGCGATGCGCGGCGCGGATCCACACCGAGGACTGCACGCAATGGGTGAAGCCGGAGGCGGGATGGTAGTGCTCGGCATGGGCGAAGCCGAGCACCCGCCCCGGCGCCGCCGCGACGACGAACGGCAACTGGCGCTGAAGCAACGATCGGTAGCGCAGCGCCAACTCGGCCGGATCGACCTGATCGTCGAACGCGCCGTCGCCATTGCGGACGCACAGTGCGTAAATCGCAGCGATTTCCGGCAGATCGGCGTCCGTCGCCTGCCTGCAATAGAAATCACCCTGCGCAAGCTGCATCAAACCGCCCTCATCCGAAGCGAATGCCCTTCGCAACAGAATACCCATCCGGCGGCATTCGTCCAACAAATTACTGAGGCGTTCTATCCACCGCGTGAAATTTTTGGCGTTATGAAATTCCTGCGTTGTGCATTCTGGAAATAATATTGTATTCGATACGTAGCCTCAACCTGTTCGCTTTGCGGCAAAGTTGACGGCTTCCTCGGCGGCGCGGAACAGCGCGCGGGCTTTCTGCCGGGTTTCCTCATATTCCGCTTCCGGATCGCTGTCGGCGACCACGCCGCAGCCGGCCTGCACGAACATCGTGCCGTCCTTCACCACCGCGGTGCGCAGGCCGATGCAGGTGTCCATCGTGCCGTTGGCGGCGAAATAGCCGATGCAGCCGGCATAGATGCCGCGCCGTGTCGGCTCCAGCTCCTCGATGATCTCCATCGCCCGGACTTTCGGGGCACCTGTCAGCGTGCCGGCGGGGAAGCCCGCGACCAGCGCGTCGATCGCATCGAGCCCCTCGCGCAGCCGGCCCTGCACGTCCGACATGATGTGCATCACGTGGCTGAACCGCTCGATGGCGAAGCTCTCGGTGACGCGCACGCTGCCGATCTCCGCCACCCGGCCGACATCGTTGCGGCCGAGGTCGAGCAGCATCAGGTGCTCGGCGCGCTCCTTCGGGTCGGCGAGCAGTTCGGCGGCAAGGCGCTGGTCTTCCTCGTGCGTCGCGCCGCGGCGGCGGGTTCCCGCGAGCGGCCGAATGGTGACGGTATCGTCGCGCAGCCGCACCAGAATTTCGGGGCTGCTGCCGACCACCGAGAAACCGGCGAAGTCGAGAAAAATCATGAACGGCGCCGGGCTGATCCGGCGCAGCGCGCGGTAGAGCGAAAACGGCGGCAGGCCGAACGGCACGGAGAAGCGCTGGCTCGGCACCACCTGGAACACGTCGCCGGCGAACACGTACTCCTTGGCGCGCTCCACCGCCGCCATGAACCCGGCCTTGGTGAAGTTGGATGCCGGCTCCGGCAGCGGCGGCAGCGACACCGGCGGGGCGGCGAGCGGCAGCGGCCGGGCCAGCGCCGCCTCGGCCGCCGCGATCGCGCCCTGTGCCGCTTCCCACGCCTGCGCTGCCGTCATGTCGGCGCGCGGAAACACCGGGGCGGCGAGCGTCAGCAGGTCGGTGACGTTGTCGAAGATCGCGAACAGGGTCGGGCGCACCAGCACGCTGTCCGGCACGTCGATGCTGGAGAAATTCTTCTGCGGCAGCCGCTCCATCTGCCGCACCATGTCGTAGCCGAAATAGCCGACCAGCCCTCCGGCCATCGGCGGCAGCCCGTCCGGAATCTGCAACCGTGTCTCCGCCGTGAGCGCGCGAAGACTGTCGAGCGGGGCGCGGTCGTCCGGGACGAACGCGAACGGGGCGGCGCGGGCGTTGCGGTTGAGCTCCGGCCGGCCGTCGCGGGAGCGCCAGATCAGGTCCGGCGCGAGCCCGATGATCGAATAGCGCCCGCGCGAGGCGCCGCCCTCGACGCTTTCCAGCAGGAACGAATACGGCTTGCCCTCGCCGAGCTTGAGGTAGGCGGCGACCGGCGTTTCCAGGTCGGAGACGCTGCGCGTCCACACCAGATGGCCACGCCCCTGCTCGTAGTCGGCACGGAACTCCGGGAAGCCGGGCGTGGGGACGTGGTTCATTCGCCCGGCGTGGCGACGGAGGCGACCACGGACTCGTTCACGTGCGGGTTGGCGCGTTCGCGCGCGGCGTTGCGGAACGCCGCCTGGATGTCCTGCGCGACCGCGCGCGCCAGAACCTGCTTCACCTGCCCGTAGCCGACCGGGTCGGCGGCCGGGTCCGGGCGCACGATGTCGGCGAGCACCGCGACCATGAAGCCGTCCGGCGTTTCCACCATCGTCGCCTCGCCCTTCTTCATCGGCGTCGTGCCCGGCGAGAGCCCGAACAACTTGTCGACCAGCGCGGTCGGCACGCCGTCGGTCGGCGCGCCGCGGCCGGCCGGCGGCAGGCGACGCACCGACAGCCCGAATTTCTCCGCGGCGGCGGCGAGGGTGAAGCCGCGGCGCAGTTCGCCATAGATTTTCGCGGCAATCTCCTCCTGCTCATGCCGCCGCTGATCGGCTTCCCAGTCGGTGCGCACCTGTTCGGTGACCTCCTGCAGCGGCTTCGGCTCGGGCGGGATGATCTTTTCCACCACCAGCGCGAAGAACGACTGCGACCCGTCGGCGGCGTTCGGCGCCTGCTCGAGCTTCGGCGGGTCGCCCGGCTTGGCTGCGAACGCCGCCTTGATGAAGGCGGCGCGCAGTTGCGGCGGCCCCGGGATCGGCGCGTCGTTGCCCTCCATCGTCTTGCCGTCCTTGTCGAGCGTTCCGGTGATCGCGGCGACCCCGAGGTCGCCGGGCAGCGCGTCCAGCGACGCACCGCCGTCGAGCAGGTTCTCGATCCGGTTGGCGCGGTCGTAGATGAGGTCGCCGGCCTTGTCGTCGATCGCGCGCTGGCGCAGCGCGTCGCGCGCTTCCTCCATCGTCTTGGCGCCGCCCGGCGTGATCTTGGTGACCTTCAGCACGTGCCAGCCGAGTTCGCTGTGTACCGGCGGCGGCACCACCCCGAGCGCGGTCGCGAACACCGCGTCGCCCAGTTCCGGCGCGGGAAACTCGGCGCGCGTGGCGTCGCTGAGCTCGACCGGCGCCGCCGCGGTCTTGCTCGCCTCCGTCTGCATGGTCGCCCAGTCCGCGCCGCCCCGCCATAGCTGGGCGAGCTTCTCCGCCTCAGCCTGATCCTGCGTCAGGATCACCTGCACCGAGCGGCGCTCGGGCTTGTCGAACTCGGCCTTGTGCTGCTCCCACTCGGCTTTCAGGTCGTCGTCGGTGACGGTGATCTCGCTGGCGAGCGTCTGCGGCGCCAGCACGATCGCCTTGACGCGGCGGAATTCCGGCTTGCTGTAGTTCTCCGGGTGATTGGCCCACCAGCGTTCCAGATCCTGCTGGGTCGGCACGGGCGGCGGGGCGGCGGCGGCAAGCGGCACGTCGACCGCATCGGCGGTGCGCTTCTCCTGCTGGAACTCGTACACCTGCTTGGCCATCTCGCCGGGCGCGACGGCGCCGGCGGTGAGCGCGCCGACGACCTGATCCTCGGCGAGGCCGCGGCGCAGCATGTCGCCGTACACGCGCTCGTTCATGCCGTTGTTGCGCAGCACCGCGCGGGCCACGTTGGCGTCGTACTGGCCCTGTGCGTTGTGGAACTGCGGGATGTCCTGCACGACGGTCTCCAGCGCGGCGTCCGGCACGCGCACGCCGAGGTCGCGCACGTACTCGGCGACCGCGGTCTGGACGACCAGGCGACCGATCGTCTGCACCGCGACCCGGAGGCGCTGGTTCGGCGTCGGCTCGGCGCTGCCGAGCTGTTGCACGGCCTGCGAGAGATCTCTGCGATAGGCTTCCTGGAAGTCGTTCACGCTGATCCGCTCGCCGCCGACGTTCGCGGCATAGGAGGTGCTGTCGCGGCCGATGTTGCGCACCACGTCGGCCACGCCCCACATGCCGAAGGACAGCACCAGCACGCCGAAGAACAGGCGGACCGGCCAGGTGGCGAGCGAGCGGCGGAGGATGGCGAGCATCGGCGGATCCTGTCGGGAATGCGCCGCACAATAGGAACCTTGTCCAGGGTTTGCCAGAGCCGGCCGAATTGCACGTGGTCCACGTTTGCGGCCGGGTTTGCCGCCATTGCGGGCATCGGCTAGGACCGGCGCGGACGGAGGCAACCACCATGCGCGCGCTGATCGCCGGCAACTGGAAGATGAACGGCTTTCTGCTCGATGCGGCCGCGCAGATCGCTGCTCCGCTGCGCGCGCGCCGCGGATGACGCTGCGCTGCGACCTGCTGGTCTGCCCGCCGGCGACGCATGATCCACGCCGGTCGCGCAGGTGCTCGCCGGCTCGCGCGTGGCGGTCGGCGCGCAGGACTGCCATGCGAAGCCGAGCGGCGCCCATACCGGGGACATCTCCGCCCCGATGCTGCGCGATGCGGGGGCCACGTGGGTCATCGTGGGCCATTCGGAGCGGCGGATGGATCACGCCGAGACCGATGCGCAGGTGCGCGCCAAGGCGGAGGCGGCGACGAAAGCGGGTCTGACGGCAATTGTCTGCGTCGGCGAGACCGAGGCGGAGCGGCTGGCCGGGCGCGAGACCGCGGTGGTCGGCGCGCAACTGGCCGGCAGCCTGCCGGACGGGTTCGCCGGCGTCGTCGCCTACGAGCCGGTCTGGGCGATCGGCACCGGCCGTACCCCGACCGAGGCGGACGTGACGGCGATGCATGGGTTCATCCGGGCCGAGCTGGTTTCCCGGCTCGGCGAGGCGGGGCGCGGAGTGCGCATCCTCTATGGCGGCTCGGTGAAGCCGAGCAACTGCGGCAGCCTGTTGAACCTGCCGGAGGTCGGCGGCGCGCTGGTGGGCGGCGCGAGCCTGAAGGCCGAGGATTTCCTGGCGATCGCGCGGGGGTTGCGCGGCTGAGGCTCAGGCGGCGCGCGGCGCGACCTCGGCGCGAATGCGGGCGCCGGCTTCTTGTTCGGCGATTTCCAACTCGAACGCCTTCTGCAGGTTGAGCCAGAACCCCGGCGTGGTTCCGAAGTGCCGGGCCAGGCGGAGCGCAGTCTCGGCGGTGACCGCCCGCTCGCCGGACACGATCGCGCTGATCCGGTTCGGCGGGACCCGCAGCGCCAACGCGAGTGCATGCGGCGTCAGCCGCAGCGGCTCGAGGAACTCGTGTCGCAGCACCTCGCCAGGATGCACCGGCGGCATGCGCTCGCCGCTGTCGATCTCCGCGAAGTCCACCCGCCCGGCATCCACGTCGTCGCGGGAGATCGCGGGTTGCGTCGCCATGCTCGTCCTCCTCAGTGATAGTCCACGATTTCAACCTCATGGGCACCGTCGTCCCGCCAGGCGAAGACGATGCGCCATTGGTCGTTAACCCGCATCGAATGCTCGCCAGCGCGATCTCCGCGCAACGATTCCAGCCGGTTGCCGGGCGGAATACGCAGATCCGCCAGCCGCTCGGCGGCGTCCAGCGCCGCCAACTTGCGACGGGCCGCGGTTGCCAGGTCCGGCGCCATCGCGCGCGGGCGGCCGCCCCGAAACACGAGCGCGGTCGCTTTATCACCAAAACTCCGGATCACGATTGAACGTGGTGCGGAATACGCGGTCCGTCAAGCTCCGATCATTCCAGCCAGGTCTCGACCCGCAGTCCTCGCACCCGGTGGAATTCCCTGACGTTGTGCGTGACCAGGGTCACGCCGAGGCAAGCGGCGTGCGCTGCGATGAAAAGATCGGTCGGGCCGATCGGTCGGCCAGCCAATTCAAGGTCGGCCCGGATACGGCCGTAGTCGGTGTCGGCCGGCACGTCGAATGGAAGGACGTCGATGCCCGACAGCACCACCTCCACTTGAGCAAGTAGACGCGCCGATCTTCGCTTCGCGCATCCGTAGCGAAGCTCGGCCGCCGAGATGACGCTGACGCAAATCCCTTCGTCGCCGTGCTGGCGCAGTCGTGCCGCGACGCGACCCTGCGGGTTGCGGACCAGGTCGGAGACGATGTCGGTATCCAGCATCGCCCGGTAGCGGGTCACAGCGGCACGTCTCTTGCCGGCAGCAGACCTTCGTCGAAGTCCGGGAACGTCTCGTCGATCGGCTCCAACGTCGCGAGCAGCGCCAGCAGACCGGTCTTGTGGACAGGCTCGATCACCAGCCGGTTGCCTTCGCGATGCATCAGCGCGGTGTCGCCGGGCAACTCGAACTCGACGGGAATGCGGACCGCCTGGTTGCGGCCGTTGCGGAACAGGCGAACTTGCCGCGTACCGGACATGGATGGCCCTCCTATGGCATATGCCGAAACATAGGCCGGATCGTGGCATCCCTCCAGCCACGTTCGCCGGCGGTCTCGACACTTCCCCCCGCCGGCCGCAGCCGCTAGAACGCGCGCGACCTCACGGGGACCCCGATGACCACCGTTCTGCTGCTGATCCACCTGTTCGTCACCATCGCGCTGATCGGCGTCGTGCTGATCCAGCGCAGCGAGGGCGGCGGCCTCGGGATCGGCACCTCGCAGGGCATGGGCTCGTTCATGTCCGGGCGCGGCACCGCCAACCTGCTGACCCGGACGACCGCGATCCTGGCGGCGATCTTCTTCGGGCTGTCGCTGACGCTCGCGATCATCAACAAGGGCACCGGCGGCGTCGGCCGCTCGATCCTGGACGTCACCCCGGCCTCCGCGCCCGCGACCAATGGCACGGTGCCGCTGCCGCTCGCGCCGGGGCAGGCGCCCGCGATCCCGGCGAAGGGGGTACTGCGGCGCCGAGTGTTCCGGCCGAGCCGCCGGCCAGCGTTCCCGCCCCGCCGACGCCCGTGAAACCGGCGCCGAGCGTGCCGACCAACTGACGCTCAAGGCCCGGGCGCCGGCGAGCACTGCTCCCGGCGCACCCCTCGTATCGCCTCGCGCGCGGCAATGCCGCTTCACGCCGACTCGGCGGCGCCTGTAAACTGGTGGCCCATGACGCGGTTCGTGTTCATCACCGGCGGCGTGGTCTCCTCGCTTGGCAAAGGCATCGCCTCGGCGGCGCTCGGCGCGCTGCTGCAGGCGCGCGGCTACACGGTGCAAGCTGCGCAAGCTCGACCCCTATCTCAACGTCGATCCGGGCACCATGAGCCCGTACCAGCACGGCGAGGTGTTCGTCACCGACGACGGCGCCGAGACCGACCTCGACCTGGGCCACTACGAGCGCTTCACCGGCGTGCACTGCCACCAAGGCTGGACAACGCCACCACCGGCCGCATCTATTCCGAGGTGATCGCCAAGGAGCGGCGCGGCGACTACCTGGGCGCCACGGTGCAGGTGATCCCGCACATCACCGACGCGATCAAGGACGCCATCGCTGCGCGGACACCGACCGACGTTCGATTTCGTGCTGATCGAGATCGGCGGCACCGTCGGCGACATCGAGAGCCTGCCGTTCCTGGAAGCCATCCGCCAGCTCGGCAACGAGCTCGGGCCGGAGCGGGCGATGTTCGTGCACCTGACGCTGGTGCCGTACATCCCGCTCGGCCGGCGAGCTGAAGACCAAGCCGACGCAGCACTCGGTCAAGGAGCTGCTGAACGTCGGCATCCAGCCGCAGATGCTGCTGTGCCGCTGCGACCGGCCGATCCCGGACAACGAGCGCCGCAAGATCGCGCTGTTCTGCAACGTGCGGCCCGAGGCGGTGATCCCGGCGCTGGACGTCGACACGATCTACGAGGTGCCGATCAGCTATCACGAGGAGGGCATGGACCGCGAAGTGCTGCGGCATTTCGGCCTGCCGTTCGAGCAGCGACGCCGGACCTGGCGCGCTGGCGGAACATCGTCGACGCCGTGCACGCACGCCGAGGGCGAGGTGCGCATCGCGGTGGTCGGCAAATACACCAACCTGCTCGACAGCTATAAGTCGCTGGCCGAGGCGCTGACGCATGGCGGCATCGCCAACCGGGTGCGCGTGCAGCTCGACTGGGTGGACAGCGAGATCTTCGAGCAGCCCGGCGCGGTGCACCGGCTGGAGGGTGTGCACGGCATCCTGGTGCCCGGCGGCTTCGGCGAACGCGGCACCCCCGGCAAGATCGAGGCGGTGCGGTTCGCGCGCGAGCGCAAGCGTGCCGTTCTTCGGCATCTGCTTCGGCATGCAGATGGCGGTGATCGAGGCGGCGCGCAATCTGGCCGGGCATGCCCGACGCGTCCTCGACCGAGTTCGGGCCGTGCGACGAGCCGGTGGTCGGGCTGCTGACCGAATGGGCGCGCGGCAACGAGATCGAGCAGCGCGCCGAGCGGCGGCGATCTAGGGCGGCACCATGCGGCTGGGCGCCTACCCGGCGGTGCTGGCGCGAGGACAGCCTGGTGCGCGCGATCTACGGCGGCGCCGGCGCTGATCGAGGAGCGGCACCGGCACCGCTACGAGGTCAACGTGCAACTATCGCGCAGCTGCTGGAGGCGACCGGGTTGCGTTTCTCCGGCATGTCGCCGGACGGCGTGCTGCCGGAGATCGTCGAGCTGCCGGGCCATCCCGTGGTTCGTCGGCGTGCAGTATCATCCCGAGCTGAAGTCGAAGCCGTTCGATCCGCATCCGCTGTTCGCGGTTTCATCGCCGCGGCGGTGCGGCAGGCGCGGCTGGTGTAGTGGCGGCGGAGTTCAACCGGGACTCGCTTCTGCTTGCGTTCGACCGGATCGGGGCCGCCGCTGCTGAACGTGGGGTTCTTCTAGAGATGGCCCTATACGGCGGCTCGGCGCTGATGCTCGCCAGCAATTTCCAATTCGCGACGGAAGATGCGGACATCGCCGAGTTGGACCCGCCGTGGCCGGATTGGTTGGCTGATCGGGTCATATTGATCGCGACTGAGAACGGCTGGCGGGCTGACTGGCTGAACGAGGCAGTCCAGTTTCATCTGAGCCCGGTTGCCGACCGCACCGCCGACCACACCGAGTTCGCGACTTTTCCGCGTGGTGGCCTCCCCGGTTTGCGGGTGTTCGTACCGAGCGCGCCCTATATGCTTGCGTTGAAACTGAAGGCGATGCGCATCAACGACCCGGCACGGGGGCCATCGGAGGCGGAGGACATCCGCAATCGGCTTCGGGTCGTCGGTGTGACCACGATCGAGGAGGCGATTGACGTGCTGGGGCGCTACTTTCCCCGCACCGCCAAGGACGCCGATCGGCAGCGGTTCCTGCTGAAGCACATCTGGCCGGGAGAGGCATCCGAGCGTGACCCGCCCCGCTACCCTGTCGGAAGCCGCTGAGCGCATTGCCCACGGCGTGCCGCGCGAGATTGCGATCGGCGAATTCCTCGACACGTTTTACACCGATCCCTCCGCCGATGCGCGCTATGCGATGCTGGCGGCCGAGCCGGCCTTCAGCGGCGATGCGCGGCTCGACGCGTTGCTCGGCGCCATCGGCGAGTATCTCGCCAAGCAGTACCGCTTGCCGCGCGTGCCTTCCTGGGTCGGCGACAAGCGGCGTGTGCTTGATATGCCCTGGCACACCACCGACAGCGACAGCGACGCGATGCGGGAATACCTGACCGTCTCCAGCCCCGCCGAGTTCGTCCACCACAACATCTTCACCGAAGCCATGCCGCTGCGCCGCGCGCGCCGCCCGGAAGCCCGCTGATGCCGGCGCCGCTCGTCCTACTGTTCGATCTCGACGGCACGCTGCTCGACACCGATCACCTGCACGTCGGCGCCTTCGTGACGCTGCTGGCCGAAACCGGGCGCACGCTGACGCTGCACGACTATCGCACCCGCATCATGGGCGCCGCCAACGACGCCATCATGGCGTTTCTGTTCCCCGACCATCCGCCGGAAGCCCATGAAAAAATCATCGAGCGCAAGGAGGCGCTGGTGCGCGCCTCGATGGGTTCGCTGACGCCGACGCCGGGTTTGCTCGACCTGCTCGCATGGGCGGCGGCGCGGGAGGTGCCGTGCGGCGTCGTCACCAACGCGCCGCGCCCGAACGCGGAGAAGATGCTGGCCGGCCTTGGCCTCGCCGATCGGTTTCCGGTGCTGGTGATCGGCGACGAACTGCCGCGCGGAAAGCCTGACCCGCTGCCGTACCTGACCGGCCTGCAGCGCCTTGGCGGCGAGGCCGCGCGCGCGGTTGCGTTCGAGGATTCGCTGTCCGGCATCCGCGCCGCCAGCGCCGCCGGCATTTTTACCTTTGGCATGCGCACCGCGCTCAGCGACGCCACGTTGCGGGACGCCGGAGCGTCCGCGGTGATTTCCGATTTCACCGATCCCGCGCTGCACGCGCATCTCGCGGACATGTTGGAAAATGGCTGAACCCTCGGAACACCGCGTCGTCCGGGTCGGCGGCATCGCGATCGGCAACGACCTGCCGTTCGTGCTGATCGCCGGCCCGTGCCAGATCGAAAGCCTGTCGCATGCGCTCGAAGTCGCGGCCGCGCTCGACGAAATCTCCGCCGCGACCGGCGTCCGGGTGATCTACAAGAGCAGCTACGACAAGGCGAACCGCACCAGCGCAAACGCTGCGCGCGGCATCGGCATGGCGCAGGGGCTGCAAATCCTGGCGCGCGTGCGCGAACAATACAAAATGCCGGTGCTGACCGACGTGCATCTGCCGGAGCATTGCGCGCCGGCGGCCGAGGCGGTCGACGTGCTGCAAATCCCCGCCTTCCTGTGCCGCCAGACCGATCTTTTAATCGCTGCCGGCGAGACCGGCCGCGCGATCAACGTCAAGAAAGGCCAGTTCCTGGCGCCCTGGGACATGGTCAACGTCGCCGCGAAAATCGCATCGACCGGGAACGAGAACATCCTTTTGTGCGAGCGCGGCGCCAGCTTCGGCTACAACACGCTCGTCTCCGACATGCGCGCGCTGCCGATCATGGCGCGCACCGGCTATCCCGTGGTGTTCGACGCGACCCACTCGGTGCAGCAGCCCGGCGGGCTCGGCGGCGCCTCCGGCGGCCAGCGCGAATTCGCGCCGGTGCTGGCTCGCGCGGCGCTCGCGGTCGGCGTCGCCGCCGTGTTCATCGAGACGCACGAAAACCCGGACCACGCGCCGAGCGACGGCCCGGTGATGATTCCGCTGCGCGAGATGCCCGCGCTGGTGGCGCGGCTGCAGCGGTTTGATGAGTTGGCAAAGTCGCGCTGAAAGCATGACCGTTCAGGCCATCGCGCCGGATAGCCAATCCATCCACCTGTTGGCCGGGGCGCAGTTCGCTGACGCATTTCGCGTCACCGTCGGCCCGCCGCGACTGACTGCACGAACGGCTGCGGAGCGGATGTTGCGCGATCCGCCGCGCTGGATCGGCGGCCTGCTGCGCCTGCGCAACCGCATCGTCGCGCCGTTCGGTCTCGTGGCACCCGACCCCTACGGGCCGCGGGCGGCCGGCCGGATCGGCATCTTCCCGGTAATGAGCGAAACCCCCGATCGTCTCGTGCTCGGCCTCGACGATTCCCATCTCGATTTTCGGCTCGTCGTCGACGTGGCCGCGGCGGGTGCCGGCTGCGAAGTGACCGCGACGACGGTGGTGCTGACGCACAACCCGTTGGGCCGCGCGTATCTGGCCGCCATCCTGCCGTTTCACCGCATCATCGTCCGCACTATGCTGCGGCGTGTCGATCAGCCTGCGCAGGGCGACGTCGGCGACTGATCGACACGCCGCGCCAGTGCGCGTTGTGCTGCCGAATGGCACGCAGCTTGCTTCTAATCTTGACCGCCCGAGGGGGGCTCAGGCGAAGTATTCCACAGCGAACGGGGAGATGGCGGTGAAGATTGCAACGCTCTTGGCATCAATAGGCCTCGCGGCCACCCTGGCCGGCGGGCCGGCGGCCGCGAAGGACTGGAAGACCGTCCGCATCGGCATGGACGCGACCTACCCGCCGTTCGAAAGCGTCCAGCCATCCGGCAAGATCGTCGGCTTCGAGGTCGATTACACCAACGCGCTGTGCGCCAAGATGAAGGTCACCTGCACGTTCCAGAACCAGGACTGGGACGGCATCATCCCGGCCCTGCTCGCCGGCAAATTCGACGTGATCATTTCCAGCATGAACGAGACGCCGGCCCGCGCGAAGAAGGTGCTGTTCTCCGACGTGTATTACGCGACTGCGCCGGTCTGGTCGGCCCAGGCCAGCAACAAAAGCAACGACATCTCACCCGAGGCGCTGAAGGGCAAGCTGATCGGCACGCAGTCCTCGACCGTGTTCGCCAACTTCCTCGACAAGCACTACAAGGGTTCCGAGGTAAAACTGTATCCGGGCGGCGACGAGGCGCTGCTCGATCTCGCCAACGGCCGGCTCGACTACGCGATCGACGACATCCTGGTGACGCAGGGCTTCATCGAGAAGAACCCGGCCTGCTGCCGCATCGTCGCCGAGATCCCGCGCGCGCCTGATATGGACGTGTTCGGCCCCGGCGTCGGCGCCGCCTTCCGCCCCGACGACAAGGACCTCGTGGCCATGTTCAACAAGGCGATCGAAGAGTCCGCGAAGGACGGCACGTTCAAGACCCTTGAAGCGAAATACTTCAAGGTCGACATCATGCCGAAGTAGGAGGGCAAGGCGGCATGGGGTTCTTCGGCCTGCTGTTCGGCCCCAATGGCTGGGCGCCCCTGCTGCTCGAAGGCACGGTCATCACCGTGCTGCTGTCGCTGGCGACCGTACCGCTCGGCTTCGGCGGCGGGCTTCTGCTCGCCGTGCTGAAGCTGTCACGAAATCGCGCCGTGCGCGTCGCCTGCGAGGCCTACACCACGTTCTTCCGCGGCATTCCGGACCTGTTGTCGCTGTTCATCGTCTATTACGGCCTGCAGGCGCTGCTCAACATTGCGGCACGGCTGCTCGGCAACGGCTGGCAGCTCGACATGAACGCGTTCGCCGCCGGCGTGATCGCGCTTTCGGTCGTGGTCGCGGCCTATTCCAGCGAGGTCTGGGTCGCCTCGCTGAACGCGGTGCCGCATGGGCAAACGGACGCGGCGAAGTCGCTCGGCCTGCATCCGCGGCAGGTGTTTCTCCATGTCGTGCTGCCGCAGATGTTGCGCGTCGCGTTGCCGGGGCTCGGCAACATCTGGACGATCCTGGTCAAGGACACCTCGCTGATCTCCACGCTCGCGGTGATGGACCTGCTGCGCGCCGCCAACGAGGCAAGCCGCGCCACCACCCGGCCGCTGGTGTTCTTCGGCTCGGCGGCGGCGATCTACCTGGTCTTCAGCATCCTCTCCGGCTTCGGCCAGGCGTATCTGGAGCGGCGCACCAACCGGGGATATGCGTGATGCAGTCCCTGGCGGACTTCGCAGGCGTCGTTTTCGACGTCGATCTGTTGCAGACGTTCGGCTACCGGCTGATCCAGGGGCTGCGCATCACCGCGGAAGTGGTACCGATCTCCTGCAGCATCGGCTTCGTCCTGGCCTATCCGATCGCGCTCGCGCGCATGTCGCGCAACCGCGTGGTCTCGTCGCTGGCGCTGTCCTATGCGACTTTCTTCCGCGGCACGCCGCTGCTGTGCCAGCTCTATCTGGTCTACTACGGCGCCGGCGAACTGCGTCCGTCGCTGACCGATGCCGGGCTCTGGTGGTTCTTTCGCGATGCGTTCTACTGCTGCATCTTCGCCTTCACGCTGAACACCGCGGCCTACCAGTCCGAGATCCTGCGCGGCGCGGTGCAGTCGGTGCCGAAGGGCCAGATCGAGGCGGCGCGCGCGCTCGGCCTGACCCGCTACGCCATCGCCCGCCATGTCGTCTGGCCGCAAGCGCTGCTGGTGGCGCTGCGCCCGCTCGGCAACGAGCTGATCGGCATCATCAAGGCGAGCGCGCTGGCCGCCATCGTGACGCTGCTCGACCTGATGGGGGAGACGCGCTTCGTCTTCGCGCGGACGTTCGATTTCTCGATCTACGTCTACGCGTCGCTGATCTACCTCGCGATCACCCAGGCGATCAGCCGGCTGTGGAACCGGATGGAGCAGCGGATGTCGCGCCATCTGGTCCTGATCCGCCCGCCGGCGACGCTGACGCTGCCGGCACGCAAAGGCCAGGGCTCCGCCCTGGACCCGCTCAGGGCGGAGCCCTGAGAACCCCGGGGATGAACCGGGCGCAGCGCGGTGCTACATTCGCGCGATGAGCGTCCACCTTCGCGAACCCTGGACCCTGGATCGGTTCCTCGCCTGGGAGGAGTTGCGGATCGCCGACTGCTATGCGGACTTGGAGCCAAGGGCTCGCTGAAGTGGAGGAAGAGGCCCGATCCCAGTTGATGTCGATCATCGACAAGATCTCACCGGAGAAGCCCGAGGGGCGTGCCATAATGCTGCATCACGGGCTCGGGACATACATCAGGAATTGAATACGGGCTGGGGAACTCAAGGCACTGGTCCGCTGGTCTCGCGAGCAGGCGCCCGATGCGAGGAGCTTCGACGACATTTCGTGGCCGATCATTCTCGAAGTCTGGAATAAAATGAGGTTCAAGCGGGCGACAGGAGAAAAGCAGTCTCCGCACGGATAGCGTCGCGAATGCCGAAGTTACCGAATGCTCGTCTCAGCGTAATTTTTTCAGCCGTTCGATGAACTCGTTGACCTCGTCGCGCGTCCACGACGCTCCATTATTCCAGAAATCCAACAGCTCGTCGTGGTTCGCCGCAACCCAGGCCCGGACCGGCCCTGCCGCCGCCGCCGCGACGACGAGCGGAAGATTGTTGTTGATCGCTTTTGGCTCCTCTGCGACGGTCACTGTCAGGCTTGGTGCGTTGGCCTTCGGCCGACCCGGGTACCATTTCACCCGCGCACCGTGGCTGCCCTGCGCGGTGAATATGTAAACAATGCCCTCGACGCCAGTATCCTTGGTCGGCAGATTGACCATCTCGAATAACTCGATGTCCTCCAAGGCGGCGCTGGGCGAATCAGCGGTTCTCATTGCGGCAAAAAATCCGCAGCAAGTGCTTCTTCGACTGTCCACGGGCAGATCTCCGGCAGGTCCAGCAGGCCGGTTTCCTGCAACGCCCAGCCGCGCCCGAGGTCATAGGCACGCGGCAGCAGCGGCGGCAGCGTTGCGCGCAGGCTCGGGCTGTCTTCCAGCACGCCGGCCAGTTCGTCGCGCTGTACCCGGATTGTCGTCGCCCACGAACGGCTGCGAAGCTCGGGCTGGAACTGCCATTTCAGCAGGTGCTGCAAGAGCCGGGCGAAGCGGTTCCGCAACTCGCGCCGTTCGCTGGAGCCCAAGCTCTCGATCTCCTCGGCGAGATGTTCGGTGTCGAGTTCACGAAGCTTGCCAGCGCGCAGCAACTCCGCCTGCTCCTCGGTCCACGCCACCAAATCCTGCTCGTACAGCGAACCCATCACCGGCCCTCAATGCAGCCGCGGCGCGCGCAGGAACTTCGCGCGGTCGGCCGTCGTCACCCGCAGCGCCACGTCCGTGCCGTCGCGCGACAGCCGCAGCCGCACCGTGGCGCCCGCACTGCCGGAGGCCCATAGCCGCCGCCACAGCATCGCGAGGTCGGCAATCTCGTCGTCCTCGAACCCGGTGATGCGGTCGCCCGCGCGCACCCCGGCGCGCTCCGCCGGCCCGCCATCGGCGAGCCCCCCGACGACCAGCCCGCCCTCGCCCTCCATCACATAGAGGCCGAGCCACGGCCGCGGCGGCTGGCTGACCCGGCCCAGCGTCATCAGGTCGTCGAGGATCGGCGGCAGCAGCGAAATCGGCACGATCATGTTCATGTCGGCCCGCCGCCCCTTGCCGTCGCCCTGCTGCAGGATCAGCGAGCCGATGCCGAGCAGCTTGCCGTCCTCGCCGACCAGCGCGGCGCCGCTCCAGAACGGGTGCGCCGGCGCCGTGTACAGCGCCTCGTCCAGCAGGTATTCCCAGTAGCCGGCGAATTCCTGCCGCCCGACCACCTTCGCCTCGATCGCGTGCTCCCGCCCGCCGCCGGCCGCGAGGATCGCCGCATCGCCGATCCGCACCGTGGACGAGGCGCCGATCGGCATTGCCGGCAGCCCGAGCCGGCCGAGCGCCTGCACGAGGCCGAACCCGGTCGTCTGGTCGTAGGCGAGCGCATGGCCCGCAACGGCGCGGCCGTCGTTGGTGATCAGCCACACCGACTCCGCCTCGGTGATCAGGTAGCCGATCGTCACGCACCAGCCCGTCCTCGCGGATCACCACGCCGCTGCCGGCCCGCTCGGTGCCGAGCGCGCCGGCGGTGAACGCTTCGGTCGGGACGTTGGCGCGCAGCCCGACCACCGCGCGCAGCCCGCGCTCCAGATCGAACGAGTAGTCGTCCGGATCGGGCTGCAGGTTCAGCGGGATCTCCCAGTCCGGGGTTTGCATGGCCGGTTTCGGCGCCCTTGCCGTCTGTCGGTGTGTCACCGGCCAAATATCGTCGGTGCCGGCGGCGAGGGCAACCCGCGGCAGCGATGCTCGACACGGCTCCGGCCGATTGTCATCCTGTGCCGATTGCGTCGGCGCCGGCCGGGCGCGGGCGCGGGCCTGGAACGGATCACGGGCGGGCTTTCTGCTCCCTCTCCCCTTGCGGGAGAGGGCCGGGGTGAGGGGTTCGCCCGGGTCGCACCGACACGGCAAAAAATCGCGATCCGTGGCATACTCGCATCGGTCCTTGCGGAGACCGGATCGCTTGATGCGCCCTCTGTTGCTCGCGGTGGTCGTCGCCAGCTTCGCCGCACCGGTGCTGGCGCAGAACGGGGCGGACGGGCTCGACCCGAACAGGCCGAAAATGCTGGACCGAACCCGCCTCAGGATCGTGGACCGGCTGAGGGTCACGCCGCCGCCGATGGTTGCGCTGGCAACCCCGTTCGAAGGTCCGCCGGTCATTACCCTGGCGGAAGATGGAGCGTTTTCATCGCTGCGTGTGGGCACTGCGATGGTCGAGGTCAGCTTCGCCGGCGCGACCAGCCAGTTCCCGATCAAGGTCAAGCCGTATGAGGGTTCAAGTTGGAATAACCGGCACATTCCACTCAGTCGTCATCCCCGGGCTTGACCCGGGGATGACGAAACGCGATCGGTTATCTGCGTCGGGCAATTGGAGGTGTAGGGTGCAGTGCGCTTGCACTGCACCGCCTGGCCGGATGACGCGCGACGGTGCAGTGCAAGCGCACTGCCCCCTACCTGGCTCGTCCGCTTCACTCGCCCAGGTGCAGTTTCAAGCCGACATCAAGCCGCGGGCTGGCGTAGCCGATCCGCGAACTGCTTCCTGAATTTTTTCACCTTCGGCGCGATCACCACCTGGCAATAGCCGCTCCAGGGGTTGCGCGCGAAATAGTCCTGGTGCTCCTGCCCCGCCGGGTAGAACACGTCCAGCGGCACGATCTCGGTGACGATCCTGTCGGGCCACACGCCGGCGGCGGCGATCTCGTCGCGAATGCGCTCGGCGCTTTCGCGCTGGGCTTCGTCGTGGAAAAAAATGATGCTGCGATACTGCGGGCCGACGTCGTTGCCTTGCCGGTTCAGCGTGGTGGGATCATGCGCGACGAAGAACATCCGCAGCAGGTCGTCGTACGACAACACGCCGTCGTCGAACGTCACCTGCACCACCTCGGCGTGACCGGTCCGGCCGGAGCACACCTGTTCGTAGCTCGGGTTCTTCACGTGCCCGCCGGCGAAGCCGGACACCACGCGGGAGACGCCGCGCAGGTCCAGGAACACCGCCTCGATGCACCAGTAACAACCGCCGCCCAGGGTCGCGATCTGCTCGGCCATGACATCCTCCGTTTCCGCACCACAGATGGCGCGCGGGGCAAAAGAATCCAGGCGGGGGCGGGATGAGCGGCGTGGTCGCCGTGGTGCTGGCCGGCGGGCAGGCGCGCCGCATGGGCGGCGGCGACAAGAGTTCTTTTGTCGGTCGCCGGCCGGCCGATGCTGGCGCACGTGCTGGACCGCATCCGCCCGCAGGTCGACGCCGTCGCGCTGAGCGCCAACGGCGATGCTGCCCGGTTCGCCGCGTTCGGCCTGCCGGTGCTGCCGGATACGCAGCCCGGCGGCCCGTTGGCCGGCGTGCTCGCTGGCATGCGCTGGGCGGCCCGGCAGCACCCCGGCGCCGACCTTCTAAGCGTGCCGACCGACACGCCGCTGCTGCCGCACGATCTGGTGGCACGGCTGGCCGCGGCGCGGGGCGACGGCATCGCCTGCGCCGCCTCGGCCGGCCGGCGGCATCCGGTGGTGGCGCTGTGGCCGCTCGCGCTGGCCGACGTTTTGGCGGCGGCGCTGGCCGCGGGCGAGCGCGGCGTCGGGCGGTTCGCGGCGGCGCATGCGCTGACCGAGGTGGAATTTGCTGCGGACCCGGTCGACCCGTTCACCAACGTCAACGATCCGGGCGAACTGGCGGCGGTGGATGCGTTGCTCGGCGCGGGATGCCCGGGTCAAGGCCCGGGCATGACGTAATTATTTGACAACGCACAAAAACCGTCATCGCCGGGCTTGACCCGGCGATCTCCGCGGGCAGGCTTACCGCCCCTCGACTTCCTCGCGCAGCATTTCCAGCTCCAGCCATTTTTCTTCGGCCTCGGCCAGATCTTTCTCGGCCCGTGCCAGCGTCTCGGAGACGCGCGCGAACCGGCCCGGGTCGGTGGCATACAGGCCTGGGTCGCCGAGCGCGGCGTGGGCGCGATAAATCTCCGCCTGCAACGCCTCGATGCGGCCCGGCAACGCCGCCAGCGCGTGCTTGTCCTTGAACGACAGTTTTTTCGCGGGCAGCACCGACGCGGGCTCGGAAACCGCCCGCTGTCGGACCGGCGACGGAGCAACCGCCGCGCCGGCCGGCAGGTCGGCGCCGCCGCGTTGCGCGAGCATGTCGGAATAGCCGCCCGCGTATTCGATCCAGCGCCCGTCGCCCTCGGCCGCCACGATCGAGGTCGCGACGCGGTCCAGAAAATCGCGGTCGTGGCTCGCCAGCAGCACCGTGCCGGGGTGGTCGGCCAGCAGCTCCTGCAACAGATCGAGCGTCTCCAGGTCGAGATCGTTGGTCGGCTCGTCGAGCACCAGCAGGTTGCCGGGCCGCGCCAATGCAACCGCCAGCGCCAGCCGCCCCCGCTCGCCGCCGGAGAGCACGCCGACTTTCGTCCGCGCCTGCTCCGCGGCAAACAGGAAGTCCTTCATGTAGGCCATGACGTGCCGCGCCTGGCCGTTGACGAACACCGTCTCGCCGTGGCCGCCGGTCAGCGTCTCGGCCAGGGTCGCCTCCGGGTCGAGGCTGGCGCGGCGCTGGTCGAGCGACACCAGTTGCAGCGCGGCACCGAGCTTCACTTCGCCGCTGTCCGGCGCCAGTTCGCCGGTGAGCATCTGCAGCAGCGTCGTCTTGCCGGCGCCGTTCGGCCCGACCACGCCCAGCCGGTCGCCGCGCAGCACCCGCAGCGACAGGTTTTTCACGATTTTCCGGTCGCCAAAATTCTTGTCGACGCCGACCGCGACCGCGACCAGCCGGCCGGAGGTTTCGGCATCCGCCGCCGCCATCTTGACGTTGCCGACCGCGCGCACCGCGTTGCGCCGCTCGGCCCGCAGCGCGTGCAGGTTGGCGAGCCGCTTCTGGTTGCGCTTGCGCCGCGCCGAGACGCCGTAGCGCAGCCAGTCCTCCTCCATCACGATCTTACGGACAAGCTTGTGCCGGTCGCGCTCCTCCTGCTCCAGCACCTCGTCCCGCCATGCCTCGAAATGGGCAAAACTGC
Source organism: uncultured Solirubrobacterales bacterium (assembly GCA_963697635.1). Taxonomy (GTDB): domain Bacteria; phylum Pseudomonadota; class Alphaproteobacteria; order Acetobacterales; family Acetobacteraceae; genus CAJCJG01. Next base: position 423,827 of record CAVOOS010000030.1, on the reverse strand, counting down.
GGTCGAGGCGGCGGGTGGCGCCGCGGTCGAGCCAGACGATCGCGCGCGACAGCCGCTCCAGCATGCGGCGGTCGTGGCTGATCAGCACAAGCGCGGAGCGGAGGGACGCAAGTTCCTGCTCCAGCCACGCGATCGCCGGCAGATCCAGATGGTTGGTGGGCTCGTCGAGCAGCAGGATGTCGGGCTGGGGCGCCAGCACGCGCGCCAGCGCCGCCCGCCGCGCCTCGCCGCCGGACAGTTTTTCGGGATTCTCTTCGCCGCTGAGGCCGAGCTGTTCGAGCAGGTAACGCGCCCGAAAAGCGTCGTCGCCCGGCCCGAGCCCGGCTTCGACGTAGGCGAGCGCAGAGGAAAACCCGGTGAGGTCGGGCTCCTGCGGCAGATAGCGGATGGTCGCGCCGGGCTGCACGAACCGCGTGCCGGCGTCGGCGTGCAGCAATCCGGCGGCGACCTTGAGCAGCGTCGATTTGCCGGAGCCATTGCGGCCCACGACACAGAGCCGCTCGCCGGGACTGACCGACAGTTCGGCGCCGAGCAGCAACGGCGAGGTGCCGAGCGTGAGGCGGATGTCCTGGAGCATCAGCAGCGGTGGGGGAGGGGGCATGCGCGCCCCTCTAGCACGTGGCGGCTGCTGACAGCGTGGTGTCGGCGGCGTGAAAGAATGGCGGTTCCATTGCGTTATCGGCGAGGCAGGCTTGCCACCCGGGCATGGCGCCTGCATTGTCACGACCCCGTGGCCGCCGGAAGGTCACGAAACGTTGCAGGAGGAGAGCGACTACATGCTGACCCGTCGTTTCAATCTGATGGCTGCTACGGCGCTCGCCGCCGCGGTCGGCTTTGGCCTGGCACCGCCGGCGCGCGCCGCCGACACGGTGGTGAAGATCGGCATCGATGCCTCGCTGACCGGGGGCGACGCCCACTCGGCCGAACTGGTGAGCAACGGCGCGAAGCTCGCGATCGACGAAGCGAACGCCAATCACACCGTCAAGGGTGTGAAGTTCGAAGCCTACGTGCTCGACGACGGCACCGCCACGGCCGGCCAGTACGATCCGGCGCAGGCCGCGATCAACGCGCGCAAGTTCGTCGCCGACAAGATGGTGGTCGGCGAGGTCGGGCCGCAGATGTCGGGCGCCGCCAAGGCGATGATCCCGATCGCCAGCTGGGGCGATCTGCCGATGATCACCGAGAGCGCGACCAACCCGGCGATGACCGACCCGGCGAACGCGGCGCAGTACCGCCCGGCCGGCAAGCCGGTGTTCTTCCGCACCGTCGCCACCGACGCGTACCAGGGCCCGTACCTGGCCAACTATTTCGCCGACGTGCTGAAGGTGAAGACGCTGTACGTGCTCGACGACACCGGCGCCTACGGTGCGGGCATCGCCGACAGCTTCCAGGCAGAGGCGGAAAAGAAGGGCATCAAGATCCTCGGCCGCGACAAGCTCGACCCGAAGGCGGCGGACTACTCGGCGGTGTTCACCAAGATCAAGGAGCTGAACCCGGACGCGCTGTTCTACGGCGGCGTGCTGCAGGCCGGCGTGAAGGTGGTCAAGCAGGCCTACGAGAGCATCCCGAAGGCGGTCAAGGGCGGCGGCGACGGCATCATCGGCGCCGAGATGTTCACCGCGGCCGGCTATCCCGCGGCCGAGGGCTGGTACGGCACGCAGGCTTCGCCGCACGTCACCGACGACGCCGCGCTGAAGGACTGGATCGCCCGCTACAAGGCCAAGTACAACATGTCGCCGGACGACTACACCGCGACGGCGTATGATGCGGCGCTCGTGCTGATCGACGCGATCAAACGGGTCCACGACAGCGGCAAGCCGATCACCCGCGACGCGGTGCGCGATGCGGTCGCCACCTCCAAGGTGAAGACGCTGCAGGGCACGGTCGCGTTCGACGAGAACGGCGACATCCAGGACAAGGTGATCTCGGTGTTCCAGGCGCACGAGGACAAGGCGAACACCGCGTGCAAGATCGACGACGATTCCTGCCAGTTCAAGTATATCGGCGTGGCGCCGCAATCCTGAGCAGAACGACGTAGAGTCTGCTCGGGAATGGACTTCCCCTGGTGCATCGGTTCCTCGTCACCCCCGCGCAAGCGGGGGTCCAGGGGAAGTTCCTCGACTCTGGCCCGTTGTTTGCGTAGTTGGCGACACCGCTGGATTCCCGCTTTGGCGGAAATGACGCCAACCACACTCCGCAGGCGGAGAGACATATTCCGCCGGGGACGAGGGACATGACGCACTTCGACGTCTATGTGCAGCAGGTGATCAACGGGGTCAGCCTGGGCGCGATGTACGCGCTGCTGGCGCTCGGGTTCACGCTGGTCTACGGCATCCTGGAACTGATCAACTTCGCCCACTTCAACGTCTTCATGGTCGGCAGCTTCGTCGGCCTCGCGACGCTGGAACTGCTCGGCATCACCACCAACGACGCGGCGCTGACCGGCCTGCCGCTGGTCGGCGTGCTGCTGGTGGCGTTCGCGGTGACGATGGGGGCCTCGGGCGTGCTCGGCGTCGTCATCGAGCGGGTCTCGCTGCGGCCGCTGCGCAACGTCAAGGGGCCGGCGGCGATGATCACCACGATCGGCGTCTCCTACATCCTGCTCAACGTCGTGCTGCTGACGCTGGGCGCGGACGCGAAGAATTTTCCGAGCCCGCTGCCGCCGATCAGCTTCGCGATCGGCGGCGCGGTGCTGCGGCTGCGCGAGATCCTGATCTGGATCGTCTCGCTCGGGCTGATGGGCGCGCTGACCTACTTCGTGCAGGTACACCAAGCTCGGCAAGGCGATGCGCGCGACCGCGCAGGATCCGGACGCGGCGCGGATGATGGGCGTGGAAGTCGACCGCGTGATCATCGCCGCGTTCTTCCTGGGCTCGGCGCTGGCCGGCGCCGGCGGCCTGATGTTCGGCCTCTACTACAACTTCACCAGCTACGTGATCGGCTTCACCGCCGGGCTGCGCGCGTTCACCGCGGCGGTGCTCGGCGGCATCGGCAACGTGCCGGGCGCGATGCTGGGCGGCATCCTGATCGGGCTGATCGAGGCGTTCGGCGCCTACTGGATCTCCGCCGCCTGGGCCGACGTGATCATCTTCTCGATCCTGGTGCTGGTGCTGGTGTTCAAGCCGGCGGGCCTGCTCGGCCGCCTCGTTCCGAACAAGTCCTGAGGGAGCGCAAGCCATGTCCGCTTCCAGCCTGCTCACCGCGCTGCGTCCCGTGCCGACCCGCGCCGACCGGGTGCGCCGTGCGACGGTCACCGGGCTGGCCTTGCTGATGCTGGCCTTTCCGTTCCTCGGCCATGGGTTCCAGGGTCTCGGCTTCGACTGGGACATCGGCGACGACGACGTGGACAGCGTCGCCAACGCGCTCGCGTACGCGACGCTCGCGCTCGGCCTGAACATCGTCGTCGGCTTCGCCGGCCTGCTCGACCTCGGCTACGCCGCGTTCTTCGCGATCGGCGCCTACACCTATGGCTGCCTGACCGCGTTCCAGATCCTGCCGGTCTGGTCGTCGTTCTGGGAGCCGTTCGCAGCGCTCGGCCTGGTCGCGAAATACCACCAGCAGGCCGGCGACCTCGTGCATTTCACGGTGTCGTTCTGGCTGTGCCTGCCGCTGGCGGCGCTGATCGCCGCGGGCAGCGGCATCGCCTTCGGCCTGCCGACGCTGCGGCTGCGCGGCGACTACCTGGCGATCGTGACGCTCGGCTTCGGCGAGATCGTGCCGATCGTGTTCCGCAACGTGCCCAGCGTGACCAACGGCGCCGCCGGATTGAACGGGGTGATGGCGCCGACGCTGTTCGGCTACAATTTCCGCGTCGATCCGACGCCGTACTACTACGTCGGTCTGCTGCTGACGGCGTTCCTGATCTTCGTCAGTTTCCGATTGCGGGATTCGCGGATCGGCCGAGCCTGGATGGCCATACGCGAGGACGAGACCGCGGCTGGCGCGATGGGCGTCGATCACGTCAAGGCCAAGCTCATGGCGTTCGCGATCGGCGCCGCGTTCGCCGGCATGACCGGGGTGTTCTTCGTCGCGAAGTTGCAGACGGCGACGCCGGACATGTTCGGCTTCCCGGTTTCGGTGATGATCCTGGTGATGGTCGTGTTCGGCGGCATGGGCAGCGTCTGGGGCGTGGTCGCGGGCGCCGCCGTGCTGTCGCTGCTGCAATCCTGGTTCCTGCCGAGCCTGACGCAGTGGGCCCATGCGATCGGCGAGGCGATCGGCAACGACTACCTGCAGCAGATCGACCTTGCGCGCTCGGTCGAGCTGATCTTCGGCATCATCCTGGTGATGACGATGCTGTATCGCCGCGACGGGCTGATCCCGGCAACCCGCAAGACGGCGGCGCTGAGTTTCGAGGCGCAGCACGTGCAGAGCGTGCGCCGCGGCGGCTTCGAGCCGGAGGCGGCGGCGCGCGTGCTCGGCGAGTTGCCGCACACCGTCGGCAATCTTCTCGAGGTGCGCGGCGTGACGGTGCGCTTCGGCGGCCTGGTCGCGCTGAACAAGGTCGACATTTCGGTGCCCAACGGCGGCGTGGTCGCGGTGATCGGGCCGAACGGCTCGGGCAAGTCGACGCTGTTCAACGTGATCACCGGCCTCGTGCCGGCGGAGAGCGGCAGCATCCGTTTTGCCGGCGCGGAGATCCTCGGGCTCAAGTCGTACGAAATCCTGGAGCGCGGCATCGCCCGCACGTTCCAGAACATCCGGCTGTTCACCAATCTGCAAGTCATCGACAACGTGATGATCGGCCAGCACGCGCGGCTGCGCACCGGCATCCTGGGCGCGATCCTGCGATTGCCCGGCACGCGGGCGGAGGAGCGGGCGGCGCAGTTGCGCGCGCTCGACATCGTCTCCCTGTTCGGCAACCGCCTGGCGCCGCGGCTGACCCAGGTGGTGTCTGCGCTGTCCTACGCCAACCGGCGCCGCGTGGAGATTGCCCGCGCGCTCGCGACACAACCAAAAATCCTGCTGCTGGACGAGCCGACCGCGGGCATGAACCCGGCCGAGACGCTCGAACTCGCCGAGCAGATCGGCAGCCTGCGCCAGCAGGGCCTGACCATCCTGATCATCGAGCACAAGCTCGACGTGGTCACGCGATTGGCCGACACCGTCGTCGTGCTCGACCACGGTGAAAAACTGGTCGAGGGCACGCCGGACGCGGTGCGCCGCAACGAGGAGGTGCTGCGCGCCTATCTCGGCCGCGCCGCGACGGAGGCCGCCCGCCATGCAGCGTGAGATCGCGCCGAGCGGCGACCTGCTGCTGGAGTTCAAAGGCGTCAACACGTACTACGGCGACCTGCACGTGCTGAAGGACGTCAACTACGCGATCCGGCGCGGCGAGATCGTCTCCCTGCTCGGAGGCAATGCGTGCGGCAAATCGACGACCATGAAGACCATCATGGGCGTCGTGCGGCCGGCGCGCGGCAGTGTGATCTTCGATGGCGAGCCGATCGAGAAGCTCTCCACCAGCGCCCGCGTCAAGCGCGGCATCGCGCCGGTGCTGGAGGCGCGGCGGCTGTTCCCGCGCATGACGGTGTTCGAAAACCTCGAGATGGGCGCTTACACCCGCAAGAGCGGGCCGGAGTTCAACGAGGATCTGGAGCGCGTCTACACGCTGTTCCCGCGGGTCAAGGAGCGGCGCACGCAGGTCGCCGGCACGCTCTCCGGCGGCGAGCAGCAGATGGTGGCGATCGGCCGCGCGCTGATGGCGCGGCCGCGGCTGATCTGCATGGACGAACCCTCGATGGGGCTTTCGCCGCTCTATGTCGAGCAGGTGTTCGACATCATCCAGGAGATCAACCGCCAGGGCATGACGATCTTCATGGTCGAGCAGAACGCGGCGATGGCGCTGTCGATCGCGCATCGCGCGTACGTGCTGCAAACCGGCGTCGTCGTGTTGAGCGGCACCGCCGCCGAATTGCGCGAAAACCCGGCGATCCGCGAGGCCTATCTCGGCGAACTGCAGGTCGACGCCGCGGCCTGAGCCGGTCGACGCCGTGGTTCGCGCGCCACGCGAGCAATTTTTCCAAGCGAATTGACCGGCCACGATTCTTGCCACGAATCGCGACCAGGGCGTAGGCACGTACGTCGCTGGGAAGAAGCCCGAGTCGGACCATGATCATCAGCCCCGCCCGTACCGCGCTCGCGGCTTTATTGGTGGTTGCAGGCGCAACTGCCTGTTCCGAACCCGGCGTCCGGCCGCGCCCGCCCGACCTGCAAAGCACCGCCAGCAACGTGCGCGACTGGGACGCCGCGGCGCATCGGCTGGTGGTCAGCATGGAGGAGCAGGGCTTCATCCCGTCCGCGCACCCACCGCCGCCCGGGCGGCGCCCGTTCCCGGCGCCGGTACTACGTCAACGTGACCTCGGAAGGCTCGACGTTCCTCGAAGTGGTCCGGGAATCGCTCGAGAAGGAACTGCTGTTCCGCAACCTGCCGGTGGCCCGCTCGCCGGTCGGCGCGACGGTGATCAACCTCAGCGTCGACGTGGTACAGTGGGGCTCGGACGTGCCCTATTCGGGCGGCATGCTGACCGCGCTCGGGGTCGCTGGCCTTGCCGGCGCAGGGATCGCCGCGGCAGCGCCGCTGGCGGCGCCCGCCTGGGCGGCGATCGGCACCGGCGCCGCGGTGGCGGCCGATGTCGGCGTTTCCATGGTGCCCAATTCGCGGACCGAACTGGTCTGGCGCGCCAGCATCATCAACGGCGACTACGTGTTGATGAAGGGCAGCGAGGTTCTCTACGTGGCCGGCGCAGACTTGCCGCTCTACCTCGGTTCGGGCGCCCACCAATCGATCGCCTCGCCGGGTGTGGCCATGCTCGGCCCGGCCCGGCCGCTGCTCTACGCACGTTGAAAGGACGCAGCATGTCACGCGCTCGGCTTTGGCGGAGCCTGCCCGGCCTGGTCGCCCTGGCCGCGCTTGGCCCGATGGCGTTGGGCGGGTGCACGATCAGCACGTCGGCCGCCAGCAGTTCGGTGCTGCACGGCGGCGGCCCGGAAACCCGCGGCGACGTCGGCACGCTGACCTACCGGGCGATCGACCGGCTTGGTCGCCGGCGTGCCCGACCTCTCGCTCGGGCGCGCCGTCGTGGTCGGCTCGATCGTCGATGTGCAGCGCGTCGACAAGAGCATGCCGTTCGGCAATCTGGTTGCCGATCTGGCGCGCTCGCGGCTGGTGCAGAAGGGCGTGCCGGTCTCCGAGATGCGGCTGCGCACGGCGGTGCTGCTCGACAAGATGCAGGGCGCGATGACGCTGGCCAACGACCGCAACATCGGTGAAGCCGCCGCCGCTGGCCTCGGCGATCCTCACCGGCACCTACGCCGCCGGTGACGATTATATTTTCGTCAGCCTGAAGCTGGTGGCGGTGTCCGACGCGCGCATCGTCGGCGCGGTCGATTTCGCGGTGCCGCGCCACGGCAGCGAACTTCTGTTGATTGCGCCGCAGACCTGACGGCTACCCCGCCGGCATATTCGCCCCCCGGATCGCCTCCACCACCGCGCGCGTCACCTCCTTCGTGGTCGCGCGGCCGCCGAGGTCGGGCGTCAATATGCCGGCGGCGCAGACCTGCTCGACCGCCGTCATCAATGTCGCCGCCGCCGCCGGCTCGCCGAGGTGCTCCAGCATCAGCGCCCCGGTCCAGAACGTCGCGACCGGGTTGGCGATGCCCTTGCCGGTGATGTCGAACGCCGAGCCGTGGATCGGTTCGAACATCGAGGGATGGCGCCGCTCGGGGTCGACGTTGGCGGTTGGCGCCACCCCAAGGCTACCGGCCAAAGCGGCGGCGAGGTCGGTCAAAATGTCGGCGTGCAGGTTGGTGGCGACGACCGTGTCGATGCTGCGCGGGCGGCGCACCATGCGCATGGTCATCGCGTCCACCAGTTCCTTGTCCCAGGTCACGTCCGGGAATTCCTTGGCCACTTCGGCGGCGATCTCGTCCCACATCACCAGGCCAAAGCGCTGGGCGTTGGATTTCGTGACCACGGTCAGGTGCTTGCGTGGCCGGCGCCGCGCGCAGTCGAACGCGAACCGCATGATCCGGGCGACGCCGATGCGCGTGAAGATCGCAACTTCGGTCGCCACCTCCTCGGGCAGTCCCTTGTGCGACCGGCCGCCCTGGCCGGCATATTCGCCCTCGCTGTTCTCGCGGATGATCAGCCAGTCGAGGTCGCCCGGCCCGACGTCGCGCAAAGGTGATGTGACGCCGGGCAGGATCCGCGTCGGCCGCACGTTGGCGTATTGGGCGAAGCCCTGGCAGATCGCCAGCCGCAGGCCCCAGAGCGTGATGTGGTCGGGAATGTCGGGCGCGCCGACCGCGCCGAAATAGATCGCATCCGCGCCCTGCAACTGCGCGAGCCCGTCGGCCGGCATCAGCGCGCCGGTGCGCCGGTAGCGCGCCGAGCCCCAGTCGTAGTGGTCGACGTCGAGCGCGAAGCCGGCGCGCGGGGCCAGCGCCTCCAGCACTTCAAGGCCGGCGCCGATCACCTCCGGCCCGATGCCGTCGGCCGGAATGGCAGCGATTTTGTACCGGTGCATGCGAAAATCCTCCCCGTGGCGGTTGCCGCCCAGAGTGCCCGGCACCGTGCGCCGCGCAAGCCCCGCCGGTCGGGAACAAAGGTAGTTTTACCCGCCGCTATATCCGTGTACATATAGCGAGCGCCGCGGTTCGCGGTCCCAACGGAGGAACCCATGATCGAACAAGCCCTCGGCAACGTTGCCAAGCAGATTGCCCTGCGCTCCCACTACGACAACTGGATCGGCGGCAAGTGGGTGCCGGCGGTGAAGGGACAGACGTTCGAGAACCCCTCGCCGATCACCGGCAAGACCATCAGCATCCATGCCCGCTCGACCGCCGAGGACATCGAACTGGCGCTCGACGCCGCGCACGCGGCCAAGGGCGCCTGGGGCCGCACCCCGGTCGCCGAGCGCTCGCTGCTGCTCAACAAGATCGCCGACCGGCTGCAGGAGAAGCTGGGCCTGCTGGCGATGGTCGAGACGATCGACAACGGCAAGCCGATCCGCGAGAGCACGGCTGCCGACATGCCGCTCGGCGTCGACCATTTCCGCTATTTCGCGAGCGTGATCCGCGCCCAGGAAGGCACGCTGTCGCAGGTCGACGAGGACACCGTCGCCTACCATTTCCTGGAGCCGCTGGGCGTGGTCGGCCAGATCATCCCGTGGAATTTTCCTCTCCTCATGGCGATCTGGAAGCTCGCGCCCGCGCTCGCGGCCGGCAACTGCGTGGTGCTGAAGCCCGCCGAGCAGACGCCGCTTTCGGTGCTGGTGTTCATGGAAGTGATCGCCGACATCCTGCCGCCTGGCGTGGTCAACGTCGTCACCGGCTTCGGCGTGGAAGCCGGCAAGCCGCTGGCGCAAAACAAGCGCGTCAACAAGGTCGCATTCACCGGCGAGACCACGACCGGCCGGCTGATCATGCAGTACGCGAGCGAGAACCTGATCCCGGTGACGCTGGAGCTCGGCGGCAAGTCGCCGAATATTTTCTTTGCCGACGTGGCGGCCGAGGACGACGACTTCCTCGACAAGGCGCTCGAAGGCTTCACCATGTATGCGCTCAACCAGGGCGAGGTCTGCACCTGCCCGTCGCGCGCGCTGATCCACGAGAGCATCTACGACCGCTTCATGGAAAAGGCGGTGGCGCGGACGCGGAAAATAATCCAGGGCAACCCGCTGGAGCCGGCGACGATGGTCGGCGCGCAGGCCAGCAACGATCAGTTCGAAAAAATCCTGTCGTATCTCGATATCGGCAAGCAGGAAGGCGCGAAGGTGCTGGCCGGCGGCAGGGCTGCGAAGTTCGAGGGCGAGATGGCCGGCGGCTACTACATCGAGCCGACGATCTTCGAAGGCCACAACAAAATGCGAATCTTCCAGGAGGAGATTTTCGGCCCCGTCGTGTCGGTGACCAAGTTCAAGACCGATGAGGAGGCGCTCGCGCTGGCCAACGACACGTTGTACGGGTTGGGCGCCGCGGTGTGGACCCGCGACGGCACGCGGGCGTATCGCATGGGCCGGGCGATCCAGGCCGGCCGGGTCTGGACCAACTGCTACCACCTGTATCCGGCGCACGCGGCGTTCGGCGGCTACAAGCAGTCCGGCATCGGCCGCGAGACCCACAAGATGATGCTGAACCACTACCAGCAGACCAAGAACCTGCTGGTCAGCTACAGCCCGAAGGCGCTCGGGTTCTTCTGAGGGACTGGGCAAAGCGACCCCTCTTCCCCTCCTCCCCTTGCGGGAGGAGGCCGGGAGGAGGGGTCGCGCGACCACACGTGCATCGGAGAAAAAAATGGTCGATCGGGTCCAGGTCACGCCGGCGGCGGTGAAAGTGGTGGAAAAGCTCCGCGCGATGCACGGGCCGCTGATGTTCCACCAGTCCGGCGGCTGCTGCGACGGCAGTTCGCCGATGTGCTATCCGCGCAACGAGTTCCGCACCGGCGCGCAGGATGTTTTTCTGGGCACCATCGCCGATACGCCGTTCTTCATCGGCGCGGCGCAGTTCGAATACTGGCGCCACACCCAGCTGATCATCGACGTGGTGCCCGGCCGCGGCGGCGGCTTCTCGCTGGAAAGCCCGGAAGGCGTGCGCTTCCTGACGCGCAGCCGCGTGTTCACCGACGACGAAGCGGCGGCGCTCGCGGCCGCCGGCGAGCCGCCGCGCGGCTCCGACCTCGCCGCCTAGCCGGGATCACTCCGCCGCCGCGGCCACCGGCTGCCGCAGCGACACGGCATAACCTTGGGCGGCGCGGATCAGCGCCTCGATGCCACGCCGGCTGCGCGCCTTGCCGGGCCGCGCGAGGTCCTGGAGGATCAGCCCGTCGACGCCGGCCAGGATGAAGCGCGCCAGCGCCGCGCAGCCCGCCGCGTCCAGTTCCCCGGTGCGCTGCCCTGTCGCCAGCAGCGCCTCCCGCCACACGCGCAGGTAGCTTTCGTATTGCTGCTCCGCCAGCCACGCGTCCTTGCCGCGCAGCGCGTAGAGCGTGAGTTGGTCCTGCACCAGTTGCAGCTCGCGCGTGCGTTCCGCGAACCGCCACATCGCCCGCAGCGTGCGCGCGATGGCGCTGTCGAGATCGACGTGGTCTCGCCGGTCGGCGCGGAAGGCGGCCGTGGTTTCGTCGTTGATCGCATCGAGCACCGCCAGCAGCAGCGCGCTCTTGCTCTCGAAATGGTAGTGCAGCGTCGCCAGCGGCACGCCGCATTCCGCCGCGATCTTGCGCGTCGTCGTTGCGGTGACGCCGTGCTCCGACAGCGCCCGCATCGCACCCTGGATCACGCGATCCCGCGTCGCCTCGCTCTTTTTTTGCGCCATGACGTTTCCCCCGCCCGGCGCGAGCGTATCGTCCCGGGCCGGGGATGCAACACGTAGAACACGGCGATGGCCGGCGCCGCCGCCGCGTCAGGCCAGTAACTCGTTCAACACTGCATCGATCGCCGGCACGTCGCCCGGGTTCATCGGCGCCATGTGGCCCCAGTGCGACTTGATCACGCGCAGTTCGCCCTTCGGGATGTGCCGCGCCTCCAGGGCGCTGTCGGCGGGCGGGAAGTAGCGGTCGTGATTGACCGGCAGCACGATCGTGCGGGCCGAGATCGCCGCCAGCGCCTTGCGGAGGCTGCCGCCGTACTGCGCGTTGTCGCTGATGTCGCCGTGCTCCCAGGTCCAGAGCTGGCACAGCAGGTTGTTGGCGTCGCAGCGCACGAAGAACGGCTCCCAGAACCCGGCGACGTGTTCGGCGAGGCTGGTGTGGCCGAAACCCGCGAACAGGCGACGGTCGGAAGAACGGCTCCGATGTTCCCCAGCCGGCATAGATCGAGGCGAAGGCGCGCAGCCCTGCGAGTGGCGGCCGATCGTAGAAACCTTCGTTGAACGCCGGGTCGAGTTCCAGCGCGCGCCGCAGCGCCAGCAGGAACACCTTGTTGTAGTCGGCGGTGCGGGCCGAGCCGGCGATCGGGCAGGCGGCGCGCACCATCTCCGGAAACTGCGCGGCCCATTCGAACGTCTGCCCGGCACCCATCGACCAGCCGGTGACGAGCCGCAGGTGCTCGATGCCAAGCTTCTCGCGCACAAGCTTCTGCTGCAGCCGCACGTTGTCGAGGACGGTGATCTTCGGGAACCGGCCGCGCTCGAATGGCGCCGGCGCGTTGCTCGGCGAGGAGGAGAGGCCGTTGCCGAGCAGATTCGGCATGATGATGAAGTATTTGCGGGGATCGAGCGCGCGGCCTTCGCCGAGCATGTAGGTCTCGATGTCCGAATGCGTGCCGGTGTACCAGGTCGGCACCAGCACGGCATTGTCGCGCGCCGGGCTCAGCGTGCCGAGCGTCTTGTAGGCGAGCCGGACCAGCGGCAGGAAGCCGCCCTTCTGCAGCATCACGTTCGGCGCGTCGAAGAATTCGTGGTCGCTCACGTGGGCCCCTCTGTCACGTTCGATTGCATCATATCGCAGTATGCCGGAATGCGCGCCCCGCGCGGCGGCCGGCTAGGCGACCTCGAACAGTCCCGCCGCGCCCATGCCGCCGCCGACGCACATGGTGACGACCACATAGCGCACGCCGCGCCGCTTGCCCTCCAGCAGCGCGTGGCTGGTCAGCCGGGCGCCGCGACATGCCATAGGGGTGGCCGACCGAGATCGCGCCGCCGTTGACGTTGAGCCGCTCGTTCGGGATGCCCAGTCGGTCGCGGCAGTAGATCACCTGCACCGCGAACGCCTCGTTGAGTTCCCAGAGCCCGATGTCGTCCATCTCGAGCCCGTGCTGCGCCAGCAGTTTTGGCACCGCGTAGACCGGCCCGATGCCCATCTCGTCCGGTTCCAGCCCGGCGACCGCGATGCCGCGATAGATGCCAATCGGGGAAAGCCCGCGCCGCGCCGCCTCGCCCGCCTCCATCAGCACCACTGCCGCCGCGCCGTCCGAAAGCTGGCTCGCGTTGCCGGCGGTGATGCAATGCGCCTTCGCCGCGCACCGGCTTCAGCGCGGCGAGACCGTCGATCGTCGTCTCCGGCCGGTTGCCTTCGTCTTTGCCCAGCGTGACATCGCGAAAACTGACGGCTTTCGTTTCTTTGTCGACCACCGCCATGCGCGCGGCCATCGGCACGATCTCGGCATCGAACCTGCCGGCCGCCTGCGCCGCCGCCGTCCGCTGCTGGCTTTGGAGGGAAAAAACGTCCTGCGACTGCCGCGTCACCTGGTAACGCCGCGCCACCGTCTCCGCCGTGTCGATCATCGGCATGTGCGCGTCCGGGTGCATCGCCAGCAGCGACGGGTCGCGCTCCACGCGCATCGCCTCGGTCTGCACCGTCGAAATGCTCTCGACGCCCGCCGGCGACCGCGATGCGCATTCCGTCGTGCAGGATCTCCTTGGCGGCGGTGGCGATCGCCATCATGCCGGAGGCGCATTGCCGGTCGACCGACATGCCCGCGACCGTCACCGGCAGCCCGGCGCGCAGCGCCGCGAGGCGCGCGATGTTGGAGCCCTGCGTGCCCTGCTGCAACGCGGCGCCGAGCACCACGTCGTCGACCTCGCCCGGCTCGATCCCGGCGCGCGCGACCGCGGCGGCGATGGCGTGGCCGGCGAGCGTTGGCGCGGGCGTCGCGTTGAACGCGCCGCGATATGCGCGCCCGATCGGCGTGCGCGCCTGCGAGACGATGACGGCTTCGCGCATTCTTTTTCACACGCCTCCCGGTTGGAGCGGGGAGACTAGCGGGGCAAAGCCGGGCCGCCAACGGCGCGTCGGCGTGGCTGCCCCGAGCGCCGTGGTTATCGCGGCAGGTGCACCACGTTCATCTCCAGCGTCACCGCGGTCTGCGCCAGCAGCCGACCGTGGATCGAGGCGCCGGTTTTCATCGCGATCAGCGTTTTCGCGAGGATGACGCCCTCGAAGCTCGCGGTGGTGCCAATGGTCACCTTGCCGCCGACCTGCCAGAACACGTTCTTCGGCAGGGCGCCGCCGCGCAGGATGACGGCCTGTCCGTCATCCACCAGAAGGTTCTGGGCGATCTCGAAAATCCACACGCCGGTCGGCGGCCCCTTGAGCGTCACGTCGGACGGGATCAGCACGCCGGTGCTCCACTTGTAGACGCCCGGCGCAATCGTCCGGCCGCCGATATTGCCGGCGCCGAGTTCGGTGACGTCGGCGGTGCGGCTCGCGGCGTCCTTGTAGGCGGTCTGCATGTCGAGGATCGCCCTCGTCAGCATCGCTGGTCTGGCCGTGCTGCAGGGGCTGGGACCCGCCGCGTCGACCGAGATGACGCGCCCGGTGACTTCGGTGCAGCTCAGATGGTCGGCGGCGCCGGTGATCGGGCTGGTGCCGACATTGCCGGTGACCATCGACGCAGGCACGTCCGCGATCCCCGATTTCGAAAGAATGACAAACTTCCCGGCGTTGCGAAGATTGACCGGCACAGGGTTGCCGGCGTAGGCGGCGGGGCCACTGACCAGACCGGCCAGCACGAATGCCGACAAGATCGATTTATGTATTCCGCGGTGCGATCGCATGATCAAAGGGTCTTTTTTTCAATGGATGACGTGATATGGGCGCCGGATCTTGCAATTAAAGGCGCACGGACATTTGGGCGGAACAATTATCCGCGCCCGCTTCTTGATTTGATCGGCAAAAAACCTATATCATTCAACGGATCGGATTGCCGTTTCGCTCAGGAGTGGGACATCGCCGATCGCGCCGAACAGGTCCTGCTGCTGGAAATCCGCGAGCGTGGCGGCGGTGCCGACCGTGATGTGCGCAACATTGCTGCCGTCCGAGACCGTCAGCACGCCGCCCGCGAGCGCCAGCGGTTTCGCCGTGCCGTAGCTGAAGCCGGTGAGGTCGATGTAGTCGGTCTTGCTGGTGGGGTCGATCGATCCCAGGCTGAAGGTGCCGCCGCCAGACACCCAGAGCAGGCCGGTGGCGGCGGCGAAGGTCACGCTGGCGGTGGGGTCGAACGCGGCGCCGGTGACCTCCAGGCTGGCGTTGCTGCCGATCGCGAAGCTGCCGCCGCCACTGACTGTTCCGACCACGTGCAGAATGCCGGTCGCCACGGTCATCGTGCCGGTGTTGACCACCGCCGGATCGATTACCGCCGCGGCGGCGCCAAGGCAACGTCGCGCGATCGTCTTGATACGCTTCTACAGAAGCCGGAACCATTGGGAAACGGACAAGATGCCTGGTTGGACCGTTTCAAATCACAATTTTAGCGCCAGGCTTTCGGCTTGGCGGCGCTGTAGGGTGCAGGGCCCGTGGCACTGCACCGCAGCGCATCACCTGACGGGGTCGCGTCATCCAAAAAAACACTTGCCCACCATCGGTTAGTCATATTAACATTTCCGCATGTCAACACCCCCACCACATCCCCCGGCCGAGCGGTTCGCCGCCGTGCTGCATGGGTTGACCCAGCGCGTGGTGGGGCGGGCGGGCTGGAACCCCGTGTTGCTGCTGATCGCGCAGATCCTGACCCAGCTCCAGAGCCTCATGCTGCACTTTGCCGAACTCGTGGCCCGCATCGCCGACGGCACCGGAGTCTCGCGCCGACATTCCGGCCTGTCCCGAAGGCGGCCCGGCCCGCCACCCCGCAACACCAGGCGGCCAGCAAATCCGGCCGGCTGCCGGCAGGGGCGGTGGAGACGGTCGCGAACCGCTCGCGGCCCGAACTCCCGTCATCGGCCCCGCCACTGATCGTCGCAACACCCGCGGCAATGCGCCGCCCGCTCTGCTGGATGCCGGGCGACAAACTCCCGAAAATCCGGACCCGGCCCAGGCCGCCAAGCCCCGGCGGGCGCGTCCCCCGGCCCGCGCCGGCCCACCGCGCCGGCACACCGCATCAGGCCGAGCGGCCCCGGCGCCTTTGCACGCCTATATTGTTACGATATGGCAACAATATAGCGCCTGTCCTCCCGGCCAAAAGTTGCGGCCCGCCCGATTTCGCGCCACGCTCGCACGTCAGCGCCATTGGAGAGCCCGCATGGACGGCATCAGCGCCATCACCGAACCGGCCGAGCTGCGCGCGCATTACGGCGACGTGCTGCCGATCGCCGCGCGCAAAGTGCTGGCGAAGCTCGACCAGCACTGCCGCGCCTTCATCGCGCTGTCGCCGTTCGCGGTGCTGGCGACCGCCGACGGCGCCGGCAACGTCGATGCCTCGCCGCGCGGCGACGCGCCCGGCTTCGTCGGCGTGCTCGACGACACCACGCTGCTGCTGCCCGACCGCCCCGGCAACAACCGCGTCGACAGCTACGGCAATATTCTCTCGCATCCCGGCGTCGGGCTGCTGTTCTTCGTGCCCGGCGTCAACGAGACGCTGCGGGTCAACGGCCATGCGACCGTGATCGCCGACGCCGAGCGGCTCGCGCCGTTCGCCGCGCACGGCAAGGCGCCGGTGGGCGGGCTGCTGATCGAGGTCCGCGAGGTTTTCTTCCATTGCGGCAAGGCGCTGATCCGCAGTTCGCTGTGGGACCCCGCCACCAGGATCGAGCGCAAGCAGTTCCCCACGCTCGGCCGCATCATGGCCGACCAGACCCACGCCATCGAGGCCGAGGAAGGCGACCGCCGGATCGAACAGGCGTACCGGGACAAGCTCTACTGAGCGCGGTTCGCCATCCCGGCCAGGATTTCGACCGCGCGTGAAACGACGCTCGCCCAGTCGCCGGGGCGCGGCTGGCGCAGGATGCGCAGGCTCGGATACCACGGGCTGTCCTCGCGGCCGCTGAGCCAGCGCCAGCAACTGTCGTAGCGGTCGAGCAGCAGCACCGGCTTGCCGAGCGCGCCGGCCAGATGCGCGACCGCGGTGTCGACGCTGAGCACGACGTCCAGTCTGGCGACGATCGCGGCGGTGTCGGCGAAGTCGGCGGCCTCGGGCATCGGGTCGTGCAGCGCCATGCCCGCCGGCGGCCGGCGCGCCTGCGCGGCCGCCTCGCCCGTCTGCAAACTGACCAGCGCCACGCCGGGCACTGCGGCGAGCGGCGCCAAGGTCGCGAGCGCGATGCTGCGCCGGGCATCCAGCATCGAGAATCCCGCCACCCACGGCCGCGCCTGTCCGGCCCAGACCAGCCCGACGCGCAGTTCCCCCGGCGCCAGCGCAACCGCGAGCCGCCGTCCCCACGCCTTCACCAGCGCCGGGTCGGCGTGCAGGTAGGGGATGTCGGCCGGGATCGTCGCGAGCGTGGTGCCGAACGCCCGCGGCAGGCTGAACGCCGGCACGTGCCAATCGAACGCCGGCATCGCCGCGCCGTCATCGAGCACGGTGATGCCGGGCATCGACGCGAACAGCCGCCGCAGTTCGGCCGGCAACAGCGCCAGCACGCGCACGCCCCGCGCCGCCAGCATCGGAAAAAACCGGGAAAATTGCAGCGTGTCGCCAAAGCCTTCCTCGTGCCACGCCAGCACCGTGGCGCCGCGCAGGTCCAACCCGTCCACGTTGGGCAGCAGCCGCTCCATCGGCAGCTTCGGGTATGGGCCGGTGGCGAGCCGGGATTCGTAGTCGGGCCACGCCTCAGCCATCCGCCCGGCGCGCAGCAGCGCGATGCCGCGGTTCAGCCGCAACCGCGGATCGTTGGGCGCGCAGGCGACCGCGCGGTCATGCGCCGCGACCGCCTCCTCGAACCGGCCTTCTATTTTCAGCGCCATGCCGAGATTGCCCCAGGCCGCGCCTTCGTCGGGGTCAAGCTCGGCGGCGCGGCGGAATTCGGCGATCGCCGCCGCCATGTCGCCGAGTTCCAGCAGCGCCATGCCGAACAGGTTGTGCGCCGGCCCGAAATCGGCGGCGCCGGCGAGCAGCGTGCGCAGCACCGCGGCGGCGGCAGCCGGGTTGCCGGTCTCGACCAGGAAGTCGGCGTAGGCGTAGCTCAGCCGCGTGTCGCCCGGCGCGAGCGCGCGGCAGGCGCGGAACTGCGCGGCGACCAGGCCGGGTGCGTCCGGCCGCAGCCGCGCGACCTCCCGGCACGGATGCGCGAACCCGGGCCGGGCGCGTCCCACCCGCAGCAGCATCGGCGCCGCCCGCGCCGCGTTTCCCTGTGCCGCGATGGCGAGGCCCAGCAGCAGCAGCGCCTCGATATCGTCGCGGTCGCGCGTCGCCCAGGACGCCGCCTGCGCCTCCGCCGCCGCCAGCCGGCCGGCGTTCAGCGCCTCCAGCGCGGCACCGAGTGCCGCGGCCCGGATCGCCGGGAGCGGCCCGAGATCGCCGTGCGAGGTGCGCGCAAGCTGCATCGGCGGCACCATCGCCGCCCGCCGTTAAGCCGCGATGAAAAACCGGCGCGTGCCTAGGCGAACTGCGAGGCGTCGAACCCGTCCGGCAGCACGCCGCGCGGCTTGATCAGGTCGTAGGGCGCGCGCGCCAGGAATTTGCCGGAGCCGGGCTCGGCCTGCACCACGCCGTCGCGCATCACCACCGCGCCCCGCCGCAGCGTCGCCACCGGCCAGCCGGTGACCGCCATGCCCTCGTAGGGCGTGTAGTCGATCGCCTGCTGCATCTTCTCGGCAGTGATCGTCACCTGCTTCGTGGGGTCCCACAGTACCGAGGTCGGCGTCGTAGCCGACCGCGATGCTGCCCTTGCCCGCAAGGCCAAAAAGCTTGGCCGGGTTGGTCGCGGTCAGCCGCACGAAATGGTTGACGTCGATGCGGCCCTTGGCGACCCCCTCGCTGAACAGCACCGGCAGCCGCGCGGCGAGGCCCGGCACGCCGTTCGGGATGTCGCGGAAATTGGCATTCTCCCCGTTCATCCGCTTGCCCCGCGACCCGTCAAAACACCAGCCGGAATGGTCGGAGCTGACCACGTCGATCACGCCGCGGCGCACCACGTCCCACATGCGCGCGTGCTCGGCCTCGGCGCGCGGCGATGGGCTGCACATGAATTTTGCACCCTCGAATCCGGGCCGGTCCTGATCCTGCGCGGTCAGGACAAAATATTGCGGGCAGGTCTCGGCCCACACCTTCAGACCGCGCGCCTGCGCCCGCGCGATTTCCTCGGCGACTTCCTCGCAGGACACATGGAAAACCTGGATCGGCTGGTCGACCAGTTCGGCCAGCGCAATCGCACGATGCGTCGCCTCGCGCTCGATGACGCTGGGCCGCGACCACGCATGGAATTTCGGCGCGGTCATGCCCGCCGCCAGCAGCGCCTCGGTGCGCCAGCCGATCGCCTCGTAGTTCTCGCAATGCACCGTCACGAACGCGCCGTTGCGCCGGGCTGCGGCAAGCACGCGCAGGAAGGCACGATCATCGAGGTGCAGCGGGTCGTAGCGTCAGAAAGACTTTGAGGCTGCGGATGCCTTCCGCGACGATCTGCGGGATCTGCTTGAAGATGACCTCGTCGGAGGCGTCGGTGATGATCTGGTGGAACGAGTAGTCGACCATCGCCTTCGCGGCGCGCCGCCGGTAGTCGGCAAGCGGAGAAAGAATATCGCCGCCCTTGAACTGCGCCGCGAAGGTCACAACCGAGGTGGTGCCGCCGGCGAAGCAGGAGACGCTGCCGGTCTCCCAGGTCTCCTCGTCGGCGGTGCCGTCGGCGCGGAGCTGTTCGATATGGCAGTGCGTGTCGACCCCGCCCGGCAGCACCAGCAGCCCGCCGGCATCGAGCGTCGCGGGGCCGGCGAGGTTCTCGCCGACCGCCGAAATCCGCCCGCCGCGGATGCCCACGTCGGCGCGCACGGTATCGGTGCCCGTCACCACGGTGCCGCCGCGCACCACCAGATCGAATTCCGTCATTTTTCTGCCCCGCTCATCCGGCTGCCTGGCGCGACCATGCCACCGGCGTGGCAGGGCGGGGAGGGGGCGTGCAATATGCCGCCGCGATGCCTACGTCGGCGGGTCTATCCGCACGAGGCGCACCACAGATACCCCGTCTCGCGCGATCACCACATCTTCGCCGCGCTCGACCGCATCAAGCAGTTCCTCGAATTTCTCCGCAGCCTCTTTCTCATCGACCACTATCATGCG
The DNA here is from genome assembly GCA_963697635.1 of uncultured Solirubrobacterales bacterium. GTDB lineage: Bacteria > Pseudomonadota > Alphaproteobacteria > Acetobacterales > Acetobacteraceae > CAJCJG01. The sequence goes on along the minus strand of CAVOOS010000030.1, from coordinate 403,902 downwards.
GCCCATTGCAAGCTGGGGCGGGTGAACAAAACTACCTGCCGCTCCACACCGGCTCGCCCAGGTTGACTGTGCTCGGCCTGGTCGCGGCGCCGGTCAAAGCGCCCGCGCCGCCGCCGATCAGGCCGCCGGCGATCACCCCGAACGGCCCGCCGATCAGGCCGATCGTCGCCCCCGTCGCCGCCCCGGTCGCGGCACCGCCCTCGGTGCGGTCCCTGATGTCGGTGCCGCAGCCGGCCAGCAACGCCACCGCCGCCACGATCGTCGCCGCATGGCTGACACGCCGGGTCAACGACGGAGATAAGTGCATTGACATCGCCAACAATCTCCTCCGGCACAGCTTTGTCGGAGTCGCGCAAGAATGTCAACGATTGTGCGGGCGATCTCCGAGCATCTCGCTCAGCGCCGGTTCGATCGCCGCCGCCAGCCGTGCCATCCCCTCGGGCGAGGGGTGCAGCGCCGGGTGCGGCGGGCTCTCCTGCGGATCGAGGAACAGCGCCCGGTTCACCGCGCCGCCCAGCATGAAAAGGGAGGAAGCGTCGAAGAACGTGACGTACGGCACCGCGCCCGCGCGATAGCGGGCGGCGAGGGCGGCGTTGATCTCGGACGTGGTGTGCAGCACCCAGTCGCCGCGGTCGCTCGGCAGCACCCCCAGCAACAGTATCTTTGTCCGTGGCAGCCGTTGGTGCGCCGCGGCAACGACCGCCTCGATGCCGCGCACGTCGTCGTCGGCGGGCCAGTGCAGGCGGCCGAGATTGTTGGCGCCGATCAGGATCGTCGCGGCTTTCGGCGCAATGCCGTCGATCTCGCCATGCTCGATCCGCCACAGCAGATGCGAGGTCGCGTCGCCGGAAAAACCCAGGTTCAGGGCGTGCCGGTCGCCATAGAAACGCTGCCATACGGCCCGGAAATCGCGGTACGGCTCCGGCCCAGTGGATTCGTAGTCCTGCGTGATCGAATCCCCCAGGAACAGAAGTTCGACCGGCTTGTCGTGGGCCTCCGCGAGCTTGGCCTCGTGCCGCGCTTTCCACCACGGCAGGTCGAGCCGCGAGATCGGCACCGTCGCCAGCGGCGCATGATCCGCGAACGCCGCGCCGGCGCCGAGCAGCAGCGCCAGCAGAACCGCGAAAAACCTCACGGGCGAAAAAACAGCAGCCACGCGAGCGAACCGAGGCCGCCGAGCACGCAATAGGCGGCGAACGGGTTCAGCGCCATGTCGTCGTTGCGGCGGAAGTAGCGCATCAGGAACCACGTGGTCAGGAACGCCGTCACCCCCGCGACCACGGCGGCAATGGCAGCCGTCGAGAACACGCCCGGCGGCACCTCGGCCTTCAGCAGCTTCGGCACCTCCAGCACGGTCGCGCCGATGATGATGGGCGTCGCGATCAGGAACGAGAAATGCGCGGCCCCCTCGTGGTCGACGCCGCGCAGCAGGCCGGTGACGATGGTGACGCCGGAGCGCGAGATGCCGGGGATCAGCGCCAGGCACTGGCTGCAGCCGATCAGGAAGGCATCGGTGACGGACAAGGCGGCGAGCGGCCGGTGCCCCATCGTGCGGATGCGCTCGCCGACCGCGAGCACGACGCCGTTCACGACCAGGAACGCCGCCGCCACGACCGGCGCGCCGAACAGCCCGCGCAGGAATTTCTCCAGCAGGAAGCCGACGATCACGGCCGGGATCGTCGCAATGATGATCAGCAGGATCACCCGTCGGCTTTCGCGCCGCTGGTGCGCGGCCGTCAGCCCGAGCGCGCCGATCAGCAGCAGCCACCAGTCGCGCCAGAAGAACAGCAGCAGCGCCGCCGCCGTGCCGGCATGCAGCAGCACCAGGAACGGCAAGAATTGCGCCGACTTCTCGTCGAGCGACAGATTGAGCAGCGCCGGCAGGACCACCGCGTGGCCGAGGCTCGATACGGGGAACAATTCGGTCGCGCCCTGGATCACCGCCACCAGGATCGCCTCGATCAGGTCCATGCGGACTCCGCGCCGGGCAAGGGAATGAGACGCTCAGTTGGCCGAAACCGGCGCCGCTGGCAATGGGCCAGGCCGCACGGAGCGGCGGCCGGGCTTGCAATCGGCGGCGCGGCGGACAATGACGCTGGGATCATGCGCGACCAGATCATCCGGATCGGGGAGACCATCAGCATCGCCGAGGACGAGCTCGGCGAAAGCTTCATCCGCGCCTCCGGCCCGGGCGGGCAGCACGTCAACAAGGTGTCGAGCGCCGTCCAGCTTCGTTTCGATATCCGCAACGCCCCCGGCCTGCCGCCCGAGGTGCGGCAGCGGCTGGAGCGGCTCGGCGGCGCGCGGGTGACGCAAGACGGCGTGCTGGTGCTCAATGCCCGGGCGCATCGCAGCCAGGAGCGCAACCGGCAGGCCGCGCGCGAGGCTTTGGTGGCGCTGGTGCAACGGGCCGCGGAGCCGCCGCGGCCGCGCCGGCCGACCAAGCCCACCCATGCCGCCCGGCTGCGCCGGCTGGCGGCCAAGCGGCATCGGGCGACGGTAAAGCAGGGACGCGGAACCCCTACCGACGGCTGAGTTGCCGGATATACTCCTGCAACGGTCCGAACAAGAAAAAATGATCGGGCCGCACACTAGTCCATCGCGCATCGCGGTATGGATTGGCGATGCCGGCTGCTACTCTCGGCGCATGCTAGATGATCACCCGGTCGAACCGGCCGACATTCTCGTTGTGGATGACGATGCGGATGTGCGGGCCGTGATTGCCGAGACCCTGGAGGGATTCGGTTACGCCGTCCTGCAGGCGGCCAGCGGCGAGGAAGCGCTGCCGGTGCTGGCCGAGCGGCGCGACATCCGCATGCTGATCACCGACGTCCGCATGCCCGGCATGTCCGGTTTCGAGCTGGCGGTCAAGGCACGGTGCTTGGCGGCGAGCCTGAAAGTGATCATCACCTCCGGCTATTTCACGCCGCAGCCGATCGCGGAGCGCTTTCTCAAGAAGCCGTTTCGCATGCACGAACTGGCCTCCGCAGTCGCCGCCGAGCTCGGCTGAGCAGCCGCCCGGCCCCGCGCGGCGGGGAAAGACATCCTTAATCGCCGATCGGGCAGTCTGACCGGGGCGCACCGGGTGCGCCGCCGCAAGCCGGCGGTGGGCGCGGGCCGCGACAGGAGGTCGGATGCTCACCATCGACGAGGCGCGCGGCGAGGTGGTGCTGCATGGCGACGACGGGGCGTCCCGGACGCTGCGGATGGGCACGCCGGAGGCGTTCGAGGCGGTATCGTCGGCCTGGCTGCGCTGCGGATGGGACAGCAAATACGTGTACGGCTTCAGTTGGCTCGGCCGGCCGGTGATCCAGCTCCCCGAGGACCTCGTGCGGATGCAGGAACTGATCTGGCGCGTGCAGCCCGACGTGATCGTCGAGACCGGAGTCGCGCATGGCGGCTCGCTGGTGTTCTACGCGAGCCTGTTCGCGGCGATCGGCGCCGGCCGGGCGATCGGCGTCGACGTGTCGATCCGCCCGGAGAACCGGGCGGCGATCCTGGCGCATCGGCTGGCGCCGTGCATCGCGCTTATCGAGGGCAGCTCGACCGAGGCGGCGACCGTCGCCGCCGTGCGCGCCCAGATCGCGCCGGGCGAGCGCGTGCTGGTGGTGCTCGACAGCGACCATCGGCGCGCGCATGTGCGGGCCGAACTCGACCTCTATTCGCCGCTGGTTTCGCCCGGCAGCTACGTCGTCGTCTGCGACGGCATCATGGCCGAGTTCGCCGGCAGCCCGCGCGGCCGGCCGGAATGGGCCGAGGACAACCCGCTCGCGGCGGCCCAGGATTTCCTGGCGACCAGCGCCGAATTCGTCGAGGACGAGCCGCCGTTCCCGTTCAACGAGGGCGAGGTTCGCGGCCGCGTCACCTACTGGCCGCACTGCTTCCTGCGCCGGCTCGCCGAGCCCGACCGGGCCGGGCCCTGAAGGCGGCGATCCTCGCCGGCGGGGCTACGTGTCGGCATCCGCCAGCACGAACAGGTTCACCCCGCAGTCGCGCAATGTTTCGCGGGTGCTCGCGGCTTCGACGCCGCGCGTCATCAGCGAGCTTTTCCGCGCGTGCAGGCCGGCCGCCAGCTTGGTGATGCGCGCGTGCGCGAGCGCCGCGGAACGGTCCCAGACATGGGCGTTCAGCAGCACGAACGTGCCGGCGGTGACGATCGCGTTGGCGGAGTGCAGCTCCGGCGTGTCGATTACGAAGCCGATGGCCCGGCACAGCGGCCGCAACTGCTGCACCGAAACGAGCACGTGCGACCGTTCGAGCACGCGCGACTGCGATACCGTTTCGGTGAGTCCGGCCAGCAGCAGCACTAGGCGCTGCCGCGCCGCGGGCACGAGGCTGCGGCAGATGTCGATCAGCGTCTGCGACTTGGTCCGGCTGAAGAAACAGTCGAAGTCGATTTCCACGAACAGCACCTCGCCGCCGCTGAGCCGGTCGATGGCGACCTGTTCGGCGAAGCGCAGCGCCGCGATGTCGCTCTCCACCCGGTCGGGCGGCAGGGCGACGACGCCGGCGGCACGCTCGCGCCGCGGCGGCTGGGCGCGGATGAAGTGGCCGAGCAGCGGCCCCTGCTCGCGCCCGATCACGCGTTCGAACACGAAGCCGCAAGCGCCCGGCGGCAGCTTGGCCTCGGCCCGCAACCGCTGCTCGACCTCGCTCATGCGGCGCTCGATGGCGGCATCGCCGTGCGGGCCGGATTCGGGAGGGGTCGATATCTCGGCCACGACCACCGAGACCTCCACCGCCGCGGGGTCCTCGCCGTCGCCGATCAGCCGGTGCCGGATTTCCCGCGCCAGCGCGGCGGCCCGGAATGACGCCTCGCCCTCCGACGCGCGCGGAAAGCAGACCACGAAGCCGTGGTCCTTGGTGCGGAAGAAGCTGTCGCCCGGCAGCATCTGCCGGGAAATGATGCGCTGCGCCGCATCCAGCACGCGCTCGACCATGACGTCCCAGCGCTCGCCCAGCGCCGCCTTGACGTCTTCGAGGCTGATCAGGCGGATTTTGCCGGCCGGATAGACGTGCGGGGGTCCAGGCCGGTCCGGCAGCGGCGTCCGGGGGATCAGCGTGACCACGCGGAACCGCTCGCGGTCGTTCGGCGACACCACGCCAGAGACCAGCGTGACCGGCACGCGGGCGCCGTCCGCCGTCAGCACCGTCACGTCGATGGCATAGCGACGGGCATCGACAAGTTGCCGGGCGCGGGCGATGCGCACGGCTTCGCGGCTCTCCGGCGCCAGGGTGTTTTCCGCCGGCCGACCAACGAGCGCGCCGGGCGCGTAGCCCAGCAGCCGGTCGTGATGCGCATTGGTCATCAGGAACCGGCCGTCCTGGCCGACGATCGCGATTCCCGCCTCGGCCGCCGCGAACACGGTCGCGAGCAGGCGTTGCACGGCGTTCTGCTGTTCCGCCTCGCGCCGGGGCGAGGTGATGTCGCGGGCCAGCATCACGAACAGCCCGTCCGGGGAGTCCGGCCGGTTCGCCGGCATCAGGTGCAGCCCGAGCCAGAGCCGGCTGCCGTCGGGCCGCACGCACGCCAGGTCCGTGCGATGCGCCTCGCCATGCCCGGCCGCGTTGGTCAGCGCCTGCAGCTTGGGCGATTCCTCCGGCGCGGTGAATGCGCCGAACGGCTGCCCTTCCAGCGCGGCCGCGTCGGCGGCAAAGGCGCGGCAGAACGCACCGTTGACCTGCGCGAGCAGCAAGGTTCCCGCAGCGTCGGCGGCGCGCCGGACCACTGCGAGCACGCCTTCGGAGGTGTCCAGCGCCTGCGCGACCATCGGCAGCATGTCGTCGGCGATCGGAGGCACCCTTGATCCTTTCCGGGCCGGGTACCGCCGATCATGGACCGGATCAGGTAAACGGGCGCTTCACCACGCGCCCGCAGTGGTCAGGCCGGCGTCAGCCGCGGCCGACGAACGGCATCTTGGTCGCCATCACCGTCACGAACAGCGCGTTTGCGTCCGGCTTCAGGCCGGCCATGTAGACGATCGTGCGCCCCACGTTCTCGACGTCCATCGTCGGTTCCGGCTTCAGCACGCCGTCGGCCTGCGGCACGCCCTTCGCCATGCGCGCCGTCATCGGCGAGGCGGCGTTGCCGATGTCGATCTGGCCGCAGGCGATCTCGTGCTGCCGGCCGTCGAGCGCGATCGTCTTGGTCAGGCCGGTGATTGCGTGCTTGGACGCCGTGTACGGTGCCGAGCCGAACCGGGGCGTGTGCGCGCTGATCGAGCCGTTGTTGATGATGCGCCCGCCCTGCGGCGTCTGCTCGCGCATCAGCTTGTAGGCGCCATTGGCGACCAGGAACGCGCCGTTGAGGTTGACGTCGATCACCGAGCGCCACTGCTCGAATGTCAGGTCGCCGAAATTGGTGGTCGGCGTGTTGCCGCCGGCGTTGTTGAACAGCACGTCGAGCCGGCCATGCTTGTGCTTGATCGCGGCGAACAGTGCCGTGACCGAGGCGGGATCGGTGACGTCGGCCGTGAGCGCGTGCGCGTGGCCGCGCGCGGAGGGGCCGGCGAGTTCGATCGTCTCGGCCAGCGCCGCTTCCCGCCGGCCGGCCAGCACCACGGTGTAGCCGTCCCCCAGCAGCGCCAGCGCCGCGGCCCGCCCGACGCCGCTGCCCCCGCCCGTGACCAGCGCGATCTTCCCCGCCCCACTCATGCCCGCCGCCCTCCCGCGTTCTGCGGCCACTATTGTGGCACCGACCGGGGCGGATGGAAGGGGTGTCAGCGAGCGCCGGCGTCCCGCACGGCCCTTCTCGCCGCTCGAGAAAGGACCATCCTGTCATAGACAAGGCCGAGCACCTCGACGATGGCATCGGATCCGATCCGGTAGACAATCAAGTGCCGTGGCGATCGCACGCGGCGAAGCGGGTCCACTCTCAGCCGGCTCCATCGTATCGGATAGGCCCGAACCCCGGGCACGCGCGGAATGTCGATCGAGCCATTCAGGCGTGCGTCGCCCCCCAGGGCGGTCATGGCGGTCAGGATCAACAGATTGTAGCGGTCCGCCGCATCGATGCCGTGCTCTCGGAAGCTTTCGCGAAGGACCGCCTGGTTCTGGTCTTCGGCGGCACGCGTCAGTCGATAGGCCACCTACTGTCCGGTCGCGAGCTCTTCGCGCAGACGCGCCATCAGGCGATCATGCAGAAGCTGGGTGTCCTCCGCGGTCGCCACGATCACAAAGCGACCGGCCTCGATATCGGCGACGCCGGCTCGTGCGGCGGCGGCGATCTCGTCTTCCTCGGCACGCGCGTCATGGATCAGCCGCACCACAGCCTCCTCCACGAACGCGGAAGCGCTGGCCGCTCGCCCCTCGGCGACCTGCTGGTCGACGACGCGCTGAACCTCATCGGGAAGATTGATCACACCCATGAAACCTCCGCGCAGCACCATAGCACTCGGCGTCCGACATTGTCGCTCGTTTGGTGAGTTGGACGGGCCAGCGAAGCCGTCGCCGCCATCGCCGGCATTAACCGCGGTTTCAGAGGTTGCCCGCCAGCATCCCGGCCGACGTCAAAGGCATCCCATGCCGGTTCGCCCCGCGCAGCTTGTGAGACGGCTCGGCCATGCCCGCGCGGCGCAGGTGCTGGTGGCCGGCGGCCTGTTCATCGGCATTGCGCTGGCGGCGGCGACCGCATGGTTCCTGGTCGCGACCCGGCACGACGCGATCGCCGATGTCGTGCGCGAAATGCGCAACGATGCGCTGATGCTCGCCGATCAGGAGGATCGGCTTCTGCAGTCGCAGGAGCAGATCCAGCTCGCGCTGGTCGGACACATCCGCGAGCTTGGCGTCAATTCGCCGGAGGACTTCGAGCGGCGGATGGGCACCGAGGAGGTGCATCGCGAGCTCACCGCCCGGATCGTCGGCCGGTCCTATCTCATCGGCCTATGGCTCAGCGACCGCCGCGGCCGGCTGCTCAACACCTCGGTGGCCTGGCCGCCACCAGCAATCGAGGACGGCGACCGCGACTTCATTCGCGGGCTGGCGGCGGCCGATTCGCCCGGGACGTTCATTAGCGCGCCCTCGCGCAGCAAGGTCACCGGCAACTGGAACATCTACTTCAGCCGCCGGGTCGAGAGCGCGGATGGCGGGCTGATAGGCTTCGTCGTCAGCGCGATCGAGATGGACTATTTCGAGCATTTCTATGCCCAACTGCCGTTGACCGGGGGCGGCTCGTTCGCCCTGTTCCGGCGCGATGGACTGCTGATGGCCCGTTACCCGCACGTCGATCCGCAGGTCGGCAAGTCGTTCGCTGCCTCGATGAATTTCGGCGACATGCTCGCCTCGCTCGACCGCAGCGGCGTCACTCGCGTCAAAAGCCAGTTCGATGGCAAGGATCGGCTGATCGTGCCGCACGCGATGGCGCATTTTCCGTTCATCGTAACTGTCTCGGATACGATGGAGTCGATCCTTGCCGCGTGGGGCGAGGACGCACGGATGCTGTCGGCCGCGACCGTGCTGCTGGAAATCGTCATTGCCGGCACGCTGCTGCTCGCGATCCGCTACCAGCGCGGCCAGGCGCGGTTGCAAGCCGCGGAGACCGGGCGGGCGCGGGCGGAAACCAGCCTCGCCGTCGCCGAGGAGCGCGAGCGCGCGGCGCATGCCCTGGACGCACAGCAGCGTCGCTTCGCGACCGCGCTGAACAACATGCTGCAAGGCCTGCTGATGGTCAGCCATACCGGGCATCTGCTGGTGGTCAACCGTCGCTTCCATGAGCTGTTCGGGTTGCCCCCCGATACCCTTGTTCCCGGCATCACCTATCAGCAACTGACCGCCCGGATCGTCGAACTCGGCGCAGTGCCGGCCGACGCCATGCGGCAGGTGCAGGCGCGACGGATCGAGCTGATCGCGAGCAACGAGTGCGCCACGACGATGTGGGACCTCCCCGACGGGCGGAGCTTCAACGTGACGCATCAGCCGATGGAGGAAGGCTGGCTGACCACCTTCGAGGACATCACCGACCGGCGCGAGGCCGAAGCCAGGATGGCGCATCTCGCGCATCACGACGCGCTCACCGAACTGCCCAATCGCGTGCTGTTCCGGCAGCAACTGGAAGAAGCCCTGGCGCACGCGCGGCGCGGCCGTCCACTGGCGCTGCTGTGCCTGGACCTCGACCAGTTCAAGGCGGTGAACGACACGCTGGGCCATCCGACCGGCGATGCGCTGCTGCGGGCCGTGGCCGAGCGGCTGCTGCAACAGACCCGCGACACCGACAGCGTGGCACGGCTGGGCGGCGACGAATTCGCGATCGTGCAGTGGCCGACCGAGAAGCCGATCGAGGCGACCCGGTTCGCCGAGCGCCTGATCCAGCTCATGGCGACGCCGTTCGACGTCGCCGGGCACCGGATCGTCATCGGCACCAGCATCGGCATCGCCTACGCGCCGCAGGACGGGATCGACGCCGACCATTTGCTGCGCTGCGCCGACCTCGCGCTGTATCGCGCCAAGGTCGACGGGCGCGGCGTGTGTCGCCTGTTCCACGCCGAGATGGATGCGCAGATGCAGGCGAGACGGCTGCTCGAATTGGATCTTCGGCTGGCGCTGCCGGAGGGGCAGTTCGAGGTGTTCTATCAGCCGCAGATCGACCTCGCCGCCGCCGCCGTGACCGGCTTCGAAGCGTTGCTCCGTTGGCGCCATCCCGGGCGGGGGCTGGTATCGCCGGCGCAGTTCATCCCGCTGGCCGAGGAAATCGGCCTGATCGTCCCGATCGGCGAATGGGTGCTGCGCCAGGCGTGCGCCGCCGCGGCGACGTGGCCGGGGACCATGCGGGTCGCCGTCAACCTGTCGCCGTTGCAGTTCAAGCACGGCAATCTCGTGTCGGTGGTGGCCGCGGCGTTGCGCTGGGCCGATCTCGCGCCGGACCGGCTGGAACTCGAAATCACCGAAACCGTGATGCTGCAGGACACCGACGCGACGCTCGCGACACTGAATGGCCTCCGCGAAATCGGTGTGTGCATTGCGATGGACGATTTCGGCACCGGCTATTCCTCGCTGAGCTACCTGCGGCGGTTTCCGTTCGATCGGATCAAGATCGACCAGTCCTTCATTCGCGATCTGTGCAGCAAGCCGGACTGCAGCGCGATCGTGCGCGCGGTGGCCGCGCTCAGTCGCGAACTCGGCATGGCGACGACGGCTGAGGGGGTGGAGACCCACGAACAGCTCGAAGCACTGCGGCGTGCCGGCTGCACAGACGTGCAGGGTTACCTGTTCAGCCCAGCCGTGCCCGGTGGGGACGTGGCGGCGCTGCTGCGTCGGATCGACGCCAGCCTGCGGCCGGCGGAGGTGCCGGCGGAACGTGAGACGGTCGGGTAGCGGTCCCGCTTGCCATGTTCACCCATTGGCGTTGCCGTCAGGCGGCACCCGATTGAACGTCCTTCTGCGGAGCGGAGGGCGATCGAACGGGACCGAGGCGTAACTTCCAGCGACAGCGGCGCCGACGGCTGACTGCACGGCGCCGATGCTGCCATTGATGACGTCCCAACGGTTCGTTTCGAGCACGACGAGAGCCAGTTGCCTGCCTGCGAGGTTCTGCTGGTACCGGATGTTTTGATCCGCGGTGATCAACACTTGATAGCCCGCCGTTTCGGCTGCCGCGATCAGAGCGCCGTTGGTCATTCCGGCCCAGCCGGCCTCGGCCGCGGTCCGAACTGTGCAGCCCTCCAGATGCTTACGGATACCGACTGGAACGCCTTCGTCAAGCAGGACGCTGCGCATAGGCTCGAATTCGCCGCGTAGGCGATGATACGGCGCGCACGGTCGAGCGGGAGGCTCGGATAAATCTCGGCGACGATTTCCTCGGCCGTATAACCGTCGTCCGCGTTGTCGATCACCGCGGCGGCAGGGATGCGAGTTCCCACGACGAGCCAAGCGCCCGAAACCTTTCCGGGGATGCGCTCCACGTCCGGACAGTTGGACCAGTCGATCACCGTCGCCTCGCGTCTGCGTTGCATCGGATCTTATCCTATATTGTTTTTGGTCGCGGTACGGGGAGGGCCAATCACCCGCCCACAAACTCCTTCGCCATCGGGTAGCTCGACGTCGTGCCGAACTTTCCTTGCGCGGCGCCGGCCTCGACATACCCGGCCGCGCGATAGAACCGCCGTGCCGTCTCCGTGCTGAGCAGCCTCACCCGCGAATTGCCGCGCGCCATCGCCCGGGCCTCGAGCGCCGCCAGCAGCGCCCGGCTGACGCCGCGAAACCTCGCGTCCGGCGAGACATAGTTCAGCGTGATCTCGCCGGCGTTGGTGACCGCGCCAACCGCCAGCACACTTTCGTCCTCAACCGCGACCAGCACCGAATTTGCCGGGTTCGCGATCCACCCGGCCACGTTCTCCGGGGTCTTGTTGGCGAGCCAGCGGCCGAGAATCGCCGGATCGTCGCCGTGGTCGAGGCGGCAAAGTTCGCCGATCGACCGTCGCATCACCTCGCAGGCGGCCGGAGCGTCCTCGGGCCGGGCGTCGCGGATTTCCATGCGGGCAGGATAGCGGAGCCGCCGCGCCCGTTGACGCGGCCGCCCCGCCGCGCTGCCATGCGGTTCCGCCATCGCGAGGATGCAGACAATGACGCGCAATGCCACGCTGGACGCCGCCCTCGACGAGGCGAAGCGCGACTACACCGCGCGCAACCCGCAGAGCCTGGCGCTGCATGAACGGGCCGCCGCCGCAATGCCGGGCGGCAACACCCGCTCCGTGCTCTATTACGACCCGTTCCCTGTCGCGTTCGTGCGCGGCGAGGGGGCGCGGCTGTGGGACCTGGACGGCCACGCCTACACCGACCTGCTCGGCGAATTCACCGCCGGCGTCGCCGGCCACTCCAACCCGGCGGTCCGCCGCGCCGTCATGGAGGCGATGGACGCGGGCATCAATCTCGGTGGCCACAACACCTATGAGCCGCGGTTTTCCGCGCTTGTGCAGGCGCGCTTTCCCGCCATGCAACTGCTTCGGTTCACCAACTCCGGGACCGAAGCAAACCTGCTCGCCCTCAGTCTCGCCGTCGCCGCGACCGAGCGGAAGAAAATCATGGCGTTCCGGGGCGGCTACCACGGCGGCGTTTTTGTCTTCAGCGGCGGGCCGAACATCAACGTGCCGTTCGACTGGGTGCTGGCCGAGTACAACGACACCGATGCCACCCTCGCCCTGATCGAGGAACACGGAGAAAACCTCGCGGCGGTGATCTTGGAGCCGATGCTCGGCGGCGGCGGCTGCATTCCGGCCACGCCCGCGTTCCTGCACGCGATCCGCGAGGCGACGCAGCGGCACGGTATCTTGCTGATCCTCGACGAGGTGATGACCTCACGGCTCGCGCCGCACGGGCTCGGCGCGGAACTCGGGGTCACGCCCGACCTGATGACGCTTGGAAAATACATCGGCGGCGGCATGTCGTTCGGCGCGTTCGGCGGCCGGGCGGAGCTGATGGCGCGCTTCGACCCGCGCCAGCCCGGCGCGCTGCCGCACGCCGGGACCTTCAACAACAACGTGCTGACGATGGCCGCCGGCATCGCGGCGCTGACCGAGGTCTATCCGGCGGAGGCGACCCGGCGCCTCAGCGACTACGGCGACCGGCTGCGCCGCCGGCTCAACGCGCTGGCCGAGGCCGCCGGCACGCCGCTGCGCTTCACCGGCGTCGGCTCGCTGCTCGCCGCGCACCTGTTGGCGGAGGCGCCGCGCACGCCCGCCGAGGCGGCCGCCGGCAACGCCGCCGCGCGCGATCTTTTCTTCTTTGACATGCTGCGTGCCGGCTTCTGGCTCGCCCGGCGAGGCATGATGGCGCTGTCGCTGCCGCTCACCGAGGCCGACGCCGACGCGTTCGCCGACGCGGTCGGGGAATTCGTCTCGGTGCGCGGCGCGCTGCTGGCCTGAGCCGTGACCATTTCCTGGGCAGCGCTCTTCGCGCCGCTCGCCCGAACGAGTGTCATTCGCTGACTGATCTTTAGGCAGATCGCGCAAACCGTCCGTGGCGTAGCGTCGAAATGCCTTGGCACAAGGCTTGCTCCTTCCCGGCACCAGTCGCGAACAGGAGCAGGGATGGCAGAGGCCGGGGTCGAGTTAGTCGCCGTCTCCAAGCGTTATGGCGTCGTCACCGCGGTCGATGCGATCGATCTGCGCATCCCCGGCGGTAGCTACTGCTGCCTGATCGGGCCGTCCGGCTGCGGCAAGACCTCCACGCTGCGCATGATCGCCGGGCACGAACTGGCAAGCGCCGGCGACATCCTGATCGGCGGCCGCAACGTCACCGACCTGCCGCCGGTGCAGCGCGGCACCGCGATGATGTTCCAGAGCTACGCGCTGTTTCCGCATCTCACCTGCCTCGACAACGTCGCCTTCAGCCTGCGCATGCGTGGCGTCGGCCGCGACGAGCGGCGCGCCAAGGCGAAGGAGATGCTCGAACGCGTGCACCTGCCGGAGATGGCCGAGCGTCGCCCGGCGCAGCTTTCCGGCGGCCAGCAGCAGCGCGTGGCGCTGGCGCGCGCGCTGATCACCAACCCGTCGGTGCTGCTGCTCGACGAGCCGCTGTCGGCACTCGATCCGTTCCTGCGCGGCAAGATGCGCGAGGAGCTGAAGCGGCTGCAGCGCGACCTCGGCATCACCTTCGTGCACGTCACCCACGCGCAGGACGAGGCGATGGCGCTGGCCGACCTGATCGTGGTGATGGAGCGCGGCCGGATCCTGCAAAGCGATTCGCCGCGCGAAGTGTTCGACAGCCCGCGCACGCCGTTCGTCGCGCGCTTCATGGGCGGGCACAACATCCTGGAATGCAAGGTGACCGGCGCCGGCACGGTGGCGTTGCCCGACGGCAGCGCGATCCGGCTGACCGAGGCACTGCCAGCCGTCGCCTCGGTCGTCCGGATCGCGGTGCGCAGCGACCGGATGCGCCTGATGCCCACGCCGGATCAGACGAACCGGATGCCAGCGCAGGTGACTGCGGTCGAATACAACGGCCCGTTCGTCCGTGTCGGGTTGCAGGACGCCGCCGGCTCCGACCACAGCCTGATGATGTCGGAGACGGAGTTCTACGCACATCCGGTGGCGCTCGGCGACCGCGTGGTCGCCGGCTTCCAGCCAACCGATGTGCACGTGCTCGCCAACTGAAAACAAAGGGGTAACGGATACGATGACCAGCGAGAAGGGCGTGACGCGCCGCGGCATGTTGAAGGCGGCGGCCGCCGTCGGCGGCGCGGCCGTGGGCACGGGGGCGATCACCGGTTTCCCCACGATCTGGGCGCAGAACATCAAGGACGTCACGCTGCGGCAGTTCGGCACCGGCGTCTCGGACTTGAACGACATCGCGGTGAAATGCAAGCAGGACCTCGGCTTCACGCTGTCGATGACGGCGATGGATTCGGACGCCACCGCGCAGCGCGCGATCACCCAGCCGAACAGCTACGACATCGCCGACATCGAATACTGGATCTGCAAGAAGGTGTTCCCGCGCGGCGTGCTGCAGCCGTTCGACACCGCCAAGCTGAAATACTTCGACAAGATCGTGCCGATCTTCATCACCGGCAAGCTGACGCCGACCAGCGTGATCGCGCAGGGCACCGCGCCGCACACCGTCGGCTTCGTCGAAGGCAAGGAGAGCACCAAGTTCTCCAAGACGCCGACCGAGTGGTTCACGCTGGTGCCGACGATCTACAACGCCGACACGCTCGGCATTCGGCCGGACCTCGTCGGCCGGCCGATCACCAACTGGAAGGACCTCGCCGACCCCGCCTTCAACGGCAAGGCGTCGATCCTGAACATCCCCTCGATCGGCATCATGGATGCCGCGATGATGTGCGAGAGCCTTGGCGTCATCAAGTATGGCGACAAGGGCAACATGACCAAGGCCGAGATCGACACCACGATCGGCAAGCTGATCGACCTGAAGAAGCAGGGCCACTGGCGCTCGTTCTGGAAGACCTTCGACGAGAGCGTCAACCTGATGGTCTCGGGCGAGGTGGTGATCCAGTCGATGTGGTCGCCGGCGGTCGCGGCGGTGCGCAGCAAGGGCGTGAAATGCACCTACCAGCCGCTCGCGGAAGGCTATCGCTCGTGGGGCGGCGGACTCGGCATCGCCAAGCACCTCAAGGGCATCGAGCTTGATGCGGCCTACGAGTACATCAACTGGTATCTCTCCGGCTGGGTCGGCGCGTTCCTCAACCGGCAGGGCTACTACTCCGCCGTGCTGGAGACGGCGAAGGCGAACATGCAGCCGTACGAATGGGCGTTCTGGATGGAAGGCAAGCCCGCCGAGAAGGACATCCTGAGCCCGTTCGGCAAGGTGATGGAGAAGGCCGGCGCGGTGCGCGACGGCGGCAGCTTCTACGAGCGCATGGGCCACGTCGCGTGCTGGAACGCGGTGATGGACGAAGACAAGTACATGATCCAGAAATGGAACGAGTTCATTGCCGCCTGATCTGGCACTGACCGAACCGGTGGTGGCGGTCCCGCAAGGGGCCGCCACGCGGCATCGCGCCGAAGGCCGGCGGCTTCATGTCCTGATGCCCTATCTGCAATCGCTGCCGCTGTGGATCGTGCTGGGCGTCTTCCTGCTCGTGCCGATCGTCATGATCGTCGTCGTCAGCTTCTGGGACGACCAGGAAACCGGCTTCGTCGCCGCGTTCCTGCTCGACAATTATCGTGATCTGCTCGGCTCGGCCGTCACCTGGAAGACCTACCTGCAAACGATCGAATATGCCGCGATCGTCTGGGCGATCACGCTCATGCTCGGCTTCACTGTCGCCTACTTCCTGTCCTTCCACGTGCGTTCGCTGCTGCTGCAGATGGTGCTGTTCCAGCTCTGCGCGATCCCGTTCCTGACCTCCAACGTGATCCGCATGATCTCGTGGATTCCCTTCCTTGGCCGCAACGGCCTGCTCAATCAGACGCTGATGGATATCGGTGTCACCGATCATCCGCTGGAATTTCTGCTCTACTCGCCGTTCGCGATCGTACTCGCCTTCGTGCATCTGTACACGTTGTTCATGGTGGTGCCGATCTTCAACACGATGATGCGCATCGACCGCGCGCTGGTCGAGGCGGCACGTGACGCCGGCGCGGGGCCCATTGCGGTGCTGCGCCATGTCGTCGTGCCGCTGTCGCTGCCCGGCATCGCCATCGGCACGATCTTCGTCGTCACGCTGGTGATGGGCGATTTCGCCACCGTGCAGATGATGGGCGGCGGGCAGAGCGCCTCGGTCGGGCTGATGATCAAGAACTCCATGAGCCTGATCCAGTATCCGGAGGCGGCGGCGCAAGCGGTGATCCTGCTGATCACGGTGCTGATGATGATCTGGGCGATCCTGCGCGTGGTCGACATCCGCAAGGAGCTGTGATGGAAAAATCCGGCCCGCGGCACTGGCTGCTGTGCGGCGTGTTCGCGCTGTTCATCCTGTTCCTGTACGGCCCGACGATCACGATTTTTATCCTCTCCTTCCAAGGCCCCGATGGCGGGCTGACCTTTCCGATGCGCGGCGTTTCGCTGCACTGGTTCGCCAACCTGTTCCAGCCGCAGATGGTCGGCGATTTCGGCGGCTCGCTGCGGCGGACGCTGGCGCTGGCGCTGATCGTGATGGGCCTGACGGTGCTGATTTCTCTCTGTGCCGGCCTCGCATTCCGCCGAAAATTCTTCGGCGCGACCGTGCTGTTCTACCTGGCCATCGCGAGCCTGATCGTGCCCTCGATCCTGGTCAGCCTCGGCATCGGCCTGATGTTCACCGTCGCCGGGTTGCAGCCGGGCTGGTGGAGTTCGGCGCTCGGCGCGCACCTCACCTGGACCCTGCCGTTCGGCGTCTTGATCATGTTCGCGGTGTTCAACCGCTTCGACCACCGGCTGGAGGAAGCGGCGACCGATCTCGGCGCCTCGCCGTGGCAGTCGCTGCGCTTCGTCGTGCTGCCGCTGATCGCGCCGAGCCTGGTCGGCGTCGCGCTGTTCGGTTTTTCTCTCTCTTACGACGAGTTCGCGCGCACGCTGATGACGGCAGGTTCGGACAACACGCTGCCGCTGGAAATCTTCGCGATGACCACGAACGTCACGACGCCGGTGCTTTACGCGCTGGGCACCCTGACGACGGCGTTCTCGCTGGCGCTCGTGGTGATCGTGACGCTCGTTGTGCTGGCGATGCGGCGGCGCAGGAGGGTGGCGGCGGCCTAGCCGGCGCCCACTGCCCATTCCACCGCCGCCTCCGCATGCAGTTCGGTCGTGTCGAACAGTGGCACCGGCGCATCCTCGGGCCGCACCAGCAGCATGATCTCGGTGCAGCCCAGGATTATTCCCTCGGCGCCGCGTGCCGCCAGCCGCGCCATCACGCCGGCATAGGCGGCGCGGGAGGCGGGCTCGACGCGCCCGAGCACCAATTCCTCATAGATGATCCGATGCACGACGCGCCGGTCCTCCGCCTCCGGCACCAGCACCTGCAATCCGAACTTTTCCCGCAGGCGACCGGTATAGAAATCCTGCTCCATCGTGAACGCGGTGCCGAGCAGGCCAACGCGCAGAAGACCGGCGGCGCGGATGCGTTCGGCGGTCGGGTCGGCGATGTGCAGCAGCGGCAAGCCGGCGGCGCGCTCCACCGCCTCGGCCATCACGTGCATGGTGTTGCTGCAGATCACCAGCAACTCGGCGCCGCCCGCCCGCAGGCGTGCGGCCGCGTCCACCATCAGCGCCGTCGCCTCGTCCCATCGCCCGGCATGTTGCAACGCCTCGATCTCGGCAAAATCGAACGACCACATCAGGCACCGCGCCGAGTGCGTGCCGCCGAGCCGCCGCTGCACCGCGCGGTTGATCAGCCGGTAGTATTCGGCCGAGCTTTCCCAGCTCAACCCGCCGATCAGGCCGATCAGGCGGTGGTGTGGCGTGCCGGTCATGGACCCCTCGTTGGCGAGCATTTCGCGTCGTATCGCTCGGGGCTTGCCCTACCCGGTCCGGATCGGCAACCCTGCCGTCCGAAGGCCGCCCAGGTCGGCCGCGCCAGGGAGCAGACCAGTCCGTGCAGATCGACGCGCCAGCGCTCCGCCGTCTCATCCAGGCCGTGGCCGATGCGGTGATCGCGCACGCCGACGAGCTGACCACGCTCGACCAGGCGATCGGCGACGGCGACCACGGCATCAACATGAAGCGCGGTTTTGACGCGGTGCTGGCCGATCTGGAGAAAATCGCCGCCCATCCGCTGCCGAAGGCGCTGCACGCGGTCGGCATGACGCTGGTGATGAAGGTCGGCGGCGCCTCCGGCCCGCTCTACGGCACGCTGTTCATGCAACTGGGCAAATCGCTGCCGGAGCAGCCGACGCTGCCGGATTTATCCGCTGCGTTCGCGGCGGCGTTCGATGCCGTCAAGGCACGGGGCAAATCGGACGTGGGCGCGAAAACCATGCTGGACGTGCTGGCCCCGGTGCTGGCGGCGCTGCGCGCGGGCGGGGACCTGCTCCGGCTGCCGGAGGTCGCCGATGCGGCGGCGCAGGCGACCATCCCGATGCGGGCGCTCCGGGGCCGCGCCTCCTTCCTCGGCGAGCGCAGCATCGGCCATGTCGACCCCGGCGCCCGCTCTTCTGCCCTCATCGTGCGCGCCGTCTGCGAGGCGTTCGCATGAGCAACGTGGGCATCGTGATCGTCTCGCACTCGCCGGACGTCGCCAAGGGCGCCGCCGACATGGTGCGGCAGATGGTCGGCGAGGACGTGCCGCTCGGCTGGTGCGGCGGCAACGAGGGCGGCCTCGGCACCGATGTCGGCGCGATCATGGCAGCGATCGACAGTGCCTGGTCGGAGGCCGGCGTCGCGATCCTCGTGGATCTGGGCGGCGCCGAGACGAACTCGGAAATGGCGATCGAACTGCTGCCGGAGGAGCGGCGCAGCCGCGTCGTCGTGTGCAACGCGCCGGTCGTGGAGGGCGCCGTTGTTGCCGCGACCGAAGCTTCCGGCGGCTCGTCGCTGGCGCTTGTGCGTGCGGCGGCGGAAGAGCTCTCCGCATGACCGAGCACGCGGCCTCGGTGGAGATCACCAACGCGACCGGCCTGCACGCGCGTCCGGCGGTGAAGCTGACCAAGCTGGCGAAAACGTTCGGCGGCGCCGCGGTGCAGGTGTCGCTGGCCGAAGCGGGGCCGTGGATCGACGCGAAAAGCGTGGTGAAGGTGATGGCGCTGAAGGCCGCGCGCGGCAAATCCATCCATATCCGGGCGACCGGCGAGCAGGGCGCGGAGGCGCTCGCCGCGCTCGTCGGGCTGGTGCAGCGGGACTTCGACGAAGGGCACGGCGCGCCGCCGGACAATGCCGCGGCGTGAATACTCCGGCCAGCCGGCCTCGCCCGGCGTCGCCACCGGGCCGCTCGCGCGGCTCGCCGACGCGCCTGAGGGCGAGCGCAGCGCCGGCACGCCGGAGCAGGAGCGGGCGGCGCTGGAGGCGGCGATTGCGGCGGCCGTCGCGGAGCTGGCCGAGCTCGCCGCGCAGTCCGGCGGCGATGCGGCGGAAATCCTGGAATTCCAGATCGCCATGCTGGAGGACGACGCGCTGCGGGAGGGGGCGCTGCGGGCGATCCACGTCGGCGTGCCGGCGGACGTGGCGTGGGCGGAGACGCTGGCCGAGCAGGTCGCCGAATACGAGGCCGCGACCGACGCCTATTTCGCCGCTCGGGCTTCCGATCTGCGCGACCTCGGCGCGCGGGTGCTGCGCCGGCTGCTCGGCACCGACGACGCGGCGATCCCGGCTGGCGCGATCCTGCTTGCCGACGACATCACGCCGAGCCGCTTTCTCTCGATCGACTGGAAGGCCGGCGGCGGCATTGCGCTGATCGCGGGCAGCAAGGCCAGCCATGCGGCCATGCTGGCGCGCGCCCGCGGCGTGCCGATGGTGGTCGGGCTCGGCCGCGTGGCCGCCGCGGGGCACGCGCGTGCGGCGCTGGACGGAGCCGCCGGTCGGCTCTGGCTCAGCCCGGACGCGTCCGACGTGGCGGCGCTGGCGAACCGCGTCGCCGAAGCGCGCGCCGCCGGCGATGCCGATGCGGACCTGCTGCACCGCCCGGCGATGACCGCCAGCGGCCAGCGCGTGCTGGTGCAGCTCAACGTCGCCAACCCCTCGGAGCTGGACGGGCTCGACCCGGCGCTGTGCGACGGCATTGGCCTGACGCGCACCGAGCTTCTGTTCCCGGCACGCGGCAGGCTGCCGAACGAGGATGCGCAATACGCCGCCTATCGCCGCATCGTCGAATGGGCGGCCGGGCGGCCGGTGACGATCCGCACGCTCGACGCCGGCGGCGACAAGCCGATCGCCGGGCTCACGATCCCGGGCGAGTCGAACCCGTTCCTGGGCGTGCGCGGCATCCGCCTCTCGCTGGCCCGCCCCGAGGTTTTTTCCACGCAGCTGCGCGCGTTGTGTCGTGCGGCCGTGCACGGAGCCTTGAAGATCATGCTGCCGATGGTGACGGTGCCGGACGAACTGGAGGCGGCGCGCGCACTGCTCGATGCGGCCGTCGCCGACCTCGCGGCGCGGGGCGTGGCGGCGCGGCGCCCGGCGCTCGGCATCATGGTCGAGGTCCCGGCGGCGGCGCTGGCGATCGAGCGGTTCGACGCGGCGTTCTTCTCGATCGGCAGCAACGACCTCACGCAGTACGTCACCGCCAGCGCCCGCGACATCGGCGCCGTGTCGACGCTGGCGGACGTGACCAACCCGGCGGTGCTGCGGCTGATCGCGGAAGTGGCGGCGCACGGCGTGCGGATCGGGCGCGAGGTGAGCCTGTGCGGCGACGCCGCCGGTGACCCTTCCACTGTGCCGACTTTGCTGGATGCGGGCGTGCGCAATCTGTCCATGGCGCCGAACGCGGTCGCGGCCGTGAAGGCGGCGATCGCGCGGCACGGTTCATAATTCGGGGTGACGGCGATGAAGAAATTCCTGAACTCGACGGACACGCTGCTGGCCGAAAGTCTCGACGGGTTCGCAGCCGCGCACGCCGATATCGTGGCGCTTGGCGAAGACCGGAAATTCGTGCAGCGGCGGATACTGAAATCCGGCAAAGTCGGGCTGATCTCCGGCGGCGGCAGCGGGCACGAGCCGCTGCACGCGGGGTTTGTCGGGTTGGGCATGCTGGATGCGGCTTGCCCCGGACAGGTGTTCACCGCGCCCACGCCGGACCAGATGGCGGCAGCCGCGGAGGCGGTGGACGGCGGCGCGGGCGTGCTGTTCATCGTCAAGAACTACGAAGGCGACCTGATGAATTTCGAGATGGGACGCGAAATGTCGGGCTGCGACAGCGCGACCATCATCATCGACGACGACGTCGCGGTGGAGACCTCGACCTATTCGACCGGCCGGCGGGGCGTCGCCGGCACGATGATCGTGGAGAAGATCGTCGGTGCCGCGGCCGAGGCCGGGGAGAATCTGGCGCTGCTGGCGGCGCTCGGCACCCGGGTCAACCTCGCGACGCGCTCGATGGGGGTGGCGTTGACCAGTTGCACCGTGCCCGCCGCCGGACGCCCGACCTTCGCCATCGGGGACGACGAGATCGAGGTCGGCGTCGGCATCCACGGCGAGCCGGGCCGGCGGCGCGAGAAGTTCTCAACGGCCGACACGCTTGTGGAAGAGATGGTCTCGGCGATCCTGGCCGATTTCGGCGACAGCGCCCGCGGCGACGTTCTGCTGCTCGTCAATGGCTTCGGCGCGACGCCGGCGATGGAGCTGTACCTGATGTACCATTCCGCGCGGCGCATGTTGGCGGCGCGCGGGCTGACCGTCGCGCGCTCACTGGTCGGCAACTACGTGACGTCGCTGGACATGGCCGGATGCTCGATCACGGTCACATTGCTCGACGAGGAATTTGCTCGGCTGTGGGACGCGCCGGTGCACACGGCGGGTCTGCGCTGGGGGGTATGAGGCGCGACGGGGTTTGGCTGAGCCGGTTCAATATCTGATGAACGCGGTGGAGGCTTCACCGCCGGGTGAGGCGTGCCCATTTCTGCGTCGGTGCAACCACGGCGGGTCATCATGTCCTCGGTCGAGTCGCGACGGCGCCTGCTCCTTTCGCGGGCTGCCGTCCTTGCGGGTTCGGTGTTCGCCCTCGCGGGCTGCGTCTATCCCTATCCCTACTACTACGGCTATGGCGGCTATGGCGGCTATGGCGGCTATGGCGGCTATGGCGGCTATCCGGCGTATGCCGGCTACCCCGCCCCTGCCGCCTCGGCCGGTGCTCCGCCGGCCGGCAATGGCTCCGCGGCCGCTGCCGGAACCGCCGCTGCAGGCGTCGCCGCCCCAGCCGGAGCCCCTGCCTATGGCGGCTATCCGGCGTACGGGTATGGCGGTTACCCATCCTATGCCGGCTACCCGTACTACGCAGGCTGGGGCTACCCGTATGCCGCGGACTGGGGCTATCCGTTCTACGGCGGGTTTTACGGGGGCGGGTTCTACGGCGGCGGGTACGGGGGCCGGTTCGGTGGTGGCTTCCGCGGCGGTTTCGGGGGTGGGTTCCACGGCGGCGGCTTTGGCGGCGGCGGCATTCGCCGCTGACTGCTGACGCGGCTCCGGACCGGCGGGCGCCGGATTCACCCCGGCATCGTCTCGAACACCGTCAGCCCCGGCGGGATCGCCACCCAATCCGGGCGGCTGCGGGTAAAAACCGCGACCGTCGGGCGGAACACGGACGGATCGTCTAGCGAGCCGGCGTAGATCGTGTGCGAGGCGCTCTCGCCGACGATGCCGCCGAACACCAGACCGCCGCAGGCCGGACAGAAATTGCGCACGGCCTCGCCGCCGTTCGCGGCTTTCGACCTGAACTGCACGCTTGTGCCGCTGGTTCGCACGGCGCTGGCCGGAAAGCCCATGAACGGCATGCAGCCCGCGCCCGAGGCCTTCCGGCAATCCGCACAGAAGCAAAAGCCGGCGAACTGCGGCTCGCCCCTGGCCTCGTAGCGCAGCGCGCCGCACAGGCAGCCGCCGGTGTGGAGTTTGTCCGGGTCGCTCATGCCGCGATGATGGAGCGGTGTGCCGGGAGCGTGCAAGCGTGGCGGGATGCTGGCGTTTCCCGTCGCGAAACCCGCCGGCCGCCTGTATCGTATCCGCCGGACGAGGGGCACAAAAATGTTCGAGGACGCAACGGGAGGCGGACGCGACGGCCGGCGGGTTGAGATCGACGTCGTCGTGGTCGGCGCCGGGTTTGCCGGCATGTACATGCTGCACCGCCTGCGCGGGCTCGGCCTGTCGGCGGTGGCGTTCGAGGCTGGCAGCGACGTCGGCGGCACCTGGTACTGGAACCGCTATCCCGGCGCGCGCTGCGACGTGGAGAGCATGCAGTACTGCTTCTCGTTCTCCGACGAACTGCAGCAGGACTGGCATTGGAGCGAACGCTACGCCGCCCAGCCCGAAATTCTGACGCTACGCGCGCCACGTCGCCGACCGCTTCGACCTGCGCCGCGACATCCGGTTCGAGACCCGCGTGACCGCGCTGCATTTCGACGAAGCGGCCGAGTGCTGGCAAATCCGCACCGATCGCGGCGATGCCGTGCGCGCGCGGTTCTGCGTGATGGCGACAGGGTGTCTGTCGACCGCGAAGCTGCCCGAACTGCCGGGATTGCAGGAGTTTCGCGGCGACACCTACCACACCGGCGCGTGGCCGCACGCGGGGGTGGATTTTACCGGGCAGACGGTTGGCGTGATCGGCACCGGATCCTCGGCGATCCAGGCGATCCCGATGATCGCGCGGCAGGCGGCGCGGCTGTTCGTGTTCCAGCGCACCGCGCAGTCCAGCATACCCGCCTGGAACCGGCCGATGACGCCGGAGTACGAGCGCGAGTGGAAGTCGGACTACGCCGACCGCCGGCGCCGCGCGATGGAGTTGCGCACGGCCATTCTTTTCGTGCTGAACAACAAGTCCGCGCTGGAGGCGACCGAGGCGGAGCGGCTCGCCGAATACGAAGCGCGCTGGCAGGCCGGCGGCATCCCGTTCATGGCTGCGTTCAACGACCTCATTCTGGACAAGGCGGCGAACGACACCGCCGCCGAATTCGTGCGCGCAAAAATCCGCGCGATCGTGCGCGACCCCGCGGTCGCTGAACAGCTCACGCCGAAGGACTATCCGATCGGCACCAAGCGGATCTGCGTCGATACCGGCTACTTCGACACCTACAACCGCGACAACGTCACACTGGTCGACCTGCGCCGCGCGCCGATCGAGGCGATCACGCCGGAGGGGCTGCGGACGCGGGACGCAACCTACGCGCTCGACAGCATCGTGTTCGCGACCGGGTTCGACGCGATGACCGGCACGCTGCTGCGCGATCGACATCGTCGGCCGCGACGGGCTGGCGTTGCGTGACAAATGGGCGGACGGGCCGCGCACCGATCTTGGGCTGATGATCGCTGGTTTTCCGAACTTTTTTACCATTACCGGCCCGGGGAGCCCCTCTGTGCTCAGCAACATGATCGTGTCCATCGAGCAGCACGTCGACTGGATCGCCGACTGCCTCGCGCATCTGTGGCAACGCGGCGCGCAGACGATCGAGACGACGGAGCAGGCGGAGGAAGCCTGGGTCGCGCACGTCCGCGAAGTCGGCGACCGCACGCTTTATCCGCAGACGAACTCGTGGTACATGGGCGCCAACGTGCCCGGCAAGCCGCGCGTGCTGCTGCCGTATATCGGCGGGTTTCCGCTGTACCGCCGCAAACTTGCCGACGCCGCCGCGAACGACTACGCGGGGTTCCGCGTGCGGTCACGACAAGCGGCCGACGCCCTGGAATAGCCACTAGGCCGGCCGTCAATGCGAACCCGCCTCGGCGGCCCGGGTCAGTTCCGCGATGTCGAACTTGGTCATCTTCAGCATGGCCTCGGCGACCCGTTTCGTGCGCGTCCGGTCCGGGCCCTTCATCAGCCGGCCCAGCGCCTTCGGCACGATCTGCCAGCTCAGCCCATAGCGATCCTTGAGCCAGCCGCATCGTTCGGTCTGCCCGCCGTCCGAAAGGGCGGCCCACAGGCAGTCGACTTCGGTCTGGTCGTCGCATTCCACCATCAACGAGACCGCGTGATTGAACGGATCGAGCGGCTCCGCGCTGATCGCGACGAACGGCTGGCCCAGCAGCGTGAACTCGACCATGTTCACCGAACCCGCAGGTCCGCTCGGGCTGT
Source organism: uncultured Solirubrobacterales bacterium (assembly GCA_963697635.1). GTDB lineage: Bacteria > Pseudomonadota > Alphaproteobacteria > Acetobacterales > Acetobacteraceae > CAJCJG01. The sequence goes on along the minus strand of CAVOOS010000030.1, from coordinate 378,830 downwards.
CCGCGGGCAGGGCGGTCACGCTGTCGACCCGCGAGTTCGGCAGGATGGAGGCATAGAACGCGGCTGCCTCCTCGGCCTTTTCCGTGTACCACAGGCTCGTTATGAGTCTCGGCATGCTGGTCGCTCCGGTTCGGGCAGCATATCGTGTCAACCGCCTTGCTTCACGGGCGGGCGGGAACGGAGGGCGTCCCTCAGAGTTTCGCGACAAGGGCAGCAAGCTGGTCGGCGCACTGCCCCCAGCCCTGGTGAAATCCCATGCGCTCGTGCGTCTCGCGGTCGGCGACGCTCCAGTGCCGCACGAGTGCCGTGTAGCGGGTGCGGCCGCCGAGATCCTCGAACGTCAGCACCACCGTCATGAACGGTTTGTCGGATGGCTCCCACGCCTTGGTGTAGGCGTTGGTGAAGACCAGCCGTTCGTTCTCGACCACGTCGAGGAACACGCCGGGATTGGGCATCTCGGTGCCGTCGGGCGCGCGCATCACGATCATGGTGGCGCCACCAGGGCGAACGTCGAGTTCCGCAACCGGCGTCGTGTAGGGCAGCGGCGCGAACCATTGCTTCAACAGCTCGGGCTCGGTCCAGGCGCGGTACAGCTTGGCGGGCGCTGCGTCGATGATGCGCGTCAGCACAAGGTCGCGGTCGGTGGGCGGCGCGGTCGGGGCGATGGCGTTCATGGCGTTTCTCCTTTGGCTGGCAGCAGGGTTTCCAGGTAGCGCCGCAGATGCGCGAGGTTGTCGCGCGCAATCCGCGGATCGTTCTTCGCCTTGGCGAAGATGAAGGCGCCTTGCAGCACGGCCTGCATGAAGTAGCCGACGCTTTCGGCGGACCACTCGTCGTCCGGCGCGTAGCGCCGCTTCGCATCGGCAAGGTCGCGCTCCAGCATCGCGACGTGCTCGGACATCGCGCGGTCGCAGGTAGCGCGGATCTCCGGATGGGTCGCGTAGACTTCCTGCACCAGCGTGCCGAGCAGGCAGGTGAATTGCGGGATGTCCCAGGCCAGCATGGCCGTGCGAAAATCGACGTAGCCGAACACGCGGGCGCGCGGATCGGGGTCGGCGGCGATAGGGCGCAGACGCAAAAATCTCCGACGCCATCGCCTGGAACTGCTCGGCGGCGGCGACGCCGAGGCGCTCCTTGCTGTCGAAGTGGTGGAAGAAGCTGCCCTTGGTGACGCCGGCGGCGGCGCAGATGTCATCGACAGTCGTCGCCGCGTAGCCCTGGGCACGGATCACGTCGCGCGCCGCATCCAATAGTTTTTGGCGAGTGGCTTCGCTGTTCCTCGGCGGCATGGATAAATACCAACTGGTTGGTATGTATCCTGCCGCCGCACGATCCAGCCGTCAAGCACCAAAAATGTCAGCCGTTCAGGATGTCGTGCGCCGCGTCGGCCAGCACCTGGCAGCCGAGCACGATGTCCTCCGGTGCCGTGTCCTCGGCGATGTCGTGGCTGATGCCGCCGATGGACGGCACGAACAGCATCGCCGCCGGCACGATCTTGCCGATGATCTGGGCGTCGTGGCCGGCGCCGCTCGGCATGCGCTGGTGCAGGCCGGGGGTGTGGCGTTCGGCCGCTCGGTCAAGCGCCGCCTCGAACCTCGCGTCCATATGCAGCGGCGTGGTCTCGAAAGTCTGTTTCGCGGACACGGAACAGGGGCCGGCGGCGTCGGCTTCGGCGACAATGGACAGAATCGCAGCACGCATCCGCGCCAGTACATCCAGGTCGGCGTCGCGGATTTGCAGGAACATCTCTGCGCGGCCCGGTATGATGCTTTGCGCGCCGGGCGAGAGCGTGATGCGTCCGACGGTCCATACCGAGCGCGCGCCGGCGACCTCCGGCATGCGCCGCTCGACCGCCGTGCACAATTTCACCAGCGTCGCGCCCGCGTCCTTGCGGATCGCCATGCGCGTTGTGCCCGCATGGTTCTGCACGCCGGTGAACACGACACGAAAAGTCCAGATGCCGACGATGCTGGTCACGACGCCAATGTTGAGTCCGAGCGCCTCCAGTTCGTCGCCCTGCTCGATATGCGCTTCGAGGTAGCCGCGGTAGCGCGCCGGATCGAGCGTCAGGCGTGGGCGGCCGGCGAGCCCGGCTTCGGCCAACGCCTCGCGCATCGGCTTGCCGTGATGCGCGTTGCGGGCGGCGTCGATTTCCGCCTCCGTGACCTCGCCGACCGCCGAGCGACTGCCCAGGAAAACGCCGTAATGGCCCTCCTCGTCGGCCCAGGCGCAGGCGTCGACGCGGCCGGGCAGCACGCGGGCGAGTTCCAGCCCGTAGGCGACGCCGAGCGCGCCGTCGAGCCAGCCGGCGTGGTTCTGCGATTCCGAATGGCTGCCGACCAGCAGCTTTGTCCCCGGGCCGGCGGCGCGGCCCAGCACGTTGCCGATACCGTCGATCTCGGCATCGAGCCCGGCCTCGCGCATCCGCCCGGCTATCCATTCCCGGCTGGCGATATCTTCCGGCGTGTAGGTCGGCCGGTGCACGCCGGTCTGGTAGCGCCCGAATTCGCGCAACCGATGCAGGTCGCCGAGCAGGCGGGCGGCGTCGATGGTGGGCAAGATGCGGTCTCCCGGGGGCTTAATCGCCGCGATTATCGATCGCCGGGTACGGCGTGACCAGCCCGCCGGCAGGACTTCAGGTCCCGCCGCCGTCGACGCTGCGATGCAGCAGCGCGAGATGGTGGTCGAGGCTGGCCTCCAGCCGGTCCGTCATGAACGCCTCGTACGGCACGGCATCGTCCGCAAGCTGTAGCGTTTCCAGCGCGGCGATATACGCGGCCCGCTGCTCCGGCCCGATCACCAGGGGCGGCCACCCGGCACGCAGCAACAGCACGTTCAGCAACAGTCGCGCGGTGCGGCCATTGCCATCGCTGAACGGGTGGATGGCCACCAGCCGCGCGTGCGCCGAGAACGCGGTGCCCGGGTCGTCGGGCGCGGTTGCAAGCCAGCGCGCAAATTCCGCCATCAGCGGCGCGATGTCGGCCGGCGAGGGCAGCAGAACGGTCGAGCCGAGGATCGCCCGCTGGCGATGGCTGTAGCGTCCGGCTTCGTCCGGGTCGACGCGGCCCAGCACCAGCCGATGGATTTCGCGGATGTCGCCTTCGCGCAGTGGCTCGGATCGACCGGCCAGCACCCTGACGTAGTCGAGCGCCTCCTTGTGTCCGATGGCCTCAAGATGGTCCTTGAGCGGCTTGCCGCCGATCGTCAGGCCTTTTTCCAGCACGATCGCGGTTTCGCTGCGGGTCAGCGTGTTGCCCTCGATCGCATTGGACGAATAGGTCAGCTCGACGTCGTACCAGGCCGCGAGGACGGCGAGACTGTCGGCGGCAAGCGGCCGCAGCCGGTCAAGTTCCTGCTTCTTGCCGATGAGGCGCCGCCACAAGCTCACAGCCCCGCAAACAGCGACGTGGACAGATAGCGCTCGGCAAAACTCGGGGCGATCGCGACGATCAGCTTGCCCGCATGCGCCGGGTTGCGCGCCAGGTCCAGCGCCGCATGCAAGGCGGCACCCGAGGAAATGCCGATCGGCAGCCCCTCGATGGCGGCGCTGCGCCGCGCCGCAGCCAGGCCCTCGCGTTCGGACACGCGGATGATCCCGTCCATCAGGTCGAGTTGCAGCACCGACGGGTGAAACCCCGGGCCGATGCCCTGCAGCCCGTGCGGCCCCGGTTCGTCGCCGGACAGCACCGCGCTTTCGGCGGGCTCGACGACGAAGCATTGCAGCCCGGGCTTGCGCGGCTTCAGCCGGCGGGCGATGCCAGTCATGGTGCCGCCGGTGCCGACGCCGCCGACCACGATGTCGACGCGGCCGTCGGTGTCGATCCATATTTCCTCCGCCGTGGAGGCCTCATGCGCGGCGGGGTTGGCGGGGTTGTCGAACTGGCGCGGCATCCAGGCGCCGGGCGTGGCGGCGACGATCGCCTCGGCGCGGGCGATCGCGCCGGCCATGCCCTGGCGCGCCGGCGTGAGCTGCACCTCCGCCCCCATCAGCCGCAACATCTTGCGCCGTTCGATCGAGGCGCCCTCGGGCATCGTCACCACCAGGCGATACCCCTTCGCCGCCGCCACGAAGCCCAGCGCGATCCCGGTGTTGCCGGAGGTCGGTTCGACCAGCACCGACCGGCTCGGATGGATCAGCCCCTCGCCCTCCGCCTGCTCGATCATCGCGAGGCCGATGCGGTCCTTGACCGAGCCGAGCGGGTTGAAGAATTCGAGCTTGAGCGCGAGGTCGGCCTTGAGCCCGTCTTCGGCGGCGAGTCGCGGCACCCGCACCAGCGGCGTCGCGCCGATGACGTCCAGCACGCTGTCGTAGATGCGGCCGCGCGCATGTACTGGCTCATGGGTACTGTGGTCGGCGGCGCGTGGGGCCTCGGTGTCGAGTTTGTTCATGCAACGCCTCCTACCACATTTTTCCGTCGTGGATTCACCGGCGGGAACCCGCTAGCGTGTATGTCACACATGCTGATTCGCAGAGACCGGGCCATGGTCGCCGTCACCGTCATGCTCGACGTCGCCTTCCACGGCGGCCGGGCGGCAACCGTGAGCGCGGCCGACATCGCCGAGCGGCTGGGGCTGGCGCGGCGCGGCATGGAACCGCTGCTGCAGTCGCTGTCCCGCGCCGGGCTGCTCGAAAGCGTGCGCGGGCCGCGCGGCGGCTATCGGCTCGGGCGGCCGCGGCGCGACATCCGGCTGTCAGACATCGTGGCGGTCGCGGTGGCCGAGGACGCCGAACCGGGCGAAGGGCCGTCCGGCCGGCTGCAGACGGCGGTGGTGGACCGCGTCTGGTCCGAACTCGAAGACGCGGCGCGGGCGCAACTCGCCGCGCTGACGCTCGACGACCTGATGCGCCGCGCCGCCGCGGCCGGGCTGCGGCGGCCGACCGCGGAGCCGATCACCTTCGCGATCTGAGGCGCCCGGGGCGCTTACGTCGGTTGGTCCCAGCGGCCGTCGGCAGACGCATCGATGCACTCGTGTTGAAATCGCACTCCCGAAAAGAGGGTCGGTCGGGAACAACACGAACGAGTGCCAAATTACCAAAGCGCAGATCACGTCTTAAGGAGGCGGCAAACCGACGCCCCGGTTCATGCCTTTGATGTTGGGAGCCAGTCTCCGCTACAAAATATAAGGAGTTATACCCATGCGTATGTTGGTCCTAGCCGCGGCTGCGGCGATCATTGCTGTGCCGGCCCTCGCGGCCGAGGTGAACGGCGACACCGGGCAGGTCTACCAGCCGGGGGTGCAGACACCGGCCGCCAGCGGATCCGCCGGCTCGGGCAACGGTGGTACGCTTGCATCGCCAGGCAGCCTCGCGCCGGTTGGCTCGGGTGGCGGGCAGGCGGGGCTGCGGTCGCAGGGCAGCACGCCCAATACCAACCGGCCGATGTCCGATACGGCGCCCAGCCAATAACCTCGTGCCCCCTCCTCCTGCGGTCCGCGGGGGGAGGGGGAAACGGCGGGCCGGAGTCGCCTAACCCTTCGGTTGCGCGGTCGTCCGCAGATACGGCTTCAGCGTCTTGAACCCGCCCGTATATTTCTGCTTGGCCTGATCGTCCGAGACGGAGGTGGGGATGATCACGTCCTCGCCGGGCTTCCAGTTCACCGGGGTCGCCACGGCGTGCTTGGCGTTGAGCTGGAGTGAATCCAGCAGGCGCAGCACCTCGTCGAAGTTGCGGCCGGTGCTCATCGGATAGGTCAGCGACGCCTTGATCTTCTTGTCCGGGCCGATCACGAACACCGAGCGCACGGTCGCGTTGTCCGCGGCGGTGCGGCCATCGGAGGTGGTGCCGGCGCCCTCGGGGAGCATGTCGTAAAGCTTCGCCACCTTCAGTTCGGTGTCGCCGATCATCGGATAGTTCACGGCGTGGCCCTGCGTCTCCTCGATGTCCTTGGCCCACCGCGAATGGCTGCCGACCGGGTCGACGCTGAGGCCGATCACCTTGGCGTTGCGCTTGTCGAATTCCGGCTTCAGCCCGGCCATGTAGCCAAGCTCGGTGGTGCAGACCGGCGTGAAATCCTTGGGATGCGAGAACAGGATCGCCCAGTGGCTGCCGATCCAGTCGTGAAACGTGATCGGGCCCTCGGTCGTATCCGCGGTGAAGTTCGGGGCTTCGGCGTTGATCCTGAGTGACATGGCAGCCTCCCGCTCTTGCTCGGTCGCTTGCAGCCGCCGGCCAGCAATCCGACGCGCAGATTATCCGCCGCTTCCGGCTATCCGCAATCGACCAGACGCCGCCCGGGCAACAGGTGGCGCGATCAGGCGAACGCCAGCACCGCGAGCGTGACCGCGATCAGCGCGAGCGACGCCCAAACCACGTGCCGCGCCGGGACCAAGGTTTCGGTCGCCAGCCCCCAGGTACCCATTTCCAGCGGCGTTTCCTGCAACAGCCGGTCTTCGGGAGTGAATGCGAGCGATGGGGTCGCGGACATGGCGTGGTTCCCATATTTCACGTGCTGACGAGTATATTGGGCGACGCGGCCCGCTCGCAAGCCGTATTTTGCGGGGCCGGCGCGGCAATTCCCAGGGAAACCACGTTCGACGGGCGCACATTCACATCCCGCCGACCGTCATCAAAGCTTCACCGAACTGCAATATACCGGTCGCGGTCCCCGCGTAGGGTCCGGCCGCGAACGGCGGGGCGGCCTGAGTTCGCGCCCTGCGTCGGCGTCGGCCCGAGTCGACGCGATCCCAAGGAGGCATCGATGAAGCTCATTTGCACGGCCCTGGCCATCGCCCTGGCCGGCGGTTTGGCCGCCGGCGCACCTGCCGCGAGGGCGGAGCAGATCACCGGCGCCGGCGCCACGTTCCCGGCCCCGGTCTATTCCGCCTGGGGCGAGGCGGCGAAACAGGCGGCCGGCATCGAACTCAACTACCAGGCGATCGGCTCCGGCGGAGGGCAGAATCAGATCCTCAACCGCACCGTCGATTTCGGCGCCTCCGACGCGCCGATGGCGCCGGACAAGCTCGAGAGCGGCAAGCTGCTGCAGTTCCCGACGGTGATCGGCGCGGTGGTGCCGATCGTGAACATCCCCGGCGTCAAGCCGGGCCAACTGAAGCTGACCGGCGAACTGCTGGCCGCCATCTATCTCGGCCAGATCACCAAATGGAACGACCCCAAGCTGGTCGAAATGAACTCCGGCGTCAAACTGCCGTCGAGCGCGATCGCGCCGGTCTACCGCGCCGACGGCTCGGGCACGACGTTCGTGTTCACCTCGTATCTCTCCGCCGTCGAGCCGGCCTGGAAGGAAAAAGTCGGCGCCAGCACGAGCGTGAAATGGGTGGTCGGCAACGGCGCGAAAGGCAACGACGGCGTGGCCGCGACTGGTGCATCAGATGCGCGGCGGCATCGGCTACGTGGAATACGCCTATGCCGCGAAGAACGACCTGATCACCACGCAGCTGCGCAACAAAGCCGGGAACTTCGTCGCCCCGACGCCGGCGACGTTCGCCGCCGGCGCCACGCAGGCCGACTGGGCGGGCGCCAAGAACTTCGCCGTCAGCCTGATCGACCAGCCCGGCGATGAGAGCTGGCCGATCCTGTCGACCACGTTCATCGAGTTGCCGAAGGACCCCAAGGATCCGGCGCGCGCCGCCGCGGTGATGAAGTTCTTCGACTGGGCGTACAAGAACGGCGCGCAAGCAGGCGACCGACCTGGAATACGTGCCGCTGCCGACCGCAGTGCAGGATGCGGTGCGGTCGGCCTGGCGCGCCGACGTCAAGGGGCCGGACGGGGCGCCGGTCTTCAAGTGACGGGCTCGCCGCCGTGTCCCAGTCGGTGATCGCCGCGCCCACCGCCGGGCGCACCCCGCCGCGCCGAGCGGCAGCCCTCGGCGACAAGGTGTTCGCCGGGGTGGCGACCGCTTCCGGCGTGTTCGTGCTGGTGCTGCTCGGCGCCATCATCGTCTCGCTGCTCATCGGCGGGCTGCCGAGTTTCCGCGCCTTCGGCCTCGGCTTCCTGACCGATGCCGACTGGGACCCGGTGCAGCACATCTACGGCGCCGCGGTGCCGATCTACGGCACGCTGGTCACCTCGGTGCTGGCCCTGATCGTCGCCGTGCCGCTGGCGTTCGGCATCGCCTTCTTCCTGACCGAGCTGGCGCCGCCCTGGCTGCGCCGGCCGATCGGCACGGCGATCGAGCTGCTCGCCGCGATGCCCTCGATCATCTATGGCATGTGGGGGTTCTTCGTGATCGTGCCGGTCGATGGCGCAACTACGTGCAGCCGCACGTGATCGACACGCTGGACGGCATCCCGGTGCTGGAGGACCTGTTCGCCGGGCCGCCGTTCGGCACCGGGCTGCTCACCGCGGCGCTGATCCTGGCCGTGATGGTGATCCCGTTCATCGCCGCGACCATGCGCGACGTGTTCATGACCGTGCCGCCGGTCTACAAGGAGAGCGCCTACGGCGTCGGCTGCACCACCTGGGAGGTGATGCGTTCGATCGTCCTGCCGTACACGCGCGCATCCGTCGTCGGCGGCATCATGCTGGGCCTCGGGCGCGCGCTCGGCGAGACGATGGCGGTCACGTTCGTGATCGGCAACACCAATCGCATCACCGCCAACCTGTTCGGCCCCGGCAACACGATCGCCTCGCTGGTGGCGCTCGAATTCGGCGAGAGCGAGAACGGCAGCCTGAAGCTGTCCTCGCTGCTGGCGCTCGGCTTCATCCTGTTCGTGATCTCGTTCATCGTGCTGGCGATTTCCCGGCTGCTGCTGCGGCCGCGCGGCATCCCGGTGGCGGCAAGGCATGAGTGCCGCGACCACGCATGCCGGCCTCGCCGGCCCGAAACGCGACATCCTGGTGCGCCGGACTGGTGTCGCGCCGCCGGCAGCGCCGCAACATCGTGGTCAAGGTCTTGTGCGTCGCGGCGACGGTGATCGGGCTCGCGGTGCTGGCCTCGATCCTGTTCACGCTGCTGCGGCTCGGCATCGGCGGGCTGGCGCTGACCGTGTTCACGCACATGACCAAGCCCTCCGGCGACAATGGCGGCCTGCTCAACGCCGATCGTCGGCAGCCTGATCCAGACCGCGCTCGGCGCCGCGATCGGCACGCCGATCGGCATGATGGTGGGCACCTACCTCGCCGAGTACGCGCGCGGGTCGGCGTTCGGCAACGCCGTGCGCTTCGTCTCCGACGTGCTGCTGTCGGCGCCGTCGATCCTGATCGGGCTGTTCATCTACCAGCTGTTCGGTCAACCGTTCGGCGGCTTTCCGGCATTGCCGGCGCCTGGCGCTCGCGGTGATCGTGATCCCGATCGTCGTGCGCACCACCGAGGACATGCTGCACGCTGATCCCGTCGTCGCTGCGCGAGGCGGCGGTGGCGCTGGGTGCGCCGAAATGGAAGGCGATCGTGCTGATCTGCTATCGCGCGGCGAAGGACGGCATCGCGACCGGCGTGCTGCTGGCGGTCGCGCGCATCGCCGGCGAGACGGCGCCGCTGCTGTTCACCAGCCTCGGCAACGACAACTGGTCGATCGACCTGGCCAAGCCGATGGCGAGCCTGCCGCTGACGATCTATCAGATACGCCGGGTCGCCGTTCGACGACTGGGTGCAGCTGGCCTGGGTCGGGGCGATGCTGATCACGTTCGGCGTGCTGGCGATCAACATCGTCGCCCGCCTCGTCGCTGCGGCCGCGCAGATAGGGTTCTTGCAAATGAGGCATCACGATGAGCGCAACAGCAGCAGCAGGTCAGGCGCCGGAAGACCGCGGCATCGGTGGCGTGACAGGCGCACTCCGACGCGGAGTTGCAGACGGCGCGCATCTCGATCCGCAATCTGGATTTCTTCTACGGCACCAACCGCGCGCTGAAGGCGATCATCGCTCGACCTGCCCGACCGGCAGGTGACCGGCATGATCGGCCCCTCCGGCTGCGGCAAATCGACGCTGCTGCGCGTGCTGAACCGGATGTACGACCTGTATCCCGGCCAGCGCGCGACCGGCGAGGTGATGATGGACGGGGAGAACATCATCGACCCGGGCATCGACCTGAACGCAGCTGCGCGCCCGCATCGGCATGGTGTTCCAGAAGCCGACGCCGTTCCCGATGTCGGTCTACGACAACATCGCGTTCGGCGTGAAGCTGCACGAGCGGCTGTCGAAGAGTCGGCGATGGACGAGCGCGTCGAATGGTCGCTGACCCGCGCCGCGCTGTGGGGCGAGGTGAAGGACCGGCTGAACACCTCGGCGATGGGGCTTGTCCGGCGGCCAGCAGCAGCGGCTGTGCATCGCCCGCACCATCGCCGTGCGGCCGGAGGTGATCCTGCTCGACGAGCCGACCAGCGCGCTCGACCCGATCAGCACGCTGAAGATCGAGGAGCTGATCGACGAGCTGAAGCACGATTTCACCATCGCCATCGTCACCCACAACATGCAGCAGGCGGCACGCTGCGCCGATCAGGTGGCGTTCTTCTACCTCGGCGAATGGTCGAGGTCGGCGCCGGCGGCGCAGATGTTCACCGCGCCGCAGCAGAAGCGCACGCAGGAATACATCACCGGCCGGTTCGGCTGAGCAGGAAAGGGCGCGCAGATGGCCGACGCGACCGAGCATCTGGTCAAGAGCTTCGACAGTCGAGCTGAAGCGCCTGCGCGACCTGCTCACGGAGATGGGCGGGCATGGTGGAAAGCCAGGTGGCGCTGGCGGCGAGGCGATCCTGGAGCGCGACGACGCCGCCGCGGCGCTCGGCGGTCGAGGACGATCCCAAGGTCGATGCGCTGGAGCGCGAGGTCGAGCAGTTCGTCATCCGCCTGCTGGCGCTGCGCCAGCCGATGGCGCAGCGACCTGCGGCAGATCGTCGCCGCGCTGAAGATCACCGGCGACCTGGAGCGCATCGGCGACTATGCCGCCAACGTCGCCAAGCGCAGCATCGTGCTGAGCCAGTTTCACCTTGCCGTTCTCGCTGACCGGCCTCGCGCACATGGCGCGGCTGGTGCAGGAGCACCTGAAGATGATCATCGATGCGATCGGCGAGAACGACACCGACAAGGCGATCGAGGTCTGGCGCTCCGACGAGGTCGTCGACGATATCTACAACGCGCTGTTCCGCGAGCTGATCACCTACATGATGGAAGATCCGCGCAACATCACGCCGTGCACGCATCTGCTGTTCATCGCCAAGAACCTGGAGCGGATCGGCGACCACGCGACCAACATCGCCGAGACGGTCTACTACGCGGTGAAGGGCGAGCCGCTGACCGGCAGCGCGGCCGAAGGGCGACACGTCGGCCTACGCCGTCGTGCGGCCACGCGAATAGAGCGATCAGGTAACGACGATCGCTGCGACTCAACAGGAGGAGCGACCCGGATGCTCGACGGCAGTTCCAGCCTGTCCAAGCCGCTGGTGCTGGTGGTGGAGGACGAGGCGGCGCTGGCGACGATGCTGCGCTACAACCTGGAGAAGCAGGGTTTCCGCGTCGAGGAAGCGGCGGACGGGCAGGAGGCGCTGACCCGCATCGCCGAGGCGCAGCCGGACCTGGTGCTGCTGGACTGGATGCTGCCGGTGATGTCGGGCATCGAGGTGTGCCGGCAGATCCGCCGCCGCAGCCGCGACGCGCGACCTGCCGGTGATCATGGTGACCGCGCGCACCGAGGACCAGGACGCGGTGCGCGGCCTGAACACCGGCGCCGACGACTACATCACCAAGCCGTTCAACATGGAGGCGCTGCTGGCGCGGATGCGCGCGCTGCTGCGCCGCTCCAACGCGGTGCCGACCAAGGGACGGCTGGCGTTCCACGACATCGCGATGGACCTGGCCGCGCACCGCGTGCAGCGCAACGAGCCGGCGCGGTGCATCTCGGGCCGACCGAGTTCCGCCTGCTGGAGTTCTTCATGCAGCACCCGCGCCGGGTGTTCTCGCGCGAGGAACTGCTGGACGCGGTGTGGGGCCCCGACATCCATGTCGAGCCGCGCACGGTCGATGTGCACATCCGCCGGCTGCGCAAGTCGATCAACGGCGACGGACGAGCTGGACGTGGTGCGCACGGTGCGCGCCGCCGGCTACGCGCTGGACACCGAGCCGCTGTAGCGGGCCGCGCTACATCGGCGGCACCAGCCCGTTCTTGCCGACCAGGATGCGGGTGGCGACGACGCGGCCGTCGGCCTGCTTGCTGCCGAACAGGATCACGTGCGCGCCCGTGACCAGCAAACCGCTGTCGGTCGGCTCGAGGCCGACGATCGGCGTGTCCGGCGGCACCGTCACCGTCTTCTCGCCGCCCTTGTAATCGACAGTCAAGGTGCGCCCGGCCGCGCCCACCACGTCGCCGACCGTGCCGTTGGTCATCGTGCTCTCGGGCTTCAGGTCGAACGGCCGGTGGCCCTCGCCCATGCCGCGCAGCTCCTCCGGGAACACATGCACCTCGAGGGCGACCAGCGTGCCGTCCGGTCCGGGCATGGCGGCGGTGCCGATGAAGCTGCCCTTGCGGATCCTGTCGAAGTTGGCCGGGACCACCGCGATCACGCTGGTATCGGCGCGCATCGTCACGCTCACCGCGTCGCCCGCGCCCGTCGTGACGGTCAGCGTGTCGCGGGTACGGGTGGTGATGGTGCCGCGCAGCCGTACCGACGGCAGCTCCTCCGCACGCACGGGCCGGGCGATGCCGGCCGCGAGCAACAGAACAAGCACGGCGCGACGCGACGGCGGCATCGGGACCTCCCCAAACGTTGCAACCAACGTGGGCGAGCAGGCGCGCCCGATCAAGCGCCCGCGCGGCCCTCGCTGCCGTTTGCGGCGACCCGGCCTATTTTCCCGTGTTTGGTCGTTGGCGCGGCGCCGCGCCCCGACGGCGCGCGCTTCGCGGCGGCGAGACCTACTCGGCCGCGATGCTGCCGCGCCCGGACTTGGCCGCGTTGGCGACGATGCCGCGCAGCTCGTCGAGCAATTCGTTGCCGGCCGAGGTGCGCTCCACCAGAATGCTGCGGCGATCCGACGGGATCCGGCGCTCGCCGCGTCAGGTTCAGTTCGCCGAGCTTGTCGAGCGAACGGGTGATCACCGACTTGGAAACCGCCAGCTCGGCGGCGAGTCCGCGCACCGTGTGGTCGGCATTCTTCAGGTAGCAGGTCAAATAGACCGCCAGTTGGTGGGCGGAGAGTGCCGGGCCGTCGCGGCGCACCAGCGCCACGATTACCTCCCGCAGCATCTGCACGGCGAGCTCCGAGGAAGCAGCTTCATTCATCGAGCAAGTCCCTTCATGTCCGGGCACGCTCCGCGACTTCGATCGGCCCCACGCGGTAGTGGGTTACTTCGTCGCGGAATGCCTTGGCCCTTATGTAAAGGAGCCGAGGCGCGCTTCGCCAGAAGGGCAAGTGCCCCAAGAGGAACGTTGTTCCCGTTGCATGATCAACTCATCGTGTTGAGCCGCTGCCATGCCAGCAGCAGCAGCAGCGCGGCGTTGGCGAGCATGACGGCTGGCGCTACGGCCAGCAGCCGGCCGCGCCAGGCCCGTCCCGCGAGGTGCCCGGCGAGGCCGACGCCGACCAGGCTCGGCACGGTGCCGAGGCCGAACGCCAGCATCGCGACGGCGCCCCGCGCCGGGTCGCCCGACGCGGCGGCGACGGCGAGCGCCGCGTAGAGCACGCCGCAGGGCAGGAAGCCGAGCGCGAGGCCGAGCAGCAACCCGCCGTTCCAGCGCGTCCGGTCGATCCGCCTTGTGAGGCCGGCCAGCGCCCGCGACCATCCCGCCGGCGCCCGCTCCAGCCCCGGCACGACCCTCTGCCAAGCGGGCCACAGCCGGGCGGCGGCGTGCGCCAGGAACAGCAGCGCGCCGACCAGCAGCAGCAGGCCGGAGAGCGCGCCGAACCAGGGCTGCCGCCCCGCCGCGGCGCCGAGCGCGGCGGCGAGCGCGCCCAGCAGCATGTAGGTCAGGAGTCGCCCGAAGTGATACGGCAGCAGCAGCGCCGTCGAGAGCCGGGCGGATTCGCACAGCCGCGCGGTCGGCAGCCGCGCCAGCCGGTCGGACACCTGGCCGAGCACGAAGCCGCCGCACATCGGGCCGCAATGCATCACCCCGCCCGCGAGCCCGGCCAGCAGCAGGCCGGGCAGCGTCGGGCCCGCGCTGCCGCACCATGCCGCGAACCCGGTCAGCGACGCCTCCACGCCCGCGCTCCTCCAGCCTCACCCGTTCTGTACGCAATCGCCTGCGCGCCTGTCGATCACATTGATTTGCGTCAATGCGGCGTTGCGGCGAGCGGCGCATCGGTCCGGCCGGTGGCGGGTCTGCCTAGGCCCGTGGTTGGCGAATTCGGGGAGCGGTTATGCACGATACCGTAAGCGATCTGGCGGTGGGGCTGCTCGTGGCAGTGCTCGGCCTGGTGGGCCTGTTCCTGGCGGCAGGGGCACTGGACGACGAAATCTTCATCTTCGGGCTCGGGCTGGTGGCGTTCGCCATCGTGTTCGACCTCGGGTTGATCCGGGCGCATTTCGACCGCCGTCACGCGGCGAAGGGGAGCGCGCCATGAGCGCCGCTCTCGCCGTGCGCGCGCCCGTTGAATACAACGAGGTCGTCGTCAAGAAATTCGTCATCGCGGCGATGTTCTGGGGCGTCGTCGCGTTCCTGGTCGGCATCGTGATCGCCACCGAACTGTGCTGGCCGTCCACCAGCATGGGCCTGTCGTTCCTGAACTTCGGGCGGCTGCGGCCGGTGCATACCTCGGCGGCGATCTTCGCGTTCGGCGGCAACGCGCTGTTCGGGACCTCGCTGTATGTCGTGCAGCGCACCTGCCGGCATCGCCTGTTCGGCGGCGACGCGCTCGCGAACTTCCTGTTCTGGGGCTACAATTTCTTCATCGTGATGGCGGCGCTGAGCTACGTGCTCGGCTACAGCCGCGGCCAGGAATACAGCGAGCCCGAATGGCACCTGGAGGTGTTCCTGGTGATCGTCTGGGTGCTGTACGCGGTGGTGTTCATCGGCACGATCCTGCTGCGCGAGGAGCCGCACATCTACGTCGCCAACTGGTTCTACATGGCGTTCATCCTGACGGTCGCGGTGCTGGTGCTGGGCAACAACGCGGCGCTGCCGGTGAGCTTCTTCGGTGCCAAGAGCTACAGCGCCTATTCCGGCGTGCAGAACGCGATGATCCAGTGGTGGTACGGCCACAACGCGGTCGGCTTCTTCCTGACCGCGGCGTTCCTCGGCATGATGTACTACTTCATCCCCAAGCAGGCCAACCGCCCGGTGTACAGCTACCGCCTGTCGGTGGTGCACTTCTGGTCGCTGATCTTCCTGTACATGTGGGCCGGCCCGCACCATCTGCACTGGACCTCGCTGCCGGACTGGACGCAGACGCTCGGCATGGCGTTCTCGATCATGCTGTGGATGCCGAGCTGGGGCGGCATGATCAACGGTCTGATGACGCTGTCGGGCGCCTGGGACAAGCTGCGCACCGATCCGGCGCTGCGCTTCTCGGTGACCGCGGTCGGCTTCTACGGCATGTCGACCTTCGAGGGCCCGGTGATGTCGATCCGTGACGTCAACGCGCTGAGCCACTACACCGACTGGACGATCGGCCACGTGCATTCCGGCGCGCTCGGCTGGGTCGCGTTCATTTCCTTCGGCGCCATCTACTATCTTGTGCCGGCGCTGTGGCAGCGGGCGGGCGTGTATTCGTCGAAGCTGATCGCCTGGCACTACTGGGTCGCGACGCTCGGCATCGTGCTCTACATCACCTCGATGTGGGTCGCCGGCATCATGCAGGGACTGATGTGGCGCGCCTACGACCAGTTCGGGTTCCTGCAGGTACCTCGTTCGTGGAATCCGTGGTCGCCGTGCATCCCTACTACGTCATTCGCCTGATGGGCGGGGTGCTGTTCCTGCTCGGCGCGCTGATCATGGTGTTCAATCTCATCATGACGGTGCAGAGCCCATCCACCCAGCGCCGGGACGCGGAAATCCCCGCCGGCGCCGCGATTGCGGGAGCGTGAGATGAAATTCCTCCGTCAAGACTTCATCGAGCGCAACGCGATCCTGATGCTCGTGCTCACGCTCGTCACGATCTCGATCGGTGGCATCGTCGAGGTGATCCCGCTGTTCACGATCGAGACCACGGTCGAGCACGTCAAAGGCGTGCGGCCCTATTCGCCGCTCGAACTCGCGGGCCGCGACATCTATGTCCGCGAGGGCTGCTATCTGTGCCACAGCCAGCAGATCCGCGCGCTGAAGGACGAGGTCGAGCGCTACGGCCACTACAGCCTCGCTGCCGAGAGCATGTATGACCATCCTTTCCAATGGGGCAGCAAGCGCATCGGCCCGGACCTGTCGCGCGTTGGCGGCAAGTATTCCAGCGACTGGCATTACGCGCATCTGAGCAACCCGCAGGCGCTGGTGCCGGAAAGCCTGATGCCGCGCTATGCGTTCCTGGCCGAACAGCCACTGAAATACGAGCGCATCGCCGACAACCTGACGACGCTGCGGACGCTCGGCACGCCGTACACCGACGCGGACATCGCCAACGCCAAGGCCGATGTCGAAGCGCAGGCGGTGGCCGACAGCCCGAACGCGGACGCGCTGAAGCAGCGCTACCCGAAGGCGGTGACGGTCTCCGGCAGCGGCCGGGACGTCACCGAGATGGACGCGCTGGTGGCCTATTTGCAGGTGCTCGGCACGATGGTCGACTTCGCCGACGTCACCACCGAACAACTGCAGCAGTGAGGGGCCGGCCATGACCTTCAAGGACGTCATCATATGGCTGGTCGGGCACTGGGTGGTGCCGACCGGCCTCGTCTTCCTGCTG
Source organism: uncultured Solirubrobacterales bacterium (assembly GCA_963697635.1). Classification (GTDB taxonomy): domain Bacteria; phylum Pseudomonadota; class Alphaproteobacteria; order Acetobacterales; family Acetobacteraceae; genus CAJCJG01. The sequence continues at coordinate 362,106 of CAVOOS010000030.1, read as the reverse complement.
ATCCTCGTGACCACGTACTGGCCGGGCCGGCGGGCAAGCTTCCAGCGCGACGCGATGATCCCGCTGCGCGACGACAACTGAGGAGAGGGCGCGATGCCGACCAAGATCGAAAAGGACGCCCTCTCCGGCCGGGAGACCACCGGGCACGAGTGGGACGGGCTCAAGGAACTCAACAACCCGCTGCCGAAATGGTGGGTGTATGTCCTCGGCGCGAGCGTCGTCTGGGCTTTCGCGCTGTTCGTGCTGTATCCGTCGTGGCCGTATGTCACCGGCCACACCAACGGTCTGCTGCACTACTCGCAACGCGCCACGGTCGACGCCAACGTGAAGGCGCTTGCCGCGAAGCGCGCGGTCTACATGGACAAGATCGCGGCGACGCCGATCGAAGCGGTGAAACAGGATCCGCAACTGCTGGCGATGGCGATGACGGCCGGCCGCATCACCTTCGCCAACAACTGCGCGCCGTGCCACGGCACCGGCGGCGAAGGCCGGGTCGGCTACCCGAACCTCGCCGATGACGTGTGGATCTGGGGCGGCAAGCTGGCCGATATCGAGACGACGATCACGCACGGCATCCGCAGCGGCGATCCCGATGCGCGCACCAGCGCGATGCCGAAGTTCGGCGCCGACGGCATCCTCAAGCCGGAGCAGATCCAGCAGGTCGCCGATTACGTGATGACGCTGTTCGGCAAAGGCGAGGCGGGCAAGGACGTAGCACCCGGCAAGGCTTTGTTCGCCGACAACTGCGTCGCCTGCCACGGCGAGAACGGCGAGGGCAACCGCGACGCCGGCGGCCCGCCGCTGAAGAGCCAGGTGCATCTCTACGGCGATACGCGCGACGTGGTGGTGGCGCAGATCACCAATCCGCGGCAGGGCGTGATGCCGAACTGGAGCCCGCGGCTCGACAAGGCGACCATCCGCAGCGTCGCGATCTACGTGCACGATCTCGGCGGCGGCGAGTGAACGGCCAGACGAGTGACCGAAGGAGAGCGGACGATGTCCCGCATCAAGCCGGTGAATGAGACTTCCGCAGAGGCGAAGATGAGCAAGGCCGCAACCGCGACGCCGAGCCTCTATGCGGATCGTGTCAGGGTCTATCCGAAGGCGGTCCGCGGCATCGCGCGCGACCTCAAGTGGGCGATCCTGCTGTTCTGCCTGACCGTCTACTACACGCTGCCGTGGGTGCGCTGGGAGCGCGGGCCCGGGCGGCCGACCCAGGCCGTGCTGCTCGATATCAATGCCGAGCGCTTCCATTTCTTCGGCTTCGAGTTCTGGCCGCAGGACATCTACTTTCTCACCGGCGCGCTGATCCTCGGCGCGGTCGGGCTGTTTCTGGTCACCAGCCTCGCCGGGCGCATCTGGTGCGGCTACGCCTGCCCGCAGACGGTATGGACCGACCTGTTCATGTGGGTCGAGCGGCAAGTCGAAGGCGACCGCAACGAACGCATGCGGCGCGACAAGGCGCCGCCGAGCTTCGACCGCGCGTGGCGCAAGCTCGCCAAGCACGGCACGTGGCTGGTCATCGCATTCTGCACCGGCGGCGCCTGGATTCTCTACTTTGTCGATGCGCCGACGGTGACGCGCGAGTTTTTCACCGGGCAGGCCAGCACCGCGGTGTACGGGTTCACCGCGTTGTTCACCGCGACCACGTATCTGCTGGCCGGCTGGGCGCGTGAGCAGGTCTGCACCTATATGTGCCCGTGGCCGCGCTTCCAGGCCTCGATGCTCGACGAGCAGAGCCTGATCGTCACCTACCAGGGCTGGCGCGGCGAGCCGCGCGGCCACCGCCGGCACGGCGACGGCGCCGCCGAACTCGGCCACTGCATCGATTGCCGCGCCTGCGTGCATGCGTGCCCGACCGGCATCGACATCCGCGACGGCGTGCAGCTCGAATGCATCAACTGCGGCCTGTGCGTCGATGCATGCAACGAGATCATGGACAAGACCGGCGGCGCGCCGTGGCTGATCACCTGGGACACGCTGGCGCGGCAGAAGGCGTGCGCCACCGGCAACACCCACGAGCGGCTGCGCATCCTGCGGCCGCGCACCTTCATCTACGTGACCGCGCTGGTGCTTGCCGTGTCGACGATGGGCGTCGCGCTGGCGACACGCTCGCAGCAGATCCTGTCGGTGCAGCACGACCGCGCGCCGCTGTTCGTGCATCTCAAGGACGGCGCATACCGCAACGCCTACACCGTCAAGATCGCCAACAAGACCCAGCAGGACGCGAACTTCTCGCTCGCCGTCAGCGGGCTCGAGGACGGCACGCTGATGCAGGCGGAGGAGGGCGGGCGGGCCGCCACGCTGACTTTGCCGGTGCCCGCCGACAGCATCGCCACGTTCCGCGTGCTGGCGGTCGGCCGTCCGGCGCGGCTGCACGAGGGCTCCGAAGCGGTCGCGTTCACGCTGCGCAACGCGACCAGCGGCGAGCAGACCACCGACGCCTCGATTTTCATGGGCCCGGGCGCGCCCGTCCGCTGAGGGGAAGAGATCATGCAAACTGCCACCGCTCGCGATTCCCGTTCCGTCTGGCGCTTTTTTCCGCACGCGCTGGTGGCCGGCCTCGGCGTCGTCGTGCTGGTCAATGTCGGCATGGTGTGGTCGGCGCTGCGCACCTTCCCCGGCGTCGCCGCGCTCGACGTGTTCGATCACAGCAACAGCTACGACGAGGTGCTGGCGCAGGCGGCGCGCGAGGCGGCGCTGGGCTGGTCGGTGCAGCCGGAAGGCGAAGCCGCGGCGCCGGTGCTCACGCTCGCCGACCGTGACGGCCGTGCGCTCGCCAACGCGACGGTGACTGCGCAGGCGCGGCGGCCGCTCGGCCCGGACATGGCGACGCCGGTGGCGTTCGACGAAGTCGCGCCCGGCCGCTACCTCGCCACGGCGACGCTGCCGGTGCTCGGCCAGTGGGAGCTGCGGCTGACCGTGCAGCGGCTCGGCCAGACCCTGCACGCGACCCGCCGCATCGTCGCAAAATGAGTTTCTCCGCCGTTGCCGAAGCGCCGGTCCTGGAGCAGGCGACGACGACGGCGACCTGCGTGCATTGCGGATTGCCGGCGCCACCTGGCCGGCGCTTCTGCTGCCCCGGCTGCGCCGCCGCTTTCGAGACGATTCTCGCACTTGGCCTCGGCAGCTACTACCGACAACGCGTTTTGGACCCCGCCGCGCGGGCGCCGCGGCCGGAGAGCGCCGAGCGGTTCGACCTGTCGCGCTGCATCACCACCGCGCCGGACGGCTCGCATGCGCTGACGCTCGCGGTCGACGGCCTGCAATGCGGCGCCTGCGTCTGGCTGATCGAGAGCGCGCTGGCGCGCGAGCCGATGCTGACCGTCCGGCCGCATCAACATGACGACGCGCCGGCTGCGGCTGACCTGGACTGGCGCGGCCGAAAGCGGACAAGAATTCGTCGGCGTGGTGGAGCGGCTTGGCTACCGGCTGGTGCCGTTCGACACCGCGGCGCTGGCGGCCGCGCAGGATCGCACGGCGCGGCAGTTGCTGCGCGCGCTCGCGGTCGCGGGGTTCGCGGCCGCCAACATCATGCTGGCCTCGGTCGGCATCTGGGCGGGCTTCCTCCAGGGCATGGGGCCGGCGACGCGCTCGCTGCTGTACCTGGGAGTCGGCGCTGATCGGGCTGCCGGCGATCGCCTATGCGGGCATGCCGTTCTTCCGCTCCGCCTTCGCGGTGCTGCGGCGCGGGCGCACCAACATGGAGGTGCCGATCACGCTCGGCGTGCTGCTGGTGACGGGATTGTCGCTCTGGCAGGTGATCGCGGGCGGACGCGCACGCCTATTTCGACAGCGCCTGCGCGTTGCTGTTCTTCCTGTTGATCGGCCGCGTGCTGGACCACCGCGCGCGTGGCCAGGCGCGGGCGAGTGCGGAGCAGCTTCTGGCGTTGCGCAGCGCTGACGTGGCCGTGCTGCAGCCGGACGGCAGCACGCGGCGGACCGCGGCCGAGGGCGTCGCGCCCGGCGCGCTCGTGCTGGTCGGCATGGGCGAGCGCATCGGCGTCGATGGCGTTTTGGAGCGCGGCGAGACGACGCTGGATGCCAGCCTGGTCACCGGCGAAAGCCTGCCGGCCGCTGCGACTCCCGGGGAAAAAGTGTTCGCCGGAACGCTGAACCTCGGCGCCCCGGTCACGGTGCGCGCGACCGCCACGGGGGCCGGCACGCTGCTGGCCGAATGCGTGCGGCTGATCGAGGCGGCGGAATCGCGCAAAACCCGGTTCGTGGTGCTGGCCGATCGCGTCGCACGCCGCTACGCGCCGGCGGTCCACATCGCGGCGTCGGCGACGTTCCTGTGGTGGTGGCTGGTCGTCGGCGCGCCGTTCGGCCAAGCATTGCTGACCGCGTGCGCCGTGCTGATCATCACCTGCCCGTGCGCGCTTGCGCTCGCGGTGCCGGCGGTACAGGTGATCGCGACGTCGTTCCTGTTCCGCGCCGGCATCCTGCTGAAATCGGCGACCGCGCTGGAACGGCTGGCCGAGGTCGACACCGTCGTGTTCGACAAGACCGGCACGCTGACCGAGCCGATGCCGGCGCTTGCGGTTTCGCCCGGGCCGGAGGCGCTGCACGTTGCGGCGACGCTTGCCGCCGCGAGCCGCCATCCGCTCGCGCGGGCGCTGCTGGCCGCCGCGGGCGCGGTGCCGGCGGTCGGGGGCGTCGTCGAGCATCCGGGGCAGGGGCTTTCGCTCGTGACCGACGCCGGCCAAATCCGGCTTGGGAGCTGGGCTTTTGCCGGCGATTCTTCTGCCCTGCCGTCCGCGGCCGGACCGGAACTATGGCTGTTCTGCCCTGGGCAGGTGCCGGTGCGTTTCGCGTTCGCCGAACGGCTGCGCAGCGACGCTGTCGCGACAGTGATGAAATTGCGCGGCATGGGGCTGGAGGTGCGCCTTGCCTCCGGCGACCGCACCGAGGCGGTCGCGCGCGTCGCCGAAACGCTCGGCATCGCGGAGTGGCAGGCGGAGTGCCGCCCGGCCGACAAACTGGCGCTGGTCGAACGGCTGCGCGCCTCGGGCAAAAAAGTGCTGATGGTGGGCGACGGTCTCAACGACGGCCCGTGCCTCGCCGCGGCCAGCGTGTCGCTGTCGCCGTCCACCGCCGCCGATATCAGCCAGACCGTGGCCGACGTGGTGTTCCAGGGCGACAAATTGGCGCCCGTGCTCACGGCGCTTAGGGTGGCGCGGCGGGCGCGGGCGGTGATGCGGCAGAATCTTTTTCTATCGTTCGCCTACAACGCCATCACCCTTCCGGTTGCGGTCGCCGGTCTGGTCACGCCGTGGCTCGCCGCGGCGGCGATGTCGAGTTCCTCGCTCCTGGTGATGGCCAACAGCTTTCGCGTGCGGAGGGGGCGGTGACCTCGATCCTCTATCTGATCGCGATCAGCGTGACCTTGGGCGCGCTCGGCCTCGCCGCGTTCCTGTGGTCGCTGAAGAGCGGGCAGTACGACGACATGGAGGGCGCGGCCAACCGCATTCTTTTCGATGATGCGCCGAGTTCGGGGAAATCCGGTCCCGGCGGGAAGCGGGGACGGAGCGGGTGACTGTCCATCGTGTTATTGCTATATCTCAACAAAATGGGCGTGCTTCGGGCGGCATCGGGTTTTGAACCGGCGGACCCCTCCCCCGACCCTCTCCGGAAAGGGGAGGGGGCTTTTCTGCCGCGCTTTCCGGCTAGCTTCGCGCCGGGAGACAAGCCCGGCGATGACGGTGTCGGAACGTCATGCGCGTTCGGCAAGCGTACGGCTGAAAAGGCGAAGCCGCCTTCCGCCAGCGCAACGCCGGGTTCGTGTCCGGCGTCGGTCGGGTGCAAGGGACGCGTGGCTGCGTTCGAGGACAGGTCGACGCCGGTGCCGGCCGCAGCTTGCGTCGGCGGAAGGCGGCTTCGCCTTTTCCGCCCTACCCGCTACGCCGCTGCGAATCGGTAGATCGTGCGCGACTTGAACAACTCGCCAGGGCGCAGCACGGTCGTGGGGAAGTTCGGGTGGTTCGGGCTGTCGGCAAAATGCTGCGTCTCCAGGCACAGCGCGCCGTAGCGCGCGGACGGCGCGCCCAGCCAGTTGCCGGTGTAGAGCTGGATGCCCGGCTCCGTCGTCCGCACCTCCATCACGATCCCGCCGGCGGTCACGCGCGCGGCGAACCACGGGGTCGCGCTCGGCGCGGTGCCGAGCACGAAATTCTGGTCGTAGCCGCCGCCGATCCGCAGCGGCTCGAAATCGGCGCCGATGCGGTCGCCGATCCGGCGCGGCGTGCGGAAGTCGAGCGGGGTGCCGGCCACGGAGACCAATTCGCCGGTCGGGATCAGCTCGGCGTCGGTCGCGGTGTAGGTCTCGGCCGGGATCTCCAGCACGTGGTCGAAGATCGACGGCCGGCCCGCGCCTTCGAGATTGAAATAGGCGTGGTTGGTCAGGTTCAGCACGGTCGGCGCGTCGGTACGCGCCTGGTACTCGATGGTGAACGCGTCGCCCTCGATCGCGTAGCGCACCTCCACGTCGAGCGTGCCGGGATAGCCCTGGTCGCCGTCTTTGCTGGTCAGCTTCAGCAGCAGTGCGTCGCCTTCCGGCGCGCCGGCCCAGACGCGGTAGGCGAAGCCGCCCGGGCCGCCGTGCAGCGAGTTTTTTCCATTGTTCTGCGGCAACTGGTAGGGCTTGTCGTCGAGCGTGAAGCGCCCGAGCTTGATCCGGTTGGCATAGCGGCCGGTGAGTGCGCCCAGGTGGGATTTGTCGTCGAGCCACCCCGCCAGCGTCGGGTAGCCGAGATTGACGTTGCGCTTTCCCGCGGGCGTCGGCACGTCGAGCGTCACGATCCGGCCGCCGTACTCGATGATGGTGGCGCTGAGCCCGGCCTCGCTGCCGAGCGTGAAGGCACGAACCTGCGTGCCATCCGGCATCCGCCCGAATTCCCGCGACTGCATGGTTTCCGCTCCCCCCGATCGCCGCCGAAACGTAGGCATGGCGGCGCCAGTCACACAAGCGCGGCTGGAGAAGTTCAGCAACCCCGGAGCCATGCTATGTGTGCTCGATGGCGGGGACAGTTTGATGACCGAGGACGAGAAGGAAGCGCTGCTGCGGCAATATGCGGCCGGCGACATCGGCTGGACGTCGCTGCGCGGTCGCGGTTTCCCGAACTATCGCGACGTGCTGGCCGGACTGGGCCGCCTTGGCCTGCGCCCGCCGGTGGCGCCGATGGAGGGTCCGAATGTCGAGGCCCGGATGCGGGCTCGCGCCATCCTGCGCGAGGCGCTCGCCGACACCGCGCCGCGATGACGCGTCGGCTGGGGCTGCTGGTCACGGACGCCTCGCCGCTGATCACGCTGGCCGCCGGCGACGCGCTCGAATGTCTCACCATGCCGGGGTTGCGCGTCGTCATTCCCGACATGGTGTATTTCGAGGTGACGCAGGATCTCGCGCGCACGGGCGCCGAAGACATTGTGCAATGGGCACGGCGCCACCAAGGGCAAGTCGAGATCGTCGTGACGTCGGTGTTTGCCGAGTTCCAGGTCGTGCGCGCGGCGGATGAACGAACAAGATCGAAGGGACGCGGCGAAGCCTCGGCTCTTGAAGTCCTCAATGCCGAGATCGACAAGGATCCGGATTTGGAAGCGTTGCTCTTGTTCGAGGACAACGATGTCCGAACACGCCGTTTCGTGCGCGCGCTTCCCGAGCGTGTGACCGCGCTCTCCACCGGCGACCTGCTGCATGAGCTGGAAGCGGCGGGCCGCATCCAGTCGACCGATCACATCCTCGATCGTGCCGCCGAACACGAGCGGAACGTCGAGCAGCAACGCCAACCATCGACGGAAACAGCCGCGCGCCAGGCGCTGCGACGGCAGTTGAAGGGGGCGTGATACACAAGAAACCCCGCATCTCGGCCGTTTCCTCACCATAAGGGCTTGGAACCGATCGGCGAAAGAGGGACGATGCAGGTGGAGGCGCCGATGAACATCCAGACCCAAAGCGAAACGCCGCCGCTGCTGCGCCGGGACGAAACGGGCGTCGCCTGGCTCACGCTGAACCGCCCGGCCGCGCGAAATGCACTCTCGGTCGCGCTGCTGGCGGCACTCGACGACGCGCTGGCGGCGATCGCGGAAGAAAAATCGGTGCGCGTCGTGGTGATCGGCGGCGCGGGCCCCGCGTTCTGCGCCGGCCACGATCTGCGCGAGATGCGCGCCAACCCGGGCCGCGAAGCGACGCACGCGCTGTTCGAACAGTGCTCGGCGGTGATGCAGCGCATCGTGCGGCTGCCCAAGCCGGTGATCGCGCGCGTGCACGGCATCGCCACCGCCGCCGGCTGCCAACTGGTTGCGAGCTGCGATCTCGCGGTCGCCGCCGCGGACGCGCGGTTCGCGACCCCCGGCGTCAATCTCGGCCTGTTCTGCTCGACGCCGATGGTGGCGCTGTCGCGCAACGTCGGGCGCAAGGCGGCGATGGAGATGCTGCTGACCGGCGAGCTAATCGACGCCGAGCATGCGCGCCGGATCGGCCTGATCAACCGCGTCGTGCCGCCCGACGACCTGGACGGCGCGGTTGCCGCGCTGGCGGCGCAGATCGCGGCGAAGAGCACGCGCACCGTCGCCATCGGCAAGGAGGCGTTCTATCGCCAGGCCGAACTCGACCTCGCGGCAGCCTACGCCTACACGGCCGAGGTGATGACCCACAACATGATGGCGCGCGACGCCGGCGAAGGGATCGACGCATTCCTCGCCAAGCGTGCGCCGATCTGGACCGATAGCTGAGAGCAAGGGAAACGCAAACATGGACCAGCAGCATCACGCCACCCCGGTCTACGACCGGGCCACAGAAGACGTTGGCAACATCGTCGAATTTGGCCACGTCAACGTGCGCGTGCCGGACCAGCATCTGGCGACGCTGTTCTACGTCAGCGGCCTCGGCATGACGCGCGACCCCTACTTGATGACCAGCACCGACAACATGTGGATCAATGTCGGCCAGCAGCAGTTCCATCTGCCGACCGGGCACGCGCAGGTGCTGCGCGGCGTGACCGGCATCGTGATCCCCGACCTGGCGCCGCTGCGCCGGCGGCTCGAGCGGGTGCAGCCGATGCTGGCGGGCACCAAGTTCGGCTTCACCGATCACGGCGACTGGGTGGACGTGACCTGCCCCTGGGGCAACCACATCCGCGTGCATCCGCCGGAGGGGAAATTCGGGCCGGTGGCACTCGGCATCGCCTATGTCGAGCTGGCCGCGCCGATCGGCTCCGCCGAGGGGATCGGCCGGTTCTACCGCGACATCCTGCACGCCTCGGCGCGGGTCGGGCACGACAACCGGGGCAAGTTCATCACCGCCGGCGCCGGGTTGCACACCGACCTGGTCTACCGCGAGACCGACGCGACGCTCGCCGAGTATGACGGCAACCACATCCAGGTGGCGCTCGCTGACTTCTCCGGGCCGCACAACCGGCTGCTGGCGCGGGCGCTGGTCAGCGAGGAGAGCGACGAGCACCAGTATCGTTTCCAGTCGATCGTCGACCCGGAGAGCGGGGACGTGCTGGTGGAGGTGGAGCACGAGGTGCGCTCGATGCGGCACCCGCTGTTCAATCGCCAACTGGTGAACCGCAACCCGCTGCAATCGAACCGCGATTTCGCCGCTGGCCGGGAAGCCTGGGCGTGGTCCGCGCCGTTGCAGTAGCCACAGAAAAAAAGGCGGCGTCCCGAAGGACGCCGCCAAGTCTGGTAAGGGAACGCCTCGTGAGGCAAGCTAGCGGATAAGCACCGCTAGAGCCTCCACATAGTGACGGCGGGCACGGTTGCAAATGAACTCGTCGCAACATACCGGCCATGCGGCTGGGACAACTGTAGGAACGCCCGTCATGCTGCCTGTGCCGACGCTCGATCATGTGATTGTCAACGTTCGTGAGGGCATGAAACCGGCCGCCGAACAGTATCGCCGACTTGGCTTCACGCTCACGCCACTTGGGCGGCACACGCTCGGCTCGATCAACCACTTGGCGATGTTTGGCACGGACTATCTTGAATTGCTTGGCATCCCGCCGGGCAGCAGCGCGCGCACCGAATTGTCGGACGGGCCGGCGGGCCTGAGCGGCGTCGCGTTCGGCACCCACGATCGCCGACGCCGTCTACGCCGCGCTCGCCGCTTCGGATGCACCGGTGCTGCCGCCGCTGGCGTTCTCGCGTCCGGTCGAACTGCCGGGCGGCGCGCGCGACGCCGCGTTTCGCGTGGTGCGCATCCCGCGCGACCCCGCGGCGGGCCGGTTCTTCTTCTGTGGCCACCTGACGCGCGACGTGGTGTGGCGCGACGAGTGGCGCCGGCATGCCAACGGCGTGCTGGGCATCGCCGGCATCGCGATCGCGGCGGAGCGGCCGGGCACGCTCGGCGCGATGTTCGGATCGCTGTTCGGCGCCGAGGCGGTGGTGGAGATCGAGGGCGGCCTGCGGCTCGGGCTGGGGCTGACCCGGCTGGATGTCGTGTCGCCGGCGGAGGTGCGGCGCCGCTTCGGCGCGGCGGCGCCGGCGCCGGACGGCCGGGCCGAGGCGATGGCGGCGCTGGTGTTGCGCACCGCGAGCCTCGCCCGCACCGAGGCGGCGCTTGCCGCCGGCGGGATTGCGTTCGTGCGCGATGGCGACGCGCGTGCTCGGTGTCGGCGACCGAGGCGTGCGGGGTGGCGCTGGAGTTTGCGGAGTAGCGGCCGCATTGCTGGCTTTCGTGCGGGCGGCCCCCCCACCCAACCCTCCCCCACAAGGGGGGAGGGCTTTCCTCTCCTCCTCCCCTTGTGGGAGGAGGCCGGGAGGAGGGGTTGTTCCCGGCGCCCCCATCCGACAAAGCCGTGCTCAATCCTTGAACGGATCGAACTCGCCTTCGCCGGCCATCGCCACCGCGAACGGGCGCAGCGTGTGCAGCACGCGGATCGAGCCGGCGTGGTGCGCCAGCACCTCCGGCAGCCGGCGGTAGGCCATCGGGCTTTCGTCCAGATCGCCGCCCGCGAGCAACACGCCGCGCTCGCGCAGCCACGCGTCCATCTGCGCACGCGTGAACGTGCGCTTGGCCGCGAGCCGGCCGAACAGCCGGCCCGCGCCGTGGATCGTCGAGTACAGCGAGGCGCGGGCCTCCGTCGCTGTCGACGCCCTCGATGATCACCGCGTCGTCGCCCATCGAGCCACCGACGAAACCGCGCTGGCCCGGCCAGGCCGGCGTCGCGCCCTTGCGCACCACCCACAGGTCGCGGCCGTCATGCGTCTCCCGCCACGCGTAGTTGTGGTGGTTGTGCACGCTCTCGGTCACCGCGCCGCCGATGATCTTGCGCACGCGCTCGACCACCCATTCGCGGCCAGCATAGGCATACCGCCCGGCGAGCTGCATCGCCGCGATGTAGCGGCGGCCGACTTCGCTGTCCTCGTCCACCACCGCGGGCGGCACGTTCATGCCGTCCTGGCCGCCGGCCGCCTTGAGGTAGCGGGTGGCGCTGGTGTGGCCGAGGCCGCGGCTGCCGAAATGCACGCCGATCCAGACGAACCCGTCCTGATCGCGCATCAGGTCGACGTAGTGGTTGCCCGAGCCGACCGTGCCGAGCTGCGCCACCGCCTTCTGGCGGTAGTCGCCCATGTCGGCCTCGCGCCACGCGTCGGCATCGTCGAACAGCGCGTGCTCGGCCCGCTCCGCGTTGGCGCGGCCCATGCCGAACGAGATCACCCGGCGCACGTCCTCCAGGATCGGGCCGACGCGGTCGACGATCGCCGCGAACGGCGTGTCCAGCCGCACCGCCATGTTGCCGCAGCCGATGTCGAAGCCGACGCCGGAGATGCTGATCTGCTTCTCATACGCGATCACGCCGCCGACCGGCTGCGCGTAGCCGAGATGGCCGTCCGCGCACACCACGCCGCCCACGACGTTGCCCACGCCCATGCAGTTTTTCATCTGCGCGAGCGTGCCGGGGTCGTGCTCGCCGAACACCTTCAGCGGCGCGTTCTGGAATTCCGCAGCCTGGGGCGGCAGAATCACCGAGGCGGCTTCGGCGGCGACGTGCTCGGCGCGCGCCGCGTCGCGGTACGCGCACCAGGCCGGCCAGCCACGCCCGCCCGGCGCTTCGCCCGGGCGCGCAACACGGCTGTCGGGATCGAGACCGGCAAGAACAGCAAGTTCCCGCGCGCGAACTTCGTAAGCATCGGGGCGACGCATCGTCGTCCTCCTTTGAGAGCCGAAAGAGAGTTCCCCCTCCCGCAAGGGGAGGGGGTTTCTTCACGTCTGCCGGATGAAGTCGGCGATCACGGCGGGCGCTGCCGCATCGAACCCGACCACATCCAGCATGCCGGCATCGTCCGGGTCGGCGATCGAGAACCCGTTCGAAACCAAGCCCACCACCACGAGCTTCGCGGCGATGCCGGTACGCTCGCGGTACTGCCGCAACGCCTGCACCGGATGGATCGCCCCGGCCCAGGTCTCGCTGTCGGTGTAGACAACGAACGCATCGACCGAGAGCCCGCGAGCCAGCGCGTACAGCATCGGCTGCGCGCAGTCGGTGGCGCCGAACGGGATGCCCGACACCGCCGCCACCGCCTGGTCGAGCCGCATCGACGCCGACAACGGCAGCGGCACCAGCTCCTTGGCGAAGCCCACGATATGGGTGTTCGCCTCGGTTGCCGCCGTCATCAAAGCGAGCGCCGCCGACGCCTCGCGCGGGGTCAGTGCCGAGCCGGCCACGCGGCCGCCCGCCATCGAGCCCGACACGTCGAGCGCCAGCAGCAACCGCCGCCCGGTCGGCTCGACGCTGCGGAACGCGGTGTAGAACGCCGCGTTCAGCGCATCGACGACCGGCTGCACCGGCGCCCACGCCAACCCGCCACGGTCGCCGTGGCCCTGCGCGTAGGTGCGCAACGCCAGCAGGATCGCGAGCGGGTGCAGCCGCGCGCGGGCGATGCGGTCGGCATCGCCCAGCGCCGCCAGCACGCGCGGCAGTTGCGCGCCGAGCGGACGCAGCACGCCCACCGCCGTGAGCTTGGCGAGCGAGCGCAGCAGCGCCGTCAGCGGCATCCGCTCCAGCAGCGCTTCCCACACCGCCGGATCGTTGAGCAGCGCGGTCGGCACCGCCTCGCGCGGCAGATCTGCCGCCGCGATCAGCGCCGCCGCCTCCGCACCGGTCTGCGCCGCGCCGAGCGCCACCGCGGCACGGACGAACGCCGGCAAGGCATCGCCGACCGTGCCACGACACGCCCAGTCGAACAGTGCCACGCGCGCCGGATCGTCGGTGGCCGGGTGCGCGAGCCGCAGCAGGTCGCGATGCGACCAGCCCTCCCGCTGGCGATACTTCACCAGCTGGTAGGCCAGCCGATCCAGCTTCTGCCCGGCGTACCAGTCGCCGACCGCGCGCCGCAGCGCCCGACCCCAGCCGCGCGAGCCTTCGACGAACTCGGCGAACCGGAACAGGTGCGAGCCGGTGCGCGCCACGCGCGGCAACGCCGCCAGCGCCGCGCGCCGCGTCGCCAGATCCTCGGCGGACGCGGCGAGCGCCAGCGCGAACAGCGCCGGATCGTTGCGCGGCGCCCGGCCGGCGTCGCTGATCTCGACGATGCGCGCGACCGCCCGCGCGCCGTCCGCCCGGATCGCGCGCTGCACCGCCTGCGCGTTGTCGCGCGTCAAGGCGCGCTCGGCCGCGTAGTAGCTGCCGCCTTCCGATCCCAGGATCAGGAAGCGATCCAGCCGGGAAAAATCGTCGAGCGCGAACGCGTGGCCGCCGGCCGAGTTCGGCACGGTGGCCGGGATCGGCTGCGACTGCGGCGTGATGCTGCGCACACGCCGCGCGAAAATGCTCAGGTAGCTGGTCATGGCCCGCCTCGAAAGAAGTCCGGCGGGCGTGGTGTGGCGAGGGGTTTGCCAGCGTCCGTTGAGACGCCTGGGGATCCGACTCCCCCGGCTACCGGATAACCCTCGGCCTCCGGCCCGCCGGAGGAATTTTGTCCGAAATGCTCATGCGCGGATCAGCGGATTTTCTTGCCTGCGTTCGGGCAGGCGTAGGCATCCGACGAACGCGGCATGCGCGCGGTGCAGTGGAAAAGGTCGTTTCACGCCAGCCTCCTCTCGTCCGTGATCCAAAGCCGGGCGGTCATGATGGCGTCGACGGACCTGCTCTACCACTGAGCTACGGGGCCAGCCGGCGCCGGCGGGACTCGAACCCACGACCCGATAACCATCGAACTCCGGCCCGCCCGGCCGGGCCTTCGCGAAAACGACGCGGTCATGTGATCGCCGACGGTATTTTTTCCGTTGCTCTATCCAGGCTGAGCTACAGCGCGCGAACGCGCTGGTGGGATTTGAACCCACGCCCTACGGATTACCGATAACCGTCGAACTCCGGCCCGCGCCGAAACTTTGCAGGTACGGGCATGGAAGTGCCGGTCTGGGGGTCGCTCGTGCAAAGAGAACCCAGTCCGTGTCGGCCCGTGGGCGCGGTGTCTACTCGCGGTCGTTTCCGCCGGTCAACACGAATTCTTTTCGCGTCGCAAGATTCTTGCGTGGTTGTGGCGCGGTGCAGGATTGAGTGTTCAACGGCGAGCGACAGAATTCATTCCACTTCGATGTCATCCTTGGCCCCGGATCCGGTCCCATTGTTGCTAACACAGGCGTCAGTCTTACTGGCCCTCTCCTCCCGTTTGGGAGGAGAGGGTTGGGTGAGGAGGGAACTCCGAAATTTCAAGGAGCTCGCCGACCCACTCACCCCGGCCCTCTCCCCCCGCAAGGGCGGAGAGGGAGCGGCGGCACTGGTTCCGAACCGTATTAGCGTATGTGGGGTCAAGCCGGGGGATGACGCGGCGACCGACGATGCGCGCGCGTCGTGGGTTGCCGGGTCAAGACCGGCAATGACGTGAAACGGATGGGTTGTTCTGCGTCGGGCCCTTATGGCGGGCCTCAGCCGTCCCGCTCCAGCAGATACCCGCGATACTTCTGCCTGAGAGAAAGCTTGCTGAGCTTGCCGGTCGCGCTGTGCGGCAACTCCTCCACCACCAGCACCGCATCCGGCAGCCACCACTTCGCGACCTTGCCTTCGTACACCTGCATCACAGCCGCCGGGTCCAGCGACCGCCCGGCCTTCGGCACCACCAGCAGCAGCGGACGCTCGTCCCATTTCGGGTGCGCGCACGCGATCACCGCCGCCTCGGCGACGTCGGGATGCGACACCGCCAGGTTCTCGAGCGCGATCGAGCTGATCCACTCGCCGCCCGACTTGATCACGTCCTTGGCGCGGTCGGTGATCTCCATGTAGCCGGTCGCGTCGATGGTCGCGACGTCGCCGGTGGTGAACCAGCCGTCCGGATCGCAGGCGCTGCCCGGCGGATTGCCGAAATAGCCGCTGGTGACCCAGTGCCCGCGGACCTGCAGGTTGCCCGAGGTACGGCCGTCATGCGGCTGCACCGTGCCGGCGTCGTCGACGATGCGGCATGTCGATGCCGAAGATCGTGCGGCCCTGCTTCGCCTTTCGCGCCATCGCTTCCGCCTCGGTCTCGCCGGGGATGCGCGACTCGGCGTGTTGTAGGTGCCGAGCGGGCTGGTTTCGGTCATGCCCCAGGCGTGCTCGACGGTCACGCCGTATTCGCGGTCGAACGCCTCGATCAGCATCGGCGGGCAGGTCGAGCCGCCGATGGTCAGGCGCTTGACCGTGTGCAGCCGCTCGCCGGTGGCGCGCAGATGCTGCAACAGGCCGAGCCACACCGTCGGCACGCCGGCCGAGACCGTCACGCGTTCGGCGTTCATCAGCGAGGCCACGCTCGCTCCGTCCAGATGCCGGCCCGGGCATCACCAGCGACGCGCCGGCGGCGAGCGCCGAGTACGGCAGGCCCCAGGCGTTGACGTGGAACATCGGCACGACCGGCAGCACCCGGTCGTGGAAGCGCAGGCCGAACACGTTGGCGGCGTTGGTCGCGTAGGCGTGCAGCACGGCCGAGCGGTGCGAGTACAGCACGCCCTTCGGCCGGCCGGTGGTGCCCGAGGTGTAGCAGAGCGAGGCCGCGGTGCGTTCGTCGAACTGCGGCCAGTCGAAGTTGTCGTCGGCGGCCGCCAGCAGATCTTCGTAGCAAAGCGGAGCAATGCCCGGCGGCAGCGCGACCTCGGGCATGCCGGCGCGGTCGCACATGAACACCACGGCGCGCAGCGTGCCGCCGCAGTTCGGGCTGGCGGCGGCGATCGCGGGCGCGAACGTCGTGTCGGCGAACAGCAGCACGTCGGCGGCGTCGCGCAGGATGAAGGCGATGTCGTCGCCGGACAGGCGCGGGTTCACGGTGTGGCAGATCGCGCCCATGCCGGAGATCGCATAGTACAGCTCGAGGTGGCGATGGCCGTTCCAGGCGAGCGTCGCCACCCGGTCGGCCGGCTGCACGCCGAGCCCCTGCAGCACCCGCGCGAGCCGCCGCGCCCTCCGCTCCAGCGTCACGTAGTCCTGCCGGTGCAGGCTGCCGTCGACGCCGCGCGAGACCACCTCGCTGCTGCCGTGGTGGCGGGCGGCGTGGCGGATGATCGAGGAGATCATCAGCGGATAGTCCTGCATCAGCCCGAGCATCGGCGTCGTTCCCCCCAGTCCTTGGCCCCGCGATCCTTGGCGCAGTGGCACGGGTGCGAGGGTAGACCGGCGGGCGGTGGTCGCGAAAGCTCGCTCAGGCGGCGCGAGGCGCCGCCAGGGTCTCCAGGAAGCTGGTCAATCCGGCTGCGCTGGCCTCATCCGGCTCGAACCTCAGGTTCAGCCTGCCGTCGTCGCTGCTGAGCACCGCGCACGGCAGGGCGAGGCCGGCGCCATCGAGGTGCAGCGTCGCGCGCGTGCCGGGCGCCAGCGGCGGACCGCCGCGCAGCGCGGCACCGCCGCGCGAAATATCGGCGACGCGCGCGCTGTGCGCCGCCTGGCCGGGAATGCCCAGCCGACAAGCCAGGTCGACCTTGTAGCGGAGGTCCTGGCGCCGGTTCATCTCGGCGGCCGAGGTGCGCACCACCCGGATCACCGATTGCCGCAGTTCGCCCATGGCGCTGTTCAGGCGGTCGGCGTCGCGGCATACCTCGGCGGCGCGCTCGCCGGTCTGCTCGGCTTCGGCCGAGACCTCGGTCGCATGGTCGGTCATGCCGTGCGCGGCCGCTGCCGTCTCGGTCATGTTGCGGGCGATCTGCGCCGTCGCCGCCCCTTGCTGCTGCACGGCGGCCGCGATCGAGCTGGCGATTGCGCTGATCTCGCCGATGGTCGCCTCGATCCGTCCCACCGCCGCGACCGAGGCGCCGGTGGCGGTGCGCACCTGCGCGATGTGCTCGGCGATCTCCCGCGTGGAGCGCGCGGTCTGCGTGGCGAGCGCCTTCACTTCGGCGGCGACCACGGCGAAACCCTTGCCGGCATCGCCCGCGCGCGCCGCCTCGATCGTCGCGTTCAGCGCCAGCAGATTGGTCTTGGCGGCGATCGCGCCGATCATGTCGGCGACGGCGCCGATGCGGCCGACCTCGGCGTTCAGCGCCTCGATGCTGGCGCGCGTCTCGCCGCCCGCGGCGACGGCGCGGCCGACGATCGCGCTGGATTGCGCGACCTGCTCGCCGATGCCGCGGATCGAGGCGCTGAGCTGGTCGGCGGCGCCGGCCACGCGCTGCACGTTGGCCAAAGCCTGCGCCGAGGCGGCCGCCGCGCTGTGGGCCGAATGGCCGGTCCGGGCGGCAGACGCGGCCATTTCCTCCGCAGTCGCGGTCATCGCGCCGGTGCGCGTGCCGACCTCGCCGATCGCCTTTGTGGTTTCGATTTCGATCTTTTCGACCATGCCGACCAGGGCGACGTGCTTCTCGGTCTCGAAGCGGACGCGGGACGCCGCCTCGGCCTCCAGCGCATGGACGCGGGCGGAGGCGTCGCGGAGTTGCACCAGCGCACGCGCGATCTGGCCGATCTGGTCGAGCCGCCCGACACCGGGGACGGCGCTGTCCAGTGCGCCGTCGGCGATGCGGTGCATCACGCCGGCGAGCTCCTGCAACGGGCGCATCGTCGCCGCAGCGCCCAGAGATAGGCAAAGCCGGCGAGCAGCACGATCACCAACGCGCCGATCGCCGCCTCCCGGCCGATCTTGGCCATGAAGGCGTTGGCGTCGGCGAGGGGGACGCCCACGAATAGGATGCCGATCGTCGCGGCCTGCGCGTCCTTGATCGGCTCGTAGATGGTCAGGTAGGACGCACCCAGGATCATGGCGGGACCGTTGAAGCTGCGCCCGTCGCGCAGCACCGCGTCGTGCACCGCGCCGGCGGCGAGCTTTGTGCCGAGGCCGCGGGTGCCGTCGGGCTTCTTGACGTTGGTGGCGATCCGGATCTCGCCGCGGAAGATCGTGACCGAGGCGCCGGTCACGTCGCGGACGGCGTCCACCAGATCGTTCCTGTCGTTCAATTTCGTCGTGCCGAGCAACAGCAACCCGTCCGGCGTGGCGCTCCAGGCCGTGCCCAGCGGCGCCAGTTCGTGCCGCAGCATCGCCATGCTGATGCCGAGCGATTGCTGCGCCCGCTGCAGCCCGTTCGCTTCGACCGAGCGCAGCGTCCAGAGCTGGACGGCGGCGACCGCCACCAGAATGGCCAGCAGCGCGCAGATCAGCAGGCGGGGGACGATGCCGACCCGGTCGGCCAGCCGCACGCGCTCGGGCGTCCGGCCGTCAGTCGCGGTTCTAGGCAATGCGCACCATCTCCTGCGAGGCGCGCGCAGGTTGGCCCGGTATTCGCGTAAAATGGGTGAACGCGCGGCGTTATCCGTGCGCCGCGATGAACGCCTTGATCCGCGGCGCCACGTCGGCGCGGAACCGGCGGCCGTTGAACAGGCCGTAATGGCCGACGCCCGCCTGCTCGAAATGCTGCTTCATGGCGTCGGGCAGGTTCGGCATCAGCCGGTGCGCGGCGCGGGTCTGGCCGAGGCCGGAGATGTCGTCGCGCTCGCCCTCGATCGTCAGCATCGCGGTGCGGCGGTTCGCCGCCGGATCCACCGTCTCGCCGCGGAACGGCAGCCGGCCGCGCGGCAGCAGATGCTCGTGGAATACCGCATCGATCGTCTGCAGGTAGAAATCCGCGTTCAGGTCCATGACCGAGCGGTATTCCTCGTAGAACGCGCGCTTGGAGGCCAGCGGCTCGTCGTCGCCTTCGACCAGGTGCAGGAACATCTGCCAGTGCGCCTCGACATGGCGGTCGAGGTTCATCGCCAGGAAGCCGGCCAGTTGCAGGAAGCCCGGATAGACCTGCCGCAGGAAGCCCGGGTTGCCGAACGGCACGCGGTGGATGACGTTGGCCTCGAACCAGTCGAGGCTGTGCCGCTTGGCGAACAGGTTGACCGCGGTCGGCGCCTCGCGCGTGTCGATCGGGCCGCCGATCAGCGTCATGCTGCGCGGCGCCGCCTCCGGCTCGCGCGCGTTCATCAGCGCGACCGCCGCCAGCACCGGCACCGCCGGCTGGCAGACCGCGATCACGTGCGTCTCGGGCCCCAGCAGCCGGATGAAGTCCATCACGTAGTCGATATAGTCGTCGAGCGAGAAGTCGGCCGCGATCACCGGCACCTCGCGCGCGTCGCGCCAGTCGGTGATGTAGACGTCGTGGTCGGGCAGGAACGCCTCGACGGTGCCGCGCAGCAGCGTCGCGAAGTGGCCGGACATCGGCGCGACCAGCAGCACCTTCGGCCCGAACCCGGCGTCCGGCCCGCGCCCGGGATAGGTCCGGTCAGGCGTGCGGCGGAAATGCACGAGGTTGCACCAGGTGCGGCTTTCGACGACGTGCTCGGCGACCTGCACCGCCTGCCCGTCGACGATGGCGTGGTCGTGCCCGAACTCGGGTTTGCCGAAGATGCGCGTCGTGTGCTCGAAACTGTCGAGGCCGGCGACCGCGATGCGGCCCATCGGCGTCTCCCGCAGCGGATTGAACGGCCCGTCGATCAGGGAGAGAGCGCCATGCGCCAGCATGCGCATCGGTGCCAGGCTGGCGCGCTGCATTTCGTAAAGATGATAAAGCATGCGGTTCCTTCCCGGGCACCAACGATCGCGCTTTGCGGCAACGTTGCGACGGTGGCCCGACTACTCTCTGCTCATATAATGCGCCGGAGCAAGACCCGGTGCCTGCGCATGGCCGGCTTGCACGACACGTCAGACATGTGCGCAGGGCGGGCCGGATGTTCGCTATTCGAACATCAGGCCGTCGCGCGTTCGCGACGGCATCGCGCGATATTTGGTCGGACGAATGATCATCGCGGCGGCGGATCCAAGACGGAAAGCAAAAAATTTCAGGCATCAAGGATCGGCAGACCAGGAAGCAGGCAGGGAAGCCTCGCTCAAGCCGTCGGCCAATCACACGTTCAGGTGAGCAAGCGAACGGGTTGTTCCTTTCTAATTCGAACCGTGAAAATATCGCCACCGTGCCGTCACGAGTCCAGCACGAAGCCTAGGTGATTGCTAGAGCGCATTTATTCGATCGCGAAGGTGAATTGAAGTCGGTTACTTGCCCGAAATGCAGGACAATTTGGAGTGCCGCCCAATGCCCACGCCTTCATTGGACGCGTTCCGGGACGAGCCCGATCAATATGAGGCGGGCAGCCACTCGCTTGCGGCCCCGGAGCCGGTGCGGATGGATCGCGCGGCGGATCCGAGACAGGCAGCGATCGTGCTCGGGGCGCTGGCCGCGATGGCCGCGCGCAATCGTCGTGGCGAAGCCGACCTGTTCGCGGCGCTGCGTGGTGCCGGCCTGACGATCGATCATGCCCGCCTGGAGCTCGCGCTGGAGTTCCTGCACGCCGAAGGCTGCGTGACCAATATCGTGCCGCTGTCCGATGGCGACGTGCTGATGAAGGTCACCGGGATCAAGCCAAGGCCGGGCTGAGGCGGGCCGGCCGCCGCCTCGATCGGCGGGCGCTACCGCCGTGCCAGCTGGTCGCGCCACGGCGTCCAGTAGTACAGCTCCCACCCCTCGGTGACGCCCTGGAAATCCTGCTCCGGCACGTCGAGGTGGATCAGCTCGATCCGGCCCTGGCCGCCGTGCGCGCTGAAGCTGAGGATCAGCGTCGAATCCGGGTCGGTGTCGAGAAAATTGCCGGAGCGCCAGGACTGCACGATCAGCCGCGGCGCGGCGACGCACAGCGTGGTGCCGCTGAGGCCGCCGTCGAACGCCGCGAACGGCGTGCCGGGCTGGGCGGAGATCGTCACCTGGGCGCCGGTGATCGCCGCGTGCTTCGCCGGGTCGATATACATGTCGAACAGCGCCTCGGGCGAGGCCGGCAGCAGAACGGTCTGCTGGATCACACTGCGCATGGCAAACGGGCTCCGATGGGGGTGCGGGGGCGGCGTGCGGCATGATAGCAGCAACGCCGCGCGGGATGCGTGAAGGGGACGGCGATGGCGCGGATTGCGGTGATCGGGGCCGGCGTGGTCGGGCTATCCTGCGCCTACCACCTGCTCGCCGACGGCCACGACGTCATCGTGCTCGATCCGGCGCCGGACGGCGACAAATGTTCCTGGGGCAACGCCGGCGCGGTGGCGGTGACCGAGGTCGCCCCGATCGCGGTCCCCGGCGTGCTGTGGCGCGCGCCCGGCTGGCTGCTCGACCCGCTCGGCCCGCTGGCGCTGCGCCCGGCGCACGCGCCGAGCATGCTGCCGTGGCTGCGCGCCTTCGCCCGCGCGGCCGGGCCCGCGCAGGTCGAGCGCGCCGCCGCGGCGCTTGCCGCATTGCTCGGCCGTGTCTACGCCGATCTGTGCCCGATGCTGGAGGCGCTCGGGCTGGAGGCGGAGCTGCACCGGGCCGGCGCGCTGACCGTCTATCGCAGCCTGATCGCGCTGCGTGCCGACCGCTGGGAGTGGGAGCTGAAGCGCCGGCACGGCATCCAGTGCGAGGAGGTCTCCGGCGCGGAGGCGCAGCGCCTCGAACCGGCGCTGGCGCCGGGGCTGGCGGCCGGGGTGATGACGCCGGCCTGGTCGCATGTCTCGGACCCCAAGCAGATCTGGGCGGCGCTGCTCGCGCATGTGCGGCGGCTTGCCGTGCGGGTGCAGGCGGGCAGGGTCGCCGACCTCGGCACGGCCGGCAAGCTGCGGCTCGCCGGCGGCGAGGAGGTGGCATGCGAGGCGGTGGTACTGGCCGGCGGCGCGTGGTCGGCCGCGCTCGCGGCGCAGGCGGGGGATCGCGTGCTGCTGGAAAGCGAGCGCGGCTACAACGTCACCATCCCGGAGCCGGGCGTGTCGGTCGGCCGCGAGATCATCTTCGCGGAGCAGAAATTCGTCGCGACGCCGCTCTCGATCGGCCTGCGCATCGGCGGTGCCGCCGAGTTCGCCGGGCTCACCGCCCGCCCGAATTTTTCACGCGCGCGCAACCTGGGAAAACTGGGCGCGCGCTGGCTGCCGGGGCTGTCGCTGGCCGACGGCAAGCAGTGGATGGGGCAGCGCCCGGCCACGCCCGACAGCCTGCCGGTGATCGGCCGGTCCACCCGCCGCCCGGACGTCTTCTACGCCTTTGGCCACGGCCATCTCGGCCTGACGCTTTCGGCCACCACGGGGCGGCTGGTCGCCGACCTGGTCGCCGGCCGGACCCCGCCGGTCGATCTGGCGCCGTTCGCGGCGGCGCGGTTCAGCTGAGTATCCGGCGCAGAATGATCGATCCGCATGTCGTCATTGCCGGGCTTGACCCGGCAATCCACAACGCAGACGCAGCATGGATCCCCGGGTCAAGCCCGGGGATGACGTCCGGGCGGAATGAAGTATTTATTTTGCTCCAGGCCCTGAGCCCGCTTCAGCTCAGCAGGAACCCGTGCGCGAGCGGGTCGCGGTCGTCGACGAAGATCGTGTTGTGCCCGGTGACGCGCGCCCAGCCTGCGACGCTCGGCCGGATCGCGTCGTGCGCGCCGACGCGGGCGGCGCCCTCGACCCGGCAGTCGAACATCGTGCCGATGACGCTCTCGTGGATGAACTCGTCCCCGATGCGCAGCCGGCCCTTGGCCACGAGTTGCGCCATGCGCGCCGAGGAGCCTGTGCCGCAGGGCGAGCGGTCGATTGCCTTGTCGCCGTAGAACACCGCGTTGCGGGCATGGGCGCGGGCCGCGCGCGGCCGGTCGCACCACATCACGTGGCTGACCGCGCCGATGCGCGGGTCCTCGGGATGCACGGGCGAGATCGCCGCCTGGGCGGCCTTCCGCACCAGCGGCGACAGGCGCTGGATTTCGCCCGCGCTCATGCCGTCGAGGCCTGACCAATTGGCCTGCGGCTCGACGATCGCATAATAGTTGCCGCCATAGGCGAGATCGAAGACGATTGTCCCGAGCGTCGGCACCTCGATCTCGACGCCCTCCGCGTGCAGGTAGGCGGGGACGTTGAACAGCCGCACCTGTTCGACGAAGTTTCCTTCCTGCACATATTCCACGCCGATCCGGCCGGCCGGGGTTTCCAGCGCGAGTCTGCCCTGTTCCCTGGGGGTCACCAGACCTTCTTCGAGCGCGACCGTGACGGTGCCGATGCTGCCATGGCCGCACATCGGCAGGCAGCCGCTGACCTCGATGAACAGCACGCCGAGGTCGCAGTCCTGGCGCGTCGGCGGATACAGGATCGAGCCGGACATCACCTCGTGGCCGCGCGGCTCGAACATCAGCGCGCGGCGTACCCAGTCGTGCTCGCGCAAGAAGATTTGGCGGCGCTCGGCCATCGGCACGTGCGGCAGCAGCGGCCCGCCGCCGGCCACCACCCGCACGGGGTTGCCGCAGGTGTGGGCGTCGATGCAGAAGAAAGTGTGTCTGGACATGAATGGACCCCCGCGCGCGGCGATGATGCCGCCGGGGCGGCGTCGGCGCCATCCCGGGCCGCCATCACCGCGGCGCAGGACTGGAACGCAGGCCACGGCCGCGCATTATTCTGGCGCCGCGTCCGGGCGATGCTGCATCCTTATCGGCCTTGGCTTGGCCGTCGCATCGGTGATCCATGCCTGCGTCGCGCGCTGCCCCTCGGGATGTCGGACTGGCCGCGCAGGACTGGCGCGCGGTGCTGTTCGGTGCGGCGCCGATCGTCGCCGGGGCGGCGGTGCCGTGGCTGCTGTGGGCGTCGCTGGGCCGGTTCAGCTCGGGCGAGTTGGTGGCGGCGGGGCTGGTCGCCGTGCTGGTCTACCTGCGCATGGTCTGGCTGATCGGCGAGCACGAGAATGCGGCGCGGCAGCGGCTCGGCCGGCGCTACCTGGCGCCGGGCCCGCAGATCGCGCTGACGCTGTGCATGGGGCTGATCGTGACGCTGGTCGCGCCCGGCCTGTCGGCGGTGGCGCTGATCGACGCGGTCGGCCTGCCGCGCGCGGCGGGGGTGGTGCACTCCTATGAATCGACGTCGCTGGCCGAGCTGGGCGGCACGCTCGACCTCGTGGGGGTCGCTCCGGGCGGCGGGCCGCTGCAGTTGACCCCGGACGGCAATGCCAGGGTGCTCGACCGCAGCGGCGCGGCGATGCCGTTCGCGCTGTCCTGGCAGCCGAGCGCCGGCGGGCTGTGCATCCTGCTCGACGACGTCATCGGCAATGCCTGCCTCGCGCTCGACCCGCGGTCCGGCCGGCTGCGCGACGGCGAGCGGGACGTCGGGCGGGTGACCGCGGTCGGGGTCGGCGCGGTCGACCGGAGCCGCTGAGAGGGCCGCGCGACCGGCCGCGACTCGCGATTTCGCCCGATTCGACGCGTTTTGGGGTGATCCCAGGGCCTTGCGGGCCACCAACGGCGATCCGATTCATGCAACAGATACGTGTCTGATGCGCGAATTCAGCATGATTGCCCGGTCCCGGGTACCCACAAGTGGTGGAGGCACGCCGGTCCGCCGCGCAGTTCGCGTCGCGTTTTGAGACGCGCATCACGAAAGCGGCCAATGCCTCCGGTGTTGCGCCGATCACTCAGTTCCGAGAAAACTCGCACAACGCGCGGTGAGGCTGGCGAGACGGGACATTTTGGGCTCACGAATCCGTTAAGACCAGATCAGAATCGAAGTCGGCGCCGCAACCGCTCGGATCAGACGAACGCACAACAGATACAGAAATACATGTTGCTGGCGTCGTTGAAACCGGCTGCATAAGGGTGACGATTGGCACATAACTAAAGATTGTTGCCACAATGTCGGTGGATTGGACCGAGAACAACGATCGCGATTGCGCATTCGCCGATATCGCGGCGAATGCGCCGACATCCGGCTGCCAGCATGGCGGATTCAGCACTTGCGCCGGGACTGCTTTAGCGGCTTGTTAATCGGCTCACCATATCGTGAGCGACGGCGATCGGGATGCTTGGCACGCGTCTTGCGCGGGTTCCCCGGACACCCGCCGCCATGGGATCTGGTGCCCTTGTGACGCATGGCGCGATACCGAAAAGCTTAACGGATCAAAAAAAACACATTGAACTGAATTTTTGGCATTTACGGACCCATTCTCTCGCGTTAAAAGATCGGCAGCGGCATTGGAACAACTTGACGACCCCGGCGGCCCCAGGCGGAGGACGCCTCAGCAGCCGGGCAGGACGACGGACCGATCCATCCGGAACGGCCCGATTGAGACACCACCAACCCATAGGGATTGAGAGAATGTTCACCAACCTGCTCTGCCTGATCCAGACCCTCCGCTCGGACAAGCGCGCCGTGACGGCGCTCGAGTATGGTCTGATCGCCTCGCTGATCGCCGTTGCCATCATCGGCGCGGTCACCTCGCTCGGCGGCAACATCTCCAACACCTTCAGCTTCATCGCCGGCAAGCTGTAAGTCGAGCGGATCAGGGCGCTCCCGCCGGCGGGGGCTCCTGGCGCAGCTCGATACTGACCCGATCCGACGAAGATGACCCCTGTCCTTGCCCACGTGGCAGTGACCGTCGGTCTTGCGTTGCTGCTCGGCGCGGCGCTGCACGATCTTGCCGTGCGGACCGTGCCGAACTGCGTTCCGGCAGCACTTGCGTTAATTGGCATTGCATCCAGGCTCCTAACCGGCGACGTTGTTATGGGCTTGGCGGTTGCAGGGGGAGTGTTCGCGGTGGCAGCGCTGTTGTGGCTGCGGGGTCTGATGGGCGGTGCGGACGCGAAGTTGCTGGGCGCCGTCGCCCTGGTGGCGCCGCCGGCGCGGCTGCCCGAGTTGCTGTTGATGACGGCGATCTGCGGCGGCGTGCTGGCGCTCGTTTACCTGGGATTGTCGTTTGTGGTTTCCCGTCCCCCGGCCGGGGCCCGCTTCACGCTGCTCGGCCGTCTGGCCAAGGCCGAACATTGGCGCTTGAGCCGGCGCGGACCTTTGCCCTATGCCGCAGCGATCGCGGCAGGTAGTATTATTTCTCTCTCACCTCTGGTGGCGGGCTAACAGGCGATGCTCGTCAGGGTAGTACTGGTTCTTCTGGTCGGTCTCGGGCTCCTTGGGCTCGTGGGCGCCTTCCTGTTGTCCCAGCAACAGGCCCCCCCGGTGGCGCCGCCGGTCGTCAACGCGCCGCCGCCGGCGCACATCATGGTCGCGGCCCGCCCGATCCGGGCCGGCAGCCTGATCGTCCCCGAGGATCTCGAGGCGCAGGCGATCGACCTCGACAAGGTGCAGCCCGGCACGCTGCAGGACACCGCCGAGGCGCGCCTGAAGCTGCGCGGCGCGATGATGCGCCGCTCGCTCGGCGCCGGCGAGGCGTTCATGCCCGGCGACTATCTCTCGCCCGGCGACCGCGGCTTCCTTGCGGCGGTGCTGCAACCCGGAATGCGCGCCATCACGATCGGCGTCGACGCGGTCAGCGGCACTGCGGGCCTGATCTGGCCCGGCGACCGGATCGACCTGCTGCTGACGCAGAACATCGAGGGCGCGGACCAGCCGTCCGACCATCGGGTGGCCGGCGAGACGCTGATGGACGACGTGCGCGTGATCGCGGTGGACCAGCAGCTGGTGCAGGGGGCGCAGTCCGGCGCCGGCAACCAGGGCGGCAACCGCACGGTGACGCTGGAAGTCTCGCCGGTGGACGCCGAACGGATCGAGGTCGCGGCGCGGCTGGGCCGGCTGTCGCTGGCGGTGCATCCGGCGGCGCAGGCGGCCGAGGTTGCCGGCGAACCCGCCGTGCACGCCGAGCCGCCGCAGCCGGTGTTCGCGGGCGACGTTTCGGCGGCGCTGCGGGTGCATGGCGCGAACAAGGCGGCGGGTTCCGCGGTGAAGGTGTTCCGCGGCGCCGGTGACCCCGTCGAGTACAAGTTCTAGGAGGCGGTGATGCAGCGTTTCGTCACCGCCGCGGCGGTCGGGCTGCTGCTGCTGGCCGCCGTGACCGCGGCGCCGGCCGCACCGTCGCCCAACGACCGCACGCTGGTGCTGGAGGCGGGCTCGGGCAAGGTGCTGCGGGCCTCGCGGCCGATCGCCAACCTGTTCGCCGCCGACCCGAAGATCGCGGAAGTGCGGCCGGCGAGCCCGACCAGCGTGTTCGTGTTCGGCGTCGCCGTGGGCCACACCACCGTTGCCGCCTTCGACGACGCCGGCGACATGATCGCCGAATACGACGTGACCGTGACGCCGTCGACCTACGCCGCATCGCAGGCGAGCCAGAGTGACCGCCGCCGCGGTGCCGGGCAGCCATGTGAACTTCGCCCCGACCGCCAACGGCCTGGCCGTGACCGGCCGCGTGGCGACCCCGGGCGAAGCCGAGCAGGCGGTTGCCATCGGCAAGGACATGGTGGGCGACAAGGGCACGGTGGACAACCGGCTGTCGGTGGAGGGCGCGACACAGGTGAACCTGCGCGTGCGGTTCGCCGAGATCTCCCGCGCCGTGACCCGCCAGCTCGGCATCAACTGGTCGGCGCTCGGCAGCATCGGCCGCATCGGCGTCGCCGGCATATTGAACGCCAACCTTCCCTCCACGACCGCGACGCCGAACCAGATCGGCATCACCTCGATCAGCGGCCGGTCGGCCAACGCGATCCTGGACCTGCTGGCCGAGGACAACCTCGTCACGATCCTGGCCGAGCCGAACCTGACGGCGCGGTCGGGCGAGACCGCAAGCTTCCTCGCGGGCGGCCAGTTCCCGGTGCCGGTGGCCGAGCAGAACGGCGCGATCTCGGTCAGCTTCGAGACCTACGGCGTCTCCCTGACCTTCGTGCCGACCGTGGTCTCGGCAGACCGGATCAGCATTCGCGTGCATCCGGAGGTCAGCCAGCTGACCACGGTCGGTTCGGTCTCGTTGCCGCTGGTCAACGGCAGCACCGTGACGATCCCGGGGCTCACCGTGCAACGCGCCGAGACCACCGTCGATCTCGGGTCAGGCCAGACCTTCGCAATCGCCGGATTGCTGTCCCGCAACGTCACCCAGACGATGACCGGCCTGCCGTATCTGGGCGAACTGCCGGTGCTCGGCCAGCTGTTCAAGTCCGACGCCTTCGAGCGCGACGAGAGCGAACTGGTGATCCTGGTGACCCCGTACATCGTCCGGCCGGTCAGCGTCGCGAGCACGCTGCACACGCCGCTCGACGGGTTCAACCCGCCGAACGATTTCGACCGGGCGATCCTGCTGCGCCAGCGGGCCCGCGGACCTGATGACGGACGGCAGTTGGGGGACACCGGGTTCCTGTTGAACTGAGGGCATGCCATGCGACGGTATCTGACATTGTTCGGACTGCTTGCCGCGCTCGGCGGATGCGCCGGTCTGCTCGACCCGTACCAGCGTGAGGGCACCTGGTCGCCGGCCGGCACCAACGACGACAACCTGCGCGCCATGGTGGTCAATCCGGTCGACCTGCAGCACGGCACCGGCGCGGCCGAACTCGATCGGGGTGATCGCGGCGACCGCGGTCAACCGATTGCGCAACGACAACGTCAAGACGCTTCCGCTGCCGGCATCTCGGGCATCGCCTCGGGCGCCGGCAGCGGCGGCCAGGGCGGCAGTGGCGGCGGCGGCGGCGCCGGGCGGGGGTCACCCAGTGATGCCACCCGACGCGCTCGTCCCCGTCTCGGAGGCCGAAGCTCGCTCGGGCCGGATCCCGGTGGTCGCCTATGTGCGCGACAAGGATACCGAAGCGGTCATGCGCGAGGTGCTGGCCGACCTGATGCGCGACGGCGGCCAGGTCCGGCGCGGCGACGTGATCGACGCCAAGACCGGCCTGCAGCAGATGGAGACCCCGTCGGCGCTGATCGTCGACGTCTCCGGCGAGAAGGACCCGTTCGCGGCGCTCGAGGATCTCGCGCAATTCGTCGAGCCGGGCGTGCGCGTGCTGGTGATCGGCGAGCGCGCCGACATGGAGTTCTACCGCCAGGTCACGCGCGGGCTGGGCGTGCTGGAGTATCTGTGCAAGCCGCTGAACCGCGACCAGGTTTCGCGCGAGTTCCTGCCCTGGATCATGGGGCGCGGCCCCTCCGACGTGACGGCGCGCGGCGGGCGCATCATCGCCGTCACCGGCGTGCGCGGCGGCGTCGGCTCGACGACGGTCGCGGTCAACCTCGCGGTCGAGCTGTCGGAGCGGCGGCGCCACCACACGCTGCTGCTGGACGCCGACCTGCAGGGCGGCACCTGCGGGCTGATGCTGGCCAACGAGGCCGAAGGCGGGCTGCGCGCCGCGCTCGAACACCCGGAGCGGGTCGACAAGCTGCTGGTCGAGCGCGCCGCGCCGCGGCTCGGCGACCGGCTGGCGCTGCTCGCCTCCGAGGACAAGCCGGACAGCCTGCCCACGGTCAGCGGCGGCGCGGTGCGGCACCTGATGGATCTGCTGCGCACGCGCTACAACTGCATCGTGCTGGACCTGCCGCGGCTGTCGCTGCCGATGCACCGGGAGATGCAGGAACTGGCGCACCAGCGCGTGCTGGTGATGGACCCGACGCTGCCGTCACTGCGCGATTCGCTGCGCATGCTCAGCAGCTACACCGGCGCGAAGGCCGGCAGCCCGCCGCTGCTGGTGCTGAACCGGCTGGGCGCGCCCGGAACCCTCGACAAGAAGCAGGTGATCGCGGCATTGCAGCGGGCGCCCGACATCATCATCCCGTATCTGCCGAAACTGCTGCACACGGCGACCACGCTCGGCGACCCGGCGGTGCGCAAGCGCGGCGCGTTCCAGACCGCGATCGCGACGCTCGCGCACGAGATCCTGCCGGCGCCGGCCGTGGAGGCCGACGTGCGACGCTCGCGCGGCATGATGAAGCTGTTCCGCAAATGAGCTCCTCGGTACGCGGATTCGGCCGGCGCCCGGCGGAAGCGCCGCCGCCCCCGCCCAGCACCGATCCGGTGATGGCGATCTCCCGCGCGGAGGTCAGCCAGCCGAACGCCCTCGAGGAACTGCGCGCGATCTGTCTCTCGCGCCTCGACCCGACGATCGCCGCGGCGACCACGCCGGACCGGCTGCAGGTGGAGGTCGAGCGGCTGCTCGCCGAGATCGCCGACGGGCGGCACATCCAGCTCAACGGGCGCGAGCAGCGGCAGCTCGCCGGCGAGCTGGTCGACGACATGCTCGGCCTCGGGCCGCTGGAGCCGCTGCTCGACGACGACACCATCACCGACATCATGGTCAACGGCCCGGACCGGGTGTTCGTCGAGCAACGCGGCAAGATCCTGCTGTCCAGCGTGCGCTTCCGCGACGCCGCGCACGCCGCCAACATCGCCCAGCGCATCGCCGCCGCGGTCGGCCGGCGCGTCGACGAGAGCAGCCCGATGGTCGATGCGCGCCTCGCCGACGGTTCGCGCGTCAACATCGTCTTTCCGCCGCTGGCGCTGAACGGCGCCTGCATCTCGATCCGCAAGTTCGCCCGCCGGCGCATCACGCTGGAGATGCTGATCGCCAGCGGCTCGATTTCCAAGCCGGTCGCGACGGTGCTGGAGATCGGCTCGCGGGCGCGGCTCAACGTGCTGATCTCGGGCGGCACCGGCGCCGGCAAGACCACCCTGATGAACGCGATGTCGCAGATGATCGACAGCGGCGAGCGCATCATCACGGTCGAGGACGCGGCCGAGCTGCAGTTGCAGCAGCCGCACGTGGTGCGGCTCGAGACCCGCGTCGCCAACCTCGAGGGGCGCGGCGAGATCACCCAGCGCGATCTGGTGCAAGAACGCACTGCGCATGCGCCCCGACCGGCTGATCATCGGCGAGGTGCGCGGCGGCGAGGCGTTCGACATGTTGCAGGCCATGAACACCGGCCACGACGGCAGCATGAGCACGATCCACGCCAACACCAGCCGCGACGCGATCACCCGCATCGAGAACATGGTGGAAATGGGCCAGCCCGGGCTGCCGCTGCGCGCGATCCGCACGCAGATCGTCAGCGCCATCGACCTGATCGTGCAGATCGAGCGCATGCGCGACGGCGCGCGCCGGGTGACCCAGATCACCGAGGTGATCGGGCTCGAAGGCGACATCGTCACGCTGAACGACGTCGCGCTGTTCGAGTACGAGGGCGAGAACCCGGACGGCTCGCTGCGCGGCCGCTACCGGCTGTCCCGCGTGCGGCCGCACTTCGCCAAGCGGCTGTCCTATTTCGGGCTGGAACGCGCCTGGCTCGACGCGCTCGAGGAGGCAAGCCCGTGATCGCGCCGTCGCCGCTGGTGATGACGGTAGGTGGCGGGGCGATCGCGCTGATGGGCATCGCGGCGGTGCTGCTGGTGGTCGACAGCAGGAGCAAGGCCAAGCAGACTCGCATCGACACGCTGCTGAAGGCCTATGCGCCCGCGACGCGCAACGAGACTTCGGCTGGTGCGGGCGGAGAGCGCCCCCGGGCTCGCGCCCACCGACCCGTTGAACCGGTTCGTGCGGCTGTTCGGCGTCCGGCTCGACCAGGGCGACCTGTACCCGGCGCCGTGGTGGGTGCTGCTGATCGCGGTGGGCGCGCTCGCGACGGTCGCCGGCGCGCTGCTGGCCCAGGTGTTCGGCTCGTTCGGATGGCTGGCCCTGCCGGTCATCTGGGTGATGGTGGCGCGGAGCGTGTTCGGCATGTTCGCCTCGCGCCGCGCCCGCGTGCTCTACAACCAGATGCCGGACGCACTGTCGATGATCGTGCGCTCGGTGCGCACCGGCATTCCGGTGCCGGAGGCGTTGCGCATCGTCGGCAAGGAGGCGCAGGCGCCGACCGCGATCGAGTTCGAGAAGCTGTACAACCAGCTGCTGATCGGCCAGTCGCTGACCGAGGCGCTGATCTCGATGTCGCGCCGGACCGAGGTCGCGGAGTACCGGTTCTTCGCGGTCGCGCTCTCGCTGCAGGGGCAGACCGGCGGCAGCCTGACCGACACGCTGGAGAACCTTGCCGACGTGATACGCAAGCGCACCGCAATGCGGGCCCGCGCCTATGCGCTGTCGGCGGAGGCGCGCACCACGATGCTGGTGCTGGCCTCGCTGCCGTTCATTGCCTTCCTCGGCCTGCTGCTGATCGCGCCGAGCTACGTGCTGCTGCTGCTGGACACGGCGCGCGGCCGCAAGATCCTGGCGAGCGCCGTGATCATGCTGGTGCTCGGCATCGGCTCGATGCAGTTGCTGATCCGCCGGGCCTTGTCATGACGGCCTTGTCCGACGGCGCTGGCGCGACCGGGCGAGGCGAGGTGGAGGACGCCCGATGATCGGCTCCGGCCTGCTGCAGGTCATGCTCGCGGGGGCGCTCGGCCTGCTGCTGCTCGCGGTCGTGCTGCTGCCGGGGATGCGGCGGCGCGATCGGATCGACGCGCGCATTCGCACGGTCGCGGTGGGCGTGGCCGCGCGCGGTGTCGGCCCGGCAGCGGTGCCGGCCGCCTCCGCCGGCAGCCTCCCGGCGCGCGCGCTGCGGGCGGTCGGCCAGGCGGTGGTGTCGAGCGGGCTGCTGTCGCGCAAAAGCATGGAGGACCTGGAGCAGACGATGGTGGCGTCCGGCCACAAGACCAGCAGCACGCTGCCGCTGTTCGTCGGCGCCAAGGTCGCTCTGTTCGTCGGCTTGCCGCTCGTCGTGTGGATCGGCATGACGGTCACCGGCATCCAGATGCATCCGAAGGTCCTGCCGGTGTTCGGTGGCGCGGTGATCGGGCTGCTGCTGCCGGACTTCATGGTGCGGCGCGCGCGCAAGCGCTACCTCGGCCAGTTGGAGATCGGGCTGCCGGATGCGCTCGACCTGCTGATCATCTGTTCCGAGGCCGGTCTGGCGCTGGAGGCGGGGTTCGACCGCGTGGCCGCCGAACTCGGCGAGGCGAATGCGCCGACGGCATCGGAACTGCGGACCACCGGCAGCGAGATGAAGATCCTCAACGACCGCCGGCGGGCGCTGCTCAACATGGGCCAGCGCACCGGGCTCGAAGTGATGGCCAGGCTCGGCGGCACGCTGGCGCAGACCATCCAGTACGGCACGCCGATCTCGCAGGCGCTGCGCGTGCTCGCGGCCGAGATGCGCACGCACACGCTGACCCGGTTCGAGGAGAAGGCCGCCAAGCTGCCGGTGATGCTGACGATCCCGATGATCCTGTTCATCCTGCCGTGCATCTTCCTGGTGGTCGGCGGGCCGGCGGTGGTCGGCGTGATGGCGGCGCTGATGCACAAATGACCCTTTGCGCGGCGCGGCGCGGCGATCTAGCGTCGCATGGTGTCGCGAAGATTACTTTGCCGCATCGTGGCGCTCGGGGTCTGGCTGGGCATGGCCCAGGGCGCGTCCCGCGCGCAGGATCAGGCGAGCCTGTGCAGCGCGCAGGCCAACGCGGTCGAGCACGCGATGGGGCTGCCGCCCGGCCTGTTGCTCGCGGTGGGCCGGGTCGAGAGCGGGCAGCGTGATCGGGCGAGCGGCGCGCTGCTCCCCTGGCCCTGGTCGGTGAACGACGAGGGCACGGACCACGTGTTCGGCTCGGCCTTCGATGCGATCGCCTACGTGGTGGCGGCGCGCGGCCACGGCAGCCGCTCGCTCGACGTCGGGTGCTTCCAGGTCAACCTGCAATTCCACCCCGATGCGTTCGCGACAGTCGCCGAGGCGTTCGATCCGGCGGCGAACGCGCGCTACGCCGGCCAGTTGCTCAGCGACCTGCACGCGCATTCGGGCAGCTGGGAAACCGCGGTGCAGCTCTACCACTCGGCGACGCCGTGGCGCGGCGAGGCGTACCGCGACCTCGTGCTGTCGCGCTGGGCCGAGACCAGCCTGGCACCTGCGCCGGACGTGCCGCTGCCGTTGCGCGTGCCGCAGGCGCTGGCGAGCAGCCTGGCGCCCGGCATGGCGCTTGGCCCCCAGGCGGACACGGCCGGGCACCTGCCTGGCCGGACCATCATCCGGGTGCAGTATCCGACCCCGCCCGGCGGCTCCGCGGCGGCGCCGCGCCGCGGCCGACTGCCGCGCGTGATCGTGCCCTCGGCCGCCTCCGGTCCCGGCAATGCCGGGCATTGACCTGGCGCCACGCGGCCGGCTGTTCGCCTATGCGCTGATCCTGCTGGTCGCCGAGACGGTGACAATGCTGGTCCTGGTGCCCGGCACGCACGGCTGGATCGTGCCGCTCGACCACCCGACGACGACCGACTTCGCGAGCTTCTATGCGGCAGGCCAGCTCGCCGCCGGCGGCCATGCGGAACTGGCGTACGACCAGGCCGCCCACCAGGCGGCGGAGTGGGCGGCGACGACGCCCGGCATCGAGTACCAGTTCTTCTTCTACCCGCCGGTGTTCCTGCTGGTCGCGGCGCCGCTCTCGCATTTGCCGTACCTGGCGGCGTTCGCCGTGTTCGAGGTTGGCACGCTGCTGCTGTTCCTGGCGTCGCTGCGGCCGATCCTCGGCCAGACATGGGATGTCTCGGGCTGGCGCTGGCTGGTTCCGGTACTGGCTTACCCGGCGGTGTTCTGGACGCTCGGGCTCGGGCAGAACGCGTTCCTCAGCGCGGCGTTGTTCGCCATCGGCACGCGGCTGCTGGACCGCCGGCCGGTGCTGTCCGGCGTGGCTTTCGGCGCACTGATCTTCAAGCCGCATCTGGGCCTGCTGATCCCGCTGGCGCTGCTGGCCGGGCGGCATTGGCGGGCGATCGGGGGTGCGGCGCTCAGTGCCGGCGGGTTGGCGCTGCTGTCGTGGCCGCTGTTCGGCGGCGCCGCCTGGGCCGCGTTCCTGGCGCAGTTCTTCAGTGCGCACGGCACGTTCGAGAACGGCCGGATCCATCTCGAAGGCATGGTCACGGTGTTCGCCGCCGCGCGGCTGCTCGGCGTGCCGGTGGCGGCGGCCTATGCGTTGCAGGCGCTGGTCGCGGTTGCCGCGGCCGCCGCCGTTGCGTGGCTGTTCTGGCGCCGCGCGCCGCTGCCGCTGCGCGCGGTCGCGCTGCTGGCCGGAACCCTGCTGGCGCTGCCGGTGCTGCTGCTCTACGACATGATGCTGCTGCTGGTCGCCGCGGCTTGGCTGCTGGTGCAGGCGCGCGAGGGCGGGCTGCGCGGGCGCGAGGGGCTGCTGCTGGTGGCGAGCTATCTGCTGGCGCTGTTCTGCCTGCCGATCGGCCTGGCGCTGCATCTGGGGCTGGTGCCGCTGGTCTCGGGCGGCCTGCTGCTCGTGGCGGTCCGCCGGCACCGCAAACAATGCGGCGACAACGACTTGACAAGGCCGGGCTCATTACATTGACGCGGGCCGGCGTCTTGGTTAGCGTGCGCCGTCTCACGCGACGAAAATCTTGCAAGGAGTGGGGCGTACCTCCATGAACTCAAGCCCCGGCGTGCATAATCGGCTGACCGGCCCGTTGCCGGCCCGCAGAATGGCGATCCTGGCGGCCACGGTTGGGCTGGCATTGTCGGCTTGCAGCAACCCGCAATCGCACGACAAGACCAACGACGCGATCAGCAGCAGCACGCGCATGAGCATCGCCGACATCGCTGCCGCCGGCGGCGACGCGGAGGGCGCGCGCTCGATCCTGGCGGCTGCGGCCGCGGCCGACCCCAGGAACGTCGACCTGCAACTGCACTATGCGCAGGCGCTGCTGCAATCCGGCCACGTCGACGAGGCGGTCAGCGTCACGCAGCAGGCGTTGCAGCAGAACCCGCGCGATCCGGCGCTGCTGCTGCGGGCGGGGCAGCTCGAACTGCGCGCCGGCAACCCGACGCTGGCCACCGGCGCCTTCAAGGCGGCGTTGTCGCACGGCGCCGGCGGCACGCCGCCGCTCAACGGCCTCGGTGTCGCCCGCGTGCAGCTCGGCGACCTCGCGGGCGGCGAGGATGCGTTCCGCAAGGCCATCGCCTTGACGCCCGGCGACTACGCCGCCCGCAACAACCTGGCACTCGCGCTGGTGCTGCAGGGACGCGCGGACGAGGCGGTGCCGATGCTGCAATCGCTCGCCAACGAGCCGGGCGTACCCGACCGGGTGCGACACAATCTGGCGCTCGCCTACGCCCAGCAGGGCAATTCGGAGCGGGCTGCCGCGGCGCTGGCCGGGGTGGTGGACAGTTCCGCCGCAAGCCGCGAGGTGGCGGCGTTCAATGCGGTGCGCACCGAGGCGTCCGGGACGCTCGCGAACGAGTTGGCGCCGGCGCAGATCATTCAGGGCAAAACGAGCGGCGTGGCCTACGCCGGCAAGATCCCCGGGCCAGCGCCGACGCCCATGCAGCAGATGGCGGCCGGACCGTTGCAGGTGCATGCGGCGCCGGTGGCGACCGTGCAGGCGACCCCGATCGCGCCGCCGCCGGTGAAGGTCGCGACGATCGCGCCGCCGCCGCCCGCGGCCTCGATGCAGGCGCCGCCGACGCAGGCGCAACTGGCCGCGCCGCCGCCGTTACCGAAACCCGCCGCCGCCGCACTGCCGACGCCGCAGGTGATCACCCCGACGCAGCGTCCCCCGGCCGAGGCCGCCGTCGCGGTGACGGCGCCCCTGCCGGCACCGATGCCGCCCGTCCCATCGACCTCGCCGCCGGTGCCGCTGCCGGCCGCCGCCGGGACCGCGGCCGCCGCGACCGCGCCCGGCGCCACGCTGCCGGTCGGGGCATCGGGCGCCATGCCGGCGGCGACCCGGTCCATCACGGTGACCGAACCGTCCTCGGACGGCACGATCCAGGTGCACATTGCCGCGGTGCCCAGCCGCGCCGCCGCGCTGACGCTGTGGCAGAACCTCGTCGGCATGGAGCCGGACCTGTTCAATGGGCGGAAGCCCGTGGTGCGGGAGGGCAAGGACCACGGCCACCCGGCCTGGCACCTGGGCACCGGCGGGTTCCAGGACGTCGCCTCGGCCGAGCAGTTCTGCAAGCAACTGCGCCAGCGCGGGCCGAACTGCCAGGTCGGCCTCTGAACCGGGCCGACGCATGACCGGGCGGCCGCCGGAGCTGCGGCCGATCGGGCATCTCGAGACGCCGTTCAAAAGCCGGGCCGAGTGCCCGCGCAACACCCGCCAGCTCGACCCGGCGCCGCCGTGCCACGCGGTGGTGCTGCCGGAGTTCCAGGCCGGGCTCGCCTCGCTGGACGGGTTTACGCACCTGATCCTGCTGTACTGGCTGCACGCAGCGGAGGCGGCGAGCCTGGTGTTCACGCCGCCGTTCGACACCACGCCGCGCGGCGTGTTCGCGACGCGCGCGCCGATGCGGCCGAACCCGATCGGGCTCGCGGTCGTTGCGTTCGACGGGTTCGCGGCCGCCGGCCGGCTGCGCGTGCGCTATCTCGATTGCCTGGACGGCACGCCGCTGCTCGACATCAAGCCCTATTTGCGCACCACCGACGCGGAGCCGGAGGCGAGCATGGGATGGCTGGCGCGAGCAAGGTAAGGCGAGGGGCGCTGCCCCTCGACCCCGGCAAAGGCAGAGCCTTTGCAATCCAATGTTTCCAAAGGCTATGCCTTTGGCGGGTCCAGGGCAGAGCCCTGGCCTTGCTCATGCCACGCGCCGCTCGGCCTCCGCCGCCATGCGCCCGCGGATCATGTCGGCGGCCTTCTCGGCGATCATGATCGTGGGCGATGCGGTGTTGCCGGAGGTGATCGTCGGCATGACAGAGGCGTCGACCACCCGCAGACCGGCGATGCCGCGCACCTTAAGTTCTGGGTCAACCACGGCCTTGTCGTCCACGCCCATCCGCGCCGTGCCGACCGGGTGGAAAATGGTCGTGCCGATCTCGCCGGCCGCGCGCGCCAGATCCGTGTCGGTCTGCAAGGCGGACCCCGGCTTGAACTCCTCCGGCCGATAGCGTGCGAGAGCGGGCTGGCCCACGATTTCGCGGGTGCGCCGGATCCCGGCCACCGCCGCGCGCCGGTCGGCCTCGACCGCGAGATAGTTCGGCCGGATTGCCGGATGCGCCGTCGGGTCGGGCGAGACGATGCGCACATGGCCTCGGCTTTGCGGGCGCAGATGGCAGACGCTCGCGGTGAAGGCCGGAAACGCGTGCAGCGGGTCGCCGAACTTGTCGAGCGACAGCGGCTGGATGTGCCATTCCAGGTCCGGCGTCTCCAGCGCCGGGTCGGACCGCGCAAACACGCCGAGCTGGCTCGGCGCCATCGACATCGGGCCGGAGCGCGTCAGCGCATATTCCAGCGCGATGCCGGCGCGGCCGAACAGCGAGGTGGCGCGCGCGTTCAGCGTCGGCACGCCGGTGACCTTGTAGACCATGCGCAGTTGCAGATGGTCCTGCAGGTTGTCGCCCACGCCCGGCAGGTCGAGGGCCACCGGAATGCCGAGCGATTGCAGCAGGTCGCCCGGGCCGATGCCGCTCAGTTGCAGAAGCTGCGGCGAGCCGATGGCGCCGGCCGCGAGAATGACTTCGCGGTGCGCGCGGACGGTGCCGGGGACGCCGGCGCGGCGCAGCGCGACGCCGGTCGCGCGCCGCCCGTCGAGCAGCACCCGCTCGGCCTGCGCCTCGGTCATCACGGTCAGATTGCGGCGGGCGCGCACCGGGCGCAGGAACGCGGTCGCGCTGCTGACGCGCCAGCCGCGGCGCTGGTTGACCTGGAAGTAGCCGACGCCCTCGTTGGTGCCGCGATTGAAGTCGGTGGTTTTCGGGATGCCGGCCTGTTCCGCGGCGTCACGGACCGCATCGAGCAGATCCCAGCGCAGCCGCTGGCTTTCCACCCGCCATCCGCCGCCGGCGCCGTGAACGTCGTCCGCGCCGGCGTAATGGTCCTCGGAGCGGCGGAAATACGGAAGAACATCGTCCCAGGCCCAGCCGGGATTGCCGAGCTGGCGCCAGTGGTCGTAGTCGCGCGCCTGGCCGCGCATGTAGATCATGCCGTTGATCGCGGTGCAGCCGCCGAGGATTCGTCCGCGCGGGTAGTTGAGCGCCCGCCCGTTCAGCCCCGCTTCCGGCTCGGTCCTGTAGCGCCAGTCGGTGCGGGGATTGCCCATGCAGTACAAGTAACCGACCGGGATCTTGACCCAGATGTAGTTGTCGCGCCCGCCGGCCTCCAGCAAGGCGACCGACGTGGCGGGGTCCTCGCTGAGCCGGTTGGCGAGCACGCAGCCGGCGGCGCCGGCGCCCACGATCACGTAGTCGAACGTCCCGAAATCCTGCATGACGGACAGCCTAGCGCGGCGGCCGGCGATCCGCGCGGGGGTTTTTCCGGCGCGCGGATGCTGGTATGAGGCGGCGCAGGCGGGTGTGGCGGAACTGGTAGACGCGGCGGACTCAAAATCCGTTTCTGGCGACAGAGTGTCGGTTCGAGTCCGACCATCCGCACCAGGGTTTCCTCACTTTGCCGGGTCGAGGCGCTTCCCGTAGCGGCGAAGCACCGGTGCGACCTCGCCCGGCATGTCCACCAGCGGGGCGCTTTCGCCCGCAGTCGCGATGGAGATGTCGGAACGGGAGAACAGGGCGACACAGATCTGCTCGGGATCGTGTCGCGACGCATAAGCAATGCCGTTCGGGCGGTCACGATGTGCAAACAGCGCATCCGCCCAGACGCCGCATGGCTCGTACGGGCCGGTGGTGATGGCGTTGTCGAGTCCGAGGACTTGGAGCCCAGGGCCGTGCATGCGGACAAGGCGGATGGAATGCGAAACGGTCAGCGTTGCGAGGGATCGGCTGGCGATTTCGCCCTGGCCGACCAGTGGCGCGCCGGGTTGCTGAGCACTGTTTCGGCAAAGGCGCCCGCGAAGCTGGCGGCCGCGTAGAGCACGCCGAATCGGCTGGCCGCGCTGTCGAAGCGCCCGGCTGGCGGCTGGTCGTTCCCAGGCGAGAAGAAGATCGGCGAGCGCACGCTGCGATGGATTCGGACGAGCGTGCTGCCGGCAGGGATCTCGGTGATTGGCAGGGCGGAGCGCGGCAGCCAATCCGACGGCAGGCGCGCCTCGCCGGTCGGCCCACGGCCGCCGCCGCTCATCCGTAAGCGTCGACCTTGTCGGCGGCCAGGATACGCCGCACGACGGTCGCCTCGGCACCGCCGCGCCGCAGGCTTTCCAGCGGCGTGAGGCCGCCGAGCGCATCGTCCGGCGCGAGCAGAAAATCCAGCAGCGTCCATCCACTCCTCCCGACCACTGAGGCGTCCTGCAACACCAGCGGGAGCGCCGGGGCGACCTCGCCATAGGCGCCGATCTGCGCCGCCGGATAGCGCCAGTCGCTGGAGACGCGGACCGCGAGCAGCCGGTTGCCCCGCCGGCGCTTGTCCACGGCCTGTGGGGAAATGCCGAGCGCACGCCCGACCTCCGCCGCCGACAGCAGGCCCCCGGCCAATCTGGCCAGACGTTCCCGCTCCCAGATGCCGCGTGCGATCACGTCGGCGAACGGGTCCAGCGCAAGCGCCGCTTCCGGGACGGCTGTGCTGCCGAGGGCTGACACAACGGCGCCGAAGTCGGTCGGTGCTTCGAGTGCGTGCGCAAGCGCTTCCAGGCTCGCTGACCGGGCCATCTGCTCGACCGCGTGATTGCCGCGACGTCGAAACGCGTCCCGGATGTGGTCGCCCTCGGTTCGCGCTGGCGAATGCGGATCGGTTGTCATCGGCTCAATCTGGGCCGGCACAGTGCCACGTCAACCGATCGGCGTGGCGAATGCACTCGGATGTAACGCGGGGCGATAGCCGGCGGCGAGCGTTCGGAGCGTCGAGGGCGGCGTGATCAGGCGGGCGGCGTCTTGCGGGCGTTGGTCGGGTCGGTAGCCGTCCGCGGTCCAGCGCAGCTTCTGCCCGTCGATGACCAGAAAAGCCGTATCTTCAATGGCAAGCATCGCGCCGTCCGGCAGATCGCCGACCGGGGCGGGCAGCGTGTGCAGCCGCTTGCGGCGGCCGTCGATCCGTTCGGCGTGCAGCACCGCGTCCATCGCGTCCGCCGATGGCGGCGCGCCGCCGTTGCCGCGCGCCCAGGCGGCGCGGAACGCCTCGGCCCGCTCGCGACGGCAGAAGAAGCAGGGCCGGTGCCCGGCCGCCAATGCCGTCGATTCGTCCAGGAAGAAAAGCTCGGTCCAACTGCGTCCGGCCATCACCTCGCGGCGGCGACCCCGGTAGTCGCAGGTGCAGACGATCCAGCGCCATGTCGACCAGCGCCGCCGCAGCAGCGTCTTCGTTGCGGGGTCGTGGATGATGCCGCGATTGCCCACGAACATCCCGCGCTGCGGCATCGCCACGATCTCGCCGAACGGCGTGACGCGGTTCTGCAGCGGCATGGTGTCTATGCAAGCCGCCGCAGCAGCGCCATCGCCGCCGCCGGATTCTTTTCCTTGAACCCACTGATCACGTAGAGGAACACGTCCCGCCGTTTGGCCGCCTTGCCGGCCTTGGCAACGGTCTGCAATCCCTCCGGCACGCCGCCCGCGGCCCAGGTTTTTGCCGCCACGGCCCAGCGGTCGAGCGCATCCGCCGAATAGCCGTCCGGCTCGGCCTCGGTCGTGCCCATGATGCGGGCGTAGACGAACGGCGCGGTCGGGTCGGCGATCTGCGGGTATTCGGAATCCGCCGCCATGACGATGGCGACGCCGTGCGCGCGGGCCAGCGCGACGAAATCGGGCGTGCGGAAACTCTCGTGCCGCACTTCCACCGCGTGCCGGATCGCGCGGCTTTCCACCCGCGCAGGCAGCAGCTTCAGGAACGCGGCGAAATCCTCGGGGTCGAATTTCTTCGTTGGCGCGAACTGCCAGTTGATCGGCCCGAGCTTCTTCCGCAGTTCCAGCACGCCGCTGGCAAAGAACCGCTCGATCGAGTCACCCGCTTCGGCCAGCACCCGGCGGTTGGTGGCGAACCGCGGCGCCTTCACGGAAAAAACAAAATCGTCGGGCGTTTCGTCGTGCCATTTGGCAAAACTCTCCGGCGTCTGCGAGCCGTAGAACGTGCCGTTGATCTCGATCGAGCTCAGCTTTCGGCTCGCGTATTCCAGTTCGCGCTTGTGCGCGAGGCCGTCCGGGTAGAACGCGCCGCGCCATGGCGGGAACGTCCAGCCGCCGACGCCCACCCGGATTCCTCCGCCCGCGGTTCGCGGCATGGCCGATCACTCCCGATCACGCAATGCTTGCGTTGACGACACGACGCTGGCAGGACGCGCGGCCTTCGTATAACAACGGCTTTGCCGAGTTCGAGCGGAGTTTTGCCGTGACCTCACCCAAGTTGCCTGCTGCCCGATGAGCGCCGCGCAGTCCCTGCCCGCGCGGGCCACCGCGCCGACCGCGGCCAACGCACCCGTCGCCGGGCTGCCGCCGGGCACCATACCGATGCCGCTCGGCGAAGTCCTGACGGTCGCGCGCGAATACGTCGAGGCGGCGCGCTACGATGCCGCCGAACGGCTGCTCGGCCATGTGCTCGCCTACAACCCCAGGCACGGCGAGACGCTGCACCTCAAGGGCTACATCGCGTTCAAGCGCAACAAGGGCGAGGAAGCCGCGGCGCTGATGGA
Organism: uncultured Solirubrobacterales bacterium; assembly: GCA_963697635.1. Lineage (GTDB taxonomy): Bacteria > Pseudomonadota > Alphaproteobacteria > Acetobacterales > Acetobacteraceae > CAJCJG01. Next base: position 319,536 of record CAVOOS010000030.1, on the reverse strand, counting down.
GCAGGCGATGGCCGCCGGCGCCACCCAGCCGCGCCAGCTCTGCAACCTCGGCGAGGTGTACCGGCTGATCGGCCGGCTCGACGAGGGGCTGGCGATGACGCGCCGCGCCCAGGCGCTGGCGCCGACCGACGCGGTCGCGCATTTCAACGAGTCGATGCTGCGCTACGAGCGGCTGGAGACCGAAGAGTGCATCCGCGCCGCCCGCCGCGCGATCCAGCTCAAGCCCGACATGCCGGAGGCGCACATGCGCCTCGGCCAGACGCTGCTGCTGACCGGCTCGTTCGCCGACGGCTGGAACGAGTACGAGTGGCGCTACCAGATTTCCGGCGCGCAGCCGCTGATGCCGAAATCCGACAAGCCGCAGTGGAACGGCGACACGCTCGCCGACAACCAGACGCTGCTGCTGGTGGCGGACCAGGGCTACGGCGACGTGATCATGTTCGCCCGCTATCTGCCCTGGGCGTTCGAGCGCGCCAAGTCGGTCGCGGTCGCGACCAGCGCCGAACTGGCCGATCTGCTGAAGCGGCATTATCCGCAGGCGACCTATTTCTCGCGCTGGGACCAGGCGCCGCCGTTCGTCGCCTACTGCCCGTTCTCCGGCCTGCCGCGGCTGCAGGGCACGCGGCTCGAGACGATCCCCGATCCGGGGCCGTACATCCACACGCTGCCCGACAAGGTGGCGCAGTGGCGGGAGCGGCTCGATGCGCTGCTGCCGGCCGGGCACAAGCGGATCGGCATCGCTTGGGCCGGCCGGCCGACCCACAACAACGACCGCAACCGCTCGATCACGCTGGAGACGCTGGCGCCGTTCGGGCAGGTGCCGGGGGTCGTGTACGTGGCGCTGCAGAAGGGGCCGGCGGCGGCGCAGGTCGCGACCTGGCGCGGCCCGGCGCCGCTGGTCGGGCTCGATGCGCAGATCGAGACGTTCGACGACACCGGCGCGATCCTGCAGAACATCGACCTGCTGGTGTGCGTCGACACCTCGCTCGGCCACCTCGCCGGCGCGGCCGGGCGGCCGGCGTGGATTATGCTGCCGTATGCGCCGGACTGGCGCTGGCTGATGCAGCGCGAGGCGTCGCCGTGGTACTCGTCGCTGCGGCTGCTCCGCCAGCCGGGGCCGAAGGCCTGGGCGCCGCTGATCGAGCGCGTGACCAAGGAGATTGCCGGGTTCGTGCAGGGGCGGTGAGAGCGGCGAGCCCCGTCTTGCCGCCCACGGCCCTTTCCCGCAAGGGGAGAGGGGCTTTCTTCTCCTCCTCCCCTTGTGGGGGGAGGTCGGGAGGAGGGGTCGTACGGGCCGAATCTCCGACCGCCGGACCCCCCACCCCAGCCCTCCCCCACAAGGGGAGAGGGAGCTTTCTTCCTCTCCTCCCCTTTGCGGGAGGAGGTTTGGAGGAGGGGTCGCGCGGCACGAGTCTCCGACCGGGGCGGCGACCGGGCAAACAAGTGTGAAAAAAATCAGGCGCCGAGCAGCAGCGGATACGGCTCCGCGGCAAGCACGACAATGTGGTTGCGCACGCCCTTGCTGCCGGGCGTCCGCTCGGCGGCGAGTTCCAGCGCGCGCTTCTCCTCCTCGGTGGCGGCCAGGCCCCACAGATGCACCACGCCGTCCGTCACCACCACGCTGTTCTCCGGGCGCCGGCTCCAGGCCTGGTGCGACAGCTCGCCCAGCAGCGAGGTGCGGATCGCCGCGTCGTCGGCGGAGACTTTTGCCGTCTCGTCCGGCAGCGAGGCCCAGGCTCGCAGCAGATTGGCGCGGCTCACGATGCCGACGACCTTGCCGTCCTCGACTACCGGCACGCGGCGGACATGCCGCTCCTCCATCATGTCGGCGACCTCGGCGAGCGGGGTGTCGCGCGCAGCGGCGACCACGCCCGGCGTCATCATGTCGCTGACCTTGGTGCCATGGCTGCGCACGTAGTCCTGCGCCATCGTCGCGGTCGCGGTGAAGAACGACAGCCAGCCGCCGCGCTTGCGCTCGGTGCCGAGTTCGCTGCGGCGCACCAGATCGCCCTCGGTGACGATGCCGACCAGCGTGCCGTCGGTGTCGACCACCGGCACGCCGCTGATGTTGCGGCTGAGCAGAATCTTGACGAGTTCCGGCACGGTCGTGTCGGGGGTCACGGTGACCACATTGCGGGTCATCACGTCGCCTGCGTTCATGGGGGTCTCCTGCGGTAGTTGCTGAGCGAAGACTACACCCCCCGCCCGGCGCGGCATTGATCCATGTCAGCGCCGATTGCACAACGCGCCGGGGCGCGGGGCCGCCGTGCGGCGCGGGCCTACTCGGCGTCCATGCCGTCGCGCGGATGGAACGGCTGGGTCGGGCTCCAGCCGCGCAGGAAATCGGCGAGCGCCGGCTCGACGCCGGGCGGCAGCACCGGCTTGAGCACCACGTACTGGTGGCCGACGCCGACGCCGCGGCCCTTGAGGCGCAGCCGCGCGCCGGAGCCGGAACCCGGCGGAATGGTCAGCCGGACCGGGCCGCGCACCGTCGGCACCTCGATGCTGGCGCCGAGCACCGCCTCGTGCAGCGTCACCGGCAGGTCGAGCACGATGTCGTCGCCCTCGCGGCGGAAGAACTTGTGCGGCGCGACCAGCACCTCCACGACCGCGTCGCCGGAATGGGTCAGGCCGCGCCGGCCCTGGCCCTTGAGCCGCAGCACCTGCCCGTCGTGCACGCCGACCGGGATCGCGACGTCGAGCTCCCGCCCGTCGTGCAGCACGAGGCGGCGCGACGTTCCGTTGGCCGCCTCCACGAAGCTCACGCTGACCGTGTAGCGGATGTCGCGGCCGCGGTTGGCGTTGCCGAAGCCCTGGCCGAACAGCGTATCGAGGTCGTCAGGGTGCATGCTGTCGAACGCATCGCCGCGCGGATGGGTGCGCCAATCGCCCGCCCCGGCGCCCGCGTTGGCGCCGGCGCCGTGCCGCCCGCCGGCGCCGGGCGCGGCCCGGCCGAAGCTGGTTTCCCGCCCGTCGGCGTCGATCTCGCCGCGGTCGAAGCGGGCGCGCTTGTCCTTGTCGGAGAGGATGTCGTAGGCGGCGCTGATCGCCTTGAACCGCTCCGCTGCCTCCGGCCGGCCCTGGTTCTGGTCCGGATGGTGCTTCATCGCCAGTTTGCGGTAGGCGGCGCGGATCGCGTCGTCGGTGTCGCCGCGCTGCACGCCGAGGGTCTTGTAGGGGTCTGCCATGCGGCGCGCAGCATAGAGCGGCGGCGCGCGCCCCGTCAGCGGCGAAACGTGGCGCGGCCGGCCGAGGCTTGACGGGCGGCGCGCGCGGCGACCTTACTTGGCGGAACCGCAAGCGCGGGGCCAGGGAGGACGAATGGAGTTCGACCTCACGGAGGAACAGGCGGCCTGCGTCGCCACCGCGCGGGATTTCGCGCGCGAGCGGCTGCTGCCGCATGCCGGCCAGTGGGACGAGGACCGGACGTTTCCGGCCGACGCGCTGCGCGAGGCGGCGGCGCTGGGTTTTGCCGCGATCTACGTGCCGGAGGCATTCGGCGGCAGCGGCGTTGTCCCGGCTGGACGCGGCGCTGATCTTCGAGGAGCTGGCCGCCGGCCGACCCGTCCACCGCCGCCTTCCTGTCGATCCACAACATGGTCGCCTGGATGATTTACCGCTTCGGCTCGGCCGAGCACGTGCAGAAATTCATGCCGCGGCTGCTGACCTGCGAAATCTTCGTCAGCTACTGCCTGACCGAACCGGATCGGGCTCGCGACGCGGCGGCGCTGCGCACGCGGCGCGGTGCGCGACGGCGATGCACTATGTGCTGAACGGCACCAAGGCCTTCATCTCCGGCGGCGGCATGCTCGGACCTCTATGTCGTGATGGTGCGCACCGGCGAGGAGGGGCCGCGGGGCGTTTCGTGCATGCTGGTGGAGAAGGGCACGCCCGGCCTCAGCTTCGGCGCGCAGGAGCGAAAGCTCGGCTGGAACTCGCAGCCGACGGCCATGGTCAATTTCGAGGATTGCCGCGTGCCCGTGGCCAACCGCATCGGCGGCGAAGGCGACGGCTTCAAGATCGCCATGGCGGGGCTCGACGGCGGCCGGGTCAATATCGGCGCCTGCTCGCTGGGCGGCGCGCGCGCCTGCCTGGAGCGGCCCGCGACCATATCGAACAGCGCACGCCAGTTCGGCCAGCCGCTGGCGGAGTTCCAGGCGCTGCAGTTCAAGCTGGCCGACATGGCGACCGAGCTGGAGGCGGCGCGGCTGATGGTGCGCCGCGCGGCGGCGGCGCTCGACGCCGGCACCGCGACGCCACGCTGCATCTGCGCCATGGCCAAGCGCTTCGCCACCGACGCCGGCTTCGAGATCTGCGACGAGGCGCTGCAGCTGCACGGCGGCTATGGCTATCTCAAGGACTATCCGGTCGAGCGCTATCTGCGCGACCTGCGCGTGCACCGGATCCTGGAGGGGACCAACGAGATCATGCGCGTGATCATATCCAGGCGCCTGCTGGAGGCGGCATGAGCACGGCGGCATTCAAGGCGGCGCGCGATTTCCTGCTGGCACACCGCACCGATTATGCCACTGCGTACGCGGGGTTTCGCTGGCCCGAATTTTCCTCGTTCAACTGGGCGCTGGACTGGTTCGACGCCGAGCTGGCGCGCGGCGAGAGGGCAAATAGGCCGGCGCTGAGGATCATCGGCGCGGGCGCCGCGGATCTGACCTTCGCAGAATTGTCCGAACGGTCGAACCGGGTCGCCAACGGGCTGCGCGGATTGGGCATCGGGCGCGGCGACCGCATCATGCTGATGCTCGGCAACGTGGCGCCGTTGTGGGAGGTGATGCTGGCGGCGATGAAGCTCGGCGCCGTGCTGGTGCCGGCGACGACGCTGCTGACGCCGACGACATCGTCGAGCGCGTCGCGCGCGGAAGGTGCGGCATGTGATCGCCGCCGCCGACGACGCCGGCAAGCTCGGCGGCGTTCGACTGCGACTCACGCGTGATCGCTGTCGGCGGCGCGCCGGCGGGCTGGCATCGACTACGCCGAGTTGCTGCTCGCCGCGCCGACGTTCTCGCCCGACGGCCCGACCGCGCCGACGATCCGATGCTGCTGTATTTTACGTCGGGCACGACGGCGAAGCCGAAGCTCGTGCTGCACAGCATCGCTCCTACCCGGTCGGGCATCTGACGACGATGTACTGGCTCGGCGTGCAGCCGGGCGACCTGCATTTGAACATTTCCTCGCCGGGATGGGCGAAGCATGCGTGCAGCTGTTTCTTCGCGCCGTGGAACGCCGGCGCGACGGTGTTCATCCGCAACCAGCCGCGCTTCAATGCGCGCGCCTTGCTCGATGCGCTGTGGCCGCAACGAAGTGACCACGATCTGCGCGCCGCCGACGGTGTGGCGCATGCTGGTGCAGGAGGATCTGCGAAGTGGCGAGCAGCGTCTGCGCGAAGTGCTGCAGCGCGGGCGAACCGCTGAACCCGGAAGTGATCGAGCATGTCGAGCGCGCCTGGGGCCTGACCATTCGCGACGGCTACGGGCAGACCGAGACGACGCTGCAGGTCGGCAACACGCCAGGGCAACCGGTGAAGCCGGGCTCGATGGGGCGGCCGGCGCCGGGCTACGCGATCCGGCTGCTGGACATCGACGGCGCGACGCGAGCGAAGGCGAGATTTGCATCGACCTCGTCCCGCGCCCGCCGGCCTGATGCGCGGCTACTCCGACGAGCGCGGGTGGTGCCGATGCGCGAAGGCGTCTACCGCACCGGCGATGTCGGCGCGCGCGATGCCGACGGCTATCTGACCTACGTCGGCCGCGCCGACGACGTGTTCAAGGCGTCAGACTACCGGATCAGCCCGTTCGAGTTGGAGAGCGTGCTGATCGAGCACGCCGCGGTCGCCGAGGCGGCGGTGGTTCCGGCGCCGGATGCGCTGCGGCTGGCGGTGCCGAAAGCGTTTATCGCGCTGGCGGCGGCGTGGAGCCGATCGCGCGACGGCGCAGACGATTTTCGCGCATATCCGCGACGCGGCTGGCGCCGTACAAGCGGGTCCGTCGCATCGAGTTTTTCGAATTGCCGAAGACGATCTCCGGCAAAATCCGCCGCGTAGAGCTGCGAAGACTGGAGGAGGCGCGCACGGCGCGGGCCGAAGGCGAATATCGCGAGGAAGACTTTCTCTGACCTGATGGCCGCGAACACCGACTACGGCATGGATTTCGACCTCGGCGACGACATCGACGCGCTGCGCGACACGGTGCGCCGGTTCGCCGACGCCGAGATCGCCCCGCGCGCCGCGGAGATCGACCGCGACAACGCTTTCCCGCATGACCTGTGGCGCAAGCTTGGCGACCTCGGCGTGCTCGGCATCACCGTGGAGGAGGAGTACGGCGGCGCCGGCATGGGCTACCTCGCGCACGTGCGTGGCGATGGAGGAAATCAGCGCGCGCGTCGGCCTCGGTCGGCCTTTCGTATGGCGCGCACTGCAACCTTTGCGTCAACCAGATCTCGCCGCAACGGCACGCCGGCGCAGCGCGGCAGCTCCTGCCCGCGCTGATCAGCGGGCGAGCATGTCGGCGCGCTGGCGATGAGCGAGCCGGGCGCCGGCTCGGACGTCGTCGTCGATGCGCACGCGCGCCGGAGAAACGCGGCGACCGCTATGTGCTGAACGGCACGAAGATTTGGATCACCAACGGGCCGACGCCGACGTGCTGGTGGTGTACGCCAAGACCGACGCCGCGAGCCGGCCCGCGCGGCATCACCGCGTTCATCATCGAGAAGGGCTTCCAGGGTTTTCCATGCGCGCAGAAGCTGGACAAGCTGGGCATGCGCGGCTCCGACACCGGCGAGCTGGTGTTCCAGAACTGCGAAGTCCCGGCGGAGAACGTGCTCGGCGCGGTCGACGGCGGCGTGCGGTGCTGATGAGCGGGCTCGACTACGAGCGCGCGGTGCTGGCCGCCGGGCCGCTCGGCATCATGCAGGCGTGCCTGGACGTGGTGCTGCCCTACGTGCACGAGCGCAAGCAGTTCGGCCAGCCGATCGGCGAGTTCCAGCTCATGCAGGGCAAGATCGCCGACATGTACACGACGCTGAACGCGGCGCGCGCCTACGTCTATGCGGTGGCGAAGGCGTGCGACCGCGGCCGCACCACGCGCAAGGACGCGGCCGGCGCGATCCTGTACGCGGCCGAGAAGGCGACCTGGATGGCGCTGGAGGCATCCAGTGCCTGGGCGGCAACGGCTACATCAACGACTACCCGACCGGCCGGCTGCTGCGCGACGCCAAGCTGTACGAGATCGGCGCCGGCACCAGCGAAATCCGCCGCATGCTGATCGGGCGCGAGCTGTTCGGGAAACCGCCTGATGCGACTTGCGACCGAGCTGGATACGCGCTCGGAGACGTTTCGCGCCAACGCCGCGGCGATGGCGGCGCTGGTCGCCGACCTGCGGGGAAAGACCGCGCGCGTCGCCGAGGGCGGCGGCGAGGCGGCGCGCAAGCGGCACGTGGCGCGCGGCAAGCTGCTGCCGCGCGACCGCGTGCGAGCGCTGCTCGATCCCGGCACGCCGTTCCTCGAGCTCTCGCAGCTCGCCGCGCTACGGCATGTACGACGACGAGGTGCCGGCGGCCGGCATCATCACCGGCATCGGCCGGATCAGCGGGCGCGAGTGCGTCGATCGTCTGCAACGACGCCACCGTCAAGGGCGGCACCTATTATCCGATGACGGTGAAGAAGCATCTGCGCGCGCAGGAGATCGCGATGCAGAACCGGCTGCCCTGCATCTATCTGGTCGATTCAGCGGCGGCGCCAATCTGCCGAACCAGGACGAGGTGTTTCCCGACCGCGAGCACTTCGGCCGCATCTTCTACAACCAGGCCAACATGTCGGCGCACGGCATTGCGCAGATCGCCGTGGTGATGGGCTCGTGCACCGCCGGCGGCGCCTATGTGCCGGCGATGTGCGGACGAGAGCATCATCGTCAGCGACCAGGGCACGATCTTTCTCGGCGGCCCGCCGCTGGTGAAGGCCGCGACCGGCGAGATCGTCAGCGCCGAGGATCTGGGCGGCGCCGACGTGCACACGCGCATCTCCGGCGTCGCCGACCATCTGCGCCGAGAACGACGCGCATGCGCTCGCGCATCGCGCGCCGCATCGTCGGCAACCTGAACCGCGTCAAGCAGCCGGACGTCGCGCTGCAGGCGCCGCTGCGCGCCGCGTCTACGACGCGGCTGAGCTGTACGGCATCATCCCGGCCGACACGCGCAAGCCGTACGACGTGCGCGAAGTCATCGCGCGCCTCGTCGACGGCAGCGAATTCGACGAGTTCAAGGCGCTCTACGGCACCACGCTGGTCACCGGCTTCGCGCATATCTACGGCATGCCCGGTCGGCATCGTCGCCAACAACGGCATCCTGTTCTCCGAATCGGCGCTGAAGGGCGCGCACTTCATCGAGCTGTGCTGCCAGCGCGGCATCCCGCTGCTGTTCCTGCAGAACATCACCGGCTTCATGGTCGGCACGCAAATACGAGGACGGCGGCATCGCCAAGGACGGCGCCAAGATGGTGACCGCCGTCGCCACCGCCGCGGTGCCGAAATTCACCGTGATCATCGGCGGCAGTTTCGGCGCCGGCAATTACGGCATGTGCGGCCGCGCCTACTCGCCCGCGCTTCCTGTGGATGTGGCCGAACGCGCGCATCTCGGTGATGGGCGGCGAGCAGGCGGCCAGCGTGCTGGCGACGGTGCGGCGCGACGGCATCGAAGCGCAGGGCGAGACCTGGAGCGCCGAGGAGGAGGAAGCGTTCAAGCAGCCGATCCGCGCGCAGTACGAGCACGCAGGGCCATCCGTACTACGCCAGCGCGCGGCTGTGGGACGACGGCATCATCGATCCCGCCGACACGCGCCGCGTGCTGGCGCTCGGCGCTGTCGGCCGCGCTGAACGCGCCGATCGCAGCCGACGCGCTTCGGCGTGTTCCGGATGTAGCCGTGTTCACGAATCTGCTGATCGCCAATCGCGGCGAGATCGCCTGCCGCGTCATCGCGCACCGCCCGCCGGCTCGGCGATTCGCGCCGTCGCCGTCTATTCGGACGCCGATGCCGAGGCGCGGCATGTCGCGCTGGCCGATGAGGCGTATCGCATCGGCCCGGCGCCGGCGCGCGAGAGCTATCTGCGCATCGACGCAATTCTTGAGGCCGCGCGGCGCGCGGGCGCGCAGGCGATCCATCCGGGCTACGGTTTCCTGTCCGAGAACGCCGAGTTCGCCGAAGCCTGCGCGCGCGCCGGCATCGTGTTCGTCGGGCCGCCGCCAGCCGCGATCCGCGCGATGGGCGACAAGGCGGCGGCCAAGGCGCTGATGGAGCGCGCCGGCGTGCCGCTGGTGCCGGGCTATCACGGCGACGCGCAGGATCTGCCGACGTTGCGCGCGGCGGCGCGAGCGCATCGGCTATCCGGTGCTGATCAAGGCGTCGGCCGGCGGCGGCGGCAAAGGCATGCGCGTCGTCGCGAACGATGCGGAGTTCTGCCGCGGGCCTCGCCGGCGCGCAGCGCGAGGCGCGTGCCTCGTTCGGCGACGATCGCGTGCTGATCGAGAAATATCTGCAGCGGCCGCGCCACATCGAGATGCAGGTCTTTGCCGACACGCACGGCAATATCGTGCACCTGTTCGAGCGCGATTGTTCGATTCAGCGCCGCCACCAGAAAGTGATCGAGGAAGCGCCCGCGCCGGGCATGCCGCCGCAGTTGCGAACGGAAATGGGCGCCGCGGCCATCGCCGCGGCGCGAGCGGTCAACTACGTCGGCGCCGGCACGGTCGAGTTCATCGTCGAGGACGAAAAATTTCTATTTCATGGAGATGAACACGCGGCTGCAGGTCGAGCATCCGGTGACCGAGATGATCACCGGCCTCGATCTCGTCGAATGGCAGTTGCGCGTCGCCGCCGGCGAGACGTCTGCCGCTGACGCAGGAACGGATCGAATTGCACGGCCACGCGATCGAGGCGCGCGTGTATGCCGAGGACCCGGCGCAGGATTTCCTGCCGTCGACCGGCACGCTGCTGCACCTGCATGCGCCGGATGCCGGCGCCGATGTGCGCATCGATACCGGCGTGCGCGCCGGCGATGCGATCACGCCGCACTACGACCCGATGATTGCCAAATTGATCGTGCACGGCGACGACCGCGCGGAGGCGGTGCGACGGCTCGGTGCGGCGCTGGCGCAGTACGAGGTCGCCGGCGTGCAGACCAACCTGCGGCTGCTGCGCGGCATCGCCGCGCATCCGGCGTTCGCCGCTGCCGCCCTCGACACCGGCTTCATCGCGCGCCATGCCGAAGAGCTGCTCGCCCCCGCGCCGGAGCCGTCGCCGCATGTGCTGGCCGCCGCCGTGGCAGCGCTGCTGGAGCCGGAGGCGGCGCAGGGCGCATGGGCCGATCCCTGGGCCCAGCGCGACAGTTGGCGGCTCAATCTGGAAGGCTGGCAGTCGCTCACGCTGCGCGGCCCGGCCGGCGAGATCGCGCTGCGGGCCAGGTGCGTCGGCGAGAAACTGATCGTGGAACGCGACGGGCTGACCCAAACCGCCATCGTCCAGCGCGACGGCGCGCGGCTACGGCTGCGCATGGACGGCGCCAGCCACGCCGCCACCGTGCTGCGCGACGGCGCGCGGGTGATCGTGCTGGCGCAGGGCGAGACGCACGCGTTCGAGATCGTGGACAAATTGTCGCCGCCGAGCGCCGCGGCGGCCGGGGCGGGGCGGGTGCTGGCGCCGATCCCTGGCCGCATCGCGGCGGTGCTGGTCGCGGTCGGCGACGCCGTCGCGCGCGGCCAGCCGCTCGTGGTGCTGGAGGCGATGAAGATGGAACTCACGCTCGCCGCCGCCGCCCCCGGCACCGTCGCGGACGTGCGATGCGCGGCCGGCGACATGGTGGAGGAGGGCCGCGAACTGGTCGAAGTGACGGCGGACGAGCCGCGGTAAAACTTCGCTGCAGTGCAGCACAACGACAGGGAATTGCGCGCCGTAAGGCCGGCGCGGCCAATCGCGCCGCGCCGCCCGCGCTACCCAGATGCAAACGTGCGATTTTCGCGCCGGTCTTGGAGGTTGCACTCGGCAACCTTATCGTGATGGAGGCATTGATCAGTCCGGGAGCAGGACGGCGGGCATGAAGCAGTCCTCGGTGACGCTGGAAGACAAGTATCGCGCCGACGTGGGCCGGGTGTATCTCACCGGCACGCAGGCGATCGTGCGGCTGGCGATCCTGCAGCGGACGCTCGATGTCGCCGCCGGGCGCAACACCGCCGGCTTCATCTCGGGCTATCGCGGCTCGCCGCTCGGCACGGTCGATATCCAGGCGTGGCACGCGCGCGAGCAGCTCGAAGCCAACCACATCCGCTTCCGGCCCGGCGTCAACGAGGATCTGGCGGCGACCGCGATCTGGGGCACCCAGCAGGCGGCGCTGCTGCCGGCGGCGAAATACGACGGCGTGTTCGCCATGTGGTACGGCAAGGGGCCCGGCGTCGATCGCAGCGGCGACGTGTTCCGCCATCTCAATTTCGCCGGCACCTCGCCCTCCGGCGGCGTGTTGCTGATCGCCGGCGACGACCACGCGGCGAAATCCTCGACCGTGCCGCACCAGAGCGAGCCGGCGTTCGCCTCCGGCCTGATCCCGGTGCTGGCGCCGGCCGACGTGCAGGAAATCCTCGAACTTGGGCTGCACGGCTGGGCGATGTCGCGCTGGTCGGGGCGGGCGATCGGGTTCAAGACCGTCGCCGACGTGGTCGACACCTCGGCGAGCGTTGCGTTCGACCTCGCGGAATTCCGCATCCGGCGGCCCGCCGGCACGCCGCCCGACGTGCATATCCGCCTCAACGATCCGTGGCTCGCGCAGGAGGCGCGCGTGTTCACGCTCGGCCTGCCGGCGGCGCAGGAATATTCCCGGGTGAACGGTCTCGACCGGATCACTCACGATCCGTCGAACCCCGCACTTGGCATCATCACGCACGGGAAGTCGTATCACGACACCATGCAGGCGCTGGCCGATCTCGGTGCAGCGCCTGTTCGCATCCTGAAGCTGGCGCTGACCTGGCCGGTCGATCCGCAGATCGTCCGCCGCTTCGCCGAGGGGCTGTCGGAGATCGTCGTCGTCGAGGAAAAATCGGCGTTCGTGGAGCGGCAGATCCGCGACATTCTCTACGACCTGCCGAATCGTCCGCGCGTGCTGGGGCGGCAGGACGACGCCGGCGCGGTGCTGCTGCACGCCGGCAGCGATCTTTCATCCGACGACATCGCGCTCGCGCTGGCGCGGCGGCTGCCGCAGTCCGAGAGTGTGCGCGCGCGGCGCGGGTTTCTGGAGCAGCAGGCCGAGTACCTTGAACGCAACGACGTCGGAGCGGTGCGAAAGCCGTATTTCTGCTCGGGCTGCCCGCACAACACATCGACCAAAGTCATCGACGGCAGCCGCGCGCTTGCCGGCATCGGCTGCCATTTCATGTCGCAGTGGATGGACCGCAGCACCGGCTTCTACAGCCACATGGGCGGTGAGGGCGCGGTGTGGATCGGCCAGTCGCCGTTCACCGAGGAAACCCACGTCTTCGCCAACATGGGCGACGGCACCTACTACCATTCGGGATTGATGGCGGTGCGCGCGGCGGTCGCGTCGGGCGTCAACATCACCTACAAGATCCTGTTCAACGACGCCGTGGCGATGACCGGCGGCCAGCCGGTCGACGGCCCGCTGACCGTGCCGCAGATCACCCGGCAACTTGAAGCCGAGGGCGTCGTGCGGATCGCCGTCGTCAGCGACGAACCGGAGAAGCACGCCGGCGTCAAGGATTTCGCGCCCGGCGTCACCGTGCACCACCGGCGCGACCTGCCGGACGTCGAGCGCGGCATGCGCGACACCAAGGGCACGACCGCGATCGTCTACGACCAGACCTGCGCGTCGGAAAAGCGCCGGCGTCGCAAGCGCGGCACGTTCCCCGATCCGCCGCGCCGCGCCTTCATCAACGAAGACGTGTGCGAGGGCTGCGGCGACTGCTCGGTGACGTCCAACTGCATGTCGGTGGTGCCGGTGGAGACGGCGCTCGGCACCAAGCGGGCGATCGACCAGTCGACCTGCAACAAGGATTTTTCCTGCATCGAAGGCTTCTGCCCGAGCTTCGTCACGGTGCATGGCGGCACGCCGCGCAAGCGGGCGCGCGCGACGCCGGACGATGCTTCGCTTCCGGAACCCGCGCTGCGGTCGCTCGACACGCCGTGGTCGATTTTGATCACCGGCGTCGGCGGCACCGGCGTCGTCACCATCGGCGCGCTGCTCGGCATGGCCGCGCATCTGGAGGGGCGCGCGATCAGCGTGCTCGACAGCACCGGCATGGCGCAGAAGGGCGGCAGCGTCTGGAGCCACATCCGGCTCGGCGACAAGCCGGAGGCGCTGCACGGGCTGCATGTCGGGCAGGGCCAGGCCGATCTGCTGCTGGCGTGCGACCTGGTCGTCGCCGCGAACCACGAGACGATGAAGACGCTGCACAACGGCACGACGCGCGTGCTGCTGAACACGCACGAGATCGTGACCGCCGACTTTGTGCTTGATCGCGACTACCGGATGCCGGCCGCGCGGATGCGGCGCGCGATCACCGAGGCTGCCGGCGCCGAGAACGTGCAAGGGCTGGACGCGACCGCGATCGCGACGGCGCTGCTGGGCGACGCCATCGGCAGCAATCTGTTCATGCTCGGCTTCGCCTGGCAGCAGGGCCTGATCCCGCTGCATCGGCAGAGCATCCTGCAGGCGATCGAGCTGAACGGCACGGCGGTGGAAGCCAACAAGGCCGCGCTCGCCTGGGGCCGCTGCGCCGCCGCCGACCTGCCGCGCGTGCTCGCGGCCGCCGGGCTCGGCACCGCGCCGGCGCAGCCGCGCACATTGGAAGAAATAGTCGCGCATCGCGTCGCGCACCTCACCGGATACCAGAGCGCGCGCTACGCCCGCCGCTACCGCAAGCTCGTGGACCGGGTGGCGGAGGCGGAGACGCGGATGTTCTCGGGCGCCACGACGCTCGCCGAGGCGGTGGCGCGCAACTACGCCAAGCTGCTGGCCTACAAGGACGAGTACGAAGTCGCCCGGCTCTACAACGGGGAAAAGTTCCGCAAGGCGCTGGCGGCGCAGTTCGAGAACGTCGAACGGGTACAAGTGCATCTCGCGCCGCCGCTGCTGGCGCGGCGCGACAAGAGCGGGCGCCTGCAAAAGCGGGCGTACGGCCCGTGGGTGCTGCGGGCGTTCCGCGTGCTGGCGCCGTTCAAGCGGCTGCGCGGCACGTGGCTCGACCCGTTCGGCCATACCGAGGAGCGGCGCGCCGAGCGCGCGCTGATCGCCGAGTACGAAGCCGACGTCGCGGAGGTGCTGCAACGCCTCGGCCCGGCGACGCTCGCGACGTCCGCGGCGCTGCTGAAACTGCCGGAGCGCATCCGCGGCTACGGCCATATAAAAGAAAAGGCGATGCGCGAGGCGGCGGTCGAGCGCGGGCGGCTGCTCGAAAGATTGCGCGCCCCCGCGCCGGCCCCGGCGTTGCCGCTCGCAGCGGAGTAGACCCCACCGACCAGCCGCTAACGTCCCGGCCCGCCGCCGCCGCGGTTCACGTTGCGGCCAAGCTCGGCGAACGCCCATTCCCGGGCCGGCAGGCTGGGCAGGTGGGCCAGCGCCGCCAACGTACCGTCCGCGCCGAGGGTGAACACCGGCGAGGCCAGTTGCGCCTTCGCGGCCCCGGTATTGCCGGCCGCGAGCGCGTCGGCCGCCGCCAGCAGCCGGTCCACCACCTGCTGCGAGGGTGCGTTGGGGGCCACGCCGATGGCGGCGCGCGCCTGCTCGCGGAGCCGCGCCCAGGAGGGTTCCCCGCCAGGCGCGTAGCCATCGAAATTGCCGTACAGCGTGGTCTGCCCGGCCAGCCAGTCCTCCGCCGCAAGTGCCCGCGCCGCGCGCTCCGGATTGCCGGCGGTGTTCGCCGGATCGCCGAGCGCCCAGCCGGCCAATCCGATCGCCTGATCCTGGGTGAGTTCGGGAGCGCCGGCGGCGGTGCGCGGCATGGTCGCTGCGTCGGTTGGCCCGAAGCCGGGCTGCGCACAGCCGGCGAGCGTCAATGCGCCGGCGACGGCCAGGCATAATGCTTTCATGGCGGCATCCTCGCTGAACCGATCTGCCCCGGACCGAGATCAAGATGAGGAGCCGTGTCGCATTGCCAATGCGCCGGCACGCCGCCACGCTCGCTTCGTACACAATTCGCAGGAAGTTCCAATGCAGGCGCGCGTCCATCGCATTCCGGCCGGCGGGCCGGACGACATGTCCGGCATCCTCGCCCTCGTGCAGTCCGGCGCGCTGCGGCCCGAGCGGGTGGTCGCGGTGCTCGGCAAGACCGAAGGCAACGGCTGCGTCAACGACTTCACCCGCGGCTTCGCCACCACGAGCCTCAAGCGGGAATTTGCCGCGCTAACCGGCCGCAGCGTCGCGGACGTCGAGCAATCGACGCTGTTCGTGATGTCGGGCGGCACCGAGGGCGGGCTCTCGCCGCATTGGCTGGTGTTCGAGACCGCCGAGGACGCCGCCCCGCCGGTGCCCGGGCGCATGGCGCTGGCGCTCGGCATCGCGCGCACTCGGGCCTTTTCACCACATGAAATTGGCCGGATGCCGCAGGTCCTCGCGACTGCGAACGCCGTGCGCGCCGCGATGGCCGGCGCGCAGATCGCCGACGAGGCCGACGTGCATTACGTCCAGGTGAAATGCCCGCTGCTGACGCGCGCCCGCATCGAGCAGGCGCACGCGGCCGGCCACAGCGTCGCCGCCGAGGAGACCTATGCGTCGATGGGCGCCTCGCGCGGCGCCTCCGCGCTCGGCGTCGCGCTGGCGCTTGGCGAGGTCGCCGAGGCGGCGCTGGACGATGCCGCGATCGGCCGCAACGCCGCGCTGTTCTCGCGCCGCGCCAGCGCGTCGGCGGGCGTGGAGCTGCTGGAAAACCAGATCCTGGTGGTCGGCAATAGCGCGGCCTGGTCGGGCGAGCTCGCGATCGCGCACGACGTGATGGCCGACGCGATCGACGCGGCGGCGTTTGCGCGCGCGCTGGCGGCGGCCGGCATCCCGCCGGGGCTGCCGGTGGCGCCGGCCGATGCCGCGCGGCTGGTCGCGGTGCTCGCCAAGGCCGAGGCGGCGCGCAGCGGCGAGATCCGCGGCGCGCGCCACACCATGCTCGACGACAGCGACATCCAGGCGTCGCGCCACGCCCGCGCGCTGGTCGGCGGCGCGCTCGGCGCGGTCGCCGGCACCACGGTGCTGTTCGTCTCGGGCGGTGCCGAGCATCAGGGGCCGGACGGCGGCGGCCCGGTTGCCGTTATTGCATTGCAAAATGGAAGTTTGCGGCCAGTGGAAAACTCGTGAGTAACCGGTGGAAAACCTGTGGGTCAGCGGTGCAGAATTGGTCGAAGACCGGGCCGGGTCGGATTTAGACACGAATCCGTGAACGGCAGTCGACCGAAACACTTGCGATCTCGCTTCTGTCACGCAGATGGTCCAAGTTCAGAACGGCACGCAATACCCCTGCATGCGGTGCAGCGAATCGTGTTGCGGGCTTTTGTCGGGGACTGCCGAGTCGCGAGTTGAGTTGTTGTCCCTTTTGGAAACATTGTCAGAAAGTGTATGGTGCTGACCCGGCGCAGGAGTTGTGTACGGACAAATTTTGACAAAACAACAGTGCCCTCAACGTTCACGGTCGATTAGGATTCTAGTGCGAAAAGATTCCCCGGACACAAACACGGACAGGTGCCATAATGCAAAAAACCGCGTTCGCCCCATCCCGCTCATCGAAGGGGCCGCAGGCGATCGGCCAGGATGCTTCCGCGGCCGACAACCTGTCGGGCATGGGCGACAGTCGCGCCCTGCGCGCGCTGGCGACCGACCCCCGAATTGTCGTGTTGCACGGCACGCTGCTGGCGCTCGTGCGCCGCGACGGCCGCGACCTGACCGCACGGCAACTGACCGCGTTCCTGTCCGTCTACATGGACGAGCAGACGCATACTGTCAGCAGCCTGGCCGAGTTGCTGCACATCTCGCGGCCCGGCGTCACCCGGATCATGGACCGGCTGGTCCAGTTCGACCTGGTGGCGCGCGAGGAAGACCGCGAAGACCGCCGCCGCGTGCTGGTGCGCCGCACCACCCGCGGCGCCGCGTTCTTCAAGGAACTGGTCGGCATCTCCCGCATCGTCGCCAGCGAGCAGCGTGAAGTGCAGGCCGCCGTCGCCTGAAGCCTTGCCGATGTACTGAGCGTTCGTCCGGGAAGCCGTGCCGAGGGCGAGGGGTGGTGCCCCTCGCCTAATCGACCGGTGGCCGACAGAAGGCAAAATCGCAGCCTTCGTCCGCCTGCAACACCTGGTCCAGGAACAGTTTCAGGTAGCCCCGTTCGGCCCCCGGTGGCGGGGCCGGCTTTTGCCACGCCGCGCGGCGCGTGCCCAACTCGGCCTCGTCGACCAGCAGATCGATGCTGCGCCGCTCGGCATCGAGCCGGATCCGGTCGCCCGTGCGCACCAGCGCGAGCGGCCCGCCGATCGCCGCTTCCGGTGTCGCGTGCAGCACGATCGTGCCGAACGCCGTGCCGCTCATGCGCGCATCCGACAGGCGCACCATGTCCTTGACGCCCGCGCGCGCGAGCTTGCGCGGGATCGGCAGGTAGCCGGCCTCCGGCATGCCGGGCGCGCCGACCGGGCCGGCGTTGCGGAGCACCAGCACGTCCTCGGGCACGACCTCCAGCGCGTCGTCGTCGATCCGCGCCGCCATGTCCGGGATGTTTTCGAACACGACCGCCCGCCCTTCGTGCCGGAGCAGGGCCGGCGTCGCCGCCGAGCGTTTTATCAGCGCCCCGCGCGGCGCCAGGCTGCCGCGCAACACCGCCAACCCTCCGCCGACATGGATCGGCGCCTCCCGGCGACGGATAACCGTTTGACCCGGCACGATTTCCGCGCGCTCGATCACGTCCGCCAGCGTGCCGCCGGCGACGGTCCGCGCCGACAGGTCCAACATCGGGGAAAGTTCGCGCAACAGCGCCGGCACGCCGCCGGCCCAGTGCAGATGCTCCATGTAGTGCTGGCCCGAAGGCTTCAGGTCGACGAGGACGGGAATTTCGCGCCCGAGCCGGTCGAATGCCTCGAGATCGACGGCAATGCCGAGCCGGCCGGCGATGGCGGTGAAATGGATCAGCGCGTTGGTCGAGCCGCCGATCGCCTGCAACACCGCAAACGCGTTCTGAAACGCAACTTTTGTCAGAAAGTGTCTAATTCCCACTCCCTCGCGTGCCAGCCGCACCGCCGCGGCGCCCGAGGCCTCCGCCAGCCGCACCCGGTCGGCGTGCGTCGCGGGTGCCGTGGCGGCGCCCGGCAGCGCCAGCCCGATCGCCTCGACCATGCAGGCGACCGTGCTGGCGGTGCCCATCACCATGCAGGTGCCCTTGGTCGGCGCGAGCCGGCCGCTGATCTCCTCGATCTCCGCTGCGTCGATCTCGCCGGCGCGGTGCCTCGCCCATAGCCGCCGGCAGTCGGTGCAGGCGCCCAGCACTTCTCCCCGGTAATGGCCGACCAGCATCGGGCCGGTCGGCAAGCACGACGGCAGGAATGTCCGCGCTCGCGGCGCCCATGATCTGCGCCGGCAGCGTCTTGTCGCAGCCGCCGATCAACAGAACAGAATCCATCGGCTGGGCGCGGATCATCTCCTCGGTATCGAGCGCCATCAGGTTGCGCAGGAACATGCTGGTCGGGTGCGCGAAGCTCTCGTGGATGGAGATGGTCGGGAACGCCATCGGCAGCCCGCCCGCCAGCATCACGCCGCGCTTCGCGGCGGCGATCAGGTCCGGCACGTTGCCGTGGCACGGGTTGAAATCCGAGAACGTGTCGGTGATGCCGACGATCGGCCGCTCCAGCGCGTCGTCGGAAAACCCCATCGCCTTGATGAAGGCCTTGCGCAGGAACAGCGAGAACCCGGCATCCCCATAGCTGGTCAGCCCTTTGCGCAACCCGCTCGCCATGTCGAATTCTCCCTGGTCGCCCCGCACACTATCAGAGCCTGGCAATGCCGTAATCCGTACGGCGCGCCGGATGTATGCAGTCCTTGACGAAAATTCATAACCGCCGATAGTGCCGCCAGGAGAACGCGCGATGGAACGGGTCACCATCAGCATGTCCGACGATCTCGCGGACGAGCTGTCCGGGTTCATGGACACGCACCACTACGCCAACCGCTCCGAGGCGATGCGCGACCTCGCCCGGCTCGGCCTGCGGCACGCGCGCATCGAGGCGGCTGCGGACGGCGAGTGCGTGGCGACGCTGTCCTACGTGTTCAACCATCGCACCCGCGAACTGTCGAAGCGGCTGACCGAACTGCACCACGCGCATCACGACCTGCAGGTCTCGTCGATGCAGGTCTACCTCGACCACGAGAATTGCCTGGAGGTCGCGGTGCTGCGCGGCCAGGTCGCCGCGGTGCGCGGGTTCGCCGACGCGGTGATCGCCGAACGCGGCGTGCGCCACGGCGAGATCAGCTTCGTGCCGCTCACCATCGACGCGCACGCCCATGCGCATGGCGGCTCCGGGCGGGCGCACGTGCACATCCATCCCACCGGCTGAATCCGGTCGGCCGAACAACGGAGCGCGCAGCATGAGTGCCCTCATGTCCAGGCTGTTCAGCGACGACCGGGTGCGGCTGCGCGACAAGGTGGTCGGCATGTACGTGCTGCTGGTCGCGGTGAACGTGCTCGCCTGGGCGTGGGCGCTGTCGGCGTTCCACGGCTACCCGGTGCTGCTCGGCACCGCCCTGCTGGCCTACACCTTCGGCCTGCGCCACGCGTTCGATGCCGACCACATCGCGGCGATCGACAACGTGACGCGCAAGCTGATGCAGGAGGGCAAGCGGCCGGTCGCCGTCGGCTTCTTTTTCTCGCTCGGGCACTCGACGATCGTGATCGCGCTGACCATCGCGATCGCCGTCGCGACGACCACGCTGCAGGACAGGTTCGATAGCTTGAAGAATGTCGGCGGCGTCGTCGGCACGCTGGTCTCGGCGCTGTTCCTGTTCGGCATCGCGCTCGCCAACGTTTTTGTACTCGTCGCGGTGTACCGGACCTTCCAGTCGGTCCGTCGCGGCGGGCGGCTGGTCGAGGAGGACCTCGACCTCGTGCTGTCCGGCCGCGGGCTGCTGACGCGGC
Organism: uncultured Solirubrobacterales bacterium; assembly: GCA_963697635.1. GTDB lineage: Bacteria > Pseudomonadota > Alphaproteobacteria > Acetobacterales > Acetobacteraceae > CAJCJG01. The sequence continues at coordinate 299,382 of CAVOOS010000030.1, read as the reverse complement.
TGTTCCGTCGGTTCTTCCGGCTGATCGAGCGAAGCTGGCACATGTTCCCGCTCGGCGTGCTGTTCGGCCTCGGCTTCGACACCGCGACCGAGGTGGGGCTGCTCGGCATCTCCGCGACGCAGGCCTCGCAGGGTCTCTCGGTCTGGTCGATCCTGGTGTTCCCGGCGCTGTTCACCGCCGGGATGTCGCTGATGGACACCTCCGACGGCATCCTGATGCTCGGCGCCTACGGCTGGGCGTTCGTCAAGCCCATCCGCAAGCTCTATTACAACCTCACCATCACCGCGGTTTCGGTGATCGTCGCGGTGCTGATCGGCGGCATCGAGGCACTTGGGCTGATCGGCGACCAGCTCAGCCTGAGCGGCGGCTTCTGGGACGCGATCGGCGCGCTCAACGACAATTTCGGCCTGCTCGGCTACGTCATCGTCGGCATCTTCGCCGCGAGCTGGCTCGTTTCCTTTGCGATCTACCGGGCACGACGCTTCGACGAGATCGAGGTCGCCTCCGAGGGGCGCGGCGCCCAGTAGGTTCCGGTCATCGCGAGTTCGAAGGCCAGCTCGCGCACGCCTTCGAGCGCCAGCACCGCATCGCCGTCGGTCCAACGCCAGCCGGCCTCGGCCGCGTGCCAGCCTGAGCCGAAGCCGGCGCTGTCCAGGCTCGCCTCGCGCCCGTCGAGCCACAGGTGGCGGATGGCGACGCCGAGCCGCCGCGTGTCGTCCGACTCCGGCTGCATCTGGGCCGGGACCCAAGTGCTGGACGTCAGCCGCACGGCGGCGGTGCGGGCCGGCATGCGGACGCGCCCGAGCGCGCCGCGTTGCTCGATCGGCAGCGCGCGCCCGTCGGCCAGCAGCGTCAGCTCGGCGTCCCGGGTGGTGACGAAACCCAGCGCGCCGGCTTCGGCGAGCAGGCGGCGGCGCGCGTCGGCCAGTTTCTTCCCGTCGCGCACGAGCGGCGCGCAGCCCTTCCGCTCCCAGATATAAAGCGCGAAATCGGGGTGCAGCTGCACGGGCCCCTCGGCGTTGGCGAAGGCGCCGCGGTTGCCCGTATCAAGATAGCTCTCGCACGGCAGCCCGTCGGCGAGGATCACGTGATGCGCCGGCAACTCGACATGGTAGTACGTGACCGACGCCAGCTTCTCCTGCACCACGGTCGCGCCGTTCAGCAGATAGCGGATCGGGATCAGCACGCCGCCCTCGAACACCGAATGATCGGGGCTGAGCACGACGTCGGCGTGCGGCCGGCCCGGGCCGAAGGCGCCGGCGCGCACGCGCACCGGATGCACGTCGTACGGGCGCGGATGGCCGGCGCAGTCGACGCGGCGGTGGCCGATCCACAGCACGGGCTCCATCCCGCCCGCCGCGGTGCGGACCTGATCGCCGACGCACAGCGCCTCGACCGGGACGTCGCCGCGCGCGGTCGCGATGCGGGTGCCGGCGGCGAAGCAGAATGGCGCATTGTAGTTGAGCGTGGGTTCGGCGCCGGTCTCGAACACGTTGCCGATGTCGTTGTCGAACGGCGGCCCGTTGACGTCTGAGAATAATCCGGCTTGGCTGATGCCCCACAGCTCGTTGCCCTCGATCGTGGCCGGCAGCGTAGTGCCGTTCGACTGCTGGCTGAAATTGATCAGGGCGACCGCGTTGGCGGTGTCCGCGATCAGGATGTTGTTCTCGATCAGCAGGCTGCTGCCGGGATCGGTGGTCGAATCGCAGAATGCGATCAGGTTTTTTTGCGAGGCGTTCGGGCCCTTTTCGATGGTATTGCCGATCACGCTGTCGGCGCCGCCGGTGGCGAAGTCGATGCTGTAGCTGGCGGAGGCGTTCGGGCCGTCCTGGATGCGGTTGTCCTCGATGATGTTGACCGCCGAGCGGGTCTTGATCTCGTGGCCGCCGATCACGCCGGTGAACAGGCTGCCGGTGATGTCGAGCGTGCCGGCATTGTTGACATACAGGTTGTGGTCGAGGCCGTTGTTCGGATTGCCGGGGCCGACGCCGTTGGCATCGAACTCGGAGTTGGTGATGGTGACGTTTTCGAGCCCCGGGTCGGTGGTGTCGGTGCTGCCGACCAGCACGCCGTCCTGGTTGTTGTCGAACAGGCAGTTGGTGATGTTGAGATTGCCGTTGCCGGTCTCGAACAGCACGCCCGCGCCGTTGTTGTTGGCATCGACCGCGCCGGAGATGGCGAGGCCGGAGAGCGTCAGGTTGGCGCCGGCGTCCGGCGCCACGTACAGCACCGCCCGGGTGTTTCCCCCGGCTGCCTCGATGTCGGGATCGTTCAGGTAGGCCATCCCGCCGGTCAATTCGATCGACAGGCTGTGGGTGATCAGCGGAAAATTCTCGCTGTAGGTGCCGGCGGAGATCTGGATGACGTCGTTGGCGCTCGATGCGGTGATCGCCGCGCTCAGCGACGAGTATTGCACGCCAGTGGTGACGTTCAGCACGCTCATCGTGCGTCCCTTTTGTTGTTTTGTCAGTCCTCGTAACCGACTCGACAAGACGGCCGTGATCGTCCGTGGACGGCGGTGGCGCCGCACATGGTCATGAACCTCACGACAATGCGTGAGCGCCGCTTCGGTTCGATCACATGATTGCAATCGCGCGCCGTCGGGCTCGCGATTGCTTGAGCGCGGCTACGCGGTGCGGCGCGCCAGCACGATGCGATTGGTGTTGGTGCCGCGGCTGTTGTTGCCGACGCCCCAGCAATTCGCCGTCTTGGTGAACGTCTGCCGGTTCACCATCACGCCGAGCACGTCGAACGGCAGCCCCGCGATCGCGGCGGCGACGTGGTGTTCGAGCAGCAGCGTGCCGCCGCGCACCTCGCCGACCTCGAACGCGACGAAGCCGCCCGGGCGCAGCACGCGGGCGAACTCGGTGAAGCAGGCGCGGACGAACGCCTGCCAGGCGTCCGTGCTCCGGTGCCGGGCGATCGGCATGGCTTCGGTGTCGATGCCGGCGAACCAGCAGCGCAGCCAGTTGTCGCCCTGGTAGTCGACGACGTCGAGGAACGGCGGCGAGGTGACGATCAGCGCGACCGAGCGGTCGGCGTGCGCCGGCGTCGCCTCGGCCGGGCCGGTCGCGAGCAGCGGGGCGGGATGCTGCGGCGGCGCGCCGTCCTTCAGCAGGCTTTTGGATTTGCGCAGGATCAGCGCGCGGACGTCGCGCAGCGGCGGCGCCTGGGCGCGGCTGGCGTTGATGCGGCGCTGCGCGATCACCGAAGTCGCCTGGTTGGGCGGCAGCGTATAGACAGAAAAGAACCCGGGCGAGTGCCCGGTGAGCCGGTTCAGCGCGACCATGCGGATCCAGTCGTCGACCGGGTCCGGCGCGGGCTGCTCCAGCAGGTGCCGGCGCAGCGCGCGCAACTGGGCGAGCGTGTGCGGGTGGTAGAAGGTGAGCAGGGGATCGGGATCGTCCGTAGCGCGGTCGCCCCCTCCTCCCGGCCTCCCCCCGCAAGGGGGGGAGGAGAAGAGGTCCCCCTCTCCCCTTGCGGGAGAGGGTTGGGGTGAGGGGTCGCCCAGATCGAGCATGGCAAGTCTTGCCGCAACCTCGGCAAAACGCGGCGGCGCGAAGCGCGGGCGCAGCAGAAAAACACTCAGCGGGTTGACGTCGTTGGCGGCCGGGCGGCGGCGCATCAGCGCGGCCTGCAAGGCCGTGGTGCCGCGGCCCGAGAACGGGTCGTACACCGTCTCGCCCGGCGCGGTCAGGCGGGCGATGAAGAACTCCGGCAGTTGCGGCTTGAAGCAGGCGCGATAGCTGATCTCGTGCAGGCTGTGCGCCTGCCGCTGGCCGGCGGTCCAGAACGCGTTGACGAAGTAGCGCAGCCCGTCGCGAAAAAAATCCTCGGTGGCGGCGCCGTCGAACGAGAACGCCTGCAATGCGTCGAGCAGCCCGGCATCGAGCATGCGGGCGGCTACTTCGGCGCCATGCGCAGCGCGCCGTCGAGCCGGATGGTCTCGCCGTTCAGCATCCGGTTGCCGATGATGTGCAGCACGAGGGCAGAAAACTCGGCGGGCAGCCCGAGGCGTGGCGGATAGGGAACGGAGGCCGCGAGGCTTGCCTGCGCGTCGGCCGGCAGCGAAGCCATCATCGGGGTCTGGAACAGCCCGGGGGCGATCGTCACGACACGGATGCCAAATCGGGAAAATTCGCGCGCCGCCGGCAGGGTCAGCCCGACCACGCCGGCCTTGGAGGACGCATAGGCCGGCTGGCCGATCTGCCCGTCATAGGCGGCGACCGAGGCGGTGTTGACGATCACGCCCCTCTCGGCGTCCTCGAGCGGTTCAAGCTTCTGCATCGCCGCCGCCGCAAGCCGCATGAGATTAAAAGTGCCGATCAGGTTGACGCGGATCACCCGTTCGTAGGCGGCGAGCGGCAGCGGCCCGTCCTTGCCGACGATGCGGCCGGGGTTGACGATGCCGGCGCAATTGACCAGCACGCGTGCCGCCCCGTGCGCGGCGGTCGCAACAGCCAGCGCGGCTACGGCCGAATCGGCGTCGCCCACGTCGCAGGCAGCCGCGACGCCGCCGATCCGCGCGGCGACTGCCTGCGCGGCGTCGGCGTTGATGTCGAGCACTGCGACCTTGGCGCCGCCGGCCGCCAGCGCCTCCGCGGTCGCCTGGCCGAGCCCCGACCCGCCGCCGGTCACCACCGCGGCCACACCCTGAAGCTGCATCGGCGCCCTCCTGATCCGTCTGCCGGTGCCCTAGCATACCAGCCGAGTCATGCGCAGCGGCGAGCCCGCCTGGCCTGCCGCCGGTGCCCCGCCGTTCGGCCGGGTGCGTCCGCCGCGCCGCAAGTGCCATGTCATTGCGTCCGCCGGAGGACTGCAACATGCCGCTGGATGGCACCGACCCAAATCTCGACATCGACCTCGATCCCTATTCCGCCCGCGTCGTCGCGGCCGTGGAGCGCGTGGCGCCGGCCGTGCTGCATGTCGCGGTGCGCCGCAAGGACGGGCGCCCGGGCGGCCAGGGATCGGGCGTCGTGTTCACGCCGGACGGCTACGCGCTCACCAACAGCCACGTCGTCGCCGGCGCCGCCGGCTTCACGGCCTCGCTGCCGGACGGGCGCGAAGTGCCGGCAACCCTGGTCGGCGACGACCCCGGCACCGACCTCGCGGTGCTGCGGCTCGCCGGCGGCGGGTTCGAGCACGCGACGTTCGGCCGCAGCGGCAGCCTGCGCGTCGGGCAACTGGCGATCGCCATCGGCAACCCGTTCGGCTTCCAGACCAGCGTCACCGCCGGCATCGTCAGCGGCCTCGGCCGCTCGCTGCGCGCGCCGGACGGGCGGCTGATCCCGGGCGTGGTGCAGACCGACGCGCCACTCAACCCCGGCAACTCCGGCGGCCCGCTGGTCTCCGGCGCGGGCGCGGTGATCGGCATCAACACCGCCGTGTTCGGCCCGGCGCAGGGCATCTGCTTCGCGGTCGGCATCGACACCGCGGCGTTCGTCGCGACCCGGCTGATGCGCGACGGCCGCATCCGCCGCGCGCGGCTCGGCATCGCCGTGCAGACCGCGCCGATCCTGACCCGCGTCGTGCGCCATTTTGCGCTGGAGCAGTCGAGCGGCGCGCTGATCACCAACGTCGCCGACAACAGCCCGGCCGCGCGCGCCGGCTTCACCGCCGGCGACGTGCTGCTGCGCTTCGCCGACACAATGGTCGCCGGCGCTGACGCATTGCACGCGCTGCTCGGCGAGGAGCGGGCGGGGGTGCCGACCGCGGCGCTGCTGCTGCGCCGGACCCAGCTCCTCGACCTGATGGTGACGCCGGAGGCGGAGGCGTAACGGTTGCACGGCCCCGGGCGAACGCCCGGCCGGGCATCCGGCTGATATTTTTCGCGCGCGCGGAGGATGAGATTGTCGGCATGAGCACTGTCACACCGAGGCCGCCGATGACCGATTTCGCCACCCTCTCGCAATCCATCGCCGCAACCGCCCGCGGCGCCGCCGGCGCCGTGGCCGCCCTCGAATGGGGCGGCCGCCACCACATCAGCGCCGTGCTGTGGCGCGCCGGCGTGCTGGTCACCTCCGCGCAAAGCCTGCCGGAGAGCGACGGCCATACCGCGATCCTGCCCGGCGGCGCCCGCGTGCCCGCCTCGCTCAAGGGCCGCGACCCCACCACCAACGTCGCCGTGCTGACGCTGGAAGCGCCGGCGACTGCGCTCGCGTCCGCCGAGCCGGACGGCGTCGGCGAACTCATTCTTGCGCTCGGCAGCGACGGCACCGGCGAAATCACCGCTCGCATGGGCGCGATCGAGGTGCTCGGCCCGGCCTGGGAGAGCCAGCGCGGAGGAAAAATCGACCGGCTGATCCGGCTCGGCGTGCGGCTCGGCCCGGCGGCCGAGGGCGGGCCGGTGCTCAGCGCCACCGGCGGCCTGCTCGGCATGTCCACGTTCGGCCCGCGCAGCGACGTGCTGGTGATCCCGAGCGCCACCATCGCCCGCGTGGTCGACCAGTTGCTGGAGGGCGGCAGCGTTGCCCGCGGCTGGCTCGGCGTCGGGCTGCACCCGGTCGCGTTGCCCCGCGAAATAGCGGACCGCGAGGGGGTTGCGGGCGGGCTGATGGTGGTCAATCTGGCAGAAGGCGGGCCGGCGGCGACGGCGCTGCTGCCCGGCGACATCCTGCTCGAACTGGAAGGGACTGCGGTGACCACTCCGCGCAACGTGGCGGCGGCGCTCGGGCCGGAGACGATCGGGCGCACAATGGCGCTGAAGGTGCTGCGCGGCGGCGCGGTGACGAGCCAGAACGTCACGATCGCCGCGAGGCCGGCATGACCGCCGCATTGCGGGTGACCCAGGGCAACCCCGAACCGTCAACCGCCCCGCTCGTCGCGCTGCGCGTGCGCGACGAGTTGCGGCGGCATGCGCTGGAACGGGCGCTGTCTCCGGTCGCGGAAGCCGAGGCCGACGTGCTGGTGCTCGATTTGCGCGCGGGCGAGGCGCTGCCGCCGGACGCGGCCGCGTTCGACGGCGCGCTGCTGGTGCTGTCCGACGATCCGGCGCACGCGGCCGATACGGCGCTGGCCGGCGTGCTGCCGGCCGCCGCCGGCGAGCGGCAGGTCGCGGCGGCGGTCGCGGCGGTCGCCGAGGGGCTGGTGGTGCGCACCCCGGCGCTGCGCGAGCCGCAAGGTTTTGCCCCGCGCGACCCGGCGGCGCGCCCGCTGCTGACGCCGCGCGAAGTCGAGGTGCTGGCGCAGGTCGGCCAGGGCATGAGCAACAAGGCCATTGCCCGCCGGCTCGGCATCTCGGCGCACACGGTCAAGTACCACCTGGAGGCGATCTTCGCGAAGCTCGGCGTGCGCAGCCGGGCCGAGGCGGTGACGCGCGGCCTGCGGCTCGGGGTACATCTGCTGTAGCGAGCGCCACGCCTCGCTCGGCAAAGATTCGCAGGCCGGCCAGCGGCTGGGGCACACGCTTACGGCCTGGGTCTTTGACGGCTACATCGATGCGGCCACCCATCGGTCGGCCAAACAGACGGAGTCGCCTCGGCGCCAACAGCCTTCGAGAACAACGTGTCGGATTGTAACCGCCGCGCGATCCCCCTTGACACCGAACGTTAGTAATATTAACTACGTCGCGTGAACCCCACCACCCCATCCCCCCACGCCGCCACCGAGCGGTTCGCCGAACGGTTCGGCGAGATCTCCCAAGGCCTGGCCGCCAACGGCGGCGGGGATCGGCTGTCCGCGCTGCTGATCCAGCTGATCGAGCGTCTCATCCAGGCGATCCTCTCGATCGCGCGGACCTTTCCGCCGGCCGCCGCCCCGGTCGAGCCGGACGCAACTTCCTTCCCCCCGCAGCAGCAACACAACACCCCGGTTCGGCCAGGACCATCGAGGGGCCATTCGCCCCGCCGGCCAGAACCGACCCGGCAAGAACCGACGCGGCAAGAACGCCCGGCCCCCGAGGCCGGTGAACCGCCGGGGTCGGGTCGGCAAACCCCCGCCGGAACGCTTCCCCCAACCGCCCACCCCGGCCCGGTCAGGCGCCGCGCCCGACCGGGCGGCCAGCCCCGCGCTACCGCGCCACCGCGGCGACCTCCGAAAAATCGGGTTTTTGGCCCGGCCGCTTCCGTACGCCCATATTGTTCCATATACGCAATGACATCGGTTGCAGGACGGCCCCGGGGCGTCGGTGGACGCAAGCTGTCGGCAAGCCGAACCGACGATTTCGCAACCCTGCCAGTGGGTGGGCTTCCCGCTCATGGCCCGAGCCTTTGACGGGTGCCTGAACGCCGGCGCCTATCTGTTGGCCAACCAGGCGGATTTTGCTCAGTCCGGCTCCTTCTCCAGGTCCGGCTGCGTCTCCGGCATCGCCAACCACAGCGCCGCCAGCGCGACCGCGCCCACGGCGGCGCTGGTGGCGAACGCGGCGCCATAGCCGAACCGTCCGACGACCAGTTCGGTCGCGAGCCCGGCGGTGCTGACGCCGAGCGACAGCACGGTCGCAATCGCGCCCTGCGCCAGGTTGTAGCGCCCGGTGCCGCGCATCAGGTCGGCGAGCAGCAGCGGGTTCAGCGCCGCGAACAGCCCGACCCCGACGCCGCCGAGGAACTGCACCCCGACCAGCAGCGCAATGCCATCGCCCAGCGTGCTCAGCACGCCCTGGATCGGGATGATCGCGAACGCCGCCAGCAGCAGCGCGCGATGCCCCAGGCGATCGGCCAGCCGCCCGACCGCGATCGCCGACGGCAGCATCCCCGCCTGCTGCGCGACGATGCAGGCCGAAGTCAGCACGATGCCCAGCCCGTGGTGCTGCACGCCCATCTTCTGGCCGGCCAACGTCAGCATCGGGCCGGCCGCGAACTCGAACAGCAGCGCGCAGCCGGCGTAGATCAGCAGCGGACGGCACCGCACCAGCACATGCCAGCCGCCCGGACCGCTGTCGTCCTTCTCGATCTCCTCGCGGCCGTCGTCGTGCCGCTTGCGGCGCCCCACCCGCAGCCCGCGCGACCGGCGCGGGTCGACGGCGCTGCGCGGGATCGACAGCGCCGCGACGACGCCGAGCAGGGCGAAGCACGGCACCATCAGGAACACGCCGCGCGAGGACAGCTTCCAGGCGACGAAGCCCGCGAGCACGGCGATGCTGAGGTTGCCGGCGCGGGCGAACGCCGCGTTGCGCCCCATCCGGCGGGTCAGGTCGCGCCGCGCGAACAGCCCGACCGTCAGCGCCGCCACCCCCGGATCGAACACGCCGCTGACCACCTGCATCAGCGTGTTCGCCCCGAGCACCGGCCAGAACCCCGGCCACAACGCAATGACCAGCGCGCCCACGCCCAGCACGACGAGTGCCGCCGCCAGCAACAGGCGCTTGCGCTCGGTCGCGTCCAGCAGCGCGCCGGCCGGCGTCTGCATCGCGAGCCCGATCCAGCCGCCGAGCGTCGTCACCAGCCCCACCTGGCCGACGTCCCAGTGCTGGTCGGTGACCAGGAACACGGTGACATACGGCCCGAGCGCGCCGCGCACGTCGGCGGTGAGGAAGTTCAGCGCATCGAGCGACGGCGCCCGGAACTGCTTCGGTCGCAGCCGCTCGTGGACGCTCCGCCCCGCCTCCACCAGCCGGCGCGCGCCCGGGAACATTGCCGGCGGGCCGATCGCCGGTTCGGCGTCAGCGGCGGGCTTCACGGAATTTCCTGCAACGAGGCATCGTCAGCACAAGCCCCAGCCCACCGGTTCGGTTGCCTGTTGCCGCATCAAATCCACCCGTCTCGCGGCGGGCAGGCGCAGAGCGCGCGCGACCGATACCGGCGACAACCGCGCGACACAGGGCATTGAACCTGCTGCCGTAGTTTGTCGGATCCGTTGCAATTTGCGAAGCGCGTTGCGCGGCCTGCGAACCAATCCGGTTGGCCCGTTACCTGCAAACAAGGCCGCCGGATTGGATCGGAGACGAGGCATGGCAGCACAGCCCGACGTGAGCATTGTGGTCCCGGTGGGCAGCGCCGCCGAGTTGAGCGGGCTGGCCGGCCTGCAACGGACGCTCGGGTCGATCGGCGACGATCCGCAGGTGGAGATCCTGGCGGTGCTGCACGGCCGCGCGCCGGACGGGGCGGTGGCCTGGCTGTCGGCGCGCGCGGCCGTCGATCGCCGGCTGATCCTGCTCGGCGAGGACTGGTGCAACGGCGCGGAGGCCGCGCCCGGCGTGCGGCCCTATGCGCCGCGCGGGGTCGCCTGGGCGCGCAATTTCGGCATCTGGGCCGCGGCGGCGCCGCTGCTGGCGCTGCTCGATCCGGGCGACGTCTGGCTCGCCGGCAAGCTCGGGGCGCAGCGGGCGCTGCACGCCGGCCACCCGTCGCTCGGCTTCTCGTTCAGCGACTGCCTGTGGATCGGCCCGACCGGGGCGGGCGGCGGCAGTGCGCTCGCCGCCTGGCCGCGCTTCCGCGCCCGGCATGGCGGCCACGCGACGCCGTTCCTGCTCGGCGCGGACGCGCTGGCGCAACTGTTCGCCGAGCACGTGGTGATCGCCTCCACCGTGGTGGCGCGCACCGAACTGCTGCGCGAGCTGGACGGATTCGCGGCCGACCTGGCCGCGCCGGAGTGGGATCTGTGGCTGCGGCTCGCCGCCCGGGCGCCGGTGGCGTGCCTGCCGGAGGCGCGGGCGGCGGTGCGGCGCCCCGAGGCGGCCGGCGCGGTGCCGGCGCCGCCGGGCGCGCTGGCGGAAATCGCCGCCCGGCACGCGGCGGCGGCGCGACGGCAGGATCCGGCGTCGCCCCGCTTGCCCGCGCCGCGCCGCTTTGCGGCGATCGCCGGGGCTGCCGGCGCGCGTGCCACGCTGCGCGGCATGGCGCGCCGGCTGGCGGAATTTGCGCGCCGGGCCAACGGCAGACCGCCGCGCCCCGCATAGCGGCCACGCGCCCAAGCGTCGCCCGGTACAAATTCTCCCGACGCAAAGCGGATGCGTGCCGCCTCGCAAAATGCGATAAGCAGGCAAGTGGATCGGGACGGTGCCGGCATGCGCCTTGCGTTTACCTCGCAACGAACCCGTTGGGCCCGCTGCCCGGTGCTGGCCGCACCGGGCGCGCGCGCGACGGGCCGCGAGCCGGGGTGGCCCCTGGGGCTGCGGCGAGGACTGCAACGCCTGCCGCCGCGTGGCGCGCCGGCCCGATGGAGAACGACGGTGGGAGTCTTTGTCATGGCGGTTCCGGCCGACTTCGCACGACTGGCGGAGGATCTTTCGCCGGACGACGTGCGCCGGGTGCTCGACGTGTTCGAGGCCGACGTGCGCCGGCTGGTCGCGAACCTGAATGCGGCGGCCGCCGCGGGCGACGTGGGCGGGTTCCAGCGCGTCGCGCACGGGCTGGCCGGCGCGGCCGGCGCGGTCGGCGCGAAATCGCTCGAGCAGGCGTGCCGGGTCGCGATGGGCCGGGCCGATCTCGGCGCCGGCAACCTGGCCGCGGCGGTCGCCGGCATCAACCGGCTCGCAGACGCCGCGCTCGGCGATCTGGCGGCCTTCGTCTCCGGCCTGGACGTGTCCGCCAGACAGGGGTGAGCGCGCGATGACGGAGCTTGCCGCCCGCGTCCTGGTTGTCGAGGACACGCCCACCCAGGCGGAACTGGCGCGCATCCTGCTGACCGGCATGGGCCACGAGGTTCGGCTGGCGGCGGCGGCGACGCCGGCGCTGGCGATCGCCTGCGAATGGCAGCCGGACGCGATCCTGCTCGACATCGAACTGCCCGATTTCAACGGCTTCGAACTGTTCAAGCAGTTGCGCGCCAACGGCGTCGACGCCGAGGTGATCGTGGTCACCGCGGACGGCTCGCACCGGGCGCTGAAGGAGGCGATGCGGCTCGGCGCGTGGGACTATGTCGTCAAGCCGTACAACAAGCTGGCGCTCGCCACCCCGCTCGGCCAGGCGCTGAAGAAGCGCGGCCTGGAGCGCCGGCTCGCGAAAGTCGAGGAGACCCGCCCCTCCGACCGGTTCCAGGGGTTCATTGGTGCCTCGCCGGCGATGGCCGCCGTGTATCAGGTGATCCGCAGCGTCGCCGCCAGCAAGGCGAGCGTGTTCATCACCGGCGAAAGCGGCACCGGCAAGGAACTCGCGGCCGAGGCCATCCACAAGTCGAGCCCGCGCGCAGGCAAGGAATTCGTCGCGCTGAACTGCGGCGCGATCCCGCGCGATCTGCTGGAATCGGAGGTGTTCGGCCATGTGAAGGGCGCCTTCACCGGGGCGACGGCGGATCGCGTCGGGGCGGCCAAGCTGGCGGACGGCGGCACGCTGTTCCTCGACGAGATCGGCGAGATGCCGCTGGAGATGCAGGTCAAGCTGCTGCGCTTCGTGCAGACCGGCAGTTATTCGCCGGTCGGCTCGTCGCGTGTCGAGAAAGTGGACGTGCGCTTCGTCTGCGCCACCAACCGCGACCCGATGCTCGACGTGCAGTCCGGCCGGTTCCGCGAGGATCTGTACTACCGCCTCTATGTGGTGCCACTGGAACTGCCGCCGCTGCGCGAGCGCGGCGAGGACGTGCTGCTGATCGCGGAGCATTTCCTGACCCAGTTCAGCCGCGAGGAAAGCCGCAAGTTCCGTGGCTTCACGCCGGATGCGCAGGCGGCGCTGATGGCCTTTCCGTGGCCCGGCAACGTGCGCCAATTGCAGAACGCGGTGCGCAACGTCGTGGTGCTGCAGCGTGACGGCGAGTGGGTGGACGCCTCGATGCTGCCGCCGCCGGTGGTGCGCGGCGGCGTCGGCTACGCGCCGGTGCCGTTCGTACCGCCGCCTGCCGGGCCGGTTGCACCCAGGGCGCCGGCGGTTGCGCCCGCCGCTTCGTCGGCGGCCTGGGTGGCGGACCCCGCCGCCTATGCGCCGACGCCGGAACCGGCCTGGGCGATGGCCGCGCCTGGGCCGCTGGCGGTGGCCGAGCGGCCGCCGGTCGCACCGTTGCCGCCGGCCATGCCGGTGCAGGTCGCCCCTGCGTCGCCGCCGTTTGCCGCCCGGCCGGAGCCGCCGCAGGAGCCGGAGATCGTGCCGCTCGCGGTGATGGAGCGCCGGCTGATCATGGCGGCGCTGCGCCGCACCCAGAGCGACGTGCCGCGCGCCGCGGCGCTGCTGCAGATCAATCCCTCGACGGTGTATCGCAAGCTGCAAAGCTGGCGGGCCGAGGGGCTGCCCGACGACCTCTAGCGCGCCGCGTTGCAAATTGCAGGAAATGCCGCACCGCGAACAGGTTAACGGCCGTTAATCAGTGGCACGCCGCGTGCTCTTGCCTCCGCTCAGGTAACGACCGAGGGGCAAGGCATGAGCGGCATCGTTGGCATGGTGAACGGCCACGCCGTTGCGCGCGACCTGGTGCAGGCGCTGTCCCGGCTGGACCACCGCGGCTACGACTGCGCCGGCCTCGCGGTGGCCGGCCCGGGCTTCGCGGTGCGCAAGGTGTCCGGACCCGCGGCGGCGCTCGCGAGCCATCTCGCGGAGTACCAGTTTTCCGGCCACGCCGGCATCGCCAACGCCGGCTGGGCGAGCCAGGACCGGCCGGAGATGCGCGGCGCCCCGCCGCTGGTGTGGGACAAGGTCGCGGTCGTGCACACCGGCATCATCGAGAACCACCTGGAACTGCGGCGCGGCCTGAAGGCGCTCGGCCACGAGTTCGAGAGCGACGCCGACGGCGAGGTGATCCCGCATTTGATCGCCGCCGCCCGCGCCGCCGGCGCCGCGCCGGCGGCGGCGGTGCGCGATGCCTGCGCGCGGCTGCGCGGCGAATACGCGGTCGCGGTGCTGTGCGCCGACGCGCCGGACCGGCTGCTGGTCGCCCGCCGCGGCAACCCCGTGCTGGTGGCCCGCGGCGCCGGCGGCGTGGTCGTCGCCTCCGACCTCGCGGCCCTCGCCGGCACCGCCGAGGCCTATGCGCGGCTCGACGACGGCGACATTGCCGAACTGTGCGGCGACCACGTGACGGTCCGCGACCGCGACGGCCAGGTTGCCGAGCGGCCGTGGCGGCCGGTCGGGCCGACCGCCGCGGCGACGCCGGCGGCAGACGGGTTCAACTCGCACATGCGCCGCGAGATCGCGGTACAGCCGCGCGCGCTCGCCAGCACCGACGCGGCACTGCGCGGCCTCGCGCTTGCCGCCGTGCGTGGCGACGGCGGAGCGCCTGCTGATCGTTGCCAGCGGCAGTTCCTGCAACGCCGCGCGGACGATCCGCGGCTGGGTCGAGCAGGCGTGCGGGCTGCCCTGCGACGTCGAGGACGCGAGCGAGTGGCGCGACCGCTGCTCGCCGCTGGCGCGCGGCACCGTGGGCGTGCTGGTGTCGCGCTCGGGCGACACCGAGGACGTGCTGGCGGCGCTCGACATCATGCGCGCCCGTGCCGTGCCGACGGTCGCGGTGGTCAACGCGCCGCGCTCGCCGCTGGCGCGCGGCGTCGACCTGCGCTGGCCGACCGAGGCCGGGCCCGAACTCGCGGTCGCGGCGACCAAGAGCTTCACCGCGCAACTGCTGGCGCTGGCGCGACTCGGGCTGGCGTTCGCGGTGGCGCGCGGCACGCTCGATGCGGCCGGGGTGCGGCAGGCCGAGCGGTCGCTGGCCGAGGCGCCGCTGGCCTGTGCGCTGGCGGAGGCCGCCGATGCGCGGCTCGCGGCGATCGCGTTGCAGATCGCCCGGGCCGGCGAGGTGATGGTGATCGGGCGCGGCTGGGGCGCGGCGCTGGCCGAGGAGGCGGCGCTGAAGCTGAAGCAACTCGCCCACGTCCATGCCGACGCGCTGCCGGCCGGCGCGCTGCGGCACGGGCCGCTGGCGATGGTACGCGCGGGCGTGCCGGTGCTGGTGCTGGCGAGCGCCGACCAGCATCTGGCGCGCACGGCGGCCAACGCCGAGCAGGTGCGGGCGCATGGCGGCCACGTGATCGCGCTGGCCGAGGCGTCGTGCTCGGCGAGTTCTGGGCCATGCCGTGCACGAGGTGGTGGCGCTGCCCGGGCATGGGCTGGCGCAGATGTTCGCGCAGGCGGTGGCGGTGCAGCTGATCGCCTATCACACGGCGCTCGCGCTCGGGCGCGACATCGACCGGCCGCGCAACCTCGCGGTGGCATAGGGGCGCGGCGCCCGCGTTCACGCAGATCGTTTGGCTGGACTTCCGCGACACGCGCCGGTAGTGCGTGCCGCGACATGTTCCGGCCTTCGTTCCGCCATCTTGCCGGGGCAATGCGCCACCCGGGCCCGCGACCTGCGGGCCATGCCGTTGGGACCCAACCATGACCCGCCTCAGCCGACTCGCCGCCGCAACCGCCCTCAGCAGTTCCCTGGCCGTGCCGCTCGCGGCGTTCGCGCAGCAGACCGCCGCGCCACCCCCGCCGGCGGCCGCCCCGGCCGCCCGCCGCCCGGCAACCCCGGGGCCGGCCATCGCGCCGGCGCCGGGGTCCGAACCGAACGCCGCGCCCGCCGCGGCCCCGGGTGCCGACGCCGCCGCCGCCGCGCCGGCCACCGCCGACCCGCCGGCGCGCGCCGGCCGCATCGCGCGGCTGGCCGGCACGGTCTCCTTCCATGGCCCCGGGGCCGATCACTGGGAGGCGGCGACGCTCAATTTTCCCGTGACCGACGGCGATGCGCTGTGGACCGAGCCGAACGCCACCGCCGCGATGGACGTCGCCGGCAGCCGGCTCACGCTCGCCGGCGGCACCGAGCTCGACGTCGAGAAGCTGGACGCGACGACGCTGACGCTGACCGCGCCGCAGGGCGAGGTCTATCTGCGGCTCGCCGACCTGGCGCCGAACGAGACTTTTACCCTCGTCACGCCGCGCGGCACGGTCAGCATCGCCCAGGCCGGCCGCTACGAGGTCGCCGCCGGCGACCAGTCGGCGCCGACCACGGTGACGGTGCTGGACGGTCAGGCGCAGGTCGCGGCCGAGGGCGTCAACCTCACGGTGCAGCCGGGGCAGACCGCGACCGTGACCGGCGACCACACGTTCCAGGGCAGCGTGGGCGCGCAGAAGGTCGATGCGTTCCTGGCGGTGATCGAGAAGCAGCCGGTGCCGTCGCAGGCGGCGCTGCCGCCGGCGGTGCAGGCGATGCCGGGCGCCGAGGATTCTGAGCCAGGCCGGCAACTGGCAGCCGTCGCCCGACTACGGCAACGTCTGGTATCCGCCGGTCGCCGCCGGCTGGGCGCCGTACCGCGACGGCCATTGGGCCTTCGTGGCGCCCTGGGGCTGGACCTGGGTCGACGACGCCGCGTGGGGCTTCGCGCCGTTCCACTACGGGCGCTGGGTGGAGATCGAGAACCGCTGGGCCTGGGCGCCGGTGTACGCGGCGCCCGGCTGGGCGGCGCCGGCCGGCTTCTATGTCGGCCCGGTCTATGCGCCGGCGCTGGTGAGCTTCGTCGGCTTCGGCGTGGGCGTGGGCATCGGCATCGGCTTCGGCGCCTCGGTCGGCTGGTTCCCGCTGGGCTGGGGCGAGCCGTTCCATCCGGTGCGGACGGCGGCGGCCGCGGCTATCTCGAGGGCATCAACCGCGGCTATGTCCGCGACGTCTCGATCGTCCACACCAACATCACGATCAACAATTTCGCCAACCGGCACGCGACCACGGTGGTGCCGGCGGGGGTGATGACCGGCTCCCGTCCGGTCGCCGCGGCGGCGCATACGGCGACGGCGCAGCAGCTCGCCAGCATGCACCCGGTGGCGACCTCGCCGGTGCGGCCGGCGGCGACCACCGCCGGCGTGACGCCTGCGGTCGCGCATTCGATGGGGCTGCCGGCGGCGCCGGCCGGCGCGGGCGCCAAGGCGGCGCCCGGCCCGGCGATCGCGGCGGGCGCCGGCGCGCATGCGGCGACGCCGGGGCTCGCCGCCGGGCCGCACGCCGCCGGGGCGCACGCTGCCGGGGCGCCCGGGCCGGCGATCACCCCGCACGCGGCCGGCACTGCGCCTACGCCGGCGCTGCGCTCGGCTACGCCCGCCGCCGGCGCCACAACGCACGCGACGACGCCCGCCGCCGGCACGGCGCATGCGACGACGCCCTCCGGCGGTACCCCGCATACGACGACCCCGCAGGTGGGCCATCCGACCCCGCAGGTGGGCCATCCGACCCCGCAGGTGAGCCATCCGACCCCGCAAGTGAGCCATCCGACCCCGCAGGTGCATTCCGCGCCGGCGCCGCAGCCGCATGCGGCGCCGCAGGTGCATGCCCCGGCGCCGCATACGCGCGCCGCGCCGCCACAGCACGCCCCGGCGCCGCACCAGAACAACTGCAAGCCCGGACAGAAGTGCTGAGCCGATCCGACCCGTCGCCCGGACCCGCCGCGAGACCGTAAATTTGTTGTTATAACGTAACGAAATGGGCGTGCGTCCCCCTCCCCGCCGGTCACCTCCAAACGATTCGCAGCGGGCCGTAGGGGCCGTCGTATTCCAGGGCCAGCGAGCAGGGGGGCGGCGCCGGCGGCGTGTAGCGCAGCGGCGGGGCGGGCGGACCTCGCCGACGCGGAGCACGCGGCCGCGCCGGGTCCGCCGGCCGGGCCGGGTCCACCGGCCGCTTGGGGCGCGGCGGCAGTGCCAGGATCGGCGGGGGTTCGAGACCCAGCATGCGGCACAGCGACCGCACCGGCCGGCGCAGCGACGCCGGCGCCGCTTCCAGCAGCGCCCTCATCTCCGGGTTATTGAGCAGGAAATCGAGCTGCGAGCGAAACCCGCCGCCCTGCGGTATCGGCAGCAGCGGCAGCACCCAGCCGAAGCTGGTGGGGAGGGAGTTTTGCGGCGGCGGCTGGCCCGGGCGCCTGCTCACCGTGGCGGCGCGCCGGCGCGGGGTGTATTTTCCGTCGCGGAGCCGGCCGGCCAAGTAAACAAAACGGTGCTGGATGCCGCGGAGCCGGTCGACGACCAGTTTGATCAGCGGCGCCGGCAACTGGTTCCCCGCCATCATCGCCGTCACGGCGGCGCTCAGGCACCGGACGATGGTGATGAATTGCTCCGCTGCGGTGCGGGGCGGGGGTGGGGTGTGTGACATGCCTGACTGTTAGTATAAATGACTGTGGGTGGGCAAGCGGGAATTTACGTCGGAGCCAAAAATGTTTTCCCGGGGTTCACCCCCCACCCGGCCCTCCCCCACAAGGGGGGAGGGGCGTAGGATGGGTTGCGCGTGCAACCCATCATGAACCGCGCCTCGAAAGTGATGGGTTGCAAGGGCAACGCATCCTGCGAAGCGGCTAGGCCGGCGCGTCGCGGCAGCCGAGGGCGAGGGCGATCGCGCGCTGCAGACGCGCCGCACTGATCGGCTTGGTGGCGAAATGGTCCATCCCGGCCGCCAGCGCCGCTTCCTCGTCCGTGCGCATCGCGTTCGCGGTCAGGCCGAGGATCGGCGTGCGGGCGACGTCCCCGGGCAGCGCGCGGATCGCCGCGGTCGCAGTGAGGCCATCCATCTCCGGCATCATCACGTCCATCAGCACGAGGTCGTACCGCCGGACGCCACCGCCTCCACCGCGTCGCGGCCGTTCTCCGACCGCATCGACGCGGTGGCCGAGCCGTTCCAGCATCCGGGTGACGACGAGGCGGTTGGTCGCGTTGTCCTCGGCCACCAGCACGCGCAGCGGTCCGGTCGGCGGCAGCCAGGGGTCGGGCGTGTCCTCGAGCGAGGCCGGCGGCGGCTCGGGCGGCGGCGCGACGACGGCCGGGACCTCCGGCGGGGCTTCGGGCGGTGCGCCGGGGCCGGAAGCTCGGCCGGGGCGACGCTGCGCAGCCACAGGTCGAAGCGGAACGTGCTGCCGACGCCGGGCGTGCTGTCGACCGCGATCGCGCCGCCCATCGCTCCACCAGCTGCCGGCTGATCGCGAGCCCGAGCCCGCTGCCGCCGAACCGGCGCGAGATCGAGCTGTCGACCTGGGTGAACTCGTTGAACAGCCGCGCCAGCGCGTCCGGCGGAATGCCGATGCCGGTGTCGGCTGACCGCGAAGCCGACATCGCACCGCGCCGGGGCTCGCGCCGAGCCGCGCCGACGTCGATCCGCACGCCGCCGGTTGCGGTGAACTTGATGCGCGTTGCCGACGAGGTTGAGCAGCACCTGGCGCAGCCGCCGCGGCATCGCCGCGCGACCGCGGCGGGCACGTCGGCCGCGACCTCGAGCGGCAGCTCGAGCCCCTTCGCGCTGCGCTTGCGAGGCGAACAGCGTCGACGCGTGCCTGCGACCAGCTCGCGCAGGTCGAACGCGGTCTCCTCGAGTTCGAGCCGCGCCCGCGTCGAGCCGCGAGAAGTCGAGGATGTCGCTGATCAGCTGCAGCAGGTGCTCGCCGCTGTCGCGGATGATGCGCGACGTAGCCGCGCTGCTCTCGTCGAGGTGCATGTCCAGCAGCAGCCCGGCCATGCCGATGATGCCGTTCATCGGCGTGCGGATTTCGTGGCTCATCACCGCGAGGAATTCGCTGCGCGCGCGCCCGGCCGCCTCGGCCGCGTCGCGCGCGGCGGCGAGCGCCTGCTCGTTGGCGCGACGCGTCGCTGATGTCGGTGAACGTGCGCACGACGCCGCCCTCCGGCAGGCGCTGGCTGCGCACTTCCAGCACGGTGCCGTTCGGGCGCACGCGCTGGTAGATGGTGGCGGCGGCGGTCTGCTCGCCGGTCTCGATGTAGCGGCGGAACGCCGGCTCGATCTGCTCGGGCGGCCCGTACTCGCCCGAGCGCAGCAGGTGCTGCGAGATCTCCCGCAGCGTGGTGGCACGGCGCACCAGCGGGTCCGGCAGCTCCAGGAGCTCGATCACCCGGCGGTTGATCACCGCGATGCGGTCGCGCGCGTCCGCCATCAGGATGCCCTGGCCGATGTTCTCGAGCGTCGCGGTCAGCGCCTGCTGGCTCTGCACGAGGCGGTCGCGCTGCAGGATCAGCAGCGCGCCGGCCAGCACCGCGAGCAGCGTGAGCGCGCCGCCGATCAGCAGATACCGGGTGCGCTCGCGCCGGTACGGCGCGTACACCTCGGCGAGGTCGAGCCCGACCGCGACGGTCAGCGGATAGTCGGACAGCCGGCGGTAGCTGATCAGGCGGGTGACGTCGTCGACGGGGCTGCGGCTCACGAAGGTGCCGGCCGGGCGGCCCTGGTCGAATTCGCCGCGCGCCGCCTCGTCCAGCGTCCGCCCGATGGTGCCCGGCAGGGCCGGCGCGCGGGCGCGCACGATGTTGTCGTCGCCGACCAGCAGCATCACGCCGTCGCCGAGTTCGAGCGTTTCGTGGAAGCGCGAGAGGTAGTACGGGTCGACCGAGACGATCACCGTGCCCGCGTAGTGGCCCGCGGCATCGAGCAGCTTGCGCGTCACGTTCAGCGACAGCTTCCGCGACACGCGCCCGACCACCGGGGCGCTGATGTAGATGCGGTCGTCGGTCGACAGCCGCTGCACCCGCACGTGCTCGCGGTCCGACAGGTCGACGCGCTCGGTGACCGGGCCGAGGTTGCTGGCGATGAGGATGCCGTCGCGGTCGACGGCCGAGATCTGGAAGGTGGCGCCGCTGACGAACTGGCGATGCCGCGCCCATTCGCCGAGATCGAAGTGCTGCGGGTCGCGCTGGTAGAGCTCGCGCACGAACAGCAGCGTCTGGTCGATCGCATCGAAGGTGTGCTCGGTGTTCTCGGCGAACGCGCGGGCCAGGTTCTGGGTGTCGCCGGTGGCCTGCTGCAGCACCTGCTGCGACTGCTCGCGCAGATGCGCGAGGATGCCGAGCCAGATCACCACGACCGCGAGGCCGACCAGCGCGATGCGGCCGATCTGGCCGCTGAGCAGGCGCATCCTCATGCACCGCCGCCCGGACCGACGCGGCGCGGATTGTCTTGCCGGCGGCGTGCCGCGATCATGCGGGCGGCGGCGCCGGGGCGGCGCGCGGGGGAGGGGACGGCATGGACCTGTTCGACCTGACGGGCAAGGTGGCGTTGGTGACGGGCGGCAACGGCGGCATCGGCTTCGGCATCGCCGAGGGCCTGGTCGCGGCCGGGGCGCGGGTGATGATCGCCGGGCGCAACGCGGAGAAGGGCAGGCGGGCCGCCGAAGAGCTCGGCGAGCGCGCGGCGTTCGCCGCCGGCGACGTCACCCGCAAACTGGACTGCGAGGCGCTGGTGGCGGCAACGGTCGAAAAATTTGGGCGGCTCGACATCCTGGTCAACAACGCCGGCACCTCCATTCGCAAGCCGCCGCAGCAGTTCACCGAGGCGGAATGGCATAGCATCCTCGACGGCAACCTGACTTCGGCATTCCTGATGTCGCAGGCCGCGTATCCAGAGCTGATCAAGGCAGGCGGCGGCAAGATCATCAATATCGGCTCGCTGAATTCGCTGATGGCGGCGCCGCACAACGTTCCCTATACGGCGAGCAAGGGCGGCATCATGCAGCTTGGCCGCGGTTTGGCGACCGCGTGGGCGGGGGACAACATCCAGGTCAACACCATCCTGCCGGGCTGGGTCGAGACCGAGATGACGGTGACGGCGAAGCAGGTGGTGCCGGGGCTGGCCGAATCGGTGGTGGCGCGCACGCCGGCCGGGCGCTGGGGCCGGCCGCGCGACCTCGCGGGGGTCGCGGTGTTCCTGGCCGCCCGCGCCTCCGACTGGGTCACCGGCACCGCGATCCCGGTGGACGGGGGCTACTCGATCCGGGCGTAGCAGGAACGGTCCCGTCGACCGAAACCGAGCGGAGGAACGCGTGCCGTCGGACAGCAGCGACCGGGCGAGAATTGATCAGATCGCGACCCTGATCCACGAGTACAAGGCGAAGGTCGACTACGAATACGTGCTCGAGGTGTCCTACCGCCGCTTCCTGCGGGCCGGCGACCGGGTGATCGACGTCGGCGCCAACGTCGGCGATCACACCGAGCGGTTCCTCGACATCGTCGGGCCGACCGGGCGGGTCATCGCCTTCGAGCCGCTGCCGGATATCCACGCCAAGCTCGTCGCCCGCTTCGCCGGCCGGCAACCGGCGCCGGAGTGCCATCAGCTCGCGCTGTCGTCGGCGCCGTCCGAGCAGGCGAGCTACGTGCGGGCCGAGGGCAGCCTGGCCGAGAGCGGCCTGCGGCAGCGGATCTACAACGACCCCGACCACGTGACCCCGGTTGCGATCAAGGTGCGCGTCGAGACCCTGGACCGGCTGGCGCCGACGCTTGCGCTCGACAGCCTGCGCTACATCAAGATGGACATCGAGGGCGGCGAACTCGACGCGCTGGCCGGCGGGCGCGCGCTGATCGAGCGGCTGCGGCCGTTCATTTCGGTGGAGTACGGCGGCCAGGCGTACGGCGCCTACGGGCATGTCGAGGATTCGCTGTTCAATTGGGCGGAGGGGTCCGGCTACCTGATCTTCGACCCGTTCCTGAATTTCATCGGTTCGCGCGAACTGTGGGATCTCGCGAAGGCCCGCTACTGCTGGGATTATTTCCTCGTGCCCAATGAGTTCAGCCAGGCGTTCCGCCCTGCGCAGGACAAGTTCCCCGGCGAACGAGGCCCAGGGTTCGGGCGGCGCATCCTGGCCCGCGTCCGCAGTGCCGGCTGAGACGCCGGCCCGTGCGCATCTGCGTGCTCGGCAAGCGCGGCAGCATCATCGGCTGGCTCGAGGGCGCGGTCGCGGCGTGGCGCGGCGACGGCCACACGGTGTTGCCCGCCATTTTCCGCGACGCCCGGCTGCATCCGAGGCTGGAGCGGGCGCTGTATTCGCCGCGGCTCGGGGCGCCGCTTGCGGCCGGGCTGGTGCGGCGGATCCGGGCGTTCGCGCCCGACCTGATGGTCGCGATCGACGCCTACAGCGCGCCGCTGAGCCTGCTCGGGCGGCTGCGCGCGGCACCCGGGCTGCCGCCGCTGCTGGGCTGGGTCGGCGACCGTTTTTCCGATTACGCGCGCGAGCGGGCGCCGTTTTTCGCGGTGATCGGCTACACCGACAGCGGGCTGGTGGCCGCGCATGCGGCGATGGGGCTGGCGACGCAGGCGTTCTATGTGCCGCATGCCGCGAATGCGACGTTTGCCGGCGCGGTGGCGGCGACGGGTCCGCGGGTGCCCAAACTGCTGTTCATCGGCAACCCGACGCCCGGGCGGGAGGCGACGCTGCGGCAGCTGCGCGAGCCGGTGGTGCTCTACGGCCCGGGCTGGGGCGCGTTCCGCAGTGGGGCGCACGAGGTGCACGCCTATCGCATCCCGCTGGAGGACGTCGGCGCGCTGTACGGCGCGCATGCCGCGGTGCTCAACATGCGCAACGAAACCCATGTGCTGGCCGGGCTGAACCAGCGCAATTTCGATCCGTTCGTGTGCGGCGCGGCGGTGGCGACCGACAAGCAGCCGGACCTGGAGCGCTGCTTCGAGCCGGGCACCGAGGTGCTGGTGTGGCGCGAGCCCGCGGAGATCGACGCGATCTCGGTGCGGCTGCGCCGCGAGCCGGAGTGGGCGGCGGGGGTGGCGGCACGCGGCCGGCGCCGGGTGCTGGCGGAACACACGTATGCCGCGCGGCTGGCGAGTTTTGCGCGGTTGGCGGGGGTGGGACAGGCTTGACGCGTATAGTCGATCGACGTCGACTGGAATCGGAAGCTGTGGACTTGCCTTTTCAAGCAAGGCGACCGCGGCCGACGGGCGTCGGCGTTCGGGACGACGGACCGATCCCGCCGCAAAGTAACGGTGCTCACCTCCGCTGGCCTCGACGTGGGTAGAATCCGAGCCTGTGCCGCCGGGGGCATGTGCGGCCATTGTGCGCCTTCCGTAGGAAGGGGGAACATTCCATGGATTGCCCAACAGGAATTTGGTGGACTGGCCCGGCAGGAGCGCTTTTGAGCGAAGCAAACGGCTTCGCGCTGTCCATCCGGCGATCCGCTTCAGGCGGATGTATCGAATACACGGTGCTGGGCAACCTTGGCAGCGATGCCGAGCCCCCGTCCGTTTTGACGTCCGGGAAGGAGCGAACGGCCCTGCGAGCGATGGCCGCCGCCGAAGCCGCCGCAGCTCGCCACCGGGTCGAGCGAGACCACCGTCACCGCGTCGTTCGCCTGGTGGCCTCCAGCGGCTCGGCAATCCGTGCAAACGGTTTGCGAGGGTGCGGCGCAACCGACCCGACATTAGCGGCCCCCTCGTCGGTTCGGGATCACGTTCCGGCGTGGCGGTCTGGGCTCGCGGCAGCGGCGACGGCTGCGCGGGCGTGGGCCTGGCCGACATCGTCCCGCATGTCGGCACGTTAGAGAGAACGGTTCAAGAACTCCGGCCGCGCGATGGGCCGGCGTCTTACCCCGGAAGCCGCTCGCCGCCGAGCAGACGATCGAACTCCAGCTTGGAAACGCCGTAGCATTCGCATGAACGGCGCTCCAGCCCGCGGCGATCGAGGATCGTGACGTTGCCGCGCGTGTAGCGGATCAGGCCGGCCCGCTGCAGGGCACCCGCCGCGGCCGACACGCCGGTACGCTGCACCCCGAGCATCATGGCCAGGAACTCCTGCGTGAGCAGGAACTCGTCCGACCGCATGCGATCATGGGTCATCAGCATCCAGCGGCAGGCGCGTTGCTGGATCGTATGGAACTGGTTGCACGCCGCGGACTGCGCGACCTGGTTGAAGACGGCGTGCGCGTAGTGCAGCATCACGGTCTGCATCGACGCGCTGCGCGCCAATTCCCGCTTGAACAGCGTCGCCCGCATCCTCATTCCGTGCCCCGGAACCTGGACGTAGACGCTGGTGGGCGCCATCGTGTCGCGCAGCAGGACGGGCAAACCCACCATGCCCTCGTTGCCGATCGTGCCAACCTCGGCCGCACGCCCGTCCGCCAGGGTGTTCACCAGCGAGCCGACGCCAGCCTCGATGAAATAGACGAATCCGATAGCCTCGCGAGCGTTGTACAGCGGCTGCCGGTACTCCAACACAACCGGTCGAAGATGTGGGCGCAACCGAGCGTAATCGCTGGGGCGCAGCAAGCCGAGCAAACGGTTGGCGTGCGCGTCCGCAGTCTTGCGGCCGGCTGGCATTTCGCTGTCCCTTCCGGTTGCGCTGGCGCGTGCCGCCGATGCCTGATCGCGCCGCCGCCGGGCATTCGTGGAGCCGCTCGCCGCCAACTGCGCTAGCGTGCCGCTTGGCTGCGCCTTTTTGGCAGCCGAGGCAAGAGCAATGTCTTGCATCAGACAATCAGAGTCCAGATCGTTCAGCCGATGCTCCGGCAAATTGCTTGGCCGGCTCCGCGTTTTCACTGCGGGCCGCGTCGCTGTGAATTGATATTGCCGCATTCATCCTCCAGGGACCCGGCGAGAGCGGGATGGCGACCAGAATGTCGGATATCGGACATAGGTTGATTTAGATCATTGGCCGCAGAACGGGGAGGACGTAGAAATGGTTCTTAGGGGTGTCCAGGCATGAAAGGCCGGCGACATGTCACAGACCAATATGACGCTCGAACGTGTTGCAACGAGCGGTCAACCAACACCGAGCCGCCGGCTCGCAATTTCGCAGCAAGCCTCGATGCTGTATTACGCAAGCCATCCGGTGGCACCCGAGCTGCGCGATGCCCGTGAGGCGCCATCGGTCGCTGTCGTGCTGGGCGAGGCGAACACATTCATCCTCAAGCTGTTGGTCCTGCGTAAAGCTGCCACCAGCCGCATCGCGACGCTGAGCTTTCGCGAGCACCAGATCATGGAACTGATTGTCGCTGGCGAACTCAACAAGAACATCGCCGCTGACCTCGACATCAGCCAACGCACGGTGGAGAACCACCGCGCCTCGATCATGAAGAAGACCGGCGCGAAATCGCTTCCGGCATTGGTTCGCTTGGCGATGTTCGCCACCTGGATCGATCTTGTGGACCTGAGTGCGTGAGCCGGCGCCAGACAATACCGGTGAGCGGACACCGAGGCATCGGTCGTTTGCACGGGCGTATTGGGAGTCCTGTGGCAGATTTCGTTTAGGAGGTCTCACATGTCTATGAACACCGTCCGCATCGATCCATTCCGGCAGGAGCTTACGCAAGCACTTTGCGAGCACTGGGTGCTGTTCCTGATCGAGGGCATCGTTCTGATCATCCTCGGACTGCTCGCGATCCTGGTGCCAGTGATTGCGACCGTTGCAGTCGCAACCTTGATTGGCTGGCTGATCCTCACCAGCGGCGTGGTAGGCCTGGTCACCACATTGATGGTGCGCACAGTGCCGGGGTTCTGGTGGTCCGTGGCTTCCGCTGTCATCGACGTGGTGGCGGGGATCATACTGCTTGGCGGCCCGATCATCGAAGACGTTTCGCTCACGCTGCTTCTGGTCGTGTTCCTGAGTATCGAGGGCGTGACCTGGGCTGGGTATGCGCTGGAGCATAAGAACGAGCTCTCGGGGCCCTGGACCTGGATGCTGGTGAGCGGCGTCGTCGATCTGCTCCTGGCCTTCATGTTCTTGTGTCGGCTTCCGGGTACCGCAGCGTGGGCATTTGGGCTATTGGTCGGTACCAGCATGCTGTTTGGCGGCACCTCGATGATAGCGATGGCACTGCATGCGCGCCGAAGCAGCCTCAGCGCGCGCGCATAAAATGCCACGGGGCGGCCACTCAAGACCGGCCCGTAAATTCTCATAAGTCTATGTATGCCTGGGCTTCGACGCCCGGCAATTCCGTAGCTCGAAATCGTGCCGACATTGCGCATCAGAAACAAGCATCGAAGCAAGCCAATCAAATCGGTGTGGCAAGTTTGATGCTGATATCTTGACTTTTGCGGCTTCGGCGAAAGTCGTTGTGATCACCGTGCGATGGCATTGGCCGGTCCGCCCTTCGCCGGCATTGGTCCTCGGGTCTGCCGCCCGATGCTACCCCAGCATCCGCCCGCCATCGGCGTGCAGGTGGGCGCCGTTGATGTAGGCGCCGGCGTCGGAACACAGCAGCAGCGCCGCACCCGCAAGGTCCCCCGGTGTGCCGAAACGCCCGGTCGGGATGCGGCCGAGCAGCCATGAGCGCACCTCGGGGTTGGCGAGCTGGTCGCGGTTGCGGGCGGTCGCGATGGCGCCGGGGGCGAGGTTGTTCACGGTCACGCCCTGGCGGCCGTACTGGCGCACCAGCGCCAGCCCCCAGGTGTGCTGCATTGCCTTGCTGCCGGCGTAGACGAACATCGTCGGCGCCGGGCTTTCCTCCTGCACGCTGCCGATCGTCAGCACCCGGCCCCAGCCGCGCTCCGCCATCGCCGGCACCAGCGCCTGCAGCAGATCGAGCGTCGCGCGCAGGTTCACCGCGATCTGCCGCTCCCACGCCGCGTCGCTGATCTGCCCGAACGGTTCTATAATTTCGACCGAGGCGTTCAGCACCAGGATGTCGACGCGGCCGAACGCCGCGAGCACGTCGGCGGCGAGCCTTGTGCCGGCGCCCGGCTGCGAAAAATCGGCGGCGAACGCAGCCGAACCGGCCGGGCCGGGCAGCGCGGAGCTGTGCAGCCGCGCCACCACCTCCGCCGCGTCGCCTGCTTCCTCGGCGGTGCCGACATGGTGCACCGCGACGCGGGCGCCGGCGGCGCCGAGTGCCAGCGCGATCGCCCGGCCGATCTCGCGGCGGGCGCCGGTAACAAGTGCCGTGCGGCCATCGAGCCGGAACGCGGCGAACGGGTCGGGCAGGGCGTCGGGCATCGGGCGGCTCCGCAAGGTTTTCCGGAGCTTAACCCGATCTGAGTGCGCCGCGCGCTGCCGCCGCGTTCTGTCCGCCCCGCGGATATTCACGGGTGCGTTTTCGATGCGGATATGCCAGTGTTGCAATTGGTTACGGAATCGTTGTCGAAGGGCCACGGCCAGTCGCCGCGGCAGGGGGAAATCATGACGATAGCGTTGCGTGTGCGCCGCGGCATTGCCGTGGCGGCGATTGGAATTGCAGGTGCCCTCGGCGCCGGGTCTGCGCTGGCCGAGACGCCGCAGCTGCTGGCGCGCGCCACGGCACCCGAGCCGACCAGCTTCGACGTGTATTTCCCGCCGCGGCATCAGGACGAACTGCAGGCGCTGGCGGCGGCGCAGGCCGATCCGAGCTCCCCCAAGTACCATAAATGGCTCACGCCGGCGCAGTTCCGCGAGCAGTTCGGACCGTCGGAGGCAACGCTTGAGCTGGCGGAAGGCGAGTTGCGGGCGGCGGGCTTCAGCGTCGCCAGCCGCACGTCGCTGTCGCTGCACGTGAACGGCAGCGTCGGAGCGGTCGAGCAGGCATTCGGTGTGCAGCTTTCGCACGGCCTGTTTGCCGACGGCAAACAGCGCCTGGTCGCCGACCACGCGCTCAAGCTCAGCACCAGCCTCGCGGCGGCCGGCGCGCATATCGCGCAATTCACCACCGCGCCGGCGTTCCAGAAGCAGTCGTACATCGAGGACGCGAAGAAGGGGCCGCCGCCGAATTTCGACAGTGCCACTGGGCCGTATTTCACCGACGATCTGCGGCAGGCCTACGACTACCCCTCGGTCTCTGATCTCGACGCGAGCGGCGTCACGATCGGCATCCTGATGGAAGGCGACTGGAACGAGCAGAGCGTCGGCGGCCCCGACATGGTCGACTATTTCGAGGCCGAACTGGCGTCGGCCTACGTGCCGAACATCACCACGATCCCGGTCGGCGGCGGCGCGCCGTTCAGCGTCTCGGGCTCCGGCGAAACCCATCTCGACATCCAGCAATCCTCCGGCATGGCGCTGGGGGCGACCGAAATCCTCTACAACCTGGGCGACCTGACGCCGGCGATGGTGCTGGCCGGGCTGGGGCAGATCGACGAGGACAACAGTGTCGACGTGGTCAACCAGTCGTTCGGCTTTCCGGAAGTCGGCTTCACCGCGGCGACCAACAACAACGAAGACCTGACCTGGATCCTGATCATCATGGACGAGCTGTACCAGCAGGGCAACCTGCAGGGCATCACCTTCGTCGCCAGCAGCGGCGACCACGGCGCGATCCCGCCGGACTTCAACTGCACGAGCTGTTCGCACGCGGTCACGCTGAGCGTGCTGTGCCCGGCGTGCGACCCGAACGTCACCGCGGTCGGCGGCACCAACCTGGTCACCGCGTTCACGCCGAAATCCAACAACTCCGCCTACGTCTCCGAGAACGCCAACTTCGACAAGCAGACGGAGACCAAGGGAGAAGTCTGGGGCTCGGGCGGCGGCATCGACATTCCCGCAACCAACAGCACGATCTTTGCAAAGCCGACCTGGCAGCAGAAGGCGGTCGCGGGCTTCACCACGCCCGGCACCACGCGCACGGTGCCGGACCTGGCGCTGCATATGGGCGGCTGCGGGGCGAGCTTCTCGGGCTTCGTGCAGCCGTGCGGTGCCAACCGAAGCCACGACTGGGAGTATATCGGCGGGCAGCCCTCGCAGGTGATCGGCACCAGCGCGTCCTCACCCGATTTCGCCGGGTTGGTCGCGTTGATGGTGAACCTCAACGGCGGCAGCCCGACGGGGCGGCAGGGCAACATGAACCCGTACATTTACAGGATGGCGAAGGCCAACGGGACCAAGGCGTTCCACCACGCCAAGATCGTCGGCAGCAACGACGGCCCCAACAGTTCGTACAGGGTCAAGGCGCCGTACGACCTGGTGATCGGCAACGGCACCGTGGACGCGCGGGAGTTCATGGGAGCCACGAGCCTGCAGGCCTCCGGCATTCCCGGCACCGCCTCCAACCCGTAGCGCTACGGCCGCCCCCTGCGCGAGCCAGGGGGCGGCCATCGGCTCAGCGCTGAGGCACGAACGGCTTGGGCCGGCGCAGCTCGCCCTGGCGCGCCAGCATCCAGCCCGGATACTCCGGCGGCAGCGCGCTGACCTCGTCGAGCGTCGCGACCTGCTGCGCGGTCAGCGCGAGCGTGGTCGCGGCGATGTTGTCTTCGAGCTGCGCGGGCGTCTTGGCGCCGATGATGATGGTGCTGACCCAGGGTTTTGCGAGCAGCCATGCCAATGCGACGCGCGCCACGGAGACGTCGTGCGCGGTCGCGACCTCGCGCATCGCGGCGACGCAGGCCCAGGCTCGGTCCTTGTCGACCGGCGGAAAGTCGAAGCTGGCGCGCCGCGCACCCTCCGGCCCGTTGCTGCCGGGACCGAATTTTCCCGACAGCAATCCGCCGGCCAGCGGACTCCAGACCATCAGGCCGACCCGCTCCTCGGTGAGCAGGGGAACGATCTCGCGTTCGAGGTCGCGGCCGGCGATCGTGTAGTAGGCTTGCAGGCTCTCGAACCGGGACAGGCCGAGCCGCTCGGAGATGCCGAGCGCCTTCATGATCCGCCACGCCTGCCAGTTCGACACGCCGACATAGCGCACCAGCCCCTGGCGCACGAGATCGTCGAGCGCACGCAGGGTTTCCTCGACCGGCGTGATCGCGTCGGTGCCGTGGATCTGGTAGAGGTCGATGTGGTCGGTCTGCAGCCGATCGAGGCTGCCGCGCACGCTGTCCATGATGTGCGCGCGCGAGGCGCCGCGGTCGTTCGGGCCGTCGCCGACCGATCCGAAGACCTTGGTGGCCAGCACGACGCTTTCTCGCCGCACGCCGAGGTTTTTCAGCGACTGGCCCAGCAGTCTTTCGGATGCCCCCTGCGAATAGACGTCGGCGGTGTCGATGAAATTGATGCCGGCGGCGAGGGCGGCGCCGACGATGCCGTCGACTTCCCGCTGTTGCAGCGTGCCGATCTTGCTCCACATCTCGCCGGTGCCGCCGAACGTCATGGTGCCGAGGCAGAGTTCGGAGACGAACAGGCCGGTGCGGCCGAGCTGGTTGTAGCGCATATTGATTGCCTTGCTTGTCGTGCAGCGGTCGGCTCGAATGTGAGGGCGCGGGCGCGCCCGGCAATGGGGAGGGCGACGATGGATCTGGGTCTGGCCGGCAAGGTGGTGCTGGTGACGGGCGGCTCGAAGGGCATCGGGCTCGCCTGTGCGCGGGCGTTCGTCGCCGAGGGGGCGCGCGTGGCCATTGCGTCGCGCTCCGCCGACAATATTTCCCGCGCACGCGTCGAACTCGGTGATGTGCTGGGCGTGCCGGCCGACCTGACGGACGCTGCGCAGGCGGCGGCGCTGGTGGAGACGGTGGAACGCCAATTGGGACCGATCGACGTGCTGGTGAACTCCGCCGGCGCCGCGCGGCGCACGCCGCCGGGCGAGCTCGCGCCAGCGGCGTGGCACGCGGCGATGGACGCGAAGTATTTCACCTACATCCACGCCATCGACCCGGCGGTGAAGCGCATGGCGGCGCGCGGGGCGGGCGTGATCGTCAACGTTATCGGCAACGGCGGCAAGGTTGCCTCGGCCGTGCATCTGGCGGGCGGCGCCGCGAACGCCGCGCTGATGCTGGCGACTGCGGGGCTCGCGACCGCCTACGCGCCGCGCGGGGTGCGCGTGGTCGGGCTCAACCCGGGCCTGACCGAGACCGACCGGGTGGCTGAGGGCTTGGCCGCCGATGCGCGGCTGGGCGGGATATCCGCCGACGAGGCGCGGGCGCGGGCGGTGGCAAAGATCCCGATGGGGCGGATGGCGAGTGCGGCGGAGGTGGCCGACGTCGTGGTGTTCCTGGCCTCGGCTCGGGCGAGCTACGTGACCGGGGTGAACATCACGATGGACGGGGGGAGCGTGCCGGTGGTGGTGTGATCTGGGGCGCTACGGCAGCATTGCATAACCCATCTGCTGGGTTATGTTGAGCGATGGTCGTCGTCCACCGTGCGCACGGCTTCCGCTTCGTCGAACCGGCGCATGGCCACGTCACCGGCGCGGGACAGGCGAAAATCAATCTGCTCGGGCCGGAGGGGGCGCCCGAACTTGTGTGCAGCGTCGGTATCAAGCGTTCTGACATGCGGCGTTTGATGGCAGAGGCGATCGCGCGGCGGGATGACTTGCTGCGGGAATGGGAGCGAATTCATGGCCGACCTGACTGACGCGCAGCTCAAGGCCGCCGAAGCGCGGGGCCGGGAAATGCTCGCGACCGAGCCGCGAGCCTCGGCGGCGCGTTTCGATCGCGATACCGGTCGCGTGGTCGTCGATCTGCTCAATGGCTGCAGCTATGCGGTTCCGGCGAGCCTGGTGCAGGATCTTGCAGGGCGCGAACGAGGAGGCGCTCGCCGGAGTGCTCGTCGATGGCGTGGGCTTCAACCTTCACTGGCCGGCGCTGGACGTTGACCTTTACGTGCCTGCACTCGTGGCCGGCGTTTTCGGCACAAGGGCCTGGATGACGCGCGAGCTTGCCCGCGTCGCGGGGCAGGCGAGATCGCCGGAAAAGGCCGCCGCCGCCCGCTCCAACGGCGCCAAAGGCGGCCGCCCTCGCAAGGCCGCGCGGGGCTGACGGGGCGCTACTCCAGCCCCTGCGGGTCGGCCTCGCGCAGGAACGCCAGCACCTCGCGGAAAAACTGCAAGCGGTTCTTCTCCATGATGATCGTGTGCGTGCCCTCGCCGAGTTCGACGAAGCGCTTGTACGGCGTGTGCGTCAGCCTGGCGAACACGGCGCGCGCCATGTAGCTGGGCAGATCGGCGTCCCATTCGGCGTGGATGATCAGCGTGGGTGCGCGGATGTCGGCGGGGTCGTAGTACGGCTTCCCCTTCATCCAGTATTCCCGGACGTCGGCGATGACGCCATTGGGCGCGCGCAGCAGGCCGGTCTTGGCGGCCGTCGGGTCGGTCGCCCAGGTGGCGTCCGCCCATTGCTGGAACCAGCCGTCCGGGATCAGGCTTTCCGCCTTGTCGGCCGGCACGCCCTTCAGCCAACGCTGCTTCGCCGCCTCCTGCGTGACCGTGCGGTAGGCGCCGAGTTCTGGCCTCGCCACCGATCAGCGGGCAGAATTCGAACAGCCACATCGGCGCGTACAGCACGAGGCGGGACACCTTGTCGTTGTGCTGGGCGGTGTAGGCGCCCATCGTCGCGGTGCCCCACGACCAGCCCATCAGGTCGATGCGCGAGACGTGCCGGCGCGCCAGGATGTGGTCGACCGCGGCGCCGACGTCGCGCACCGCGTCGGCGGTGGTCGCGAACGGCGGATTGTCAGCGGGCGGCGCGTCCATCGCAGCGGGCCGGGTCGAGCCGCCGTAGCCGCGCACGTCGACCAGATACACGTCGAACCCGTGCTGCGCGATGTAGTCCATCATCGACAGCCCGTTGAGCGGCAGGTCGAACGCGCTCTCCGCCGGGTAGGTCGCGCCGTGCACGAACAGCAGGATTCGCCCGGGCGCGAAGTCGGAGACGTGCGCCGGGTGCTTGTTGCGGATGAACAGGTCGATGCCGGGGTCGGCGGCCGGGATCGTATAGTTCTCCGTCTCCAGCGCAGGCCGCTGCGCCGCTGCCGTACCGATCCAGGCGACGCACAGCGCGGCCAGCAACGCCGCTCGGCCAACGATCGTTCGATGCATTGCTTCCTCCCTTGGCGGCGCGGCGGCTAGGCGCTGTGCCGCGGCGAACTCGCCGTGCCGGTCGCGTCCTGGGCCGGCGGGTGCGAGCCGGCTTGTCTCCGCTCGGCCAGCAGTGCCCGCGCCCAGTCGACCACCGGGCCGCCGCGGACCTGCGGCGCGCAGGCGCGCGCGTCCCACGCTTGCGTGGCGAACTCGGGGTGCAGGTCCAGCGCCGGACCGCCGTTGGCGAACGCGGCGCGGTTGCCGGTGTCGAGAAAGCTCTCGCACGGCAAACCTTCGGCCAGCAGCACCGCGTGCCGGTCGAGTTCGACGTGCCAGTAGCCGATCGCGGCCACCCGCTGCTGCGCGATGCTGGCGCCATCGACCAGGCACGCGACCGGGACCAGCACCGGGCGCATGGCCGGCGGCGCGACGAAGATCGCGTGGTCGGGCGACAGCAGCAGGTCGCACGCCGGCAGGCCCGGGCCGAACGCGGCGGCCCGCACCCGCACCGGCCAGACGCTTTCGGGGCGGGGGTGGCGGGCGCAGTCGACATGGCGGAACCCGAGCCAGCGCACCGGCATCGCCTCGCCCCACGGCCCGCGCACGAGGTCGCCGACCGACAGGCGTTCCACCGCCACCTCGCCGTCCACGGTCGCGATCCGGGTGCCGGCGGCGAAGCAGGCGATCAGCACGGTGTTGCCGCCCGACTCCGCGAACGCGATGTTGGTGCCGACCGGGTCGTTTCGCGCGGGGTCGAGCTGCAGCGTCACCACGGGGCCGGACGCCGTGGAGACGACGAGCTGATCGCCGGCGGCGGTGACCGCGGAGGTGACGCCGGTGATGCCGGCGAGCACGATGCTGTCGCCGGCGACCAGCCCCGCGATGGTGCCGGCCATCGCCGCGGGCGCGTCCAGCGTCAGCGTCGCCAGGCCGCCGAAGGCCAGCGTCTGGGCCGCGTCCACCGTGCCGGCTAGGGACCAGTTGGCGCCGGCATCCACCAGCACCTCGCCGAAGCCGACATACTGGGTGCCGAAGCCGCTGATCGCGCCGGCGCCGCTGCCGGCGAGCAGCTCGAGCGTACCGGCAGCGGCCGACGCGGCGGTGTTGCCGCCCTCGACCAGGCCGGTGAAGCTGGCGCCCGGTGCCACTTCCACGAGGTTGGAGGCGGCGGTATTCGACTGGAACACCGCGTAGACGGCGCCGTACATCGAGCCGCTGTTGACGATGGTGGTGTCGTAGTACGCGACCACCCCGTACGGCCCGCCTTCGATCGTGCCGCCGGCCTCGTTCAGCACCACGCCCGGGCCGTGCATCCACACTGCGGCGCCCGCGCTGCCGGCGCTGTTGCCGGCGAAGATCGTGCCAGCGTTGGTGATGGTGCCGCCGTCCGACGTGCCCTGCTGGCCGAACTGCACGCCGATCCATTGCGAGCTGATCGTCGCACTCGCGCCATTGGTGACCGTGCCGCCGACACGCAGGTCGACCGCGGCATAGCCCTGCAGCGTGCCCGCGCTGTTGTTCTGCACGCTGCCGATGCTGCCGAGGTTGGTCACCACCCCTTGGCCGGTCAGCACCACGCCGACGTTGTTGTCATCGATGGTGCCGGTCGCCTGGTTGTAGACCGCCCCGGAACCGACCATCGCCAGCGCGTAGCTGCCGGCGCCGCCGGTGGCGACGATGATGCCGGCGTTGTCGGCGGCGCCCGGCGCCCCGAAATAGGCGCCGACGAAATTGGCGGAAATGGCGGCGCCGTCGCCGTTCGCCAGCGTGCCCCCGGCCTGCAGCCGCACGCCGACGCCCCCGACGCTGCCGGTCGCGGTGCCGGTGATCTCGTCGCTGTTCACCACGACCCCGCTCGCGCCGAGCGACACGCCGTCCTGGTAG
The DNA here is from genome assembly GCA_963697635.1 of uncultured Solirubrobacterales bacterium. Classification (GTDB taxonomy): domain Bacteria; phylum Pseudomonadota; class Alphaproteobacteria; order Acetobacterales; family Acetobacteraceae; genus CAJCJG01. Next base: position 264,337 of record CAVOOS010000030.1, on the reverse strand, counting down.
CCGGCGATGGTGGCGAGGTTGGTGACGGTGCCGCTGCCGGCGAGCGCCACGCCGATGCTGAGGGTGCCGGTGCCGCCGGCGAGCACGCTGCCGAGATTGGTCAGGTCCCAGTCCGTCGCCGCGGCCCCGTAGACGGCGGCGGAATTGGTGTTGGAGATGCTCGCGCCGCTGGCGATCGTCGTGGTCGCGTTGGTCAGCGACACGCCTTCGGGGAAGGTGCCGCTGATGATTGTTCCGCTCATATGTGTTTTCCGTGGACTGTGCCGGCCGCGCGATGCCGGCGAACGTCGTGCCGGAGTGCCATCGCGTGAAGCTAGCCACGGTTCCCCGCGGCCGGCAACGGCCCGGCTTATGCAACGAAGTTTATCAGCACAACGAAGCACCGCGTTATTGATTGTCAAGATGCCTGCAAATGCGCAATTGTTGTCGCCGACGCGCCTGTCGTGAGGAGCGCCGCCTTCGTAAGCTCTCCCTGGTGCATCGGCGCAGCAAGGCTGGGAACGTAACGAGAGGGTGAGTGCGATGATCGTCAGCAAGACGGGCGCGAACGGTGCGAACGGCCTGAACGCGACCGAGGCCAGCGAGTCGGGCACCTCGGCCGGGCCGGGCGCCACCGCCCACGCGACCGACGCGGGATCGACCGATCCCATGAACTCCGTGACCGCGACCGGCGGCAACGGCGGCACTGGCGGCAACGGCGCGAGCGGGCCGTTCAACGACAACGGCTACATCGGACCGGGCGGCAACGCCGGCGCCGGCGGGGCGGCCGGCGACGCCAAGGCGACCGCGACGACCACCATCGCGGCGGGCTCGACTGCGACCGGCGCCTCGGCTTCGGCAACCGCGATCGGCGGCAATGGCGGCGATGCCGGCGGGTTGGGGCTCGGTACGTCGGACGGCGACGGCGCCGACGGCGGCGCCGGCGGGACGGCGACGGCGATCGCCTCGATCACGTCCGCGCAGGTGAACGGGCCGACGGCGACGGCCACGGCCGTCAGCCTCGGCGGCACCGGCGGCTCCGGCACCGGCCCCGGCAATATCGGCGGCGACGGGGGCGTTGCCAGCGACACCAAAGCGACCGCGACCGCCACGGGCGCCGGCACCTCGGCCAGCGCCAGCGCCGAGGAGATCGGCGGCAACGGCGGCACCGGCAACATCGGCAACGCGGCCCAGCCGGGCGGCGGCGGCGGCCCGGGGGCGAACTGCCGGCAACGCCGCGAACGCCGCGTTGGCCAACGATGTCGGCGGCTCGACCAACGGCGCCACGCTCACGCTGACGCAGTCGGCGCTCGCCGGCACCGCCGGCGGCATCGGCGGCGGCACCGGGGCGGTGGGCCTCGCCGGCAACGCCTCCTCGTTCCTGAATTTCGACGACACCAAGAACGCCACCCAGAGCGCCTTGATCGACGCCTCCGCCACCTCGTCCGGCGGCGCCGGCGGCTCCAGTTCGAACGCCAACGGCAGCAAGGGCGGCAACTCGGATACCACGATCGATATCAAAGGCACCGGCGCGCTCGAGGTGGTAGGCCGGGCCGGCGGCGGGTTCCCCAACCTGGCCGGGCTGGAGGGCGGCGGCAGCGGCGGCGGCTTTTCGCCTGACGGGATCCACTTCGTCCCGGGCAACGGCGGGGCCGGCGGGAACTCGATCGCCTCGGCCGGCGGGTTCACCCTTGGAACAGCGAAAACCGATTCAGTCACGGTCTCCGCCACCGCTTCGGCCGGCAGCGGCGGCGACGGCTACGTTTCGGGAGAGTTCGGGCGGCGCCGGCGGCACCGCGCACGCGATCGCGGCCGGCACCAGCGCCGGCGCCTCCGACGTCACCGTGTCGGCGACGCAGATCGGCGGCAGCGGCGGCGTGGGTGGCCTGGGCGCCAACGGCGGCGCCGGCAACAGCACCACGATGAACAACGCCCTGGTCGGCTCCGCCACCAACGGCGGCCAACTGTTCCTCGGGGAGACCGCGGAGGCCGGCAGCGGCGGCGAGTTGTTTTCGGGCACGGCAGGCACGGCCGGCGCCGCAACGGCGAAAATGACGTTCGACGACACCAAGAGCGTCACGCAGAGCGTGAACGTCGAAGCAACCATCACCGCCGACGGCGGCAGCGGCGGCAGCGGCGGCTACGACGCCGGCGACCACACGGTGGGTGCGGTCGGCGGCACCGCGACGGCGACGCTGGTGCTGACCGCAACCCGCGACCTGTCCGCGACATCCCAGGCGACCGGCGGCGACGGCGGCGACGGCGGCACCAGCGGCGCCAACGGCGGCGCGGGCAGCACGGCGACGTCATCGTCGAGCGGCACCGACACGGCCGCGCACAAGAACGACTCGATGAACGTCACCGACACCGCGGTCGGCGGCCAGGGCGGCCAAGCTTACGACAGCGGCAACACGGCCGGCGCCGGCGGCACCGCGAAGGCGACCGCGACCGGCACGGCCTCGGGTGCCGTCGTGCTGACGGTGATCGCCGACCAGACCGGCGGCAACGGCGGCGTCGGGCAGAACGGCGCCCAGGCCGGCGCGGGCGCCGGCAGCACGATGAACGGCGCCGCGAGCGGCACGACCAAGGGCGGCTCGCTGACGCTGGAGCAGAATGCCAGGGGCGGCCAGGGCGGCGGCTCCGCCGCGGGCGTTGCCGGAGCGGGCGGCGTTGCGAAATCGACGCTCGACGTCACCGATACCACGAGCACGTCGGCGAACGCCGACGTCGGCGCGACCGGTGGCACCGGCGGCACCTCCGGGACCGACGCCGGTGCCGCGGGCGCGGCCGCCACCGGCAGCAGCACCATCTCGGGCGGCAGCAACGTGGGCGCCCAGGCGATCGTCGGCGGCGGCGGCGGCGGCGCGTCGAGCGACGCGGACGGCGGCAACGGCGGCGCCGCGACGGCGACCACCGATGCGACCGGCACCGGAGCGCTCGGCACCGGCAACGTGACGGCGAACGCGGAGGCGGGCGGCGGCGCCGCCGGCAGCGGCGACAAGGGCGCGGGCGGCGCGGACGGCGGGGCCGCGACGGCGACCGCGACCGCGACGAACAACACAGCCACCAGCAGCTTTGTCGGGACGACCGCGGAGGCCACGGCGACCGGCGGCAATGCCGGCACCACCTCGACCGACGGCATCGGCGGCGCGGCGACGGCGACGGCGAATTCCAGCGGCGGCGGCAACACCGGCGTCGGCAACAACGAGGTCGAAGCCTCCTCGGCCGCGCACGGCGGCGCGGGCGCCGGCACCGGCGCCGGCGGCACGGCGCTGGCGAACGCCACCGCAATCGGCGTCACCGGCAGCACCGTCACCGCGTCGGCCGCGACCGGCGAGGCGTCGAGCCAGCTGGTGACGGCAGTTTCGGCCCTGACCAGCGGGACGGTGTTCGCCGACAGCAGCAACGCCCAGCAGGCCCGCGCGGCTGAGGGCGGCGCCGCCACGGCGAACGTGACCGACCTGCAAGGGGTCGCGACGGTCGAAGGCGCGCCGAGCGCCGCCAGCACGAACTTCGTGCTGAACCACAACGCGGCCATCAAGTCGGCGTTCGGCAGTACGGCCATTTTCTTCGCCCAGGGCGAGCTGGGCGGCAGCCATGCCGCGGCCGGCACCGACAGCGAGACGGCGACGACCAGTTTCACCGTCAACATCAACCTCGCCGACCTCACGGCGTCGGGGCAGCTGGAGTTGGGCCTCTACGACGGCACGGCGAGCGGCAGCGGCGTCACCGGCGTGACCATGAGCGTGTTCGAGAACGGGACGGAATTGACCTCGCAGTCGTTCGCGAGCGGCGCGTTGGCGCAGGCCGGGTTCACCGACATGGCGTTCGCGATCGGATCGCTCGGCACCACCGGCGCCGCCGACCTGACGGTGAACCTGAGCGTCAAGACCGACGCGGCCGGCTCCGGCTTCTTCGGCAACGTCATCCTGGGCGAGCCGGGCGGCGCCACGGCCGCGCTGCACGCGCCGGTGGCGGCGCCGTCGCCGTTCGCGCTGATTGCCCACACGTGAAACCGGCGGAGCGCCCTTCGCGGGCGCTCCGCTTTCTTGGGTTGCACGGCCGCTGCGTTCGGGCGGGAACCAGTCCGGCAGCGCAGCAAGTGCGCATAAATCACGATTGCGTGAAAGAACCTTTGTCGGAGATGCGCATTGTTCCTGGAAACGGGAGCGTTAAATGCGCGTTATTTTTGCGGTGCCGGCGGTTATTGTTGCCGGCAGTCTTTGGGCTGGATTGTTCGCCGCGCCGGCGCGGGCCAACGGCCCAATCGTTGTCGTGTATTCGTTTCAGGGCGGACTTGATGGAGCTTTTCCCTTGTCCGGCGTAACTGAAACAGGCGGGACGTTGTACGGCACCACCTCCAGCGGCGGCAGCAGCAGCCAGCAAAACGGCGAGAACTGCAACTCCATCGGCTCTGGCTGCGGCACCGTCTATTCGCTGACGCCCGACGGTGTCGAGACCGTGCTGCACTCCTTCATGGGCGGCACCGATGGGGCACTGCCGATCGCCGGTCTCGCGAAGTCGGGCGGCCGGCTCTACGGCACCACTTTGTGGGGCGGCTCCATCGGCTATCCGTGCGATTATGGGTGCGGAACGGTGTTCGCGGTGGCGCCGTCGGGCGCGCAGACGTCACAGGTCTACGTGGTGCCGAACGAGTACATGGGGGCCGAAGGCGCATTCCCGATTGCCGGCCTCGTGAACTTGGCGGGGGCGCTCTACGGCGAGACCGAATACGGCACCGCCGTCGGGGAAGGCGCGGTGTTCAAGCTGGCGCCGGACGGCACCGCAACCGCGGTCTACACGTTTGCCGGCGGCAGCGACGGGGCCGTGCCGATCGGCGGCATGATCAAGCTCGGCGGGACGCTGTTCGGCACCACCTCCGAGGGCGGCGGCGCGACGGCCTGCGACGAAGGCTGCGGCACCGTGTTCGGCCTGACCCCCGGGGGCCACGAGACGGTGCTGCATGCGTTCGCGGGCGGCAGCGACGGCGCCTATCCGTACGCCAGCCTGATCGACGTGGGCGGCACGCTCTACGGTACCACCTACTCCGGCGGCGGCGCGGGGTGCGGCGGCACGGGCTGCGGCACGGTGTTCAGCATTGGGCCGGGCGGGGGGGAGACTGTGCTGCACGCGTTTGCCGGCGGCGCGGACGGAAGCAATCCCGACGCGGCCCTGCTGCGCGTCGGCGATGCGCTGTATGGAACGACCGAGTATGGCGGCGGCACCAGATGTGGCGGCACGGGATGCGGCACGGTGTTCAAGATCACCGGGGGACACGCCGAGACGGTGGTACACTCGTTTCGCGGCGCAGATGGAGCCTATCCGCGCGCGGCCCTGATCCGGGTCGGCGACATGTTGTACGGCACCACTCACGGTGGCGGCACGGGCTGCGGCGGGCAGGGCTGCGGCACGGTGTTCGCGCTGCGGCCGTGACGCCGACCGGCGGGCGGCGAACGATCAAGGCCGGCTAAAGCGGTGCTTCCGCAGGCGAGGCGCCTGGTCGCCCCGCCTTGCCCGGCCATTCCGCCCGTCCTACGGTGCCGGCCCCTTCGCCAGCCACCGGGACCGAAAAAATGCTGACCAAACGCTGGGACAAATCCCATCTGCCGTCGCGCCACGTCACCGTCGGGCCGGACCGGGCGCCGCATCGGTCGTACTACTACGCGATGGGCCTGACGCAGGAGGAAATCGACCAGCCGTTCGTCGGTGTCGCCACCTGCTGGAACGAAGCCGCACCTTGCAACATCGCGCTGTCGCGGCAGGCGCAGTCGGTCAAGAAGGGCGTCGCCGAAGCCGGCGCCACGCCGCGCGAGTTCACCACCATCACCGTCACCGACGGCATCGCGATGGGCCACCAGGGCATGAAGTCCTCGCTGGTCTCCCGGGAAGTGATCGCCGACAGCGTCGAGCTGACCGTGCGCGGCCACTGCTACGACGCGATCGTCGGCCTCGCCGGCTGCGACAAAAGCCTGCCCGGCATGATGATGGCGATGGTCCGCCTCAATGTTCCCAGCGTGTTCATGTACGGCGGCTCGATTCTCCCCGGCAAGTTCAAAGGCCGCGATGTGACCGTCGTGGATGTGTTCGAGGCGGTCGGGCAGCACGCCGCGGGAAAAATGTCGGACGCCGACCTGCACGAACTGGAATGCGTCGCCTGCCCCTCGGCCGGCGCCTGCGGCGGGCAGTTCACCGCCAACACGATGGCGACGGTCTCCGAGGCGATCGGGCTGGCGTTGCCCGGCTCGGCCGGCGCGCCGGCGCCATACGAGGACCGCGACCGCTGGGCGGTGGAATCGGGTCGCGCCGTCGTGTCGTTGATCGAACAGCGCATCCGGCCGCGCGACATCGTCACGCTCAGGTCGCTGCAAAATGCGGCGCTGGTGGTCGGCGCGACCGGCGGCTCGACCAACGCGGCGCTGCATCTGCCGGCGATCGCCAACGAGGCCGGCATCCGCTTCACGCTCGACGACGTCATGAAGATCATGCGCAGCGCGCCGTACATCGCCGACCTCAAGCCGGGCGGCAAATACGTGGCGTTCGACGTCTACCGTGTCGGCGGCATCCCGGTGATCATCAAGGCGCTGCTCGACGCCGGCCTGCTGCACGGCGACTGCCTGACCGTGACCGGCAAGACGCTGGCGGAGAACCATGCCGGCGTAGAATTTCCGACCGACCAGGACGTGATCTATCCTGTGTCGCGCGCGATTTCGCCCACCGGCGGCGTGGTCGGATTGAAGGGAAATCTCGCCCCCGACGGCGCCGTGGTCAAAGTCGCGGGCATGAAGAAACTGCGCTTCGAGGGTTCTGCTTTGTGCTTCGACTTGCGAGGAAGAAGCCTTCAAGGCGGTGCAGGAGCGCGCCTACAAATCCGGCGACGTGATCGTGATCCGCTACGAAGGGCCGAAGGGCGGACCGGGCATGCGCGAGATGCTCTCCACCACCTCGGCGATCTACGGCCAGGGCATGGGCGAAGAGGTGGCGCTGATCACCGACGGGCGCTTCTCCGGCGGCACGCGCGGCTTCTGCGTCGGCCATGTCGGGCCGGAGGCGGCGGTCGGCGGCCCGATCGCGCTGCTGCGCGACGGCGACCGGATCGTCATCGACGCGAACGCCGGCACCATCGACGCCATGCTGGGCGAGGCGGAATGGGCGGCCCGCCGCGCGGCCTGGACGCCGCGCCGCACCGACTACCAGTCCGGCGCGCTGTGGCGGTACGCGCAGAATGTCGGCCCCGCGCATCTCGGCGCATTGACGCATCCGGGCGCCAGCGCCGAGACTCACTGCTACGCGGACATTTGACCGAGTTGCGATGGCCGCGTGGGCTAGGATCGTCGCGGTAAGGTGACGAGACCGTCATTTGTCGGACGCAGACCCGGCAGGAACGGTCGACTATCGTGCTGACTGGATTTGGTGTCATTTTTGCAAACGGAGTGACTGCATTGCGTCGTCGCGACCTGTTTCCGTTCGCCGCCTTCGCGCTTGTCGCGGGGGCCGCGGGCATCGCTGCCGCCCAGCCGGCGCAGCCGCCGCAGACCATCCCGCCCGACCAGGCGGAGCCGCCGCCCCCGCCGCCGCCCGGGCCGCGTTACGTGTGGGAGCCGGGGCACTGGCACTGGAACGGCGGTGCCTGGGTCTGGCGCCACGGACACTACATCATCCGCCAGGCCGGCTGGCACGAGTTCGTCCGCGGCGCCTGGGTGGTCCGCCACGGCGCCTGGGTCTGGGTGCCCGGCTACTGGCGCTGAGCCGCGTGAACATCGTTTGACGCTCGGCCCGGGGGATGGCGCGCTGGCCGCGCCTCCCTATCTCTCCCGCACGCACTGACCGCCTGACGTGGGGAGACTGCGCCGATGTCGACGACCAAGGTGGCTCCGGGCAGGAACGGCTCCGGCTTCCTCTTCGCCGGGCTGCCGCTTGATGCCGGCTATGCGCTGTGCGAACGCGACGCCATCGAGGCCGATCCGACCGGCCTGATCTGGTCCACCATGCGCCGCGAGGCGGTGGAGGCGGTCGAGCGCGATGCGCTGATGGCCGGGCAGATCAACACCGCCGTGCTGCGCCACGCGAGCTTTGCCGACGGCCTCGCCGCCCGGATTGCCCACAAGCTCGCCGACGGCGACGTGAGCGAGCCGGTGCTGGCGGCGCTGGTCGCCGATGCGATCGCCGACACGCCGAGCATCGCCCGCGCGGCCGCCCGCGACCTGATGGCGGTGCGCGACCGCGACCCGGCGAGCCGCGACCTGATCACCCCGTTCCTGTTCTTCAAGGGTTTTCTTGCGTTGCAGTCGTACCGGCTGGCGCACTGGCTGTGGCAGCGGGGCCGCGAGCACCTGGCGCGGCAGTTGCAGAGCCGCGGGTCGGAGGTGTTCGGCGTCGACATCCACCCGGCGGCCCGGCTCGGCTGCGGCATCATGATCGACCACGGCACCGGGCTGGTGATCGGCGAGACCGCGGTGGTGGAGGACGACGTCTCGATGCTGCACGGCGTGACGCTGGGCGGCACCGGCAAGGAGTGCGGGGACCGCCACCCGAAGATCCGCCGCGGCGTGCTGCTTGGGGCGGGCGCGAAAGTGCTCGGCAACATCGAGGTGGGCGAGGGCGCGAAAGTCGGCGCCGGCTCGATCGTGCTCGACCCGGTGGAGCCGCACACGACGGTGGTGGGCGTGCCGGCGCGCCCGGTCGGGCCGCGCCTGACCGACCTGCCGGCGTTCACGATGGACCAGACGCTGCCGCCGCCGGAGTATGCGATCTAGCCAGCCTCCGGGCTATCTCCGCGCCAGACTGCCGAGCGGGACCGCGAGGTTGCGATAGCCGGCGTTCGATTGCAGTGCCCTGCACAGTCGCGTATCGGCGGTCACGAGCGGGACGCGGCGAGCAACGGCCAGCGCGACATAGAGGGCATCGTAGATCGTGACCCTGCACTCCAGGCCGATCTCTGTCGCCGGGCCGATCAGGTCGGCAATTGCGGTTTCCTGGAGCGGGGCGGACGCCAGCAACAGGATTCGGCTGCGCATCTGCTCGGCCGACAGCTGACCCCTGAAGAACTTCGCCCAAACCACGTTGCAGGCTTCCGCCAGCCAGTGCGACGGGGCGTAGAGCGCCTCGCACTGGCGCAGGCTTGTTGCGGCTTCGCTGTCATCCTCGTCGATCACCCACTTGGCCACGACGCCCGCATCCACGACTGCCCGCTTCATCCCGCATGGTCGCGGTCGCGGTCTGCCCGGATCAGCTCGGCGCTGTCGGTCTGTTCGGTTCCGCGTGTCTCCGCACGCAGCCGGGCTGCCTGCTCGAAGAACGCGTCCGACGGAGGATTGAGCGCCTCCTCCAGCAGTCGCCGGTGTTCCGACTCCATCGATCTTCCGTGCCGTGCGGCGCGCTCCTTGAGGCGCTTGATCAGCGCGTCGTCAAGGTCGCGAACAATCAACTGGCCCATGCGTTTTCCCGAAATGATAGCAATGCTATCATGTCCAGGGCCCACGCCGCAACAGCCCGTTGGCCCTGTGGTGGCCTCCGCCGCCGGGCAGATTAGCCCGCCGCGATCCGTTCCATCCCGCCGGACCACGGCCACAGCGCCTCCGGGATCAGGATGGAGCCGTCGGCCTGCTGGTAGTTCTCCATGACCGCGATCAGCGCGCGCCCGACCGCGACGCCGGAGCCGTTCAGCGTGTGCACGAACGCGACCTTGCCGTCGGCCGCGCGAAACCGCGCGTTCATCCGCCGCGCCTGGAAATCGCGGCAGTTGGAGCACGACGAAATCTCGCGCCACATCTGCTGGCCGGGCAGCCAGACTTCGAGATCGTACGTCTTCGCGCTGGCGAACCCGATGTCGCCGGAACAGAGGGCCACGCGGCGGAACGGCATGCCCAGCAACTCCAGCACGCGCTCGGCGCAGGCGGTCATGCGCTCGTGCTCGGCGTCGCTGTCCTCGGGCTGGCAGATGCTGACCAGCTCGACTTTGCGGAACTGGTGCTGGCGCAGCATGCCGCGGGTGTCGCGCCCGGCCGAGCCGGCCTCGCTGCGAAAACATTCGGTCAGCGCCGACTGCCGCAGCGGCAGCTTCTTATCCGGCAGGATCTCGTCGCGGGCGTAGTTGGTGAGCGGCACTTCGGCGGTCGGGATCAGCCAGCGGCCGTCGGTCGTGTGGAACAGGTCGTCGGCGAATTTCGGCAGGTTGCCGGTGCCGTACATGGTCGCGTCGTTGACCAGCAGCGGCACGATGACTTCCTCGTAGCCGTGCTCGCGGGTGTGCAGATCGATCATGAACTGCCCGAGCGCCCGCTCCAGCCGGGCCAGCGGGCCACGCAGGATCGTGAAGCGCGCGCCGGCAAGCTTCGCCGCCTGCTCGAACTCCATCAGCCCGAGCGCCTCGCCGAGTTCGAAATGCTGCCTCGGCTGAAACCCGAGATCGCGCGGCTCGCCGACCTGCTTGAGCACCACGTTCGCGGTCTCGTCGGCGCCGTCGGGCACGTCGGCGTCGAGCACGTTGGGCAGGCCTTCCAGCACGCCCTTGATCTCGGCCTCGAGCGCGGCGGCGCGCGTCTCCAGCGCCTCCATCTCGGCGCGCAGCGCGCCGGCCTCGGCTTCCAGCGCGCGGTGTCGGCGCCCTTGCGCTTGCCCTCGCCGACCTGTTTCGCCAGCGCGTTGCGCCGGGCCTGCTTCTCCTGCAACGCGGTCTGCGCGGCGCGGCGCTCGGCGTCGCGCGCCATCAGGTCATCGGCAATGGCAGGCAGCCCGCGCCGCGCCATCGCCGCATCGAACGCGGCCGGGATCGGCGCGGATCGCGCGGATGTCGTGCATCTCAGACCTCCGCCGGCTTCGGCTCGACCAACCGCGCGGCCAGGATGGAGATTTCGTAGAGCGCGATCAGCGGCACCGCCAGTCCGCACTGCGTGATGACGTCCGGCGGCGCCAGCACGGCGGCGATGATGAACATGCCGACCTAGGCGTAGCGCCGATACCGCTTCAGCCCCTTGGAGGTGACGATCCCCACCTTCGCCATCAGCGACAGCGCCACCGGCAACTGGAAGGCGATGCCGAACGCGAAGATCAGCTTCATCACCAGGTCGAGGTACTCGCTGACCTTCGGCATCAGCTCGATCGGAATTCCGCCCTCGCCTGGCGGCGTCTGGAAGCTCAGGAAGAACCTCCAGGCGAACGGAAACACGAAGTAGTACGCCAGCGCCGCGCCCATCAGGAACAGCACCGGCGTCGCCACCAGGAACGGCAGCGAGCGCCCGCTTTTCGCTGCGATACAGCCCCGGCGCGATGAACAGCCAGAACTGCGTCGCGATCATCGGAAAGGAAATGAACGCGGCGCCGAAGAACGCCACCCGCAGGAACGGTGAAGAACGCCTCGGTCAGCTGCGTGTAGATCAGCGAACGGTTGCCGCCGCTGTATTGCGCCATGGCCGTCGCCAGCGGCTGGGCAAGGAAGTAGTAGATGTTCCGCGAAAATAGTAGCAGACGAAGAACGACACCAGGAACGCCACGGCAGACCACAGCAGCCGACGCCGCAGCTCGATCAGGTGATCGAGCAGCGGCATCGGCTTGTCGTGGATCGGGTCTTCTTCGTCTTTATTGTCTTTGGGGGCCACGGAGTTCCTGTCGTCAGGTTGTCTAGGCGCGCGGGGCGCCCGGCAGGCTGGTGCCCGGGGGATGAACGCCGGCGCTTCCGGCGGGGGCGGCGGCGGCGCTGCGGCGACCGGGACTGGCGGGGCAATGTCGGGCGGCACGAACGACGGCGCCTCGAACGCGGGGGAGTTCGAGCGCGCGGGCCGGATCGACCGGCGCGTCGGCGTCGGGCGGCGCCTCGATGCTGTGCGAGCCGGAAGGCGGCACGTAGCTGGCAGCGCTGCCGCCGAGCGGATCCTCGTTGAACGTCGACCGGAGCGAGCCGTCGGCGTCGACCGCCTTCTCGATCTCGCCGCGGATGTCGAAGTTGCGGATCTCGTTGATCTGCTGGCGCACCTCGGCGATCGAGGTGTCCTTCACCATCTCGTCGACATGGGTTTGGAATTCGCCGGCCATGCGCCGCATCTTCTTGACCATGTCGGCGACCGCCTTGATCGCGACAGGCATGTCCTTCGGGCCGATCAGCACGAGGGCGACCACGCCGATCAGCGCAATTTCGGACCAGGCGAAGTCGAACATCAGGGCGCTCCAGGGGTGCGGTGTGCTAGCAGGATTTCCCCGGGGAGGGAAACCGGCGCGGGCCGGCCAGGCGGCCGGGTAATTCCGGTGCAGACCCCTATTCGGCGCCGCCCTCGGGCGCCGCCCCTGCCGCCGGCGGCTCGACCAGCAAATCCTCCCGCCGCGGCAGATCGCGCAGGTCGCGCAGAGACGAACTGCAGCAGGAAGGCGGGCGTCGTGGCCCACAGCGTCGGCCGGCCCGGCACCTCCTTGCGGCCCTTCGGGGCGATCAGGCCGGCTTCCAGCAGCGCGTCGAGCGTCGCCTGCGCGAGGGCGGCGCCGCGGATCTCCTCGATCTCGGCGCGCGTGACCGGCTGGTGGTAGGCGACGATCGCCAGCGTCTCCATCGCCGCGCGCGGCAGTTTCCGCGGCACCTGCACGACCTTGCGCAATCGCGCGGCCAGATCGGGGGCGGTACGAAAATGAAAACCGCCGGCGACTTCCGCCAGTTCGACGCCGCGCCCGGCGTAGCGCGCGCGCAATGCGGCAATCACAGCTTCCGCCTCGATCCCGTCGGGGAGGATCTGCGCCAGCTGCCGCGCCGTCACCGGGGCGGCGGAGGAAAACACCAACGCCTCCGCCAGCCGCAGCGCGTCCTCCATCGGCTCATCCGGCATCGCCGTCTCCCCGGCGCAGCTCGATCGGGCCGAACGCGGCCTGCTGGCGCAGCCGCACCGCGCCGCCGCGTGCCAGCTCCAGCCCCGCCAGCAGCGTGCTCGCGAGCGCGCCGCGCCGCTCCAGCGGCGTGCCGAGCGTCTCCGGCAGATAGTCTTCCAACGTGCTCCAGTCCGGCAGGCTGCCGAGCAGCGACGCGAGCCGCGCCAGCGCCTGCTGCACGCTCCACAGCGAGACCTGCGGCGGCCGATACGGCCGGCTGCCCGCGGCGCGCCGTGCCGCCGCCAGATAGGCGCGCAGCAGCCCGCCCAGGTCGAGCGCCAGCCGCGAGCGGTCGACCACCGAAAAGTCCTCGGGCGCGCCGCGGGCAAAAACGTCGTGCCCGAGCTGCGGGCGTCCGCCGAGCCAGGCCGCCGCGGCGCGCATCGCCTGCAGGTCGCGCAACCGGGCCGCCAGCACGTCCGCGGCCGCCTCGCCCTCGTCCTCCGCGTCGCCGCCCGCCGGCACCAGCAGCCGCGATTTGAGCCAGGTGAGCCACGCCGCCATCACCAGCCAGTCCGCCGCCAGTTCGAGCCGTACCCGTCGCGCGCCCTCGATCACCGCGAGATACTGCTCGACCAGCGCGAGGATGGAGATGCGCGCCAGATCGACCTTCTGGCCCCGCGCGAGGTCGAGCAGCAGGTCGAGCGGCCCCTCGAACCCGTCCAGCCGCAGCACCAGCGCGTCGGCGCCGGCGGCTGGCGGCTCAGATGTCGGAGCCATCGAACAGCGCCGGCAGGAACGGCGACGACCCGGCCAGCCACAGCACGATCCGGCTGACATAGAGGATCGCCTGCCCGAGATAGTGTCGCACCGGGTCGAACTGGATGCCGAACTCGTGCAGCGCCGCCGGCAGCAGGAACAACAGCAGCAGCACCACGAGGATGCCGGCCCGCTCGGTGCGCGCCCACACCCGCGCCAGCGGCAGCGGCAGCAGCCCGACCGCGATCCGTCCGCCGTCCAGCGGCGGGATCGGGATCAGGTTGAACAGGCCGAGCGCCAGGTTGGCAATGATGAAGACGGCGACGAAGTTGAGCTGGAACTCCGCCGCCTGTGGCGTGCTCACGAACAGCGGGATCAGGTGCAGCGCCAGCGCGCCGAGCCAGGCGAGGAAGAAGTTCATCGCCGGGCCCGCGGCGGCGACCACCATCATGCCGCGGCGCGGGTCGCGGAACTGCGCAGCGCGTCGACCGGCACGGGCTTGGCCCAGCCGAACATGAACGCGACGTGCCCGATCGTCGCCAGTTGCGACAGCAGCAGGAAGCCGGGCAGCAGGATGGTGCCGAAGCGGTCGACATGCGCGAGCGGATTGAGCGACAGCCGGCCCATCCGCCTGGCGGTGTCGTCGCCGAGCGCCAGGCGGCGTAGCCGTGCGCCGCCTCGTGCAGCGTGATCGCGATCACCACCGGGATGGCGGCGGCGAGGAACGCGTAGATGAGGTCTCTCACGCCAGCAGCCCGTTGCGCTCGTGCGCCAAGGTTTTCGCGTCCAGCGCCGATCGGCGCGAGGCCGCCAGGGCGCGCCCGGCGGCGAGCCGCTCGGCGGCGGCCTCGGTCAGCTCCGGGCAGGCGCGCAGCACCTCGGCGTTGCCGGAAGAATCGCCGGGGCAATAGAGAGCAATATCGCAGCCGGCGGCGAGCGCCGCGGTCGGCACGCTCGGCCGGCGAGCCTTGCAGCGCCGACATCGCGAGATCGTCGGAGGCCAGATACGCCCGCGAACCCGATCCGGCCGCGAATGACTTCGGCGATCACGCGTGGTGACAGCGTCGCCGGTCGCTCAGGGTCGAGCTCGGCAAAAAGTATGTGGGCGGTGAGCATCCAGGGAAAGTCGGCGTTCCGGGCGAACGGCACAAGATCCGCCGAAAGGTCGGTGTCCTGCACCACCGGCAGGGCAAGGTGGCTATCGACCCGAGCGCGGCCGTGGCCGGGCGCGTGCTTGCCGACCGGCTGCACGCCGGCCGCGAGCAGACCTTCCGCCATCGCCCGGCCGAGCGCGGCGACCGCCTCCGGGTCGGCCGCGAACGCCCGGTCGCCGATCGCGGCGTGGGTGATCGGCAGCCGCAGATCGAGCACCGGCGCGCAGGCGACGTCGATGCCGGCGGCGGCGCAGTCGAGCCCGATCAGCGCGCCGGTCAGCCACGCGGCGTGCAGGCCGGCCGCCGGATCGCCTTCATGTAGCGCGCCCAACGTCGCGGCCGGAGGATGGGCGCGCCAATGCGGCGGCCGCAGCCGGGCGACCCGACCGCCCTCCTGATCGACCAGGATCGGCGCCCCAGGCGGCAGCGCGGCGTGCAGCGCGTCGGTCAGCGCGCGCAACTGCGCCGGATCGACGACATTGCGGCGGAACAGGATGATGCCGGCCGGCGGATGCGCCGCGAACAACGCTGCCTCGTCGGGCGCAAATGTCGGCCCGGCGATGCCGACGATCGCGGCGCGCGGCGGTCTCATCGGCGCGGCGGGGCGCCCCGGGCCGCCCGCCGGTCAGAACGCGACGGTGCAGGTGCCGCCCTTGGCCTTCAGCTTCTGGCAGAACGCCGCGGCCTGGGCCTTGTCGGTGAACCCGCCGGTGCGCACGCGCCAGTAGGTATGGCCGCCGTGCTCGGTCTTGGTGATGTTCGGCGTGTGGCCGCCGAACAGCTCCGGGTAGGCCCTCGACAGCCGCTGCCACTCGCGCAGCGCCGCCTCGCCCAAATCGACCGCAGCGAATTGGACGAGCGCGCGCTTGCCGTGCGCCGGCGGCGGTGCGGTCTGCGCCGCGGCGGGCGGGGCGGCCGGCTGTTGCGCGGCCGGCGGCGCGGCGGCAGGGGCAGGGGACGTCGCGGCAGGAGGGGCCGCGGTGCTGCCGGGAGCGGGCGCCAGCGGCTCGGACTGGATCGGCTGGTCGCCGGACGGCGTCGTCGTCGCCTGCGCGATCAGCGCCGGATGCGCGAGCGCGGCCATCAGACGCACCGGCTGCCGCCCCGGCGGCTTCGGGTTCGAGGAGGCGAGCGGCCCCGGCGACTTCGCGCCCGGGATCAGCCGCACCGCGGCGCCGCCTTCGGACGAACTCGGAGCGAGCGACGCAGCGGCGCTGCGCGACGGCGAATGCGGACGCAGGGGCGGCAGCGGGCGTGCCTCGGCCGTCTGCGCGGGCGCCGCAGATTGCTCGGCCGCAGGCTGGGTGGCCGCAACCGCGGGTGGCTGCGGCGCCGCGGCCTGCTCCGCGGCCTTCAGCGCCTGCGGCGCCGGGGTTTCCGGCCCCGGCGCCACGGTCGCCTTGCCGTCGCTCTCGCCGGACAGGATCGAGTCGTTCGCGCCGTCCACCTGCATGCCGCCGGGATTGGCCGGCTTGCTCTTCACCGGCCGGCTGTCGGCCTCGATCACCGGCACGCCGCCGTGGTGGTGCCCGGTGAACGCCCAAACGGCGACCAGGCCCAGCAGCGCCGTGCCGATCACGCCGGCGAACAGCGCCAGCCGCTTGGTGGCGGGGTCCATCTCCTGCCCCCGGCGCGCGGAGGGTCGATAGCTCGGCGCCATGGCCGGCATCGGAATGTCCAACTCGTCTCGCACGGCCAAGGCTTTTCCCTTCCCTGCCAGTCCACCGGCGGGGGCGGGCAGGGTGCGGCAACGGCACCCCGGCGAGCCGGCCGGTCAGCGCATCTCTTCGACGGGGGTCACCCCCATCACGGCCAGGCCGGAACGGATCACCACGGCCGTCGCGGCCACCAGGGCCACGCGGGCAAGCGACTCGGCGGGGCGGTCGGCCTGAAGGAACCGCAACGCAGCATCGTCTCTACCGCGGTTCCACAGCATATGAAAGTCGCCCGCTAAATCATAGAGGAAAAACGCGATTCGGTGTGGCTCGCGTGCCATAGCGGCGCCCTCGACGGTGCGCGGCCAGGACAGCAGGCGGCGGATCAGGGCGAGTTCCGCGTCGTTTTCCAGGCTGTCAAGCGGCGTCTCCGCGAGCGCCGCGTCGGTGGTCCGTTCGGCGCCGAACTGCTCCGCCGCGGCGCGCAGCACGCTGCGGCAGCGGGCGTGGGCGTACTGGACGTAGAACACCGGGTTGTCGCGCGTCTGCGCGACCGCGGCGGCGATGTCGAACTCCATCTGCGCGTCGGATTTGCGCGTGAGCATGGTGAACCGCACCGCGTCGCGCCCGACCTCGTCGAGCAGGTCGCGCAGCGTGATGTAGGTGCCGGCGCGCTTGGACATGCGCACCGGCTGGCCGTCCTTGAGCACGTGGACGATCTGGCAGAGCACGACTTCAAGCGTGCCGTCGAGCGCGCGCACCGCCGACTGCATGCGGCTGACGTAGCCGCCGTGGTCGGCGCCCCACACGTCGATCATCAGTTTTGCGCCGCGCCGGAGTTTGTCGGCGTGGTAGGCGATATCATTCGCAAAATACGTGGCGCTGCCGTCGGATTTGCGCAGCGGCCGATCGACGTCGTCGCCGAACTGGGTGGCGCGGAACAGCGTCTGCTCGCGCGGCTCCCAGTCCTCCGGCGTTTTTCCCTTTGGCGGCTCCAGCACGCCTTCGTAGATCAGCTTTTTGCCCCGCAACTGCTCGATGGTCCGATCCGTGGCACCGGCTTCGGCCAGCGCGCGTTCGCTCGAAAACACTTCCTGAACGACGCCGAGCAGAGCAAGATCTTCGCGGATGCCGCGCAGCATCGCATCCACGGTGAACGTGCGCACGCGGTCGAGCCACTCATGCGGGCTCGCGACCGTCCGTCCCGGCCCCGCGAGCAATTCGCCGTATTCGGCCGCCAGCGCCTCGCCGACCGGCACCAAATAGTCGCCGCGATACTGCAAACCTCCAGGCACCTCCTCGGAGAATTGCTCCTCGGTCAGCGGCGTGCCGAGTGCCTGCAAATAGCGAAAATACGCCGCCCAGGCGAGCGCCACCACCTGGTTGCCGGCGTCGTTGATATAGAATTCCTTGGTGACGTCGAACCCCGCCTTGTGCAGCAGGTTCGCCAGCGCATCGCCCACCACCGCGCCGCGGCAGTGCCCGACATGCATCGGCCCGGTCGGGTTGGCCGACACGTATTCGACATTCGTCGGCGTCCCGGCGCCGATGCTGCTGTTGCCGTAGGCTTCGCCCGCGTGCAGCACGAACGGCAACTGCGCGCGGATTTCGGAATCCTTCAGCGAGAGGTTGATGAAACCTGGACCGGCAGGCAGCGCATCCTTGATCCACGGGTGCTCCCGCAGCTTCGGCAGCATCAGCAGCGCAAGTTCGTTGGGTTTGCTGCGAGCCGCCTTCGCCGCCACCAAAGCAGCGTTCGTCGATGCAAACCCGTGGGCCGCATCTCGCGACGGCGACACTTCGACGCGCGCCGCCACCTCGTCGGGCAGCTCAGGCACGGCCGCACGCAATGCGGCAACCACGTGGTCGCGTAGCACGGCGAAAATGTTGTGTTCCATTGCCATCATCCATCAATCCGTCATCCCAGCGAAAGCCGGGATCCATCGAACGTTCATCGGCGTGCGACGATGGACCCCGGCCTTCGCCGGGGTGACGAACGCGCGGGGCAAATACCTCACCCCGGCACCGACAAATCCGTCAGCCGCCGATGCTCGTCGCGCGCGAACCGGTCGGTCATGCCGGCGACGTAGTCGGCGACCGTGGTCGCCGCTCGCACCGTGCCCGGTTCTCCCGCGCGGCCGCGCCAGTCGTCCGGCAACAGCGTCGTGTCGGCGTGCAACAGGGAAAAAAGCTCGCCGGTGAGTCGGCGCGCTTTTGCGGTCATCCGGTTGACCCGCCAATGCCGGTACATGCGCGCGAACAGGAACTCCTTGATCGCGCGGTTCGCCTCGGCCATCGGCGGGCTGAACGCCACGACCTGCGCCTTCGCCGCGCGGATCGCCGCCGCATCCTTCGGCGCCAGCGCAGCAATCCGGCGCCGGGTTTCCGCGACAAGGTCGGTGATCAGCGCATGAATGACCCGCCGGATGGTCTCGTGCCGCAGCCGCGGCGGCGGCACGTCGAGGCTGGCGATGCGCGCCTCGGCCAGCGCCTCGCCCACCACCGGCAGATGCGCCAGATCGCCCGGAGAAATCAGCGCCGCGCGCCAGCCGTCGTCGAGGTCGTGGCTGTGATAGGCGATGTCGTCGGCCAGCGCCGCCACCTGCGCCTCGGCGGAGGCATAGGTGGAAAGCTCCAGGTCATGCTTCGCGGAATAGTCCAGCACGTATTGCGGCGGCTTCCTCACCGGGCCGTTGTGCTTGGCCAACCCCTCCAGCGTCTCCCAGGTCAGGTTGAGCCCGTCGAACGCCGCGTAGCGCGCCTCCAGCAGCGTCACCACGCGCAGGCTCTGCGCGTTGTGGTCGAAGCCGCCGAACGGCTTCGTCGCCAGCGCCAGCGCCTCCTCGCCCGCGTGCCCGAACGGCGGATGGCCGAGGTCGTGCGCCAGCGCCAGCGTTTCCGCCAGGTCCTCGTCGAGCGCCAGCTCGCGCGCGACCGAGCGGGCGATCTGCGCCACCTCCAGGCTGTGGGTGAGGCGGGTGCGGTAGAAATCGCCTTCGTGGTTGACGAACACCTGGGTCTTGTATTGCAGCCGGCGGAACGCGGTGCTGTGGATGATGCGGTCGCGGTCGCGCTGCCAGGGCGAGCGCGTCGGGCTCTCCGGCTCCGGGTGCAGCCGGCCGCGCGACGCGTCGGGGCGCACGGCCCAGGGGGCACGAGACGGCGCGCGCGGAGGGGCGGAACAGGTCACGGCCGCGCCTTACACCACTCCACACCCTTCAATCCAGGACCCTTCAATCCCGGGCGCTTCCCGCCTATGTTGCGCGCATGGACACCGTCACCCCGTTCCGCCTGACCGACCGCGCGGCTGCGCGCATCGCCGAGATCGCCTCCGCCCAGGACGCCGCGTTGCGCGTGGCGGTGCTGGCCGGCGGCTGCAGCGGCTTCCAGTACCGCTTCGACCTCGACCGGCAGGCCGCGCCCGAGGACGTGGTGCTCGAGCACGGCGGCGCCAAGGTGTTCATCGACCCGGCGAGCCTCGACCTGCTGGCCGGCGCCGAACTCGACTACACCGACGAACTCATGGGCAGCCATTTCGCGGTCAAGAACCCCAACGCCACCTCCTCCTGCGGCTGCGGCACCAGTTTTTCGGTCGATTGACTTCCGGTGAAGCTGGCGACCTGGAACGTCAACTCGATCCGACAGCGCGAAGGCCATGTCGCGCGCTGGCTTGCGCGCGTGCAGCCGGACATCCTGTTCCTGCAGGAAATCAAGTGCGAATCGCCGGCCTTCCCGGCGGCGCGCTTTGCCGAGTGCGGCTACACGGCCGAGGCGGTCGGCCAGAAAGCCTATAACGGCGTTGCCGTGCTCTCCCGCGCGCCGTGCGAGGTCGTCCACCGCGCGCTGCCCGGCCTGCCCGAGGGCGACGCGCAGGCGCGCTATATCGAGGTGCGCGCCGCCGACATGACGCTGATCGGTATCTATCTGCCGAACGGCAACTCCGGCGGTGAGGCGGGCTACGCGTACAAACTCGCCTGGATGGAGGCGCTGCGCGCGCGCGCCGCCGTGCTGCTCGGCGCCGACCAGGACGTGGCGATCCTCGGCGACTACAACGTCTGCCCGACCGACGACGATTTTTCTCCTGGTGCCCTGCCGGCCACGGATGCGCTGGTCCGCCCGGAAACCCGGGCAAGATACCGCGCGCTGCTGTGGCTCGGCCTGACCGACGCCATTCGCGCCCTGCATCCGCACTCGAAGCTTTGGACCTACTGGGACTACCAGGCCGCCGCCTGGCCGCGCGACATCGGCCTGCGCATCGACCACGCGCTGCTCTCGCCCAGGCTCGCCGAACGCCTCACCGCCGCCATCCCCGACCGCCGCGAACGCGGCGAGGACCAGCCGTCCGATCACGTGCCGGTGCTGGTGGAGATCGATTGACGGAACCCCCACACGATACGGTGCCGTTCGCCACCAGAGCAAAGCAACGCCTTGTCCCACACCATCCGCGGCCTCATCTTTGGCCCATGCGCAAACACCCGACCAACCCGTTCGCCTTCCCGATGACCATGCTCGCCGAACTCACGATGGCGTCATGGGAAACGATCTTCCGGCGCTCCATGATGATGGCGCAAGGCACATGCTCGCCCGCCGAGTATCAGCGCATGACCAGCGAAAAACTCGCGGCCATGCAGCAGTCGATGCTGGCGCTGGCGACCGGCCGCGGCCAAGGGGCGGTGCTGGCCCCGTTCGTCACCCGCACCCGGGCCAACGCGCGACGGCTGCGGCGCGCGTCCTGATCGCTTGCCGCCGGCGCGGGCGTCGACTATCCTGCGCCCGCTGATGGGGATGGAGTTCCCCCGAAACCGCCCGCGAGGGCTGATAACTCCTACCGGCGGCAGATCGTCGCGGTAGGAGTTCGGCCAGAGCCCGACACCTGCCGCGAGGCAGGTTTTTTTGTGCCTGCTCCGTCGCCGTGTGGCCGTGCCGGACGCAGGAGGATTGGCACATGGGGATTGACTGGACGCATGCGGGGCCGTCGGTGCTGGCGGCCTTCCTCGCCTCGGTGGTGGAGTGCGTGGAGGCGCTCACCATCGTGCTCGCGGTCGGCGCGGTGCGCGGCTGGCGCGGCGCGCTGGGCGGCACCGGGCTCGCGCTGCTGGCGCTGCTCGCGATCGTCGTCGCGCTTGGCCCGGCGCTGACGCGGATCCCGGAGGCGGCCGTGCAACTCGGGGTCGGTGCGTTGCTGCTGCTGTTCGGGATGCGGTGGCTGCGCAAGGCCATCCTGCGCGCCGCCGGCGTCATTCCGTTGCACGACGAAGCCGACGCCTACGCGCGCGAAATTGCGCAACAGGGCCGTCTCGGTGGGGTCGGCCAGGGCTGGGACCGGATCGCGATCGCGACCGCGTTCAAGATCACCATGCTGGAGGGGATCGAGGTCGTGTTCATCGTGATCGCGGTCGGTGCCGGCGGCGCGGGCATGCTGGTGCCGGCCGGCCTCGGCGCGCTCGCGGCCCTGCTGCTGGTGGTGGCGCTCGGCGTCGCGCTGCATCGGCCGGTCGCGATGATCCCGGAGAACGCCCTGAAATTCATCGTCGGCATCCTGCTCAGCGCGTTCGGGACGTTCTGGGTGGGCGAGGGGATGCGGCTGCACTGGCCCGGCGGCGACTTTTCCGCCCTGCTGCTGATTGCCGGTTTTCTGGCGGCCGCACTGATCGCGGTGCCGCTGTGTCGGGCGCGGGCCGCGCCCGCCATGCTCGCGAACCGATAGGGGCCGCCCAATGCCGTGGTTGAAGACCGCCGCCGGTGAATTGCTTGGTCTGTTCGTCGATGACGGAAACTTCGCGCTTGCCATCGTCGTCTGGCTCGCGGCGGCATGGCTGCTGCTGCCCCGCCTTGGACTGCCGCCGGCCCTGCCGCCGGCGATCCTGTTCGCCGGGCTGGTGGCGATCCTGGTGGAAAGTGCGGCGCGCCGGGCGCGCCAGGGCCGGTCGTCATGATCACCTGGCTCATGGTTGCGCTCGGCAGCGCGGTCGGCGGGGTCACGCGCTACGGCGTCGGCCTGCTGGTCGCGCGCGCGGTCGGCGCGAGCTTTCCGTGGGGCACGCTGCTGATCAACGTGGTCGGCAGTTTTGTCATTGGCTTCTACGGCGCGCTGACGCTCGCCGACGGGCCGGCGCCGGCCAGCGTGGAAATGCGTGCCCTCGTAATGGTGGGGTTCTGCGGCGGCTTCACCACGTTCTCGTCGTTCAGCCTGCAGACCGTCGATCTGCTGCAGGCCGGCGAAACCGCGGCCGCGGCGTGCTATGTCGCCGGCTCGGTCGCGCTGTGCTTGGCCGGTGCGTTCCTGGGCTACTGGCTCGCCGCCCGTCTTGGCGTGCCGCTGCGGACGGTGCCGTGATGCGCACGCTGCTCGCCGTGCTGGACCATCTGGAGACCGCGCCCGCGGTGCTGGCCGCGGCGGCGCTGGTTGCGCGCCGGCTCGGCCTGCCGCGCATCGGCGTGCTGCATGTCCGCGCCGCCGCCGATCCGTCGTTCATGCCGACCGAGGAGGTGATGACCCCGCAGCGGCAGGCACATTTCGAGTCGCACGAGGCCGCCCGCTCCGCGGCGCTGCACGCGCTGTTCGACACCTGGCAAAAAACCGCGCCGGCGGCCGAGTGGCGGGAGGAGACCGGCGACAAGCCGGAGGTGGTCGCCGAAGCCGCGGCGAGCACCGATCTGCTCGTGCTCGGCCGCGCCCGGCACGCGCCCGGCGACGGTCGCACCTCGATCGAGGCCGCGCTGTTCGCCGCCGCCGCGCCGGTGCTGCTGGTGCCGCGGACCGTGCCGGCCTCGCTCGGCGAGCACATCGCGGTCGCCTGGAAGCCGAGCGAGACCGCGGAACGCGCCGTCGTCGCCGCGACCCCGCTGCTGCGCGCCGCCCGCCGCGTGACGGTGCTCACGGCCGCGGAGGGCGAGCCCGACCACACGCCGCCCGAAGCGGCGGTGCAGCGCCTGGGCGGCCTGCTCAGGCTGCCCGAAGTCCACGCCTTCGCGCCCGGCGGCGTGCCGGTTGGCGCCGCGCTGCTGCGCGAGACGCACAGGCTCGGCGCCGACCTGCTGGTGATGGGCGCTTATGCGCATCGCCGCAGCATGGAAGCGATATTCGGCGGCGCGACCCAGGCCATCCTCGCGGCCGCGGACCTGCCGGTGTTCATGCACCATTGAGACAACCGGGCTGGTGGGGTGCGCTTCGTACCCGCTGGTGGGGTGCGCTTCGCACCCGCTGGTGGGGTGCGAAGCGCACCCCACCCTACAGGCGCGCGAGCGTCGCGGCGTCGGCTTCGCCGGCGAAATACTTTTGCAACGCATCCCGGAATATTTTTTCCGGTGGCGCCACGGCCGCAAACAGCGTCATGCACGAGCGGAATTTCAGGTCGTCGGGCGAGCCGAAAATCTCCTGCGCCGAGCGCCCCTCTATCCCGTTCACGATTCCCGCGCACTCCCGCAGCCTTGCCCCGAGCACCGGATGCGCGAGATACGCCGCCGCCTCCGCCCGCGAGGAAATGGCGAAAAGCTGCGCCATTGCGCTATGCCCGAGACCCGCGATCTGAGGGAAGATGAACCATATCCAATGGCTGGCCTTGCGCCCCCGGCGCAGTTCCGCGAGCACCCGGTCGATCACCGGCGCCTGTGCATCGACGAACCGCCGCAGATCGTATGCGTCGCTCATGCGCCGTCCATACCGCGATCGCGCGACGCTTTGCATGAGCCCGATGCCGGAACGGCTGCGTGTCCGCCTGTTCCGCTGGGCGGTGCTGCTGGCGCTGACCGCCGGTTTCGTCGCGGTGCTGGAAATCGTCCGGCTGCCGGCGGCGCTGCTGCTCGGCGCGATGCTCGGCGGCATCGCGATGGCCGCGGCCGACGCCCCCGTGCGCGTGCCAGGCCTGCCCTACCTGGCGGCGCAGGGCATCGTCGGCTGCCTGATGGCCCGCGCCATCACCCCCGCGATCCTCGTCGCCATGCTGCACGACTGGCCGGTGGTGATTTTCGCCGTGCTGTCCGTGATCGTCGCCAGCGGCGCGCTCGGCTGGTCGATGGCGCGGCTGCGGCTGCTGCCCGGCAACACCGCGGTCTGGGGCACGTCGCCGGGCGCGGCGAACGCGATGATCCTGATGGCCGAGGCGTACGGCGCGGACATCCGCCTTGTCGCCTTCATGCAGTATTTCCGGGTGATCCTGGTCTCCGCCGCGGCGACGCTGGTGGCGCGGTTCTGGGCGCATGTCGGCGGCACCGCGGCGCCGATCGTGTGGTTCCCGCCGGTGCATCCGCTGCCGCTGCTCGCGACGCTCGTCCTCGCCGGCCTCGGCGCGACCGTGGCGCCGCGCCTGCGCATTCCGGCCGGCCCGCTGCTGCTGCCGCTGTTCCTCGGCGCCGCCCTGCACGGCGTCGGCGCGATCGGCATCGACCTGCCGCCCTGGCTGCTGGCGATCAGCTATGCCCTGGTCGGCTGGAGCATCGGCCTGCGTTTCTCCCGCCCGATCCTGCTGCACGTGCTGCGCCTGCTGCCGCGCGTCGCGCTCGACGCTGATCGCACTGATCCTTTTGTGCGGCGGCGTCGGCGCGCTGCTGGTGCCGCTGGCCGGGGTCGACCCGCTGACCGCCTATCTCGCGACCAGCCCCGGCGGGGCCGATTCGGTCGCGATCATTGCGGCGTCCAGCCCGGTGAACGTCTCGTTCGTGATGGCCTTGCAGGTCGCGCGCTTCATGGTCGTGATGCTGGCCGGCCCGCGGCTCGCCCGCTTCGTCGCCCGGCACACCGGTGCGGCCGCCCCGCGCGGGGCCGTAATCAACCGTCCCGTCCCGTGAAATCCGGCGCGGCCCGGCGGCCCGCCGGATCGCCGGGTCAGGCCCGGCGATGACGGAATACGTTCGGGAAAACGTCATGCTTGGGCTTGACCCGGGCATCTCCGCCGAAAGTCTCGGCGGCTTGATTTCGCCTGCCTCCGCGTCTACCCTTTTCCACCACACCAGATCGTGAATAACCAGGGGAATATCATGCTCGGTCGTCGCACTCTGCTTGCCGGCACCGCCGCCGCCGGCATCGCCGCGCTGGCCCGCCGCGCCCAGGCCGCCGATGCGGTGATCATCGGGGTCAGCGGCCCGCTCACCGGCCCGAACGCGCAATACGGCGCGCAGTGGAAAGCCTCGTTCGACCTCGCGATCGAGCAGATCAAGGCCGCCGGCGGCCCGGCGATCGAATACGTGTTCGAGGACAGCCAGGCCGACCCGCGCCAGTCCGTCGCGATCGCGCAGAAATTCGTCAACGACGACCGCATCATCATGGAGGTCGGCGACTTCTCCTCCACCGCCTCGATGGCCGCGTCGCCGATCTACCAGCGGGGAAAACTGGTGCAGTTCGGGCAGACCAACTCGCACCCGGATTTCACCAAGGGCGGCGACTACATGTGGAGCAGTTCCATCAGCCAGGCCGAGGAACAGCCGAACCTTGCGGACTACGCCATCAACGGCCTCGGCCTCAAGAAACTGGCAGTCCTGCACCTCAACACCGACTGGGGCACGACCGCCAAAAACCTGTTCGTCAAGGCGGCGCAGGCGAAAGGCGGCGAGGTCGTCGCGACCGAAGGCTTCCTGCCGAACGAGAAGGATTTTCGCTCCACGCTCGTGCGCATGCGCGACGCCAATCCTACGGGGCTCATTCTGGAAGCCTACTACGCCGACGCCGCCGTGATCGCGCGGCAGGTGCGCGACCTTGGATTGAAACAGCCGATCGCGGCGGTCGGCTCGGTCTATTCGCCGAAACTCATGGAACTGGGCGGCGACGCGGTGAACGGCATGTACACGCAATCGAACTTCTTCCCGGGCGACCCGCGGCCGGAGGTGCAGACGTTCGTCAAGGCGTTCGAGGCGAAATACAACCGCGCGCCGGATGGCTTCAACGCGACCGCCTACGACACGATGATCCTGATCGGCGCATTGGTAAAACAGTTCGGCGCGACGCGCGAGGCGATGCACGACGGTCTGGCGAAGATCAAGGACGTGCCGAGCGTCGTCTACGGCAGCATGACCTTCGACCCCACCACCCGCCGCGTCGCCGGCGCGAGGTTCGAGCGGCTGGTCGTGAAGGACCAGAAGTTCACGCTGTGGGACGGCAGCAAGCCCAGCGTCGGCTAAGCGCCCGAAGGGCCTGTGAAAGTCCACGTCATTCCCGCGAAAGCGGGAATCCAGGCGAGCGGCACGATCTCGGTACTCGCCTGGCCCCCCGCTTTCGCGGGGGTGACGGGTACAAGATTAGCGCGTCCGAACAGCCGCTGATGCTCGGCCCCTGGCTCGACTACACCGTCAACGGGCTGATCATCGGCAACATCTACGCGCTGCTCGCGGTCGGGCTCGCGCTGATCTTCGGCGTCGCCAACCTGATCAATTTCGCGCACGGCTCGGTCTACACCGTCGGCGCCTATATCGGCTGGGCGGCGATCACCTACCTGCACACGCCGCTGCCGCTCACGTTCCTGCTGGTGATCGCCGGCTGCGCGCTGCTCGGCATGGCGATCGAGCGGATCGGCCTGCGCCCGCTGCACGGCCGTTCCCGCATCGCGCCGCTGCTCGCGACCATCGGCATCAGTCTTGTGCTGGATCAGCTCGTGCAACTCGTGTGCTCGCCCGACCCGCGCGCGCTGCCGAACCAGTTGCCGGACGTGCGCTTCAGGATCGGCGCGGGCACCATCGGCACGCTCGACCTGTTGATCGCCGGCATCGGCATCGGCAGCGCGGCCCTGCTGTTCGTGTTCCTGCGCTACACCAAGCTCGGCTGGGCGGTGCGCGCGACCGCGCAGGACCAGGACGCGGCGCGGCAGATGGGCGTCGACACCGACCGCGTGAACCTCACCGTGTTCGCGATCGCCTCCGCGCTCGGCGGCGTCAGCGGCCTGCTGGTCGGCACCTACTACAACAGCATCGACCCCAACATGAGTTTCGACGCGACGCTGAAGGGCGTGGTGGCGATGATGATCGGCGGGCTCGGCAACGTGCCCGGCGCGATCGGCGGCGGGCTGCTGCTGGGCCTCACCGAAAGCTACGGGATTGCGCTGTTCGGCAGCTCCTACCGCAATCTTTTCGCGTTTGCCCTGCTCATTCTCATTCTTGTCCTGGCGCCCAATGGGCTGTTCAGATGGCGCCGCGACCTGCCGCCGGAACCGCTGACCGGCACGTTCATCGCTCCCAGCCGTCCGTTGCGGATCCCGCGGCCGGCACTTGCGGCACTGACGATCGCGGCGGTGCTGCTCGGTTTCGCGCCGCTGCCGTACGTGTTGCAAACGCTGACCAACGGCTTGTTGTCCGCGCTGCTCGCACTGAGCCTGACGCTGGTCGCCGGCACGGTCGGACAAATCTCGCTCGGCCATGCAGCGCTGCTGGCGATCGGTGGCTATGCCTCGGGGTTGCTGGCGCTCGATCTCGGCTGGCCCGTCGATGTTTCTGTGCTTGCCGCCGGCTTCGTCACCGCGGCACTCGGCACGTTGGTGGTCTATCCGGCGCTGCGCATGCGCGGCCACTACGTCTCCATCGCGACGCTCGGCATCGGCGAAATCGTCGCGCTCGTCATCCTGAACTGGACCGGCCTCACGCGCGGCGCGATGGGCCTGACCGCGATCCCGCCGCCGGAGATTGGCGGCTTCGAACTCACTTCGGTGCGCTCCGTCTACTGGCTCGCGCTCGCGCTGGTCGTCGCGATCGCGCTGTTGCAGACGCGGCTGTTGTCATCGCATCTCGGCCGCGCCTGGCGGTCCATCCGCGACGACGAGGTGGCGGCGCGCGCGCATGGCGTCGACGCCAACCGCTACAAGGCGCTCGCTTTCGCGTTCGGCGGTTTCGGCGCCGGCATCAGCGGCGCGGTCACGGCGTCGCTCTACTCGTACATCGACTACCAGACATTTTCCGTGCAGCTCTCGATCGTCGCGCTGACGATGGTCATTCTCGGCGGCCTCGGCAACGTCACCGGTGCGATCCTCGGCGCCGTTGCGCTGACCGGATTTCCCGAGCTGTTCCGCGCCGCCGCCGAGTTCCGGATGCTGGCCTACGGCATCGTGCTGCTGCTGCTGATCCGCTACCGCCCGCAAGGGCTGCTCGGCACCGTCTGATGCCCGCGCTGCTGCAAGTCCGCGGCCTGCAACGGCATTTCGAGGGCGTCACCGCGGTCGCCGGCATCGACCTCGACGTCGCGGAAGGCGAGCTTGTCTCCATCATCGGCCCCAACGGCGCCGGCAAGTCGACGCTGTTCAACGTCATCAGCGGCCTCGACCGGCCCGACGCGGGCCGCGTGCAGTTCGCCGGCGCCGACGTCACCGCCGCGCGCCCCGAAGAACTCGCGGCGTTGGGCCTTGCGCGCACCTTCCAGCACGGCCGCGTGTTCGCCAACATGAGCGTGCTCGACAACGTTCTCGTGGGCGCGCATACGCGCCTGCACAGGGTTCGCTCGCGCTTTCCGCCGCTCGAACTTCTGCTCGCGGCGATCCGCCCCGCGTCGGTGCGCCGCGAAGAAGTCGCGTTGCGCGACGATGCGGACAAAATCCTGGCGCTGTTCGGCGACCGCCTGCTGCCCCGCAAGCACCATCCGGCCTACAGCCTCTCCTACGCCAACCGCCGCCGCGTCGAGATCGCCCGCGCGCTCGCACTCCGCCCGCGCCTGCTGATGATGGACGAACCCACCGCCGGGATGAACGAAAGCGAAACCGCGGAAATGCAGGAGATCGTCGGCGGCCTCAAATCGCGCGGCCAGACCATCCTGCTGATCGAGCACAAGCTGGAGATGGTGATGCGCCTGTCCGACCGCGTGATCGCGATGGACGACGGGCACAAGATCGCCGAAGGCCCACCCGCCGCCGTGCGCCACGACCCTGCCGTCATCGAGGCGTATCTCGGCCACGCCACGCTCGGCGCGGCGGCGGAGTGACGGCGCCGCACATGACCGCGCTGCTCGAACTCGACCGGATCAACAGTTTCTACGGCCCCGTCCAGGTACATTTCGATCTTTCTCTCACTGTGCCGGAGGGAAAAATAGTCAGCCTGCTCGGCGGCAACGCCAGCGGCAAATCGACCACGATGAAGATCATCCTCGGCCTGCTGAAGCCGCGCTCCGGCACCGTGACGTTTCGCGGGCACCGATATAACCGGAGAGCCCACGCCAAGAATAATCCGCCGCGGCATCGCCTCGGTCCCGGAGGCGCGCCGGCTGTTCCCGGCGATGACCGTGCGGGAAAACCTGCTGATGGGCGCCTATTCCCGCACCGACGCCGCCGCTGTTGCGCGCGACCTCGACCACAACCTCACGCTGTTCCCGCGCATCGCCCAGCGGCTCGCGCAGCGCGCCGGCACGCTTTCCGGCGGCGAGCAGCAGATGGTGGCGATGGCGCGCGCGCTGATGGGCCGCCCGCGGCTGATCTGCATGGACGAGCCGACGATGGGTCTTTCCCCGTTGTTCGTCGATCGCGTGCTGGAACTGATCGCCGCGATCAACCGCGAAGGCGTCGCCGTGTTCATGGTCGAGCAGAACGCCTCGCTCGCGCTGCAGATCGCGCACGAGGGCTACGTGCTGCAGACCGGCCGCATCGTGCTCTCGGGCCCCGCGAAGACGCTGCTGCGCGACCCGCGCATCCAGGACGCCTATCTCGGCGGCCAAGCCGCCTGACCGTTGCATTCGGCTGCGCCGCTGCCAACATCCGCGCCATGCAGGACCCTTACGCAACGCTCGGCGTGCCCAAGGACGCGAGCCAGGACGACATCCGCCGCGCCTACCGTAAACTCGCCAAGCAGCACCACCCCGACCTCAACCCCGGCAACTCGGCCGCGGAGGATCGGTTCAAGGAGGTGTCGGCCGCCAACGAACTGCTGTCCGATCCCGAGAAACGGAAAAGATTCGACCTCGGCGAGATCGACGCCTCGGGCCAGGAACGCCCGCCGGAGCCGAGCTATCGCCACTACGCCGAGGCCGGCGCCGGCCGCCGCTACGGCGCCGCCGGGACGCAGCAGGAGGCGTGGTCCGAGGACGACCTGTCCGACCTGTTCGGCACGATGTTCGAGCAGGAGCGCCGCGCCGGCGCAAAAGCCCGGCGCCGCGGCCGCGATGCGCACTACACGCTCACGGTCGAGTTTCTGGACGCCGTCAACGGCGCCACCCGCCGGCTGACGCTGCCCGACGGCAACACGCTCGACGTGCGCATCCCGCCCGGCACCGCCGAGGGCCAGGTGCTGCGGCTGCGCGGCAAGGGCAGCCCCGGGCGCAACGACGGCCCGGACGGCGATGCGCTGATCGAAATTCTGATCACTCCGCACCGTTTCTTCACCCGCGAGGGCCAGAACCTGCGGCTGGAATTGCCGGTGAACCTGTCGGAGGCCGTGCTTGGCGGACCGGTGGAAGTGCCGACCCCGGGCGGCCCCGTGCGCATGCGCGTCCCGCCTGGCTCCGACACCGGCACCGAACTGCGCCTGCGTGGCCGCGGCGTGCCGGCGCACGGCGGCCAGCCGGCCGGCGACCTGTATGCGAAGCTGCGGGTCGTGCTCGGCAAGCCCGACGCGGCGCTCGAGGAATTCCTGCGCGGCTGGAAGCCGGAGCACGCGGTCAATCCGCGTTCCGGCATGGAGGCGGGCCAATGATCGGCATCGAGATCCTGGTCGCGCGCCTGCCCGGCCTACAGCGCGCGCATGTGGAGCACTGGATCGCCAGCGGCTGGGTCCGGCCGGAGGGTGCCGCCGGCGGCTACGTGTTTCGCGAGATCGACGTTGCCCGCGTGCGCCTGATCCGCGAGCTGCACGACGAGCTCGACGTCAACGAGGACGCGATGCCCGTGGTGCTGTCGCTGCTCGATCAGTTGTACGATGCCCGCCGCCGCATCCGCGAGCTGTGCGACGCGATCGACCGCACCGCACCCGAAGAACTCCGCCACCGCCTCGCCAACGATCTGGCGAAACGGACGGGGTGACATCCGACGGGGCAGGCGGCGGCGGGTCCGCGCGCCTTGTGCCGCTTCCCCCCGCGCGGCATCCTGGGACCGCCGAATTGGAGGCGGTGATGCAGCGCCTGCCCGGCGTGCCTGCCCTGGCCGAGCCCTCCGCTGCCGTGCTGCCGCTGTTCGCCGGCACGATGTTCCTCCTGGCAGCTCGAACGGTTGGCGCGCTTCGCCGGGCCGCCGATGTTCGCGATCTCCGCGACCGCGCCGTTGCTGCAGAGCTGGTTCGCCCGCCTCAACCACGTCGCCGCCGGCGATCCGTATTTCCTGTACGGCGCGAGCAACGCCGGCAGCTTGCTGGCGCTGTTGGCCTATCCGTTCCTGGTCGAGCCGCTGCTGCCGCTGGCACGGCAATCGGGCTTCTGGGCGCTCGGTTTCGTGGTGTTGCTGCTGGGCATCGTGCTGTGCGCTCTGAGCCTCGCGTGGCAGCGGCTGTCGGCGCCGCTGGCCGATCTGCCGCCGCTGCCGTTACCGGTGCCGGTCATTCCCGGCAGCACCGCGCCGACCTCGCCCTGGCGGCAGCGCAGCGTCTGGATCGCGCTGTCGTTCGTGCCGTCCTCGCTACTGCTCGGCGTCACCATGCACATCGCGACCGACGTTGCCTCGGCGCCGCTGCTCTGGGTGCTGCCGCTCGCGCTCTATCTGCTCACGTTCATGCTGGCCTTCGCCAGCCGTCCGTGGCTGCCGCACGCGATCGTCGCGCGCGCGGTGCCGCTGCTGCTGATCCCGCTGATCATCGCCCCGCCGCGCGGCCTGCTGCTGCCGCTGCATCTCGCCACGTTCTTCGCGCTGGCGCTGCTGTGCCACGGCGAGCTGGCGCGCCGCCGGCCCTCGGTCGGGCGGCTCACCGAGTTCTATCTGTGCCTCTCGGTCGGCGGCGCGCTCGGCGGCGTGTTCAACGCGCTGCTGGCGCCGCTGATCTTTCCCGGTGTCTGGGAATATCCGCTGCTGCTCGCGGTCGCCTGCCTCGCGCTGCCCGGCCCGTTCGCGGGCCGTCCCTGGGCGCGCGCGCTCGATGTGCTGGTGCCTGCGGCGCTGTTCGCGGCGCTGCTGCTGGCCGACCAGGTGGACGCCGGGGATAGCCGCATGTTGTGGCTGCTCGCCGCGCTGCCGCGCTACATGCTGCCGGCGCTGGTGCTGCTCCATTCCTCGACCCGCCCGTTGCGCATGGCGCTCGGCGTCGCGGTCTGCGTCGGCCTGCCGGTGATCGCGAACTACATCGACTCCGAGCTGACCGTGCGCAGCTTCTTCGGCGTCTATCGCGTACGGCTGGCCGAGGACGGGCAGACGCGGCAACTGGTCCACGGCACCACGGTGCACGGCGCCGAAAGCCTGCTGCCCGGCGAAGAACGGCTGCCGCTCGGCTACTATTCGCACGCAGGCCCGTTCGGCCGCGCCTTCGCGGCCCTCGCCGCCCGACCCGCGCTGCCGTTGCGCCGGGTCGCCGTGATCGGCCTCGGCGCCGGCGATCTCGCCTGCTACGAAACGCCCGGCCAGCACTGGACGTTCTACGAAATCGACCCGCTGGTCGAGCGCATCGCCCGCGACCCGCGCTTCTTCCACTTCCTCGCCGACTGCGGCGACGCCGCCGTCGTGCTCGGCGATGCCCGCCTCACTATCGCCGGCGCGCCCGACGCGACTTACGACCTGCTGGTGCTCGACGCGTTCAGCTCCGACAGCATCCCGATCCACCTGCTGACGCGCGAGGCGTTCGCGCTGTATCGGCGCAAGCTGGCGCCCGGCGGCGTGTTGCTCGTGCATATCAGCAACCGCTCGCTCGACCTCGCGCCGGTGGTCGCCGCGGTCGCGCAGGACGCCGGGCTCACGGCGCGCATGCTGGTGGACAACGTGCCGCCCGGCACCGACCCCGCCCGTCGCGCCCCGGCCGCGGTGGTCGCGCTCGCGGCCCGGCCGGACGATCTCGGCGCACTCGCCGCCGACCCCGAGTGGATCGCGCTGCCCCCGGCGCCGGCCTGGGCGCTGTGGACCGACCAGCAATCCGATATTCTGCGGGTGATCCGCTGGCCGTTCTGATCGAGGAATTGCACGTGACCGACGACCCGACCGCCGCACCGCACCCCGGGCGCCCGCGCCTCGATGCGCTGATTGCCGAACTCGGCATCGCCATGCCGGAGGCGACGCATCCCGCCGTGTTCACCGTGGAGGAAGCCGCCGCCCACCCGCATGGGCTGCCCGGCGAGGACACCAAGAACCTGCTGCTCAAGGACGCCAAGGGAGAACTCTTTCTGGTGACGATGCGCGCCGACCGCCGCGCCGACCTGAAGGCGCTGCCGGCGCTGCTGGGCAGCAAGCGCCTCTCCTTCGCCTCCGCCGAGACCCTGTGGGCAGCGCTCGGCGTAATCCCCGGCGCGGTCACGCCGCTCGCATTGGTCAATGACGTTGCGCACCGCGTGAACTTCGCCCTCGACCGGGCGCTGGCGGAGGCCGAGCACATCGCCACGCACCCGCTGGTCAACACCGCGACGGTGTCGCTGCGCGTCGCGGATTTTTTTCGCCTTTTGCGCGCCATCGGCGTCGAGCCCGCGATCATCGATCTCGATGCGGCGGCGTAGGGTGGGTTGCCCTTGCAACCCACCATCCTACTCCCGCACGAGCTCAAAGCGGTCGACGTCGACCAGCCCCATGTCGGTGATTTTCAGGTGCGGGATTACCGGCAGCGCCAGGAACGCCAGTTGCAAAAACGGCTCCGCGAGCGCGCAGCCCATGCCGCGCACCACCTCGCGCAGCCCTTCCAGCCGGTGCGCGACGTCCTCGAACGTTTCCAGGCTCATCAGACCCGCAAGCGGCAGCGCCATTTCCGCCAGCACCGCGCCGCCGCGCACCGCGCAGAAACCGCCGCCAAGGGAGATAAGCCGGTTGGCCGCCAGCGCCATGTCGGCATCGTTGCTGCCGACGACGCAGAGATTATGGCTGTCGTGCCCGACCGAGGACGCCAGCGCGCCCGCGCGGAACCCGAAGCCGCGCACGAACCCGCGGCCGATGTTGCCGTTGCGGCCGTGCCGCTCGAGCACGCAGATCTTCAATAGATCGTGCTCCGGATCGGCATGTCGCAAGCCATCCCGGTACGGCAACTCGGCGCGTTCGTGCGCCGTGATGATCTTTCCCGGGATGATGCCGATGACCGCACAGCCCGGCCCTGCGCCCGGTGCCGCGAACGCCTCCGCCTACGACCGGCGCCAGATGCACGTGAGTTGTGCGCGGGCGGCCGGGGCAAGGCCCGGCCGTGAAAACTCTCGGCGCAACACGACCCGCCCGCGGCGGATCACCGTCGCCACTGCGCATGTGTCCAGATCATCCAGGATCAGCAGATCGGCCAGATATCCAGGCGCGATCAGGCCCCGGTCGCGAAGGCCAAAACCGCGCGCCGCCGACCAGCTTGCGGCCCGATACACCGAGGCCGCCGGCGCGCCGAGCGCAATCGCCCGCCGGACCAGAAAATCCATGTGGCCTTCTTCGGCGATGTCGAGCGGGTTCCGGTCGTCGGTGCACAGCCCCAGGAACGGCGACGCGAACGGCTCGATCAGCGGGGCAAGGACGGAAATATCCTTGGAGACGGTGCCTTCGCGGATCAGCACCTGCATCCCCTTGGCGAGTTTTTCCCGACCTTCCGCGAGCGTCGTCGTCTCGTGACAGTTGCGCACGCAGCACGCCAGATAGGCGTTCAATCGCTTGCCCGACAGCAGCGGCGCGTGGCCGTCGATGTGGCCGTCCTGGAACGCCGCCAGCTTCTCCAGGCAATCCGGATCCTTCGCCAGCACGCCGGGCACGTTCATGAACTCGGCGAGCCCGATCACCTGCCGGTGGCCGCGGAACGCGATCAGGTTGGAAGCGGTGAGCCGCGCCCCCGAAGTTTCCAGCCCCGTTGCCGGCACGCAGGACGAAAGCTGCACGCGGAGGTCCATCGCGGTGCCGAGCGCGCTCTCCAGGAAATAGCGCAGGCCGTCGACGCCGAGCACGTTGGCGATCTCGTGCGGATCGCATACGGCGGTGGTGGTGCCGCGCGGCAGCACGCAGCGGTCGAACTCTCCCGGCGTCACCAGCGTGCTTTCGCAATGCACGTGGCTGTCGATGAACCCCGGCACCACCACGCGCCCGCGCGCGTCGATCTCGTGCGCGCCCTGGTAGCTGTCGAGCGTGCCGACGATCATGTCGTCGCAGACGGCGATGTCGCCCGCATCGAGCGCGCCCGTGACCAGGTTCAGGACGCGCGCATTGCGGATCACCAGATCGGCGCGCGCGTTGCCCAGCGCCTGATCGATCCGCTGCTCCAACCGCTGCCGCATCGCGTCCATCGTCCTGCCTCCGCTGTCGCGCGACAGTGTAGCGCAAGTGGCGGCGGCGCGGTCAGCCGCGTGCGATGACGATTTGACCTACTCTGCGCCCTGCCGGCGGGCTTGCCGTGCGGAAGGGGTTGAAGGAAACGTTTGCCGCGTGGCACAGTCCACCTGGATATACCGGCTGAAGTCGGGGGAATAACGTTCGGAGGCCGGGATGGCGCACGATCAACGCATCGTCAAACATGAAGAGCAGATCGAAGACCTGCGGACGCGGGTGCCGGAGTGGATCAAGCGGCTGGAACGGCCGCCGACGCCGGCCATCATGCCGAAATTCGGGCCGCTCGCCGGCATTCGCGCGGTCGGCACCGGCGTGCTGATCGCGCAGCCGTACATCGGCACCAAGCTCGCGGAATTCGGCGCGGAGGTCATCCATGTCGAACGCGAGGGCGGCGACACGTTCCGCGTCACCGCGCCGTTGCTGAC
Organism: uncultured Solirubrobacterales bacterium; assembly: GCA_963697635.1. Lineage (GTDB taxonomy): Bacteria > Pseudomonadota > Alphaproteobacteria > Acetobacterales > Acetobacteraceae > CAJCJG01. Next base: position 228,281 of record CAVOOS010000030.1, on the reverse strand, counting down.
CCGCGGCCCCCGCCCCCACGGCTGCGACGAAGCGGAGATCGCCAAGAACAAGCTGTCGATGGGCATCAATCTCAAGCACGCGCGCGGCATCGAGTTGCTGCTGGCGCTGTGGAAGATCTCCGATGTGTGGATGGAATCCTCGGCGCCCGGCACGATGGAACGGGCGGGGCTCACCAGCGAACTCGCGTTGGCGATCAACCCCAGTCTCGTGATCGTGAAAGTCAGCACCTATGGCCAGTTCGGCCGCGAGGAGTATCTCGGTCGCCCGGGCTACGACGCGCTGGCGCAGGCCTATGGCGGGATGATGAACGTGACCGGCGATCCGAGCGGCCCGCCGCAGCGGGCCAAGGTGTTCACTGGCGACTATTTGACCGCGCTGACCGGGTGGGCTGCGACCATGATGGCGTTGTGGGAAGTCAGGAACACGGGTCGCGGCCAGGTGATCGATCTCGCGCAATTCGAAGCGGTCGCGCAGACGCAGGGCAACTGCATGCCGCTCTACACCGGGCAGGGCGTGAGCTACGGGCACACCGGCAACCGGGCGCCGGGATTTCAACCGTACAACTCGTTCAAGTGCCGGGACGGCTGGGTGTTTGTCGCGGCACTCGGCGGCGCGATCTATGCAAGGGTGCCGAAATTCCTCGGGCTCGATCCCGACGAGTACAGTTTCGACGCGTGTTCCAGAGACGCCGCCGCGGTGAATTCCGAGAAGGGCCGCGAACTCGATCGCCGCCTGCGCGAATACTGCGCCACGCGCTCCGCGCTGGAGGTCGAGACCGAGTTGAACAACGCGCAGATCGGCTGCGCCCGGGTGTTCAACATGGAGGATCAATATGCCGATCCGCACTATGCGGCGCGCGAGATGACGGTTCCCGTGCTCGACAGGCAGTCCGGCGTGCCGATCCGGGTCTATGGGGTCGTGCCGAAAATGTCGCTGACGCCCGGCCGCATCTGGCGCGGCGCGCCCTCCATCGGCGAGGACACGACCGACATTCTCGCGAAATTGCTGGGCTTGTCGGCATCGGACATCGAGGCATTGTACAACGATCGGGTGGTGCACCGCACCGAACCCTTCACCACGCCGCAGGTGGCGGCAGTACACCCGTAGGAGGCTGGTCATGCAGATGACGCCGTATCTGAACTTCAATGGGCAGGCCGAAGAGGCGCTCGAATTCTACAAAAAGGCGCTCGGCGCCGAGGTCGGCACGATGATGCGGTTCAAGGACATGCCGCCCGGGCAGCCGGCGATGGGGCCGATGCCGCCGGCGGACAAGATCATGCACGCCAGCTTCAAGGTCGGCGAGACGACGGCGTTCGCATCGGATGGCCGCTGCGGCGGCCACGCGGAGTTCAAGGGTTTTTCTCTGTCCCTGAGCGCCGGCACGGACGCGGAGGCGGCGCGGCTGTTTGCCGCATTGTCCGACGGCGGCACGGTGCAGATGCCGATGGCAAAGACGTTCTTCGCGTCGAGCTTCGGCATGGTCGCCGACAAGTTCGGCGTGCAGTGGATGGTGCTCGTCGAGGGCGGCCGGCAGTAGCGCGCCGGCCGCCTCCCTCGGTTCCAGTCAGGCAGCGAGACGTTCGGATATCGCGGCCGCCGGCATCGGCGCGTCGCGAACTTCGACGATGCGCGCGCGGTCGAAGCCGTTGAAGCCGGTGCGCAGGCAGCCGCCGTAGGCGCCAAGCTGGCCGAGTTCGATCCAGTCGCCTTCGCGCACGTCCTCGGGCAGCAGGAACGGGCCGCGCATCGCGTCGGCGCTGTCGCAGGTCGGGCCGAAGAACGCAAAGCCGCGCAGCACGGCTGACGGCGTCCGCTCCCTCCGGCCGGAGCAGGCGCGCCGGAAAGCGGAAGCCGAGCGCGCCGGCATCGGAGAGGCTGCCGTAGACGCCGTCGTTGACGTACAGCGCATCGCCGCGCCGCGCCTGCACCTGCACGACGACGGAGACGCCGCCGGCCACCAGCGCGCGCCCCGGCTCGGCCCAAAGCCGAGTGCCCGGCAGCGACAATGCCTCGAACGCCGCCTCGATCTCGGCGAAGAACGCGCCGAGCGGCGGCGGGTCGATGTCCGGATACGCGACCGGGAAGCCGCCGCCGACGTCCAGCACTTCCACGGGCACGCCGGCCTCGCGGATCACCGAACCCGCGAGCGCGATCGCCGCGCGCCACGCCAGCGGGTCCAGGCTCTGCGAGCCGACATGGAACGACAGCCCGAGCCGCGCCGCGTGCGGCCGCGCGGCGCGCAACAGGCGCACGGCTTCGTCGGGCTCCGCGCCGAACTTTCCCGAAAGATCGAGCACGGCGCTGCCTTTCGGCAGCGCCAGCCGCACCACCAGCCCGAGGTCTTCCGGCGCGCCGGTCTCGGCGAGGATCTTCGCAAGTTCGGCGGCGCTGTCGAGGACAAAATCAGAAACGCCGTGCCGGAAGAACGCCTCGCGGATCGCACCGCGGGCCTTGACCGGGTGCATGAACGCGATGTGCGCCTCGGCGAACATCGTGCGCACCAGGGCAACTTCGCCGGCCGAGGCGCAGTCGAAATGGCGCACGCCGCCGGCCCACAGCGCGCGCAGCACCGCGGGCTCCGGGTTGCACTTCACGGCATACAGCACGTCGCCGGCGAAGCCGTCGACGAACTCGCGCGCGGTCGCCGCGATCGTGGCGGGGCGCAGGCAGTGCATCGGCTCCTCCGGTTGCTCGACGGCGACGAGAGCAGAAACTTCGGGCAGCGCCGCATCGATGTCGGCGAAGCGGCGGCGCAGCGGGGAGACGGCGGTACGGGCGCGGAGCAGGCTCATGGCAAAGAGTCCTCGCGGGCAGCGGCGCCATTGCGGGCGCCGGGCGATCAGCGGAAACGTGGAAAGCGCGCCGGTGGCGCGCGTCTCAGCCGGTGATGCGAGGACTTCGCAGCGCGGCGAACCGGTCGAACAACATGGGCGACTCCCTTGCGACCCCGGCCCACGGAATGGCCGGCTCCATCGAAAAGGACGTACGTCGTTGCTGTGCCCATAAGGGCTCGCGGCACGTGCGATGCGTCAGGGCCGCCGCATATGGGCGGCGGGGGGCGGTGTTTAAGCGCTGCGGGGCCGCGGCAGGGATGCGAATTGCGGGGATCGGCGTCCCGGTGGGGTCATGCCGCGCCGACCAGCGACAGATACTCCCAGACCATCGTCGCCGCGGCGACCGCCGTGATCTCGGAAACGTCGTAGGCCGGCGCGACCTCCACGAGATCCATGCCGACGAAGAGCAGGCCGGACAACCGTCGAAAAATCGATTGGGCCTGCCATGTGGCGAGGCCGCCCACCTCCGGCGTCCCGGTGCCGGGGGCGAAGGCGGGGTCGAGCGCGTCGATGTCGAAGCTCAGATAGGCCGGGCCGCCGCCGACCACCTCGCGCACGCGGGCCGCGACCGCGTCGGGCGTCGATGCATGGATGTCGAGCGCGGTGAGGATCGTGACGCCGCGCGCAACTGTCCAGTCCCACACGGCGCGCTGCACCGGCGAGCGGATGCCGAGCTGGATCATGCGGGCGGGCGTGACCAGCCCCTCCTCGATGGCGTGGTAGAACACCGAGCCGTGGCCGTAGCGCTGGCCGAAGCTGTCGGGCCAGGTGTCGACATGGGCGTCGAAATGCACGAGGCCGACCGGGCCGGTGCGGCGCACCAGCGCCCGCAGCAGCGGCAGCGTGACGCCGTGCTCGCCGCCGAGCGCGATCAGATGTTTCTGTCCCGCCGCCTGCTGCTCGATCAGTTGCAGACTCGCGGAAATGTCGCCGAGGGCAATCGAGAAATCGCCAACGTCGGACAAGTCGAGCGCGGCCGGCTCGATCCAGCTGCCGGGGTGCGCGCCGTCGGTCAGCATGGCGCTTGCGCGGCGGATCGCGGCGGGGCCGAAGCGGGCGCCGGCGCGATGGGTGGTGCCGACGTCGAGCGGGATGCCCGCGACGGTCAGCGCGGCCCCCGGATCATGGCGCGAAACGCCAAGGAACGTCGGCGGGACGGCGAACGTTGGGGTGCCTGTCATGCGGGTCGCTCCGGGCGGTCGGGCGGCGCAGGTTCGGCCCGGCGCTGACCTGGATCAAGGCGCCGGCGTCCGGATCGTGCTGAGACTGCCCATGCGGGAGACAGGCCATGCCGGACATCATGCCGCAGGACGCGCCGCCAACGCTGGAACCAGGGGCGCATGAGGCCGCCGCGGCGCTGACGGCGCTGCGGGCGCGGGTGGCGAGCGAGGGGCGCGAACGGTTCCGCCGCTGGCGCGCGATCATTCGCCGGCCCGGCTTCGCGCGCGAGTGCCTTGAACCTCGCGCACTACATCGCGCTGCGCCACCAGGACCTGCGGCCGCTGCAGCGCGTGCTGATGCGCTGCGGCGTGTCCTCGCTCGGGCGGCTGGAGGGGCGGGTGCTGGTGACGCTGGAGGCTGTGGCGGCGGTGCTGGCCTCGGCCGCCGGGGGCGGCGCCGCCGATCCACAGCGCTGGCCGCCGCCGGAGCGCCAGTTCTTTCGCGGCGAGGCGCGGCTGGCCGCCAACGCCGCGACGCTGTTCGGGCCGGCGCCGGATGGGCGGGCGGTGCGCGTGCTGGTGACGCTCGCGCGCGAGGCGGCGGATGACGCCGAGTACGTGCTCAGCCTGGTGCGGGCCGGCGCCGACGCGGTGCGCATCAACTGCGCGCATGACGACGCCGCGGTGTGGGCGGCGATGATCGCGCACACCCGCAATGCGGCCTCCGCCGAGGGGCGGCACGTGCCGGTGCTGATGGACATCGCCGGGCCGAAGATCCGCACCGGCGAAGCGCACCACCCGGACGACGCCAAGCGGCTGCAGCCCGGCGACCGGCTGCTGCTGCTGCCTTGCGCCGCGCAGGTGGTGGTGCCCGACGAGATCGGTTTTCGCGTCGCCTGCGAGCCCGGCACGGTGCTGGAGAGCCTGGTGCCGGGCGCCGAAGTCGCGATCGACGACGGCAAGCTCGGCGGCGTCGTCGAGTCGGTGCGGCCGGACGGCGGCGTGGTCGTGCTGGTGCAACGGACCAAACTCGGCGGCGTGAAGCTGCGGCCGGAGAAGGGGCTGAATTTTCCGGGCACCGAACTCGACCTCGACCCGCTGACCGAGAAGGACCGCACCGATCTCGATTTCGTCGCCGAGCACGCCGACCTGATCGGCTACTCGTTCGTGCAGCGCGCGGCCGACGTGACGCGGTTGCAGCAGGAGTTGCAGGCGCGGCGGCCGCTGGACTGGAACCGCATCGGCATCATCGCAAAGATAGAAACCTTGCGGGCGGTGCAAAACCTGCCGGAGATCATCGTGCGTGCGGCCGGGCAGCAGCCGTTCGGGGTGATGATCGCGCGCGGCGACCTCGCGGTCGAGATCGGCTTCGCCCGACTTGCGGAGATGCAGGAGGAAATTCTCTGGCTGTGCGAGGCGGCGCACGTGCCGGTGGTGTGGGCGACGCAGGTGCTGGAGGAGATGGTCAAGTCCGGGCTGCCGACACGGGGAGAAATGACCGATGCGGCGATGTCGGCGCGCGCCGAGTGCGTGATGCTCAACAAAGGCCCGAATGTCGCGGACGCGGTGCATGCGCTCGACGGGCTGCTGCGGCGGATGGCCGAGCACCAGAACAAGAAGACCTCGCGCATGCGGGTGCTGCATTCGTGGTGAGACGTCTCGCGGCAACGGCATGAAACATCGCCGTTCGCTCCTCCCAACCGGGGGAGAGGGGAACGTCAGCCGCGTAGCCGGTCGAGGCTCCACGGGCCGCCGCCGACGATGAAGAAATAAAGGAACAAAAAGCAGTACAGCACCGCCGGGTCGCCGCCGTTCAGCAGCGGAAAGAACGATTTGGGAAAATGCGCCATGAAATAGCCGACCGCCATTTCGCCGGAGAGCAGAAACGCGACCGGGCGGGTGAACAGGCCGAGCACCAGCAACAACCCCCCAAATGCCTCCAGGATGCCGGTGATGCCCTCGAGCGACAGCAGCGTCAGCGGCTGCAGCGACGGGTTGAACGGGACGCCGAACAGCTTCGCCGTGCCGTGCTCCATGAACAGCAGCGCCGCCACGATACGCAGCACGCTGAGCGCACGCGGCCCCCATTCGGCGGCCAAGCGGTCGGCAGGTCGCGATACGTCGCCCATCAGTCGGCCGCCATCAGTTCGATCAGGTTGCCGTCGGGGTCGCGGAAATAGACCGACTGGCTGGGCAGCCCGTCCGCGCTGCGGCGTGGCTCCGGCCCTTCGATGATGGGCACGTGGTGCCGCCGCAACAGGTCCGCGGCACTCTCGATGCTGCCGCCCCAGGTGAAGCAGATGTCCGCGGCGCCGACTGTCGGCCGCCGCGCGACGAGGGTGCGGCCGTTGCCGGACTGGTGGACGCTGAGCAGTGCGCCGCCCATCAGGATCTGCCGCACCGTGGCGTGGCCGGCCTCCACGATTTCAGCGACCGGCCGGCCGCCGAACACGGCAAGGTAGAATTTGCACGTCGCCTCCAGGTCGGCGACCGTGATGGCGACGTGATCGATGCCGAGGATCGACGGCACGTTCCACCCGAGTCCGCTGCAGGCTTACGCCGCGGCGGCGCGCATCACCTGGCGCCGCCGCGGGCGCCGCTCAGCGCCGCCAGCCCCAGTGGCCGCCGACCCAGGCGCCGCCGACCCAGCCCGGGCCGATCCAGATCATGCCGGGGGCCGGCGCGGCATAGGCGACCGGCGGCGGCGCGTAGACCGGCGGCGCATAGACCGGTGCGGCGTAGACCGGCGGCGCGATCACCACGGGCGGCGCGACGTACACGCCGGGGCCCCAGCCCCAACCGTAGCGCCACCACGCATGAGCAGTGGTCGGGACGGTCAGCGGCAGCACCGCTGCGGCGGCGAGCGCGACCGCGCCGGCGCCACGCAACAAGCTGGAACGAGAGATCATGGACATGACAAATTCCTCATGTTTGGTCTGTCGATACTGGCGCCCGATTGTGACGCCCATAAGGCGATATTATAACCTGCTTCCGCGGGACAAGGTTCCAACGGCGATGCCCCAGCGCCCGTGATAATCCGGCGACCGTGCACAGTCCAGGCTAAAACGAACGCGGTCGCACCCCGCGGAGGAGTGGTCGTTTCAGCGCACCGGCGCCCATGCTCCGGGGACGAAGGCGCCGTTGAGCCAATGCGCTGTGATCCATTGCTGCGGCGGCGCATCGGGGGTGAACAGCGTCAGCGCCGTGCGCGGCATGGAGCCCTGGGTGATCGGCGTAACCGTGATCGAGGGCGGCATCGCCGAGACCGGCAGCGATGTCGCCACGCTTGTGGCCGCGGGCGCCACGGCGGCCGCAGCGGTCGCGGCACTCACGGGCCGGCGACTCCGGCGCTGGGCGCTGCGGGCGGTGTGCGCGACTCCGCCGTGCCAGCGGGTGCCGACGAAACCACCGGCAGCGCCGCCGCCATGCGCCCATGCGGTCGACGGCGGCAGCGCCAGCGGCAGCGCCAGCGCCGCCGCGCCGACCGCCCGCAGGACCTTCGACGCCGACGCCAAGCCCTTCGAACGAGCATATGCAATCATCATCGTTCTCGCTTTGCGGTCAATATTGGCGCGGGCGCGGCGCAGGCCAGAGCGGCCGGCCGCCGGTGCCGGAGTTTTTATCCGCCGGCGGCCGCGTCACTCCAGATCGACCGCGAACCTTTTCAGGTCGGCGAGGTCGCAGTAGCGCAGCGCCCCCTCGTGGGTGGCGCGCAGCGCGATCCGCGGCGCGCGGCCGGCCTCCAGCGCCTCCTGCCAGCGCGGCGCGCAGAGGCACCAGCGATCGCCGGGCTTGAGGCCGGGGAACCCGAACTGTGGCATCGGCGTCGACAGGTCGTTGCCGGCCGACCGCGAGAACGCGAGGAACTCCGCCGTCATGACCGCGCAGACGGTGTGGCTGCCGATGTCCTCGGGGCTGGTGTCGCAGCCGCCGGTGCGGAAGAAACCGGTCATCGGCGCGGTGGAGCAGGGCAGCAGCGACTCGCCCAGCACGTTGCGCGAGGGCCGGCGGCGCGGGCGCGCCGCCTTCGCCGGTGTCATCGAATGGCATGGCACTTGCTCCCCTGGATTCCTCAGCTCGCTTGATCTAAATCCGGCATTCATACTGCACTGCAGCAAACCTAGGATCGGCCCGGCGGCGCGATGTCGCGCGCGGGCATGGTTCCGGAGGGACATATGGCCCCGATCGCCCGCGTCGCCGAAGTCACAGATCGCATTATCGAGCGCAGCCGTGGTGCGCGCACCCGTTATCTCGACCGGATCGCCCGCGCCGCCGAGCCGACCGGGCGGCGCGGCCGGCTCGGTTGCGCCAACCAGGCGCACGCCTTCGCCGCCTGCGGCCCGACCGACAAGCTGCGGCTCAAGGACGGCGTCACCCCCAATCTCGGCATCGTCACCGCCTACAACGACATGCTGTCGGCGCACCAGCCGTACGAGCGGTTCCCGGCGCTGATCCGGCAGGCGGCGCAGGACGCCGGGGCGACCGCGCAGGTGGCGGGCGGCGTGCCGGCGATGTGCGACGGCGTGACCCAGGGCGAGGCCGGGATGGAGCTTTCCCTGTTTTCCCGCGACGTGATCGCGCTGTCGACCGCGGTCGCGCTGTCGCACCAGACGTTCGACGCTGCGGTGTTTTTGGGCGTCTGCGACAAGATCGTGCCGGGGCTCGTGATCGGCGCGCTGAGTTTCGGCCATCTGCCCGCGGTGTTCATCCCGGCCGGTCCGATGGTTTCCGGCCTCGCGAACGACGAAAAAAGCCGGGTGCGGCAACTTTATGCAGAGGGAAAAGTCGGCCGGCCGGAATTGCTGGACGCCGAGATGAAAAGCTACCACGGGCCGGGGACCTGCACGTTCTACGGCACCGCCAACACCAACCAGATGCTGATGGAGATCATGGGACTGCATCTGCCCGGCAGCAGCTTCGTCAACCCCGGCACCGGGCTGCGCGACGCGCTGACGACGGAGGCGGCGCGGCGGGCGCTCTCGATCACGGCGCTCGGCAACAACTACACCCCGGTCGGGCGGGTGCTCGACGAACGCGTGTTCGTCAACGGCATCGTCGGGCTGCACGCGACCGGCGGCTCGACCAACCTCACGATCCACCTGATCGCGATGGCGGCGGCGGGCGGGATTCTGTTGAACTGGGACGACTTTGCCGATCTTGCCGAGGTCACGCCGCTGCTGGCTCGGGTCTATCCGAACGGCAAGGCCGACGTGAACCATTTCCACGCCGCGGGCGGCGTGCCGTTCCTGATCCGCGAACTGCTCGATGCCGGGCTGCTGCACGAGGACGTCTTGACCGTCTGGGGCCAGGGGCTGCGCGGCTACGTGGCGGAGCCGGGACTGGGCGATGACGGCGCGCTGGCGTGGCGGCCGGCGGCGGCGCAGAGCGGCGACGTCGCCATTCTGCGCGGCGCGGCCAAACCGTTCGCGGCGACCGGCGGGTTGCGGGTGCTGCACGGCGACCTTGGCCGCGCGGTGATGAAGACCTCCGCCGTCGCGGCGGAGCGGCACGTGATCGAGGCGCCGGCGCGCGTGTTCCACAGCCAGGAGGCGCTGCAGGCGGCGTTCAAGGCGGGCACGCTCGACGAGGATTTTGTCGCGGTGGTGCGGTTCCAGGGGCCGAAGGCGAACGGGATGCCGGAGCTGCACAAGCTGATGCCGCCGCTCGGCGTGTTGCAGGACCGCGGCCGGCGCGTGGCGCTGGTGACCGATGGCCGCATGTCCGGCGCGTCGGGCAAGGTGCCGGCGGCGATCCACGTGACGCCGGAGGCGGCAGACGGCGGCACGATCGCGCTGGTGCGCGACGGCGACGTGCTGCGGGTGGACGCGGTGGCCGGGCGGCTCGACGTGCTGGTCGACCCCGCGGAATGGGCAGGCCGAACGCCGGCCGAGGCGGATCTGTCCGGCAACGAGGTGGGCGTCGGCCGCGAGCTGTTCGCCGCGTTCCGCGCGACCGTTGGCCGGGCGGATGCCGGGGCGGCGATCTTCGCGGCTGCCTGACCCGCGGGGCTGCCGCGCAGCCGTTGCCAACGGCGAGGGCGCCGCCGTATCTAGCGGCGCCACTGCCGGCCTCGGGCCGAGCGGCGCCAGCGGGAGCACGATCGGTACTGATGGACAGCGACGGCAATCCGGTGCTGCGGATCCTCACGGACCGCTTGCAGGGAAAATTGCCCTCCGAGGCGGCGATGTTCGTGGCGATCTCGCGGGAGCTGGCGCGGTCCGGCCAGGCCGACGAGGCGGACGCGATGCTCGCCTCGCTCACCCAGCGCTTCCCCGACGAGCACGAGGCCTGGGCGGAACACGCCGAGGCGGCGGCGCGCCGCGCCGACTGGCCGGAGGCGCTGCGGCGCTGGCAGGAGATGCGGCAGCGCTTCCCGGACGATGTGCAGACGGTCGTCGGCCCGGTGCGGGCGTTGCGTGAAATGGGCCGCGTGGACGAGGCCGAGGCGCTGTTCCAGGCGGCCTCCGCGCAGTCCCCGGTCGAGGCTGGCGCGCTGGTGAGCTGGGCCGACGCGGCGATGCGCAAGCGCGATTGGGCGGAGGCGCTGCAACGCTGGGAAGAGGTCAAGCGCCGGCTGCCCAACGCGGTGTTCGGCTACGCCGGCTGCGCCCGCGCCACGCGCGACATGGGCCAGCCGGAGGAGGCCGACGCGCTGTTCTCCGCCGCCGCGGCGCGCTTCCCCGACAGCATCGGCCTCGCCGGCGACTGGGCCAACAGCGCCGCCGAACTGGGCAACTGGGACGAGGCGGAGCGGCGCTGGGAGGTGGTGGCGGCGCGCTTCCCCGACCGGCTGCACGGCCATGCCGGGCTCGCGCGGCTGAAGCTGGAGCGCGGCCGGCTGGCCGAGGCGGACGCGCTGTTCGGCAAGCTGATCGCGCGCTTTCCCAACGACGCCGGCGTGCACGTCGACTGGGCAGAATGCGCCACGCGGCAACGCGATTTCGAGGCGGCGCGGCGGCGCTGGCTCGAGGTGAAGTCCCGGTTTCCGAACTCGGCGCACGCGTATCTCGGGCTCGCGAACTGCCTGCGCGAGCTCGGCCAGACGGACGAGGCGGACGCGGTGTACGTCGCGGCGGCGGAGCGGTTTCCCGACGATGTGGGGCTGTTGCGGCAATGGGCCGGCTCGGCGTCGCGCCGGCGGCAGTTCGACGAGGCGGAGCGCCGCTGGGCGGTCGTCTCGGAGCGGCTGCCGACCCATCCGGCGGGGCTGCTCGGGCGGGCCCAGAGTGCGCTCGACGCCGGGCGCCGCGAGGCGGCGCAGGCGCTGTTCGAGGAGGCGAAAACCAGGTTTCCGGCCGAAGCGCTGGCATGGATGGGCTGGGCGGAGAGCGCCGACGAGGCCGCCGACCTGCCGGAGGCGCTGCGACGCTGGGAGCAGGTCCGGGAGCGGTTCCCGCGCCGCTTCGAGGGCTTCACCCGCCCCGGCGATCTGCTTCGCAGGGTCGACCGGTTCGACGACGCCGAGGCGCTGCTGGCGGAGGCCCGCCGCCGCTTCCCGCAGAACAAGGTGGTGCTGTTCCGCTCGGCGATGGTCGCCGAGCCGCGCACCGACTGGGCCGGCGCGGTGGCGTATTACGCGGCGCTCCACGAGTTGTCGCCGATGGATCGGCTGGCGCTGTACGGCCACATCCGGGCGCTGGTGCGGCTCGGCGAGCCGGCGCGCGCGGCGGCGGTCGTCGAGGACGGGCTCAAGCAGTTCCCCGGCGACGCCGTGCTGCGCTGCGTGTCGGCGGAACTCGCGCTGGAGCGCGGCGAACACGCCCGCGCGGCGGCGGAGTGGCGCGCGATCAAGCACGAGGCGCTGGACGAGCCGCACGTCAAGGAACGCCTGCATCGGCTGCGCGTGCGTTTCCTCGATTTCGGCATCGACCCGGAGAGCAACGCGGCGCCGGTCGCCTCCGGCGGGCTCTCGATGCTGGAGATCGTGTCGCAGTTCGAGAGCCTCGGCGGCGCGCCCGAAGGCTGCGAGTTCGGCCTGATCCAGCGCCACCACGGGGCGGAGCCGCTGGGCCTGCTGCGCTGGGCGTCGATGCGGCCGCCCGAACTGATCGCGGCGCTGGATTCGGACTTCGCAGGCGTGGGCAACACCGAGCAGACACGGCTCGAAACGTTCCGCGGCGAATACATGACCCAGGACCGCCGGTTCGGCATGCGCATGCACACGTTCGTCTACGATAACGAAACCCCGCGCGACGTCATGCTGCGCCGGGTCACGACGCGGCTGAAGTTCCTGCGCAGCAAGATGCTGGAAGATCTGGCCAAGCCCGAGAAGATCTTCCTGTACAAGTTCAGCATCGCGCCGCTGTCGGACGAGACCTGCATGGCGCTGCACGACGCGCTGAATCGGCACGCGCCGTGTACATTGCTTTGTGTCCGGCTCTCCAACGAACAGAATCCGCATCCGAGCGTGCGCTGGCTGCGCCCGGGATTGATCGTCGGCCACCTCGATCGGTTCAGCTACCCGCCGGTGCCGAACGAGGAGCGCCCGACCGCGACCTGGGAGACGGTGCTCAGGGCGGCGTTCGCGCTGGCGCGGGCGACCGCTACGGCTTGAACGCGACCGGCTGGAAGCGGCATTCCACGGCGAGTTGCTCGTCGGGCAGCAGCATGACGAGGCCGTGGGCCGTGGGGCCGCCGGGCAGGTTGTGCGCGTTCGGCACGTGCGTGACCGGTTCGACGCAGACGAAGTCGGCGCGGCCGTCGGGCGAGAACACGATGCAGACCTCGAGGCCGTTGCCGGCGTCGATCTCCAGCGCCACACCGCGCTCCGGCCAGCTCAGCGTGGCACGGCGCGGCCAGCCGACGAACGCGTTGTTGATCCAGCCGGCCGGCAGCGCGCGCGGGCTCGAAAAATCCCAGTCCGGCCGGTCGGCGATCGGCACGCGCTCGGTCGGCAGGTGGTCCGCATCCTCGAGCCACACATGGTTCGCCGGCAAACGCAGCGTGGTGCGCGGCGTGCGCGGCAGCCAGGGATGGAAGCCGAGCCCGTACGGCAGCGTCAGGTCGGCGGCGTTGACCACCGACAGCGTGGCGGTGAGCGCGCCATTCTGGAGTTCATAGCTGACGCGCGCGGTGTAGCGAAACGGCTTGGGCGTGTCGCACTCCAGTTCCAGGTCGACCCGGGTGGCGCCGGCCTGCGCGACCTGCCACGCGCGCCGAAAGCCGCTGCCGTGCAGCGGGAGTTTCTCGCCGGCGACGTTCGGTGCCAGCGCATAATGCTCGCCCTGCGCAGACGAAGCCGGCGCCGCCGATGCGATTGGACCACGGCACCAGCAGGATGCAGGCCAGCGCGAACGGATTCGTCGCGTCGTCCGGCGCGCGGCGGAACAGCGCCGTGCCGTCGGCGAGTTCGTAGACGGCAAGCCCAGCGCCGAGGTCCGGCCGCACCGCCGCGCGCGCCACCCCGTCGTCGATCACGAGCGTGGCGGCGGCCATCGCGCGCGCTCAGCCCGGCGGCCGTGCGACGCCCTTCGGCGGATGCTGCGCGTTGTGCATCGCCAGCGCCTGCGTGACCGGGGAAAAAACCGGGCGCTCGACATAGCGGCCGGCGCCGCGCTCGGTGCGCAGGTCGCCGTCGGTCCACACCAGCTTGCCGCGCGAGACGGTGTGGCGCGCGAGGCCGGTGACCTCCATGCCCTCGAACACGTTGAAATCGACGCGCTGGTGGTGGGTTTTCACCGAGATGGTGCGGCTGGCGTGCGCGTCCCACACCACGATGTCGGCGTCCGCGCCGACCGCGACGACGCCCTTGCGCGGGTAGATGTTGAAGATCTGGGCGGTGTTGGTCGAGGTGACGCGCACGAACTCGTTCGGCGTGAGCCGCCCGGTGCCGACGCCGTGGTGCCACAGGATGCCCATGCGGTCCTCGATGCCGCCGGTGCCGTTGGGGATCTTCGTGAAATCGCTGCGCCCGAGCGCCTTCTGCGGCGCGCAGAACACGCAGTGATCCGTCGCAGTCGTTTGCAGCGCGCCGGAAACCAGGCCGGCCCACAGCGCCTTCTGGTGATGCTTCTCGCGGAACGGCGGGCTCATCACGTAGGCGGCGGCGGTGGCCCAGTCCGGATTTTGGTAGACGCTTTCGTCGAGCACGAGGTGCTGGGCGAGAACTTCGCCATACACACGCTGCCCGGCGGCGCGGGCGCGCGCAATGGCCTCGGTCGCTTCGCGGGTGGAGACATGCACGATGTAGATCGGTGCGCCGAGCAGCCCGGCGATGGCGATCACGCGCTGCGCCGCCTCGCCCTCGACGCTGGGCGGGCGCGAGAGCGCGTGCGCCTCCGGCCCGGTGATGCCGGCCGCGAGCAGCTTCTGCTGCATGTGCCAGACGGCATCGCCGTTCTCGGCGTGGATGTTGCAGATGGCGCCGAGTTCCAGCGCGCGGCCGATCGAATTCAGCAGCACGCCGTCGTCGACCATCAGCGCGCCCTTGTAGGCCATGAAGTGCTTGAAGCTGTTGACGCCGTAGTCGCGCGTGAGGACGCCCATCTCCTCGTGCACGGCATCCGACCACGAGGTGACGGCGACGTGGAAGCTGTAGTCGGCGGCGGCCTTTTCCGCCTTCGCGCTCCAGTCCTTCCAGCACTGCACCATCGAGTATCCCGGTGCGGGGATCGCAAAATCGATGATCATCGTGGTGCCGCCGGCAACGCCCGCCGACGAGCCTGTGAAGAAATCGTCGCTCGCCACCTGGCCCATGAACATCAGTTCCATGTGCGTGTGCGGGTCGATGCCGCCGGGCAGCACGAGCATGCCGCCGGCGTCCACCACATCGGCGCCGGCCGGCGGCGCGATGCCCGGCGCGACCTGCACGATTTTTCCATTCTCGCAGAGCACGTCGGCACGGATGCTCTGATCCGCGTTCACCACCGTTCCGCCACGCACCAGAAGCGACATGCCCGACCTCCTAAGTTGTCACGCCGCGGCGCGCACGCCGCAGCCCTTCAGCACAAGTGCCGTCACCGTCGCGGTGGCGGTCGCGAACGTCTCGTCGTCGAGTTTGCCGTCCTCGCCGAGCACGGCGCGGATCTGCACGTCGAAGTCGGCATAGGTCTGGGTCATCGCCCAGATGCTGAAAAACAGATGCGCGGGCGCCACCCGGTCCATCAGGCCGCGCGCGCTCCAGGCTTCTATCACGTGGCTCATCGACTGCACACGCCGGCGCAGTTCGCCGCGCAGGAACGGCATCAGCAGCGGCGCGCCGCGCAGCAGTTCGCCCGCGAAGATGCGCGAGGCGCCGGGCCGGGCACGCGCGTCGGCAAGTTTCGCGCGCACGTAGCCGGCGAGCGCCTCCGCCGGATGCCGCTCCGGCACGATCCATTCGGCCGCGGCGGCGAGCCACTGGCGGACGATGTCCTCCAGCACCGCGGCGTACAGCCGTTCTTTCGTTCCGAAATAATAATGCAAATTGGCCTTCGGCAGCCCGGCCTCGGCGGCGATCCCAGTCATGCGTGGCGGCCGTGAAGCCGCCGCGCGAGAACACTCGCTCCGCGGCGGCTAGAATGGCGGCCGTGGCTTCCCGCCGCAGCGCGCCCGGGGCCAATGCATCGGCGGGCAGGGGAGGGGACGTATCCATCGCGCCGTTCGCGGGCTTTCCGTTTGGCGGCGCGATCTCAGACCGAAACTGACCGCCCGGTCAAGATTCCGCATTGACGGTCGCGCATGTCCGGCCTTTAGTTTGCGCATGTGTCACCCCCGACCGGAGGCGTCGCGCAGTGCCCGAGACCTCTGACATCGCAGCCGGACGTCTCTCGCCCGCCGAGCTTGCCGCCAACTTCGCCGACGCGCATCCCCCGTTGACGCCGCACGAGGCGGTGGTGGAGGCGAGCCGCTGCTACTTCTGCTACGACGCGCCGTGCATCGAGGCGTGCCCGACCGGGATCGACATTCCGGGCTTCATCAAGGGCATCGCCACCGGCAATCTGCGCGGCTCGGCGCTGAAGATTTTCGAACAGAACATCTTTGGCGGCAGCTGCGCGCGCGTCTGCCCGACCGAGATCCTCTGCCAGCAGGCCTGCGTGCGGATGGCCGAGGAGGAGCGGCCGGTGCGCATCGGCGCGCTGCAGCGGCGCGCCACCGACTGGCTGATGGAGCACGATCCGGCGCCGTTCCATCGTGCAGCGCCGACCGGCAAGCGCATCGCCGTGGTCGGCGCCGGGCCGGCCGGGCTTGCGTGCGCGCACCGCCTCGCGCTGCATGGCCATGCGGTGACGGTGTTCGAGGCGCGGCCGAAGCCGGGCGGGCTCAACGAATACGGCATCGCCGCGTACAAGGTCGCCGACGATTTCGCGCAGCGCGAGGTCGCGTTTATTCTTTCTGTTGGCGGCATTGAGATCGACTACGACAAGCGCTTGGGCCGAGATTTTGATGTGCCGACGCTGGCGAAAGAGTTTGATGCGGTGTTCCTCGGCATCGGCCTGGAGGGCGTGCGCGCTCTCGGCATTGCCGGCGAGACGTTGCGGGGCGTGCGCAACGCCGTCGATTTCATCGAGGAACTTCGACAGGCAGCGGACAAGTCGGGAATACCGGTCGGCCGGCGCGTCGTGGTGATCGGCGGCGGCAACACCGCGATCGACGCGGCGACGCAGTCGCGGCGGCTGGGCGCGGAGGACGTGACCATCGTGTACCGGCGCGGGCCGGAGGCGATGAGCGCGACCGGGCACGAGCAGGACTGGGCGCAGACCAACGGCGTGCGCATCCGGCATTGGGCGACGCCGCACCGGCTGCTGGAGCAGGGCGGCCGCGTCGCCGGCGTCGAATTCATGCGCACCACGGCGGACGCGACGGGCCGCGCGATGCCGACGGGCGAGGTTTTTGTCCTTGCTGCAGACATGGTGATGAAGGCAGTCGGGCAGGTGTTCGTGCCCGATCCGCTGCGCGGCGACGGCACGCTTGCGCTGGCGATCGAGGACGGGCGGATCGCGGTCGATGCCGAGCGGCGCACCTCGCTGCCGAATGTTTTCGCCGGTGGCGATTGCGTGGCCGGCGTCGACCTGACCGTTGCCGCCGTGCAGGACGGCAAGCTGGCGGCCGAGGCCATCCATCGGCAACTCGCGGGCTGAAGGAACGGGAAACAATGGCCGATCTGCGCACGAACTTCGCCGGCATCCGCTCGCCGAACCCGTTCTGGCTCGCCTCCGCCCCGCCGACCGACAAGGCGTACAACGTGGTGCGCGCGTTCGAGGCGGGGTGGGGCGGCGTGGTGTGGAAGACGCTGGGCGAAGACCCGCCGGTGGTGAATGTCTCGAGCCGCTATGGCGCGGTTTCCTACAACGGCACGCGCGTCGCCGGGTTCAACAATATCGAGCTGATCACCGACCGGCCGCTGCAGGTGAACCTCGACGAGATCCGCCAAGTGAAGCGCGACTGGCCGGACCGCGCCGTGGTGGTGTCGCTGATGGTGCCGTGCGAGGAACGCGCCTGGAAGGCCATCCTGCCGCGTCGTCGAAGATACCGGCTGCGACGGCATCGAACTCAATTTCGGCTGCCCGCACGGCATGAGCGAGCGCAACATGGGCTCGGCGGTCGGGCAGGTGCCGGAATACGTGCAGATGGTGACGGAGTGGTGCAAGCAGCACTCCGGAATGCCGGTGATCGTGAAACTCACGCCCAATATCACCAACATTCTCGGTCCGGCGCGCGCGGCGAAGGCGGGCGGCGCCGATGCGGTGAGCCTGATCAACACGCTGCAGTCGATCACCGCGGTCGATCTCGACCAGATGGCGCCGGAGCCGGTGGTGGACGGGCTCGGCACGCATGGCGGCTATTGCGGGCCGGCGGTGAAGCCGATCGCGCTGCGCATGGTCGGCGACATCGCGCGCGACGAGGACTGCGCGGGCCTGCCGATTTCCGGCATCGGCGGCATTTCCACGTGGCGCGAGGCGGCCGAGTTCATCGCGCTCGGCGCCGGCACGGTGCAGGTGTGCACCGCGGCGATGCATCGCGGCTTTCGGATCGTCGATGACATGATCGACGGACTGTCGAATTGGATGGACACGAAGGGTTATCGCACGATTGCCGACTTTCAGGGCCGTGCAGTGAGAAACTATGTTCACTGGGGCGACCTGAACCTCAACTTCAAGACAATCGCAGAAATCAACCAGGACCTGTGCATCAAGTGCGGCCTGTGCCACATCGCCTGCGAGGACACCTCGCACCAGTCGATCGCCAAGCTGCGCGTCGACGGCGCGCGGCGCTATGAGGTGATCGAGGCGGAATGCGTCGGCTGCAACCTGTGCGCGCATGTCTGCCCGGTCGATGGCTGCATCACGATGGTGCCGCAGCCCACCGCCAAGCCGAAGCTGGTGTGGGGCAACCATCCGAACAACCCGATGCGGCTTCCGGAGCCCGTGCAATGAGCCTTCCCGCCAACCTCGCCGTGAACGCCGAGCGACTTTGGGAAACCATCATGGAGACGGCGCAGTTCGGCGCGACGCCGAAGGGCGGCATCAAGCGGCTGACGCTGACGGATCTCGACAAGCAGGTGCGCGACTGGTTCCGTGCGGCGTGCGAGGCGGCGGGCTGCACGGTCACGATCGACGATATGGGCAACATGTTCGCGCGCCGGCCAGGCCGCGACAATCTTCTTCCCCCCATCGCGATGGGCAGCCATCTCGACACGCAGCCGACCGGCGGAAAGTTCGACGGCGTCATCGGCGTGCTGTCCGGTCTCGAAGTGATCCGCACGCTGAACGACCTGGAGATAGAAACCAACGCGCCGATCGAGGTGATCAACTGGACCAATGAAGAGGGCAGCCGGTTCGCGCCGGCGATGCTGTGCAGCGGCGTGTTTGCCGGCGTGTTTTCCCGGGACTACGCCGACAGCCGCGTGGATCGCGAGGGAAAGAAATTCGGCGATGAACTGGACAGGATCGGCTATCGCGGCACGGAGCCGGCCGGCGGGCACAAGCTCGGCGCACATTTCGAGGTGCATATCGAGCAGGGGCCGATCCTGGAGGCGGAAGGCAAGACGATCGGCATCGTCACCGGCGTGCAGGGGATGCGCTGGTTCGAGGTGACGGTGACGGGCGCCGAAAGCCATGCCGGCTCGACGCCGATGCCGCTGCGGCACGATGCGATGCTGGCGGCGTCGAAAATGATCTCGGCCGTCAGCGAAGTCGCGGAAAGATTCGCGCCCAGCGCGGTCGGCACCGTCGGCCTCGTCGAATGCCGCCCGAACAGCCGCAACGTGATCCCCGGCGAGGTCTTCTTCACCATCGACCTGCGCCACCCGAGCGACAACGTCGTCGGCGAGATGGAGCACCTGGTGCGGCAGCGGATCGACGCGCATCGTGGCGGACGGGAAAGTGACGGCGAAGGTCGAGCAGGTCTGGGATTCGCCAGCCGTGCACTTCAACGAGGACTGCATCGCCGCCGTTGCAGCGCGCGGCCGAGGCGCAGAAATATCCGGCGCGGCGGATCGTCTCCGGGCCGGGCCATGATTCCGCCTACGTCGCGCGCGTCGCACCGACCTCGATGATCTTCGTGCCGTGCGAAGGCGGCCTCTCGCACAACGAACTGGAAAAGACCGAACCGGAGCAGGTCACCGCCGGCGCCAACGTGCTGCTGCGCGCGGTGCTCGACACCGACCAGCGCTTTGCCGAGCGGGCGCGTGCCGGCTGACACGGTCGACGGTGCCGGCAGCGCCGGCCGAAGCCGGCTGCAGCGTCGCCTCCGGTCGTTCGTGCCGAAACCTCTCGGTCGTGTTCGATGCGGACGGGCAGCGCACTGTGGCGCTGTCGGAGGTGTCGCTCGACATCGCGCGCGGCAGTTTCGTCTCGTTGATCGGCCCTTCGGGCTGCGGCAAGACCACGCTGCTGCGCGCCATCGCCGATCTGGAGCAGCCGACCTCGGGAAACCTCGTCGTCAACGGCATGACGCCGGAGGAGGCGCGGCGCAATCGCGCATACGGCTACGTGTTCCAGGCGCCGGCGCTGTATCCGTGGCGCACCGTCGAACGCAACGTGACGCTGCCGCTCGAAATCATGCGCATGCCGCCCGAGGAGCGGAAGCGGCGCGCCGCGCGCTATCTCGATCTGGTCGGCCTCGGCGATTTCCGCCGCCGCTTTCCATGGCAGCTCTCCGGCGGCATGCAGCAGCGCGTCTCGATCGCGCGCGCGCTGAGCTTCGAGCCGGCGCTGCTGCTGATGGACGAACCGTTCGGCGCGCTCGACGAAATCACCCGCGACGGCCTCAACCTGCATCTGCACCGGCTGTGGCGCAGCACCGGCATGACGGTGGTGTTCGTCACCCATTCGATCCCCGAAGCCGTATTTCTCTCTTCCCGCATCGTCGTGATGTCGCCGCGGCCTGGCAAAGTCGTGGAAACTATCGACGTAGACCTGCCGGACGAGCGCGAACTCGACCTGCGCGAGACCACCGCGTTCCTCAAGGTCGCGCATCGCGTGCGCGAGGCGCTGCGCGCGGGGCATAGCTATGATTGAGCGGCGCAAGAACTCCCTCCCCCCTTGCGGGGGAGGGCTGGGGTGGTGGGTCGCGCGGGCTGAGTTTCAAAACGCGCCACCCCTCCCCCAACCCCCTCCCGCAAGGGGAGGGGGCTTTTAGGTGCGCGCTCTGAAGCAACACGCGCTGCCGATCGCGCTGGTGCTGGCCGTCGTCGTGGTCGTCTGGTACGCGGGTGCCGTGTGGCTGAACTGGGACCTCACCGCCAACCTTGCCGAAGACGACGCGACCACGCGCGACATTCTCATCGGCACGATGCAGCAGGACCGCCCGCTGCTGCCGGCGCCGCACCAACTGGCCGCCGAGCTTTTTTCTTCCGTGTTCGAGCATCCGGTCACCAGCAACAAGAGCCTGATCTACCATGCCGGCGTCACCGCGTCCGCGGCGTTCCTCGGTTTCCTGATCGCGCTCGCATTGGGTATCGGCGTCGCCGTCGGCATCGTGCATGTGCGCACGCTGGATCGCTCGCTGATGCTGTGGATCATCGCGAGCCAGACCAT
This sequence comes from uncultured Solirubrobacterales bacterium, assembly GCA_963697635.1. Taxonomy (GTDB): domain Bacteria; phylum Pseudomonadota; class Alphaproteobacteria; order Acetobacterales; family Acetobacteraceae; genus CAJCJG01. Next base: position 207,328 of record CAVOOS010000030.1, on the reverse strand, counting down.
TCCCGTGCTGGCGATCGCGCCGATGGTCGTCGTCGTGCTCGGCAATATCGGCTTTACCGGGCTGCTGCCGAAAGTCGCTGATCGCCGGCTATTTGAGTTTCTTCCCGATCGCGACCGGCATGGTCAAGGGGCTGCGCTCGCCCGATCCGATGCAGCGCGACCTGATGCGCACGTACAGCGCCACCGGCGCGCAGATCTTCGCCATGCTGCGCTGGCCGTCCTCGATGCCGTTCCTGCTGCCGTCGCTGAAGGTCGCGGCCACGCTCGCGCTGGTCGGCGCGATCGTCGCGGAACTGCCGACCGGGGCGCAGGCCGGCCTCGGCGCGCGGCTGCTTTCCGGCTCCTATTACGGGCAGACGCTGCAGATCTGGGCGGCGCTGTTCATGGCATCGCTGCTGGCGCTGCTCGCGGTGGGGGCGGTCGACCTGTTCCGCCTGCTGCTGATCCGGCGGCGCGGCGGGCGGCTGTGATCACCTTCTTCGCGCTCCTGCTGCTGGCCGCGAGCGGCGCCGTCGCACTCACGCTGCTGTCGCGCGGCGAGGGCAGGGCTTCGCAGGTCGCGACCCCGTTGCTGTTCGGCGCGCTGATCCTTGCCGCGTGGCAGATCGCCTGCGACGGGTTCGGCATTCCGCGCATCCTGCTGCCCCCGCCGTCGGCCATCGCCGCCGCGATCGGGCGCAGCCTGCCGATGCTGACAGCGGACTTCATGCAGACGGTCGCGCACGCCGTGCTGATCGGCTGGGTGATCGGCTGCGGCAGCGGGCTGCTCGCGGCGGTCGCACTCGACCGCTCGGCATTCCTGCGGCGCGGCGTGCTGCCGCTCGGCAGCCTGGTGTCCGCAATGCCGATCGTCGGCGTCGCGCCGATCATGGTGATGTGGTTCGGCTTCGACTGGCCGAGCAAGGCCGCGGTGATCGTGGTGATGACCTTCTTCCCGATGCTGGTGAACGCGACCGCGGGGCTGGAAGCCACCGGCGCGATGGAACGCGACCTGATGCACTCGTACGGCGCGAGCTACTGGCAGACGCTGATGAAACTGCGGCTGCCGAACGCGCTGCCGTTCATCTTCAACGCGCTCAAGCTGAATTCGACGCTGGCGCTGATCGGCGGCATCGTCGCGGAATTCTTCGGCACGCCGATCGTCGGCATGGGATTTCGCATCTCCACCGAAGTCGCCAGGATGAACCTCGATGTGGTCTGGGCGGAGATCGCGCTTGCGGCACTGGTGGGCTCGGCTAGTTTTGCGGCGCTCGCGCTGATCGAGCGGGCGGCGACGTTCTGGCATCCGTCGTTCCGCCACTGAGGGCGGCGCGGAATTTTCGGCAAAGGGGAAACACGGCGATGAAGAAATGGCTTCTGGCTGCTGCGGCGGTCTTCGGAATGGCGGCGGCCGCGGCCGGCGCGCAGGCGGCGGACCCGGTCACGATCCAGCTCAAATGGGTGGCGCAGTCGCAGTTCGCCGGCTATTACGTGGCGCAGGCGAAGGGCTTCTACAAGGACGCCAACCTCGACGTCACGATCAAGCCGGGCGGACCGGATATCGCGCCCGAGCAGGTGATCGCCGGCGGCGGCGCCGACGTGATCGTCGACTGGATGCCGGCGGCGCTGGCCGCGCGCGAAAAAGGCGTTCCGCTCGTCAACATCGCGCAGATCTTCGAAAAATCCGGGCTGGAACTGACCTGCCGCAAGGACAGCGGCGTGAAGACGCCGGCCGACTTCAAGGGCAAGACGCTCGGCGTCTGGTTCTATGGCAACGAGTATCCGTTCCTCGCATGGATGGCGAAGCTGAAATACAAGACCACCGGCGGGCCGGATGGCGTCACCGTGCTGAAGCAGGGCTTCAACGTCGATCCGCTGCTGCAGAAGCAGGCCGCGTGCATTTCCACCATGACCTACAACGAGTACTGGCAGATCCTGGAAGCGGGCGTGAAGAAGGATTCGCTGATCGTCTTCAAGTACGAGGACGAAGGCGTCGCGACGCTGGAGGACGGGCTCTACACCACCGACGCGAAGCTCAAGGACCCGGCGATGCTGGACAAGCTTGCCCGCTTCGTCAAAGCCTCGATCAAGGGCTGGCAGTACGCGCTCGCGCACCAGGACGAGGCGGTGAAGATCGTGCTCGCCGCCGACACCACCGGCGCGCAGACCGAACTGCACCAGAAGCACCAGATCGCCGAGATCGCCAAGCTCGCGGTCGCCTCGCACGGCCACGGCCTCGGCTACCTCGACCCGGCCGCCTACGAGCGCACGGTCAATGTGCTGCTGTCCAGCGGCTCCGATCCGGTGATCACCAAGAAGCCCGAAGGCGCCTGGAGCCACGCCGTGTGGGAGAAGATGGGCGGCAAGTAGCCCGCCGATCGGGCCGGGCGCAACCGCGTCCGGCCCGCGCGGCTGCCTTCAGGCTTCCGCCAGCGGCTGGACCTTCGCCCACAGCGCCTTGCGATCGTCGAGGCCATTGGTGCCGCCGTTGATGCGGATGGTGATATTGGTGAACTGGTCGGCGTCGGCGAGCGCATTGAGGCCGTGTACGGACCAGAACCAGCCGGCGCTCATGCAGGCGCCCTCGACGGTTTCCAGGTACGCCGGCACGTTCGTGAGGTTCATGCCGATCGCGTTGCCGAAGCTCTGGTAGTTGTCCTTGAAAGTCAACTGGATCATGCCGCGGCCGCGATAGCTCCAGCCGTTGCCGGACGTTTCCGGGCCGTTGCCGTTGCGATTGGCGTAAGCCCGGTTGGCGATCTGCTCCGGCTTATGGGCGTAGTTGGCGGCCTGCTCGGGATTGAAGTGCGTGGGGAAGGTTTTCAGCAACCCCTGCTCGGAGTAATTCAGGTTTTCCGCCAGCTCGGTGAAATAATTGCTCTCGAAGATGGTCTGCGCGAGGAACGCGGCAACGCGCTTCGGCGTGTCGATTGCGAATTTGTCAAAGGTCTTTTGCAATCCCGCCGCCCAGTCGTCGGCGTTTTGCAGCTTCGGCGCCAGGGTCGTCAGTGCTTTCGCATCGATCATTGCGAACTGCTCCACTTTGCGACGCAACTGTTACGTTAGTGTGTCCGCTACGCACTGGTCAAGCGGCGCTGCCCGAACACAACGAATGTGTTCCGCGGGGAATGTGCTCGATCGAGGTTTGTTCGAAGCACGGCGGCCCATGCCCACCCTTGCGCCGTGCCGGTGCCGCGTCTAAGCCCTCGCGGAACCTGCACGGCATGGGCGGAGGAGACGGGATCGATGGCGCAGAGCTTGACGGGAAAAATCGCGGTGGTGACCGGCGGCACCCAAGGCCTGGGCGAGGCCATCGCGCGCGCGTTCGCGGCCGAAGGTGCGGCGGGGCTGGTGATCTGCGGGCGCAACGTCGCGCACGGCGAGAAAGTGGCGGCGGAGATTTCCGCCACCGGCACACCCACGCATTTCGTCAAGGCCAACCTCGCCCGGGTCGAGGATTGCCGCCACGTGATCGCGGAAGCCGACAAGACGTTCGGCAAGCTGCACGTGCTGGTCAACGCCGCCGCGATCACCGACCGCGGCACCATCCTCGACACGTCGCCCGAACTGTTCGACCACATGTTCGCGGTCAACGTACGGGCGCCGTTCTTCCTGATGCAGGACGCCGCCAAGCTGATGCGGCGCGGCAAGCTCGGCGGCACCATCGTCAACATCCAGAGCATGTCGGCGCATGGCGGCCAGACGTTCATCACCGCCTACTCCGCATCGAAGGGTGCGCTGGCAGTGCTGACCAAGAACGTCGCGTTCTCGCTGATGCCGGACCGGATCCGCGTGCAACGGCCTCAACATCGGCTGGATGGACAGCCCCGGCGAGCAGAGCATCCAGACGAAATATCACGACGCGCCGGCCGATTGGCTGGCCAAGGCGGAGGCGAAGCAGCCGTTCGGCCGGCTGATCAAGCCCGCCGAGGTCGCGCGCGCTTGCATCTATCTGGCGAGCGACGAGAGCGGGCTGATGACCGGCTCGGTCATCGACTTCGACCAGCAGGTGATGGGGGCGGGCGATGCCCCGTCGCATCCGCTGCGCCGGTTGCCGGACGCCGCGTAGGCCGCCGTTCCGGGCCGGGCGTTCTGCCCGGCCCGCACGGCGCTCAGCGCCGGAAGGTGCCGTTCACGACGGCGGGGATGTCGGCGCGCTGGATGCCGAGGTCGAACAACTCCCGGTCGGTGTAGGTGAGAAGCTCGCGGGTGATGCGGGCGCGGTAGGCCCGCTTTTCGCGCCATGCGGCGAACAGTTGCCGACGCACGGCGACGCCGCGCGCGAACTGAGCCCAGAGAGTATCCGTAGCGATATCATACACTTGCGAGGCCATAAGGTCCTCCTTGTCAGTTAGGCATCCACGGCAGGCGTCGTGTTGCAGCGCAGCATATGAGGCAGCAAGTCTGCCGTTCAAGGAAAACCGTAAACCGTTTTACGGACCCGGCCATGCACCGTGGCGTCGATGCAACAGGCGCGCGAACGTGAGACGCGCCGGCCGCCCGGCCGGCGCGCTGCCCAGGTTCTTCGCTAAGGCGCTGAAATTGTTGGTGCGGAGTCGGTCAGACCCGGACCCAGCGCCGCTCCCGCGACGAGGTGACGACCGCGTCGACGGTCGCCTGGATCCGCGCCGCCTCGGCAAAATCGGGCATGAATTTCGGCCCGCCCGAAAGCGCGTCGAGAATCGCCCGCACCTCGATCGTCTTCATGTCGTTGAACCCGAGATGGTGCCCCGGCGCCGGGCAGAACGGCCCGTAATGCGGGTGCGCGGGGCCCGACAGGATGGTCTTGAACCCTTCGCGCCCGTGCGGCTGGCCGGTCGTGTAGAGCTGGATCTCGTTCATCCGCTCCTGGTCGAACACCAGCGTGCCGCGGCTCCCGGTGACCTCGATGGCGATCGTCATCTTGCGTCCGGTCGCCACCCAGCTTGCCTCCACCGAGCCGCCGGCGCCGGAGGCGAAGCGCACCAGCGCGCGCGCCTGGTCGTCCACCTGCACCGGGCGGGTTTCGCCGGCCCCCCGTGCGACCGGGCGCGCGCTGACGACGGTCGCCACCTGGCCGCACACCTCGACGATGTCGCCGCAGAGATAGCGCGCGATCGAGATGATGTGGCTGCCGATGTCGGCGACCGCGCCGTGGCCGCCCACCGGGTCGAGCCGCCAGGTCCAGGGCGCCGCCGGGTCGGCCATGTAGTCCTCGGCGTGCAGGCCGCGGAAGCTGACGACCTCGCCGATCTCGCCGCCCGCGATCACGTCGCGCGCGAACGCGATCATCGGGTTCTTCAGGTAGGTGAAGCCGACCGAGGTATGCACGCCGGCACGCGCGGCCGCCGCCGCCATCTCGGCCGCGTCGGCGGCGTTGGCGGCCAGCGGCTTTTCGCAATAGACGTGCTTGCCGGCGGCGAAGGCGGCGAGCGCCATCTCCTTGTGCAGCGCATTCGGCGTGCTGATGTCGACCAGCTGCACCGCCGGGTCGGTGACCACCTCGCGCCAATCGCCGGTCGAGCGGGCATAGCCGAGTTCCTTGGCGGCGCGCGCGGCGGTTGGCGCGTCCACATCGGCGAGGATTTCCAGCACGGGCGTCGCGCCGAGATCGGTGAAGATGCCGGAGACGGCGCGGAACGCCATGGAATGGCTGCGGCCCATGAAGCCGCTGCCGATCAGGCCGATGCCGATGCGTTGCATGTGACGGTGTTCCTCCCCGGGGAATGCTGGTGGCCTGTCAGGCGTGCGGATAAACTCTATACTGCGGGTCGAAGGAGGGCACGATGGCTGGCAGCTACACCCTTGACGAGCATTTCGAGGCCTTCGTGCAGGCGCAACTGGCGAGCGGGCGCTACAGCGACCCGAGCGAGGTGCTGCGAGAGGCGCTGCGGCTGATGGAACAGCGGGAGCGGCGACTGGCCAAGGTCAATGGGGCCATCGAGCGCGGCCTGGCCGCCGCCGATGCGGGCCAGGTCCGCGACCTTGACGAGGTATGCGACGAAATCGACGCGATGCTGGCGACGTTGCCCCAACATGCGTCACCGTGAAAGTTGTCCTGGCGAAGCCGGCCGAAGCCGATCTCCTCGACATCGCCATCTATATTGCCCGCGATAACCCGACCCGGGCGAGGACGTTCGTTCGGGAATTGCGCGCCAAAGCTCGGCAGATCGGGGCGATGCCCCGCGCGTTCAGGCTTGTTCCAGGTTTCGAGCATCGCGGTCTCCGTCGCCGCCCATACCGCGACTATCTGATCTTTTACCGCATCGAGGACGACCGGATCGTTGTCGTCCATATCCTGCATGGCGCGCAGGACTACGAAGTCCTGCTGGCGCTGGTGCCCGACTGACAGCAAACGGGCGGGGATCGCTCCCCGCCCGTTGTCGCCGTGATCGGCCGGGCGATCAGCCCTTGGTGCAGGTGTCCACGTTCTTCGGCGTGCACACGTCAAGGCCGGTGTAGGTCGGGTCCTTCGGGGCCGGCTTGCCGTTCTTCATGTCGTTGAGGAACCACATCGCCTTGTAGCCCATGTCGAACGGCCGCTGGCCGACGTTGCCGGAAGCCAGGCCGAGCTTCAGGTCTTCGAGCTGCACGGCGAGCGTGTCGGCGAACGGCAGCGCGAGCTCGCCGCTGGCGATCTTGTCCTTGAACTTCTCCGCCGTCGTCTTGTAGGCCTGCCCGAGGAACTCGGCGAAGCCGCCGGTCGGGATGAAGGCATCGAGCTTGGGATACTTGCCCATGATGTCCTGCATCTGCTGCAGGGCCACGGTGAAGTCGTCGTTGGTGTAGAGCGGGCAGCCGTCCACTTCCGTCCAGCCGTTCTGGCCGGTCAGGCGGGTGCCCGGCGGGTCGCCGGCCATCGCGCGGCCGGCCAGCGTGTCGCGGATGCCCATCATCCGTTCGTTGTGGTTGGCCGCCGCCGCGCCGCCCGACTGGATGCAGAGCGTGCCGCCCTTCGGCTTGATCTGCTGCGCCATCTTGGCGAGGTTGACGCCGATCTCGTAGTTGTGCGTGCCGACGAAGGCGACGCGCAGGCCCTTGTCCTTGTCGAGCAGGTCGGCGTCGAACGTCAGCACGGGAATGCCGGCCTTCTTGGCCTCGACCAGTTCATGCCCCATCGCCGCGGCGTTGGACGGCGAGATCGCCATGCCGTCGACCTTCTTGGCGATCAGGTCGGCGACCACCTGCACTTCCTCGTCGCCGCCGCCGTGTTCGTCCGGCCCGATATACAGGCACTCGAACGCACCCTTGGACTCCGCCTCGGCCTTCTTGCAGCCGTCGCGGGCCTGGTCGAAGAACGGGTTGTTGGTGTTCTTCGGCACCAGCGCGAAGATGTACTTCTTGGCGGCGGCCTGGCTGTCATGCGCGCCGAACGACAAGGCGATGGCGGCGAGGGCCGCACCGAGCAGCAGTTGCTTCATAACATTTCCTTCCTGTTGCAGTCTCAGCAGAAGTCTCACCCGGCGAATGCGCGGCCGGGCCGCCGCGTCATTCACGCTTGCGTCCGCGAACCCGCTCCAGCAGGACCGCGAGAATGATGAAGGCGCCCACGAACATGCCCTGCCAGCTCGAATCGACGCCGGCCAGGATCAGCCCGTTGCGGATCACCTCGATCAGCGCCGCGCCGACGAAGGCGCCGAACGCCCCGCCCTCGCCGCCGATCAGGTTGGTGCCGCCGATCACCGTCGAGGCGATCACCCGCAACTCGTAGCCGGTGCCGAGCGCGTTGATCGCCGAGCCTTGCCAGCCCAGCAGCATGATCGCCGCGACCGCCGCGCACACCGAGCAGAACACGTAGGCCTGCAGCTTGACGCGCACCACCGGCACGCCGGTCAGTTGCGCCGCCTGCTCGTTGCCGCCGATGGCGAACAGGTGCCGGCCCCAAACCGTCGTGTTCAGCACGAAGGCGAAGCCCAGCGTCATGACCACCAGCAGCCACACCGAGTTGGCCACGATGAACTGGCCGCCGAACAGGTCGAAGAACTGCTGCGCCGACGGGCCGAGCTGGTAGATCATCTTGTTCTGCGACAGCACCACCGCCGCCGAGCGCAACGCCGCGAGCGTGGCGAGCGTGGTCACGAACGGCGGCAGGCCGATGCGGGTGATCAGCACGCCGTTGAACAGCCCGCACAGCACCCCGGTCCACAGCCCGCAGTACCACCCCGAACGCCCAGTGGTTGCCCGCCACCGCCGCGAAGTTGCCGCCGACGCCGGCGACGACCAGATAAGCGACGACCCCGGCGACGACGCCGAGCCCGAGCCCCAGGGCCCACGTCAGCAGCCAGTTGCGGCCGCCCCCCCGCATCATAAGAACGGCCACGAGCGCAACCGCGACGCCCGCGGACAGGCCCACGATCATTTCAAACAGCGTGGCATCGCCGGCATGCATCACCTGGCCGATCACGATGCCGACCAAGCCCATCACCGAGCCGACCGACAGGTCGATGCCGCCGGTGATGATCACCGCCGTCATGCCCAGCGCCATGATGCCGATGAACGAGAAGTTGCGCGTGATGTTGAAGAAGTTCTCTTCCGTGCCGTACTCGTCGGGATAGCGCACGCTCATCAGCAGCATGATCAGCGCGACGGCGAACGCCACCCAGACCGCCTGATTGGCGAACAGCCGTTGCAGGCCGCTGCGTTCCTTGATGCCGACCACGTCGGAGATGGCGGAACTGACGGGCACGCCGCGGGCGGTGTCAGGCGGCATGGATCGCTCCGGTGATCAGGCCCGTCACTTCCTCGGGACTCAACTCGCTGATCGGCTTTTCCGCCACCTTGTTGCCGCGCCGCATGACGAACACGCGGTCGCAGACCGCGAACACGTCGGGCATGCGATGGCTGATCAGCACCACGGCAACCCCCTGGTCGCGCAGCCGCCTGATCAGGTCCAGCACTTCCGCCACCTGTCGCACCGAAATCGCCGCCGTCGGTTCGTCGAGCAGCACGATCTTCGAGTTGGACAGCCGGGTGCGGGCGATCGCCACCGCCTGCCGCTGGCCGCCGGACATGCGGCGCACCAGATCGCGCGGCCGGGTTTCGCTCTTCAGCTCGTTGAACAACTCGGCCGAACGGTCGTACATCGCGCGGAAATTCAGCACCCGGAACGGCCCGGAATTCGTCTTGAGTTCGCGGCCGAGGAACACGTTCGCCGCCGCCGTGAGGTTATTACAGAGGGCAAGGTCCTGATAGACGATCTCGATCCCGCGCTGGCGCGCTTCCACCGGCCGGTGAAACACCACCGGCTCGCCGTCTTCCAGGATGATCTGGCCGCTGGTCGGCGGGAAGTTGCCGGCCATGATCTTGACCAGCGTCGACTTGCCGGCGCCGTTGTCGCCCATCAGCCCCAGCACTTCACCGGGTTCGAGAGTCAGGTTCACATCGTTCAGCGCCCTGATGGCGCCGAAACTCTTGCTCACACCGCGTAGCTGGAGCACCGGCAAGGTACGTTTCAACTCCCCTAGGGTCTTCTTGGTCGGCAGTCTTGTACGGCTGGACCATATGAGTGCCGGGCGCCGCTGTCGAGGCATCCCGGCGCCGCATGGCCGCCATCGCTTTTGCCATTACGAAATCACGGCGCGGAGAGCAAGCGCCGTTTGTCCGTCAAATATCGGAGCAGGCTTCGCCCTTACCCCTCGGCCGCCCGGCCCGGCGCCACCCATGCCGATGCGCCGCCGCCCGCGTCGCGCGCCCGCCAGCCCAGCGCGAACGCCTGCGCGAGCAGCCGCCGGTAGACGCGGTCGCGCGGCTCGCCGTCGGTCACCAACGGCGCGCAACCGGCGCGCTGCCAGACGCTTCGGGCAAAATCCGGGTGCGACTGCACCGCGCCGCCGCCGTTGGCGAACGCGCCGCGGTTGCCGGTGTCGAGGAAACTCTCGGCCGCTAGCCCCTCGGCCAGCAGCACGCCATGCGCCGGCAATTCCACGTGCCAGTAGGTCGACTCCGAGAAAATCCTCCTGCCGCAGCGTCGCGCCGTTCAGCAGGTAGCGCACCGGGATCAGCACGCCGTCGACGAACACCGCATGATCGGGCGACAGCAGCAGGTCGCGGCGCGGCCGCCCCACCCCGAACGCGTGCGCCGCCACCCGCACCGGCTGCACGTCGGCCGGCCGCCCATGTCGCCGGCAGGCCACGCGCCGATGCCCGAGCCACGTCAGCGGCGCCGTGCCGCCGCCCTCCAGCCGCATCAGGTCGCCGATCCGCAGCGCCTCCACCCGCACCTCGCCGCGCTCCGTCGCGATCCGCGTGCCGGCGGCGAAGCAGGGCGGCGAAACCGTGGTGCCGATCTCGAAGCCGTCGTCGGTGTCCGGGCCTTCGGTGAACGATTTGAGCGTGTAGTCGGTGCTGCCGCCCATCACCACGTCCAGCGTCCCGTTGTCGGTCGGCACCGACAGGGTGCGCGTGCTCGCGTCGTAACTGAGGCCGGGGTTGACCAGGAACAGCAACGGGAAATCGAGGATGTCGCCCTTCTGGAAGTCGAGGACGGTGGCTTCGAGACCGCCGCTGGTGGTTTCGCTGGTGTTGTTGAACGAGAGCGTCGAGGCGCCGTCGGTGAACAGCACCGTCTGGTCGGCGCCCAGCGTGGCGCCGACGCCGAGTTCCAGCGACGCTCCGGTGAGGCCGATCGTGCCGGTGCCGTCGACCGGCGAATTGAAGAACGTGCGCGACGCGTCGTCGAAGATGGCGCCGTTGTTCACCAGCGTGCCGCCGTCGCCATTGCCGAGGAACAGCCCGTCGGAACTGCCGATCGTGATCACGCCGTTGTTGGTCAGCGTCGCCTTGTTGTTCGAAAAGTCGAGCGAGAAGCCGTTGAACTCGCCGCCGACGCTCGCGTCGAACAGGAACGTGCCGTCGTTGGTGACCTGCCCCTCGACCAGCATCGAGGCGCCATTCGTGGAGTTGGTATCCTCCACGAGCATGCCGTTGCCGAAGGTCGCGTTGTCGACGATCGGCGCCGCGGTCAGCGTCTGCGCGGAGATGATGTCGATCGTGAAGCCGTCGACCGCGGCGTTGCTCAGCGTCGGCTCGCCGTAGCCGACGATGTCGAATTGTCCCGCCGCCGGGGCGATCTTCAGCGACCACAACTTCGCATCGAGAAAGCTGCCCGTGCCCGAGCCGCTGGACCAGGTGTTCGTCGTTGCCATCTCCGTCTCCCCGCGCAGGCCGCCGTACGTCGCCAAGCGGCGGGAAGGGTAGCCGGACGGTTAACTTTTGCTACTTGAATTCCGCGTGCGCGGCGGTGCGGCGCCTGTCATTCCGCCCCGAACAGCTTCCGGGCGGCGTCGGCGCTCAGCAGTCCGTCGGCCACGTCGGCTTGCACCGCCTCGGGCGCGCGCAGCTTCGGGTCGCCGTAGCCGCCGCCGCACGGGCCGATGCACAGGAACCGGTCGCCGGCCCGGACGCGCCGGTAGGGCATCTTGGACGGCAGTTCGCGCCGGTCGTTGCCGGAGTCCAGATAGAGCGTTGCCGGATGCCCGTCGGCGCCACCCAGAAAACCCCAGGGACGGTGCTTGTGCCCGTCGCCCTCGATCGAGACGCCGCCGTCGGCCAGCATCTCGAATTCGCGCACCGCGCCCTGGCCGCCGCGCCAGCGCCCCGCGCCCATCGCGTCCTCGCGCAGTTCGTAGCGGCGCACGCGCAGCGGCAAATGGCTCTCGATGTCCTCGACCGGGTTGTTGCGGGTGTTGGCGTACAGCGTGTCGACCGCGTCCATCCCGTCCATGCCGTCGCGGCCGCCGTAGCTGCCCTCGAAAATCTCCATGTGGACCCACGGCCCTTCCGCGCCCTCGCCCGAAAAGGCCATCACGCGGAGGTTGCCGATGCCGGCAGAAACCTGGTGCGGCACCACCTGCGCGAGCGCCTTCATCACCGTGTCGGCCAACTGGTTGCCGGGCGCGAAGCGGGCGATCGTCGGTGCCGGGAAGATCGGGTTCGCGAGGCAGCCTTTCGGCGCCACGATGCTGATCGGCCGCGTCAGCCCCTCGTTGACCGGGATGTGCCCGTGCACCGCGGTATCCAGCAGAATGGATCGGATGGTGAGCCACACGGCGATGTCGACGGTGCCCTCGAACGGCATGTTGATCGGCCGGTCGGCCACCTGCGGCGCGGTGCCGGTGAGGTCCACCAGCATCTCGTCGCCGGAGACGGTGACGCGTCGCGCGGATTTTCAGGTCGCGTCGCGCCGGGTCGTCGCTGTCGGAGATAGCCGTCGATGAAGGTTTCCGCGGTCCAGGTGCCGTCCGGCAGTTCGGCGATCGCCTGGCGCATCAAACGTTCGGTGTAGTCGAGCGCTGCCTCGCTCGCCGCCTCGAAGGTGGAAAAGCCGTAGCGGCGGATCAGGTCGAGCAGCCGGTCCGCGCCGATCCGCGCCGCCGCGACTTGCGCCTCCATGTCGCCGACCACGAGGTCGGACGCGCGGATGTTGTCGCGCAGCAGTTGCCAGACCGCGTCGTTGCGCCGCCCCTGGTCGAACACCTTGATGGCTTTGAACTGCAACCCCTCGGCGTAGGCGTCGATCGCGTCGACGATGCCGCAACTGCCGGGCGTGAGCGCGCCGATGTCGAGATGGTGCGCGGTGGTCGCGGTGAAGCCGACCAGGGCGTCGTCCAAAAAGACCGGCACGATGAAGCCGACGTCCGGGCCGTGGCTGGCGCCGCCGTACGGGTCGTTGTGCATCACCACGTCGCCCGGGTGCAGTTGTTCGCCGCGCGCCTCCAGCTGGCGCAGCACGCCGCGCACGTAGCCGGGCAGGGGGCCGGACTGCAACGGCGTCGACTGCGCCGAACTCGGCGAGGCCCCGGCCGTGCCGGTCGATGATCGCGGCGCCGAAATCCTCGGATTCGCGGATGATCGAGGAGTGCGCCATGCGCATGAGCTTGAACCCCATCTCGACCGCGATGGTTTCCAGCGCGCCGTGGATCACGCTGACGGTGACGGGATCGATCATCGAGAAGCTCCCAGCCGATGCTGAAAAGTCCCCTCCCCTTGCGGGAGGGGGTTGGGGGAGGGGTCCCGCCGCGTAGTATTGTCGGCACCACCCCTCACCCCGGCCCTCTCCCGCAAGGGGAGAGGGAGATTCCTGCGCCAGGTCACGCTCCGAGCCGTATGACCAGATTGCCGTCGCGCAGCGCGGTTAGCGTGGCGCCCGGCGGGACGACGGTCGTCGAAATCGGTCTGCAGCACGATCGCCGGTCCCGGGATCGGCACATCCAGCGGCAGCCGCTCGCGCGCATAGCGGGGCGTGTCGAATTCGGCGAGCCCGGCATCGGTGCGGAACACGCAAGGCGCGGAATGAACCAGCGCCGATCCCAGCGAGCCGCTCTCCGGCGCCGGCATCGCCGTGAGCTTCGGGTGCGGCGCCGTCGCGGTCAGCCGCACGTTCACCACCTCGACCGGCTTCTCAGGGAATCCGTGGCCGTACTCGGCGGCATGGCGGCGATGGAAATTGCCGACGATCTGGTCGATCACGGCGTCGGACAGCCGGCCGTCCGGCACGTCGACCCGGAGTTCGTAGCCTTGTCCGAAATATCGGACGTCGGCGGCGCGGCTGAACGTCGCGGCCTCGATGGAAATTCCGTCGGCCACCACCTGCGCCTCCAGGTCCGCCTGCATCGCCGCGAAATCGTCGGCCAGCTCGGCAGCATCGAGCCGGTCGGAGCGGGCGAACACGGTGCGGACGGTGTCGTATTTCAGGTCGGTGGTCAGCAGCCCCATCGCCGAGCAGATACCGGGCGCGGCCGGCACCAGCACCTCGGGGATGCCGAGCAGCGCCGCCACCTCAGCCCCGTGCAGCGGGCCCGCGCCGCCGAACGCGACGAGAGAAAAATCGCGCGGATCGAGGCCTTTCTCCACCGTGCGGGAGCGGATCGCGTTGGCCATGTTGGCGTTGAGCACTGTCAGCACGCCCTCCGCGGCGGCCAGCGGCGTCAGCTTCAGTTTTTCCGCCAGCGCCTCGATCACCGCGGCGGCGGCGGCCGTATCGAGCTGCATCGCGCCGCCCAGGAAATGCGCCGCGTCCAGACGGCCGAGAAACAGATTGGCGTCGGTGACAGTGGGAAACGCGCCGCCGTGACCGTAGGCGGCCGGGCCTGGCACGGCCGCCGCGCTGCGCGGACCCACGCGAAAAGCTCCCGCCGCGTCGACGAACGCGATCGAGCCGCCGCCGGCGCCGATCGTGTGGATGTCGATCATCGGCACCAGCACCGGATAGCCGCCGATCGAGGTGTCGCGTGCCGTCGCCTCGACGAACGCGCCGTCGCGCACGATGCCGATATCGGCCGAGGTGCCGCCGATGTCGAACGTGATCAGGTTCTTACGCCCCGACAGCGCGCCCGACCAGGCGCCGCCGAGCACGCCGGCGGCCGGGCCGGATAGCAGTGTCAATACCGGCAGCTCGCCGATCAGCGCCGCGGTCGCCAGCCCGCCGTTCGAGCGCATGATGCGCAGGTCGGCCTTCAGCCCCCGCGTGCGGAAATCCTCCGCCAGCCGGGCAACGTAGCGCCGCACCTTCGGGCCGATGAAGGCGTTCATCGCAGCCGTGGTGAACCGCTCGAATTCGCGAAACTGCGGCGCCACGTCGGCGGAGGCGGTGACGAACGCCTCCGGAAATTCCTCGCGCACGATCGCGGCGGCGCGCCGTTCGTGCGTGGGATTGATGTAGGAAAACAGGAAACAGATGGCGACCGCTTCGACGCCCGCCGCCTTCAACGCGCGCGCCGCCCCCCGTACTTCGGCTTCGTCGAGCGGTTGCAGCACCGTGTGGCGGTCGGCCGCGAGCCGCTCCCGCACCGTCAGCCGGTGCCGGCGCTTGACCAACGGCCGCGACTGCCACGGGATTTCCTGCCGGATCGAATAGTGCTGCGGGCGCTGGTGGCGGCCGATATGCAGCACGTCGCGAAACCCGGCCGTGGTGATCATGCCGGCCTCGCAGCCGTCGTTCTCCAGCACTGCGTTGGTGGCGATCGTGCTGGCATGCAGCACGGTGTCGATCTTCGGCAGGCCGACGCCGGCGCGCTCGGCCAGTTCCGCCATCCCGTTCAGCATGCCGCGCGAAGGGTCGTCGGGGGTCGTGGCAACCTTGTGGATCACGACCGCGCCGGTCGCGGTGTCGGCGTAGACGAGGTCGGTGAACGTGCCGCCGACGTCGATCCCGATCAGTTTCATCCGTTCGCGCCCATCGCTGCCGCCCCCGCTTCGTTCAGCATAGCAAGCGGCGCGCCACGCGCAGCGGCGCTTGTCGCGGCCTGATCAGCCCTTGCCGACCATCACGTCGGACGCCTTGATCACCGCGACCACCGTGTCGCCGACTGCGAGCGCCAGATCGTCGACCGCCTCGTTGGTGATCGAGGAGGTCACCACCGTGCCGCCGCCGATGTCGATGCGCACATGCGCCGTGGTCTGCCCCTTGTGGACCTCCAGAATGCGGCCCTTGAGCTGGTTGCGCGCGCTGAGCTTCAGCATGGATCACCTGTGCGGGACCGGGCGCGGCCGGATTGCCGCTGCGGTGGCGCGGCTATACCGTATCGACAGGCAAGGGACCATCGCCATGCGCCGTCTGCTGCTGATCGTGATGCTGCTGCCCGGCATGGCACTTTCTGGCGCGCAGGCGGCCGAGATCGCCGATGCGACCGGCCGCATGGTCACGGTGCCGGACCACGTCGCGCATGTGCTGCCGGCCGGCCCGCCGGCCGCGGTGCTGCTGGAGGCGCTGGCGCCCGACCTAATGCTCGGCTTCCCGAACCCGGTCTCGCCGGAAGCGCGCGCGCAACTGGCGCCGGACGCGGCCGACCTGCCGACCGTACCGCGGCTGACCGGACGGCAGGACGTCACCGAACAGGTCCGCGCGCTGCATCCCGACCTGATCGTCGACTACGGCGACGTCACGCCCGGCTATTCGGCTCTGGCCGAGAAGACCCAGCAAAACCTCGGCGTGCCGACGCTGCTGCTGGACGGCGCGCTGGCCAAGACGCCGGCCGCGCTGCGTACGCTCGGCGCCGCGCTGCATCGGGAGGCGCGGGCGGAGACGTTGGCGCGGCTGGCCGAGGCGCTGCTGGCGCTGCCGAACCCGGCCGCGCCGCACACCGTCGTCTATCTGCGCGGCAGCGACGAGTTGCGCGCGGTGGCGCCCGGCGGCACCACGGGCGAGGTGTTCGCGGTGCTCGGCTGGAAGCTGCTGGCGCCGCCGGGCGAGGGCACGTTCCGCCCGGCCGCGCTGCCGCAGATCGTGGCGCTGGACCCGGACATGCTGCTGTTCGGGGATGCGAAGATGCGTGGCGTCGTCGAGCACTCCGACGCCTGGCGGGCGTTGCGGGCGGTGCGGATCGGGCACGCCTACATCGTGCCGGCGCGCCCGTTCGGCTGGGTCGAGGAGCCGCCGTCGCTGAACCGGTTGCTGGGCTACGCCTGGCTCGCCGGCCACGAGGCGGCGACGCTGGAGGCTGCGTTCGGCGCCGTCGTCTACGGCCACGCGCCGACGGCCGCGGAACTGGCTGCGGTGACGGAGGGGACACGGCCGCTGGCGCCGTGAGGGTTGCCCGCTTGCCGTTCGCCACCAGATGTAGTAACGTTGCTACATTCCGGGCGGGAGCATCGAGATGACGACCACCCTATCCAGCCGCGAGTTCAACCAGAAGACCAGCGAGGCCAAAAAAGCCGCCAGCAACGGCCCTGTCTTCATCACCGATCGCGGGCAGCCCTCGCACGTGCTGCTGACGATCGAGGATTATCGGAAGCTGACAGGCGAGAAAAAGAAAAATATCGTCGAACTGCTGGGAGTCCCGGCAGAAGAATATTTTGACTTTGAACCTCCCCGGATCAGCATCAAACTCCGTGTGCCCGATCTGTCGTGAATTACATTCTCGACACCAATGTGGTGTCCGAGCTGCGCAAAGCCGAGGTTGGCAAGGCCGACCGGCGCGTAGTCGAGTGGGCCGCGGGAATAGCGACCGACAATTTGTTTCTGTCGGTAATAACGATTCTTGAACTTGAGCTTGGTGCCCTTCTGACCGAACGGCGCGATACCCGGCAAGGGGCTTCGCTCCGTCGGTGGCTGGAGAACACGATTTCGTCGGCGTTCAGCGGCCGCGTGCTGCCGGTCGATACGGCGATTGCCCGGCGCTGCGCCAGCCTGCACGTTCCCGACCCCGCCCCGGAGCGGGACGCGCTGATCGCCGCGACGGCGCTCGTGCACGGGATGAGTCTGGCGACACGCAACGTCGCCGATTTCGGTCCGACCGGGGTGAGAATTGTCAATCCGTGGCGCGCCGACCCTGCTCGATTCAGCCATCCCGACGGGCGGGGCAACACTCAAAACCTGACGGGAAATGCGGAGGTCGCACATGAGAACCCGGTTCACGGCAATGACGCTCTCCGCCGCGATGCTCGCGGCTGGCGCCGCCGGCGCATTGCTGGCAACGCACGCCATCGGCAAGGAACCGCGCTTTCCGCAACTGACGCTGGAACAGCTCGACGACCAGCAGCGCCCGCTCAGCGAGAAGATCCTGCGGATTTCCAGCGTCGGCCTCGGCGGCCCGTACAACCCGATGCTGCGCAGCCCGGTCATGGCGCAACGCATGTACGACCTGCTCGACTACCTGCGCTGGCACACCTCGGTTCCCACCAAGCTCAATGAATTCGCCATCCTGATCCAGGCGCGGCTGTGGCGCTCGCAGGTGGAGTGGCTCGCACACTATCCGCTGGCGCTGAAGGCCGGGCTGTCCGCGCAGGTCGCGGCCGACCTGAAGGCCAACAAGCGGCCGGCGTCCATGCAGGATGACGAAGCCGCCGTCTATGACTTCTGCATGGAACTGGCGACCCGCCACGAGGTCTCGGACGACACCTTCGAGCGCGCGAAGAAGCTGCTGGGCGACCAGGGCGTCGTCGACCTCACCGCGGTCAGCGGCACCTATGTCGCGATCGCCATGCTGCTCGCCGCCGCGGAGGAAGGTGTGCCGCCCGGCAGGGAGCCGCCATTCAAGCCGGGGGAGCCGTAGCGGGCTCGATTGCTCGCGGGCGCTTGGTGTCCAACGTTCGACTGGCGCTCTGGTCGGGCTCGTCTCGCGCCTTGGGCTGCCAGTGCCTCAGCAGTTCTTGGCGTAGTTGAACCCGCTGGCCGATTTCAGCGTCACCCCGTCCGTGAGCAATTCGAGGCACACGCTGGCGCGGAAATTCAGCGAATTGGAGACGGGGTAGGGGGGTTTGAAGAAGAAACTCCCGGCATTCAGGTTCGTGCTCGCGTCGAGAGTCAGGACCAGCGTGGCTCCGGCGACCGTGGTGAGCTGCCCGCCGTAGCTGACGGGTTGCACCGATCCCGACGACGACGACGTGGTGATGCAGGCCTTGGCGCCCACATCGACCCCGTGGCACCAGTACCAGGGTATCGCCAGGCCGCCCGTAATGCTGATGAAGTCCTGGCTCGTCGAATTCACATTGCCCAACAGGGAGGCAGCCGCCCCAAGCAGGAAATCGTCGCCGTGATATTTGACGGATCTCAGGTTCAGCGCGAAATACAGCGTGACCAGTTGCGTCGTCGGCGCGTCCGTCGTGCCACCCGACACGGTGATGGTATCGAGCGTGAAGGCGTCCCCGCCCCCGCCGGAATTGGCCGCGTTGGCGCCGGCGCTGCCGTCGACGCTGTCCTCGTCGACGATGCTGATGGCATCGAACGTCGCGCTCGCCTGGACCGACGCCGTGGCGGTCGCCGTTGGCGTGTTCTGCGATTGCGTGCTGATGTCCTTGGTCCACGCAAGGCTGTGGGTCTTCTTCACCACCGTTTGTTGTCGGGAGGCGTTCGTCGTTTTGTTCCCGGCGTCCACGCTCAGCCCGCCGCTCACCAGGATCCCGTAGCTGACCGCTGTCGTGGGCGGCGCGGGCGGCACCTGCGCGCAAACCGTGTGACCGGCCGCGAAGCTGAATATCGCAACGGCAAGAAGACGCGTGGCCAGCATGGCAGGTCCCCTGTGCAGCGCGCGCAGCCCGGGTACGGTCGGCTCGTCCATAGGCGATCGTTGCATGAATTACGACATAGCCAGCTCCGCGGCAACAACAACAAGTGTGTGATCGTCCGCGGTGCCGCGCAGGGCAGGCGAGCCGCCTGGCGACGCGCGCTTGACCGCGCGGCGCGCCGGCAGTCCCATGCCGTTGCAGAAGACCGGGGAGGGACACATGCGCGCCTGGGCCGTGGTGGAGAACGGGGCACCGCTCCGCGAAATCGAGCTGCCGACGCCGGTGCCGACCGGCACCCAGGTGCTGCTGGAGGTGACGCATTGCGGCGTCTGCCACTCCGACCTGCATATCTGGGAAGGCCGCTACGACCTCGGCGGCGGCAAGGTGATGAACCTCAAGGACCGCGGCGTCGTGCTGCCGCTGGCGATGGGGCACGAGATCGTCGGCCGCGTGCTGGCGCTCGGGCCGGACGCCACCGGCGTCGCGATCGGCGCCCGGCGCATCGTCTACCCCTGGGTCGGCGACGGCACCTGCGCCGCGTGCCTGGCCGACGAGGACAACATGTGCCTCAAGCCGCGCTCGATCGGCGTTTTTCAAAACGGCGGCTACGCCACCCACGTGCTGGCGCCGCACCCGAAGCATCTGGTCGACCCCGGCACGCTCGACCCGGCGCTGGCCGCGACCTACGCCTGCTCGGGCATCACGGTCTATTCGGCAATCCGGAAACTGATGCCGATGCCGCCCGACGAGGCGCTGGTGCTGGTCGGCGCCGGCGGGCTCGGGCTCAGCGCGGTCGCGCAGTTGCAGGCACTCGGCCATCGCAACACCATCGTCGTCGACATTTCCGCCGAAAAGCGGGCGGCGGCGCTCGCGGCCGGGGCGTCGGCGGTCGTCGACGGCGCCGCCGAGGACGTCGCCAAGGGCATCATCGAGGCGGCGGGCGGCCGGGTCGGGGCGATCATCGACCTGGTCAACGGCACCGCCAGCGCCGCCGCGGCGTTCAACGCGCTGCGCAAAGGCGGCAAACTGGTGCAGGTCGGCCTGTTCGGCGGCGAGCTGCGCATCCCGCTGCCGCTGATGCCGATCCAGGCGCTGACCATCCAGGGCAGCTATGTCGGCAGCCTCAAGGATCTGCGAGAACTGGTCTCGCTGGCGCAGGGCGGCTCGCTGCCGGGGTTCCCGGTCGCCGAGGTGCCGATGCCGCAGGCCAACGACGCGCTGATGCGCCTGCGCGACGGCCGCGTCACCGGACGCCTCGTGCTGCGGGCCGAGGCGGCGTGAACAGGGAGTTTGCGGCGTGACCCAACCGACCGACGGCATGCGTCATTCGCTGGTGCTGAAGCGTCGCCCCACCGGCGCGCCGAGCGCCGCCGATTTCGCGCTGCACGAGGAAAAGCTGCCGGTGCTGTCGCAGGGCCAGGTGCTGACCCGCACGCTGTTCCTGTCGATCGACCCGTACATGCGCGGCCGGCTCTCCGACCGCGCCTCGTACGCCGCGCCGGTGCAGATCGGCGGGGTGATGACCGGGGAAAGCGTCGGCGAGGTCGTCGCCTCCGCGGTGCCCGGCTTCGCGCCCGGCGACCTCGTGGTCGGCAGCCGCGGCTGGCAGACCCATTCGGTGACGTCCTCCAAGGCGCTGGTGAAGCTGGAGCGCCATGGCGCGCCGGTCTCCACCTATCTCGGCGTGCTGGGGATGCCGGGCGTGACCGCCTACTCCGGCATGACCGACATCGGCCAGGTGAAGCGCGGCGAGACGGTGGTGATCTCGGCCGCCTCCGGGCCGGTCGGCTCGGTCGCGGGGCAGCTTGCCAAGCGCGCCGGCGCGCATGTCGTCGGCATCGCCGGGGGCCCGGAGAAATGCCTGTGGGTGCAGGAGGCGCTCGGCTTCGACGACTGCATCGACCATCGCGGCATGGAGGTCGGCGCGGCGCTGGCGTCGGCCTGCCCGAAGGGGATCGACGTCTATTTCGAGAACGTCGGCGGCGTGGTGCAGCACGCGGCGTTCTCGCTGCTCAACGACTTCGCCCGCGTGATCATGTGCGGCATGGTCGCCCAGTACAACGACGACGCGAAGCCGCCGCCCGGGCCGAACCTGATGTTCGTGGTGCGCAAGCGGGTGCGGATCGAGGGGCTGATCGTGTCGGACAAGCCGGAGCGGTTTGCGGAGTGGCGCGCGCTCGCCGCCCCCTGGGTCGCCGACGGCAGCCTGCGCTACCGCGAGACCATCGTGGACGGGCTGGAGAACGCGCCGGACGCGCTGGCGCAGGTGCTGACCGGCGGCAATTTTGGCAAGATGCTGGTGCGGGTGGCGGAGTAGCGCCGGCTGGATGTTTTCAAGGCGCGGGGCCGAGTTTCCGCCGATTATGTTACTATAACGGAACAATATGGGCGTGCGGAAGCGGCCGGGGCAAAAACCCGATTTTTCGGAGGGGGCCGCGGTGGGGCGGTGGCACCTGGCCGGCGGGCGTCGGGTTGGGCGTGGCGCCCGAGGGCGCGGGCGTTCCGGGGAGGAGTGCCGGCCGGGGGATCGGACCCCGGCGGTTTGCCGGCCCTGGGGGGTGGCTTGGAGGTTCGCCGGCGGGGCGGATGGCCCGGTGCCTTGGGCGTTCCTGGCCGACCCGGGTTTTTTCGTGTCTGTGGGGTGGAGGGGGAGGGACTTGCCGCCGCCTCGCTTTGCGGGGTGGCTGGGAGGTTCCGCGCGATGGCGAGGAT
This sequence comes from uncultured Solirubrobacterales bacterium, assembly GCA_963697635.1. Lineage (GTDB taxonomy): Bacteria > Pseudomonadota > Alphaproteobacteria > Acetobacterales > Acetobacteraceae > CAJCJG01. The sequence goes on along the minus strand of CAVOOS010000030.1, from coordinate 185,716 downwards.
CGCCTCGATGAGCTGGTTGATCAGACTGATCAGCAGCGCGGCCAGCCGACCCCTGCCGCCGTTGGCGGCCAGGCCCTGGGAGATCTCGCCTAGTCGCTCGGCGAACCGCTCCGTGGCGGTATCCGGGGATGGGGTGGTGGGGTTCACGCCGTTGTGTTAGTATATGTGACGGATTTTGTCAAGCGCGGATTTGGTGGTGGTTGCGATTTTTTTCCTGGTGCCGGTGGGGTGTTGGCGGTTACGGGCCGAGGCGGTCATTGACCCTGCGGCCGATGCTCCCGGCCCCCGACGTTCCAAGGCCGAAACCCTGTGGTGCGGATGAAACCCGCCAACGCAAGCTCCAGCGCGCTCGCCGTCGGGCCGGCCGCAACTCCCGGAGTGAACCTTGGCAACATTCCAAGTGGAGCATGAGCGGCGCCGACGCAGCCTGTTTGGGGGAGCGTCGGCGATCGAGCGGCGTGCGGCTTGCGTCGACGGGTTGCACCCGCCCTACGAGATTCTTGGTACCGGGGCCACGCTCGCTGTGGACCCTCCGGCGGAGATTGGCCGAAGGAGAATGGCGGCTTCAGACCACGAAATCGGCAAAGCAGACACCGATCATGTAGGGTGGGCTTCAGCCCACCAACGCAGCCCCACGCCAGGGGTGTATCCCATCATTGGACTATCGAGGGTCCCGGATTGGCCGACACCGGTGAGCGGTTGTAACTTGCGACGGTGGGCTGAAGCCCACCCTACGGCTGGCTACGGCTGGCTACGACACTGGCAGTTACAACATTGGCGAGACAACCATCTCCAAGCTTGTGGCTTGAGTGTTCTTTTGTTCCGGCGCTGTCGGTGTCGGAACAAAGCTCATGAGAACGAGCGCCAAAGTGAAGATAAGAGCCAACACAACCCCGATCACGATGCCCAAAGAGCGAAATGGGTGTCTCGAAACATCAAGAAAATATATCAAGAATCTAAGGGACTTTTTTGATGAAAGGAGCGCGCGAGTAACCAATGCCGAAATAATATACGCCCATAGCCACATTGAAGGCAACATACTGGCCCAGAATATATTTCCGACAGGCACTCCGAAGAGAAGCATACCAGATCCAATTATCAACGCAAATTCTAAGGTCATCAGTAGCCCCAAGACTATAATCCCAGTTGTGAGGAATGACGCGGCATTGGTCGCGCCACTAAACAACCATCCGGTGCCTATGAAATAATTAAGAAGTATTGTTTGGAGGAGCGCAAGACTAGTAAAAAATACCCACACACCGACAATGAAATCTATAGATATGGCCACAACTAGAGAAAATATACCGGGCTTAGTGTATTTTAGAACAGTGATTACGATTCTGGATTTGAGTAGTGCTAAATAATCAGGTAACACACACCAAATAAGCCACGATAATGTCAACAAGATCCAAAGATGTAATTTTCCGAAGTTTGCAAGATAGTCGCCAATGGCTTTCGATTTCTCATTCTTCTGTAACGCTTCTATAATTTTCTGGGTTCCAGGGCCGAGTTGAGACACAATTTGATAGGTACGTAGGGAAGTTATAAATGGTGGTGAATAGCATGGTGACCATAACTGCAAGTACAGAAACTGCGGCCGACATCGCAACGCATCGTAGCGAAAGGTGCTTTTCCCCAAAAATCTTATGAAAGGTGCCTTCCACTAGACTCGGAAGAACTCCTAAATAGGGTTCGTATTTTTCCCTTGTAAGAAATCAGCCAGCTCGGTGCGAACTTCTGGCGATGTGTGACTGTCGAGAAATGAAAATAGCTTATAGGCAAGCAAGAAAACTGCTAGCGGTAGGCTCCACCGCGATGGTGAATGCGATACGATAGATGCGAAATCCAAAGCACATCCCCTGCGACGCTCTTAACAAGAATGGCCCGTCACCTCGCGGTAGGAAGCCCACCACCTAGACTCAGCATGCCTGCCAGGACCGTCAAGTGATGTTACCAAACCAACATTAACTAGGATCGATATGCCGAGAAGCGCAAGGGGGCAGAGCCCCTCACCTGACGAGAGACCGGCGCATTCTGTCTGCGCGGGAACCGGCTCCGCCCCGACTCACTAGTCAGAGTATGCAGGCCGCATCTCCACCGGTCGCCTCCCACAAGAGAGGGGCGGAATTTCAGGCGCATGTCACACAGGCTGTCCCCATCTTGTCTCTTCCGTCACGGTCGATGGAGAGCAAGGGTGGGGTGCGCTTCTGCACCCCACCGGTTGACGTTGCGCCGGAGGTACCGGACAGACATATCGCGCGCTTCAGCACGACCTCCCGGACGTCTCCCGCTCGCCGAAGTCGCCCGCGTTCTCGCCCCGGTGCACCCAACCGGCTGGATGAAACCCGCGCGCCACCGCCTGCCCGAACGATGAGCATGGCCAATCGCCCGCGCTCGCCGCCAGCCCGTGCTTGACCGGATTGAAGCGAATATAATCGACGTGCCGGGCGAAATCCTCGGCATCGCGCACCGTGTGTTCCCGGAAGCGACGCTGCCAAAGCCCGCGCTCTCCGTTGGCCGCGCGGGAGGCGGTGCGGTGCTCGCCCGGTGCTATCGCCGCCGAGAACCGGCGCTGGAGCAACGCCCATCGCACGGACTACGCGGCGTCGCGCTCGGGAAGGGTCCATAGCGCGTGCATGTGCTCCGGCGGCACCACCCTGGCGTCGACCCGGAATGCGTGCAGGTGTTGTGTGCGCGCGACGGCCGCGCGCAGCGCCGCGATCTCGCGCAGCAGCGGAGCGCTGCGCCGGTCGGCGAGCCGCGAGGGTGAAGAAGCAACTGCCGCCGGCGACGCGGTTGCGACGGTCGTCGGGCATGTTTCAGGCGGTGATCCCCGTTGTCACTGCGTGCAGCATCGCGATGGTGGGGTGCGGAAGGGCACCCCACCCTACGGCGGAATGTCCGGCCCATCGGCGTCGGGTTTTGCACGTCACCCCGGAAGCTTATGCGGCTCGACCCCTCACCCCGGCCCTCTCCCGCAAGGGGAGAGGGAGCTTCCGTGCGACGCTCGACGGGATTCTGCTCAACGCCAACGGCGGAAATTCATGTCACGCCGGCGCCCCCTGCCTCGTCCCTGTCGTCGCAAACGGATGGAGCGAGAACATGCGGAAGTGGCTGATGCGGCGCCGACTGGAGAAATTCGAGCGGCGCTGGGATTACGACCTGGGCTACGCCCGCGACCTGCTCGATGCCGACCCGACGGCGCTCAGGCGGTTCGGTGCGGTGATGGGCATTTCCCGGTATTGCCGCGACCTGCCGGCGGACGTGTGGTTCGCCGCGAAAATCACCGCCGCGATGGCCGAGGATTGCGGGCCCTGCACGCAACTCGTGGTGCGCATGGCGGAGGCGGCCGGCATCCCGGCACCGTTGCTGCGCGCAGTCGTGGCCCGCGATTTTTCGGCAATGCCGGAGCCGGTGGTGCTCGGCGTGCGCTTCACCCAGGCGGTGCTGCGGCACGATGCCGGCGCCGACGAGCTTCGGGACCACATCGTGCAGCGCTGGGGTAGGCGCGCGCTGGTCACGCTCGCGCTCGCGATCACCGGGTCGCGGCTGTACCCGACGCTCAAATACGCGCTCGGCCACGGCCAGGCGTGCATGCGCGTGCGGGTCGGCGGCGCCGACCTGCCGGTGCTGCGGCGGGCCGCGTGACCGGCGCCGCGCTCGAGCCGCATCGCCGGCATTTGGCCGGGCTCGCCTACCGGATGCTCGGCTCGGTGAGCGAGGCGCAGGACATCGTGCAGGAGGCTTTTCTTCGGTGGCACGAGGCGGATCGCGCGGGGGTGGACAACCCGCGCGCGTTTCTGTCCACGATCGTCACGCGGCTGTGTCTCGACCAGATCAAGTCGGCGCGGGCGCGGCGCGAAACCTATGTCGGCGCGTGGCTGCCCGAGCCGGTGCTCGACCCGGACGCGCTGACGCCCGAGGACGCGGCGGAACTGGCGCAGGATCTGTCGGTCGCGTTTCTGCTCACGCTGGAGCGACTTTCACCCCTCGAACGCGCGGCGTTTCTTCTCCATGACGTGTTCGACGCGGACTTCTCCGATGTCGCGCGCATGCTCGGGCGCAGCGAGGAAGCGTGCCGCCAGCTCGCGGCGCGGGCCCGGCGCAACGTCCGGCAGGACAAGCGAAGATACGCGACGCCGCCCGAGGCGGCGGAGAAGATGTTCGCGTCGTTCGCGGCGGCGGTGCAAAGCGGCGACCTCGCGCAGCTCACCGGGCTGCTGACCGAGGACGCCGTGCTGCTCACCGACGGCGGCGGCAAGGTGCCGGCGGCGCTCAACCCGATCCTCGGCGCCGACAAGATCGCCCGCTTCATCCTTGGGATTGCGAGAAAAGCCCGCGGGTTCCGGCTCGCCGACGCGCGGCCGGCGCAGATCAACGGCCTGCCCGGGCTGCTGCTGCGCGCGCGCGACGGCGAACTGCGCACCGCCGCGTTCGAACTGGCAGGCGACCGGATCGCCGCGATCTACCTGGTCGCCAACCCGGACAAGTTGCGCCATCTGGTCGGCGCGCCGGCCTTGCATCCCGCCCGATCGGCAAGCGTGGCGCCGGGACCGGCGATCCGTTAGACCAGCCGGCGGCAGGCGGGTGGACCAGCATGAACGATGCCGAGGCGAGCGGGGCGGCGGTCGGCACGGCGGAGCCGGCCGCAACGGCCCGGCCGCCCAGCAGGAGAGCGTGGCGGCGGCGCGCGAGCTCGAAAAGCAGGGCCGGCTTCGAGCAGGCGCTGGCGTTGTTCGCGCGACCTGCGCCGCGCCTACCCGGATGCCCCGGTGCCGCCGCGACGAGGTCTCCCTGCTGCGCCAGCTCAAGCGGCTCGACGAGGCCGAGCAGATGAGCCGAAGAAGCCGTCCGGCGCTTCCAGGCGTCCGCCAAGGCATCGTCGGAATGACATCACCGCGCAGGCGCGCAACGACTCGCCGATCGCGCTCGAGAACACTGGCACCTGATGCTGTGGCCCGCTTCCCCGACCAGCTCGTCCCCTACCTGTACCGCGGCGTCGCCTATCGCGAACTAGGCCGGTGGGAGGCGGCGGATGCGCTGCTGCTGGAAGCACAACAGCGGTTTCCGCCGATCCCGCGACGTTCGTCGATACCACGCAGGTCGCGCATCGCGCCCGCAACTGGCGGACAGCGCAGCGCTGGGCCGAGGTGGCGGGCCCGCTTCCCGCTGCAGGCCGCTCGCTCGGCTGGGCGCCGCCGCCCTGCGCGAGCTGGCGCCGCCGGAGAAGCCGAGGCGCTGCTGGCGCCGGCGAGCCAGCCGGCCCGATCCGACCGCGCCGGCGATCAGGGGCGCGGCCCCGCACCGCCGAGACGCGGGCAAGCTGGCCGGCCGCGGCGCGCGCCTGGGCAGCGGTTGCGGAGCTCGACCCGCGCTCGTCCGAGGCGCCGGCGCGGCAGGCGAACGCGCTGCGCAAGGCCGGCCGGCTGGACGCCGCGGACCGCCTGGTCGCGGCCGCGCTGGAGCGCTTTCCCGATGCCGCCGACCTCGCCGAGGCCGAGCACGGGCTGAATGCGGCGGCGCGGGAGGACTGGCCGCTCGCGCTGGCGCGGCTGGAGGCCGCCGCCCGCCGCCATCCGAAGGAGGCGCGGCTGCGGCATCGGGTCTACGAGGTGCAGTTGCGCATCGCCGGCACCGGCAACGCCCCGCCGCCGCTGATCGCGAGCCCCGGCGACGACCCCGACCGGGTGCTGGCGATGGCGTTCGAGAGCCTGGGCGGCACCGGCCACGGCTGCGAATTCGGCGTCTTCCAGCGCAGCCTCGGCGCCGACACGCTGGGCCTGCTGCGCTGGGCGGACCTGGAAACCGAGGCGCTGTGCACCGCGCTGGAAACCGAGTTCCCGGGCGTCGGCGAGCCGGAGTTCACCCGCATTTTCGTGCCGACCAACAACGATCGCCGCGAATACTGGGCAACCGATCGCCGCTTCCACATGGCGATGCGGACGTTCGTCTATGCCGACGACGTGAAGCCCGAGCGGATGGCGCAGCAGTTCGCGCAGCGGCAGCGGCTGCTGCGGCGCAAGCTGATCGAGGACCTGCACGAGGGCCGGAAGATCTTCGTCTACAAGAACATGCGCCGCAACCTGACGGACCAGGAACTGGCGCGCCTGCATGCGGCGGTGCGGCGCTACGGCGATGCGACGCTGTTCGTGATCCGCTACGCCGGCACGCAGCATCGCCTCGGCGAGGTCGAGATCGTCGGGCCGGGGCTGATCCTCGGCAACATCGACCGGTTTTCGCATCATCCGGAGACGGACGCGCAACTCGGCCCGGCGCACGAGATGCTGCTGGCGTTGTGCCGCAAGGCGTTCGCGGCATGGCAGGGCGCGAAGACGAGCGCAGCGGCGTAGGGTGCGAGGCCGGGCAATCGCCGCAGTCCTCTCGACGTCATCCCCGGGCTTGACCCCATAGGCGCTAACATAAGCCGGAGACGCCCGTTCTTCTCTTCGTTCGGCTTCAGAAAAGGCATTCTGACTGATCGTCTCGTTTTTATACCGTCATGGCCGGGCTTGACCCGGCCATCCACGGGGCGGCGCCGGACGGACGTCGATGTTTAGAATTCATGTCGGAATTCACATGATCGATCCAGGCTGGATCGCTCGTGATTGTTCACCCAGGGGTCCGGGCATGGCGGCAGTTCCATGCCGTGGATGGCCGGGTCAGGCCCGGCCATGACGAAAATTCAACGAAGTATGCGAGCACTCCGCAGCCATTGCCCTCGCGGGAGAGCCGAAGGAGGAGCGAAAGCCCTATCCTAGCGCTTATGGGGCTTGACCCGGGGATCCATGCCGCGCCGCGCGCTGGATTGCCGGGTCATCCCCGGACTTGATCCGGGACCGGCAGTGACGTGAAACGGATAAATTATTTCGTCTCAAAGCCTTAGGGTGCGAGGCAGCGCGCCGCCCTCAGTTGATCTGCATCGGCTCCGGCACCAGCATTGGCGGGCGCAGCTTTTCGCGCTCGCCGGCCATGCGTTCGGCCACCAGCAGCTCGCTCACGATCACCGGCGCGGGCACCGAGCCCGCCCCCGGCTCGCCGTTCAACGCCATCGGGCCGGTGCCGGTGCGCAGCGGGCGCTCCTGGCGCTCCGGCACCACCGCGATCGAGCTGGCCCGCAGCAACGCGGCCACGAAACCGCGACCCCAGCCCAGCGGCGAGCGGTCGGCGAGCGCCGCCCACATCGACTGCCAGCGCTCGCGCCGCTCGGCGAGCGGCATCGCCAGCGCCCGGTCGAGCGCGTCCGCCATCGCGTCGGCGTCGTGCGGGTTGATGCGCAGCGCGGCGTCCAGCTGCTGCGCCGCGCCGGCGAAGCGCGACAGCACCAGCACGCCCGGATCGTCAGGGTCCTGCGCCGCGACGAACTCCTTTGCCACCAGGTTCATGCCGTCGCGCAGCGGGGTCACCAGGCCGACGCGGGCCACCCGCATGTAGCCGGCCACCAGCGTGCGGTCGATGGCGCGCGACACCAGGCGCAGCGGCAGCCAATCGGGCTCGGCCAAGTCGGCGTTCAGGCAGCCGGCTTCGCGATCCAGCGCCGTCCGCAGCGCGCGGTAGGAAGAAACCTCCTTGCGCGAAATCGCGGCGATCTGCAGCAGCGTCGCGCGGCGATGCCATTTCGGGTGCTTTTCCAGCAGCAGCCGCAGCCCGGCGAGACGTTGCAGCAACCCCTTGGTGGGGTCCAGCCGCTCGACGCCGAGAATAAGCTGCTGGCCGGTGAGGCTGGCGCGCAGCCGCGCCGCTTCCGGCCCCGCCGCCATCTTCTCGGCCAGCTCGGCGAACCCGTGCGGCTCGATCTCGACCGGGAACACGCCCAGCCGGACTTTCCGGCCGCCGACGTTGAGCACGTTGCCGGCGAGCCGCACAGCATCACCAAAAAGTTCGGCGGCGGCGGCAAAATTGGCAAGGTCGTTGTCGGTCTGGAAGCCGATCAGGTCGGCCGCCAGCAGGTCGCGCACCAGCGCGCCCATCTCCGGCGCCGCGGCCAGCACGTCGGCCGAGGCGAACGGCACGTGCAGGAAGAAGCCGATCGGGTTGTCGATGCCGCGCGCGCGCAGTGCCGCCGGCAGCGGCAGCAGGTGGAAATCGTGCACCCAGACGAGATCGGACGGGCGCAGCAGCGATTGCAGCGTCGCCGCCATCCGCATGTTGACCTCGCGGTAGACCTTCGCGTCGCGCCGGTCGTAGCGCATCAGCTCCGGCATGGTGTGCAGCAGCGGCCACAGCACGCCGTTGGAGAAGTTGTTGTAGTAGCGCTCGTGCTCGTCTGGCGTGAGGTCGATGGTCGCGTAGTCGATGCCGTTGGCGTGCTGCACGCCCACGTTGGTGCCGCAGGCCGGCGCGATGGCGCCGCTCCAGCCGAACCAGAGGCCGCCGCGCTTCTCCATCAGCCCGTCCAGCGCAACCGCGAGCCCGCCGGTCGGGCTGCCGCCGGACGGGAGCGGCACTCGGTTGGAAACGACGACCAGGCGATTCATTTTGCCTCCAGCGCGGCGCGGACCAAGCCAGCTCGGTGTGTCAGGGACATGCGGCCCGCCGCGCCCACGTCATCTGCACAAACCGGCGAGTTGCTGGCGGATCGCTGCGTCAAGCTGTCCGATGGTCAAGCGTTGCATCACGCGCAACGTTCCCTGGCACCGCCGTCACGATCGGCGGCAGGCCATCCGGCAGGCGCAGTCTGAAATCCCCATACCCCTCGCGAGGGTTTTTTTGCGCTGCGGTGTGGCGATATTACGGCGGGGAAAGGTGCGCACTGTGACGGGTGTGTGAGCCCACCTCAGCCCGGCGGCAGCGCCTCCGGCGCCAGCAGGCGGATCAGGTCTTCGGCCACGTCCCCGCAGGGGGCGGCGAGGCGCGCGGCGACGGCGGCGCGGAGCCGGGCGAGTTGCGCCTGCCAGGTGTCCGCCACGGGGGTCCGGGCCGGATCGTCACGCAGCGCGCCGCCGTCCTGCCAGGCCAGCAGGTCGATCCAGCCCTCGCGCCGCCAGCGCCGGGCGCCGCGCGGCGCGGCGCATTCGCGCGTCAACGTGAGGCGCGTCCGCTCCCCGGTCGCCGCGAAGCGGGTGTCGAGCCGGGCGCCGCCCGGCAGCTGCCAGGTCAAAACTTCGAGCGCCATCACCCGAAGTTGTGCGCCGTCCCAGCCGACCAGGGCGGCGAGATCGAGCCGCGCCGCCGTGTCCGGCGGGTCCGCGCCGAACGCCAGCAGCGCCACCTGGCGCCCGGCGATCGGCAGCAGTCCGACGACGCGGGCGCGCGGCGCCGGCAGGCTGATGCTCGGCTCGAGGCCGGCCGCACGGAACGCCAGCCGCTCGCGCGGCAGCGGCGCGAAGCCGATCGCCGAGGCGACGCCGGGGCACAGCGTCGCGAACTGCGCCGCGGCCGCCGGTGTGGCAGACGCGCCGAGCAGGGCAGCGGCGAGCAGCACGCGGCGGGTGTACGGCATGGCGCCACTCTGGCCCGGCGCGATGAACGAACGGTTGCGGCACACGAACCGCCTAACTAACTTTGAAAACGATATAGAATACCAAAGGCATAAAATATGAAACACGATTTAATGAGAACGGTATCCGGCTCGATTCACGACATGTTCACGAAACGTTAGGGACTTGATCGCATCTGATGCCACATAGCATATAATACGCATGTATGCTGGGCGAACGAATCGCGAATTGGGCGGGGCCTGTCAAACCGGCGCGCGTACGCTAAACGGCTGGCGATGGACCCTTCGACGCAGGCGGCCCGGATCTGGCTGCGCCAGCAGGCCCGCGTCGGCCGGCGCGGCGCCCGCCCGGTGCTCGCGTTCGGCGTCGCGGCGGCGGTCGCCGGGATCGGCCAGGCATGGTGCGCGGCCGACGTGCTGGGGCAGGTGCTGGCAGCCGCCGGCGTGCCGCCGTGGCCGCTGGCCGGGCTTCGCGACGCTCGCGGTGCTGCGCGCCGGGCTGGGCTTGGCGGCCGACATCGCAGGCTTTGCCGCCGGCGCCGGGGCGCGTCGCCGCCTGCGCACCGATGCGCTGCACCGGCTGCTCGCCGCCGGCCCCGCGGTGCTGCGCGGCCGGCACAGCGGCGAACTTGCGGCCGTGGTGGTCGACCGGGTGGAGGCGCTGGAGGGTTTCTTTGCCCGGTATGTGCCGGCGGCAATCCTCGCGGTTGCCGCGCCGGCGCTTGTGCTGCTGGCGATGCTCGTGGCCGACCCGGTCGCCGCGGCGATCCTGCTCGGCACCGGAGTGCTGGTGCCGCTGGCGATGGCGCTCTCCGGCCTTGGCGCCGCCGCCGCCTCGCGCCGGCAGTTTGCCGCGCTGGCCCGGTTGCAGGCGCGCTTCCTCGACCGCGTGCGTGGCATCGCCACGATCGTGATGTACGGCCGCACCGCCGACGAGGCGGCGGCGCTGGGCCGCGCCGCCGACGAATTGCGCCGCCGCACGATGCGGGTGCTGCGCGTCGCGTTCCTGTCATCCGCCGCGCTCGACCTTGCCGCCGCGCTGGCGCTGGTCGTGCTCGCGGTGCGCGCGTTCGGCGGCGGCGGCGTGCCCCCGGGCCGCGCGCTGTTCGAACTGCTGCTGGTGCCGGAGTTCTTCGCGCCGCTGCGCGCCTACTCCGCCGCCTACCAGGACCGGCTGCACGCGCAGGGCGCCGCCGGCCCGCTCGCCGACCTGCCGGCGCCGCCCGGCGAGCGCGCGCCTGCCACCGTGCGCACCGTCGCCGCGCGCGGCGTGTCGGTGGCGTTCGAGGACGTGCGCTTCACCTGGGACCCGGCGCGCGGCCCGGCGCTCGACGGCGTGAGCTTCCGCGTCCCCGCCGGCGAAATTCTTGTGCTGGCCGGCCCGTCCGGCGCCGGCAAGTCGACGGTGATCGAGCTGCTGCTCGGCTTCGTGCAGCCCGAGCACGGCCGCATCACCCTCAACGGCGCCGATATTTCTGTCCTTGTCCCGCAGGCATTGGCAAAACTCACTGCCTGGATCGGCCAGCGGCCGGTGCTGTTCGCGGGCTCGATCCGGGAAAATATCCGCTTCGCGCGGCCCGAGGCGAGCGACGACGAAGTCGCGGACGCGGCGCGGTTCGCCCGCGTCGAGGGGTTTGCCGCGCTGCTGCCGCGCGGCCTCGACACCGAAGTGGGCGAGGGCGGCTTCGGCCTGTCCGGCGGCCAGGCGCAGCGCGTCGCCATCGCGCGCGCCTTCCTGAAGAACGCGCCGCTGCTGCTGCTCGACGAGCCGACCGCGCATCTCGACCCCGCGACGGAAGCGGAAGTGCTCGACAGCCTGCGCCGGCTGACGCTCGGCCGCACGGTGATCCTGGCCAGCCACTCCGCCGCCGCGCACGCGTTTTCGGGTCGCCGGCTCGACCTGCGCGACGGCCGCGTGGCGCCGGTGCGGGGGGTGGCGTGATGACCGGGAACTTCGAGGCCGGGCGTCTTCGGGAAGAAGGCATTGCCTCCCTCCGCCCTTGCGGGCGGAGAGGGTCGGGTGAGGTGGGGGAAACTCCGCGGCCGACCGATCGTCCGCGCTTCACCCGACCTCATCCCCCAACCCTTCTCCGCCCTCAAGGGCGGAGAGGGCTTTCTTCACCCAGTCGCCGCATGACCCCGCTGCTGCGCATCCTCGCGCTGTGGCGGCATCGCCTGCCGTGGCTGGCGCTCGGCATGCTGGTCTCGGTCGCCTCGGTCGGCACCGGGGTCGCGCTGATGGCGGTGTCGGGCTCGATGCTGGCCGGGCTGTTCGGCGGCGCGGCGCTGGTGGCGCCGGTGCTGCTGCGCCGGCTCGGCATCGCCCGCGTGGTGCTGCGCTACCTGGAGCGGCTGACCACGCACGACGCGATGTTCCGCGCGCTTGCCGATCTGCGCGTCTGGTTTTTTTCCGGGCTGGCCGTGCGCAGCGCCGGCGGCCTCGGCTTCCGCCGCGCCGGCGACGTTCTTTCCCGATTGGTGCAGGACGTCGAGGCGCTGGACGGCGTCTATTTGCGGGTGCTGGTGCCGCTCGCGAGCGCAATCGTGTTGCTGCCGGTGCTGCTGGCGCTGATCGGGCGGACCGACGCGGTGCTGGCCGTCATCGTCGGCGTGCTGTTCATCGCCGCCGCCTTCGTGCTGCCGGCGCTCGCTGCGCTGAACGCCGCGCGGGACGGAAAGCAACTCGCCGCGTCGGCTTCGGCGCTGCGGGTCGCCTGCCTCGATGCGCTGCACGGCCTGCGCGAAGTACGCGCGTTCGGCGCCGAGGGCCGCGTGCTCGCGGCCGTGCAGGCACGCGAGGCCATTTTTCTCGGGGCGCAGCGCATGCAGGCGCGGCGCGGCGCGCTGGCCGCGGCCGGCGCGTTCCTGTGCGCGCAGGCCGGCATCTTTTCTGTTTTGCTGGCGGCTGGCGCGCATCCGGCGCAGGCGGTGCTGTTCGCTTTCCTCGCCGTTGCCGCGTTCGAGGCGGTCGGCGGGCTGCCGCGCGCCGGCGTCGTCGCCGGCTACGCCGTCGCGGCCGCCACGCGCGTGCTGGAGGCCGCCGACGGCCCGCCGCCGCTGCCCGATCCACCCAAGCCGGCGGCGATGCCGAAAGGCAGCGCGCTGCGGTTCGACGGAATAAAGTTCGCCTGGGCGGCGGACCGGCCGGCGGTGTTCGACGGGCTCTCGCTCGACGTGCCGCAGGGCGCCCGCGTCGCGCTGCTCGGCCCGTCCGGCGCCGGCAAGTCGACGTTGTCCGCCCTTGCGCTGAAGGTGGTCGCGCCGCAATCAGGAAAAATCCTGCTGGGCGGCGTCGATATCGCGACGCTGCCCGCCGCCGACGTGCGCGCCCGCATCGCGTGGCTGTCGCAGTCGACCCACCTGTTCGACGACACCGTCCGCAACAACCTGCGTGCTCGCCCGGCCCGGCGCCGACGACGCGGCGCTGTGGGCGGCGCTCGCTGCGGCGCAGGTGGCCGACGTGGTGCGCGCGCTGCCGGACGGGCTCGACGCCTGGGTCGGCGAGCAGGGCGCGCATCTGTCGGGCGGGCAGGGCAGGCGGCTCGCGCTGGCCCGCGCGCTGCTCTCGCCGGCGCCGATCCTTATCCTCGATGAGCCGTGCGCGGGCCTCGACGCCGAGACCGAGCGCGCCTTCTTCGCAACACTCAACGAGGCGGCCGAGGGCCGCACGCTGGTGCTGATCGCGCACCGGCTGACCGGCGTGGAGAAGCTCGATCGGATTTTCCGCCTCTCCGCCGGCCGCGCCGTGGCGGCGGCGGGGTAGCGGCGGGCCGTCGACTTCGCCGACGGCCGCCGCGTGGCGTACGAGGCCATCATCGCCGCGACCGGATTTCGCGCCGACCTGCGGCCGCTGCTGCCGGACGCGGGCGACGCGCTCGGGGCGGGCGGCGTCCCGGTTGTCAGCGGTCGGCGAACGTCGGCGCCCGGCCTCGATTTCTGCGGCTTCCGCGTGGTGCCGACTGGCCAGCTCCGCGAGATCGGCATCGAGGCCCGGCGCATCGCCGGCGCCATCGCGCAGCGCTAGCGGTCGAAATCCGACGCTTGAGTGGCGAGGCGATGGGAGGTTTCGGCCGAAGGCAGATATTCGTCGCCGGATAGCCAATGTCCGATCTTGGCCGGGAGCGGAAAAGCGGCTTCTGAGCGCCGTGGGTTGAATAGCGGACGCTCAGCCCGACAAGCGCGATTGCTGCTATCGACCCGTCCAAGACATTCGTCGAGAGACCACTGAATGACCTATTTGGGCTGTTTGCGGTCCCCCGTGACGTCCGGCGGCTGATACGACGTCACGCTATCTCAAGGTTAGTTTCGTTTCGGATCGTGGAAATGGCCCTGATCGATCGGCGTCTCTGGCGCTGGGGTCGCTGAGGCCTTCGGCGCCACCGACGGGTCGTCGAGCGTGCCGAGCAGGGCTTCGCCGACCAGCTTCAGCATCTGCCGGGCTTCCCGCTGGGCGCCCCACTGATGCAGCGCCTCCACCTCCTCGGGCGTCTTCGGCGGTGTGCGGCCGGCCGCCTCGCTGGCCTTCGTCAGCATCGGCAGCGTCTTTGCGAAGATGTCGAGGACCTGCCTGATAGTCGCGTCGTCGTCGCCGGCCCACTTGCCGCCGGACAGGTCGATGATCCGCGAGACCATAGAGGGCCGCTCGTGGGCATGGGTCAGCCGATGCCGCTCGCGCAGCCGACGCTCGAAGGTCTTCTTGAACGTCTTCTCGAAGGCTTTGCGCTGGTCGGTCGCCGACAGGCCGCAGCCCTTGGCCACCACGGTCAGGAATTCTAGAAGGGCCAGCGTGCGGTCCAGTACCATGTAGAGTTCGCCGATGCGCAGGCTATGGCTGTGGAACTGCCAGGCACCAAGCACCTCCTTGGGTGCCCCCTTCAGGTGCTTCCGGTAACTGGCGGTGAACGGATAGACCAGGATCCGGTCCAGGATGGTCATGGCCTCGTCCCAGATGACGAAGCCGGTACTCGTCCATCACCTTGTACTTCGGCAGCCAGGACTTCGGCACGCGCCGCGCCACCAGCTTCTTGGCTTCGGCTGAGGCCGGCGTGCCCGGCGAAGCCTGGGCGGCGGCGGTGACAACGTCTTGGAGCCTGGCGGCGAGGGCTTGGGCCAGGCCCACCTCAAGCGGAGGTAGGTCTTCGCTGTCTTCGGCGGACGGGTTTGGCGCGGTCATGACGGCATCCTGGCGCGGTGGCCGCGCCAGGCGGAGCTGAGCGGGGCTAGGCGCCAAGGGTCAAGTTGGTCAAACCTTCCGCCGAGTTTTTGGAGGTTCGTCGTCGTGAGCGACTTGGCGCGGTACATCGAGGTCATCGTCGAGCCGACGTATGCGGACTTCCGCGCGCAGCCCAGTTCGCGCCGCGCCTTCCTCACGTACGTGGCCATCTTCCACGCCGTCGACCGCGTGACCTTCCCCAAGAAGTCGGCGGGTCTGCGGTCGCAATGGCGCCGCCAATCCCTTGAGTTTGGGCTGGTGGACGTGGTCGCCCACCACTTCAAGCACGTGCAAAGCGGCGACGAGCGCATTCCGGCGGACCGGCCGGGAATCCCGATCGGTTTCGCCCTCGGCTTCAACAAGGACGGGCACGAGATGGAACTGCGCAACTTCAGCTTCGTAATGCGCGACGCCATCACGTTCCTCAAGCAGAAGGCCGCGGAACTCGGCGCGGCCGAAGGCGCGCCAGCGGTCGCGGCTGCGCCATGACGGTGGACGCCACGCCCGAGCCGTTGTCTAAGGCCTTGGCTGGTTTCGATGCGCGGAGCGACGCCTTTACGCCGGATGACGTGAACGCCGCGGTTGCCGACGCCGCAAAGACGGTGGTGGACCCGACCGATGCTGAGCGCGCGGCGGGCGCGGCGGAACTGATCGGCTTCGGCCTCCGGCCCTGGCCCAACAACGACAGCCCTTGGGGCACCTATTTCGGCCCCACAGCGAGCCTTGAGCGCGCCGACGGCAGTGTGGCGCATATTCCTGACATCGCTCAGGCTGACGCCGCCACGGTCGATCATTGGCGGACGCGGGCGAATGCGGTGAACCATCCCGTGCTCAGGGCCCGCTACGCCGACCTCGTGTGGGACCTCGGGCCGCAGATCGCGCCCGCTGCGAAACGAGACGGTAAGGCCGCGGTGATGGCGGTGGACGCGTACATGGTGGCCGCATCGTTGCCCTGCGTCGGCACTCGCGAGGGACTGGAGAACGCCTCGCGCGCCCTGGCCCTGGCCATCGCCATCAATAACGCACCCAAGCGCGACGCGGCGCGCGCCCTGGTTCTCAAGCTCGATGCCGACGCCAAGACCAAGGGCGAGCCGTGGACCCAGGCCTACGACATCCTTATGTCACAGCCCAAGTGCGGTCTGACCGACGCCGAGAAGGCGGGCTTGGTCGCCGACCTCGAGGCCTGGTTGGCGTTGTACGCCGACGCCAGTACGCCGGCCCGCTTCGATCCGCATCATGTCCAGGCCATCGCCGAACGGCTGCTCATCCACTACCGGCAACTCCGTCAATCCGACGATGAACGACGGGTCCACCGCGTGGTGGCCAAGGCCACCGAGCACTTCGCCAGCCTCGGCAATGCGCTCTTGGCGTCGAGCGTCCTCAACCAGACGATGGAGGCCTATAAGGCCGCCGGCGAGGCCGATGAGGCGGAGCGCATCCGCCGGCTCTTGGTGACGAAGGTCCGCGAAGCCAACGCCGAGATGAAGCCTATCCAGACCGAATTCAGCATCACCTTCGACGAGGTCGACGCTTTCAAGAAGCAAATTGTCGAGGGCGGGCCGGCCCAAGCCCTCGTTAGAATCGCGTGGAACTTCGTGCTGAAGCAGAAGGAGCTGGAAGACCTCCTCGAGCAGCAGAAGGCCTCCGCGCCGCTAATGTCCCATCTCACCCAGACTATTATGGGCGAGGACTATCAGGTGGCCTCCGTTGGCTCGGTCGAGGACGATCCCTTGGGTCGGGTGCTGCGGCAGGCGGCTATGGCGATACAGATCCATACGCCGTGGCTGGGTTGGGCGTTCGAGGCGGCGCTCGACACCTACAAGTTCCAGGTCGGTGACTTCGTCAGCTGGTGCAACCGGGCGGGTCTGTTCGACGACGGCATTCTGCTGGCGGCCGGCTTCGAGGCGTGGATGGGCGGCGACGATCTCAAGGCCATCCACATCCTCATTCCGCAGATCGAACGAGGCCTACGCAATCTGGTGGATCGGGTCGGCCGCCCCGACCAAACCCCACCCGCGCTTCAAGGGCGCTCAGGTCGCCATCAGCATGGGCGACATCGTCTTCAACAAGGACACCATCGCCGCCTTCGGCCCCAAGGGACCGGACCTGGCGGTGCATCTGGCGGCGCTGTATGCCGACTCCCGGTCGCTGAACCTGCGCAACGAGCTGGCCCACGGCCTGATGGACTGGCGGGCCATGCATCCCGGGACCCTGCTGTGGGTCATCCACACGCTGTTGGTGCTGGGCCTCTGGCGCTCGCCAGCGGACGACAAGCTGACGGAGCCTGAAGCTAACCCAGCTCCGCGTTGACGCCGTATCGACTGCGAAACTGACCGCGACAAACAATATGCTCCCGCGCGAGCGTCTCGTTTCAGTCAGCAGAGCAACGTCCGCTTCATGACGCGAAGCGGTCACCAGCGACGTGCCGTGGCAATGACGGCTTCCCACCCCTTCTTGCCGTTCGTTTGAGCCGGCGCGAGGTCGTCAACCTCACCGAGCGAACGACGGCTTTCGGGCGATGGCCGAGATCGTGGGAACGGCTTCAAGTGGGCGCTGAGCGGACGTTCGTCGGATTTGTCAGCAATGTCGCCTCTCCACCCCGAGCCGACCAATGGAACGGGCACCAACCCCCAGATTTCGACCGCCACCGGCGGCTACGCCCGCGCCCGCGCGTGGTGCTGCAGATACTGGTGCACGAACGCGATCGCCATGCTGCCCTCGCCGACCGCCGAGGCGACGCGCTTGACCGGACTCAGCCGCACGTCGCCGCAGGCGAACACGCCGGGCACGCTGGTCTCCAGCAGATAGGGGTCGCGCGGCTGCGACCAGCGACCGGCCTTCACCACGTCGTCGCCGGTCAGCACGTAGCCGCGAACATCCCGCGCGATCCCCGGCGGCAGCCACTCGGTTTCCGCGTCCGCGCCGATGAACACGAACACCCCGCCGCACTCGGCCCGCCGCACCGCCTTCTCGGCGCCGTCGAGGATGTCGATCGCGGCCAGGTTCGCCTCGCCATGCGCCGCCTTCACCTCCGACCGCAGCGCGACGAAAATGTTCGGCTTGGTGCGCAACTGGTCGATCAGGTAGTGCGACATGCTCTTCTCCAGCGCCTCGCCGCGCACGATCAGCGTCACCGTGCGCGCGTGGTTGGCCAGATGCAGCGCCGCCTGCCCGGCCGAATTGCCGGCGCCGATCAGGTGCACGTGCAGCCCGTTCATGGCACTCGATTCGCTGCGCGCCGCGCCGTAGAAAATCCCCTTGCCCATCAGCCGGTCGAAACCCTCGATCGCGAGCCGCCGCCAGGTCACGCCGGTCGCCAGGATCACCGTGCGCGCCCGCACCCGCTCGTCGCCGTCGAGCAGCACCTCGCCGTGCTCGGCGTCGATGTGGCGCACCGAGCGCGTCACCAGGATTTCCGCCCCGAGCCGCCGCGCCTGTTGCAGCGCCCGGCTCGCCAGTTCGTCGCCCGAGACGCCGTTGGGGAAGCCGAGATAGTTCTCGATGCGCGAGGACGTGCCGGCCTGGCCGCCCGGCGCCTCGCGTTCGACGACGATCGTGCGCAGCCCTTCCGACGCGCCGTACACCGCCGCCGCGAGGCCGGCCGGGCCGCCGCCGATGATCATCGTGTCGTATTCGACTTCGCGCGCGCTCGTCTGCAACCCGAGCAGCCGGGCCACCTCGCGCGTGCTCGGGTTGGTCGCGACCGTGCCGTCGGCGAGCCGCAGCACCGGCCAGTCCGCATCGCCCGGCGGCGCGCCGTGCCACATGTCGGCAAGCTGCGGCGCGTCGGGGGTGAGCCAGTCGAAGCTGATCTGGTTGCGCGCCAGGAACCGGCGCAGCTCGGTGCAGGCGCCGTCCCATTTCGGCCCGATCATGGTGGCGCGCGCCTTCGGCGGCTCGGCGGTGATGCCCTGCAACCCGCCCAGCCGCTCGCGCGCCAGCGCCCCCATCCGGGTCGAGAAATCCGGCGAGGCGGCGGCGATCGTGTAGTACCTGGCGTGCATCGACGCGCACCACGCGCGAGGGCTCGACCGCGCGATAGCCGCCCGGAAACGGGGTGCCGAGCGCCAGCGGCACCTCGCCGAAGATCGTGCCGGGCAGGCGGAAGCCGAGCCGGCGCTCGACGCCGTCGAGCGTCTTGTAGACTTCGATCCGGCCGGACAGCACCGCGAACAGCGCCCGCTCGCCGCCTTCGGGCACGGCGATTTCGCCGGCGCCGAGGTGGATGTCGGCGGAGGTCCGCGCGAGCAGATCAAGTTCGGTCTCGGCGAGCAGGGAAAACAGCGGCACGGCGCGCAGCTCGTCGGTCGTCAACATGGTTCGCCTCACAGGCCCCGTTGCCATTTTGAGCGCATCGCGGCGCCACGGGCAACGCCGGCGTCGGGCGTTGACCACGGCCCGCTCGCGTGCAGGAATGAGCCTTGCACTGGCGCAAGGACCGTCGATGCGCCGCGCCGTTTTCGGGCTGGTTCTGCTGGGCCTGCTGGCCGCCTGCCAGATCGGCGGGCCGGAGCGATTTGTCGTTTATTTCACCCCCTGGAAGAGCGATCTCGATGCGCCGGCGCAGCAGGTCGTCGCCAGGGTCGCGGAGCTTGCGCGGCAGCAGCCGGGCGCGACCGTCATGATCCACGGCTACGCCTCGCCGGTCGGCACCGCCAGCGCCGACATGAAGCTCTCGGCGCAACGCGCGCAGACGGTCGCCGACACGCTGGTCGCCGACGGCGTCGCGCCGCAGCGCATCGCCCGCGTCGCCGAGGGCCGGATCAACTACGCGCTCGACACGATCGAGAGCCGCCGCGTCGAGATCACGCTCGGCGACAACCAGCAGCGTTGACCGCGACTCCCCGGCGCGCGCAGGTATCGACGGCAACCGCCGCGAGGATCGCCCGATGCGCCGACCGCTCACGATGGCCGCGAGCATCGCGGTGCTGTGCGCCGCTGCGTCGGTCGGGCGCGCCGCCGAGCCCGCGCGCACCGTCGTCTATTTTTCCTCCTGGTCGGCGCTGGTCGACAAGCCCGCGCACGACGCGATCGCCGCGGTCGCCGCGGCCGCCAAGGCGCAGCCGGCGCAGCGGATCGCGCTGACCGGCTACGCCAGCACCGTCGGCAGCGTCGCCGCCAACACGCTGCTCGCCCAGTTGCGCGCGCAGATCGTGCTCGACGAACTGGTCGCCGACGGCGTCGCGCCCGCGCGGATCGTGCTGCGCTCGGTCGGCGCCACCAGTTTCGCGCTCGACCCGATCGAGAGCCGCCGCGTCGAGATCGCGCCTGGCGCGGAGTAGGGGGGTGGGTATTCAAAGATCCATGCCCGGCCAGGCACTGCGGCCGTTGCGCCGCGTGGATGGCCGGGTCAAGCCCGGCCATGACAAGGAATACCGCGGGGGATCGGCGCATATGCGATTCCCCTGCGCAAGGGGCGGGGCAGAAAAATGAACGCCGCCGTCCGGATCGAGCAGTTCGGCGAATTGCCGCTCGACGTGCTGCATCGCGTGTTCGGCTTCCCGGCGTTCCGCGGGTTGCAGCAGGCCGCGGTGCAGCACGTCACCGACGGCGGCGACGCGCTGGTGCTGATGCCGACCGGCGGCGGCAAAAGCATCTGCTACCAGGTGCCGGCCCTGTGTCGCCCCGGCACCGCCGTCGTCGTTTCCCCGCTCATCGCGCTGATGGACGACCAGGTCGCGGCGCTGCGCCAGGTCGGCGTATCCGCCGGCGCGCTGCATTCCGAACTCGACCCGGAGGAAGCCAGAAACGTCGGGCGCGAGTTGGACGCGGGAAGACTCGACCTGCTGTACGTCTCGCCGGAACGCCTGCTGTCGTCCGGCACGCTGGAGCGGCTGTCGCGGCGCCGGATCGCGCTGATCGCGATCGACGAAGCGCACTGCGTGAGCCAGTGGGGCCACGAGTTCCGGCCGGAATACCGCGCGCTGGCGATGCTGCCGGAGCGGTTTCCGGGCGTGCCGCGCGTCGCGCTGACCGCGACCGCCGACCCGCGCACCCGCACCGATATTCTTTCTGCCCTTGGCATGGACGGCGCCGAAGTGTTCGCCGCCAGTTTCCATCGCGAGAATCTTTACTTGGCGGCGGAGGCGAAGGAATCCGAGTCAGGGCAGTTGCTGCGGCTGCTTCGCCGCCACACCGGCCACGCCGGCATCGTCTACTGCGGCAGCCGCGCCAAGACCGAACGCATGGCGGCGTTCCTGCAGGGAAAAAACATCGAGGCGGTGGCGTTCCACGCCGGCCTGCCGCCGGACCAGAAACGCGCCGCCGCGGCGCGCTTCCGCTCCGGCGAGGCGGTGGTCGTGGTCGCGACGATCGCGTTCGGCATGGGCATCGACCGGCCGGACGTGCGGTTCGTGGCGCATCTCGACATGCCCGACAGCCCCGAAAGCTACTACCAGCAGATCGGCCGCGCCGGCCGCGACGGCGAAACCGCCGACACGCTGCTGCTCTACGGCGGCGAGGACATCGCCCGGGCGCGGCACTGGCTCGCGCAATCCTCGGCGCCGGACGCGCAGGTCGCGGTGATGCGCCGCCGTCTCGAAGCGATGATCGCGCTGACCGAGACCGCGCAGTGCCGCACCCGCGGCCTGCTCGCCTGCTTCGGCGAGAACCTGGAAAAACCCTGCGGCCATTGCGACAACTGCGTCGCCCCGGCGCGCACCTTCGACGGCACGATCGCGGCGCAGAAGGCGCTCTCGGCGGTGTTCCGCACCGGCCAGCGGTTCGGCGCCAAGCACGTCGTGCAGGTGCTGCTCGGCGAGACCAGCGAGGGCATTCTGCGCTGGGCGCACGACAAGCTGCCGACGTTCGGCGTCGGAAAAGACCAGCCGAGCCGGTTCTGGCATGGCGTGATCCGCCAACTGGTGGCGCTCGGCGCGCTCGACGTCGCCGAGGAGGAGGGCGGTTTCCGCCTGCTGCGACTCGACGCCGACCGCGCCCGCCCGATCCTGCGCGGCGAGGAGAAAGTGCTGCTGCGCGAGGACGCCGAGGAGGTGCCGCGCGCCGACCGCAGCCGCCGCCGCACCGCCGCCGCCCCGGCGACGCCGCCGACCGCCGAGGCCGGCGGGTTGTTCGAGGCGCTGCGGGCGTGGCGCGCGGCCGAGGCCAAGGCGCAGTCGGTGCCGCCCTACGTGATCTTCCACGACAGCGTGCTGCGCGAGATCGCCGCGGTGCGGCCTCGTGATTTCGACGAGTTGGGCGGCATCAAGGGCGTCGGCACCTCCAAGCTCAGCCGCTACGGCGGCGAGGTGCTCGCGGTGCTGCGCCAGCCCGACCGGTGATTTTTCCGTTCCCGTAGCGTCGTCGCCGGCCTCGACGCCGCGTACGCGGTTCATGATGGGTTGCAAGCGCAACCCATCCGACGGCTTCTCCCTTGTGGGTTAGGGCAAGGGTCGGGGGATCACGCGCGAACGTTTTTGGCGCATTTTGTTACTGAATTCATAATAACGGCGGCCTGCTTCGTTCACATCACCGCGATTGCGCGTCCCTGCGCTTAACGTTTTCTTGAGCGGCACCGGCCCACCCTCGCGCCGCGCCCGACGCTGCGGCGGCGACCGACAGCCGCGGTGCCGCGCTTGGGACATCACGTCATGCTCGGGACACAGCACGCCATGAACTCAGCGGACCTTGCCACCGAACGGATGTTCCGCGCCGTGGTGGACGCCGCGCTGACCGCGATCCTCGTCGTCGACCGCGTCGGCCGCATCGTGCTCGCCAACCCGGCGACCGCCACGGTGTTCGGCTACGACCCGGAGGAGCTGGTCGGCGAGGCACTGGAGCGCTTGCTGCCCGATCGCATCCGCCGGGACCACCACCCGCTGTTCGACCAGTTCATGGCGGCGCCGGAAGTCCGGCCGATCGGCTGCGGCCGCGACCTGACCGCCCGCCACAAGGATGGCCACGAAGTGCCGGTGGAGATCGCGCTGACCCCGATCGAGGCCGACGGCGGCGCGCATGTGCTGGCGATGGTGACCGACATCACCGTGCGCCAGCGCGCCGAAAACCAGCAGGCCCTGCTCGCCGCGATCGTCGACTCGTCCGACAACGCGATCATCGGCAAGTCGCTCGACGGCATCGTCACCTCCTGGAACCCCGCCGCCGAAGCGATGCTCGGCTGGTCGGCCGCCGAGATGCTCGGCCAGTCGATCCTGCGCGTCATCCCGCCCGACCGGCACCACGAGGAAACCGAGATCCTGGCGAGCATCCGCGAGGGCCGCAGCGTCCAGCACATGGACACGCTGCGGCTGCGCCGCGACGGCTCGATCATGCCGGTGTCGCTGACGATCTCGCCGATCCGCGACCGCCGCGGCCGGGTGGTCGGCGCCTCCAAGATCATGCACGACATCTCCGACCGCCAGCGCGCCGAGCAGGCGCTGCGCCAGTCCAATGAGACGCTGGAGCACCGCGTCGCCGAACGCACGCGCGAGCTGGCGCAGCAGTTGGAGGCGCGGCAGGCCGCCGAGGCGGCGCTGGTGCAGGCGCGCAAGATGGAGGCGATCGGCCAGCTCACAGGCGGCATCGCGCACGACTTCAACAACCTGCTGACGGTGATCTCCGGCAACCTGCATTTCGTCGTCGAGATGGGGGCGCACAACGACCGGCTGCGCCGCCTCGCCAACAGCATGCAGCGGGCGGTCGACCACGGCGCCCAGCTCACCGGCCAGTTGCTGGCGTTCGCCCGCCGCCAGCCGCTGCTGCCCGAAGTGCTGCAGCTCGACCAGTGCATCCGCGACTTCGCCACGCTGGCGCAGCGGGCGATCGGCGAATCGATCGGCTTCGAGATGGATTTCGACCGCCGGCTGTGGGCCTGCGCGATCGACCCCTCGCAGTTCGAGGCCGCGGTGCTGAACCTCGTGTTCAACGCGCGCGACGCGATGCCGAAGGGCGGCCGCCTCACCATCGCCGCGCGCAACGTGCAGCACCCGGATGGGGACGATCTGCCCGCCGGCAAGTACGTCGCGATCTCGGTCGCCGACACCGGCCGCGGCATGACGCCGGAGGTGCTGGAGCACGCGACCGAGCCGTTCTTCACCACCAAGGAGGTCGGCCGCGGTTCCGGCCTCGGCCTGTCCCAGGTCTACGGCTTCGTGCAGCAGTCCGGCGGCGCGCTGCGCATCGACAGCCGGATCGGCGAAGGCACCCGCATCACCATGCTGTTCCCGCAGACCGGCGCGATGCCGTCGGCGTCGCACGGCGGCGTCGCGGAGCGGCCGGCGGCGCACGACCGCCGCACCCAGGTGCTGGTCGTCGAGGACGACCTGGACCTGCTGGACCTCGTCATCGAGACGCTGACCGCGTCCGGCCTGCACGTGTTCGGCGCGCATGACGGGCAGGAGGCGCTCGCGCTGCTCGGCGAGCACCCGAACGTGCGGCTGATGCTGTCCGACGTGGTGATGCCGAACGGCACCAGCGGCGTCGAACTGGGCCACGAGGCGCAGCGCCGGCGGCCGGACCTGCGGGTGATGCTGATGTCCGGCTATCCGCGCGACGAACTGACCCGGTTCGGCAGCACCGAGACGTTCCCGTTCATGTCCAAGCCCTTCCGCCCCGGCGAACTGGTCGACCGCCTCGACAAGATGCTGCACGCCGAGGAGTAGCTTTCTTTCGGCGCCCGGCGATGCCGGAAGCGCATGTTTCAGGTGTTGAAACTCGCCTAATTCCCGTCATCGCCGGGGCTTGACCCGGCGATCTCCGCCGACGGCGTCCGCGCTACTCTGCCGGCCCGGTGTCCGGCCCGGGCGGCGGCGGCGGCGGCGCGCCGTTCGGCCCCGGCCCCGCGCCGTCGCCTTCCTGGCCCCAATGGCGCCGCATGAACTCATGTGCCAGCATGCCCCAGCCCGGCCCGGGGCCTGCCACCCGCGTCAGGTGTGCGGCATCCGGCCCGATCTCCCGCGCCGCCACCGCGCGGCCGAGCGGCCCGGCATAGCCGAAGCCATGCACCACGATCGACTTGCCGACCGCAAGCAGGTCGCCGAGCTTTTCCACTTCGTGCGGCGGCATCCGCACGACGGTGCCATCCTGGAGCAAGACCCCGTTGGCGTCGCCGCGCAGCCCGTGCAGCGCCGCCTTGATCTGCCCCTGCACGTCGACCTGCGGCGGCACCGTCATGCGCGGCCCGCCGCCGAGCACGGTCACGCCGGTCGCATCGTTGGTGATCGACGCCGCGGCCACCATCGGCAGCGCGCGGGCCTTGAGCCCGTGGATGGTGACGCTGTCGCCGGGCTTGACCGCGAACACCAGTTGCGTGGAGGCGAACGGCCCGACCTGCACCTCGGTGCCGTCGTCGAGCAGCAGCCCGTCGACGTCGCCGCGCGGGGTCGGCAGGTATTGCGCGACTTTTCCTTTCACGGTCGGCAGCTGCGCCATGTCGTAGGTGGAGTCGAGCTGCGCGAATGCGGCATCGCCCGCCGCCAGCGCCATCAGCGCCCCCGCGAGCAGGGCGGTTTTCAAATTCATGCGGATCACGTCTCCACTCCGGAAAGGCACAGGCCAGGAGGCGCAAGCGGCGTGCCAGCTTTGGCCCACGGCAATTGCGGCCTTTGCGTTGCCGCGTGCGGCCCGAAGCGTCCTGGTTGGCGACGTTGCCGTCCGAAAAGCGGACGCCCGCGGGGTGGAAAGGTCCGTCGTCGCCGGGCTTGACCCGGCGATCCCCGCGCCCAGGCAATCAGCGGATAGAGGTCGTCCCAAGCCGGGTTTTGCGCTTCGATAAGCGCGATCTTCCATGCCCGCGACCAGTGCTTCATGGTCTTCTCGCGCTGGATCGCCCGCAGGATTTCTTCGTGCCGCTCGACAAACACCAGCCGCTTCAGGTTGTACCGCTTGGTAAATCCGTCGGCGACGCCTTCGCGATGCTCCCAGATACGCCGCGCCAGGTTGCTCGTGACACCGATATAGAGCGTGCCCTGCGGCCGGTTCGTCAGGATATACACCCAGCCGCCGTGTTCCATGCTTCCTGGCCTGTCGTTCGATTGCGCGACGACCCGCACGACGATCCGCGGGATTGCCGGGTCAAGCCCGGCAATGGCGGCTCTCCCCCCGATGTTCGTCGTCGCCGGGCTTGACCCGGCGATCTCCGCGCTTGGCCGGGATCGCCGGGTCAAGCCCGGCGATGACGAATCCCACTGGATTGTCAAGAGATTTCGTCATAGCCGGGCTTGACCCGGGCATCTCTCCAAGCGCCGCGTCACTCCACCCCATACCGCTTCATCTTCTCGTACAGCAGCTGCCGGTGGATGCCGAGGCGGCGGGCGGCGTCGGCGCGGTTGCCGGCGGCGGCGGCGAGCGCGCGACGCAGCATTTCCTGCTCCAGCCGCGCGACCGCGGTCGGCAGGTCGCCATCCAGCCAATCCGGCGCGACCGCCGTGCTCGCCGGCGCGGCGAGGAACGAAAAATCCTCGGCCGCCAGCACCGGATGGCGCGCCAGCACCGCCACCCGCTCCATCGCGTTGCGCAGTTCGCGCACGTTGCCGGGCCAGGAATGCGCCAGCAGCCGCGCCGCCGCGGGCGCCGAGAGGCGTTTCGCGACCCCGGTCAGCGCCAGGAAATGCTCGGCCAGGGGAAGAATATCGGCGAGCCGCTCGCGCAGCGGCGGCAGCGCCAGCGGCACCACGCCGAGCCGATAGAACAGGTCCTCGCGGAACTTCCCGTCGCGCACCGCCTGCGCAAGATCGCGATGCGTCGCGGCCAGGATCCGCACGTCCACGGCAACCGGCTTGCCGCCCGAGCGGCGTGACCATGCGGTCCTGCAACACCCGCAGCAGCTTGGCCTGCAGGGACAAATCCATGTCGCCGATCTCGTCGAGGAACAGCGTACCCTTGTCGGCGTCGCGGAAACTGCCGGCGCGGTCGGCGACGGCGCCCGTGAACGCGCCGCGCACATGGCCGAACAACTGGCTTTCGAGCAGCTCGCCCGGGATCGCCGCGCAGTTCACCGCCACGAACGGCCTGGCCGCGCGCCGCCCGTGGCGGTGCAGCGCGCGCGCCACCACTTCCTTGCCGGTGCCGGTCTCGCCGGTGATCAGCACGGTGGTTTCCGCATCGGCCAGCATGCCGATTTTCTTTTGGACGTCGCGCAGCGCCGACGAGCCGCCGACGATCTCTTCCTCGTCGGCCGACGTCGCCGCCGCCGGCGCCTCCGCGGTGGGCGGCAGCAGCCGGGCCAACAGGGAAAAGAGATCGGCGCGGCCGACCGGCTTGGCGAGATGATCGACCGCGCCGAGCCGCATCGCCTCGATCGTGTTGGCGGCCGTCGGCACCGCCGTCAGCACCGCGACCGGCGGCGCGTTTTTACCGGTGCGCAGCCGGCGCAGCACCTCCATGCCGTCCAGCCCGGGCATCCGCAGGTCGAGCAGCACCGCGTCGATGCCGCCGCGCGCCACCCGCGCCAGCGCCGCCGCCCCGTCCGCGGCCTGTTCGGCGACGTGGCCAAGGTCGGAAAGCGTCTCGGCGATCCCCTCGCGAAGGGCAGAATCGTCGTCGACGATCAGGATGCGGGACATGGAAACTCCAGCCGGAACACCGCGCCCTCGCCGGGCCGGGCGCCGCCGGGGCAGGCGAGCGTGAGGCGCCCACCCTGCGCCTCGGCGAGTTCGCGCGCGATGGCGAGCCCGAGCCCGGTGCCGTCGGCGCGGCCGGTGACGAACGGCTCGAACAGGTTCTTTTGCAGGTCCAGCGGGATGCCGGCGCCGGTGTCGGAAATGTCGATGCGAAGCGCTTTGTCGATGCGCCCAGCACTCAGCGTCACCATGCCGTCGTCGGGCGTGTGACGCAGCGCGTTGTCCAGCAGGGCGTCGAGCGCGCGGCGCAGCAACGCAGGGTCCAGCACGGTCGGCAATGGCGCCGGTGCCTCGACGTACAACGATATCCGGTGCTGCCGATGGTCGGCGATGAAGGCCAGAAGAAAAGCAGAAACGTCAATCGGTTCGGGTCGCGCCTCGCGGCGCTGCGTCATCGTCAGCAATTCGCCGATCAGTCGGTCCAGTCGGAAAATCTGCGCCAGGATCGCCTCCAGCGCGGTCCGGCGCCTTGCGTCGTCGCCGGCCAGCGCGTTCTCCGCGCGCAGCCGCATCGCGGCAATCGGGTTGCGGATCTCGTGCGCGATGCCGGCCGCGACCCGCCCGAGCGCCGCCAGCCGCTCGGCGCCGGCGACGCGGGCCGAGAGTTGCTCGGAACGGCGATGCGCCTCGGCCAGCCGCGCGCCGGCGGTGTTGAGTGCGGTCACGATGCGGTCGAGTTCCGCCTCGCCGGTCAGCGCCAGCGGCGGCAGCACGAGCGTGTCCGCGGCCAGCGCCGCCTCGATCCGCCGGACGTGGCGCGCCCAGGTCAGCAGCAGCCACGCCAGCACCGCGGCGAGCGCCAGCACCAGCGCCAGCAGCACCGCGACGCCCGCCTGCAGGTCGGTCCAGCCGGTGATCGCCGAGACGCGCACCGCCGCCCAGCCGGCGATCCCCGGCAGCGGACCGCGCAGCGGGCAGGCGTGCAGCAGCAGCGTCTGCGCGCCGGCGCCGATGCTGTCGGATTCGGGCTCGCCGGAACGTCCCGCGGCTTCGGTCAGCGCGGCGATGCGGTCGCGTTCGTCGCCCTGCGGCCCGGTGCCGGCATCGGCCAGCGACACCGGCCCGCGCCCGTCCTCGCTCTGCCAGATGCCGCCCTGCATGCCCGGCGTCTCGCTCAGCGCCAGCCCGACCAGCGCCTTGAGGTCGGCACGAAGAGAAACATCCTCGGCGGCCGGCAGGCGCGGCGTCCAGCCGGTGGTGTAGTAGGCGTAGCTGTCGCCGATGCGCTCGCAGGCATGCGCGACCGCCGCCTCGGCGCGGGCGATCTGCGCGTCGGCGGACTGGCGGTAGAGCTGCACGAGCAGGAAGCCGACCGCGCAGGCCGAGGCCAGGGCCAGCGCCCAGACGACGAACAGGCGGGCGCGCAGCGAGTTCATGCGCGCATGTCCGATGGCGCGCCGGCGCCGTCAAGCCGACGCGGCGGCGGTGCGGCCCTGGATCCGGATTGAACCATCCCAAGTTATCGGCGATTGGTTCTACCCAAGACAATCGAGCCGTTCGATGACCCGGCTGCCCACGCCGCAACAGCTCCGCTACCTGCTGGCGCTCGCCGAGCACGGCCATTTCGGGCGCGCGGCGGAGGCGTGCGCGGTCACGCAATCGACGCTCTCGGCCGGCATGTTCGCGCTCGAACGCCAGCTCGACGCGCACATCCTCGACCGCGACGGCGCGAAGAAAGTCGTGTTCACGCCGCTCGGGCGCGAGCTTATCGAGCGGGCGCGCGAGGCGATGGCGGTGCTGGCTACGCTCGCCGAGGCGGCCGATGCGGCGCGCGCGCCGATGAGCGGCCCGCTTCGGCTCGGCGTGATCCCGACGGTCGGCCCGTTCCTGCTGCCGCGACTGATGCCGGCGCTGCGCGAGGCGTTCCCGATGCTGCGGCTCTATCTGCGCGAGGACACCACGGGCCGGCTGCTCGACCGGCTGGCGGGCGGGCAGCTCGACGTGGCGCTGCTGGCGCTGCCGTGCGACTGCGCGGGCGCCGACAGTCTGGCGGTGGTGCGCGACCCGTTCTTCGCCGCGGTGCCGGCCGGGCATCGGCTGGCGGCGCTTTCGGAGGTGCCGGCGGCGGCGCTCGGGCAGGAGCGGCTGCTGCTGCTGGAGGACGGCCATTGCCTGCGCGACCAGGCGCTCGCCGCCTGCGGCGCGGCGCGGCGCGAGACGGACGGGTTCGCCGCGACCAGCCTGCACACGCTGGTGCAGATGGTGGCGGGCGGGCTGGGCGTGACGCTGTTGCCGCGGATCGCGATCGCGGCCGGCGTCGCCGAGGGCACGGGCGTGGAGGTGCGTCCGCTGGCCGGCGAGGGGGCGTGGCGGACGCTGGGGTTCGCCTGGCGCCCGAACACCCCCCGCGCCGCCAGCTACCGCGCGCTGGCCCCGGCGCTGGAACGCGCGTGCGAGGTTTGACGGGGCGTGCGTCGCGCGGCTAATCGGCCCGCCGTCCCATGTGCAGAATGGCAATCCCGAACGCCGCCGCCATCAGCGTCACCACCGCCAGCAGGAACCGCGTGCGCAACGCGACCGCGTCCGCCTCCGCCAGCAGGCGCGCGCGCATCGCCACGCGCTCGGCGGCGATGCGGGCGTCGCGGTCGCCGCCCGGGGCCAGTACCGCGTCGGCGCTGTCGCCGAGCTCCGGGCGCAGCACCGCCAGGGCCGCCGCCGGGTCGGCGCCGTGCGCCGCCGCCTGCGCCGCGTCCAGCGCCGCCTCCCGCGCCAGCGCGCGCTCGAGCGGCAGCGGCACCGCGTAGCTGGCGAACAGCCCCGCCAGCCCCACCACGACGAACGCCATCGCCAGGAACGCCGACCATGTCAGGTTCACGCCACCCATCCGAGCCTCCTCGTGGGCGGCGCACATCGCGTGAACCGGCGGCCGCGTCAACCGCTTGGCGCAGCGCCGCAACGCTCGGTTAACGGTTCGCCCGCACGCTGGCGCACGCCCCGTGCTCCGGGGCCGTGGAAACCCCGATGCGGCTGTTCGATCTGCGCAGATGGCTGGCCCCGCAACGCCCGCAGGAGCCCGCGGAGACGGCGCCGTGGCCCGACGAGGACGAGCCGGAGGGCTCGCCCGTCGCCGCGCCTGCGCAGGCGCCGCCCGAAAGCGCCTGGTCGCTGCAGCGCATCGAGGTCGCCGACCGGCTCTGGGGCGAGGGCTGCCTGTGGCCCGGCGGCACCGACGAGGTGGTGCGGGTCGCGGTGCCGCTCGGCCTGTCGGCGGCGTCTTCGCTGCTCTATCTGGGCGCCGGCACGGTCGGGCCGACGCTGCGGCTCGCCGGCGAACTCGGCGTCTGGGTGTGCGCCTGCGAGTCCGACCCGCTGCTTGCCGCGATCGCCGGCAAGCGGGTGCTGCGCGCGGGCGTGGCGCTCGCCAAGCGGGCGACGGTGCAGAGCTGGGACCCGGCGATGCCGCTGTTCCGCCCGGCGGCGTTCCATCACGCACTGTCGATCGAGGCGCTGCGCGGCCCGCACCCGGCCGAGATCGTGGCGGCGATGTGCGCCGCGGTGCGCCCGGGCGGGCAGGTCGCGATGGTCGAGACGGTGGCGCCGAACGCGCTGCACGCGACCGACCCGGACGTCGCCGCGTGGTGCCGGCTGGAGCGGCGCGACCCGCCGGTGCCGGGCACCGCGTGGCTCACCAAGCCGCTCGCGCAGCTCGGCTTCGACGTCCGCGTTTCCGAGGACGTGACTGCGCGCCATGTCCGCCTCGCGGTGTCCGGCTGGAAGCGGTTCGTGCGAGAGATGAAGCACGAGCGCCCGCCGCCGCGCCGCGCCGCCGCGACGGTCGCCGAGGCCGAGCTCTGGCTGCGCCGCATCCACCTGCTGCGCTCCGGCCAGTTGCGGGTGATGCGCTGGCTCGCCGTCAGCAGTGCGAGCGCGCCGCTGGCGTGATCGCCGCCCGCACGACATGGCCGCCGCGTGCAGGCACGGCGCCCGGCCACCCCGGGAAGTAGCGTTCGCGGATCTCCGGCGGCCCGAGATCCTCGATCTCGTCGAACCCCAGCGCCGCGAGCCGGCCGTGCAGTGCCGGGGTCTCGAAATGGCTGCGAAACGGCTCGCCCGCCGCGGCCACCCGCGCCGCGAGTTTTTCGCCTGCACCCGGCGCCGGTGGGTTGCCATAGTCGAACACCACGTTCGCGCCGCCCGGCAGTCCGGCGATGAACGAAAGCGTCGAAAACACCGCCGCCTCCGTCAGGTACGGCACGACGCCGAGCCACGTGAAGAAACTTGCTCGGCTCGCCTCGAACCCGGCGTCGGCCAGCCGGTCGGCCAGGCTCTCCCTCTCGAAATCGACCGGGGCGAATCGCAGCGACGCCGGCGTCGCAATCCCCGCCTCCGCCAGCCGCGCGCGCTTCCACGCCTGGGTCGCCGGGTGATCGACCTCGAACACGCGCAGCCGGTCCGCGAGCGGCGAGCGGTAGGCGAAGGTGTCGAGGCCCGCGCCCAGCACCACGAGTTGAAAAACCCCGCGCGCCACGGCCGAGGCGAGCGCGTCCTCCGCGAACCGGGTACGCACCGCGATGAACAGCCGCAGCGTGCGCCTCGATGGATCGCATTCTGCGGCGCGGATCGCCGCCTCGGCATCGGCGCCCAGGATGCGCAGCGCCAGCGGATCGGCAAAAATCGCGCCGCGCTCCAGCACCTGGTGCGCCGCCCGATGGCCCGCGGCGCCCAAGGCCGTGCGGCTCGGCTGACCGTGCAGCATGGCGGCCCCGTCAGGCGCGCCGGTAGCCTGCCAGCGTGTCGTCCTCGACGTCGGGAAGATTGACCACGATGTTGTCGGGCGTGCGGCACGCCAGCCACCAGAGTTCTTCGGTGGTGCTCATGTTGGCTTCGAGATGCGGCATGTGCGGCGGCACGAAGGCGAAGTCGCCCGCCGTCATTTCGACGTACTCCTGATAGCGGTCGCCGTAGTAGATGCGGGCGCGCCCGGACAGCAGGTACACGCCGGTCTCGGCCTCTCCGTGGTGATGCGGCAGCGACCGGAAGCCGGGTTCGTTGCTGGCTTTGCCAAACCATATCCGGGTCGCCGGAGTGTGCTGCGGGCCGACGCCGGTGATGCGAACGGCACCGCCCGACTGACCGGTCTGCTTGTTCTCCTGACCATGCCGGGTCACGATCGGCCTGGACTGTGCTGCCATGCTTGCTCTCCGTTCGGATCATGCGGCGTGGATTTTGGTGGGCATGTAGGCACGCTTGCCGGCCGGCTGTCGAACGATTCGACGCCGGGCGGGCATGGCAAGCACGGCCGGATCGGCACGCACCGTCAGGCCGACTTGTTCCGCGGAGATGCGGGGCAATATCCCGGCTGACCCTGGATCGGAGGGGAGTGCCCATGAAAACGCGCATCGCCCTGCTTGCCGCCGTCCTGCTGGCGGGCTGCGCCGGTCAGACTGCCTGGCGCACCGACACGGCGCGGATGCCGCTCAACGCCGGCGGCGGCCCGCGGCTGAACGAAAGCCAGGCCATCGCGCTGGCAAGCTGGGCGCTGCGGGACCCCGCCAACACCGCCGGCAACCCCGAACGCGCCGCCCGCGCCATCGCCGCCGAGGACTGGCTGGCCGGACAGGACATGCTCACGGGCCAGTTCGGCGGCTACGCCCCGGTCGACCAGGCGGCCTGGAACGCGTTCCGCCGCGAGGTGCGGGCCGCGATCGGCGTGGCGCCGGATGCGCCGTCGCAATTGCTGATCGACCGCCTGTTCGCGGCCGCCGACGCGCTCAAGGCCGGGCAGGCCGAGGCCGCCGTGGCGCAACTGGCCGACCCGATCTTCACCCTCGGGCCGCAACGCACGCTGGCGGCGCTGGGAAACCTGCCGCCGCTGCCCGATCGGGAATGGGCGTTCGCCGACCTCGCCCGCAACGACGACCGCTCGACCGGCACGCCGAAGGGCATCATCTGGTTCTGATACCAAGGGTTCGAGGCGAAACAACCGCTCGATCCCTCCCCGACGTCATCCCCGGGCTTGACCCGGGGATCCATGCGGCCTCCGCGCGCTGGATTGCCGGGTCAAGCCCGGCAATGACGTGAAACGGATCAGTTATTCCGCCTCCAAGCCTAACGGGCGAAAGCGCTGACTCGTTTCGTCATACCAGCGAAAGCCGGTATCCAGGCGTTCAAAAATGCTTTTCCGAGCGCGGACGGCTGGATCCCGGCTTTCGCCGGGATGACGGGTAGGGGGAGAACGTCGACACTCCGGTATGAGGCAACCCGACTGAACCAACGGGCGGCCCGAGGGCCGTGGCGGCGTTCCCGGATCGCCCACCGGACACCGGGCGTCGGATGGTTTCGCTAGCTCCGGCGGCGGTGCGAACGCGGCACGCCGGTGCGGGAGGCGAGCGTCGTCGCCCCGCCGGCGCACAGCACGCCGATGCACACAGGTGCGAGCCAGCATGGCCGCAACAGCAGCGGCAGCGCCAGATTGTCCCACATCCACTGCGTCCCGTGCGCCACCAGCGCGTCGTGCATCGCGTACGGGGCGTGCGGATCGAAATGCGCCACCAGCTGTGCCAGCGTCGTCAGCGGCGGGAACAGCGTGGCCAGCGCGAACGCGGCCACGAAGTTTGCGGCGGCCAGCACGGCCAGGGCGCGGGCGGCGATCAAGCGAACAAACGCTCCTTCGTCTTGTCGGCATACATCGCGGCCACGAACGAGCCGTAGCCGTTCCAGATCTGCGTCGGCACCGTCTCCCCGGTGCCGAGCAGCCGTTCCTCGGCCTGACTCCAACGCGGGTGCGGCACCGCGGGGTTCACGTTGGCCCAGAAACCGTATTCACTTTCCTGCAACTGCTCCCAATAGGATAGCGGCCGCTGGTCGGTGAACTCCACCTTCACGATCGACTTGGCCGATTTGAAGCCGTATTTCCAAGGCACTGTGACCCTGATCGGGGCGCCGTCCTGCGGCGGGATCGTTTTGCCGTACATGCCGACCGAGAGGAAACTCAGCTCGTTCATCGCCTCCTGCATCGTCAGCCCCTCGGTGTAGGGCCACGGATACCACGATTGCCGCAGCCCCGGCATGGTTTTTGGATCCGCGAGCGTGGTGAATTTGAGATAGGTGGCACTGCCCAGCGGTTCGGCCATCTTGACGAGGTCGGCAAGCGGAAAGCCCACCCACGGCACCGTCATCGCCCAGGCCTCGACGCAGCGGTGGCGGTACACCCGCTCCTCCAGCTTCACCTGCTTCATCAGGTCGTCGAAGCCGATGGTCCGCGGCGATTTCATCATGCCGGCGAGCTCGATGGTCCACGGCTCGGTCTTCAGCGCCTGCGCGGCAGCCGCGACGTCCTTCGACATGCCGAATTCGTAATAGTTGTTGTAGTTCGTCGCCTCGCGCTCCTCGGTCAGCGCCCGGCCGCCGACGTATTTCGGGTTGCGCGGCGCGGTCAGCGGCTTCAGCACGGCGGCCGGCGCGTTGCCGCCGCCGCCGCCGAACAGGCTCCATGCCCGCGCGGGGCGGCCGCCCGCCAGCACGCCGGCGCCGGCCACGGCTGCACCGG
The DNA here is from genome assembly GCA_963697635.1 of uncultured Solirubrobacterales bacterium. Lineage (GTDB taxonomy): Bacteria > Pseudomonadota > Alphaproteobacteria > Acetobacterales > Acetobacteraceae > CAJCJG01. The sequence continues at coordinate 151,025 of CAVOOS010000030.1, read as the reverse complement.
CGAGCGCGGTCCGCCGGCCCAGCACGGCCGCCTCGGGCGTCGCCTGGCTCTCCGGGATGTCCCATCCGCGGCGCCTGTGGATGAACATGACGCAGATCCTTCCCTGGGTTGCTCTGGACATACGTCTCGGCAACCCGGTCGGACGTTACTCTGCGCCGGAACGCTGCGCCGGGGCAATCGCCGCCTCGCCGATCGGCTCGGCCACCCCGGCCGCAGTGCGGATCGCGGGCCCCGCCGGCGGCGCGGCCGCGGCGCGCCCGCCCTGGGCCACCGCGCCGATCGCGGCGCTGACCGGCCGGAGCGCAAATCCGCGTGCCGCCAGCGTCGGCAGGTACTGCTCCAGCACATCCAGCGTCGCCGGCCGTGCCCGGCCCTCGACGATCGCATGGCCCTGCCGCCGCGCGATCGTCTCCGCCTCCAGCAGCCGCACCCGCATCATCGCCGGGTTGGCGTCGCCGTCGATCAGCATGTCGGGCGCAAGCACGGGCAGCCCGGCGGCCTCGGCGCGGCCGCGGGCGACGCTGCGCGTCAGGGCGGGGCCATCGAGGAACGCCATCCGCCGCGCCGCCAGCTCGGCCATCACCAGGCCCATCAGCGGCACCGACAACATGGCGATGCCGCCCTCGCGCGGGTCCAGCGCCATCGCAGTCGGCACGCGGTCCAGCGCGGTGCGCAGCCGCGCCAAGTTGGCCGCCGGCGGCAGCCAGGTGCGCAGCGTTTCCGGGTCGGGTTCCGGGCGGCCGAACCCCTCCATCGGCATGTCCAGCAGCGCCTCGTGCCCGCGCGCGGTGCCGACGGCGACCTGCGCGGCCAGATGCGGCGCCTCCGGCGCCCAGGCGAGCGCCAGCGGCCCCGGCAGCGCGACCGCCCGCGCCGACTGCGTGGGATCCAGGCCCATCGCCGCGATCACCACGGTCAGCGTGGGCTTGCCCTCGGCGTCGGGCGCCGCAACGGCATAGCGCCGCCACGCCGGCGGTTTTGGCGGCACGATCACGGGCGCAACCGGCGCCTCGGCTTTCGGCGTCTTGTGCGGAGCGGCCGGCGGGAACGCCATCGCGGTTTGCAACGGCAACGGCAACGCCGTGACTGCCGGCGCCGGCGCGGCCATTGGCGGCCGGAGTGGCACCGCGGGCGGTATCGCCGGTGGCGGCGGGGCTGCGGCGCAGGACCAGAACAGCCAGCACAGCAGATGCATCAGCCGTCGCCATTCCGATGTCGTCGCAGTATCGGCCCGATCGCCCGCACCCGGATCACCACCTGGGCATGCACCTGCACTTGGCCGGACGGGCGCACCAGCCCATCGGCGTCACGAAATATAACACATAATCAGCGCATTTCGATAATCGTTTGGAAGAAAAACAACGATCGCGCCGACCGCCGGTGCGCCGCCAGGCCGGCACTCGCTACAGGTGGCCGAGCCACGCGCCGTTCAGGCAGAGTTCACCGGCCAGGTTCGTCACCGCGACCTTCGAGGCAGTCAGATCCTGGGGGACCGACTGCGCCTGATAGGTGCCCTTGGCATTGGTCAGCGCAGCCCCGCCCCCGACGATCACGTCCTCCTCGGACGCTTTGCCGAGTGTGGCGATCAGGCTGAAATCGACGGTATCCCGCGTGTATAGCTCGGCCGCCGAATTGCCGTGCAGGCCGGTGATCGTCACCTTGGTCACGACCGTGCCGATGCTGCTCGTTCCGCCAAACAGGATGGGGACGAAGTCGGTCGTCCAGCCCGACGCGACGGATGCGATCGTCACCGGCTTGCCGCCGATCGTGGCCGCCGCCGGCCCGGTGGACATGTAGCAGACGTTGCTCTCCTTGCCGGCGCCCGCGAAAACGTCGGGAAACGCGCCGGTTGCCTGCAAGACCGGCCAAACCGTCCCGCAATCGACGGCGGCGATCTGAAGTGTCGGCGCGGCAATGGCCGCACAACTGGAGGCAGCGTTCGCCACGACGGGCGAAAATGCCGACGCGGCAGCGCAGAGCGAGACCGCGACGACCGCCGTGACCTCGGCGTTTGCGGCTATTTTCATGTCATATTCTCCTGCGAGATCGTATATCATACAACTGCATTACAGTTTACTAACCGAATTGGCGGGTCAACTGCCGTGCCGATCGCCCGCCGACACTTGCCTGTGAGCGCGGCCGAGCGACCGCGGATGGGGCACGGCGCCCACGCGCGCATTTGGCCCGCGCCCGCTGCCTCGCAGGCCGCTGCGCGCCACGGCGCGGCTGCCGCGCTTCATCCTCGGTTGAGCCTGACGCGCCCGTCCTGCCGGCTCGCGGGCCGGGCGCCCGTGCTCAGGGCGTGATCTTGAAGACCGTGCCGCACCCGAGCGCACATGCGGCATTGCCGCCGCCGAGCGTGGTGCCGTACATGTTGCCGGCCGCATCGAACACCAGATCGGCGAACGGATAGGCGCCGTGGGCGCCATCGAACGCGACGACGGTGCTGATGGCCCAGCGGGATTTTTTCTTCAGCTCGAAAACGGTGCCGTCGTTGACCGGCGGGCTTCCATCGACGGCGCCGATGGTGGTGCCGTACAGATTGCCGGCCGCGTCGAACGTGAGGCCGGATCGCGGGCCTGCTCCGTTGGTGCCGTCGAAGGTGGCGATCGTCGACAGCGGCCACTTCGCCGACTTGGCCAGCTTGAACACGGTGCCGTCCCCGTTGGCGCCGCCGGCCGCGGTGGTGCCATACAGATTGCCGCCCGCGTCCGCCACCAGCCCGGCATAGGGGTTGGCGCCGTTGGTCGCGTCGAAGGTGACGAGGGTGGTCAGGCGCCACGCGGTCTTTCCCGCGGCCGGCGGGGCCAGCCGGAACACGGTCCCGAGATCCTTGGCGCCGCCGTAGATCGTGGTGCCGTACAGGTTTCCGGCCGCGTCGAACACCAGCCGCGATTGCGGGTCGGTGCCGTTGGCGCCGTTGAACGTCACCAACGGGGTCAACCGCCAGTGCAGGCTTTTGTTGAGCATGAAGACGGTGCCGCATTTGCCGCTGCACCCCGGCGCGCCCGCGCTGCCGCCGGAGGTGGTGCCGTACAGGTTGCCGGCGGCGTCCAGGACCAAGTTCGCCTTTGGCTGCACGCCCGCCGGGCCGGCGCCGCTCGCGCCCGAGGCAAAGGCCGCGATCGTCCGCACGCTGGTCGACTTGCGCGGAAGCTCAAAAACGGTGCCGTCGTCGGCAGGCGCCGGGCCGCCGGTGGCCGTGGTTCCGAACGCATTGCCCAAGGTATCGAACGCCACGCCGGATCTCGGCCAACTGCCGTTTGCCCCGGTGAACGTCGCGATCGTGGAGAACGCCCACTTCGACGCCTTGTTCAGTTTGAAGACGGTGCCGTCGTAGGCCGGTCCGCCGTTGGCGAGGTCGCCCGACGTCGTGCCATACAGATTTCCCGACGGGTCGAACGCCAGTTCGGCCATCGGGTAGGCCCCGTTGCCGCCGTCGAACGTCGCCAGCGTCGTCAACGTCGCGGCCCCGGCCCAGGCCGGTGCCATCATCACCAGAGCCGCCGCCGCGGCGGCCAGCAACCCGCGTGTCATCCGGCGCTCCCCCGACGAACGGCCTGTTCCCCTGCCGCAAGGACATCGTAGGACCCGATCCGTGCGGTTCGCAACCATCCGATCGTCGAGACCGCCGAAGGCCAGAAGCGATCGGTCGGCACAGGCGCCCGGCCGCCGCCGCATTTGACCGCCGCCGCCGCCGCCGCGCAGGATGCGGCGCCATGATCCTGCTGATCGACAACTACGACAGCTTTACCTTCAACCTCGTGCACTTCCTGGGCGACCTGGGGCGCGCGCTGCGAGGTGGTGCGCAACGACCGGCTGACCGTCGCCGAGGCGATGGCGCGCGCCCCGGAGGCGATCGTGCTGTCGCCCGGCCCCTGCACGCCGAACGAGGCCGGGATATGCCTGGACCTGATCGCGGCCGCCGCCGGCCGCATCCCGATCCTCGGCGTGTGCCTGGGCCATCAGGCGATCGGGCAGGCGTTCGGCGGCGAGGTGGTGCGGGCGCCGGCGCCGATGCACGGCAAGGTTCAGCCGGATCACCCATGACGGCACCGACATTTTTGCCGGCATCCCCTCTCCGTTCGCCGCGACGCGCTACCACAGCCTGGTGGTGCGCCGGGACACGTCTGCCGGACGTGCTGATCGAGACCGCGCGCACCGAGGACGGCTGCATCATGGGGCTGCGGCACCGCGCGCTGCCGGTGTTCGGCGTGCAGTTCCACCCCGAAAGCATCGCCAGCGAGCACGGCCACGACGCTGCTGCGCAATTTCCTCGACCTCGCCCGCGGCGCCAACACTCCGGCCCGCGCCGCCTGACCCGGACGCCGTGACCACCAACCTCAAGCCCGTGCTGGCCCGCCTGGCGCTCGGGGAAACCCTCACGGCCGCGGACGCCGAGGAGGCGTTCGGCATCATCATGTCCGGCGAGGCGACGCCCGCGCAGATCGCCGGCCTGCTGATGGCGATGCGGGTGCGCGGCGAGACCGTGGCGGAACTGACCGGCGCCGTGCGGGCCATGCGCGCGCGGATGCTGGCGGTCGAGGCGCCGGCGGGCGCGATCGACGTCTGCGGCACCGGCGGCGACAACGCCGGCACGCTGAACGTCTCCACCGCCGTCACCTTCGTCCTGGCCGGCGTCGGCGTGACCGTCGCCAAGCACGGCAATCGGGCGCTCTCCTCGCGCACCGGCGGCGCCGACGTGCTGGCCGCGCTCGGCGTCAACGTCGACGTGCCGCTCGACCGGCTGCCCGGCATTCTGCGCGCCGCGCGCTGCGCGTTCCTGTTCGCGCCGCGCCACCACGCGGCGCTGCGCCACGCCGCCGGGCCGCGCGTCGAGCTTGGCACCCGCACCATCTTCAATCTTCTGGGACCGTTGGCCAATCCGGCTCGCGTGAAGCGGCAACTGACCGGCGTGTTCGATCCGAAATGGGCGCGGCCGATGGCGGAGACATTGGGCGAACTCGGCACCACGCATTGCTGGATGGTGCATGGCGAGGGCCTCGATGAACTGTCGGTTGCCGGTGCCAACAGCGTGGTGGAACTGCGCGACGGCGCTATCCGTTCGTTCACGGTCAGCCCCGAGGATGCCGGACTGCCGCGCGCTCCGGTCGCCGCGATCCGCGGCGGCGAGGCGGCGGTGAACGCCGCGGCGCTCGGCGCGGTGCTGCGCGGCGCCGCCGGCCCGTACCGGGACACCGTGCTGCTCAACGCCGGCGCCGCCCTGATCGTCGCCGGCCGCGCCGAGGCGCTGCGGGACGGCGTCGCCCAGGCGGCAACCGCGATCGACAGCGGCGCGGCGCTGGCCGCGCTGGAGACGCTGCGCAGGGAAACCGCATGAGCACCGCCGCCGCCACGCTTTCGCAAACCCAGGACGAACGGCCGGACGTGCTGGCCGGCATCTGCGCCGACACGCTGGCCGAGGTGCAGCGCCGCATGGAGGCGACCTCCACCGAGGAGCTGCGCGCGCGCTGCCGCGACGTGGCGCCACTGCGCGGCTTCGGCACCAGGCTGATGGACGCGACCGCCGCCGGAAAGATCGGCCTGGTCGCGGAAATCAAGAAAGCGTCGCCGAGCGGCGGGCTGATCCGGCCCGATTTCGACCCGCCGGCGCTGGCGCGCGCCTACAAGACCGGCGGCGCGACCTGCCTCTCGGTGCTCACCGACGCGCCGCATTTCCAGGGCAGCCCCGAGCATCTGCGCGCCGCCCGCGCCGCGGTCGATCTGCCGGTGCTGCGCAAGGATTTCATCCTGCGACCCTTGGCAGGTCTACGAAACCCGGCTGCTGGGCGCCGACTGCATGCTGCTGATCATGGCGGCGCTGACCGACGAGCAGGCCGTGGAGCTGGAGGGGCTGGGCCGCGCGCTCGATCTCGACGTGCTGGTCGAGGTCCACAACCTGCCGGAACTCGAGCGCGCGCTCGGGCTGCAGACCAAGCTGATCGGCATCAACAACCGCAATCTCAAGACGTTGAAGACGGACCTGGCGACCACCGAGGAGCTTGCGCCGCACGTGCCGCCGGACCGTTTCCTGATCGGCGAGAGCGGCATCCGCACGCATGCCGACATGGCGCGGCTGGGGCCGATCGGGGTCGCGCTGCTTCCTGGTCGGCGAAAGCCTGCTGCGCCAGCGCGACGTCGCCGCCGCGACCCGGGCGCTGCTGGGCCTGCCGCCGGCGTGACCGGCTTCTCGCATTTCGACGCCGAAGGCCGCGCCGCGATGGTCGATGTCGGCGCCAAGCCGGAGACCGAGCGCGTCGGCCACGGCCCGCGCCCGGGTGGCGATGCGGCCGGAAACGCTGCGCATGATCCTGGCGGGCGAGGCGAAGAAGGGCGACGTGCTCGGCGTCGCGCGGATCGCCGGGATCATGGCGGCCAAGCGCACCGCCGACTTGATTCCGCTGTGCCATCCGCTGCCGATCACCGCGGTCGCCATTGATCTTGTTGCCGATGGCGAAGACGGCGTCGCCATCGCCGCGACGGTGCAAGACGACGGGGCGGACGGGCGTGGAAATGGAGGCGCTGACCGCGGCCGCGATCGCGGCGCTGACGGTGTACGACATGTGCAAGTCGGTCGATCGCGGCATGCGCGTAGACGGTCTTCGCGTCGTGGAAAAGTCGGGCGGCAAATCGGGAACATTCCGGCCGGAGTGACGCGCCGCCGACACGTTGCGATGTGCCGTTCGCTGTTCTATCGCTGAACCACAATGACACCGGAGGGCGGTGGTGGCGCGATGGTCCAATCCGCCGCTGACCCTGTATCACGGCACGCATCGCACTGCGGTGGGCGCGATCCCCGGCTTGCCGCGTGGTGCGCCCATGACCATCTTCGTGCCCGACCTCTCACGCAGCCGACGGAACACAGACTTCGGACTGGGGTTCTACACCACAACGAACCTGCAACAGGCCGAGCAATGGGCAAACAAGCGCGTGCAGAGGTCGTCGAGCGTGAGCTTCGCGGTGGTTATCGGGTTCAATGCTCGCGCGACGCGTTGGCGGGTTTTGCGTCACTCGTCTTCATGACCGATAGCGACGATTTCTGGGACCTTGTCGAGCATTGTCGTGGCGGCGGCGCGTTGCACGGACGACGCCTTCCATTGGGGGCATACGACGTCGTCTACGGTCTGGTGTCGCTCGACTGGGCGCAAAGACTGGCCATCCGCGGCAGTGATCAGGTAAGCTTCCACACGAGTTCTGCGGTCGGCGGATTGCCGGCGGCCTATCTCGCGGAAGCGGCGAGAGGCCGAACCGGCCTGTTCTGATGGGTCGGTCGCCGCGTCCAGGAGAGCGGTTGATGGATTTGCGAGTTGCGAGGCAGGACGGAAGGACAGGGTCGACGGAGGTACCTGGTAATGCAACCGGACGGCAGTACCGGCCGGAGTGCTGAAACGCGCTCACGTCACTGCCTATTGGAACAGTGTACAGTCCATCCTGCGGCTGGTGTTTGAGCGACGCGACGCCGCGACGCTGGTCAGCAACGTCCGTAAGCGTCTTCGCAAATCTGGTCCGCCAGCAGCCCACGCGCTATTCTACCATGCCAGCCCACTGCACGTTGCGGCCGATCTCGCGGGCGTCGAGGGACCGCTTACAGAGGCGCAGGAAGCGCGAGGTGCGGAAATTCAGGGGACCGGGCGACCGTAGCGACAGGTCTCGGCACCCACCCAAACCTGCGGTCCACGCACCAAAGCGAGCACCTCGCATGATCTCCGTCGATGAAGCGCGGGACAAAATCCTGGCCGGGTTGCATCCGACGCCGGCCGAGATTGTGCCGGTGGCCGAAGCCTGGGGCCGGGTCAGCGCAACCCCGGTGCTCGCCCGGTTGCACCAGCCGCCGGCCGACGTCTCCGCGATGGACGGTTTTTGCCTGCGCGCCGAGGACGGGGTGCTTGGCGCGCGGCTGCGCGTGGTCGGCAGCGCGCCGGCCGGGCATCCGTGGGACGGCACGCTGCGCGCCGGCGAGGCGGTGCGGCTGTTCACCGGCAGCTTCGTCCCCGCCGGTGCCGACGCGATCCTGCTGCAGGAGGATGCCTCCATCGCCGACGGCTTCCTAACCGTGAACGAGGCGGTGACGCGCGGCCGGCACATCCGCCGCGCCGGCCAGGACTTTTCCACGGGCGGCGTGCTGGTTCCGGCCGGCAAGCGGCTGACCGCGCGGGACATCGGGCTCGCGGCCGCCGGCAACCACCCGTGGCTCGCGGTGCATCGCCGCCCGCGCGTCGCGATCATGGCGACCGGCGACGAGATCGCGCTGCCGGGCGAGCCGATCCCGCCCGGCGGCATCGTCAGCTCCAACGCCCACGCGCTGGCCGCGTTCGTGCGCGCGCTCGGCGGCGATCCGGTGGTGCTGCCGATCGCGCGCGATACGTTGGACAGCGTCGCCGCCGCCGGCGATGCCGCGCGCGGCGCCGACCTGCTGGTGACGACCGGCGGCGCGAGCGTCGGCGAGCACGATCTGGTGCAGGCGGGGCTTGGCCAGCGCGGGCTGCAACTGGATTTCTGGAAGATCGCCATGCGGCCCGGCAAGCCGCTGATGTTCGGCAATCTTGCTTTCCTTCCGGTGCTCGGCCTGCCCGGCAACCCGGTTTCTGCTCTCGTCTGCGCCGTGCTCTTTCTTTTTCCGGCGCTGGCAAAACTGTCGGGATTGCCGGGCGATCCGCCACCGCGCACCCGCGCCGTGCTCGGCGCAAAACTGCCGGCCAACGACCACCGCGCCGACCATCTGCGGGCGCGGCTTGAGTCGCGCGACGACGGCACGCTGGTGGCGACCGCGTTCGAGCGGCAGGACTCCGCGATGCTGCGGCTGCTGACCCAGGCCGATGCGCTTATTCTCCGTACGCCGCACGCGCCGGCGGCAGCGGTCGGGGACGCGGTGGAGGTGATCCGGCTGGACGCGCTGGGGATGTAGGACGGATCAGCGAAGCGGCATCCGCCATGCCCGAGGGCGTGACGTGCGCCAGCAGCGCGGCGCGCAGGGCCTGCCACCGCGCCGCGCTGACGTCGGACAGCGACCGACGCGGCGCCTCAGTGCGGCGGGCCGCCGCGGAGCATCTGCCAGAAGGCTTCGGTGGAGTTCAGGTGCGGGAACGGCTCCGCCGGCACCGGCACGCCGAGGAAGCGGCAGAGCGGCTCCCAACCCTCGCTGACGTCGAACACCAGCAGCCGTTCCGGCGGGATCGCGGCGCGCACCTGCTCGGCGCGGCTGCGGTAGGCCGCCAGCACCCGCTCCCGGTCGGTTGCCGAACCGCCGAACGTCCGATCGACCACCATGGTCTGCATCGCCGCGAGCATCGCGAGCATGTGTGGCGGCAGCGGGACTTTCGGCGGACCGTCCATGAACTGGCCGATCGTCCCGGAAAAGCTCTTCCACCACGCATCATCGGGCCGTATCGAATGGATCACCTTCGCCTGCGGGTATGCCGCGGCAAGCTCCTGCCACAGATGCGCGCCGGGCCAGTCGAGCTGCGAGCGGTAGCCGGCGAACAGCGTCGCCATCGGCACCGCCCCGCCCGCGGCGACGGCCTGCCAGTGCGGCACCTGCTCCGGGTGCGCAAACACCTCCTCCATGTGGTGGCACGGTCCGAAGCCCAGCATCTCGAGCGCGCGCTTCAGCGACGCCGTTCCGGTCCGGCCAAAGCCGGACCCGATCACAGCCAATGACATTGTTTTTTCCGCCTTACCAGATTGCCCGCCGGTTGCCCCGGTCGGATCGTTTTTCGCGCGGCAAACGTGGCGTTGCGCGGGCGGTCCAGTCAAGCTTTGGCTACAGGCCGAGCAAGCCTCGGGCGATGCCGATCACGCGGCGCGCCTCGCTCCAGAGGTCGAAAGCGTCGTAGCCGTCGAACGCCGCCCAGGCGGCGTCGGTGACGTCGCCGCCGGCGGCCGGCTCGCCACCGTCCCAGCGGGCGCAGAAATCGAGGATCGTGTAGTGGTAGCGCACCCGCCCGTCCGGGTCGCGATGGATGCTGTCGACATGGGCCGCGAGCAGCAGTTCGCCGACGGCGAGGCCGGTTTCCTCGGCCAGTTCGCGGCGCGCGGCCGCTTCGGCGGTCTCGCCGATCTCCTGTGCGCCGCCGGGCAGGCTCCAGGCGCCCAGGCTCGGCGGCCGGCCGCGGCGGACCAGCAAAACGGCGCCCGGGCGCAACACCACCACGCCGATGCCGACGATCGGTCGCGGCGGATACTCCCGGCTCATTTGCCGGCGGGCGCGGTCGTCGCGGGCGAAGCCGCAGCGGGTGCAGCGGCGGCCGGCGCCGGCGCGGCCACCGCCGGCGCGCCCGGCTTGGGCGCGGGCGGCGGCGGCACGAACGCCTTCAGGTCGTCGAGCGACGGCACCAGCGCCGCCTCCTTCCACGAGCCGAGCTTGTAGGCCCAGCCCTTGACCTTTGCCGCCAGCGCGTCGGCCGCCGCCTTGGCCTTGCCGTCGCCGCTGACTGCGAACACCACCCAGATGTCGGAGCCATCCTTGGTCACGGTCGCGGTCACGGTCATGCCGTCGCTGGTGGTGAACACCGACTGCCCCTCCGCGGTGCCCGGCGCCGGCGCGGGCTTGACGTCGTCCAGCGTCAGGCTCTCCAGCGCCCGGCCGACGTCGTCGAGCTTGAACTGGTCGAGCTTCGGGTGATCGGCCGGCGACTGCAACTCCATCTTGCCGTCCTTGCGCGCGAGCGTGAGCGTCTGGCCGCCGCGCGTCACCGTGACGCCGGTGACCTTGTCGGCCTGGATGTTGGCGATGTCCTTGTCGATCCAGTCCGTCGGGTCGGTTTCGGCGGCAACATGCCCCTCCGCGAGCCACGCCTGCGCCTCGCCCGGGCGGCGCACGTAGATGCCGTCGCCGCTGCCGCCGCTGCCGGTGTGGGTCTTGCCGAGCAGCACCTGCGCGATCGGGGCGCCGCCGCCGTCGAGCACGCGCACGAGCGTCGCGTCGGCGTCCTTGTCGGCGTCCTTCTGGTCCTTCGGCGCCTCCTTGGGCGGGTCCTGCACGCCGAGCCGCGCATATTCGTCGGCGTTCGCGGTGCGCGGCTCGTCCAGCTTGAGTTCGGCGAGGCCGGTCAGCAGTTCGTGCACATGCGACGCCTGGGCAGGGTAGCCGCCCTTGTCGGGCAGCGTCCAGGCGTCGCCGGCGCGGGCCAGTTTGAGCGTCTTGCCGGCCTTGACGATCTCGATCGCCTTGGCGTCCGCGAGTTTCGGCGCGAGGCCGGGAAACGCCAGCTGACCGGCCGGGACTTGGCTCTCTTGCTCATCATTGCCGAGCCCGAAATACGAGCCCGAGCGCCAGCACGACGACGGCGACGGCGGCGAGGATGACGCTTGCGCGGGTCTTCATGGTGCGGCCTCCCTCGCTATGCCCGCGCCTGCGCGCGGCGGCGGCGGCGCGCGATGCCGAGCACGATCGCGAGCACAGTCAGGATCGCCGGCACGGCGACGATGTCGAGGATGCGCAGCCAGGTCTCCAGCCGGTCGATGTCGCGCCGCAGTTCCAGCTGCACGCCGCGCAGCTTGGTGCGCGTGGCCACCGCGTCGGCCTGCAGGTCGGCGATCGCGCTCTCCTGTTCCGCGGTCAGCACCACGCGGCCGGCGCCCTTGCCGGTGTCGGCGGTGCCGGCGCGCAGGTCGGCGAGCTTCTTCTGCGTGTCCTCGAGATGCTTCTGCAGGTCCTGTTCGGTGCGGCGGTACTGCGCCTCGGCCCGGCGCTGCATGTTGTCGACCATCTCGAACGGCCGCTGGCTGGAGCCGCGGCCGCGCAGGCCGATCAGGTCGTCGCCGCCGGCGAGCGTGCCGACGAGGTTGGAGAACAGCGCGCCGTTGTCGCTGAACGGGGTCGCCTGCTGCTGGCCGAAGAAGTCCTGCAGCCGCACCCAGAACCGGTCGGCGAGCCAGTCGCTGTCGGCGAACACGACGAGGTTGGCCGGCCCGCTGGTCTCTGCCTTGAACGCCGGCATGTTGTCCGGCGCCTTCTTGCCGGCGGGCGGCGGCGGGGCCGCGGTGAACGCGGATTTCAGCAGGCCGCGGATGCGCGCCGCGATCACGCGCGGGCCGCCCTCGGGCTTGAAATCGGCGAGAATCTTCGCCGGGTTCGGCATGATGCGCACCTGGTCGACCGGGATCAGCCCGGATTGCGCGCTGCTGCGCAGCAGCGGCGAGAACTCGATCGATGCGCCGGCCTTCTTGCCGAGCGCGCCGGCGGAGGCGACGGTGATCTGCGTCAGGTCCGCCATCGCCGGATCGTCGCCGGCGATGCCGGCGCCGGTGATGTTGAACCAGGGCAGGTAGTCGACCACCTGCACGCGGTCGTTGGGGTCGTTGGTGCGCACCCGCCACGCGCCGGAGAGGTCGCCGACGACGAAGTTCGGATCGTAGGTGACGCCCCAGGCGTCGAACAGCTTCTTGAGGTCGCTGCCGATGTCCATGCGCGGCGCGCCGGACGGGTCGGGTTGCGCCGCCTCGGCCTCGCTGTCCGGATCGACCAGCACCATCAGCCGGCCGCCGCGCATCACGAACTGGTCGATCGCGTACAGCGCATTCTCCGAGTAGTGCTGCGGATGCACCACGACCAGCACCTGGATGTCGGGGTCGATCGTCTGCGCGTCGACCGGCACGGTCTTGACGGTAAAGCTCTGCTTCAATTGCAGCATCGAGACCCAGGGCTCGCCGCCGGGCCGGCGCATCATCATCAGCTGCGGGTTGCCGTCCATCGGCAGCGCCGTCATCACCCCGACGATGCTGCGCTTGGGATTGGAAAGCTCGTAGACCAGCCGCGTCAAATCGTATTCGAGGAAGCGTTCGCGGTCGGGCTGCATGAACGGCATGGTGCGCTGGTCGTCGAGCAGGTTGGTGCCGGCGATGCCGAAATAAACCTGCGTCCCGGTACGGTCCATCGGCACGCCTTGCAGGCCATAGCCCATCGCCCGGTCCTCGACGCCGCTGAACGGCTCGGGGTCGTAGAATTCAAGTTTGACCTTGCCATGCGACAGCGACGCATAGTCGCGCAGCATCTCGCGCACGCGGTCGGCGTAGGCGCCGTACACCGGCACCTGCGCGCCGAGCGCGCGCGAGTAGAACAGCCGCAGCGTGATCGGTTCCTTGAGGTTGGCGAGGATGCGCTTGGTGCCGGGCGACAGCGTGTAGAGATGCTGCTGCGTCAGATCGAGCCGGACGTTGGCGAGATAGGTGTCGGCCAGCAGGTTGATGCCGAGCAGGATCGCGGCGACGGCGATCACGCCGACGACGGAGGACCAGGTTTTGCGCATCGTGGCTCAGTCCGCCTTGCGGTGTTCGACGATCACGGTGTTGAGGAACAGCCAGAACCCGATGAACGAGGCGAAGTAGATCAGGTCGCGCAGTTCGATCTGGCCGCGGGTGAAGCTCATGAACCGCTCGTTCACGCTGATGCGGCGCGCGAAGTTGCCGAGCGTCGGCGAGGAGTGGGAGATGAAGTCGGTAACGAGCGGATACGAGGCGACGGCGAACACGAAGCAGACCGCGAGCGCCAGCACGAAGGCGATCACCTGGTTCTTGGTCGCCGCCGACAGCGCCGAGCCGACCGCGAGGAAGGCGCCGGCCACCAGCAGCCCGCCGATGTAGCCGCAGGCGATCACGCCGTTGTCGGGCTTGCCCAGCACGTTGACGGTGATCCAGAACGGAAACGTCAACGCCAGCGCGACCGCGCAGAACCCCCAGGCCGCGAGGAACTTCCCCAGCACCGCTTCGGCCTGCCGCAGCGGCAGCGTCAGCAGCAGCTCGATGGTGCCGAGCCGGCGTTCCTCGGCCCACAGCCGCATCGTGATCGCCGGCACCAGCAGCAGGAAGACCCACGGCAGGAACTGGAAGAACGGCGACAGGTCGGCCTGGTCGCGGTCGAAGAAGTTGCCGAGGTTGAAGGTCAGCACGCCCTGCAGCACGAGGAAGATGACGATGAACACCACCGCCACGGGCGTCGCGAAATAGCCGGCGAACTCGCGCCGCGCGACCGTCCAGGCGTTGCGGAAGGAGAAAAAGCTCATGCCGCCTGCGCCTCCGGGGCGGGCTGGGTCAGCGCGCGGAACACGTCGTCGAGCTTGCCGGAGGGATGGCGCCGCTCCAGTTCGGCGGGCGTCGCGTCGGCGACGATGCGGCCATTGGCGATGATGATCGCGCGCGTGCACACGGCGTCGACTTCCTCCAGCAGATGCGTGCTGATGATGATGGCCTTCTGCGGCGCCATGCGCTGGATCAGGCCGCGCGCCTCGCGCTTCTGGTTCGGGTCGAGCCCGTCGGTCGGCTCGTCGAGCACCAGCACCGGCGGATCGTGCAGCAGCGCCTGCGCGAGACCGACGCGGCGCTTGAAGCCTTTCGAGAGCGTCTCGACGGTTTGCAGGCGCACGCCATCGAGCGTGGTGAGGCCGAGCGCATGCTCGACGCGGTCGTCGAGTTCGCCGCCGGCATAGCCGCGGATGCGGGCGCAGAACTCCAGGAAGCCGAGCACCGTCATGTCCGGGTAGGTCGGCGCGCCTTCGGGCAGGAAGCCGAGCTTTTTCCGCGCGGCGATCGGGTCGTCCTGCACGTCGTGGCCGTCGATGCGGGCGGTGCCGGCGGTCGGCGTCATGAAGCCGGCCAGCATCTTCATGGTGGTCGACTTGCCGGCGCCGTTGGGGCCGAGGAAGCCCAGCACCTCGCCGCGGGCGACCGTGAAGCTCACGTTGTCCACCGCCGTGAACGCGCCGAACCGCTTGGTCAGTCCCTCGATCTCGATCAGGGCCGCCACCAGTCACCTCCCGTTTGGCCGTGCTCCGGCGCTGCGGGATAGCGGATTTCCGAGGGAAATCAACCCGGGGCGAGCTCCGTGGACGTCGTTTAACCGAAGTGCAAGGTGGCGACGGTGCGGTCACGCCTGTCGATGCAGTGGCAGGACACGCAGTCGCGTGCGGCCGGGATCGACCGTCACCAACGCGCCGGCATGCAACTCCACGGCCATCTGCCGCAGCGCTGCGACGACGCTGAGCCCGATGGCCTCCGGACTGACGTCGTCGGCGCGAAGCTGCACGACGCTGGGGCCCGCATCGTTTGTCGCGGCAAGAATTGACCCGAAATCCAAGTCGTGTGTCAGGACCACGCACCGATGCGCGCCGGCATATGCCAGAATCGCCGCGTCCGACGCGGTGTCGGGACCGATCGCAGACCAATGTTCAGCCTCAAACCCTGCCTCGGCCAGTCTTTCGACCCAGCGAGGCGACAGGTTCATGTCCACCAGCAGCTTCATGCGCCCGCGAGGACAACTTCGCGTTCCTCGCTGCGCCATGCGGCGTAGCGGAGCGCCTGGAAGACGTCGTCGGGCTCAAGATAGGGGTAGTCGGCGAGTATCTGTTCGATGCCGAGACCGGCGCCGATCTGGCCGACGATCATGCCGACTGTCACCCGCATCCCTCGGATGCACGGCTTGCCGCCCATGACCGCCGGGTCTTGGGTGATACGGCTCAGTTGCTCCACGGCTCGGTTCCTTCTCATTCCAGCTTTTCGTCGCGGGCCGCCCATCTCGGCGCCGGCCTTCATCACTCGGCAGCCGTTTCCTGTTCCTGGCCAACCCGGAACCGGGCGTTGCGCCGCTCCAGCGCCCGCACCACTGCCTCCGGCTCGGCGGCGATCACCCACAGCAGCGTGGCGGCGGGGATCGGGATAATGCCGTGGCCCTGCTCGGTACTGGGCGATTTCATCGACGGCAAAGCCGAAGCGGTCGGCGAATTCCCTCTGGGTGAGCGACAGCCGCTCCCGCAGCGCGCGGATTTCGTCGGGCTTGGGCGGCGGGTAGACCGGGCGCATGCGCGCCAGTTCCTCGTCGGTCAGCGCGCCGCCGTCCTCCTCCGCCCAGGCTTCGATCTGTTCCTCGGTCGGCTGCGGACGGGCACGGTACTCGGCCAACATTCTTTCGAGTTCTGCGTCATCGATATCAGCCCGGTTTCGCCGAACGATAGCCACGTCGTTCTCTCCTGTTTGCCACCCGCAAGCTGAAGATGCGTCGCTTGTCACCGCGAATGGTGTAGACACAATATAGGGTCAGTTCACCCACCACGCCCACGGCACGTATTCGCGTCTCTCCGTAATCGCGGCGAGTGTCTGGTTCTTCGGACACGAAGTCGTCGAACAGACGTATCGCCAAATCGAACGGCAAGCCCCGCACGATCCGGTTCCGCTCGCTCTTCGCCTCGTCCCACTCGCAGTCCATTGGCGTGCCACGTCAACCGCGACCATACGCCGAGGACCAGCCGCTAACCAGAACGCAGCGTGCGCATCGCCGCGGTGCGCTCGAACAAATGCAGCAGCACGCGCACCGCGCGGCCGCGCTCGCTTACGAGCTTCGGGTCCTTCTGCAACAGTAGTTCGGCGTCGCGGCCGGCCATGTGCAGCAGGCCCTCGTCCTCCACAGGATCGGCGAGGCGCCAGCCGGGCGCGCCGGATTGGCGCGTGCCCAGCAGGTCGCCGCCGCCGCGCAGGCGGAAATCCTCGTCGGCGATGCGAAACCCGTCCTCGGTGTCGCGCAGCAGCAGCAGGCGACGCTTTGCGGTTTCGTTGAGCCCGTCCTCGTGCAGCAGCAGACAGAAACTGGCGTCGCGCCCGCGCCCGACCCGGCCGCGCAACTGGTGCAACTGCGCCAGGCCAAAACGTTCGGCATGCTCGACCACCATCACCGTCGCCTCCGGCACGTCGACGCCGACCTCGATCACCGTGGTCGCGACCAGCAGCCGGGTTTCTCCGGCGGCGAATTTTTCCAGCGCCGCCTCGCGCACCGGCGACTCCTGCCGTCCGTGCGCCAGCCCGACAGCGGCGCCGAACCGGTCGCGCAACTCGGCGAACCGGGCTTCCGCGGCGGCAACATCGAAAACCTCGGATTCGGCGACCAGGGGACAAACCCAGTAGACGCGCGCGCCGCCCTCCAGCGCGCGAAAAATGCCGTCGGTCACGTCGGGCAGCGTCGCCAGCGAGTGCAGCGTCGTGCGCACCGGCTGGCGGCCGGCGGGCTTGCCGTCGAGCCGGCTCACCTGCATCTCGCCCCACTGCGTCAGCAGCAGCGTGCGCGGGATCGGCGTCGCGGTCATCACCAGCACGTCCGCGGTCGCGCCCTTGCGGCCCATCAGCAGCCGCTCCTCCACGCCGAACCGGTGCTGCTCGTCGATCACCGCCAGCGCGAGGTCGTGGTATTCGACGCGTTCCTGGAACAGCGCGTGGGTGCCGACCACCAGCGGGATCGAGCCGTCCGCCAGTCCGGCCAGGATCTTCGCGCGCGCCGCGCCCTTGACCGAGCCGGTCAGCAGCGCCGCCGGCACCGGCACGATGCGCTCCAGCGTGCGCAGGTGCTGCTGCGCCAGCACCTCGGTCGGCGCCAGCAGCGCGGCCTGCGCGCCGGCCTCGACCGCGCGCAGCATCGCCAGCACCGCCACCAGCGTCTTGCCCGATCCGACGTCGCCCTGCAGCAGCCGCAGCATTCTTCTTGGGGCCGCAAGGTCGGCGTCGATCTCGTGCAGCACTTCTTCCTGTGGCCCGGTGAGCCGGTGGCCGAACGCCGCGAGCGCACGCCGTCGCAACGCGCCGTCGCCGGTCAGCGCCCGGCCGGGCCGCTCGCGCACCCGGCGGCGCACCAGCGCGAGCGCCACCTGTCCGGCCAGCAGCTCGTCGTACGCCAGCCGCCGCCGCATTTTTTCTGGTGGCGGGGCAGGGGGGGCATGCAACGCCTGCAGTGCTTCGGCAAACGTCGGCCATTGCTCGCGGGCGAGCAGCGCAGCGTCATGCCACTCCGGCAACGGCGGAATGCGGCGCAGCGACTCGGCGACCGGGCGCCGCAGGTGCCACGGAAACAGCCCGGCGGTCAGGCCCCAAACGGGCTCGACCAGCGGCAGCCGGTCGGCGTGGTCCATCGAAACAATATGGTCCGGATGCACCATGTTCTTCCGGTCATCGACCTTTCCCGACACCATCACCTTCGCGCCGGGCGTCAGCTTGGTGGCGGGAAAACCGCGAAAGAAGACAAGCTCGGAAAACGCGGTGCCGTCGGTGACGATCGCCTTGGTCGGCTGCCGCGCCGTCGCCGGCGGCTCGATCCGCACCACCTCCACCTGCACCGTCGCCATCTGCCCCGGCACCAGCGCGCGCAGCGCCAGCCGCTCCCGCCGGTCGACGAACAACTCGGGGATGTGGAACAGCAGGTCGATCACCCGGCCGCCGCCGCAGGCGCGCGCCATCAGGCCCGCGCAGCGTCGGGCCGACGCCGCGCAGATCGGTCAGCGGCGCGAACAGAGGCGCGAGCAGGTCCGGGTCCACGGCTGACACAGACCAGGGAGCGGCCTATATGGCAACGGGCCATGACCGATCCCGAACAACCGCCGCGCAGCGCGCGCCGGCGCCGGCTGCTGTACCGCGCCAGCCACCGCGGCACCCGCGAAACCGATCTGCTCGTCGGCGGTTATGTCGAGAGCCGCATCGACACGCTGAGCGACGCGGAGCTGGACGCGCTGGAAGCCGTGCTGGAACTGCCCGACCCCGACCTCGCCGACTGGCTGACCGGACGGCGGCCGATCCCCGCGGCGGCCGATTGCGCGATGCTGCGCGCCCTGCGTGACGCCGCGGGGCAGCCATGAAGCCGCCCACGCCCGCGATAGTCTGGGGCGCCCCCGAGGGCTGGGACGCGGTGCTGCTGGCGCGGCGCGCTCAGGAGCACAAGGGCCCCGTCCTGCACATCGCCCGCGACGACGCGCGCCTGGCGCGGCTCGCCGACCTGCTGGCGTTCTTCGCGCCCGGCGTCGAAGTGCTGCGCTTCGGCGCCTGGGACTGCCTGCCCTACGACCGCGTGTCGCCGAACCCGGACATCGTCGCCGAGCGGGTCGCCGACGCTGGCCCGGCTGCTGGAGCCGGCGTCCGGCCCGCGGCTCGTGCTGACCACGGTCAACGCCGCCGTGCAGCGCGTGCCGCCGCGCCACGTCTTCCGCGGCGTCAGCCGCACGCTCGCCGTCAACGCGACCGTGCAGCCCGAGGAATTGGCCCGGTTCCTGGAGGCGAACGGCTACGGCCGCGCGTCCACGGTGATGGAGCCCGGCGAATACGCGATGCGCGGCGGCATTCTCGACCTGTTTCCGGCCGGCCGGCCCGACCCCGTGCGCGCTCGATTTCTTCGGCGACACGATCGAGAGCATCCGCAGCTTCGACCCGACCACCCAGCGCAGTGCGGCAAAGGTCGAAAAACTGGCGATCCGGCCGGTCAGCGAGGTGTCGCTCGACCGCGACGCCATCGCGCGCTTCCGCACCGGCTGGCGCGAGCTGTTCGGCCAGGCGGCGGCCAACGATCCGATCTACGTCTCCATCTCCGAGGGCCGGCGCCATCCCGGCATGGAACACTGGGTGCCGCTGTTCCACGCCAGCATGGAGACGCTGCTCGACTATCTCCCCGGCGTTTCTGTGAGCCTCGACCACCAGACGGACGAGGTGCTGGCGAGCCGGCTGGAGATGATCGCCGACCACTACGCCGCCCGCCGCACCCCGCCGCGCGACGGCGAAACCCCGTACCGCCCGCTGCCGCCGGACCGCCTCTACCTCGATCACGCCGGCTGGGACGCGATGCTGTCGCAGGCGCCGCTGTTCGCGTTCAGCCCGTTCACCGTGCCCGAGGACGGCGCCGGGATCGACGGCGGCGGCCGCCCGGCGCCGGTGTTCGCCCAGTCCGGCGGCAACGTGTTCGAGCAACTCAAGGCGCAGGCGGACCGCTGGAAGGCGGAAGGCCGCAGGATCGTGGTCGCCGGCTGGACCCGCGGCTCGCGCGACCGGCTCGGCAACCTCTTGCGCGAGCATGGCCTCGGCGCCATGCCGGCCGACGATTTCGCGACGCTGCGACGGCTCGCTCCGGCTAGCCTCGGCCTGATCACGCTCGGGCTGCCGCGCGGCTTCCTCGCCGACGACCCGCAACTCGGCAAGATCGCGATCGTCGCCGAGCAGGACCTGCTCGGCGAGCGCATCAGCCGCCCGCCGCGCCGCCGCCGCCGCGCCGACCAGTTCATCGCCGAGGCCACCGAGATCGCCGAGGGCGACCTTGTCGTGCACCAGGACCACGGCATCGGCCGCTACGACGGGCTGGTAACGCTGACCGTCAGCGACGCGCCGCACGACTGCCTGCGCATCCTCTACGACGGCAACGACAAGCTCTTCTTGCCTGTCGAAAACATCGAGATGCTGTCGCGCTTCGGCAGCGAGGGCGCCGGCGCGGCGCTCGACAAGCTCGGCGGCATCGGCTGGCAGACCCGCAAGGCGAAGGCCAAGCAGCGTATCCGCGACATCGCCGGCGAGCTGATCCGCACCGCCGCCGCGCGCCGGCTGCGCGAAGCCGAGATCATGGCGCCGACCGAAGGCACCTGGGACGAGTTCTGCGCCCGCTTCCCGTTCGCCGAGACCGAGGACCAGTCGCGCGCCATCGCCGACGTCCTGGAGGACATGGCGAGCGGCCGGCCGATGGACCGGCTGATCTGCGGCGACGTCGGCTTCGGCAAGACCGAGGTGGCGCTGCGCGCGGCGTTCGTCGCCGCGATGGCCGGCACCCAGGTCGCGATCGTGGTGCCGACCACCCTGCTCTCGCGCCAACATTTCCGGGTGTTTTCCGAACGCTTTGCCGGGCTGCCGCTCAAGGTCGGGCAATTGTCCCGCATGGTCACGGCCAAGGACGCCGCGGCGGTGCGCCAGGGCCTCGCGACCGGCGACATCAACCTCGTCGTCGGCACCCACGCGCTGCTGGCAAAGTCGGTAACGTTCAACAACCTCGGGCTCGTGGTCGTCGACGAGGAGCAGCACTTCGGCGT
Source organism: uncultured Solirubrobacterales bacterium (assembly GCA_963697635.1). Taxonomy (GTDB): domain Bacteria; phylum Pseudomonadota; class Alphaproteobacteria; order Acetobacterales; family Acetobacteraceae; genus CAJCJG01. Next base: position 130,221 of record CAVOOS010000030.1, on the reverse strand, counting down.
CGCGCACAAGGAAAAACTCAAGGCGCTGAAGGCCGACGTGCACGTGCTGACGCTGACCGCGACACCGATCCCGCGCACGCTGCAACTGGCGCTGACCGGCGTGCGCGAGATGAGCGTGATCGCGACGCCGCCGGTCGACCGGCTCGCGGTGCGCACCTTCATCATGCCGTTCGACGGGCTGGTGGTGCGCGAGGCGATCCAGCGCGAGCGGTTCCGCGGCGGCCAGGTTTTCTGTGTGGTGCCGCGGATCGAGGATCTCGACCGCATGTCCGCGCGGCTCCACGAAATCGTGCCGGAGGCGCGGATGGCGCAGGCGCACGGCCGGCTCGCGCCGACCGAGCTGGAGCGCGTGATGACCGAGTTCGGCGACGGCAAATACGATATTTTGCTTTCCACCAACATCGTCGAAAGCGGCCTCGACATGCCGGCGGTGAACACGCTGGTGATCCACCGCGCCGATCTGTTTGGCCTCGGCCAGCTCTACCAGCTTCGCGGGCGCGTCGGTCGCGGCAAGCAGCGCGGCTACGCCTACCTGACGTGGCCGCCGAACCAGCGGCTCTCGGTCGCGGCGGAGAAGCGGCTCGCGGTCATGCAGACGCTCGATGCGCTCGGCGCCGGCTTCACGCTCGCCTCGCACGACCTCGACATCCGCGGCGCCGGCAATCTTCTGGGCGACGAGCAGTCGGGGCACATCCGCGAAGTCGGCATCGAGCTGTATCAGCAGATGCTGGAGGATGCGGTCGCCGACTTGCGCGCGGAAAAAGGAAAAAGAGCGGCGGAGGCGCGGGACTGGACGCCGAACATCGGCCTCGGCCTGCCGGTGCTGATCCCGGAGACCTACGTGCCCGACCTGCCGGTGCGATTGGGCCTGTATCGCCGGATCGGCGCGCTCGGGTCGGACGCCGAGAGCGAGGCGATGGCGGCCGAACTGGTCGATCGGTTCGGCCCGCTGCCGGAGGAAGTGGAAAACCTGCTGCAGGTGGTCGGCCTGAAGCGGCTGTGCCGCGAGGCCGGCGTCGAAAAGCTGGACAGCGGCCCGAAGGGCATGGTGCTGAGTTTCCGCGGCAATGCGTTCCGCAACCCGTCCGGGCTGGTGGCGTGGCTCGCCAGCAAGGGCGGCGTGGTGCGGCTGCGGCCGGACCACAAGCTCGCCATCGTGCGCGACATGACGGTCGCCGAGCGGCTCAAATGGGCGCGCGACGTGGTCGAGGCGCTCGACCGGATCGCAAGGCAGGCCAAGGCCGCCTGAGCCCGGGCGACCGAGGGCCGGCCGATCCATCCGCGAGGGGTCGCTCTTGCGGCGCGGGCTGATGGCTGGTTTTTGGCGGTGTCGAAGAGTTTGCAGCCGTCGGCACGGGCGCGATCGGAGCAACCAGCTTGAACACCACCAGCATCCTTCGGCACATCAATGCCCTGCGCTGCCTGCGCCAGCTGCGGACGGGCCGGCCGGTCTCGCGCGCCGAGATCGCCCGCGAACTGGGCTTGACGCGGTCCACCGTCGGCAACGCCATGCGTGTGCTGCTCGACGCCGGCCTCGTCACCGAGATCGGCGACGGCGATCCGGAAAGCCGCATCGGTCGGCCGGGGGTCAGGATCACGCTCGATCGGCGTGGCGCCTATGCGCTTGGCCTCGATGTCGGAACGCGCTCGCTGACCTGCGTGTTGCTGGACCTGCAAATGGGTGTGGTCGATCGGATCGCGGTGCCGACCGGCACGGACTTCCGCAATCCCGATGCGGTGTTCGAAAAGCTCGTCGATCTGCCGGGGCGGCTGATGGCGCGCGCCAAGGTCCCGGATGCCAAGGTGCAGGGGGCCTGCATCGCCGTGCCCGGCCTGGTCGACCGGATCGGCCGGGTCGTCAACGCGCCGTTCCTCGAGTGGCACGACTACCCGCTCCGCGAAAAGCTCGCGGCCAGGCTCTCGCCGGACTGGACCGTCGGCGTCCGCAATGACGCCGTCGCGTTCGCCGCGGCGGAGCGCGCGGTGTCGAGCCACGTCGAACCCGAGACACTGCTGCTGATCCTGCTCGCCGAGGGCGTCGGCAGCGCGCTGGTCATCGACGGCAAGGTGATGGAAGGCGCCCATGGCTATGCCGGCGAACTCGGTCACACCGTGGTCGCCGCCAACGGGCGCGTGGAGGCGTTCGAGGTTCTCGCCGGCGCGCCGGCGTTCGTCCGGCACTTCGGCGTGGACCAACCCGTCGACAAAGGCGTCGCGGCGATGCTTGGCGACCTCGGGGACCCCGAGATCGAGCGCACTCTTGCCGAATGGGCCGACACGCTGGCGATCGGCCTCGCCAATACGATCCACGCATTCGATCCCAGCCGCATCATTCTCGGCGGACCGCTGGCAAGCCTGTTTCCGCACGTCGCCGACACGGTGGTCGGGCTGCTTCGCCAACGGCTGATCCACGGCTTCGCGCCTCCCCCGATCACGGTCACGCAATTCGGTGCGGACGGCGCGGCAATCGGCGCGGCGGCGATCGTGCTGGAGTCGATCTTCGCCATGCCTGACCTCGAACTGCCCACGCCGCTGGCCGCCGCGGCAAGTTAGCCGCGGGCGCCCGGAGGGTGATCGCATTTGGCGACACCATTGCGATGCCGTCATGGCCGGGCTCGACCCGGCCATCCACGGGGTGGTGCCGAAAGGTGCGGCCATTCAAGGAATCCCGCGCTTCCGCCGGGCTCTGCGGCGGTTCCACAGCGTGGATGGCCGGGTCAAGCCCGGCCAAGACGAGCAGTGCAAGGAGGAGCTTGGTCCATATGCGATTCCCCTGGGCTCGCCCGGGGTATGCCCGCCAGCTCGCACTTTTCCGCTTGCGGCGCTTTAGTGTTCGTCGTAGACAAATACAAACAGCCTAAGCCGGGAGGGGCATCAGCGAACATGCCGGTGGTCAAGCAAGCGCGGTGTCTGCGCGTCGGCATTCTGGGCTGCGGGCCGATCGCGCAGTTTGCCCATCTCGAGTCCGCCCAGAAGGGGCGCAACGTCGTGCTGCACGCCGTCTGCGACGCCGACGAAGGGTTGGCGCGGCGGTTCGGCGGGTTCTACGACGCCGCACGGACCTATTTCGACTACGACGCCATGCTCGCCGACCCCGACCTCGAGGCCGTGGTCATCGCGACCTCCGACGCGTTCCACGTGCCGGCCGCGCTCAAGGCCCTCGACGCCGGCAAGCACGTGCTGTGCGAGAAGCCGATCGGCCTTGGCATCGAGGAGGTCGAGGCGCTCGCGCGACGGGTGCGGCAGTCCGGGCTCGTGCTTCAGGTCGGCCACATGCTGCGGTTCGACCCGGGGATCGAGGCAGCCCACGCCTTCATCCGCGACGACATCGGCCAGCTTCTGGCGATCAAGGCGTGGTACTGCGATTCCACGCACCGCTACACCATCACCGACGCGGTGCAGCCGATGCCGCAAATCGGCACCCGCGCCCTCAAGCCGGGGGGCGACCCCAAGGCCGACAAGCGGCGCTATTTCATGCTCGCGCACGGCAGCCACCTGGTCGATCTCGCGCGCTATCTGGGCGGTCCGATCAAGGCGGTGCAGACCCGGCTGCTGGAGCGGTTCGGCGCCTACTGCTGGTTCGTCGATACGGAATACGCAAGCGGGGCGCTTGGCCATCTCGATCTGACCATTGCGGTGCGGATGGACTGGCACGAAGGCTTTCAGGTCTACGGCGAGCACGGCAGCGCGATCGGCAAGATCTTCAATCCCTGGTACTACAAGTCGAGCGAAGTCGACATCTTCCGCGAGAGCGAGGCGGCGTACCGGCGGGTGCTCGGGGCCGACGGCCATTTCTATCGGCGGCAGCTGGAAGGTTTCGCCGACGTCGTTCTCGATGGCGCGCCGATGCGCGGCGCTTCGATCGAGGACGGCGTCGCCTCGGTCCGCGCGATGATCGCGGTCGCGCAATCCGCACGCAGCGGCAAGCCGGTCGCGCTCGCCGATGTCTCGGGAGAAGTCTGATGTACGCTGCCATCTTCAGCCGCACCTATCCGGCGAGCGGTGCGGCCGCCGTGCTCGCCGCCGCCGCCGCGGACGGGTATGCGGGGGTGCAGTTCAACCTGTCCTGTGCGGGGATTGCCAGCCTGCCGGAGACGCTGCCGGACGGTCTCGCCGAGGAGGTCGGCAGGCTTGCCGGTGCGGCCGGCCAGACGATCGCCGCCCTCTCCGGCACCTACAACATGGCGCACCCCGATCCGGCCGCGCGCACGGCGTCTCGCCGGGGCTTTGCCAACGTCGTCGAGGCGGCGCGCCGGATGGGTGCGCCGATCGTCACGCTCTGCACCGGCTCGCGCGACCCCGCCGACATGTGGCAGCGCCATCCCGACAATACCACCGCCGAGGCGTGGCGGGATCTGCGGGTCGAACTCGACCACGCGCTGGCGCTGGCGGAGCGCGCCGACGTCAAGCTCGCGATCGAGCCGGAGCCGGGCAACGTGGTGCGCGACGCGACCGCCGCGCGCCGGCTGCTCGACGAGGTCGGCTCGCCGCGCCTCGGCATCATCCTCGACGCCGCGAACCTGCTCTCCCCTGAGAGCCTGCCGCGCCAGCACGCGATCATGCAGCACGCGGTCGGACTGCTCGGGGGCGCGCTGCTGCTCGCCCATGCCAAGGACATCGACGCGGCCGGCCATGTGGTCGCGGCCGGCGAAGGGGCGGTCGATCTGCCGGCGTTCGTCGCGGCGCTGCGCTCGGCCGGTTTCGACGGCGCGCTGATCGGCCACGGTTTTGCCGCCGACAAGGCGAAGGCGGTCGCCCGCGTTCTCACCGGCCTCGCCGCGGCGCCATGAGCGAGGGTCGCTTCGTCACCGACGACGGCTGTGCGCTCGCCTACGAGACGGTCGGTGACGGCTTGCCGGTGCTGTGGCAGCACGGCCTCGGCGCGACAAGCGAGCAACCGGCAGAGGTGTTTCCGGCCACCGCCGCGCTGCGCCGCGTCACTCTCGAATGCCGCGGCCATGGCGGCTCCGACCTCGGCGATGCGGGTTATTTATCAATTGCGCGCTTTGCCGAAGACGCGCGCGGCCTGCTCGACCATTTGCGGATCGACCGCGCCGTGGTCGGCGGCATTTCGCTGGGTGCCGCGATCGGCCTGCGGCTGGCGGCGCTGCATCCCGACCGGGTGTGCGGGCTGATCCTGGCGCGCCCGGCCTGTGTGGACGGCCCGTCGGTCGCGACACAGGCCGCGTACGCCGAAGTGGCACACCTGCTGGCTGACTACGGCGCCGACGAAGGGGCGCGCAGGTTCGAAGCGTCGGCGAGCCTCGCGTCTGTCGAAGCGGTCTCGCCGGACAACGCCGCGTCGCTGCGCTGGTTCTTCCGCAGGCCCAATCCGGCGAGCACGATCGCGCTGCTGTCGCGCATCCCGAACGACTCTCCGGGCATCGACGCGGCGAGGCTCGGCCGCATCGCGGCGCCGACGCTGATCGTGGCGAACGCGCAGGACTATGTGCATCCGCTCGCCTACGCCGAGCGCCTGCGGTCGCTGCTGCCACACGCGACGCTGCGGATCATCACCTCGAAGACGGTCGATCGGGCGGCCTACGTCGCCGAGTTCAGGGCGGCGCTCGCGGAGTTCCTGGCCGCACGGGCGGCGGCGCCGTGACGACACGGGATCCCGCCCGCGCCGGCGCCACCATCCTGGTCGTCGATGTCGGCGGCACCAGCGTGAAGTTCGGCTTCAACGTGAAGGACCGGCCGCACGATTATGTGCGGTTGTTTCCCGCGGCCGACCTGCGCACCCACGATCCGATCGCGCGGCTGGCGGCAATGATCGACACCGTGATCGAGGAGACGGCGCTGCGCCCGGACCTCGTCGTATCGACCGTGCCCGGCTTTCTCGACACCGACGAGGATCGCGTGCTGTTCGCGGGCAACATCCTGGAGCTCAACGGCCGCCGGCTGGCGAGCGAGCTGCGCGCGCAAATCGGGATCCCCGTCGTGCTGGAGCGGGATTCCGTGCTGGCGCTGCTCGGCGAGACGCTTGCCGGCGCGGGGCAGGGCGCGCGCAAAGTGCTCGGCGTGTTCTTCGGCACCGGCGTCGGCGCGGCCTATATCGAGGACGGCCACCCGTTTCGCGGCGCGGGATGGGCGCTGGAGCTCGGCCACATGCCGTTCAAGGGCGAGGGTCGCACGCTTGCAGGCCTGCGCACGGATTGCCTGGAGACGTACGTCTCCGGACGGGCGCTGGAGAGCATCGCGCAACGCCACGGCGTGCCGATTGCGGTCGTGTTTCCGGCCGCCGACGAGAACGGCGACCTGGCGCGCGAGCTTGCCGGCTTCGTCCGCGATCAGGCGTTCGCCATCGGCACGGCCGTCGCGCTGTTCTCGCCCGACGCGATCGTGCTCGGCGGCGGCGTCTGCGCCATGCAGGGCTTCCCCAAGCTGCGTCTCGCGGCGCTCGTCGAGGCCAACGCTCCGTTTGCCGAGACCGGGCGCCGCATGGATCTGCGCTGGGCGGAACTTGGCTGGAGAAGCGCGCTGCACGGCGCGCCGCACGCGGCCCGCGAGCATTTTTGGCGACGGCAGCAGCACTTTGACGCCTCGCGCATCGAACCGCCCGCGGGGTCGGCCGGACGCCCCGGGCACAGCGACCAAACGACCTCGACCGGGGGAGCGCCGTAGCCGTGCTGGAACTTCGCAACGTCACCCGCTACTTCGGCGCCATCCAGGCCGTGGACGGCGTGTCGCTGACACTGGCGGCCGGCGAAATCGTCGGGCTGATGGGCGACAACGGCGCGGGAAAATCGACGCTCGTCAAGATCATCGCCGGCAACTTTCAGCCGACGTCAGGCGAAGTTCTGCTCGACGGGCAGCAGGTGCATTTCCACAAGCCGGTCGAGGCCCGGGAAAAAGGCATCGAAGTCGTCTATCAGGATCTCGCGCTCTGCAACAACCTGACCGCGGCGGCCAACGTGTTTCTCGGCCGCGAGAAGATGAAGCAGTTCGGCCCGTTCCGCGTTCTCGACCATCGCGGCATGCGCGCACGCGCATCGGAGCTGTTCCGTGAACTGAAGTCCGAGACCCGCCCACGCGATCTTGTGCTGCGCATGTCGGGCGGCCAACGCCAGGCGGTGGCGATCGCCCGCACGCGCCTCGCCTCCGCCAAGATCGTGCTGATGGACGAGCCGACCGCGGCGATATCGGTGCGCCAGGTCGCCGAGGTGCTCGCGCTCATTCGTCGCCTGCGCGACAGCGGGGTCGCCGTTGTGCTGATCTCGCACCGCATGCCCGACGTGTTCGCGGTGTGCGACCGGATCATCGTGATGCGCCGCGGCAGGGTGGTCGCCGACAAGCGTACCGTCGACACCTCGCCCGAGGAAGTGACCGCCCTCATCACCGGTGCCAAGGCGGCCGCCTGAAGGCCGCCGCAGGCCAGGAGGAACCAATGTCATCCCAACAGAGCCCGCCCGCGAATGCCGCCGATCTGGAGGGCGTGTTCTCACTGCGCGAGCGATCCTGGCTGGCCGGCCTGCTGCGCAGCCAGGAATTCTGGATCATCCTTGCCGTGCTGCTGATCTCGGCGGTGGTCGGCACGATCGCGCCGAAGTTCCTCTCGATGAATAACCTCTCCAACATCCTGCAGAATTTCTGTTTCGTCGCGCTGATGGCGATCGGCATGACGCCGGTGATCATGACCGGGGGCATCGATATCTCGGTCGGATCGACCCTTGGGCTGACGGGCGTGGTGCTGGGGCTGTTCTACAGCGCCGGCTGGCCGTTCGGCCTCGGTGTCCTGGGCGTGGTCGCGGTTGGCGCGTTTGTTGGCATCGTCAACGGCATGCTGATCGCGTACCTGAAGCTGGCGCCGTTCATCGTCACGCTTGGCATGATGAGCCTGATCCGATCGCAGACGCTGGTCGTCACCAACAATCAGGTCGTCTACGATTTCGGCCGCGCCCAGGATCTGCTGCTCGCCGTCGGCAGCGGCAAGACAATGGGCCTGCCGAACGTGGCGTGGGCGGTGCTGGTCGCGGCCGCGATCATGCAATTCATGCTCTCGATGACGCGCTGGGGGCGCTATGTCCGCGCCATCGGCGGCAACGAGCAGGCCGCACGCCTGACCGGCATTCCGGTCGATCTGATCAAGGTCTCCGTCTACGCCGTGATGGGCGGGATGACCGGGATAACGGCGGTTTTCCTGGTCGGTTGGCTGGGCGCGGCCACCAACGCGCTCGGCCAGGGCCAGGAGTTGCAGGTGATCGCTGCAACCGTCATCGGCGGCGCAAACCTGCTCGGCGGATTTGGATCGGCGGCCGGCGCGGTGATAGGCTCCGTCCTGATCGAGGTGATCCGCAACTCGCTGCTGCTGGCCGGCGTCAACCCGTTCTGGCAGGGCACCTTCGTCGGCGCCTTCATCCTGTTTGCGGTTTTGCTCGAGCGCTTCCGGTCGGCCCGCGCATAGGCGCGAAGCGCTGTCCCGCAGCCACGAAAGGAGGTGACCCACCCAAAGCCGCCGCGTGATGACGATCAAGGTTCGACAAAAACGAGCTTCCATGAGGAGACACCAATGCGACACACACTAAGAGCGTCGGCGGCCCGCATCGCCGCCGTCGGACTGCTGGTGATCGGCAGCCTCGCCGCAATGCCGGCGCCGGCTTCGGCCAAGACGTTTGCGGTGATCATGAAGACGGTCAACGACGTATTCAGCGCGCCGGTCAAGGAAGGCTGCGAGAAGGCGGCCAAGGATCTCGGCGTCGAGTGCTACTACATCGGGCCGCCGGAGGTGGATGAGGCCAAGCAGATCCAGGTCATCAACGACGTGCTGACGAAGGGTGTGGACGGCATCGCCGTTTCCGCCGTCAACCCGAAATCGGTTGCCAGGATCCTGCAAAAGGCGAAGGCGCAAGGCATCCCGATCGTGACGTTCGACGGCGACCTGCTGCCGGAGGACGCCAAGCTGCGCAGCGCCTTCATCGGCACCGACAACTACCAGTTCGGCATCGAGCTGGCGAAGAAGGTCCTTGAATACAAGAAGGCCGGCGGCACTGTCTGCATCCAGACGGGCACGGCGGGGTCGCTCAACCTCGACCTTCGCGTCCAGGCGGTGCGGGATACGCTGGGCGGGACCACGAGGGACAAGCCGATCGCGCGGCTGACCGGGCAAAACAACTGGACCGAAGTGAACGGCTGCCCGATCTACAACAACGACAACATTGCGCTGTCGGCGCAGCAGCTCAACGACGTGCTCGTCGGCAATCCCACGCTCGATGCGTTCGTCGCAGTCGGCGGCTGGGCGCAATACGCGCCGGCAGCGTATCGTGCCGCAGTGATGCGCGTGAAGGCTCGCGTCGATTTCGAAGAGTTTGGTGATCTCGTTCGGCGACGCCTTCGCCCCGCAGATCCCGCTGCTCAGGGACGGGCTCAGCCACTATCAGGTCGGCCAGAACCCGTACCAGATGGGCTACAAGTCGATCGTGGCGTTGCAGGATCTGACCGAAGGCAAGACGATCCCGCCATATATCGATACCGGGTTCGTTCTCTGCACGCAGGCCCAGGCGGATACCTGCGGCAAGAACTGACCGAACAAACTGTCGTCCAGCCACGTCGATTTGAGGGCCGACGCGCCGGCTTTACAATACGGTAGCCCGGGGCATCTTCGCTTTGGGAGGTCGAACAGGCCTCCCTCGACATGCTCCGGGCTTACCACCGGGCGACCACGCCGTTTGCCGGCGGGGCGCCCGTCCGCAATCTCGCCGCGAACGCCCTCAAAACCCGGTGACGAACCGTGCCATCACGACGATGATCGCCACTTGCATCGTTCCCTGGAATGCCACTGCATAGACATAGCGCCGCATCAGCCGGCCGATCCGCGCCACGTCGGGCTGCGCCTTCCGCATCTCGAAATACACCAGCAGGTTTGCCGGCAGCAGCACCGCGAACCCCTGAACCGTCAGCACCGTCACGATCAGCAGCGCGGCCAGCACCCAGCCATACTGCGGGTACGGCAGGTCGAGGAACCCGAGTTGGCCGGCATGGTACCAACCCGCCGTCGTCGTCAGGATCGACAGCGTCGGCAGCAGGAACAGCGTCTTGGGCATCAGCCGCAGGATCATCGCGCGGCGCGCCGGCGGCGGCAGGCTGCGCATCACCGGCCCGACCACGAAGCCCATGAACAGGTCGATCCCGGTCCACAGCACGCCGCTCATGACATGGACGAAGTTCAGCGCCCAGCGGTTGTCGAGCCAAACGACGACCGCCAATACGGCGAGCGCCAGCGCACACCATATCAGGTTGGTCAGCCGGATCGGCGGCGCGTCGGCAGCCGCAATGGTCGTCGTTGCCAGCTCCATGAAGCTCCCTCCAGCGAATTTCTGCCCACACTGGAATGGACAACCGCGCCGGCGCAACCGCCGCGTCGGCGGTGTCTCGTGACGTCGGGTTGGTTCCGCGGCATCGCGGCCGCTCCGGCACACTGATGGCAGGCACCGGAGCGGCGGCGGCGGCGCGTTGCTCAGCCCGAGTGCGCGAGGCCGAGCCCCTGATACTGATCGATCAGGCGCTGCTTGTAGGTGGAGGGCAACTCCATCAATCGAGGACGCTGCCGGCTCCACAGCCGCCGGTCCTCGTCGGTGTGAAACACCTGCGACGGCGGCAGCGGCGGCCATGTCGGGACCTTGAGCCACAGCCGCAACAAATGCCGCCGGTCCTCGAACAACGGCGGGTCGACATAGTCGGTCCGCCCGTGGAACGTCACCCGGTTGTTGAGGAACTGGATGTCGCCATCGGCGAACTGCATGTCGAGGTAGAACGCCGCGGACCCCGCCAGCCGCTCGACCTCGGCCAGCGCCTCCCGCTCGAGCGGCGATAGCTGCGCATCACCGCGGGCGGCGGCACGGCGCGCGTAGCCTGCCAGGAAGTAGCATGAGACCTCGTCGCCGCTGCGGGCGTAGGCCGCGATCCGGTGCGGGCTGGTGACCATGCCGGTCCCGAACTTCCCGTCGAGGTCCATCCGCCGGTAGAAGAAGCCGCGATACAGCGCTTCGGCAAGATCGGGGCGCGTGCGGACGATTTCGTTATGCACCGCGATCGAGCTGCTGATCCGGCTTGCCCCGCCCTCACGCGACGAGCGAAGACACATCAGTCCGATCACGTCGCACGAGTTGGTGTGCATTTCGATCTGGCCACCGTGATGGTAGGCTCGCGGGGTTTTCTCGATGTCGCTGACGTCGATGACGTGGCCGAGCAGTTCACCCTGATACGACTGGTGGATCGGCTCGCCCAGATAGCAGCCGAGCCCAAAATAGATCCGCGCCATGTCGTCCGCGCTGTAGCGCTCGCGCGGCAGCCCCCGCACCAGCGCAAAGCCGCGGCCGTATCGCAGGGTTTCGCGCAGGCCGCGCATGAATGCTCCGACCCGTTCGAGCGGAAACTCCGTAGGCCCGATCTCGCCGAAATCGACCGGACCAAGCGACTTCAGATGCGCCAGTGCCCGTTCGATCTCCGCGAGATCGACGTTGGACAAAATGTGCAGTCCCTCGGCGCGATAGTCGATCTCGGGCCCGCGCCACGCGCAGGGCGCCTCGGCTACGCTCAATTCCGACGGCATGGTTGGTTCCTTCGTGTGCTCGTGTGTCATGGCTCAAGGGTATGCGCCCGGCGTCGGCGCCGCGGCTTCCAGCAAGCCGCCGTCATCGCCGGCGATCGGCGTTGCCGCGTTCACCAGCCGGCGCGTGTAGTCATGCGTCGGGTGCGTCAGGACGCGCATGGCAGGCCCCTGCTCGATCAGGCTGCCGCGGTACATCACTGCCACGCGATGGGCGAAGGCGCGCGCGATCGAGATGTCATGGGTGATGAAGAGATAGGACATTCCGTGCTGCGCCTGCAGGTCGAGCAGCAGGTTCAGGACCTGGCCACGGATCGACACGTCGGCGCCCGACAGCGGCTCGTCGGCAATGATCAGCGCCGGGTCGGCCGCCAGTGCGCGGGCGATCCCGAGCCGCTGCCGCTGGCCGCCGCTCAGCTCGTGCGGATATCGGCCGAAATAATCGCGCGCCGGCCTGAGCCCGACGATCGACAGCAACTCCGCGATGCGTTCCTCGAGCGCGGCGGCGGAGGGGAAGCGGCGCCGATTGGCCTGCATGAGAATCTGGGCCACCGGCCTTCGCGGATTGAATGCCGCGGTCGAGTCCTGAAACACCGGCTGCATCCTGATCCGCCGGTCGCGCAGCTTGCGCAGCGGCAGGTGGTCGAGCCGCTCACCGTCGAGCAGGACTTCACCTTCGTCCGGACGGGTCAGGCAGAGCGCAATGCGGGCGAGCGACGATTTGCCGGAGCCGCTCTCGCCGACCAGGGCAACCGTTTCGCCGCGGCCGACCGTGAGACTGACTGCGCGGACCGCAGCGACGGCGCCGCCGTCACGCCGGCGAAACGTCTTGCTGACCCCGCGCAGTTCGAGCAAGGGCGCATGTGGTTCAATCATGCGGCCACCGCGTGCAGCAGCCAGCAGCGGGCAACATGCGCGGGGTCGTCCGGCGATGTTGCCTGCGCCGGCATTTCGACGTTGCAGCGCTCCATCGCGTAGGCGCAGCGCGGCGCGAACGGGCACCCCGGCGGCGCCTCGGTCGTCTTCGGCACGTCGCCGGCGAGCGTGACGAAGCGCCCGCTGTGGTCGCGCAGTGCCTTCGCCGACCACAGCAGCCCCTGGGTGTACGGATGCAGCGGCCGGTCGAACACGTCGGCGCGCCGACCCGCCTCGACGGTGTGGCCGCCGTACATGACGAAGACGCGGTCGCACAGCTTCGCGACGGTGCCGAGGTCATGCGTGATCAACAGCAGCGCCATGCCGAGTTGCCGGCGGACATCCTGCAGCAGATCGAGGATCTCGGCCTGCGTCGTGACGTCGAGCGCGGTCGTCGGCTCGTCCGCAATCAGCAGGTCGGGTCGGCAGCCGAGCGCGATCGCCAGCATCACGCGCTGGCGCATGCCGCCCGACAGTTCGTGCGGGTAGGCGCCGATCGCATTCGCCGGCAGCCGCACGAGATCGAGCAGCTCGCGCACGCGCGTCGTCGTGTCGGCGGCCGCGTCGTGCAGCCGCACCGATTTCCGCAATCTGGCTGCCGGCCGACATCAACGGGTTGAGGTAGCTGAGCGGATCCTGGAACACCATCGCGATCGGGTGGCCGCGAAGCCGCGCGAGCGCGCCGGGATCGGAAAGCGCCACGTCGGCCCCGTTGACGCTGAAGCGCCGCGCCGCAACGGTCGCCATCGCGCTTGGCAGCAGGCCGAGCAGTGCCCGCGCCAGCGACGACTTTCCCGAGCCCGACTTCGCCGACCAGCCCCACCCCTTCGCCGGCCGCGATCGTCAGCGAGGCGTCATTGACCGCGTGGATGGTCCGGCCGTGGATACGAAACGCCACCCGCAGGCGCTCCAGTTCGAGCACGTTCGGGGTCGATCGGATGCCGGTCTCAAGCATGGGCGCGGCGAGGGTTCAGCGCGTCGCGCAGACAGTCACCGAGCACGTTGAACGCAAGCACGGTGAGGAAGATTGCCAAGCCGGGGAACACCGACATCCACCACGCCTGGAACAGGAAACGCTGGCCCGAGTTCAGCGAATGTCCCCAGCTGATCACGTCGGGGCCGCTCAGGCCGAAGTAGCTCAGCGAGGCTTCGAGCAGGATCGCCTGGCCGACGGTGAGCGTGCTGAGCGCGATCACCGGCGCGAGCGCGTTGGGCACGATCTCGTATGTCAGGATCGCCGACTTTGCGATGCCGAGGCACCGCGCGGCCTCGACGAAATCGAGGTGCTTGATCCGCAGCACCTCGCCCCGGATCAGGCGTGCCGCCTGCGGCCAGGACAGCAGCGCGATCACGCCGACGATGCGCACCTCGCCCGGCCCCGCGAGCACGACGATGACCGCGGCCAGGATCAAGGTCGGCATGACCTGGAATATCTCGGCCACGCGCATGAACAGCAGATCGACCTTGCCGCCGACGAAGCCGGCGACCGAGCCGATCAGCACCCCGACCAGCGTCGCCGCGGCTGCGGCCGCAACTCCGATCGTCAGCGAAATCCGCGCGCCATAGACGATCTGCATCAGCACGCTGCGGCCAAGGTCGTCGGTACCGAGGAAATAGTCATTCGACGGAGGCTGCAGGGTGTCGGACGAGATGCCCGACGGATCGGCGCCGACCAGCAGCGTCGGCCCGATCACCGCCATCGCCGTCAACACGAGAATTGCGCCCCCGCTCGCCCATGCGAGCCTGGAGCGGGCCAGACGCGCGAGCGCCCTATGCCGTGCGGACAGAGCCACGGCGGACGCGCGGATCGACCAGCCCGTAGACGAGGTCGGTGGCGAGGTTGGCAAGCACGACCACGACGGCGGAAAACAGGAAGATCGCTTGCAGGACCGGGTAGTCGCGATTGGCGATCGAGCTCAGAAACAGCGTGCCGAGGCCCGGCCAGGAAAATGCCGTCTCGACCAGGATCGCGCCCGTCAGCACATAGCCGAAGTTGTAGCCGATCACGGTCACGATCGGGATCATCGCGTTCGGGAACACGTGGCGCCAGAACACGCGGTGCTCGCCGAGGCCCTTGGCGCGCGCGGTCACGACGAAATCCTGGCCGAGAGTTTCCTGCAGGCTTGCGCGGGCGACCCGCATCACGATTGCCGAGTAGAACAGCATCGTGCAGACGCCCGGCATGACCCAGTGCGCGGCAAAGTCCCAGAGCTGCGGCAGGCCGGCGCGGACGCCGCGAATTGCGTGCATGCCCTGCGCCGGAAGCCAGTGCAGATCGACGGCAAACAGAACGATCAGCAACTGGCCAAGCCAGAACACCGGCACCGAATAGGCAAACAGCGACAGGCCGGTGACGGCGAGGTCCGCGGTCTTGCCATGCCGCAACGCAGCGATCCGCGCCAGCACGATGCCGAGCGCCGACGAGCCGATCAGTGCCGGGACCATCAGCAGCAGCGTCGCGCCCGCCCGCGACAGCACGAGGCCGAGCACGTCCTGCCGGTTGGAAAACGAGAAGCCGAGATTGCCCTTCGCCATCTCGAACAGATAGAGGCCAAGCTGGACGTAGAGCGGCCGGTCGAGCCCGAACGCGTGGCGGACTTCGGCAATGTATGCGGGTGGTGCCGGATATTCGCCGACGATCGCGTCGATCGGATCACCGGGGATGATGTGCGTCAGCAGAAAGTTGACGACGAGGATGACGGCGATCGCCGGCAGCGCCCAGGCCAGGCGATTGAGGATGAAGCGGCGCATTTCTAAGCGGTCAGCCGCGCCGGCCATCCCGCTCTCGATCCGCGAGCGCGGTCAGACATCGGCCGCGGTCGCGCCTACTGCCCGGTCAGCCAGGCGCTGTGCCAAAGGCCGTAGCCCTGGCCACCCCACACCCCTTCCACGCGGCGACTGGCGGCGTCCAGCGTGACGCCTTCGTGCAGCATCAGGACCGGCATGTCCGTTGCCAGGATCGTTTGGACCTTCCGGTAGATTGCGCCGCGGTCCTGCACGGTGGTCGCGTTCTCGGCCTGCTGGAACAGCGTGTCGACCTCGGGATTCGAATAGCCCGACGGGTTGCCGAACGGCCGGCCGATGCTGGAGGTGACGAACGTGCGCGCAACGCCGAGCGCGGGATCGCCATAGGTCGTGTAACCTTGCAGCGTCACGTCGAAGTCCCGATCCTGGAATACGCGCTTGACCTGCGCCGCGCGCTCGATCGCGTCGATCACCAGGTCGACACCGGCCTGGCGCCACATGCTTTTGAGCGCGACTGCGACCTGCGCGCGGTCCGGCGCGTCCGATGGATAGACCAGCCGGATGCTGAAGCGCATGCCGTCGGCGCCGCGCGGATGCCCCGCCTCGTCGAGCAGCGCGTTCGCGCGCGCCACGTCGTACGGATACATCCTGGTGAAGTCGATGTCGGGATTGGCCGACCATTTCACCTGGCTGTTGAATGGCATGATGCCGACATGGCCGCGGCCGAACCACGCCGTCTTCAACAGGTATTCACGATCGGTCGCCAGCATCAGCGCCTGCCGAACCCGCTTGTCGTCGAGCGGCTTGCGGGTGACGTTGAGGAACGCAAGATCCGAGCTTGGCGCAAATCCGGCCTGCACAAGCTTGAGGTCCGGATTGGCCGCGACGAGTTTGTCGTCGCTCGGCGCGAAATAGTAGCCGGGAATGAAGTCGACCTCGCCGGCCAGCAGTGCCTGGGTGCGCGACGAGGATTGCGGGATGATCTTCGCGACGATCGCGTCGAGATAAGGTTCCCCGCTGCGCCAGTAGGCAGGGTTGCGGACCAGCTTGAGATAGTCGCCGCGCTTCCACTCGACGAGCTTGAACGCGCCGGTGCCCACCGGCTGCGCGGTCGTCGCGGGGTTCTGCAACACATCGGTGCCGCGGTACACGTGCGCCGGCATGATCGCGCCGCCCTGCGGGCACGCGAGCGAGATCAGAAACGGCCCGAACGGCTTCTTGAGCTTGATGACGGCCCGGTCGGGGGCCGGCGTTTCGATCGATTCGATCGACTTCCCTGCCGAGGCGAAGATCGCGCCGTACTTGGAGTTCACGTTGAGCAGCGAGAACTTCACATCCTCGGACGTGAACGGCGTGCCGTCGTGCCACTGCGCCGCCACCAGGCGGAAATCATAGGTCAGACCATCCGGAGAAATTGTCCAGGACTTTGCCAGCAGCGGCTCGATCTCGCCATCGGCGGAAACTTCGGTCAGGCCCTCATAGATGATGCAACCGAGCTGCTGATCCGGGATGCCCGTCGACACCACCGGATTGACGGTCGGCGGATCGCCGCCGAGGACGAGCACCAGCGTTCCGCCCTTTTGCGGTGCCGCCTGCGCCATCGCGGGCGACAGCGACAGGAGGCCGACAGCTGCCGCCGCAACCAAGGTTGCGCGAAACGAAAATCCCGACATCGTCATGGTGCCGCCGGCAGCTTCGCTTGCAGCCATTCGACGACGCCGCCGACCACGGATTTGCGGAACGGGCTCTCGAAATCGATCATCTCCAGGTGCAGCGCATTCGGGATGATGCGCAACTCGGCCGCGGCCCCGGCGCGCTCGCGCAGGCGCTGCGCTTCGTCGACCGGCATGAACTCGTTCTTGCCGCCGTGGACGATCAGCAGCGGACGCGGCGCGATCCTGGCCACCACCTCTTCGGGTCGAAACGCGCAGTATGCCTCGCAGGTCTCCAACGTGAACTGCTCGCTGGGCTTGCGTCCGATCGCCGCGAAATCCTTGTTGAACTGGTTCTGGTCGTGATAGGCGGCCTCGCCTTCGAGCGGATGCGTGATCCACCGATAGTCGACCATCGTCGACTTGCCGGTCAGCGAGCGTTGGACCCGGTCGGCCCGGAGCATCTCCTGCCACTGCAGCCACCGCGGGTACGCAACCGCGTCCCGCACGGTGCGGCCGTAGTCGCCGGCGCCGTTGGCGCAGACGACCGCCTTCACGCGCGGATCCTCCGCGGCGGTCGCGACGACAATTCCGCCGCCAAGGCCCCACCCGATCAGCGCGATGCGGTCGGGATCGACCTCCGGCTGCTGCTGCAGGAAGGAGAGTGCGGCGCGAACATCCTCGATTTCCTCGCGGGGGATCATCCGGCCGCGCGGGCCTTCGCTGGTGCCGAAGCCCCGATAGTCGAACGCGAAGCAGCGATAGCCGGCATCGATGATCTGCGGCCACCAGCGCGCCGGAACCCACTCCTTGAGACCGTGGAGCCCCGAGCAGACGACCACCACTGCCCGGCGCTGCTCGGGTTTGAGCTCGCTCGGACTCTGGATCATCCCGGCGAGACGAGCCCCGCCGCTGAAGAACTCGACGTCCCGCGTCTGCATGTCGTTTCCCCGCGCAGAGTTCTGCGGGAGCACGCTGCGCCCCGCGACCTGCTTGCGGGCACGGTATGCGCGCGACGGGCGCCCGTCAACCGGCAGCAAGGTGATCGGGTTGTCTGATCTCATCGCCCCTGCTATGACGCCGGCAGAATATTGGATGTAACGATTTGGCCGAGAACCTCCAGAAAATCGCCCCCAGGCGAAGCCTACCGGACGAGGCGGTCGCGCAGATCGAGGCCCTGATCAGGTCGGGCCGCCTGGCGCCCGGCGACAAGCTGCCGACCGAGGCAGCACTGGCGCGCTCATTCGGCGTCAGCCGATCGGTCATCCGCGAAGCCATCGCGCGGTTGCGCCAGGACGGGGTGGTTCGGTCGCTGCACGGCGTCGGTGCGTTTGTCGCGACCCCCGGGGCGCCCGGGACCTATCGGCTTGAAATCGGGCATGGCAGCACGGAAGCAAATCAGGACATTTTCGAGCTTCGCCTGGCGATCGAGCCGCAGGCGGCCGCATTGGCGGCGGCGCGGTGCGACATCGTGGACGTCTCGCAGATGCGGCGGGCGCTCAACGAGATCACGCGTGCGGTCGCCGAGGGCGCCGACAGTGTCGAGGCGGATTTGCAGTTCCACGGCTCGATCCTGTCTGCGGCGCGGAACCCGCTGTTTGTCCAGATCGGCGCATTGCTGGCCGACCATGTGCGCGAACAGGTTCGGGCGACGCGCGGCGACCCCGCGGGGTCACCGGCACCGGCGCAAGCACAGGCGGAGCATGAGGCGATCCTGGTCGCGATCGCCTCGCGCGATGTTGGAGGCGCCAGGACTGCCGCTTTCCGCCACGCCGAGAATGCGGCCGATTGGCTCCGACGCGCGGGCAAACCGGTTGCCGGCCGGCGCGAGGGATTGGATCGGAACGGGTAGAGCGACGTTCCGGACCCGCAATCCCGCAAGATCGGCCGAGCGACGAGGAGGGGACGGCCGCCATGATCAGCCTGCTTCGGTCATGCCGCTGGGGGGAGCGCTCTCGCCGTGCCAACCGAGATGGCTCAGGAAGTCGCGGGTGCGTGGCACGGTGGCAGCCTCGAAGATCTGCCGCGGCGGGCCGATCTCGATGACCTTGCCATGATCGAAGACGACGACGCGATCGGCGACGCGCCGGGCGAACGTCATCTCGTGCGTGACCACCAGCATGGTCATGCCCTCGTCGGCGAGGCGCTTCATCACGCTCAGGACTTCGCCCACGGTTTCCGGGTCGAGCGCCGAGGTCGGCTCGTCGAACAGCATCAGCGCCGGCTCCATCGCGAGCGAACGGGCGATCGCCACGCGCTGCTGCTGGCCGCCGGAAAGTGCGGACGGGTATTGCATCGCCTTTTCCGCGAGACCGACCTTGGCGAGCAGCGCCCGCCCGCGCGCCTCGGCCGCAGCGCGGCGCATGCGTAGCACCGTGACCGGCCCGACGGTGACGTTGCCGAGCGCGGTCAGATGGGGAAACAGTTCAAAATTCTGGAACACCATGCCCATCTGCCGGCGCACCTGGCGCGCGTTGGTGCGCGGCCCGTGCACGTCCTCGCCGTTGAACAGGATGCGGCCCCCGCTCAGCGGCTCCAGCGCGTTGGCGCAGCGCAGCAGCGTCGATTTGCCGGAGCCGCTCGGCCCGATCAGGCACACCACTTCGCCGCGCCCGACCGAAAAACTCACGCCGTCGACCGCGCGCAATGCGCCGTAGGTCTTGACGACGTTCCCGAACTCCAGGATCGGCTCGCTCATTCCGCGACTTTCCAGCGCCGGTGCAGCCAGTCCACCAGTTTCGCCTGCGGGTAGCCCATCACCCAGTAGATCGCCGCCATCGCGGTCAGCACTTCCAGAAAGCGGAAATTCTCCGAGCGGATCCGCAGGCTGACGTAGGAGAGATCCGCGACGGTGATGATCGAGACCAGCGAAGTGTCCTTGAACAGCGACACCCAGGTGCTGGCGAGCGCCGGCAGCACCCGCATGACCGCCTGCGGCAGCACGATCCTGCGCATCACCTGCGCCCGGCTCATGCCGAGCGACAGGCCGGCATTCCACTGGCCCTGGCGGATCGAGACGATGCCGGCGCGAAAAGTCTCGCTGTTGAACGACGAAATGTTGAGGCCGAGGCCCAGCAGCGCGGTCGCGAAGGCCGACATCCGGATGTCGAGAAACGCCGGCATGACGTAGTACACCCAGTAGAGCTGCAGGATCAGCGGCGTCGAGCGGAAGAATTCCACCAGTGCCGTCGCCGGCAGCCGCAGCAGGCGCCACGGGCTGAGCCGCAGGAAGGCGAGCGCGAGGCCGCCGGGGATCGCCAGCACCATCGTGCAGACGGTGAGCCAGACGGTCATGAGCGCACCCTCGAGGAAGCGCTCGCGATTGTCCCAGATCACGCTCCAGTCGAAATGCATCCGGCGGCGATCAGCGTGTCATGAAGCGCCGAGCGGCGCGACGCGGCGATACAGCCGGTTGACGAGATACGCGACCGGGTAGCACAGCACGAAATAGACCAGCATCGCGAAGGTGTAGATCTCGAACGGCCGGTAGGTCTTGCCGGCCAGCACCTGGCTCTGGCGCATCAGCTCCGGCACCGCGATCACCGAGGCGATCGCGCTGTCCTTGATGGCGATGACGATCAGCGAGCCGAGCGGCGGCAACATGCGGATCACCGCCTGCGGCAGGATGACCGTTCGGATCGCCTGGAGCTTCGACATGCCGAGCGAAAGGGCGGCGCGCATCTGCCCGGCCCGCACCGAGGTGAGCCCGGCGCGGATGGTCTCGGCGACGTAGGCCGCGAGATGAATGCCGAAGGCGAGAACGCCGGCCTCGAGCGGCGCCAGCGATTGGCCGATCAGCAGGGGAAAAGCGAAATACGTCCAGACCAGGATTGCCAGCATCGGCACCGCGCGCATCGTGTCGACGTAGAAGCCGAGCACGACGTTCGCGAGGCGCCCGCCATAGCTGCGCCCGATCCCGACCGCGGTGCCCAGCACCAGCCCCAGGACAATGGACAGTGCGCACAGCAGCAGCGTGGTGAGCAGCCCCGGGACCAGGAACCGCCAGTTGTTGACCAGGGGCGAAAGGTCGATCTCCATGATCCTCAGCGCCCGTTCGGCACGGGCGTCCGCATGCCCGGATCAGCCGCCTGATCGCAACCGGGCGAGACGCTGCAACTCTCGCCGGAGTTACGCCCCGCCCGGCCTCGCCCGCAACGCTCAGCCGCCGGCCGCCTTCATGATGCGCAATTCCTCGGCGCTGAGCTTGGGCTGCACCTCGGCGGCGACGGCGCGCAGCCAGCCCAGATACACCGGGTCGCCCTTGTTCACCGCCATCCCGGTCTTGCCTTCCATCTCGTTGCTGGTCAGGCAATCGTCGCCGCGCGGGAAGGAGATCAGGCCCGGCACCGATTTGTTGAGCTGGGGCCAGGCGACGTTGTCGATCGAGGCGACGTCGGCGCGCTTGGACATGATCTCCTCGACCGGCGCGTTGGCGCCCGAGCCGGTCACCGCGCGGAACTGCATCTTGGGGAAGCGCTTCGGCGCCCACAGCTCGGGCGGGGTGCCGCTGAAATAGGCCATCGTGATGTCGGGGGAATTCAGTCCGTCGACATCCTTGATTGCCTGCAGCTTGGGATTCGACGCCAGCCCGAAGAAGCACAGGCTCGACTTGGAATAGACGATGAAGTCGACGACCTTGGAGCGCGCCGGGGTGACGGTGAGCGGCGCGATGGTGATGTCGGCATCGCCGGTGGCGAGGATCGGCACCTTGGTCTCGTGGCTCACCGGGATGATCACGAGCTTGACGCCGAGCCGCTTGGCGTACTCGTTGGCGAGCATCCAGGCGGGGCCGGAGAACGGGTCGCCCGAGCCCGAGGTGTTCTCGGGCAGCCAGGGGAACTCGCCGATCGCGGCGGCGCGCAGGCTGCCGCGGGCCTTGATCTGGTCGATCATCTTGCTGGTGCCGGGCGCCGGCACCGGCTCATCCGCGCGCGCCGTGGCGAGGCCCAGTGCCAACCCGGCGGCAAGGCCCGCAACCGTTGCCAGCGTCCGCCACATCTTCCAACCGTTCGTCATCCCTTCCCTCCACCAGCAATGCGGCGCCTGCACGGATCTATCGTGGCGGATCCTGCGCTGCTTTGCGGAAACGGTAGCGAAAACTTGTGGTGCCTGCAAGTAGCTTGTATACATTTAGCCAAACGGGCGCCGTGCCCGATCCGGCTGCGAGGCGCCATGAAGATCACCGATGTCGAATGCCACGTGCTCGTGGCGCCGAACTACGACCCGGCGCTGACTTCCTCGGGCCAGGACAGTTTCCTGGTCGTGCTGCGCACCGACGAGGGGCTGAGCGGCCTCGGCGAATCCGACGTCAACCCGTGGATCGCCAAGGCCTGCATCGAGGCGCCGGGGACCCACACGATGGGGCAGTGCGTCAAGGACATGCTGATCGGCGCCGACCCCCTCGACATCGAGGCGCTGGCCAGGCGGCTCTATGTCGGCACCGCGATGAACGGGCGGCGCGGCGCCGTGATCCACGCGCTCGGGGCGGTCGACATGGCGCTGTGGGACATCAAGGGGCAGGCGCTCGGCAAGCCGATCTTCGAACTGCTCGGCGGCGCCGAGCAAGCGAAGATCTACCCCTACGCCTCGCTGCAGCCGAGCGGCCACAGCTTCGAGGAGTACCGCGACAGCCTGTGCGCCTGGGCCGAGAAGGCCAAGGCGCTCGGTTTCCGCGCGGTGAAGTCCGAAGTGACGATGAGCGGGCCGTACGCCCATAGCGGGCTGCACGAAAGCTACGACCGGCACACCGAGGTCGTGGCGGCGGTGCGCCGCGCGCTCGGTCCTGACATCGCGCTCATGGTGGACCTGCAGGACCTGTTCCCGGACTACGCAACCGCCATCAGCGTCGTGAAGGACTGGGCCGAGTTCGACATCTTCTTCCTGGAGACCCCGATCTGGGTCGATCGGCTCGACGACTATGCGCGACTGCACGACGCCGCACCGATGAAGATCGCCGCGGGCGAATGGCTGGCGACGCGGTTCGAGTTCGAGGAACTGATGGACCGCGGCAAGATCGACGTGGCGCAGCCCGATGTCGGCCGGGTCGGCGGCATCGGCGAGGCGAAGGCGGTCTGCGACATGGCGCGCGAGCGTGGCCGGATCATCGTGCCGCATTGCTGGAAGACCGGGATTTCGCTGACCGCAACAGCGCACCTCGCCTTCGCCACCGGGCATTGCCGCTTCATCGAGTATCTGCCGCCGCAGCTCTGCGTCGAGACGCTGCGCCGCGAACTCGCCGAGGAGGGCTTCGAGTTCCGCGACGGCGTCATCCTGCCGCCCAGCCGGCCCGGCCTCGGCGTCACCCTGAACGAGGACGCGCTGCGCCGCTTCAAGGTCGCCTAGGCATGGAGCCCCGCCGGTGAGCGCCGCCCCCGCGGCGATCGATGAGGCACTGCAGTTCGAGCGGCACAAAAGCCTGCCCGGGCAGGTCGCCGACACCATCGTCGAGGCGATCGGCGGGGGGCTGCTGGCGCCCGGCCAGCGCATCATCGAAGCCGAGGTCGCGACGCGCTTCCGGGTCAGCCGCGTGCCGGTGCGCGAGGCCTTCCGCATGCTCGAGGTGCAAGGCATCCTTGAGAGCCAACCCAACCGCGGCATGCATGTCGCGGCGTTCGATGACGCGGCGATCGAGCGGGTCTGCGAGGCCCGCGTCGCGATCGAAGCCCTGGCGGTGCGCCACGTGGTCGCCCGCACTGCCGCGGATCCGGCAGTGGCGGCGACAGTGCGCGAGGCGCTCGACCGCCGCATCGCAGCACTTGGCCGTGCGGTGCGGATCGAGAGCGCGGGCGGCATCAACCTGGCGGATATCGAGTTCCACCGCGAACTCTGCGCCGCCTCGGCAAATCGGATCGTCATCATGCTCTGGAACGCGATCGCGCGTCATGTGCTGATCGTGTTCGGTCGCGAGATCCTCGCCGAGTCCAGTTACGGCGACCTGGTGGCCCAGCACGAGGCGCTGCGCGATGCAGCACTGTCCGGCGAGGAGCGCCGTGCGATGGCCGAACTCGACCGGCACATCATGCGTCTGCGTCGCCACGGGGCGCCCAACCCATAGACTGAGCGGTCGGCGCGCCGGCCAGCGCGCACCGGAATGCCGCCCGGGCACCGGGAGGTCGGCGGGGGATCGCCCGGGGACCGCGGGCGGCCGTTTCGCGCGCCTGAACACCATTGTGCCCGTCGCGGATCAAAACATTTGCGCCACGACACCGCTTTCAAAATCCCACCGCTTGCAACAGCACATTGAGGGTGACATCGCATCCGAAAGCCTTTAGCAATAGGTCCTTGATCGATTAGACCTTGCGCGAGGCGTGCCCGTGCAGCCGCGTCCGTCCACCCCCGCAACCCCGTCCGCGCCGGCGCCGCACTTGGTCCGGATGGCGCTCGCCCACCACCAGGCGGGGCGGCTCGGCGAGGCGGAAACCTGCTATCGGCTGGCCCTCTCGGCGGACGCGCACCACCCGGAGGCGCTGCATCGGCTCGGGCTGATCGAGGCGCAGCGCGGCCGCGCGGCTGCGGCGGCCGACCTGCTGGGCCGCGCGCTGCTGCGCGACCCCGCCAACCCCGCCGTGCTCAACAACCGCGGCCTCGTGCTCGCCGAGCTCGGCCGGCTGGCCGAGGCGGTCGCCAGCTATGACGCGGCGCTGCGGCTGCGGCCGGCGTTTCCGGCGGCGCTGAACAACCGCGGGGCGGCGCTGCTGCGGCTCGGCCGGCCCGAAGAGGCGCTTTCCAGCATCGACCGCGCCATCGCCTTGCAGCCGGACGTTGCCGACATGCACAGCAACCGCGGCATGGCGCTGGCGGCACTGCGGCGCGAGGACGCAGCGCTGGCCGCGCACGAGCGCGCGATCGGGCTGCGCCCGGACCACGTGCAGGCGCACTGCAACCGCGGCACCGTGCTGCTGGCGCTCGGCCGGCCGGCGGAGGCGCTGGCGAGCTTCGAGCGCGCGCTCGCGCTGCGGCCCGATCTCGCCGAACTGCACAGCAACCGCGGCAACGCGCTGCGCGACCTGGCACAGCCGGAAGCGGCGCTCGCCGCGCACGCTCGCGCCGTCGCGCTGCGCCCGGATTTCGCCGAAGGGCACTGCAATCTCGGCCGCACGCTGATCGACCTCAACCAGTACGCACCGGCGCTGGCAAGCATCGACCGAGCGCTGGCGCTGAACCCGCGCCTGGCGGAGGCGCGGATGAACCACGCCGTGATCGCGCTCGTGCAGGGCCGGCTGGCCGACGGTTTTCGCGATTACGAGGCACGTTGGCAAACGCAAGTGTTCGCGCGCGGCGCGCGCGGCTTCGGGCAGCCGCAATGGCGCGGCGAAGCGCTCGGCGGACGAACGCTGCTGCTGTACCCGGACCAGGGTTTTGGCGACACCATCCAGTTCTGCCGCTACGTGTCGATGGTCCGCGCGCGCGTGGACGGCCCGGTGGTCTTCGAGGTCCCGAAGCCGCTGCTGTCGCTGTTGGAAGGAAGGTTCCCCGGCGTGCGGCTGGTCGCGCAGGGCGAGAAGCTGCCGACATTCGACCTGCAATGCCCGCTGCTGAGCCTGCCGCTGGCGTTCGGCACCGATCTGCCGACCGTGCCGGCGCCGGTCGGCTATCTGCGGCCGGACCCAGCGCGCGCGATGCGGTGGCGCAACCGGCTGGTCCCGACCGGTTCGCCGCGCGTCGGGCTGGTGTGGTCCGGCGATCCCAAGCACGCCAACGATCGCACCCGCTCGCTGCCGCTGGCGCGCCTGCTTTCATTGGCGGACAGCGGCGCACGGCTGTTCGCGCTGCAGCCGCAGATGCGCGAGGCCGACCGGGCGACGCTCGACGCGACCCCGGCGATCGTCGACATCGGCCGCGATTTTGCCGATTTTGCCGATACGGCGGCGGCAATATCCGCCCTCGATCTGGTGATTTGCGTGGACACGTCGGTTGCGCATCTGGCCGCGGCGCTGGGCAAGCCGACCTGGGTCATGCTGCCGTTCGTGCCGGACTGGCGCTGGATGCTGGGGCGCGAGGACAGCCCCTGGTACCCGACGCTGCGGCTGTTCCGCCAGCCCGCGCGCGGCGACTGGGACAGGGTGATCGGACAGGTGCAGGCGGCACTCGGCGCCTACGTGGCTGACGGCAAGTCCGCACGCGCGGCGTAACGACCCACGGGACCAACGAGGCTTGCGCCGACGCTGCCGTTCGGCAACATTGCCGTCATGAATCGAGCGCCTATCGCGGCGGCCGTCTCGGTGGCGCCTGCGCTGGCGGCGGGGATCGAGCATCTGCGCGCCGGCCGGCCGGACGCGGCGGCCGAGAGCTACCGGGCGGCGCTCGAGGCCGATCCGGGCAATCCCGAAGCGCTGCATCACCTCGGCCTGATCGCCTGCCGGCACGGGCGGCCGGACGAAGGCGCCAAGCTGTTTCGGCAGGCGCTGGCGCGGGATCCGGGCAACGCCGGCCTGCACAACAACCTCGCACTCGCGCTGACGGAACTCGGCCGCCACGCCGAGGCTGTGGCCGAGTGCGATCGCGCCATCGCGCTGCGCCCCGGCTACGCCGCGGCGTTCTCCAACCGTGGCATGGCGCTGCGGGCGCTCGGCCGTGCCGCCGACGCCGCGGCGAGCCTGCGCCAGGCGACCGCGTTGCAGCCCAACCTGGCCGAAGCGCACATGAACCTGGGCCTGGCACTGCTCGATCGCGGGCAGGACGCGGAGGCGCTGGCCTGCCAGGACCGCGCGCTGGCTCTGCGGCCGGACTACGTGGAGGCCCTGTGCAACCGCGGCGCGGCCCTGCTGGCGCTCGACCGGCCCGCCGAGGCGCTGGCGAGCCTCGACCGCGCCGCCGCGCTGCGGCCGGACCTGGCCGAGCTGCACCGCAACCGCGGCAACGCGCTGCGCCTGCTCCGGCGCCGCGTGGAGGCATTGGCGAGCTATCGTCGCGCGCTCGATCTCCGCCCCGACGACCCCGAAGCGCTCGCCAATCTCGGCCTCGTGCTGGTCGAAGACGGGCAGCCGGAGGCGGCGCTGGCAAGCCTCGAACGCGCGCTGGCGCTCGCACCGACGCTCGCCGAAGCGCACGCCAGCCGCGGCTCCGCGCTGCGCGACCTCGGGCGGATGGAGGAGGCGCGCGAGGGCTACGCCCGCGCGCTCGCGCTGGCTCCGGAAAACAGCCGGTTCGCGCTCTACCTCGCCACCACCTGCCTGCGGCTCGGCCGGCTCATCGAGGGCTGGCGGCACTACGAGCGGAGATGGGAGGGCCGTACTTTCTATGTCCGTCCCGGCCGGTTCGCCGACCCGCCCTGGCGCGGCGAGCCGCTGACCGGCCGCACGCTGTTCGTCCATGCCGACCAGGGGTTCGGCGACGCCATCCAGTTCTGCCGCTGCCTGCCGCTGCTGGCCGCGCGCGGGCTGACCGGACGCAGCCGGGTGGTATTCGAGGTCCCGCGCACGCTGCTGCCGCTGCTGGCAGCGCTGCCGGGAGTGTCCCAGGCGATCGCCGCGGGCGATCCGTTGCCGGAGTTCGACGCGCACTGCGCGCTGCTCGACCTGCCCGGCATCCTCGGTATCGACCTCGCGAGCATTCCGCCGCCGCCGCCGCTGCCGGTCGACCCGGCGCGGGCGCGCGCCTGGGCGGCACGCATGCCCGATGACGGGCGGCTGCGGGTCGGGCTCGCGTGGTCGGGCAGCCGCGACCATCTAGAAGATGCCGCGCGCACCATCCCGCTCGCGATGCTGCGGCCGCTCGCCGGCCTCGGGGCGGCGTTCTACGTGATCCACCAGGACGTGCGCGAGACCGACCTCGCCGAGCTGGCGCGGTTTCCGGGCCTCGCGCACCTGTCCGCAGGGTTCGCCGACTTCGCCGACACTGCGGCCGCGATCGCCTCGCTCGACCTGCTGATCAGCGTCGACACCTCGGTCGCCCACCTCGCGGCGACGCTCGGCCGCCCGACCTGGGTGATGCTGCCGTTCGTGCCCGACTGGCGCTGGCTGCTGGAGCGCGCGGACAGCCCCTGGTATCCGAGCGTGCGGCTGTTCCGGCAGTCGGGGCGCGGCGATTGGGGCGAGGTCGTGCAGCGCGTGCGGGTTGCGCTGGAGGGTCTCTGCGCTCGCCACGCCGCGAGCATCGCTTTGCGCTCGGAGCCTGAACCGGCCAAACTGCGGCGATGAGCGCTGACATGCAGAACGCCGCGCCCGCCGAGGTGGCCGGCGAGATCGACGGCTGGCTGCAGGCCGGCCTCGCGTGCCAGCAGGTCGGGCGCACCGCCGACGCGGAGGACTGCTATCGGCGGGCCCTGGCGCTCGCGCCCGATCATCCCGGCGCATTGCACCTGCTCGGCCTGGCCGCGTACATGTCCGGGCGGTACCAGGAAGCCGTCGAGCTGATCGGCCGGTCGCTTGCCGGCAGGCCGGCGGATCCAGGCCGACTGAACAACCTCGGCCTCGCGCAACTGGCGCTGCGGCGGCCCGAGGAGGCGCTGGCGAGCTTCGACGCGGCGATTGTGCTCGCGCCCGGGTTCGCCGAAGCCCACTCCAACCGGGGCAACGCGCTGGCGGCGCTGCGCCGGCGGGAGGAGGCGGTGGCGGCGTTCGACCGCGCGCTGGCGATCCGGCCGGATAGCGCGCGGGCGCACGCCAACCGCGGCCAGGCGCTGCGCGAACTGGGGCGATTTGCGGAAGCCGCGGAGAGCTACCGGCAGGCGATCGCGGCGCAGCCGTCGCTCGCGCCGGCGCATGCCGGGCTCGCCGCATGCCTGGTGCGGGTCGGCCGTGCCGCGGACGCGCTGACCGCGAGCGATCAGGCGCTGGCGCTGCAGGCCGACACGGCCGACGCGCACCTGACGCGCGCCCAGGCGCTGCGGGCGCTGGGCCGGCCGGCCGAGGCGGTCGAGAGCTACGACCGCACGCTCGCCGCGCGTCCGCGCAACCCGGAGGCGCATCTCGGGCGGGCGCTGGCGCTGCGCGACCAGCGGCGCTACGCCGATGCGCTGGCGGCCTACGACGCAGCGCTGGCACGCTGGCCCGATCTCGCGGAGGCGCAATTCGGCCGGGCGCAGATGCTGGGGCTGCTCGACCGCCCGGCCGACGCGCTGGGAGCCTACGACGCCGTGCTGGCGCTGCGGCCCGACGCGGCCCCGGCGATGCTCGGCCGGGCCGGCATGCTGCGGGAACTCGGCTGGATCATCGAGGCGCTCGACGGCTACGACGCGGCGCTGCTTCTGTCGCCCGACGATCCCGCCGCGCACCAGTCGCGCGCCCAGGTGCTGGAGGAACTGGGGCGGCCGGACGAGGCGCGGGCGGCGCTGGCGATGGCGCAGACGCTGCACGACGAGGCGCTCGCGGCGCGGCCGGACGATGCGGGCATCGAGCAGCGCCGGGCCAGCGTCCTGCTCGCGCTGGAACGCTTCGAGGAGGCGCTGGCCGGCCTCGATCGCGCGTTGGCGCTACGGCCGGATTTCGCCGAAGCCTGGCTCACGCGCGGCGTCGTGCTGGGCCGGCTCGGGCGGGATGCGGAGGGCCGAGACAGCACCGAACGCGCGTGCGCATTGCGACCGGACCTGCCGGACGCGGCGCTGAACATGGCCGCCGCGTTGGGCGCGGAGGGACGGGTGGAGGAACGGCTGGCGGTGCTGGAGCGGCTGCTGGCGGTCCGGCCGAACCACTCCGGCGCCCGCCTGAGCCGTGCGTTCACGCTGTTGCAGATGGGTCGGCTCGCGGAGGGCTGGGCCGACTACGAGCAGCGCTTTCAGGTCAGGCAGGTGGCCGTGCTGCAGCCGTGGTTCGGGCAGCTGCCGAAGCTGCCGGCGGCGGAGGCGAGCCCGTCCACGCCGCGCCGGTTCGTCCCCGACGTCAGCGACATGCCGGGACTGTGGCAGGGCGAGAAGCTCGATGGCCGGCACCTGCTGGTCTATGCCGAGCAGGGGTTCGGCGACATCATCCAGTTCTGTCGCTACGTGCCGTTGCTGGCGGCCCGCGAAGGCGCGCCGGCGCACGTGACGCTGCTGGTCCCGCCGCCCCTGCGGCGGCTGCTGGCGACGCTGCCGGGGGTCGCGCATCTGGTGCAGCAGGGCGACCCGCGGCCGGAGCTGCATGTCCGCTGCCCGCTGCTCGGACTGCCGCATCGCTTCGGCACGACGCTCGCGACGGTGCCGCCGCCGAACGGCTACCTGTCCGCCGAACCGCGGCTGCGGGCGCACTGGCGGGACCGTCTCCGGCGCCGGCCCGGCCCGCGCATCGGCCTCGCCTGGTCGGGCAATCCGACCTACATCAACGACCACAACCGCTCGATGCCGCTCGCCACGCTGGCGCCGCTGGCCGGCCTGCCGGCCGCGTTCTTCGTGTTGCAGACGGATGCGCGCGAGAGCGACGCGGCGGCGCTGGCCGGGTTCCCGTGGCTCGACAATCTCGGCCCCGAGTTCAAGGACTTTGCCGACACCGCCGCGGCGATCGCGGAACTGGACCTGGTGATCGCGGTCGATACCTCGGTCGCCCACCTGGCCGGGGCGCTGGAACGGCCGACCTGGATCATGCTGCCGTTCGCGCCGGACTGGCGCTGGATGCTCGGCCGCGACGACAGCCCCTGGTATCCGAGCGCACGGCTGTTCCGCCAGTCCGCGCGGCGCGACTGGGGCGAGGTGGTGGCCCGCATCGCCGCGGCCCTGCCCGGCTTCCTGGCCGCGGCCGGGGGAGCCTGAGCGGCGGCGGTGGCGCCCGGGCAGGCATCGCCGGTGACGCTCGACGCGCCGCCGTCCGACCTGGAGCCGGCGATGCGGGCCGCGGTCGCGCAGCATCGGGGCGGCCGCCTAGGGGACGCCGAGGCCGGCTATCGGCGCGTGCTGGCGCGGCATCCCGGGCACCCGGAGGCGCTGCACATGCTGGGGCTCGCCGCATTCCAGCAGGGGCGCGCCGCCGAGGCCGCCGAGCTGGTCGGCCGCGCCATCGCCGGCAACGACCGCAAGCCGGCCTATTTCAACACCCAGGGCCTCGTGCTCGCGGCGCTCGGCCGGCACGAGGACGCCATCGCCAGCTATGGGCGCGCACTGGCGCTGCGTCCTGATGACGCCGATGCGCTGGCCAATCGCGGCAGCGCATTGCGCGCGCTCGGCCGTCTGCCCGAGGCGCTGGACAGCCTGGACCGCGCGCTGGCGCTGCGCCCGGACGTCGCGCAGGCGCACAACAACCGCGGCCTCGTGCTCGCCGATCTCGGGCAGCTCGACGCGGCGCTGGCGAGCCAGGACCGCGCCCTCGCGCTGCGCCCCGGCTACCCGGAGGCGCAGCTCAACCGCGCCGCGGTGCTGCTGCGCCTGGGCCGGCCGCAGGACGCGCTGCCGGCGATCGACGCGGCGATCGGGCTGCAACCCGGAATGCCCGAGGCGCACCTGGCCCGCGCCGAGGCGCTGCGCGACCTGGGCCGGCTCGACGAGGCGCTGGCGAGCCTCGATCGCGCGCTGCTGCTGTCGCCCGACGCGCTGGCGGCGCACGCCGGCCGCACCGGCCTGCTGACCCGCCTGGAACGGTTCCCGGAAGCCTTGGCCAGCGCCGGACGCATGCTGGAACTGCTTGCGGATTCGCCGGAGGGGCTGTGCCAGCGGGCCGGCATCCTGCTTGCGTTGCAGCGGCCCGCGGAGGCGCTCGCCGATCTCGACCGCGCGCTTGCCATCCGGCCGGACTTCGTCGAGGCGCTCAACGATCGCGGCAACGCCCTGCGCGACCTGCGCCGGCCCGCGGACGCGCTGGCGTGCTTCGACCGCGTGCTCGCGCTGCGGCCGGAGTTTGCGGTCGCACGCTGCAACCGCGGCAACGCGCTGTGCGATCTGGGCCGCCTCGACGACGCGGCGGCGGAGTTCGTCGCCACCATCGCACAAGACCCCGGGATGGCCGAGGCGCACAACAACCTCGGCACCACGCTGACCGCGCTCGGCCGCGCGGAGGCGGCGCTGGCGGACTATGATCGGGCCATCGCGCTGAAGCCGGATTACGCCGAAGCGCGCATCGGCAGGGCCTACAATCTGCTGCTGCACGGCCGGCTGCGCGAAGGCTGGGAACAGCAGGAGTGGCGCTGGCGCACCGCGAAATTCCGCCCGCATCTGCGCAACTTGCCGCAGCCGCGCTGGCGCGGCGAGCCGTTGGCCGGCCGGACGCTGCTGCTGTATGCCGAGCAGGGGCTGGGCGACACCATCCAGTTCTGCCGCTACGCCACGCTGATCGCCGAGCGGGCGGCTGGCGACGGCGGACAGGTGGTCCTGGAGGTGCAGCCGCCGCTGCTGCCGCTGCTGCGCGACCAGTTGGCCGGCGTGCGTGTGGTTGCCGCCGGGGCGGCATTGCCGCCGTTCGACCTGCACTGCCCGCTGCTCAGCCTGCCCGGCGCGTTCGGCACCGAGCTTTCGACCATTCCGGCGCCGGCCGCCTACCTGCATGCCGAGCCCGCGCGACGGGCTCACTGGCGGGAACGGCTGGCGGCGCATGAAGCGCCGCGCGTCGGGCTGGCGTGGTCCGGCAACCCGCTGCACAGCCGCGACGGCAGCCGCTCGATGCCGCTCGCGCGGCTGTTGCCGCTGCTCGACGCCGGCGCCAGCCTGTTCGCGCTGCAGCCGGAGGTGCGGCCGGACGATCGCGCGACGCTGGCTGCGACCCCGGCCATCGCCGATCTCGGCCCGGCGCTGACCGACCTCGTCGAGACCGCGGCGGCGATCGCGGCCCTCGACCTGGTGATCGCGGTCGACACCTCGGTCGCGCATCTGGCGGCGGCGCTCGGCAAGCCGGTCTGGCTGCTGGTGGCGTTCGCGCCCGACTGGCGCTGGCTGCGCGAGCGCGAGGACTCGCCATGGTACCCGACGATGCGGCTGTTCCGCCAGCCGTCGCTCGGCGACTGGGATTGCGTGATCGCGCGCGTGCGGGCGGCGCTGGCGCAGCTTGGCGGCACCGCGCCGGACGATGCGGCGACGCATTTCCGGCGCGGCAACGAGCTGGCCGAGCAGGAGCGCTTCGCGGAGTCGCTCGCGTGTTTCGACCGGGCCATCGCACTGGAGCCCGGGCTGTTCGAGGCCCATTGCAACCGCGGCAACGCACTGCGCGAACTGCGCCGCCCGGCCGAGGCGCTGGCGAGCTACGACCGCGCGCTGGCGCTGCGGCCGACGGCGGCGGACGCGCACAGCAACCGCGGCAACGTGCTCACGGATCTCGGCCGGCCGGACGAGGCGATCGTGGAATACGCGCGCGCGATGGCCGAGCGCCCGGGCCTCGCCGAGCCGCATTGCAACATGGCGTACGCGCTGACGGCGCTCGGGCGGCCGCAGGAGGCGCTGGCGGTCTACGACCGCGCGATCGCACTGAAGCCGGACTACGCCGATGCGCATGTCGGCCGCAGCAGCAACCTGTTGCTGCTGGGCCGCTTTCGCGAGGGCTGGGACGAGCAGGAGTGGCGTTGGCGTCAACGACGGTTTCTCGCAATCGCGCAGGGCTTCGCCGGGTCGCGCTGGGAAGGCGAGCACTTGGCCGGCCGGACTCTGCTGTTGATCGCGGAGCAGGGGCTGGGCGACACCGTCCAGTTCTGCCGCTACGTCCCGTCGCTCGCCGAGCGCGCGGCGGGCGAGGGCGGGCGCGTGCTGCTGGAGGTGCAGGCGCCGCTGCTGCCGCTGCTAAGGGACCAGTTTCCCGGCGTGCCGGTACACGCGCTCGGCGCGGCGCGGCCGCCGTTCGACCTGCAATGCCCGCTGCTGAGCCTGCCGCGGCTGTTCGGCACCGAGCTCGCGACGATCCCGGCGCCGCGCGGCTATCTGAGCGCCGATCCCGCCCGTGTGGCACGCTGGCGCGACAGATTGCAGCCCTATGCCACGCCGCGGGTCGGCCTCGCCTGGTCCGGCAACTGGCGGCAACTGGAGGATGCGCGGCGGTCGGTGCCGCTGGCGAAGCTGCTGCCGCTGCTCGGCGCCGGCGGCACGCTGTTCGGTTTGCAGCCGCAGGTGCGCGACGCCGACCGGGCGACGCTGGCGGCGACGCCGGCGATCGTCGATCTGGGGCCGTCGTTTGCCGACTTCGCCGAGACGGCGGCGGCGATCGCGGCGCTCGACCTGGTGATCGCGGTCGATACGTCGGTCGCGCATGTGGCGGCGGCGTTGGGCACGCCGACCTGGGTGCTGCTGTCGTTCGCGCCGGACTGGCGCTGGCTGCGCGGGCGCGAGGATTTTCCGTGGTATCCGAGCGTACGCCTGTTCCGCCAACCCGCGCGCAGCGACTGGGACCGCGTGATTTCCCGGATCCGCGCCGAGTTGGCGGGCTGGAAGCCTTAGCCGGCGCGATGACCCGACCCGATCCGCTCGCGGCGCTGCTGTCGCAGGCGCAGGCCCAGCAACAGGCGGGACGGCTGGCGGACGCGGCGTCGCTCTACGCTCGCGCGGTGGCGGCCGGACTCGACGCCGGCGGCCTGCACTACGCGCACGGGATGGTGCTGGCCCAGCTTGGCCGGCTCGGCGAGGCGCTGCCGGCGTTGGATCGGGCGCTGGCGCGCGACCCGGCCCTGGCCGAGGCCTTCTACCTGCGCGGCGCGCTGCTGGCCGACCAGGGACGGGCGCGCGAGGCGCTGGCCGACCATGACCGGCTGATCGCGCTGCGCCCGGAGATGGCCGAGGCCCATTCCGGTCGCGGCGACATCCTCCGCGCGCTCGGGCGTGGGGACGATGCGATGGCGGCGCACGATCGGGCCGTCGCGCTGCGCCCGCTTGCGGCGGCGCTGCATATAGCGCGCGGCCTGTGCCTGGCGCGGCTCGGCCGGCGCGAGGACGGCGGCGGCGGCGCAGCGTCGCGCGGTCGAACTGGAGCCGGGCAATGCGCGGGCGCTCGCCTGCCTCGCGCGCGAGCAGGTGGCGCTCGGCGACCTGGCGGCGGCGGACGCCAGCCTGCGGCGGGCGCTGGCGATCGACCCGGCGCTGGTGGAGGCGCGGCTCAACCGGGCGCTGCTGGACCTGCTGCACGGCCGGCTGGCGGCGGGGTTTGCCGGGTTCGAACTGCGCTGGCAGGCGCCCGGATTTACCTCCGCGCGGCGCGGCTTTGCCCAGCCGCAATGGCGCGGCGAACCCATCGCCGGGCGCTCGCTGCTGCTGCATGCCGAGCAGGGGCTGGGCGACACCATCCAGTTCTGCCGCTACGTCCCGCTGGTGGCCGCGCGAGCGGCGCGCGAGGGCGGGCGGGTGATGCTGGAGGTGCAGCGGCCGGTGCTGCCGCTGCTGAGGAGCCGCTTTCCCGGCGTCGCGGTGCTGGCCAACGGCGATGCGCTGCCGGAATTTCATTTGCACTGTCCGCTGCTGAGCCTGCCGGCAGTGTTCGGCACCGAGCTTGCGACCGTCCCGACGGCGGAACGCTATCTCGATGCCGATCCGGCGCGCGCGGCGGCGTGGCGGGCGCGGCTTTCCGGCGCGGGGCCGCGGGTCGGGCTCGCATGGTCGGGCAGCGCGGCGCATTGGGACGACGCGGCCCGCTCGATTCCGTTTTTCCGCTTCTTGCCGCTGTGCGGCGCCAACGCGCGGCTGTTCGGGCTGCAACCGGAGGTGCGGCCGGCGGACCGCGCCGTGCTGGCGACGTCCGGCATCGAGGACCTCGGCGGCGCGTTGGCGGATTTCGGCGAGACGGCGGCGGCGATCTCCGCGATGGACCTGGTGATTGCCGTGGACACGTCGGTCGCGCATCTGGCGGCGGCGCTGGGCCGCCCGACCTGGGTGCTGCTGCCGTTCGCGCCGGATTGGCGATGGCTGCTGGAGCGCGAGGATTCCCCCTGGTATCCCTCAATTCGCCTGTTCCGGCAGCCGACGCGCGGCGACTGGGACAGCGTCGTCCGGCGCGTCCGCGCGGAACTTGCCACGCTGGCGGGCGCGTGAATTTGTCCGATCGGAGCCGAGAGCCGCGATGCTGGTATCCATCGTCATCCCCGCCTGCGACGCGCAGCCGACCATCGCGCACGCAGTGGGCAGCCTGCTGCGTCAGGACTGGCGGGAGTGGGAGGCGATCGTCGTTGCCGACGACCTGTTCGACTACCAGGCGATGCTGGCCGCGCAGCACATCCGCGATCCGCGGCTGCGGTTCGTGTCGACCGGACGCCGCAGGTCGGGCTGCCATCGCGCGCGCAATGTCGGGCTGGCGGCGGCGCGCGGGGAGCTGGTCGGGCAACTGGATGCGGACGATACGTTCCATCCGCGCCGGTTGGGCGCGCTGGCGCCGCTCGCGGCCGAGCACGCCGCCGCGGCCGACAATCTGGTGGTCATCGCCGACGAGGACGGGTCGGTGATGTATCAGGTGATGGGGCATCCGGCCGCGCCGCTGCGGCTCGGCATCGACGCATTCCTGAGCCTGACCGCGCCGCTGGTGCCGCTGATCCGGCGCGAGCATGCGCTCGCCCGCACCGAAGGCGTCGAGTACGCGGAGGACGTGATCGGCAACCTGCGGCTGATCGACCGGCTCGGCGGCCTGCTGGTGACGCCGGCGCCGCACTACGAGTACCGCATGCGCGCCGGCTCGATCGCCAACGACGACCGCGCCGGGGCGGAGTTCGAGCGGGCGTATTCCGATTACATCGAGCGGCTGGCGAGCGGCGACGGGTTCGGCATTTCGCCCGCGAACCGTGCCGCGGCGCGCGCCGGGCTGATCCGCAAGCGCAGCGTCAACCGCGCCTTCCAGGCGGCGTGGCAGTCGGACAGGACGCTGAATTTCCAGTCGTTCGTCGCAAGGTCGAAGGGCGCGTGGCGGCCGGTGCAGGCGTGAAGTCGGGTTGCTCTCAACGGATTAGTGTTGCCATGCTCCGGCGGAGCGATCACTGGCGACTGTTTTGGTCCGACCGGGCGTTGGCGCATGACGCTGCGCTTACGCGCCCGCTCTTGCGAAGCCCCCGCGCTCTGCGAGTGCCTGA
Organism: uncultured Solirubrobacterales bacterium; assembly: GCA_963697635.1. GTDB lineage: Bacteria > Pseudomonadota > Alphaproteobacteria > Acetobacterales > Acetobacteraceae > CAJCJG01. The sequence continues at coordinate 93,501 of CAVOOS010000030.1, read as the reverse complement.
ATATCCCGCGCGCCATGGATGACGCGAACGATCACAACGGCGTCCGAAAGCGGTTTGTAGTAGATGGCATACGGGCCATGAAACGTGACGCGCAGGCTTGGCGCGAACTGCTCGCGCAGGGGACCGGCCAGCGGAAAATGCCGCAACGGTTCGAAATGCGCCTCGATGGCCCCGACAAACCGGTCGCGACCGCTTCGGATGCCACCGTGGCCAAGTGAACCCAGATTGCGGCGAGGTCTTCCTCGGCAGCATCGGTCAGGCGGAGGGTGAGCGGCCGGCTAATAGCTTCCTCCCTCGTTCGATGATGCGCGCGGCATCAAAATCCCGCACCCGGCCTTCGGCCAGGTCGGTCAGGCCGCGGTCGATGTCGGCCTTGAGTGACGCGAGTTCCTGAAGCTGGAGCGCGCGCTTCATCTTCCAGTCGCGCAACGCCTCGCGCACCACCTCGCTGCTCGATGCGTAGTCGCCGCCCTCGACAGCGCCCTTGACGATGGCGGCCATGTCGGACGGTAGGGTGATCGTCAGTCGCTCGATCTCGGCCACGGGCGTCCTCCTGCAAAATCCATATGCATACTAAATCATACTTATGAGGCTCTTGAAGAGGCTGGCGGATTCACATTTGAAGTGCAACGGCCGGCGCGGTGTGACGATGGACCACGGCCTTCGCCGGGGTGACGAAACAGCACGCGACAAACAGCCTGAGTCCGCTCCGGGCTCGGCGATCCGCTTGCCGCCTCCGCCTAGCCCTCGGCCTCCACCAGCGCGACGTCGAGCAGGCGCTCGATAACCTCGGGCTCCTGGGCGCCGGCGATCGCGTGCCGGCCGCCGACGACGAAACAAGGCACGCCGTTGATCCCCAGGCGATGGGCGCGCAGGTTCTCGGCGTGGACGGCGTCGACCTCGGCGTCGCTGAGCAGGAAGCGCAATGCCTGCTGGCCGTCCAGCCCGCAGGCGACCGCGACTGCCGCCAGCACCTGCGCGTCCCCGATGTCGCGCCCGTCGGTGAAGTGGGCGGAGAACAGCGCCTCCACCATCTCGGCGCCGCGGCCATACGGGATCGCCCAGCGCACCAGCCGGTGCGCGTCGACCGAGGACGGCGTGCGGCGGATGCGGTCGAACCGGAACAGCACGCCCTCGGCGCGGCCGATCTCGGCGATCGAGGTGTAGAGCCGCCGCGCCCGCTCCTCGCCGCCGAACTTGCGCACCACGTAGTCGGCGCGCGGCATGCCGACGCGCGGCATGTCCGGGTTGAGCAGGAACGGGCGCCAGGTGATGTCGGCCAGCAGGTCCGGGCGGCGGCGCAGCGTGCGCCACAGCCGGCGCAGCCCCAGGAAGCACCATGGGCAGACCAGGTCGTGCACGACCTCGATCGCCAGCCGCGCGCGCGGGGGCACGAGGACGTTCATGGTCGTTCGCCCGGATTGCGTCGCCGCAAGCACATGCGTGCCAGTATCGCGAATGCCGGGCCACGCGCGCAAGCATTCGCGTTGCATTGGCCCCGGATCGCCGCGGCGGCGCGCCCGGTCATGACTTCACATGGATCAGCCGGAACAGCAGCGCCCCGTCCGGGCTCTGCGGCACCTCAACCCCGTCCCGCACGCCCCACAGCAGCCGCTGCTGATGCAGCGGCACATACGCGACCTCCGCCTGCAGGCGCTTGGCCGCCTCGTCGATCAGCGCGTCCCGCGCGGCGGGTTCGTCGGTGCTGCCGATCTGGTCGATCAGCCGGTCGATCGCGGGGTCGGAGAAGCCGCCGAAGTTGATCGTGCCGCGGACGCCGTTGCGGGTGCCAGCCAGGTTGAACAGCACGTTGAGCGCGTCGTAGGTCGGCGGCGTCCAGCCCAGCAGGTAGAAGCTGGTGTCGTATCCCGGGGGGCCGATCTCCTTGAAGAAGCGCGCCTTCGGCTGCGCGTTGACGTCGAGCCGGATGCCGATACGCGCCAGCATCGGCGCGAGCGACGTACAGATCGCCTCGTCCATCACGTAGCGGTCGTTCGGGCAATCGAGCGTCACGCCAAAGCCGTTCGGATAGCCGGCCTCGGCGAGCAGCGCCTTTGCGTGGTCGGGGTTGAATTCCGGCCGATGGTCGAGCGCCGCGTCGTAGCCGGCAACGCCCGGGGCCCACAGCAGCCACGTCGGGCGCCCCTGGCCGCGCATCACCTTCGCGACGATCGCCTCCTCGTCGATCGCGAGCGCGATCGCGAGCCGCACCCGCTGGTCGCGGAACGGGTTGCGACCCTTCACGTCCGACTTGAGCAGTTGCTCGCGCGACTGGTCCATGCCGAGGAAAATCGTGCGCAGCTCGGGCCCCGCGAGCAGTTTCAGCCCCGAGGTGTGCGCGACGTAGTCGGCGTCCTGCGGCGGGATCTCGGTGGCGACGTCGGCCTGGCCGGAGACCAGGGCCGCGACGCGCGTCGTTTGCGCGGTCAGCACGTCGAACTCCAACCGCTCGACGAGGTCGTTCGGATGGTCCCACCAGGTCGGGTTGCGTTCCAGCATGGTGCGGTGGTCGGGATCGCGCAGCGTGACGCGGAACGGGCCGGTGCCCATCGCGTGGCGAGTGGCGTAATCCTCGTGCGCGTCCGCAAGCAGCGCGGGCACGGTGGTCTGGTGCGCGGTCGCCCAATCCTGCGACATGATGAGCCAGTTGGTGAGCTGCTGCGGCAGGATCGGGTCCGGGGTCGCGGTGTCCAAGTCGACCGTTTGCGGATCGATCGCGGCGGCGGCGGTTACCGCCGCGGTGACGGCGTGCAGCAGCGAGGTCGGCGATTGCACGCGCTTGAGCGAGAACAGCACGTCCGCCGAACTGAACGGTGTGCCGTCCTGCCAGGTCACGCCCGTCCGCAGGTGGAAGCGCCAGCGAGTTCGGCGTGATGCGTTCCCACGAGACCGCGAGCGCCGGCTGCAATTTCAGGTCGGCACTGCGGCGGGCCAGCGGCTCGTAGATGTTGCCGAGCAGCGACAGCTGCATGGTCTCGTCGCGCGTGTAGGGATCGAGCGACGCGGCGTCGGCCTCGCTCGCCCAGTGCAGCGTGGCGGCGGCGACGCTGCCGGGGCGGGCTGCGGCGATCGCGAGCGCCGGCAGCACGGCAAACTGGACAACACTGCATAACAAAGTGCGCAGCAATTGATGACGCATTTTTCACGTTCCGTTGACGGAAGAGTTAGCGCGAAGACCGACCTCCCGCAAGGGCTTGCATACCATGCTGTGCGGTGCTGTTTCGCCGTGATCGCGAATTCGGCTGGTCGGGAATGGCAAGGGGCACCGTGATGACGATCACACTGTACGAACTGGCTGCGGCGGATCCGGACATCCGGTTCAGCCCGTATTGCTGGCGCAGCCGCTTCGCGCTGGCGCACAAGGGCCTGGCCGTCGGGACCGAGCCCTGGCACTTCACGCAGAAGGAGAGAATAGCGTTCTCCGGCCAGGGCCGCGTGCCCGTGCTGACGGACGGCGAGACCGTGGTCGCCGATTCCTGGGAGATCGCGCTGTATCTGGAACGCGCCTATCCCGAGCGGCCGAGCCTGTTCGGCGGTTCGGGCGGCATCGCGCATGCACTGTTCGTGAACGCCTGGGCCGACACGGTGCTGCAGCCCGGCATCTCCCGCCTGATCGTTGCGGATATATGGCAGCAGCAGCGGCCGCAGGACCAGCCGTATTTCCGCGAGTCGCGGGAGAAAGTCTACCACGTGCCGCTGGAGGCGGTGCAGCAGGGGCGGGACGAGCGGGTTGTGGAGTGGCGGGCCCTGCTGGAGCCGGTGCGCCGGGTGCTGCAGCGCCAGCCGTGGCTCGGCGGCGAGGCGCCGGACTATGCCGACTACATCGTGCTCGGCAGCCTGCAATGGCCGCGTTGCATCAGCCGCTTCCGGTTGCTCGAGCAGGGCGACGCCGTGCTGGAATGGCGCGACCGCGGGTTCGCGCTGTTCGACGGGCTGGGCGCGTCGGCACCGACGGTCTAGCTGACCGCGCCGGCGGCGACGGTCAGGTCCTGCATCGTGTCGCGCGTCGCCGCGATGGCGGCGCGCAGCGCGGTCAGCAAATCCCCGAGCGCCATGCTCGGCGCGCCCGGATGGTCGATCGCCTGCTCGGGCAGCCAGGGCAGATGCAGGAAGCCGGCGCGCATCGTCGGCGCCTCGGTCGCGGCGAGGTGGCAGGCGCGGTAGAAGATGTGGTTGCACAGGAACGTGCCGGCGGTCTGCGACACCTGGGCCGGCACGCCGGCGGCGCGGATCGCGGCGGTGATCGCCTTGATCGGCAGCGTCGAGAAATACGCGGCCGGTCCGCCCGCGACCACCGGGGCGTCGATCAGCTGCACGCCGTCGTTGTCGGGGATGCGCGCGTCGTCGACATTGATCGCCACGCGCTCGACGGAGATGTCGGCGCGTCCACCCGCAAGGCCGGTCGCGATCAGCACGTCCGGCCGGTGCCGCCGCACCGCGTCGTGCAGCGCGATGCCGGCGTGGCCATAGCGCACCGGCAGGACGTGCGAGACGACTCGCGTGCCGGCCGGCGGATCCTCGGCCCCGAGCGCCAGCACCGCGCGCGCCGACGGGTTGTCGGCGGCGCCGCCGAACGGCTCGAACCCGGTGAGCAGGACCGTCAGCATCGCGCTGGTCTGGCCCCGGCCCGACCCGTCAGGCCGTGACCGACAGGTCGATCCGGTTGCGTAGCGCAACCGTGGCCGAGATGGGCCACAGCACGAACCCCTTGCCGGCGAGCGTCGGCAGCCATGCTTCCAGCGCGTCCAGCGTGTGCGGCCGCGGGTGGCCGATTGCGATGGCATAGCCCAGGCGACGCGCCGTTGCCTCGATCTCCGCAAGCTGCTCGCGGATCACCGCGGGCCCGGCGTCGTGGTCGATGAACACGTCGCGCGCCGCGGCGGGCACGCCGGCGATCTCGGCGCGGGCGAGCGCGACGCTGTGGGGGATCGTCACGCTGTCGAGGAACAGCATGCCGCGCGTCTTCACTTCGGCGGCGACCAGATCCATCAGCGCCGCATCGCGCGTCGCGACCGCGCCCATGTGGTTGTTCAGGCCGACCGTGTCCGGCACGGTGTCGAGCGCGGCGCGCAGCCGGGCCAGGTTGACCGACGGCGGCAGGTCGATGCGCAACGGGTCTGGGCCGGTCTGGGCGGTGCTGTTGGAGAACGACTGCATCGGCATGTGCAGCGTCGCCTCGTGCCCGCGCGCGGCGCCGGTGGCGACCTGCTCGGGCAGGTCGGGGGCGAACGGAAACCACGACAGCGTCAGCGGCGCCGGCAGCGCCAGCACCTGCTCGGTGTATGGATGGATGACGCCCATGTCGTCCACCACCACGGCGATCTTCGGCCGCGCGTCGTTGAACGTCACCGGCACGGCATTGCGTCGCCATGTCGGCACCACGACCGGCGTGGGCGGCGGGTCCAGATACGCTTCCGGGTGCAGGATCCACGGCTTGGCGAGGGCGGAGGTGGCCGGAAGCAGGGCGGTGGCGGCGATCAGGCCGGCGAGAGCGGTGCGACGCGGCAGGGCAGGCGGGCGGAACGGCAAGGTCATTCGGAACTCTGGCATGTCTGAGAAACTGGAGAGACGTTATAGGCGCACCGCAGCAAGACGTTCTACGGCCGTGTCGGGAACGATTGGTGGCAATCGCGTTGCATTCCGACACTGTGGCACGGATGCCCGAGTCCGCGCGTCGTCGTTTCGGCCGTTGCACCATCGCGCCGCTTCATCGGATCGTGATCGGCGCCGGCGGCCCGGTCGCGCCGCATGGGTAGTCGGGACCCGGGCAGCCACCATGTTGCATCACGGACGTCGTGATCCCTGCACGCGGCGCCCTTCGGCGCTCGGGCGTGGGGCATTCGCGAGGCTCGCATGATCACGATCACCGTCAACGGAACCCCGCACCGGCTGGACGTCGAGCCGGAGATGCCCTTGCTGTGGGTATTGCGCGACGAGATCGGCCTCACCGGCACGAAGTTCGGCTGCGGCATCGCCCAGTGCGGCTGCTGCACGGTGCACGTGAACGGCGAGGCGACGCGCTCCTGCTCGGTGCCGGTCGGCAGCGTGGACGGAGCGCAGATCACCACGATCGAAGGGCTGGCGAGCGGCGGCGCGTTGCACGCAGTGCAACAGGCGTGGCTGGAAGGCGACGTGCCGCAATGCGGGTACTGCCAGTCCGGCCAGATCATGGCGGCGGCGGCGTTCCTGCACGGCAACCACGATCCCAGCGACGCCGACATCGATGCCGCCATCACCAACATCTGCCGCTGCGGCACCTATCCCAGGCTGCGCACGGCGATCCATCGCGCCGCCGCGCTGATGCGCGCGTGAGGGAGGCCGCAGCATGAACGCAATCACCCCGACGCGCCGGCAAGTCCTGCTGGCGACGCTCTCCGCCGCCGGCGGCCTTGCGATCGGCATCGGCCCCGCGCAGGCGATCGACACCGGCGCGACCATCTGGGACCGCGATCCGCCGGCTGGCGCGCAGGAAGTAACGGCGTGGGTCGTGGTCGAGCCCGACAATTCGATCCTGATCCGCGTCAGCAAGCAGGAGATGGGGCAAGGCGTGCTGACGGCGCTGCCGCTGCTGGTGGCCGAAGAACTCGAATGCGACTGGAGCCGCGTGCGGGTCGAATACGCCTCGTCGCACCGCAATCTTGTCGAGCACACGGTCTACGGCAAAATGAGCACCGGCGGCAGTCGCTCGGTGCGCGGCAGCTACAAGCTGATGCAGCAGGCCGGCGCCTCGGCGCGCGCGCGGCTGGTCGCGGCGGCGGCGGCGCGGTGGGGCGTAGCGCCGGAACAGTGCGTCGCCCGCAACGGCCAGGTGCTGCACGAGGCGAGTGCGCGCACGCTCGATTACGGTGCGATCGCCGGCGACGCCGCCAAGGTCGTGCTGCCGACCGAGCCGGCGATCCGGCCGCCCGAGCAATTCCATCTCGCCGGCAAGCCGACCGCGCGGCTCGACACGCGGGTTAAGATCACCGGGCAGGCGGCGTTCGGCATCGACACGCGGCTGCCGGGCATGCTGTACGCCGCAGTGCACGGCCTGCCCGGTGTTCGGCGGAACGCTGGCGAGCGCGGACGACACGCCGATCAAGGGACGGCGCGGCATCAAGGCGGTGGTGCGGCTGCCCGACGCGGTCGCGGTGGTCGCCGACAATTTCTGGCGTGCCAAGCAGGCACTCGCGGATCTGAAGATCGTCTGGAACGAAGGCTCGGCCGCGAGCACGAACAGCGAAGAATTCCGCGCCGAGTATCGCGCGGCGCTGGACGCGCCGATGGTGAATGCGCTGCGCAAGGGCGATGTGCCGGGCGCGTTCGGCGGCGCCGCCAAGGTGATTGATGCGGTCTACGAAGTTCCGTACCTCGCGCACGCGCCGATGGAGCCGCTGAACTGCACCGCGCACGTGCAGGACGGCGGCGTCGACGTGTGGATGGGCACGCAGTTCCCCGAGGCGGCGCTCAAGTCGGCGACCGCCGTCGCCGGCGTGCCGCCCGAGCAGGTCTATGTCCACAACTGCTTCCTTGGCGGCGGCTTCGGCCGGCGCGCGGTCAACGACGAGCTGAAGCAGGCGGTCGCGGTCAGCAAGGCTGTCGGCGCGCCTGTCAAGCTGATCTGGACGCGCGAGGAGGACATCCGGCACGACCGCTACCGTCCACAGGCGGCGCTGCGCTTCCGCGCCGGCTTCGACCGCGCTGGCACGCCGGTCGCGTGGGAGATGCGCACCGCGGTCGGTTCGATCCAGCGCTCGCTCGGCTGGGACAAGGTGGCGAGCGGCATCGAGCCGGCGGCGGTCGAGGGGCTCGCGAACTGCCCTTATGCCGTCGCCAATATCAGCGTCGACTGCCTGCTGAAGAACACCCATGTGCCGGTGATGTTCTGGCGTTCGGTCGGCTCCAGCCAGAACGCCTTTGCGGTCGAGAGCTTTGTCGACGAGATGGCGGTCGCGGCAGGTGCCGATCCGCTGGCGTTCCGTCGCAAGCTGCTCGCCGGCAAGGACGATTTCCTGCGTGTGCTCGCGGTGCTCGAGGAGAAATCCGGCTGGGGCCGGCCGCTGCCGTCCGGCTGGGGGCGCGGCATCGCGATCCACGAAAGCTTCGGCACGATCGTCGGCGAGGTGGTGGAAGCCTCCGTCAACACTGCCGGTGCCGTGGGCGTGCATCGGGTGGTCGCGGTGGTGGACTGCGGCCACGTGGTCAACCCGCGCACCGTCGAGATGCAGATCGAGAGCGGCGTGATCTATGGGCTCACCGCGGCGCTGTCGGGCGAAATCACGATCAAGGACGGCGCGGTCGAGCAGGGCAATTTCGACACCTATGAGATGGTGCGGATGGCCGATGCGCCGCGCATCGAGACCTATCTGGCGCTGTCGGGCGGCAGCAAATGGGGCGGCATCGGCGAGCCGGGCACGCCGCCGATCGCGCCGGCGCTGGCGAACGCGATTTTTGACGCGACCGGCACGCGGGTGCGCTCGCTGCCGATCAAGAACGCACGGCTGACGGGGAGAGCGTAACGCGAGGGCTCTGCCCTCGACCCGGCAGGGGCCGTAAGGCCCCTGCACCCCGGGGATTGCTCAGGCCGCCATTCCGAGCACTTGTTCCGTATGGCGGAACGCCAGCCCGAGATCGTGCGCCACGGCTGCGTGGGTGATGTGGCCGGCGTGAACGTTGAGCCCGCGACGCAGATGCGGGTCGTCGGCCAGCGCCTGCTTCCAGCCCTTGTCGGCCAGCGCCAGCGTGAACGGCAGCGTCGCGTTGCCGAGCGCGATGGTGGAGGTGCGGGCCACCGCCCCCGGCATGTTGGTGACGCAGTAATGCACGACTCCCTCTTCCACGTACGTCGGGTGGGCGTGCGTCGTTGGCCGCGAAGTTTCAAAACAGCCGCCCTGGTCGATGGCGATGTCCACCAGCACCGATCCCGGGCGCATCTTCGCGACGATTTTTCGCGACACCAGCTTCGGCGCGGCCGCGCCCGGCACCAGCACGGCGCCGATGACCAGGTCGGCGCCGATCACCGCGCCTTCGATCGCATCGGCGGTCGAATAGAGCGTGTGCAACTGGGTCGGGAACATCGCGTCCAACTCGCGCAGCCGCGGCAGCGAGCGGTCGATCACGGTCACGGTCGCGCCGAACCCGATCGCCATGCGTGCCGCATTGGTGCCGGCGACGCCGCCGCCAAGCACTACGACATTGCCGGCCGGCACGCCCGGCACGCCGCCGAGCAGCACGCCCGCGCCGCCCTGCTCCTTCTCCAGGCAGTGCGCCCCGACCTGCACCGACATGCGGCCGGCGACCTCGCTCATCGGCGCCAGCAGCGGCAGCGCGCCGCGCGGGTCGGTGACGGTCTCGTAGGCGATGCAGGTGGCGCCGGAGGCCAGCAGCCCCTCGGTCTGCGCGCGGTCGGCGGCGAGGTGCAGGTAAGTGAACAGCACCTGCCCCGGCCGCAGCGCGGCAATCTCGGAGGGCTGAGGTTCCTTCACTTTGACGATCATGTCAGTCGTCGCAAATATTTCCGCGGCGCTGTCCACCACAACCGCGCCGGCGATGCGGTAGGCATCGTTGGTGAAGCCGATGGCGATGGCCGCGGACTGCTGGACGACCACCTCATGGCCGCGCGAGACCAATTCGCGCACGGCGGCGGGCGTGAGCCCCACGCGATATTCGTGGCTCTTGATTTCCTTCGGAACACCGATCTTCACGATTCACTCTCCCGTGCCAAGGCAGGCGAGGGCACAGTAGACCGGGACGGGGCGCGCGGAAATGTCTGCCCCGCGGAACTTGCATACCACCCAACGCGGAGTGATGATGGTTGGTCAGACGGAGGGATTGCGTGCACGATACGATCCGCTTCCTGCTCGGCGATGCCGAACGCACGATCGCCGGCGTGCCGCCGACGCGGACCGTGCTGGAATGGCTGCGCGGCGAGGCGCGGGCGTGCGGCACCAAGGAGGGCTGCGCGGAAGGCGACTGCGGCGCCTGCACCGTGGTGCTGGGCGAGCCGGACGGCGACGCGATGCGCTGGCGGGCGGTGAACGCCTGCATCCTGTTCGTGCCGGCGCTCGACGGCCGGCAGCTGCTGACGGTGGAGCACCTGCGCGACCCGGACGGCACATTGCACCCGGTGCAGCAGGCGATGGTCGCGTACCACGGCTCGCAATGCGGCTTCTGCACGCCGGGCTTCGTGATGTCGCTGTTCGCGCTGTATCACGCCGGCAGCGCGCCGGATCGGCAGGCGGCGAACGAGGCACTGGCCGGCAATCTCTGCCGCTGCACCGGCTATCGGCCGATCCTGGACGCCGCGCGCGAAGCCTGCACCGGGGTTCCGGCGGACCGGTTCGCCGCTCGGGCGGCCGACACCGCCGCCCGCCTGCGCGCGATGGCCGCCGACGAACCGCTGGACTATTCGGCGGATGGCGGGCGTTTTCTGGCGCCACGCACGACCGAACAGCTTGCGGCGGCGGTGGAGGCGCATCCGGACGCAACGATCCTGGCCGGCGGCACCGATGTCGGGCTGTGGGTGACGAAGTTGCACAAGCCGCTGCCGACCGTGATCGCGATCGAGCGGGTGGCCGGATTTGGCCGGGTGGAACAGCGCGACGGCGTGCTGGAGATCGGCGCGGGCGCGACCTACGAGGACGCGCTCACGGCCATCGCCGCGCACTGGCCGGATTTCGCCCGCATGGTGCGGCGCCTGGGTTCGCGGCAGATCCGCAATCGGGGCACGCTCGGCGGCAATGTCGCGAATGCGTCGCCGATCGGCGACACGCCGCCCGCATTGATCGCACTGAACGCGACGCTGGTGCTGCGCGCGGGCGACGTGCAGCGCCGGCTGCCGGCCGAGGATTTCTTCCGCGGCTACCGCAAGACCGCGTTGGCGTCGCGGCGAGTTTCTGGAGTCGATCGAGATCCCGTTGCCGACCGCGGGCGATCGTTTTGCCATCTACAAGGTATCAAAACGGTTCGAGCAGGACATTTCCGCAGTGTGCGCGGCGTTCAGCTTGCGGCTGAATGAGGATCGGGTGGCCAACATCCGCATCGGCTTCGGCGGCATGGCGGCGGTGCCGAAGCGGGCGATGGCGGCCGAAGCCGCACTGGTCGGGCGGCCGTGGACGCGCGGGCGCGTGACGGTCGCGATGGAGGCGCTGGAGACCGAGTTTTCTCCGCTTACCGACATGCGCGCCTCGGCCGAATACCGCCGGCTGGTCGCGAAGAATCTTCTGCTGCGCTTCTGGCTGGAGACCACGTCGCCGGAAGGGACGCAGGTGCGGCTGCCGGAATGGGAGGAGGCCGCATGAACATCCTGACGCCCGTTGCCGACGAGGGTCGTCCGGCCTCCGCGCCGCTGCGCCCGCGACCGCTGAGCGTCGTCGGGCAAAGCGTCGCGCATGACAGCGCGATCAAGCACGTCAGCGGCGAGGCTGTCTACATCGACGACATGCCGGAGCCGCGCGACCTGCTGCACACCCACGTCGCATTGTCGCCGCACGCGCATGCGCGGATCGTGCGCATGGACCTGTCCGCGGTCGCGGCCTCGCCCGGTGTCGTCGCGGTGCTGGCGGCGCACGAGGTGCCGGGCGTCAACGATGTCGGGCCGGCGTTTCCCGGCGATCCGATCTTCGCCGACGGGCTCGTGGAATACGCCGGACAGTCGATGTTCGCCGTTGCCGCCGACAGCATCTTTCTGGCGCGCGCCGCGGCGGAGCGTGCGGTGATCGAATACGAGATCCTGCCGCCGATCATGACGATCGACGAGGCGCTCGCGGCGGAAAATTTCGTGCTGCCCACACAGGTGATGCAGCGCGGCGACGCGGTGGCGGCGCTGGAGGGTGCGGCGCACCGGCTGCGCGGGCGCATCGAGATCGGCGGCCAGGAGCACTTCTATCTCGAAGGGCAGGTCGCGCTCGCCGTGCCGGGCGAGGACGGCGACATGCACGTCTACAGTTCCACGCAGCATCCGACCGAAGTGCAGCATCTGGTGGCGCGCGCGCTGCGGCTGCCGGACCATGCCGTCGTGTGCGAAACCCGGCGCATGGGCGGCGGCTTCGGCGGCAAGGAAAGCCAGGCCTCGCTGATCGCCGCGGTCGCGGCGCTGCTGGCCGCGAAGACGAAGCGGCCGGTGAAGTACCGGCTCGACCGCGACGACGACATGAAGCTCACCGGCAAGCGCCACGATTTCCGCATCGACTGGGACGTCGGCTTCGACGATGCAGGCAGGATCGAGGGAATTTCGTTCGAGCTGGCGTCCCGCTGCGGCATGTCGCCGGACCTGTCGGGCGCGATCAACGACCGGGCGATGTTCCATTCGGACAACGCGTACTATCTGCCGAACGTCCATATCACGTCCTATCGCTGCAAGACCAACATGGTCTCCGCGACCGCGTTCCGCGGCTTCGGCGGGCCGCAGGGGATGATGGGGATCGAGGCGGTGATGGACGCGATCGCCCGCCATCTGAAGCTCGATCCGCTGGCGGTGCGGCGGCGCAATTTCTACGGCAAGACCGACCGCAACGTCACGCCGTATCACATGACGGTCGAGGACAACGTCACTCCCGAAATCGTCGCCGAGCTGGCGCGCACCTCGGAATACGGCAAGCGGCGGCGCGAGATCGTGGCGTTCAATGCCAAGAGCCGCTGGGTCAAGCGCGGCATCGCGTTGACACCTGTGAAATTCGGCATCTCGTTCACGCTGACGCACATGAATCAGGCCGGCGCGCTGGTGCATGTCTACACCGACGGCAGCGTGCAGTTGAGCCACGGCGGCACCGAGATGGGACAGGGGCTTTACGTCAAGGTTGCGCAGGTCGTCGCCGAGACTTTTGGAATTTCGCTCGATCGCGTGAAGATCAAGGCGACGACGACGGAAAAGGTGCCGAACACGTCACCGACCGCGGCGTCCTCCGGCAGCGACCTGAACGGCAAGGCGGCGCAGGCCGCGGCGCGGATGATCCGCGCGCGCATGGCCAAGGTGGCCGCAGCGGAGTTCGGCTGCGAGCCGCACGAGATCGCGTTCCGCGACGGCGAAGTGCGGGCCACCGGCGGCGCGATGACGTTCGCGCAGGCGTCGAGGCTGACGCACCGAAAGCAGGTGTCGCTGTCCTCGACCGGCTATTACCGCACGCCGAAGCTGCACTACGACAGCAGCGTGCACCAGGGCCGGCCATTCTTCTATTTTGCGTACGGCGCCTCGGTGTCCGAAGTGGAGGTCGACACGCTGACCGGCGAGTATCGGCTGCGTCGCGCCGACATCCTGCACGACGTCGGATCGTCGCTGAATCCGGCGATCGATCTCGGCCAGATCGAGGGCGGGTTCGTGCAGGGCATGGGTGGCTGACCACCGAGGAACTGTGGTGGGATCCGCAAGGTCGGCTGCGCACGCACGCGCCCTCCACCTACAAGATCCCCGCGGTCGGCGACGTGCCCAGCGACTTCCGCGTCTCCATCTGGCAGCGCGGGCGCAACCGCGAGAATACGGTGTATCGCTCGAAAGCCGTCGGCGAGCCGCCGCTGATGCACGGCATTTCGGTGTTCCACGCGCTGCGCGATGCAGTGGCGGCCTGCGGCACGGGCCTCGTGGAACTGGACTTGCCGGCGACGCCGGAGCGCGTGTTGCTGGCGATCACCCGCCGGCAGGCCGCGGCGCGGGCGGCGCGCGCGTGATGGCGGCGTGGCTCGAAACGCTGCGCACGCTGGAGCAGGAAGGCACGGATGCCGTGCTGGTCACGCTGCTCGCGGTGCGCGGATCGACGCCGCGCGAGGCCGGCTGCAAGATGGTCGTCACGGCCGAGACGGCGCACGGCACGATCGGCGGCGGCAATCTGGAATTTTCTTCCATTGCGCTGGCGCGGTCGCTTATGACGAATGGTGCCGCGGCACCGCTGGTGCGCGAATTTCCGCTCGGCCCGGAACTGGGCCAGTGCTGCGGCGGGCATGTGAGCGTGCTGTTCGAGGTGGTTGCGCCGACCAGTTGGAAGATCGCGCTGTTCGGCGCCGGCCATGTCGGGTGTGCGCTGGTGCCGCTGCTCGGTTCGCTCGAATGCCGGGTGCAGTGGATCGACCCGCGCGCCGATGCGTTCCCGCAGGACGTGCCGGCGAACGTCGCGAAAGTCACCGACCCGTCCCCCATCGAGTGCCTCGGCAAACTTCCAGCCGGCAGCTTCGTGCTGGTGATGACGCACGACCATTCGCTTGACTTCGATCTCGTCGCGGCGGCGTTGCCGCGCGGCGATTTGCCGTATGTCGGCCTGATCGGGTCGGAAACCAAGCGGGCGCGCTTCGTCGCGCGCCTGCGTCGCGCCGGGTTGCCGGCGGAGGCGATCCGGCGGCTGGTCTGCCCGATCGGCGTGGACGGCGCGGGCGGCAAGGCGCCGGCGGAGATCGCCATTGCGGTGGCCGCGCAGTTGCTGCAGACCCGCGACGCGCTGGCCGCATTCGCACCGTCTCCCCGGCCTGTCCCGGAGGACGTCGCGCGATGACATCGGAGGAGCTGATGCGTCATGCGATCGCGTTGTCGCTGGAAAAGATGCAGTCCGGCAGCGGCGGTCCGTTTGGCGCGGTGATCGCGCAGGAGGGAAAAATCGTCGCCGAGGGCTGGAACCAGGTCACGTCGACCAACGATCCGACCGCGCACGCCGAGGTGGTGGCGGTCCGCCGCGCCTGCACGGCGCTCGGGCGCTTCGATCTCTCGGACTGCGAGATTTTCACCAGTTGCGAGCCCTGCCCGATGTGTCTCGCGGCGGTCTACTGGGCGCGGCTGCGGCGCATCCACTACGGCAACGACCGTCGCGACGCCGCGGCGATCGGCTTCGACGACGAGTTTCTCTACCGCGAAGTCGCAACGCCGATCGCGGAGCGCACGATTCCGACCGAACAGTTGCTTGCCGACGAAGCTCGCGCCGCGTTCGATGCCTGGGCCGCCAAACCGGACAAGGTGAAATACTGAGGTGGACGCCCGCACGATCACGCCGCGGCTGGCGCTGCGCGGCATCACCAAGCGCTACGCGGCAACGCTCGCCAACAGCGATGTCGGCCTCAGCATCGGGCCGGGAGAAATCCACGCGCTGCTGGGCGAGAACGGCGCCGGCAAGAGCACATTGGTAAAAATCATCTACGGCGTGGTACGGCCGGACGGCGGCGAGATTGCCTGGGAGGGCGTGCCGGTCGAGATCGCCGACCCGAACGCGGCGCGCCGCCTCGGCATCGGCATGGTGTTCCAGCATTTTTCGCTCTTTGAAAGCCTGACGGTTGCGGAGAACATCGCACTCGGCCTCGGCGCCACCGAGACGATTGCCGAACTGACTGTCCGCATCAATGAAATATCGCGGCGCTACGGCCTCGCGGTCGAGCCGACGCGGCACGTGCACCACCTTTCGGTCGGCGAGCGGCAGCGCGTGGAAATCGTGCGTTGCCTGCTGCAATCGCCACGCCTGCTGATCATGGACGAGCCGACTTCTGTTCTTACGCCGCAGGAGGCGGAGGGCCTGTTCGATGTGCTGCGCCGGCTGTCGTCCGAGGGATGCAGCGTGCTGTATATCAGCCACAAACTGGAAGAGATAAAGGCGCTGTGCGAGCACGCGACGGTGCTGCGCGGCGGCCGCGTCGTCGGCGAGTGCGATCCGCGCATCTCCTCCGAACAGCAGATGGCGGAGATGATGATCGGCGGCGCGCTGCCGGTCGCGCATCGCAACGCACCGCTGCAGGAAGGCCGGCCGTGCCTGGAAGTGAAAGGCCTGTCGCTCGCTTCCGACGAACCGTTCGGCACCAATCTCAAGGACATCTCGCTGCTGCTGCGCGACGGCGAGATTCTGGGAATTGCAGGCGTTGCCGGCAACGGCCAGAAGGAGCTTCTCGCGGTGCTGTCGGGCGAGCGGACGTCGCCCAACGAAAACTCCGTGCGTGTCTGCGGGACCGCTGCGGGCAGCCTTGGCCCGACAGCCCGGCGAAAACTCGGCCTGTCGTTCATCCCGGAGGAACGGCTCGGCCGCGGCGCCATCGCGGAATTCCCGCTGACCGAGAATGCGCTGCTGACCGTGTACGGCCAGGGCTTCGTCCGCGGCGGCCTCATTCGCTTTGGCGCGATCGCGCAATACGCGCGCGACATCATCAAGCGCTTTGTCGTGAAGGCGTCCGGCATCGACGCGCGCGGCAGCAGCCTGTCCGGCGGCAACATGCAGAAATTCATCGTCGGCCGCGAGATCGGCACCAATCCGCGTGTGCTGCTGGCGGCGCACCCGACCTGGGGCGTCGATATCGGCGCCGCCATCGCGATTCGGCAGGCGCTGATGGATCTGGCGGCAGCGGGCAGCGGCGTGCTCGTGGTGTCCGAGGATCTTGCCGAGCTTTTTGAAATCTCCGACTACATCGCGGTGCTGTCGGGCGGCCGGCTGTCATCGCCGAAGCGCACGCGCGAGACCACGGTCGAGGAAGTGGGGCTGCTGATGGGCGGACGGATGGAGGCGGGCGCTCGCCCGGAGGTCGCGCATGCGGCTTAGCCTGGAGGCGCGCGCACGGCCGGCGCGCATCATGCTGTGGGCATCGCCGCTGATCGCGGCGGTGGCTTCGGTGATCGGCGTGTCCATCCTGTTCGCGATTCTCGGCCGTCCGCCGCTGACCGCGCTGCACGTGCTGTTCATCGCACCGCTCGAATCGGTCGACGACCTCGCGGAGCTCGCGCTGAAGGCGACGCCGCTGTTGCTGTGCGCGATCGGCATCGCCATCGCCTGCCGCGCCGAGGTTTGGAACATCGGCGCCGAGGGGCAGTTCACTGTGGGCGCGATCTGCGGCGGCGGCGTGGCGCTCGCGCTCGGTGGCAACGATTCGTGGTGGCTGCTGCCGCTGATGCTGGTCGTCGGCGTGCTGGGCGGCATGGCCTGGGCGGCAATCCCGGCACTGCTCAAAACCCGCTTCAATGCGCACGAGATTCTGACGACGCTGATGCTGACCTACGTCTCCATCCAGTTGCTCGGCTACCTCGTGCACGGGCCGTGGAAGGATCCGCAGGGCTACAGCTTCCCGCAGACGAAGCAGTTCGAAGCGGACGCCACGATGCCGCTGCTGATCGAAGGCACGCGGCTGCACATCGGCGCATTGTTCGCGCTCGCCGCCGTGCCGCTCGGCAGCATCCTGCTCGGCCGCACGCTGACCGGGTTCCGGATCCGTACCGTCGGCGCGGCGCCCGCGGCAGCGCGCTACGCCGGGTTCAGCCGCAACGGCGTGATCTGGTTCACGCTGCTGCTGAGCGGCGGCATGGCGGGACTTGCCGGCATCTGCGAAGTCGCCGGACCCGACGGGCAACTCACGCCGGTCATTTCTCCGGGCTACGGCTTTGCCGCGATCATCGTCGCGTTCCTCGGGCGGCTGCATCCGGTCGGCATTCTGTTTTCGTCGGCGCTGATGGCGCTTCTGTACCTCGGCGGCGAGGGCTTGCAGGTGTCGATGCAGCTGCCGATCGCGGTCACCGGCACGGTGCAGGGCATGCTGCTGTTCTTCCTGCTCGCCGCCGACGTGCTGATCAACTATCGCGTGCGGCTCAGGCCATCGCACGTTCCGGCCGGAGCGGCGCGGCATGCATGAAGCGGACATCCTCGTCGCCATCATCGTCGCGACGATGCGCGCGGCAACGCCGCTGGTGCTCGCGGGCTTCGGCGAACTGGTCACCGAGCGATCGGGCGTGCTCAACCTCGGCGTCGAGGGCATGATGCTGATCGGCGCGTCGGTGGGGTTCATCGGCACGGTTGCAAGCGGCAGCATCGTCGTGGGCCTGCTGCTGGCGATGCTGGCGGGTGCCGCCATCGCGCTGGTGTTCGGCGTGCTGACGCTGTCGCTGATGGCGAACCAGGTGGCGACCGGTCTCGCGCTGACGATTTTTGGCGTCGGCTTTTCCGCGCTGATCGGCGTGAGCTGGATCGGCACGCCGCTGCAGGGCTTGTCCACCGACATCTGGCCGGGCATGAGCAGCGCATCGCCGATGGTGCAGCAATTGATGCTGCTCGACCCGATCGTGTGGGTGGCGGCAATTTTGCCGTTCCTGGCGCACCGGTTCATCTATCGCAGCCGCGCCGGGCTCATTCTTCGCGCGGTCGGCGAAAGCCACGACGTGGCGCACGCGCTCGGCTATTCGGTGCTGCGCATCCGCTACTTCGCGGTACTGTTCGGCGGCGCGATGAGCGGGCTCGCCGGCGCGTATCTCTCGCTTGCCTACACGCCGGGTTGGAACGAGAACATGGTGGCCGGGCGCGGCTGGATCGCGCTCGCGCTGGTCGTGTTCTCGACCTGGAAGCCGCTGTGGCTGGCGCTCGGCTCGCTGCTGTTCGGCTTCGTCACCATCGCGCAGTTCCAGGCCGAGGGACTTGGCCTCGATCTGTCGCCGCATCTGCTGGCCATGCTGCCATATCTCGCTACCATCGTCGTGCTCGTGCTGATCTCGCGCGATGCCACGCGCCTGAAACTCAACGCGCCGGCCGCGCTGGGCCGGCCGTTCCATGCCACTGCCTGACATCAATTTTGGGGAATCCACAGCAATGACCACGACACGCCGCTCGCTGCTGCAAGCCTCGCTCGCGCTGCCCGCCGCCGCCATGCTGCCGCGCGCGGCCGGCGCCGCCGCGCCGTTCGAGGTCGGCTTCATCTATGTCGCGCCGATCGGCGACGCCGGCTGGACCTATCAGCACGAACTCGGGCGCAAGGCGCTGGTGGCGGCACTCGGCGACCAGGTGAAGACGACGTACGAGGAGAACGTGCCGGAGGAAGGCGCGGACGCCGAGCGCGCCATCCACAAGTTCGCGACCGACGGAAACAAGCTGATCTTCACGACGTCGTTCGGGTTCATGAACCCGACGGTGAAGGTCGCGAAGCAGTTCCCCAAGGTGAAATTCGCGCACTGCACCGGCTACAAGCGCGCACCGAATCTCGCGACCTACTCGGCGCGGTTCTACGAAGGCCGCTACCTGACCGGGCTGATCGCCGGACGCATGACGAAATCCAACGTCATCGGCTACGTCGCCGCCTTCCCCATTCCCGAAGTGGTGCAGGGCATCAACGCGGTGACGCTGGCGGCGCGCTCGGTGAACCCGAACGTGGTGACGAAAGTGGTGTTCGTGAGCACGTGGTTCGATCCGGGCAAGGAGCGCGCTGCGGCCGACACGCTGATCAGCCAGGGCGCCGACGTGATCATGCACCACACCGACTCAACCGCGATCGTGCAGGCGGGCGAGGAAAAGGGCGTGTGGTCGTTCGGCTACGACTCCGACATGGCGAAGTTCGGGCCGAAGAGCCAGCTCACCGCGGTCACGATGGTGTGGGACCAGGTACTACATCGACAAGACCAAGGCCGCGATCGCCGGCACGTGGAAATCGGACGACGTGTGGGGCGGCCTGAAGACCGGCATGGTCAAGCTCGCGCCGCTGAACGCCGCGGTCCCGGAGCCGGTGAAGGCCGAGGTCACCGCGGCGACCGACAAGATTTCCTCGGGCGCGCTGATGCCGTTCGCGGGGCCGGTGAAGGACCAGAAGGGCGACATGAAGATCGCCGCGGGCAAGTCGCTGAGCGACAAGGACATACTCGGCATGGACTGGTTCGCCGAGGGCGTGCAGGGCAAGCTCGGCTGAGCTTCGCGTGCATGCAGCCATCTGGCTGAAGGACCCGCTCGCCATCCTGGCCGACGGCGCCGAGCGCGGCGTCGTCGTGCAGGGCGGGCGCGTCGTCGAACTCGTGCCGAGGGGCGGCGGGCCGACCACGCCCGATCCTGCGGTTTTCGACGCTTCGGCGCATGTCGTCATTCCCGGCCTGATCAACACGCACCATCATTTCTACCAGACGCTGACGCGCGCCACTGCCGCTGCGCTGGACAGAAAATTGTTCGATTGGCTGAAGGCGCTGTATCCGATCTGGGCGCGGCTGACGCCGGCCGCGCTGGAAAGCGCCGCAACGGTCGCGATGGCGGAGCTGCTGCTCTCCGGCTGCACCACCACCACCGACCACCACTACGTGTTTCCCGCCGGCCTCGAGGACGCCATCGACATCGAGGTCGCGGTTGCCAAGCGCCTCGGCATCCGCGCCGTGCTGACGCGCGGCTCGATGAACCTGTCGCAGCGCGACGGCGGCCTGCCGCCGGATACCGTCGTCCAGGATGAAGGCACCATTCTTGCCCACAGCGCCTCACTGATCGATCGGCACCATGACCCTGCGGAAGGCGCGCTTGTGCAGATCGCGCTCGCGCCGTGCTCGCCCTTCACCGTCACCACGTCGCTGATGCGTGCCACCGCCGAGCTCGCGGCGCACAGGGGCGTGCGGCTGCACACGCATCTGGCGGAAACCGAGGACGAGACCGCGTTCTGCATTTCCCGGTTTGGCTGCCGTCCGTTAGACTATCTGGAACAGGTCGGCTGGCTCAACGATCGCGTCTGGCTCGCGCACGGCGTGCACGTCGACGCTTCCGAGATCGCGCGCCTCTCCCGCGCCGGCGTGTGCGTCACGCATTGCCCGTGCAGCAACCAGATCCTCGGCAGCGGCCATTGCCCGGTTTGCGACATGGAGGCGGCCGGGCTGCGGGTCGGGCTCGGCGTGGACGGCGCCGCCTCCAACAACGCGTCCAACCTGATGCAGGAGGTGCGTGCGGCGTTCCTGTTGCAGCGCCACCGCTACGGGGTCGAGCGGGTCAGCCACAAGGACGCGCTGCGCTGGGCGACACAGGGCTCGGCCGCCTGCATCGGCCGGCCGGACCTGGGAAAGATCGCGCCCGGCAAGGCCGCCGACCTCGCGCTGTTCCGGCTCGACGAGCTGCGCTTCGCTGGCGCCCGCGACAAGCTGGCCGCGCTGGTGCTCTCCGGCGCACACCGGGCCGACCGGGTCATGGTCGGCGGGCGCTGGGTGGTGGAGGACGGCGCGATCCCCGGCCTCGATCTGCCCGAACTGCTCCGGCGCCAGGATGCAGAGGCGCAACGTCTCGCCGCGTGATGGGCGATCGCTCGTTCGCAAGAAAGTTTCTCACGAATTAAACGTTGCGCTTGCGGTGGCCATTCCAATGTGCGTTTATTCCCCTCGCACACGAAACCCGCGGGAGGGGCGCCATGCGTTGGGTCGGAGCGATCATGCGGCGACTGGCGGGCGGCGCCGTGGCCGGGGCGATGCTGCTGGCAGCGAATGCCGCCTCCGCCGCACCGTCGAAAAGCCACCCGCGTCTCTGGCTGACCCCGGCCGATGTCACCCGGCTGCAAACCTGGACCACCACGGAAAACCCGATCTGGCAGAAGGGCCTGCGCGCCGCCGCGGCCGCCGGCCGCGCCACCGCCGACGCGCATTGGAACTGGACCACCGGCGTGCCGGACTCCGGCTGGCAGGACGCGGGCAGCACCAGCTACGAGGGCATGCCCACCGAAGCCTACGCGGAAATGTTCGCGTTCATGTCGCTGATCGACCCGGTCGCGGCGAATCGCGCCGGCTGGGCGATGCGCGCGCACGCGATGCTGATGTGGGCGATGAACCTTGCCGACTGGGCGGTCGTCAACGGCGACGACACGACCGACACGCACCCGTTCGCCTGGGCCGGCATGGCCACCTACAATCGCGCCAGTTCCTGGGGCGAGGCGTGGGGGCTCACGGTCGACTGGATCTATTCGTCGCTCTCCGCCGCCGACAAGGCGACGATCCGCGCGGTGTTCCTGAACTGGGTCAGCAGATCCTGAACGCCTCGACGACCGGCGAGGAGCATCCGCAGCCGATCGGCGTGCTCAACGACCTGCAACTCGTGGGCAGCGGCGCATCGCAGACGTCGATCCAGCAGCAACAGGCGCAGATGCAGTTCCGCTTCGCTGCGAACAACTACTTCCTCGCGCACATGCGCAACCTGGCGCTGTTCTCGATGTCGTTCGATCCGGCCGACGATCCGGGCGACGGCACGCCGATCGGCTCCAACCTGCAAAGCCTCGTGCAGGACGCGCTCGGCGCGTGGCTGTATCAGGCCTACGCGATCTTCGGCGAGCCGGCGGTGGTGCGCAAGAAGCTCGGCGTCACCGGCTTCAACCGTTCGATCGGCATCGCGGCCGGCGGGCTGCCGGTCGAGGGCACTTTGTACGGCGAGTTGATCGGCTACCTGATCCAGACGCTGCTCGCGGTGAACACCGCGGGCTACGAGGACGTGAAGACCAACGGCCCGCAGGTCGGCTTCATCACCGACAACTACTGGAACGAGGCGATCGACGGCGCACTCGCCACGCTCACGCCGCGGCCATTCGTGCCTGCGACGGAAGCGTATCTCGGCCCGGTCTACGGCCAGGCCAACTACGGTGACGTGCTGCGCTATTTCCTTTACGACGACACGATGTTCTGGGGGCCGCTCGCCGTCTACGACCACGCCAACGACGCGGCGCGATATGCGAAGGACCTGTGGCTGCTCGCCAACGCCAACGAGGGCGGGCCGACCGGCAACACCGGCCTCGTCAGTCGCGTCTCCAACATCTGGGGCAATGCCGACGCCTCCGACGCGATCATGTATTTCATGAGCTTCGATCCGTCCGCCGCGATGCCCGCCGATCCGCGCGCCGCGCTGCCGCCGGCGTTCATCCAGCCCGGCATCGGCCGCATCCTCGCGCGCAGCGATTGGAGCGCCAACCAGTCGTGGTTCACTTTCCGCTGCAGTTGGGAGAGCATCAACCACGAAGGCGGCGACTGCGGCGAATTCGAGTTTTTCCGCAAGGGCAACTGGCTGACCAAGGAGTGGTCCGGCTACGCCGACGACGTGCACGGCTATTCTCCCCTCTATCACCAGACGATGTCGATCCAGAACAACACGCCGGCCGACGCCGGGCCAGGTTTTCTTTGGGAGTATGCCGTCCTCTACGGCGGCCAGTGGAACAACGGTGGCAACGCCGGCGACCCCTCCGTCTGGCTCAGCGTGAACGACAACCGCGCCTATGCGCAGGTGGACGCGACCAACCTCTACAACCTGCCGGAATACTGGATCGCCGCGGACTCGGCGATGGACGTGCAGCTTGCCCGCCGCTCGATCGTCTGGCTCAACCCGGATGCAGTGGTGATCTACGACCGCGTGCAGACCGGCCATGCCGGCCGCTTCAAATACCAGAATTTTTCTCTCATTGGCTCGCCCACGATCGCCGGCAAGACCGCGACTTCGGTGTCCGGCAACCAGCAATTGACCATCCAGTCGTTGGAACCGAGTACGGCGACGCTCACGGAACAGCATTTTGCCGACCCGACCGCGATGCCGCCGGTGCCGGAGTTCGTCATCATCGCCGACCAGGACCCCGCGCGCGACCGGCTGCTGATCGCCGACAGTGCGATGCCGAAGAGCACGCGGTTCCTCACGGTGCTGCAGGGCACCGACCAGGGCGTCGCGGCGGTTCCGGCGACCCGCGTCGCGTCCGCGTCCGGCACCGTGTTCGAGGGGGCGCAGGTCGGCACCACGGTCGTGCTGTTCCCCAAGGGCACGGGGCCGGTCGGGGCGTTCAGCTACACGGTCCCGGCCGCCGTCACACGCCACCTGATCACCGGCCTCGCGCCGAACGCCGGCTTCACCGTCGCGATGGGCGCCGCTGCCGGCACGACGACGGTGTCCGTCGCGCCGGGCGGCACGATGCTCGCTGATATCGGCGGCGTGCTCGATCTCGGCTTCGCCGCGTCGGTGCATCCGACGCAGGGCGGCGTCTGGCACGGCGCGGCGCTGATGCAGCCGGAGGAGTAGCCACAGCTTCCGCCGCCGCGGGGTGCCGGCTAGCCTCGCCGCCACGACGCGAGGGGCGGGACCATGAAGGCACGGCTGTTCGTCTGCACCACCTGCGACCGCTACGCCGTGCCGGCCGGCAACCCGACGCGCGGTGAGGAAATGCTCGCGGCGGTGCAGGCGGAGGCGGACCGGGCGGGCGTCGGCTTCGCGGTCAGTTCAGTGGTCTGCGTCAATTCCTGCCCGCGCCCGGCCGGGGCGGCGCTGCGCGAAGGACGCGGCGGCGGGGTGTTCCGCTTCGCCCGCCTGACGCCGCAGGACGCACCGGCGCTGGTCGGTTTCGTCGCCCGTCGGGCGGCGGGCGAGCCGGCCGAGGTGCCGGACAGCCTCGCCGGCCGCGTCGCCTCGTACATCCTGCCGCGCGGCCCGGGGCCGGACTGATTTTTCCCGGTTGCGCGTTTTGCCGGCGTCCCCACACTTGAGCGCAGCAGCTTGGGAGTGGGGCGCGCCATGCAACATCGAAAACTCGGCCGGTCCGGCCTGGAGATCGCGCCGATCGTGTTCGGCGGCAACGTGTTCGGCTGGACCGCCGACGAGGCGACCTCGTTCAAGCTGCTCGATGCGTTCATGGACGCCGGCTTCAACTGCATCGACACCGCCGACGTCTATTCGCGCTGGGCGCCCGGCCATGTCGGCGGCGAAAGCGAGATCATCATCGGCAAATGGCTCAAGCGCCGCGGCCGGCGCGACGACGTGATCGTCGCCACCAAGGCCGGCAGCGACATGGGCGACGGCAAGACAGGCCTGTCCGCCGCCTACATCGCCCGCGCCGCCGAGGATTCGCTGCGCCGGCTGCAGACCGACGTCATCGATCTCTACCAGGAGCATTTCGACGATGGCGCCGCGCCGGTCGAGGAGACGATGGAGGCGTTCGCCAAGCTGGTGAAGGCCGGAAAAGTGCGCGCGATCGGCGCCTCCAACATCACGCCCGAGCGGCTGCGCGCCTCGCAGGACGCGGCGGCGAAGGCGGGCGGCCCGCGCTACGAAAGCCTGCAGCCGCACTACAACCTCGTCGAGCGCGACGGCTACGAGCGCGATTTCGAGGAGCTGTGCGAGGCGCAGGGCATCGGCGTGATCCCGTACTGGTCGCTCGCCGCCGGCTACCTGACCGGCAAATATCGCTCGGAAGCGGATTTGTCGAAAAGCCCGCGCGGCGGCGGCGTGAAAAAGTATCTTTCTTCGAATGGCCCACGCGTGCTCGCGGCTCTGGACGAGGTCGCTGCCGGGTTGCACGCGACCCCCGCGCAGGTGGCGCTCGCCTGGCTGATCGCCCGACCCTCGATCACCGCCCCGATCGCCAGCGCCACCACGGTCGCGCAATGGCATGACATCGCCAAGGCCGCGGAGCTGAAGCTCGCGGCCGAGGCGGTGAAGAAGCTGAACGCCGCGAGCGCCCCGGGCTGAGGCCGCCGCTACGCCTGCGCCGGCGCGCCGACCGCGGCGCGCCCGCGCAACTGCACATGCAGGATCGCGTGCAGGATCAGGTACATCGGCACCAGCACCGTCGGGATCAGCGACCACGGCAGGCTCTGCACCGGTAGCGGTCCGGCGATGCCGGTGTGGAACACCTGGAGCGGCGAGCCGTCGCCCGAGGCAGCGCCGAGCCCGACCGCCATGATCAGGTCGAGCGCGCCGAACCAGTTCCACAGGCGTGCCGCGAACGGCGGCCCGTTGCGCGACTGTCGCAGCGCCACCAGCACCACCGGCGCCGCCAGCCCTGTAATGATGTCGCCCCAGCCCGCGGAATAGGGGAACGGCCCGCCGACTGCGCCCTGCGCCGCCAGCAGCAGGAAGAACACGCCGAGCACCCGCAGCGTGTTGAGCGCGACGAGCAGCCTCGTGGGCAGGGCGAGCATGGCCGCGCGCACGGCCGGCGACGCGACCGCCGCGAGGCCGGCGGCGATCAGCGGGATCATCACCAGCACGCCGACGGCAGGCACCGGCCCGACGCCGCTCGCGCCCAGCAACGCCCCGCTGCCGACCAGCGCCGTTGCCAGGCCCATCCAGACCCCGCCAACGCCCAGCAGCAGCAGGCGCCGCCGCACGCTGCCCGGCAGCGCCGCCGCCACCGCGCCGAGCACGACGACGGCGGAGGCGATCAGCACGACAGTTCCGACTTGATCCAACATTGGGTCGCTCCTGATTAAGTGTGTACGCACGTATTTACCCGCGCGGCGAGTTCCGGCTCATCGTCAAGCTGTTGCCGCCTCCGCAAGCCGCCGCAGCGCCGCCGCAGCCGGCTCGCCGATCGCGGCGCTGGTGGCCGTCTGCGCGCGCTCCCAGGCCGGCAGGGCGCGGCCGATCGCGGTCCGCCCCTGGTCGGTGATCGCGAGGACCCGGGCTCGGGCATCCGTATCGGCGGCCCGGATCTGCACCAGCCCGTTCGCCCTGAGCGGCGCCAGGTTGCGGGTGAGGGTGGTGCGTTCGACGCCAAGCCGCTCCGCCAGCTCGCCGACCTGGCATGGGCCGGCCAAGGTCAGCGTCACCAGCAGCGAGAACTGGGTGGCGCGGAGCCCGTGCGGGCGCAGTTCGCGCTCGAACCGGCGGGTGATCGCGCGCGCCGCCCGGCGGGAGGCGAGGCAGAGACAGTCCATGCACGGTGCGAGCTTCGGGTCCATGCCCCGCACTTGCGTGCATATGCACGTATCAGCAACCCTCCCCGATCGGGGAGGGACGGCGCGCCCGGCCTCAGTGTCCGTCCGAGATGAGATCCAATTTTCCCAACGGGATAGCGTCACCCCGGCGGGATAACGTCACCCCGGCGGGATAACGTCACCCCGGCGGGATAGCGTCACCCCGGCGAAGGCCGGGGTCCAGGCCCACGCGAAAGCCGGTGCGGTTGGCCTGGATTCCGGCCTTCGCCGGAATGACGGGTGGAGGCTTAGGCTTGAAATCGCGGCGAAAGTTGCCGTACGGACACTCAGAACAACGCCAGCACCGCCGCCGGCTTCACTCGCGCCCGATGCCGGAGGCCGCGCCAGTGACGGCGACGGCCCCCGCAAGCGTGGTCATACGCCGCGCCGCTGGTGTTTTCTGCCTTTGTCCCACTCGGCGCCGGCCGCCAGCACTTCCTTGCGCTCGCTGACTTCGGGGATCCCCACTTCCCACCACGCATCGTTCGGCGTCCAGCCATAGGCATCGACGTCGATCACCACGACGCTGGTGCGGTCGGCGGCGCGGGCACGCGCCATTGCCGCATCGAAGTCGGCGATGCTTTCGACTTTTTCCGCGTGCGCGCCCATCGCGCGCGCGTGCGCCGCGAAATCGACTTTTACCTGGGCGACGCTGCGGCAATCCTTGAGCAGGTTGTTGAAGCTCGCGTTGCCGGAATTGCGCTGCAGCCGGTCGATCACCGCAAACCCGCCATTGTCGCAGATGACGACAATGAGTTTGTGCCCGGACATCACCGACGAAAGGATGTCCGAGTTCATCAGAAGATAGCTGCCGTCGCCGGTCATCACGAAGGTCTCGTGCTCCGGCCGCGCCATTTTGGAACCCCAGCCGCCCGCGACCTCGTAGCCCATGCAGGAAAAGCCGAACTCCACATCGACGCCGCCGGGCCACAGCGCCTTCCAGTT
The DNA here is from genome assembly GCA_963697635.1 of uncultured Solirubrobacterales bacterium. GTDB lineage: Bacteria > Pseudomonadota > Alphaproteobacteria > Acetobacterales > Acetobacteraceae > CAJCJG01. Next base: position 66,206 of record CAVOOS010000030.1, on the reverse strand, counting down.
CATGTTGAGTTCGCCGGGCAGCCCGCCCGCCGCGGTCAGCACCGTGTCGCCGGGTTTCGCCGCACGGTTCACCGCGCCGACGACCTGCGCATACGTCACCGGAATGTCGTTGCCGGCGCGCACGCGGTGGTCGACGGCGGTGTTCCACTCGGCATAGCGCCGTTGCGCCGTCGCCGCCCACTCGGCCGGCGCCAGCCACCCCTCCAACGCCTCGTCGAGCACGTCCAGCGCCGCGCGCGCATCCGCGACCACCGGGATCGCCGTGTGCTTCACCGCATCGAACCGCGCCGCGTTGATCGCGACGATCTTCATCTCCGGGTTCTGGAACAGCGACCACGACCCCGTGACGAAATCCTGCAAACGGGTGCCGATCGCGACGATCAGGTCCGCTTCGTTCGCCAGCGTGTTGGCCGAGGTCGAGCCGAGCCCGCCGATCGGCCCGGCGTTCAGCGCGTGCGTGTGCGGCAGCACCGCCCGGCCTGAGATGGTCTCCGCCACCGGCACGCGATGATGCTCGGCGAACGCCTGCAACGTCGCCTCGGCCAGCGAGTAGTGCACGCCGCCGCCGGAGACGATCAGCGGCCGCTTCGCCGCCCGGATCGCCGCGACCGCGCGCCGCACGTCGGCCGGGTCCGGATGCGGCCGGCGGGCGCTGCGCACCTGCCGCTCGAAGAATTTTTCCGGGTAGTCATAGGCTTCCGCCTGCACGTCCTGCGGCAATGCCAGGAACACCGGGCCGCACTCGGCCGGGTCGAGCAGCACCGCGAGCGCCTGCGGCAGCGAAGAAATGAGTTGCGACGGCCGGCTGATCCGGTCCCAGTAGCGGGTCACGGGCTTGAACGCGTCGTTCACCGTCAGCTACGGATTGCCGAAATTCTCGACCTGTTGCAGCACCGGGTCCGGCAGGCGGTGGGAGAACGTGTCGCCGGAGAGCAGCAGCAGCGGCAGCCGGTTGGCGTGCGCCACCGCGGCGGCGGTGATCATGTTGGTGGCGCCCGGCCCGATCGAGGACAGCGCGAACATGAAGCGCTGCCGCCGCATCGCTTTCGCAAACCCGATCGCCGCGAGCGCCATGCTCTGCTCGTTCTGTCCGCGCCAGGTCGGCATGATGTCCTGCACGAGGTCGAGCGGTTCGCTCAGGCAGGTGACGTTGCCGTGCCCGAAGATGGCAAAGCCGCCGGCGCACAGCGGCACCTCCTTGCCGTCGATTTCGGTGTACTGCGCCGCCAGGTAGCGCACCAAGGCTTGCGCCATCGTCAGCCGCACGCTCTGCATGGTTTCCTCCATCCGCGTTGCGGGGGAGTGTGGACGGGGGAGGGGGCGTGTCAAGCGGGGGTATGCCGTCCACGAGAGCGACTCGGATGCGTTCTGATATTCTATCTGCTCGGATTAAGGGGGTCGGCGCGTTGCAACGAGGGCGGACCAGCGCAAAGGGAGAAATGTTTGCGAATTGATGTCGATGTATACAGGGACGATTTAGGACCAGCGTTAGATTGGTTCTCCAGAACCGTGGGCGAGCCGTTCCGGAAGCGAGCCGCAGATTCCCAGCGTCGCGGGAAGGCGAATCCGTTCTTTGACCAGTATTGGAAACGTGAATTCGCGTTGGAGGTCTCGATCGAACGTGCAAGACAACACAAGAAACTCACGAACAGGATTCCAGATGATCCACAGTTGATCGCGGGCTGCGGCTTGACCGCGGTCCTGCATCGAGTGCATGAGGGTCTCAACGAATTTGGTCGCAATCAGTTAATTGGCCGATTGCGCGACGCTGCAAAGGGGCCATATGGTCTTCGCCCGATTGCCTATGAAATGCAGACTCTTGTGCATTTGATTCGCCGAGGATTTGATGTTCAATGCTTGCCTATCCGGTTGACCCATACACCCACTACATGTCGCGTGCGTAAAAGTGCCAGAATATAGCTCGCCATCGAGGTCGGTGCCTGACCCCGCCAGCGATGCCGAGCAACGAGCCAACTCAGACCCCTCCGTTTCGACACACAACCCCTGGTGGGTATCTGCGTAAACCGGATAGGCAAGGTTCAATGCGTTGACCTTTCAGGTGATGGCCGCTTCGATTTCCTGGCGAGCCGGGGTGACGAGCAAATCGAGATAGAGTGCAAGACGACCACGGCCGACACCGGGAGGAAAATACATCACTTGGATTTGGCTATCCTTGGCGGGTATCTTCTCAATGATGCAAGGCGTCTCGCAAGCTCGGGTGGGGTGCATCTCGTATTGATCGAGGTTTCTGATCGGCTAAGTTCAAATGAAGCAGAAATGAAAGAAGTGCGAGCACGATTCTCAGATGCCCTTTCGAGCGGTGACTCGTCTTCCGCATCCATACGAGTTAGGTATAGGCGCCTTTCTCAACCTCACCTCCACATTCAAGTAAGCGATGAAGCATTGATTGATGCTATTTTCAAATGCGAATTTGGCGAGACCGTCGGTCCACGTCTATTTCACGGCGGCCCTTCCGGAATGGTGGTTGTCGGCCTTCGAAGTGCGGAACCCGATCGGTTGTTTCGTGCGTTGATCGAAGAAGTAAAGAAGGCGGCAGAGCAATGCTCTGGGCAGCATCCTGCTGTCGTTGTAATACAGTTGATAGAGACGGAGGTCGAGGTGCTCTCAGATTTAATTAAAAAGAACAGACCATTACATCTCATCGTATACGAAACGCTCAGGAGCCAACGTTGAAATCACGTCGATTCAATTGTGTTCTCGGTCCCACCTGCAATCAAGAAATCAGCGACAATACCCGTCAGCGAAGTGACGGCCGTTGCGGGTGTCTTGTACAATCCCAACCCAACTATTCAGAGCAGCGCTGGCAGATCCTTGTTTTCTCAGACAGCAAGGATATAATCAGGAAGATGGTGGAATGCCACGCGCATTCCATCCTACGGCGCTCGCGTTTCAGATCGGCTGACCTGGAAGCTCAGGGTTGAGATTGCCCACCGTCATTCCTCACCCCACCAACGGCAACACGCTCAACCGCATCGCCGTCGGGTTCTGCACGGCGATATAGCTGCTCTGCCCGGCGTCGTCGTCGAAGCCGAACGCGTAGGCGAGACGGTCCAGCGCGTACTGGTGGATGATCCGCGCGTACATGTTCACCGGCGCGGCGCGATAGAACTGTGCGGTATCCGTGTCCGGAACAACGTCGCTCAGCAGCAGCGTCGTGCGCATGAACGCAGCCTGCAGCGCGGCGCCGATCACGCCGCCGGCGGCGCTCGCGACCGTCGGCAGCGGGCCGCTGGTAAACGTTTCGTAGGTGCTTGGCTGCGCGAACGTCACCGCCGTGCCGCCGCCCGCGGGCGTGAACACGAAATTGCCCTCGCTCACCTGGCCGCCATACGCGATCCCCTGCGCGGTCGTCGACAGCGTCGCCGTGCGATAGCGGTTGAACACCTTGGCGATGTAGCCGTCGAGGAACTGCGACGGGAACATGCCGAGTTCGATGCCGTGATACGGCGAGATCGCGCGGATCGCGGTGCCGCCGGCGTTCTTCAGCACCAGCGAACTCCACGGCGCCGGCGCGAATGCGAGCGCGCGCAGGATGTTCGCATACGCACTCGCCGCGCCGAAGCCGGCCGCGAGCGACAGCGCATTGCCGTGGGCGTCGAACCCGTCGAGTTCCAGCTTCAGCGGCAGGCCGAACATGTCCACCTGCGTCGTGTTGCCACCCAGCGTCGTGTTGCCCACCGGTCCGTCCCAGGTCAGCTCCGCCCAGTCGAACAACGTCGAAAAATTCGGGTCGGTCGGCACCCAGCCGGCCGGCGCGCTCGGCGAGCCGCTGGCATCGACCGTCACCAGCAGCGGGCGGTCGAGCGAGACGTAGATCCGCACCGCCGACAGATACGGGAAATGCAGCGCCGCCGCGCCGTTGCCGGTCGGGCCCTGGATCGACAGCGAAACCGCCGCCGAACTCGGCGTGCAGCGGGTGACGTTGCCGTGGGCGTCCGATACGAAAAACCAGTTGCCGGCGGGGTTGGCCGGCTGCGTCGTGCCGATGATCGAAACGTAAAGCGCCCGCCCGGCTCCGGCGAGATTGGTCAACCGCAGCGGGATCACCGGCAGGCCGATGTTGTTGGTGGCGTACGCGTGCGCCGCCCGCGGCAGCCCGGCCGCCGCCAACGCGCCGCCCGCGAGCGCGATCATCGTCCTTCGGCGCATCCGGCCAGCTCCATTGCCGCCGACAATTACTAACAACGACGCCGGCCCATGTCTTCAGCGAGATTGTGACAGTCTGCGGCTCAACGCCTGCCCAGATACACCGAGAGCCGCCGCTCCATCAGGTTGGTGGCGCCGGAAACGACGCTGGTCATGACATAGTACATCGCGCCGATCGTCAGAAAGACGGAAAAATCCTGGAACGTGGTGCTGATCACCATCTGCGCCGAGAGAAACAGCTCTCGAACTGTCACCAGCGAGACGAGCGCGGAGTTCTTGGTCAGCGCCACGAACTCGTTGCCGAGCGGCGGGAGCATGCGCAGGAACGCCTGCGGCAGCACCACGTGGCGCAGCGCCTGCCGGCGCGACAGGCCGAGCGCCAGTGCGCCCTCGAACTGGCCGCGATCGACCGACTGGATCGCGCCGCGTACGATTTCCGTCTGGTAGGCGCCGGAATAAAGGCCGAGCGTGCCGACCGCGGCCAGCATCGCCGGCACCGGGATGCCGAGCTGCGGGATCCCATAGTAGATGAAAAAAAGCTGCACCACGAACGGCGTGCCGCGGACCACCGACACATAGACCGCGGCGGCGGCCCGCACCACCCGGCTGCGCGACAATCGGGCAAGCCCGCCGGCCAGCCCGCAGACGATGCCGAGCGCCAGCGCCAGCACCACCACTTCCAGCGTTCGAACCACGCCCCCGAGCAGAAACGGCAGCCATTGGACGACCGTCTCGAACCCGGCGGCGCTCATCCGGGCGCGGGCAAGCTTAGCCGAACCACTTGGTTTCCAGCGATTTCAGCGTGCCGTCCGCCTTGAACGCATCGAGTGCCGCATTGACGGCCGCCAACAGTGCCGGGTCGGATTTGCGGACGGCGATGCCGTATTCCTCGTGCGTCAGCGTGAACGCCGCGAGCTTCGCGCCGCCATGCACCTTGATATAGTATTTCGCCGCCGGCAGCCCGGTCACCACCGCGTCGGCCTGGCCGCTTTGCAGGGACTGGAACATCTGGTCGTTGGTCTGCACGATGTGCAGGCTGATCTTGGGAAAGTTCTGCTGCAGGAAGTTCACCGACTTTGTGCCGACCTGCACCGCCACGGTCTTGCCGTCCAGGTCTTCGGGCTTCTTAAGGCCGTCGTCGCCCGGCTTGACCATCACCGAGAGGCCGCCGGTGAAATACGGCTCGGAGAAATCCACCACCTGCGCCCGCGCCGGCGTGATGTAGATCGCGGACGCCGCGAGGTCGATGTGGTCGGCCTGCAATCCGGAAACCAGTTGCCCGAACGGCACCTGCTGGAAGTCCACGGTCTTGATGCCGGCGTGCTTGGCGATCGCGCGCACGAGGTCGATGTCGAAGCCGGTCTTCTCGCCGTCGGGCGAGGTCTGCTCGAACGGCGGAAACGTCGCGTCGGTGCCGACGCGCAGCGGCTTGTCGCCCGATATCAACTGCGCCAGCAGGTCGGCGGCGCGCGCCGCTCCGGCCAGCCCGGCGAGCAGGCCCGTTGCCGCCAACACCAGCGACCGTCTGTGCAGGATCATCGCAGCCCCCCTCCGATGGCGCCGCACGCTAGCGTTCACGCTTGGTTCGGGCAAGCAAGCCCCACCCGCGCGTCCAGGGCGTAATTCGCGCAACGCACATGGAGCCTGCGTAATTTGTGGCATTGCACCGGGGCCGGGCGCAACCACATGCCGGGTGACGATGCGCGAGGAGAGAAACATGGCCCGGCAGCTTCGCCTCGGCGCGTTCATGCGCCCCGTCGGCATCCACACCGCCTGGTGGCGCTATCCCGGCGCGCTCGCCGGACGCGAATTTCACCTGGCCGCTGCAGAAGCGCTTCGCCCAGACGCTGGAGCGCGGAAAGTTCGACGCCTTCTTCATGGCCGACCATCTGGCGCTGCTGAACATGCCGATGTCGGCGCTGAAGCGCAGCGCGACCGTCACCTCGTTCGACCCGCTGACCTTGCTGCCGGCGCTGGCCGTGGTCACCGAGCGGCTCGGCCTGATCGCCACCGCCTCCACCACCTACAACGAGCCGTACCACATCGCGCGAAAATTCGCCTCGCTCGACCATCTCAGCGGCGGCCGCGCGGGCTGGAACCTCGTCACCACGTCCAACCCCGACGCCGCGCTGAATTTCGGGCTGGACGAGGCGGTCGAGCACGACGAGCGCTACCGGCGCGGCCGCGAGTTCTTCGATGTGGTCACGGGACTTTGGGACAGCTGGGCCGACGACGCCTTTGTCATGCGACCAGGAGTCTGGCATTTTCTTCGACCCTGACCGGCTGCATGTGCTGGGCCACAAGGGCGAACATTTTTCGGTGCGCGGGCCGCTGAACGTGGCGCGGCCGATCCAGGGCTGGCCGGTGATCGTGCAGGCCGGCGCCTCGGAGGCCGGCAAGCAGATCGCCGCGGAGACCGCCGAGGTCGATCTTCGGCAGTTCGCGCACCATCGCCGACGGCCGCGCCTTCTACGCCGACGTGAAGGGCCGCATGGAAAGCGCTCGGCCGCGACCCGGAGCACATGAAGATCCTGCCCGCCTGCCTCGTCGATCGTCGGCGAAACCGCGGCCGAGGCGCAGCGCAAGAAGGCGCTGCTCGACAGTCTGGTGCATCCCGACAGCGGGCTTGCCGAACCTGGCGATGCGGCTCGGCGTCGACGTTTCGGGCTTCGATCTCGACGCGCCGCTGCCGGAGATCCCGGAGACCAACGCCAGCAAGAGCAGCCGGCAGTCGCTGATCGACCTGGCGAAGCGCGAAGAGCTGACGGTGCGGCAACTGGCGCAGCGTGTCGGCGGCTATGGCGGGCTGGAGATGGTCGGCACGCCCGGAGAATCGCCGACCGGATGCAGGAATGGCTGGAGACGGATGCGTCCGACGGCTTCAACGTGATGTTCCACACGGTGCCGGAGGGGCTCGACGATTTCGTCGACATGGTGGTGCCGGAACTGCAGCGTCGGGCACTGTTCCGGCGCGAGTACGAGGGCGCGACGCTGCGCGAGAATCTGGGTTGCCGCGGCCGGACAACCGGTTTTTCCCAGCGCCTGCGCCGGGAAGGCCTGCTCGGGTGATCGTCTCCAGGCGATCACTTGCCGTTACTGCCGGACGGAAGGCAGGCGTCAGCTTGCGGCGTGCAGTCCCGGCGGTGCAGCGCCGGTGAGAAATGAGGCGAGGAACATCTTGCCCAAAATGTGCTTGGTTTCCGGCGCACCGCGTCTGAGCCGCCCCGCGCTGATCGCCCGTTCCAGTTCCGGGATCGATGGGGCGGAGAGATCACGGTCTGCGATTGCGCCGGAGGCAGCCGCAGAAGCGCTGAGCAGGACGCCGGCATAGTAGAGGCGGGTCAGCGCGCGAATTGGCGGCAGACGGGCGCGAAGAGCTTCGTCGGCAGCGCGCCCAAGCCAAGACCTGCAGCAGCGCGTCCTCCAACTCGGGCGCGGCCGCAAAGTTGTCGAGCATGATCGCCGCATCGACGAGTGGATCGTTGAGGTAGGCCGATTCCCAATCGATCAGCCAGAGGCGCTCGCCGTCGAACAGGATGTTGCGCGGAACAGGATCGTTGTGGCTCGATACCGCCGTGGCCGGATCGCCAGCGCAGAACTCGCGGATGCGTGCAAGGCGTTCAGTATGCGCATCGAGCACCCCCGGGGCAAACAGCCCAGTTCGGCACACATGCGCCAAAAGGCGTGCGACGATGTCTGGATATTCGGCGAATCGAGGGAAGGGTGGCAAGGCTTGCACGCGCCCGAGCATTTCTCCCAACGCCCGTGCCAACGCAAGGCTGCCGCCGGGAAAGGCGCTCGGCGGTTGCTCCTGGATAAAGTCTGTTACTGCGACACGGGCGGTCTCGTCCACGTAGTAAATGCGGGGGGCAATTCCTGCGTCCGCCGCGATGCGCATCGAGGTATATTGATGCGAATTCCGCAATGGACTTGCCGCCCCCTCCAGCCGCACAAGGTAGCGCCGCTCGCCGACCTCGACGCGAAACGGCAACGCGCCCGAGGCGCCGCCCTCGATGCGGATGATCGCGCTGACCTGGGCGGAGCCGAACGCGGCGTTGAGCACTGAGCGGACGGTCTCGTGCTGCGCAGCCGCGAAGCCGTCAAACCGGGATCCGACCATCGATGATCAGGCGGACGTCGCCGCCTCCCGCACCACCAGCCGCGCGCCATGCACCGCGGTGACGACGACGGCCGTGCCCTGGCGCAGCGGCGGACCTTCCGCCAGCCACTGGCTGTCGCCGACCCGCACCTTGCCTTCGCCGTTGACGAACGGCTCGGAGACCGTCGCGTGTGCGCCGAGCAGTTGCTGCGCCCGGAGGTTGAGCTGCGCATCCTCGCCGCGCCGGCCCGGCAGCGCGCGGTAGACGAACCAGCCGAGCACGCAGCTCGCCGCGGCGGCAATCGCGAACACGATCAGCTGCGGCTCCAGCGACGCGGCGCCGACGACCGCCACCCAGCCCGCGGTGAGCGCGGCGCCAAGCCCGATCCAGATCAGGTAGCTGCCGGGGACGTGCAGCTCGGCGAGCGCCACCACCGCCGCCGCGACCGCCCAGATCCACCACGAAAAGCCCGCCATGCCCGGCCTACCCGGCCGGCGGCGGCGGGGCGCCGCGACGTGTCAGCTCGGCGATGCCGGCAATGGCGCCGATCAGCCCGCCGGTTTCGAACGGCATCAGCACCAGCCGCGAGTTCGGCGACTGGCCGATCTGCTGCATCGCCTCCACATATTTTTGCGCCACGAAATAGTTCAGCGCCTGCACGTTGCCCTCGGCGACCGCCTTCGAGACGACTTCGGTCGCGCGCGCTTCCGCCTGCGCCAGCCGCTCGCGCGCCGCCGCGTCCATCTGCGCGGCCGCGAGCCGCGCCTCGGCGGCCAGCACCTGCGCCTGCTTCGAGCCCTCCGCCTCCAGGATCTGCGCCTGCTTGATGCCCTCGGCCTTGAGCACCGCGGCGCGCCGCTCGCGGTCGGCGGTGAGCTGCTTGGCCATCGAGATCAGCACGTCCTCGGGCGGCCGCACGTCCTTGAGTTCGACGCGGGTGATCTTGGTGCCCCACGGCTCGGTTGCCGCGTCCAGCACGCGCAGCAGCCGCTCGTTGATCTCGTCGCGGTGCGACAGCGTCTCGTCGAGGTCGAGCGCGCCGATCGAGGTGCGGATGTTGGTCATCGTCAGGTTGACGATGGCCTGGTGCAGGTTCTGCACCTCGTAGGCGGCGCGGCTGGCGTCCAGCACCTGGTAGAACACGATGCCGTCGACCTGCACGGAGGCGTTGTCCTTGGTGATCACGGTCTGCGCCGGCACCTCCAGCACGGTCTCCTGCACGTTCACGCGGCGGCCGATGCGGTCGATGAACGGGTTGACCAGATGCAGGCCGGGCATGAGCGTGGCGCGGTAGCGGCCGAACCGCTCGACGGTCCACTGGAAGCCCTGCGGCACGGTGCGCACCCCGCGCGACACCACCGCGATCACGACGATCACCAGGGCCGCGAGGAAGATCAGCAAGCCGTTCATCGGGTCCTCGCCGACGGTTCCTTGCGGCATCGTTCCTGGCGCCGAGGGGGGCGTCAATGGGGCGCGGCGGAAAGCCGTGAAGTTTATTATATTTTCGGAATTATACGGCATGTTCCCCCACGCCGGTCAGGACGGGCGCCGCGCACCGGCGGCTCGGCGTTCGATCTGGTCGACGGCGCGCTCAAGGACGCTCCGGCACGGCCCTGTCAGGCGGGCTTGACAGCCGCGGCGCACCGCCACCCGATTGGCGGGGCAACGACGCCTTTCAGGGTTCGCGATGGGTGGCCGCATCGTTTCATCTTCCAGCGTCGGGACGCCGTGATCGCCGGGACCACCCTGATCGCAACGCCCGACGGCGACCGGCCCGCCGAGGACCTGCGCGCCGGCGACGACGTGCTGGTGCTGGAGGACGGGCAGCCTGTGGCGCGGGCGTTGCGCTGGGTCGGGCGGCTGCAGGTCGATCTCGCGAAACACCCGGCCCCGCTGCGGGCCGCGCCTGTGCGGCTGACGGCGGGCGCGATCGCCGAGGGGCTGCCGGCGCGCGACCTGCGTCTCTCGCCCGACCACGCGATCCTGCTCGGCGCGGCGCTGTTCCAGGCGCAGGCGCTGCGCAACGGCGCCAGCATCGCGCCCGATCTGTCAGTCGCGGGCGTGCTCTATGTCCAGCTTGAACTGGAACGGCACGGCATCCTCGGCGCCGAGGCACTGCCGGTCGAAAGTTTTCTCGATCTCGGCAACCGCATGGCGTTCGCGATGGGGCGGACGCCGCGCGGGGCGGCGCCCGATCTGTCGGTCGTGCCCGGCCCCGCGGCGCTCGCGGTGTGGCGGGCGCGCGGCTGCGCGACGCTGCGCACCGACGCCGCCGCCATCGTGCCGGCGCATCTGGCGGCGCTGGGGCGGGCGCGCGCGCTCGGCTGGACGCTGACCGACGATCCGGCGCTGGCGGTGCTCGCCGACGGCGCCGCGGTGCCGACGGCGCGGTTCGCGCCGGGCCACTGGCAGGCGCGGCTGCCCGAGGGCGCGCGCGCGCTGCGGCTGGCGAGCCGCAGCTTCGTGCCCAACGACCTCAACGCCGCGATCGCCGACCGCCGCCGGCTCGGCATCGCGGTGCGCGCGCTGCGGCTGAACGGGCGCGCGCTGCCGGCGCGCGCGTTCGGCCGCGGCTGGCACCCCTCGGAGCCGGAATGGCGCTGGACCGACGGCGACGCGCGGGTGGTGCTGCCGCCGCTGGCGCAGCCGGCGACGCTGGAACTCCGCGCCGCCCCCGGCGCCGTGCCGGGCTACTGGCTGCCGCCCGCATGAGCCATGCCGAGACCAGGCTGGCCGCCGTCGCCGCGCTGGCGCGGCCGGTCTGGGACATCAACCACGTGATCGCCTACGGGCAGTCGCTGGCGATGGGCTACAAGGGCTGGCCGGCACTGTCTCTGACCCAGCCGTACGACTCGCTGATGCTGGGCGACAGCGTGCGTGCGGCGGAAGAGTTGGTGGAGCAGTGGCGGCCGGTCGGTGTCGCCGCGTTCCGCCCGCTGGTGGCCACCGTCCACACGCCCGGTTCCGCGGCACTGATGAGCCCGGCGGAGGTCGCGGCATTGCCGCGCGGCGACATCGCAACCGGCGAGACCGTGCTGGAGGGCGCGGTCAATCTGTGGCGCGGCCGGCTGCTGGCGGCCGGCGAGCGGCCGGGCGCGCGGCGGCTGCTGGCCAGCGCCGCCGGGGTCGGCGGGCGTTCGATCGAGGCGCTGTCGCGGCATGCCCGGCCGGAGCTGTTCAACCGGCTGCGCGAGTGCATCGCGCTGGCCCGCGCGACCGCCGCGGCGGAGGGGCTGTCGTACGGCGTTGTGGCGCTGCTGTTCCTGCAGGGCGAGCACAACGTGCTCGGCGCGGACGGCTGCACCTCGGACGGCGCGACCTACCGCGCGGCGCTGGCGCAACTGCACCGCGACATGCTGGCCGAGGTCGCGACGCTCGCCGGGCAGGCGGCGCCGCCGGGGTTCTTCTCGTACCAGACCGGCGGCCACTACTCCAACGAAGGCAACACGATCGCGCAGGCGCAACTGGAGTTCGCGCTGGCGACGCCGGGCTGCTTCATGGTCGGGCCGACCTATGCGGTGACCGAGAAGGGCGGCCATCTCGACGCCAACGGGTATCGCTGGATGGGCGTGCAGTTCGGCAAGGCGATGCACCGCGTACTCACGCTGGGCCAGGACTATTTTCCATTGCACCCGCTGCGCGCGACGCTGGATGGGCGGCGGCTGCACGTGCGGTTGCGCGTGCCGGTGCCGCCGCTGGCCAAGGGGCAGCCGTTCGTCGGCCAGACCCGCTTTGCGCCGCAGGACGGCGGCTTTGCGGTGCTCGACGGCGCCGGTCCGGTGCCGCTCGCCAATATCGACGTCGGCCCGGACAGCGTCGAGCTGACGCTGGCGCGCGAGGCGGAGGGGGCGGTCGCGCTGCGCTATGCCGACGGGACGCGGCATGGCCGCGGCGGGCTGCTCGACAGCGATGCCGAGCAAGCGCCCGACTCCTACGTCTACGATGCCGCAACCGGCCACTTCGAGACCGCCGATCATCCGGATCTGAACGGCCGGCCGTACAGGTTGCAGAACTGGTGCGCCGCCTTCGCCATCCCGGTGCAGGTGCAACCCGTCGCCGCGCCGGTTGCACCCGCCTCCGCGCCGGCTGCATCTCCGGTGCCGGCCGGGCAGTCGCGCGGCGCCTGGGACACGTTGCGCACCACCCGCACCGAAGTGACCGGCGCGGCGCTGCCGCCGCGGCGCGGCTGGCTGGCCCGGCTGCTGCGCGCGCTGCTCGGCCATGGCGGAGGCTGACGAGCGCCCGCGCGCGATTGAGTTTGGTGACGGCTTCGGGCCATAAGCCGTCCGCGATCTCGTTTCGCGAAGGAAGGCTGCACGCTCATGGCTCTTGTCGGACACGTCGATGCGATCACCCGGGCCGGGGTGCACGGCTGGGCGGCCAACCCCGACGAACCTGCGGCGCCGACCGCGCTCGTGGTGATCGTGAACGGCGAGCCGCGCCTGAACGGCCTCGCCGACCAGCCGCGCCCCGGGCTCGCCGCCAGCACGCGCGGGCGCGCCACCGACCGTTCCGGCTTCCGCTTCGAGTTCGACCCGCCGCTGTCACCGTTCGACGAATTGCGCATCGAGGTCGTGGAGGCGGCCAGCGGCAAGCCGCTGCCGGGCGGCGTGCATACGCTGGCGCGGCCGAGCCGCGACGGGGCGGCGACGCTCGCACCGATCGTCGTCACCGCGCCCGGGGGCGAGGCGGTGACGCAGCTGCTCGCCGAGTTCGCGCGCCATCCCGCGATCATCATCGCTGACCGGCCGCCCTACGAGACGCGGCAGATCGCCTATCACGCCGCCGCGTTCGCGACGCTGACCAGCGCCTACGGCAGGACCCGGCTGGTGCCGCCGGACACGGCGCTCGCGCCGCCGGCGGCGGGCCCGCTGGGCGCCAACCCGTACAGCGCGCCGGCGTTCTACGACCTGGTGCGGCCGCGCACGCTGTTGCAGACGTTCTACGAGACTCGCGTTCCGGCGCATTACGCCACCCTGTTCCGGAGCCTGATCCTGGAGTTCTACGAGACCCTGCGCGCCGGCCAGGGTCGCCATGCGGCGCCGTATTTCTGCGAGCGCGGCGACCTCGACGAGGCGGCACGGCGGGCGGCGCGGCTGTTCTTTCCACGCGTCAAGGAACTGGTGATCGTGCGCGACCCGCGCGACGTGCTGGCCGCCGGGATCACGGCGTTCAAGCTGCCGGCGGAGGAGGCGATGGCGGCGCTGCGCCGGGTGGTGGCGGGACTTGCCGCGATCCGGGCGGAGGGTGCGGCGGACACGCTGCTGCTGCGCTACGAGGATTTGTCGCTCGACGCGGCGGCGAGCCGGCGGGCGATCGGCGGGTTCCTCGGGCTCGACCTGTCGCCCGCCGAGCCTGGGCTGCCGCGCCCGGCCGGCGAGGCGGCATCGACGGTCGGACGCTGGCAGAAGGAGTTGGCGCCGGAGCTGGCGGCCGAATGCGAGGCCTTGTTCGGGGCGTTCATGGAGGCGTTCGACTACCGCCCGGGACTGCCGCCACTGGCGGAGTTGCCGGCCGTCCCGCGCCGGGCCGCGCCCCCGCCGGCCGCCCCGGCCCCGGTCGCGGCGTCGGTGCCGGCCGGTGCGGCGGGGCTGACGCTGGCAGCCGAGGGCGCCGGCGCCGTTGCCGCGTTGCGCGCCCGCAACACCGACCAGGGCGCCGACGGCCAGTCGATGAAGGCGGTGGCGCGGCTGGAGTTCGGCCGCGGGCAGGTGGGCGTGGCGCAGCTCGGCACCGGCTGGTCGCGGCCGGAACAGGGTTACGTCTGGAGCACCGAGCGGGAATGCGACCTCGCGCTGCCGCCGTTGCGCGGCCCGGGCGCCATGCGGGTCTGGCTCGGCGCCGCGCCGCTGCTGCATCCGGAGAAGCTGCCGGCGCAGACGGTGACGGTGCTGGTCAACGGCACCGAGATCGGCTCGACGGCGCTGCGCGGGCCGTCGGTGATGGCGTTCGACCTGCCGGCGGCGGCGGTGGCGGCGGGCGGCCGGATCACGCTGACGCTGCGCCTGCCGGATGCGGCGCGGCCGGCCGACCTCGGCGGCAGCTCGGACGGGCGGCTGCTCGGGCGTGGCGCTGCGCTGGATGACGGTGCTGCGCAGCGGCGAGGGCTGAGTTCAGCGCGGCGCGGCGATCCGGTACAGCACGTAGCCGGACGGGTCGGCGGCGACACGTTGCAGCCACGGCGGCGGGTCGCCGGCGTCGACCCGGTCGCGCAGCGTGGTGGGCGGCAGGTCGGCGACATGGCGGGACCGCGGGCGCCCCGGACAGGCCAGAAGCAAGGTCGCGCCGGTCGCGCGCAGCGCCGCCGAAGGCGCATCGCCGGGTTCGGCGCGCCACGCCGCGCGCTGCCGGACGAACCCTTCGACGTTGCGCGGAAACAGCGAACCGACCGTGCGCACGCGGGTGCGGTACAGGAGATCGGCGGTCTCGTCAGACTCGGCCAGCACGATTTCGCCGGCGAACGGGCCGAGCAGGCGGGAGATCGTGCGCAGGCCGCAATCCTGCACCATGCCCTCGCTCGCGGCGACAGGCAGCGTGGCGGCCGGCAGCATCGCGGGAAGGAACGGCGCGACCACGAAGCCGGCGAGGCAGGCGGTGCGGGCCAGGACGCCGCGCGGGCCGGCCCAGGCGGGGCTGCGCACGAGCCGGCTGAGCAGCACCGGCAGCACGGCCGCCGCGAGCGTCGCGCCGTAGATCGCGAACCGCACGTGCATCGCCGCGAGCGCCGCCACGGCGATGGCGCAGACGGCGCAATAGGCCGCCAGCCAGGATCGCCGCGACAGCAGCAGCCCGAGCAAAAATGCGGCGGCGAGGATCGCGCCGGGCAGGTTGCGCAGCGCCTCGGCGGCGCCGCGCACCGGCAGCATTTCGAGACTGTGCGCGAACAGCGCGTCCCGCACCGGGCCGGCGACGATGCCCTGCGGCTCCGGCGAGCACGGCGGGAAAGGCCGCGACCCAGGCGCCCAGCGCCACCGCCGCGATCGCCGCCGCGGCCAGCGCGCGCGGCAGCGGGCGCAGGCCGGGCCGGTCGAGCGCCGCCGCCCCGATGCCGATCCCGCACACCGCGAGCGCCAGACCGATATGCAGCCAGGAGATCCGATCGAGCGAGGCGCCGCCCCAGCCGTCGGCGCCGTGGTCGATCGAGAACCCCAGCGCCAGCACCAGCAGCCAGCCCGGTCCCGCGGCGAGCAGCGCGGCGAGCAGAGCGGCGCGGCGTGCGTCGGCGCGCGGGCGCTGCGCCCAGGCGACGCCGATGCCGCCCAGCGCCAACAGCGCGAACGGCATCGCCTCGGGGCTGAGCCAGACGCCGACGCCCGCCCACAGCCCGAGCTGCCAGCCTGCGGCGGCGTCGCGGCGATCCGCCCGTACCGCCCAGCCCGCCATCATGGCAACGACGGCGGCCAGCAGCACGTGGTGGTGGACCATTCCGGGCACGCCGTAGCTGGCGATCGGCGGGGCGGTTCCGATCACGACCGCGCTGGTCCAGCGCCACGCCGGCAGCGTGAACGGCAGCGCCGCCCAGGCGACCGCGACGCCGAGTGCGCCGACCGTGAGCGGGCCGAACGCGACCGCCGCCCAATGCACCGCCGCCGGCAGCGGGGCATCCGCCGCCTCCGCGCCGCCGCCGGGAAAGACCAGGCGCAACGGCGCGGCCAGCAGCAGCAGCAGCATGTCGATCAAATGCGACCAGTGCAGCACGAAGCCCGCGCCGGAGTTGTCGCGGGCGACGATGTCCACCGGCGCGCCGGCATGCAGCGTGTCGGCCAGCCGGGTCAGCCGCATCAGCGTGTCGGGATTGAAATAGCCGCCGCCGGCGACCTCGGCGAGCCGCCGCCCGGTCGCGGCGACCACCAGCAGCGCCGGCAGCACCGCGTGCAACGCGACTTCGCCCGGCGTGAGCCTCGGCTCGTTGGCGCCGCACACCCTAAGCCGCGGAGCCGGAACCAATAGGTTTGGTGTAGCTTGCCCGTCAAGAGTGTCATCCTGCGGGGGGGGCGGCATGACCCAGTCTCTGACGGAACGCTATGATGATCGCATAGCCGGGTGCTGTCCTGCTACGACCGGGTGGTGATCACGGGCACCGTGCCGGTGATCTGCTACGCGAGGGCATGACCCGGTTTCTCCATGGCCAGGGCATCCGCATCTTCGATTATCCGAAATTCGCGATGACGCTGCGGGATCGGGTACGGGATAGCGCGGCATCGCTGGCGACCGCGGCCGGGGTGACGATCGAGCACATCGCCAAGAGCCATATCCGCAAGGAAGACGTGGTCGCGCGGGTGCTGGAGCAACGCGGCGATCACCCCGGCCTGGTGCACATCATCTCGGCCATGGAAGCCTGCGACAGCTATCGGCCCTGGCACGACAAGCAGACGCACAAGACCTTCATCCGGCCGGATAGCGGCAAATGTCTGCACTACTACTTTTATTTCCTCGATGCCGACTTCGGGCTGATCTATCTGCGGGTGCCGACCTGGTGCCCATTCCGCCTGCAATTCTACTGCAACGGCCACAACTGGCTGGCGCGGCAGCTGGCGGCGCAGGGCATCGGCTACACCATGGCCGACAACGCCTTCGTGCGGATCGATGACTGGCAGCGTGCCCAGGACCTGGCCGACGCCCTCTCGCCGGACCAGTTGCACCGCGTCCTCGACGGATATGCCCAACAGTGCTGCCCGGTGTCCGAGGTGTTCGGGCAGTCCTACCATTGGAGCCTGATGCAGCTGGAATACGCCACCGACCTGGCATTCCGCTCCGCTGCGACGCTGGCGCCCCTCTACGACCAACTCGTCCGGCAGAGCGTGCTGAGCGTCAAGGCCGAGCAGGTCGCCAGTTTCCTCGGCCGGCACATCACGCCGCAACTGGCCCAGGAGATCGGCTCGCAGTTCTCCACCCGGATCGAGGGGACGTGCGTGAAGCACCGCTTCGGCAATTGCTCGGTCAAAATGTACGACAAGTGCGGCATCGTGCTGCGCATCGAGACCACCGCCAACGACGTGTCGTTTTTCAAGCACCACCGCAAGGTGGAACACCGAGATGGCCAGCGACCCGCGAACTCGCTCCGGTCAAGAAGACCATCTACAGCCTGATCGACCTGCGCGAGATCCTGCTCGGCTGCAACCGGCGCTATCTGGCTCACCTCTCCGCGCTGGACGACTTCTGCGCAGGCGTCCGCGCCCTCGACCGGCTGACCAGGCCGCGCAAGGTCGACGAACAAGACCGTCAAAGGGATCAACTTCTTCGAAGCCGGGGACAGCGCGCTGCTGCATGCCCTGCAAAATCCACGGGTCAACATCGCCGGCATCCGCCGGGCCGACCTTCTCCCCGACCTGCACATGTTCTCGCCAAACCGGCTGTCGCGGCACCTGCGCCGACTGCTGGACATCGGGGTGATCAAGCCAGTCACCGGAACATATCCGTTACTATCTGACCAAAGCCGGACGCGCCGCCACCGCCGCGGCGGAACGCCTCACCGCAGCCACCATCATTCCTGCACTGATCTGATGGGATTTTTGACGCAGGTAGTGTCAGAGTCCAGGCGGTAAGAGACTAGGCGCTCCGCGCACCCGGTAGAGCACGTGCCCCTGGTCAGCTCCGACCCGCTCCAGCCAGGGCGGCGGGTCGTTGTGGTCGAGCCGGTCGTACAGCGTGTCCGGCGCAGTGGCGCCCGCGGCGCCCTCACGCACCCGGCCGGGGCAGGCGAGCACCAGCGTCGCGCCGGTCGCGCGCACCTCCGCCGGCTCGGTCGCCGTCGTGCCGGGGGCGCCCCAGGCCCGCACCAGGCGCAGCGCCCCGGGGGCGGCGCGCGGATACAGCGAGCCGACGGTCCGCACGCCGGTGCGGTACAGCAGTTCCGGCGTCTCGTTCATGTCGGCCATCACCACCTGCCCGGCATAGGGCGCGAGCAGGGCCGCGATGTGGCGGACCGGGCAATCCGAGCCGTCGTTCTGCGCCGCGACGACGGCTGCGGTGTCGACCGCCTTGGGGCCGGCGAGCCGCAGCGAAATGTCGGGCAGCACCGGGAGCAGCAGCACCAGCGCCATGCAGCCGAGCCGCGCCATCGCGCCGCTGAGGTCCGCGCCGATCGGCGAGCGGGTGATCCGGCTCAGCACGATCGCCAGCAGCGCCGCCCCGAGCACGCCGTCATAGGTCGAGAAGCGGCGGTGCCAGACGCCGAGCGCGAGCAACGCCAGCCCGCACAGCGCGGCGTAGCCCAGATCCGGCGAGCGGCGGCGCCAGGCGAACCAGGCCAGCACCACGGTCGCGAACACGCCGCCGCTCAGCGCCCGCAACACGTCGGCGAAGCGGTCGATCGGCTGCATTTCCTGGATCTTGGCGTAGATCGGCCACGCTTCCGGCTCCGTCACCACGCCCGCGATGCCACCCAGCACCTGCGGGCAGGCGGCGAGCCAGCCGCCGAGCGCCAGCACGGCGATCGCCGCCGCCCCCGCCGCGCGCAAAGGCGGCCGGACGGCGGTAGCGGTCGAGCGCCCAGCAGCCGGCGCCGATCACCGTGATGGCGAACGCCTGTCCGACGAAAACGAGCGAAATGCGGTCGAGCGCGGAGCGCCAGTCGTTGCCGGCGCCGGGATCGACGGCGAGCGCGAGGATCAGAACGAGCAGAAAGCCTGGGCCGATCGCCAGCAGCGCCCGGCGCGGCGGCGCGGCGCCCGGATGCAGCAGCCATTGCACGCCGACGCCGCCGATCGCCAGCAGCGACAGCGGCATCATCTCCGGGCTCAGCCAGATGCCGACGCCGGCCCAGAGGCCGAGCTTCCAGCCGGCGCGGGCGCCCGCGACGGGCACTCGCACCGCCCAGCCGGCCTCCATTGCCAGCACGACAGCGAGCAGGATGTGGTGGTGCACCAACCCCGGCACGCCGTAGTTGGACACCGGGTAGGAGATCGCCAGCGCCGGCGCCACGAACCAGCGCCACGAGCGGTCGGCGAACGGCTCGATCGCCCACAGCGTCGCGACCGCCAGCGCCGCGACCGCGAGCGGACCGCTGGCGACCGCGGCCCAGTGGATCGCGGCCGGCAGCGGCGCGTCCGGCGCCTCCGCGCCGGTGCCGGGGAACAGCAGCCGCAACGGCAGCGCGACCAGCAGCAGCAGCATGTCGAACAGGTGCGACCAATGGAGCACGAACCCGGCGCCGGACTGGTCGCGCAGCACCGCGTCGACCGGGGTGCCGAGCCGCAGCGTGTCGGCGAGGCGGGCGAGCCGCATGGTGCTGTCCGGGTCGAAATAGCCGCCCGCCAGCACGTCGCCGAGGCCGCGCCATTTCACCAGCACGTCCAGCACGCAAGCCAGCACGGCGCAGATCAGGCGTTCGCGGGCCGACGGCGCGGCCGGCGCGGCGGTGGACGGGGACGTGGCAGACGGCACAGCGATGGACACGCGCGAACCTAATCAGGTTGCCGCTGATTCTCACGCACCGCGTGCGATGCCACCGGCCCGGTGGCTACGGGTTGGTGGCCTGCTTGGGTCGTGCCCCCGGGCCGCCACCGGCGCCCGGCGGCTTGGCCGCTCCGGCGCCTGCCGGCCTCGCCGCCCCACCGCCCGGCCGCGCCGCGCCTGCTGGAGGCGCTTGCTTCGGCGCCTGCCCCGGCGCGCCGGGCGCCGCCGCCCGCGCGCCCTGCGCGGCCGGTCCGCCGGGCCTCGCGCCACCTTGCAGCGGCGATTTCGCACCACCACCCAGGCCGCCGCCCGCGCCCCTGCCGGGTGCGGGTCTGGCCGCCGCAGCCGCCGCCGCGACCGCCGGTTCGGCGATCTCGGCCTCCTCCTCCGCCTCGGCCTCGGCTTCGGACGGCGCGGGATGCGCCTGGGCGAAGGCCGCGCGGACGGCGCGGTAGATGCCCTGGATCGCCGGCATCACCCCGGGATGCAGCAGGTAATCCTGGCGCACGTAGCTCACCTCGGTGACGCCCCGGGCGAACAGGTCGGTGCCGTATTCCGGGCTGGTCAGCCGGTCCTTGTAGGCCAGCAGGGCATCGTAGACCGGCAGGAACGCGGCCGCCCGGTCATCGAGCCGCAGCACCGCGGTCTCCTGCGTCATCGCCGGAAAGATCGGGCCGAACTCGAGCTCCGGCTTGAGCCGCTGGTAGGTGATGAAGATGTTGCCCGCTTCCGTGCTGGCCCGCGACCGGTGCAGCGCATTCAGCGTGCGGGTCATCTCGGTGTCGACGGCGTCGGGGGATTCGTGGACCGTCGGCCGCTTCGGCCGCGCGGTGCCCTTCCAGTCCAGGAACGTGTGCGCGAAATGGTCGAACAGGTCGATCTTGTGCTCGCGCAGGTTGTTGAGCGAGACGATGTGCAGGCTGTCGCGCCCGAACGCCTTGGTCCAGCGGTCCCAGCTCGAGAGTTGCGTTGTATTCCACCCCCTCGAGCGGGTGACGCGTGGCCCGCACCACGGCTTCCGGCAGCGTGACCGTGCGGCCGGCCTTGATTTCCTGCTTCCACAGCGAGGGCAGGCGCTCGGAGAACCGCCGCAGGTAATACACCACCGCGACTTCGCTGTCCGGCCCGATCAGGCTGTGCAGGTAGGCGATCGCCGGCTCCGGCAGCGAATAGGCGCCCTCCCAGGAAAGCACCACGAGGCGGTTGTCGGAGGCGTTCATCTCGGCGAACGCCCGCTCCAGCGCCGGGTTCGGGCCGCCGGCGCGCAGCAGCGGGTCGAGCGCCGCGTGAGTTCGCGCGCTGCTGCGGCGTCATCAGCGTGCCGGGATAGAGGATCTTGATATTGCCTAGCCGCTTGCGCAGGCTGGCGAGGCAACTTTGCAGGTATTTCGAGCCTGCCTTGGGCGGGCCGATATGGATGACGTATTTCGGCATGGCAGTCCTCGCTGGCGGGCGGCAGGCACGTAGGGGTGCGCTTCCATCTGTCGCTTAGTGTAACCGCCGGTGCCCCGCAAGGGCGCGAGGGGCCTGCCGCGTGGCCTGCCAAGCGTGGCGGCGGCGCTATTTGTAGTAGCCGACGCCGCACACCTGATCGGCCACCCGGGTGAAGAACGAGACCTTCGGCGCCGGCGTGCGCGAATCGGGCTCCGGCCACATGTAGCTGACCCCCTTGATCTCGCCGCGGCTGCGCCACCGCCATCATTTCCTGGCCGAACGCCACGCCGTCGATGTCGTAGAGATCCTTGATGTTGCGGCCGATCTGTTTCGGGTCGATGTGCGCATCGACGCGCCCGTCGCGCACGGGCACAAAACACATACAGATCGCGGTCCCGGAAGCCTTCGCCGCCATGGTTGAATGCGGCGAGCGCCTTGGCCTTGTCCGCCTTCACCGCGGCAACCGCGCGCTCCAGCATCGCCTTGGCCTCCCGCGCGGACCGTGGCCTGCGGCCAGCACCGGCGTCGCCGGCCAACAGCACGGCCGCCGCACACCGCCGGCAGCGAGCACACGACGTCGCTTTCATTGTTTCCTCCGCCAAGTGATGATGCGCGGGACAGGCTCCGCGCCGGCGCCCGCACCGTCGGTTCGTAGAATATCAGCCAGGCGAACACATAGAGCGTGTTGTTGTCGCTCGGCGTTGCGGCCGAACCCGTCGTAGTTCGATGGTGCCGCCATTGAACTGCGTATACAGCGTGTATTGCACGCCGAGCTTCAGATTGACCCAGGGCGCGGCCCACGAGTCGGCCTTGCCAAACGGCACGTAGTCGGCCTCGAAGATGAAGGCGTTGCTGTTCGGCTTGCCGTTGGCGCTGCCGGACACCGGCGCCGGCGGAAACAGCGCCGGATTGGCGCGTGCCCCAGGTCCTCTGCCATGCCATCGTCAGCGCCGTAGGTCTGCTGGTAGTAGTAAGTCGCCGTGACGCGCGACCTGGTTCAGCGAATTGCCGGCCTGGCTCGACGCACCGGTGTTGAACGAGCCGGCGAGATTCTGATCCTCGTGGTCGATGATGCCGAGCACCGAAACGATGTTCGTTCCG
Organism: uncultured Solirubrobacterales bacterium; assembly: GCA_963697635.1. Taxonomy (GTDB): domain Bacteria; phylum Pseudomonadota; class Alphaproteobacteria; order Acetobacterales; family Acetobacteraceae; genus CAJCJG01. Next base: position 44,007 of record CAVOOS010000030.1, on the reverse strand, counting down.
TCACCGATGATATTGGTAACCGCCATCGACCGCATAGTCGGTGTAACTGTCATGGCCCATCGAGCCGTTGCTGGAGAATGGCGCGATAGCGGGGTTGATGTTGGAATGCAGGAAGATGCCGCCGACATGGGCGGACTGGCCGTTCCAGTTCCATTCGTAGGCGGCGCGCAGATAGGGTGCCGGGTTGGCCGTGGCGCCGGGCCCATAGGCATTGCCGGTATAGCTCAGCACGCTTGGGCCGTAGGTGTTGTAAAGCCCGGCTTCGAGATAGAGCGAGCGATCGTACCAGGCGTAGACCGTCGCGCCGATCGAATTGCCGATCAGCCCGCCGGCCAGCAACGGCTGCGCCGTCGGCGTCGGCACCAGCGCGGACGACAACATACGGATAGCCCCACGCATAGGTGGAGTTGATACGGGTCCTGCACCGTCGGGCCGTTGTTGACGTCCAGCCCAAGCCGCAGTTCGGTGTCGCTTGACGTCGAACGGCGTGGTCAGGCGCAGGTCGGTGTTGTCGAGATGAAGTGCGCTGGCGATGCCATTGAATGTCCCCTGCACCAACGCCGCCGGCGTAGTCGCTGATGCGACCGCCGAGAAAGACGCTGATCTGGTCCATGGCGAAGTTGCCGTTGGCGCCGTAATTGTTGGCGGCCGGCCCGCCCTGTCCCTTGGTCGTGTTGCTGTACGACCCGAGCAGCATCAGCGAAACCGGGATCGGCATTGCCGCCGTCGCCGCCGGTCTGGGTGTAGCCGCCGATCTTGAATGCGCGGCCGAACGCCGTCAGTTGCGGCCCGAAGGCGCCGATATGGCAGGCGGTGCAGGGCTGCCCGGTCTGCTGCGCGAAAGATGGGATCGCCCGGGCGAGCCGCGGGAACAGCAGCATCACCGACGCCGCGAGGACCGCGACGCCCAGTCGGATCGAGTGCTTGGACATGCCTGGTACTTTCCGTTGCTCGGTACGCGGCGATGCCGCCTGCGCGGCCGACGCTACGTCTCAGTGCAAGGTGGCCAGATAGGCGATCAGGTCGGCACGCTTCTTGCGCATCCTTCAGGCCGGCATAGGTCATGATCGTGTGCGGAACGACCGTCCTTCGGGCTGGTCAGGTATCGGTCGAGCGTCGCGGCATCCCAGGTCAGGCCGGAGTCCCTGTTGGCCGGCGAATAGTGGAAACCCGGCAACCTTCCCCGGCCGGCCGGCCGACGATGTCGAACAGGCTCGGGCCGACCATGTTCCGGCCCGCCTGCTACCGAGTGGCAGATGCCGCATTGCGACTTGAACACCGCCTGCCCGGCGGCCGCATCCTGCGCCATCGCGGGCAGTGCCCCCGCCAACGTTCCGCCGACGATGCAGCCCGCCAGCAGCAGAACTTTCTTGCTCATCGCAAACCCCCACCGATGTTTTTCGACCAGCACCGCAAGGCCGGCCAACGACCTTCAGACCCGTCCCAATTCTCCGACTGCTTCGCCGTCCACTCCGTCACGACGAATAGCCCGCCTGCACGAGAACTCCCCTTGACTTGGATCAATCGACATCCAGTGCATCGCGCCCTCGGGCGATCCGTTCCGCTTAGCCGACAGTGACCGTCGTCGGCAGATTCGGAAACTACTCAGTCCAGCGTATTGGGGATCGGCGGGCCATCCGCTTGCAGTGACTTCGGACGACAGGCTGCGGCCACTGCCCGGTCGCGTTTCAACCATCGCAACGAGCTGCGGGACCTTCGCCAGCGCTGCCGCCGCGATTATGATGGCCTTCGACCGCCGCGGAGGCCCTGTGTTCTACCCGATCGCCGGGCTAGGCCCCGGCACGCTGGCGGTGATGCTTGCCGGGCTCGCCGTCGGCGCGCTGGCGCGCGGCTATTCGGGGTTCGGCTTCTCCGCGCTGCTGGTGGCGAGCTGGTCGCTGGTCGGCCAGCCGGCGCAGGCGGTGGCGGTCGCGCTGGTGCTGGAGGTGACGGCGAGCGTGCTGCAGGCCGTGTCGGTGTGGCGCGACATCCCGTGGCGGCGCGTCGCGCTGCTGCTCGGCGGCGCCGCGGTCGGCACGCCGTTCGGCACGCATCTGCTGGTGGCGATGTCGGAGCGAACGCTGCGGCTCGGCATCGCCGCGTTCGTGCTGGCGGCGGCGCTGGTGCTGCTGGCGGGCGTGCGGCTGCGCGCGCGGGCGACGCCGCCGGTGGTGCTGGCGGTCGGCGCCGCTTCCGGCCTGTGCAACGGGGCGGTCGCGATGGGCGGGCTGCCGGTGGCGATCTTCCTGACCGCGGAGGGCGCCGACCCGCGCACGCTGCGCGCCTCGGTGATCGCGTATTTCTTCCTGCTCGACCTGATCGGGCTGTTTTTCCTCGCCCGCGAGGGGCTGGTGGGAACCGGAACCCTGTCGCTGGCGGCGCTGTGCCTGCCGGTGCTGGTGCTCGGCATGTGGCTTGGCGGCCGGCATTTCCTGGGCGCGACGCCGCAACGGTTCCGGCGCGTGACGCTCGGGCTGCTGGTGCTGTTGGGCGTGGCCGGGATCGCGCGGGCGCTGGGCTGAATCGCTCGGGCGCGAAACCGTTCACGCGATCCGTCATGTCGTTTCGGACAGCAATGGTCTAGGTTCGCCCATCGAAACCATGTGCGGGAGGAAACCATGCTCGACGCGGTCATCGACATTTCCCACCACAACGGCACGGCGCTGAACTTTTCCGCGGCGGCCGGGGCCGGCATCGCCGGCGTGATCCAGAAGGCGACGCAGGGCCTCACGTTCCGCGATCCGACCTACGCCGCGAACCATGCCGCCATCCTTGGCGCCGGGCTGCTGTTCGGCAGCTTCCATTTCGGCACCGGCGACGACCCGCTCGCCCAAGCGGATTTCTACCTGCAGACGGTTGGGCCGCAGCCGGGCGAACTGCTGGCACTCGATCTCGAGACCAACACGACGCCCGGCCAGGCGACGATGACGCCGGCACAGGCGCGCGCGTTCGTCACCCGCGTTCAGGCGCAGGTCGGCAAGTGGCCGGCGCTGTACGGCGGCGACTATCTGCGCAGCCAGGTCGGCCAGGGCGACCCTGTGCTGGCGAACTGCCCGCTCTGGTTCGCCGACTACCGGGCGGCGCCGCAGTTCCCGCCGGGCTGGGCGAGTTTTTCGCTCTGGCAGCACACCGACGGCATGCACGGCCCGGCGCCGGTTGCGGTTACGGGCGTGGGGCACTGCGACCGCGAGCAGTTCAACGGCGACGCGACGGGGCTGGCGGCGTTCTGGGCGAGCGTGGCGGCCTAGCCGGCGGCGCGCCCGGGACGGCTCCGTCAGCTGTCGGGCGCGGCCCGGTCCTCGACCCAGGTGCAGGCGCGCACCTCCGGGTCGCGCGACAGGTCGGCCAGCGCCGCCTCGATCGCCTCGGCGCGGCCGACCGTGTCGGCCCGCACGGTCAGGCGCACGCCGTCGGCGTCGGGCACCTGCGCGCTGTCGACGCCGTCGACGACCATGCCGATGCCGCGCAGCGCCGCGAGCAGCGCCGGGCGCAGCCGCGGCGCGGCGGCGCGGGCGCACAGCAGCGTGACCGTGGTGCGCCCGCCGGCGAGCCCCTGGGCCGCGAGCCGCGCGTCCAGCCGATGCACCAGCGGCCGCAGCAGCAGGTTCGCGCCGACCACCGCCGCGGTCGCCATCGCCGTCGCCGGCACGTTTCCGATCCCCGCCAGCGTGCCGACCATCGCGGCACACCACAGCGTCGCCGCGGTGTTGAGGCCGTGGACCGAGAACCCCTCCCGAAGAATGACGCCGCCGCCGAGGAAGCCGACGCCGGTGACCACCTGGGCGGCGATGCGGCTGTCCTGCGGCGAGCCGATCAGTGCCGCCGTGGCGACGAAGCCGGCGGCGCCCACCGCGACCAGCGCGTTGGTGCGCACGCCCGCCATCTTCTGCCGCCATTCGCGCTCGAGCCCGATCGCGCCGCCGGCGAGCAGGCCGAGCAGCAGGCGCAGCGCGAACTCGGCCGCGCCCATCGCGCTACTGGCTCGCCCAGACGATGCGGTGGATCCAGGCGACCTCGTGCAGCTCGAACGTGTAGCTCGGGTGCAGCGGATTGAGGCTCAGCAACTCGACGCGGCGGGCGGAGCGGCGCTGCAACTGCTTGGCCATCACCTCGCCGCCGCGGGTGCGCACCACCACTCGGTCGCCGCGGCGGATCGGGGCGGCCGGGGAGACCACGACCACGTCGCCGTCGCGGAACACCGGCTCCATCGAATCGCCTGAGATTTCGAGCGCGTAGGCGTTCGGGTCGGAAATCTCGGGCAGGCTGACCTCGTCCCAGCCGCCGCCGACCGGGTAGCCGCCGTCGTCGAAATAGCCGTCGCCGCCGGCCTGGGCGAGGCCGATCAGCGGCACCCGTCGCGCGCCAGGGCGGCCCCCGGCGGGCAGCGCGCGGGCGCCGGTGACCAGCGCCGTGAACGCCTCCAGCTCGGCGCCGGTCGCGCTCAGCACTTTTGCCAGGCTTTCGGTCGATGGCCAGCGCTGCCGCCCGTCCGGCATGCGGCGCTTCGAGGGGTTGAACGTGGTGGGATCGAGCCCCGACCGCTTGGCGAGGCCGGAAGGCGACAATCCGTGCTCGGCGGCGAGCGTGTCGAGCGCGCGCCAGATGTCCTCATGCTTCATGGCAGGGTGGGCCAGTAAACCATTCTGCTGCCGATCTCCGGCGGGTGGCGACTCGCGATGCGCCGCAGTGTGCTGGGAAAACGCGCCGCAGGGAATAGGAATTTTTGCATGGAATGCTTGCCCAGCGGGGTGGCGGCGTGGTTCTATGTTCCCGTTACGTTCTTATAGTGGAGGCGTTTCATGCAGCCGGTCCGGGTCTACGAGCATCCGGGGTTCGAGCGCTCGCCGCGGGTCGGCATTCCGCCGGAACCGTTCCGCAGCGCCGAGCAGGCGTGGTTCTGGACGATGGCGGCGCTGCAGGCGCGGCAGGAGGGCGGGCGCCGGCCGGGCGGCAGCGGCCCGCCGCGCCCGTGCGTGCCCGACGACGTGGTGCGCTGCCTCGACGGCTTGTATCGCTGCAAGCGGATCGAGCTATGCCACGCCCGCGTGCTGCGAACCTGGGGCGAGCGCGGGCATCGGCCCGATCCCCACCGCAGCGTCGAGCGCCTCGAGGCGCGGCTCTGGGCCGAGGCGATGACGCTGCTGGAATGGCCGCTGCGGGTGCGCGGGATCGTTGTCGTCGAGCGGTATGCTTCGCCTCCCCCCGCAAGGGACGAAGGAGTTTTGTTTTCCTCCTCCTCCGAAAGCGGGTTCGGGCCGCAAGGCGGACCAGGGTCGGCTACAGCGGCCGGGGCCGCAGGGGTTCCGTATCGGCGGATACCGCGCCCCAACCCTTTCCCGCCGGGCGAGAGCGGAAAGAATTCAGAATTAGGAAAAAAAGCCGTTGACAGATCCGGCAGACCCATTCTAAAGCTGACCAGGTCGACGGGAGAAGTCTCTCCCTAGTCGAAGCCCTCCCTGAACTGGCTTGTTCGGCCGCTGTCCTGACGGATGGCGGCCGTTTTCTTGTCCGGCGCGCGGCGTTGCTTGTGCCGCCGCCGGGCTCATGCGTGCAAACCAACAGGAGTGTCCGATGGCCTTCGCGATCCGCAATCTTTCCGTCCTCGCCTATGCCCAGGGTTTCACCCTCTGGCACTACCGCGCGAACCTGCCCACGCTGGGGGCGACGCTGGTGCAGCCGGCGACGCTCGCCGAGGTGGGCGCGCCCGGCTTTTTCGACCCGGCCGCCGACATGCTGGCGCAGGGCGACATGCTGCTGGTGAGCACCGAACAGGCGGGCGGCGTGCTGTTCGTCACCGGCACCGAAGGCGCGGTGCGCACGGCGGCGCTGGCGGGGTAGGGGGCACAGCCGCGCCGCGGCATGCTACACGGGGAAAAAACCGCCGCAGGAGAGTCCCCCCGTGACCGATCCCGCCGCCTTCGCCGACCCGGCCGCCATCCACGACTGGCACGCGCATGTCTACTACGAGCCGGCGACCCGCGCGGCGGCGGAGACGGTGCGGGCGGGGTTGGCCGAGGCGTTCCCGCAGGCGCGGCTCGGCCGCTGGCACGACGCGCCGATCGGGCCGCACACGCGCGGCATGTATCAGGTGGCGTTCCCGCCGGCGCTGCTGCCGACGCTGCTGCCCTGGCTGATGCTGAACCGGCACGGCCTCGCGGTGCTGGTGCATCCGGAGACCGGGCAGGAGCTCGCCGACCACACGCGGCACGCGGCCTGGCTCGGCGAGATCCTGCCGATCCGGACCGACGTGCTGGCGGCTTGAGCGCGTTACAGCTTGCTCGCGATGGTCGAGAACACGCCGGCCAGGTGGCTGCCCTCGCTGGTCAGCGAGGAGATGATCGTGATCGCCACCAGCGACGCGATCAGCCCGTATTCGAGCGAGGTGACCGCCGAACGGTCCTTGATCAGACGGCGGAGCAGCGTGGTGCAATGCCGCAGCATGGTCGCCTCCCTGATGACGCCGGCCGCACCCCGCGACTGGCTTCAAAATGCGTTAACAGGATCGAGAAATAGACGTTGCAGTTCGTAACATGCAAGCGCAAAATATGTCCGGCGACGCGGCGGGGCCGCCGGCAACCCGCGGTATTGCAAACGAAATTACAAACGATCGAGGATGCGCATGGCAGCCCTGATGCAGACGCCGGTATGCTGATTTTGGCCGGGGGCGGGGCGTGCCACACGCGACGGTAGTGGCCGTGCGCGCGATCGCGGCGCGCTACATCTGTCCGGAGATTGTCTGGAACGTGCTCGCCAGCATGACGCTGAGGCCGCCGCCGTAGCCGTACAGCGACCCGGCAACGGCCGCGAACACCAGCAAGCCCATGAGGGCGTATTCGAGCGACGTCACGCCGGCGCGGTCGCCGACGAACCGGCGTGCCAGGTACCGGATCCAGGGGAACGGCCGACCCTGCGGCGCACCGCGCGCCGCCCCGGGAACGCCTTCCGAGAGCTGCCGAAATCTATGCATTACGCTACACTATTCTCAAAATTACCGCGGAGCGCAAGCGGATTCCATTGCGCAGACGCCAAAAATTCGCCCCCATAACTACTTGCCCGTGCAGCGCTCGGCGCGCCACTCGCGCTGCGTGCAATCGGGTTCGCCGGTGCCACCGCCGGAGCGGCGTGTGCCGGGATCCGGGTGGGCCGCGCCGGGGTTCGCGCCGGCAGCGGTCGGCCGCACCGTGCCCGATACCGCAGGTTGCTTCCGGCATGCGGCGGTCCTTGTTGCCGCGTGCGCCGGCCCCTCGTCTGCACGCGACGCGCGAACCGGGGCGGTTTTTCTCACTTGGCGGGACGCGACTTGTGCCAACAGCACACTATTGCGCATAGTGTCGCAGGTGCCGAGTCACCCGGCTGCCAGCGACATGGGGACCCAAGGGGATGGCCGACCTGACGTTTTATGCTGCGAAAATCGCAGAATGCCTGCGATTGCTCGAAAGCAGCAACGATCCCCTGTATCGCGATGTCTATCAGGCGATGGCCGACGAGTTCGCGGAAAAATATGCAGCGTTGTCCCGCCGGGTTGCCGAGCAGTCGGCACTCGCAACCCCGCCGTCGCCGCTGTTGAGCCGGGTGGCACCGCCGCCGCCGCCGCCGCCACCGCCGCCGCAACCGCCTGGCGCCGACCAACTGCCGACGGACGGCCGGCGCACAGCCTCGTTCCGCCGCGGCTGACGCCGGCCCCGTCCGGCGCGGCATGCGCTCGGCACGGCTGCGCGGAGGTTTTCACGGGTTGCGCGCCTTCGTGCGCCGAAACGCCCGCCCAACCGTCGCCCGAGGAAAACAGCGAATGCCGAACAACGGTCGCACCAGGATGGTCTACAGCAGGACGCCGGAATCAGCTTGCATGCTGGCAAAGGTCAAAAGAGCGATGGCGATCACCGCCACACTCAACCGTTTGACGTTCGACGATACGGACGAAATTCGGGCCCTGTTCAGCGAGCTCATCGGCAAGAAGGTGGACGAGAGCTTTTTGCTGATCCCTCCATTCTATACTGCCGGCGGCGACGAAATCAGCGTTGGGCACAATGTCTTCGTGAACCAGAACTGCACTTTCTATGACCTTGGCGGCCTCGACATCGCAGACGACGTGATGATCGGGCCGAACGTCAGCATCATCACGACGGGCCATCCGCTCGAACCCTCGCAGCGACGCGCCGCCACGATCGGAAAGCCCATCGCGATCGGGAAAGCCGTGTGGATCGCAGCCGGCGCGACCATCATCGGTGGCGTGACAGTCGGCGAGAATTCGGTCGTCGCGGCAGGTTCGGTGGTCAGCAGGGACGTTCCCCCGAATACTCTTGTCGGAGGAAATCCGGCGCGGGTCATTCGATCGATTGGCGACGACTGAAGGAAGCTCCGCCGGGGGGTCGAAGGCGGCCGTCATTGAACCTGTCAAAGCCTCTGTGCAGCGGTACTCAGATCCGCGCCAGCGGCCCGAGCCGCGGCGCCAGCGCGTAGTTCAACTGCAACAGCACGATCACCGCGAGGCTCAGCAGCGTGCTGTAGACACACAGCGCCGCGCCGACCGCATACAGCGCCTGGGCATACAGGATCCGCCGACATACCGCCGCCGCCACGCCCTCCGGCAGGTCGGGCTTCAGCAGGTCCGAGCGCTCCAGATACTCCCAGCTCGCGTACAGCAGCGCGCCGAGGGCGACGATGTTGAGCCAGTAGAGCCCGAGCGCGGTGCGGTAGCCGATGAACTCCGCCATCAGCGCGGTGGAGAACGGCGTCAGCGTCACCGCGAACAGGAACGCGAGCTGGATCCAGGTGAAATTGCGGTCGCCGCGCTCGACGTACTGCAACTGCGTTTGCTGGCCGAGCCAGAAGATGCCGAGCGTGAGGAAGCTCATCATGTAGACCAGCAGGCGCGGCGCCAGCAGCCACAGCGCGGCAAGCAGGTCGCGCTCGCTGTGCACGGCGGCGGCGGCCGGTGCGTGCAGGTCGAGCACCAGCAGCGTCATCGCCACCGCGAACACGCCGTCGCTGATCGCGGCGATCCGCTCCACGCTCTGGCCGGCGATGCGGTTGTAGGTGCTCATGCCACCTCCTTGGGACGGCGAGCATCCTCGCCGATCCCGGCCGGCTTGCGAAGCGGCCGGGGCGCCGTGCATGAACGGCACGTGACAATTCGGGCGCGCGCGGCGATGGTTGGCCGAACAATCGAGGGGACAGTCATGTCCGAGCAAGCCGCGGTGCCCGCCGAGCATGGTGCGGCGCGGCCCGCGCCCGCCGCCTCCATCAGCGGGCGCGCCGGGTTCGTGCTGCGCAAGGTGGCGCAGCATTTCGCCGACTTGCCGGTCGCCTTCGAGATCCGCATGCCCGACGGCTCGGTGCAGCCGTTCGGCCGCGGCCCCGCGGAGTTCCGCGTGCTGCTGCACAACCCGGCCGGGCTGCGCGCGCTCGCGAGCCTCGACGAGGGCCGCTTCGCCGCGGCGTACCTGGCCGGCAACATCGACCTCGAAGGCGACATGCTGCGCCCGTTCGCGCTGCGCCAGTCGATGGGCGATTTCCATTTCGTCACCTGGGCCTGGCGCTTCGTGCAGCCGCTGCTGATGGGCCAGGTCAAAACCAACCAGCAGGCGATCTCTTCGCATTACGATATCGACCCGCGGTTTTTCCTGTCGCTGCTCGACCCGGTGACGCCCTGCTACACGCAGGGCGTGTACCGAGCGCGACGACGAGACGCTGGACGTCGCGACCACGCGGAAATTCGCGTACGTGTTCGAGCGGCTTGGGCTGAAGGCGGGCGACCGTATTCTGGAAATCGGGCCGGGCTGGGGCGCGTGGTTCGAATACGCCTCCGCGCGCGGCGTGAAATGCACCGGCATCTCGATCAGCCAGGCCTCGATCGACTACCTGAACGGGCGCGCCAAGCAACTGGGCCGCGACTGGGAGCTGATCTTCTCCGACCTGCTCGCCTACAAGACCGAGCGCAAATACGATGCCATCGTGATCATGGGCGTGATCGAGCATCTGCCGCAATACGACAAGGTGCTGGCGAAATTCATGGAGCTGCTGAAGCCCGGCGGCAATATTTTTCTCGATGGCAGCGCCTGCGTGAAGAAATACGAACTGTCTTCGTTCATGGTGAAATACATCTACCCGGGCAACCATTCCTTCCTGGTGCTGCACGATTTCCTGACGCAGCTTGCCAAGACCCCGCTCAATATGAAAGAGTGCTATTCCGATCGCTGGAGCTATTTTCTTACGTTCAAGCAGTGGGCGATCAATTTCGACAACAACAAGAATTTCGTCATCGATAATTTCGGCGAGTTCAACTACCGGCGCTTCCGGCTGTATCTGTGGGGAGCGGCGTACGAGTTCTACAGCCGCAGCCTGGATTGCTACCGCATGATCCTGCACTATCCGGGGGACAATCCGGCCGTGTGAGCCGATCGGGGGAGGAAAGCATGAGCAAGACACTATTCACCGACGTGCGGATCATCGACGGAAACTCGGACTTTGCCTTCGTGGGCGAAGTGCTGGTGGAGGACGATCGCGTAACCGCCGTCGCGCGTGCGCCGCAGACGCTGCCGCGCGCCGGCGCCGAGGTGGTCGACGGCGCCGGGCGCACGCTGATGCCGGGGCTCACCGAGGCACACGCGCATCTGAGCTTCACCGGCTGCCGCGACCTGCACGAATTCACCCGCATCCCGGTCGAAGAACACCTGCTGCTGACGATCGAAAATGCAAAACTGCTGCTGGACCAGGGGTTCACCAGCTGCTTCAGCGCGGCGGCAGCAAAACCGCGGCTCGATGTCGTGGTGCGCAACGCGATCGAGGCGGGGCGTTTCCCCGGGCCGCGGCTGCGCGCGGCGACGCAGGAGATGACGCCGTCGGGCAACCTCGGCGACCTCGACACGATCGAATTTGCGCTGCCGCCGCAGGTGCGGTTCGCCGTGACCTGCGATTCGCCCGATGGGTGGCGCGCCGCCTGCCGCATCGCGGCACGCGAGGGCGTCGACACGTTCAAGGTCAACGTCTCCGGCGACCGCGGTTTTTCCGACTGGGGCGCCGGCACCGATGCGACCGTGATCACCGACGAGGAACTGGCCGCCGTCGTGCAGGTGGCGCGCAGCCGCGGCAAGCGGGTCGCCGCGCATTCCACCAGCGCGGGCTCGGTGAAGATGTGCGTGCGGCATGGCGTCGACGTGATCTACCACGCCGCGCTGGCCGACGAGGAAGCGTTGGATTCTCGTCGAATTGGTGAAAGAAAAAGTATTCGTGGCGCCGACGATCGGGTTTCCGTTCACGCTGACTTACGAGGCCGGCGAATACGGCATGCAGCACGACGCCGAGACGCGAAAGCGCCTCGAAGCCGAGTTGCAGTCGATCATCGGCGTGTTCACCGCGATGCGCAAACGCGGCATCCGCATTTTGCCGGGCGGCGACTATGGGCTGTTCTGCAACCCGCAGGGCACCAACGCGCGCGACCTCGAACATTTCGTCAACCTGCTTGGCTTCACGCCGATGGAGGCGATCCAGGCCGCGACCCGCCACGGCGGCGCGCTGATGGGCCGGCCGGACGAGCTTGGCCAGATCCGGCCGGGATTTCTCGCCGACCTGCTGCTCGTCGACGGCGACCCGCTGGACGACATCGGCATCCTGCAGGACGCGAACCGGCTCGCGGGCATCATGAAGGGCGGCCGCTTCCACAAGCGCCCGGCGCAGGCGGCGGCGCGGCGCCTCGCCGCGGAGTGACCGGGGCGCCGGGCCAACCGGCGCCTTGCCTCGAAATCATACTTGACAGATAGGCTTTCTCTGGTGCCATGATCGCCGGACAAGATGATGCGGCGGCCGGTGTGCCGCTGCGCGATCCGCGGCGGCGTGCCAACTAAAACTGGTGCGTCGGGCGGAGGAGCCGAGTTCACGCCAAAATACAGGCGGCGGTTGACTGTGCGTTGATCTGCCGCTGTTGGGAGATTTGGAGTGGTATCGTCTGTCCTGAGTTCCCGTGCCAAGGCAACCAATCCAATTTCCGTCATTGCCGGGCTTGACCCGGCAATCCCGCGCGCGGGCGCGGCATGGATCCCCGGGTCATCCTCGGACTTGATCCGAGGACCGGGGATGACGTCCGAGGGGTCCGTGGCACGCCGCGCCCTGCTGGGCGGCCTCGCGGCGGTGCTCGCCGGCGCCGCAACCCGCGCCTCGGCGGGCGAGAAGTTGCTGCGCATCGGCGTGCAGAAATACGGCACGCTGGTCATCCTCCGGGAACGCCACGCGCTGGAGCCGCTGCTGGCCAAGCAGGGCTGGGGCGTCGCCTGGACCGAGTTTCCCGGCGGGCCGCAACTGCTGGAGGCGCTCAACGTCGGCGACCTCGATTTCGGGATCACCGGCGATGCGCCGCCGGTGTTCGCCCAGGCCGCCGGCGCGCCGCTGCTCTACGTCGCGGCCGAACCGCCGGCCCCCAAGGGCGAGGCGATCCTGGTGCCGCAGAACAGCACGCTGCACGGCGTCGCCGACCTCCGGGGCAAGCGGGTCGCGCTCAACAAGGGCTCGAACGTGCATTTCCTGCTGGTGCAGGCGCTGAAGTCGGTCGGGCTCGGCCCCGCCGATATCGAGCCCGCGTATCTCGCCCCCGCCGACGCGCGCGCGGCGTTCGAGCAGGGGGCGGTCGACGCCTGGGCGATCTGGGACCCATACATGGCGGCGGCGCAGGCCGCGACCGGCGCGCGCGTGCTGGCGGACGGCACCGGGCTCGCCACCAACCGGCAGTTCTTCCTGGCCGCGCGCAGCTTCGCCGAGGGCGAACCGGCGATGCTGAAACTGCTGCTCGACCAGATCTACGCGACCGACAAATGGGCCGAGGCGCACCAGCCGGAGACCGTCGCGATGCTGGCGCCAATCCTGAAGCTGCCGGTGCCGGTACTCCAAACCGCGCTGGCGCGGCTTGCCTACGGGGTCGGGCCGATCACGCCGCAGATCGTCGCCGACCAGCAGCGCATCGCCGACACGTTCTTCGAGCTCAAGCTGATCCCGGCGCCGGTCAAGATCGCCGAGGCGCTGTGGACGGCGAAGTCGTGAGCCTGTCCCTTTCCTCGCCGCCCGTCGCGATGCCGCGGCTGCGGCTGAACCTCGCGCCGCTGCTGCCCTGGCTGGTGCCGCTGCTGACGCTGGCGCTGTGGCAGATCGGCTGCGACCACGGCTGGATTTCGCGTCGCACGCTGCCGTCGCCGCTCGGCATCGCGCGCGCGGCGTGGACTCTGGCGCTGAGCGGCGAACTGCTCGAGCACGCGGCGATCAGTTGCGAGCGCGCGTTCGTGGGCTTTGCGATCGGCGGCGCGCTCGGGCTGCTGTTCGGCGTGCTCAACGGCGTGTCCTCGCTGGCGTCGCGGCTGCTCGACACGACGCTGCAGATGCTGCGCAACATCCCGCATCTCGCGATCATCCCGATGGTCATCCTGTGGTTCGGCATCGGCGAGCCGGCCAAGATCTTCCTGGTTGCCGTCGGCGTGTTCTTTCCGATCTACCTCAACACGTATCATGGCGTGCGTCTCGTCGACGCCGGCCTTATCGAGATGGGCCGCGTCTACCGGCTGTCGCGTCTGGCGATGTTCTGGCGGGTGATCCTGCCCGGCGCGATGCCCTCCATTCTGCTCGGCGTGCGCTACGGGCTCGGCATCATGTGGCTCACGCTGATCGTCGCCGAGACCATCTCGGCCAGTTCCGGCATCGGCTATATGACGATGAACGCACGCGAGTTTTTGCAGACCGACGTCGTGCTGGTCGGCGTGCTGCTGTATGCGCTGCTGGGCAAGCTCGCCGACGTGATGGCGCGCACGCTGGAGCGCGTGTGCATCGCCTGGCACCCGAATTTCGCCGCCGGCGGGGAGCACTGAGATGCTTGCGGACGCGCTCGGCTTTTCTCTGGCTGACGACAGCAGAGTTGCGCGCGAAACCCGCGCCGCACCGCGCGTCGCCCGCGGCGGCGGCGCCCGGCGTGACGCTGCGCGGCGTCGGCCGGGCGTTCGGCGCGCGCAGCGTGCTCGACGGCTTCGATCTCGAGATCGCGCCGGGCAGTTTTGTCTCGGTTGTCGGGCGCAGCGGCGAGGGCAAGAGCACGCTGCTGCGGCTGCTCGCGGGCCTCGACGCGCCGGACGGTGGAAACATCGAGCTGGACGGGCGGCCGGTGCGCGGCATTTCCCCCGATGTCACCATCATGTTCCAGGATGCGCGGCTGCTGCCCTGGCAGACGGTGCAACAGAATGTCGGCATCGCGCGCGGCCGCGACTGGCAGGCGCAGGCGATTCAGGCGCTGGCGGCCGTCGGGCTCGCGGAACGCGCCGGCGAATGGCCGGCCGTGCTCTCGGGCGGGCAGAAGCAGCGTGTGGCGCTGGCACGTGCGCTGGTGCGCCATCCCGGCCTGCTGCTGCTCGACGAGCCGCTCGGCGCGCTTGACGCACTGACGCGGATGGAAATGCAGCGCCTGATCGAGCGGATCTGGCGCCGCGCCGGGTTCACCGCCGTGCTGGTGACACACGACGTCGCCGAGGCGGTGGCGCTGTCCGACCGGATTCTTGTGCTGCGCGGCGGCCGGATCGCGCTCGACATGCCGGTCGAACTGTCGCGCCCGCGCCCGCGCGCGTCGGCCGAGGCCGCCGCGCTGGAAGCCACGATCCTGGACGCGCTGCTCGGCTGAACGGCGTGCCCAACCACAGGAGGTCGCGATGACCGACGCTGACGATGCCGTGGACGTTATTGTGGTTCCTGCCGACGCACGGCGACGGGCGCTATCTCGGCACCGGCCTCGGCGCGCGCGCGGCGAGCTTCGACTACCTGGCCCAGATCGCCCGCGCCGCCGACACGCTCGGCTATTTCGGCGCGCTGATCCCGACCGGACGCTCCTGCGAAGATTCGTGGGTGGTGGCGTCCGCGCTGGTCCCAGCCACGAAAAATCTGCGCTTCCTGGTCGCGGTGCGGCCGGGGCTCAGCGAGCCGGCGATGGCGGCGCGCATGGCGGCGACGCTCGATCGGTTCTCCAACGGCCGGCTGCTGGTCAACGTCGTCGCCGGCGGCGACCCGGTCGAGCTGCGCGGCGACGGCGTCTGGCTCGACCACGAAGCGCGCTACGAGGCGACCGACGAGTTCCTGACCATCTGGCGCGGCCTGATGCGCGGCGAGACCGTCACCTACACGGGCAAGCACATGCGCATCGAGGGTGGCAAGCTGGCCTATCCGCCGGCGCAGCGCCCGTATCCGCCGCTGTATTTCGGCGGCTCGTCGGACGCGGGGCAGGTGGTCGCGGCCGACCACTGTGACGTCTACCTGACCTGGGGCGAGCCGCCGGCCGACGTCGCGCAGAAGATCGCCGCGATGCGCGCGGTCGCTGCCACGCGCGGCCGCACGCTGCGCTTCGGCATCCGCCTGCACGTGATCGTCCGCGAGCGTGCCGAGGACGCCTGGCGCGCCGCCGACGACCTGATCCGTTACCTCGACGACGCCACCATCGCGAAAGCGCAAACCACATTCGCCCGCTTCGATTCGGTCGGCCAGCAGCGGATGGCGCGGCTGCACGCCGGCAGCCGGGAAAAACTGGAGATCAGCCCCAACTTGTGGGCAGGCGTCGGCCTGGTGCGCGGCGGCGCCGGCACCGCCCTCGTCGGCGACCCGGAGCAGGTGGCCGCGCGGATGCGTGAATACCAGGCGCTCGGCATCGACCGTTTTATTCTCTCTGGCTATCCCCATCTCGAGGAATGCTACCGCGTCGCCGAACTGGTGTTCCCGCTGCTCGAGCGCAGGCAGCACGAGACATCGGAAAACAGCGCGCCGGCCCCCGCCGGCAATGCCGGGCCGTTCGGCGAGGTCGACCCCGATTCCACCCATTCCGGCTTCCGGAGGGCCGCCGGATGAACCCGCACTGTACCGAGACCGCGCCGCAACTCGCCCCGGTCTTCCTGGCACCCGCCGAGACCGGGCACGACCCGCGTCTGCCGATCGCCATCGTCGGCTCCGGCTTTTCCGGCACGATGGTGGCGCTGCACCTGGCCGAGCAGATGCCGCTCGACCAGTCCGTATTGCTGTGCGAGCGCGACGAATTCGCCTGCGGCCCGGCCTACGCCACCGGCAACGCCGGGCATCTGCTGAACGTGCGCGCCGCCAACATGAGCGCGTTCCCCGACCGGCCCGCGCATTTCCAGGACTGGCTCGACACGGTGCGCTGGGAGTGCCCGGAGCAGATCCGCGAAACCGACGCCGGGCTGTTCGCCTCGCGCGGCCTGTACCGCCGCTATCTGTGCTCGCTGCTCGACCGTGCCGCGGCCGGCGCGCCGGGGCGGCTGCGGAAACTGCACGCGGAGATCGTCGACGTCGAGCGCGACGGCGCCGGCTGGCTGCTGCACGCGGCGGACGGCTCGCGGCACCGCGCGGCGGCGGTGGTGCTCGCGATCGGCAACCTGCCGCCGGTGGCGACCGAGCAGCGGCTGCATCGCACCAATCCCTGGGCGCCGGGCGTGACCAGGGGGCTGCGTCCCGATCTGCCGGTGCTGATCCTCGGCACCGGCCTGACAATGGTCGACCTGCTGCTGGAACTGCGCGATGCCGGCTTCCCGGGGCCGGTGATCGCGCTGTCCCGCCGCGGCCTGCTGCCGCATCGCCATGCCCCGACCCGGTCGTGGCCGACCCCCGACGTGAACGCGGCGGAGCGCGGCTCGCTCGCGCTGCTGCTGGGGCGCATGCGCTGGGAGGTGCAGCGGGCGGCGGCGCGCGGCGTCGATTGGCGCGGCGTGGTCGACAGCCTGCGCCCCGTCACCGCCGACCTCTGGCGGAGCCTGTCGCCGACCGACCGCAGCCGCTTCCTGCGGCATCTGCGGCCGATACTGGGACGTGCACCGCCACCGCCTCGCGCCGCCGGTCGCGGACCAGGTGGAGGCGATGCTGGGCAGCGGCTACCTGCAGGTCCGGCAAGGCCGGCTGGCCGGGATGCAGTTCCGCGGCGACCGCGCGGAGGCGATGATCCGCGGGCACGGTGCCGCGGCGCCGAAGCCGCTGATCGTGCAGCGCGTGATCAGCGCGACCGGCCTGCAGAGCGCCGTGGACGCCGACAGCAAGCTGGTGCGCGCGCTACGCCGGCGCGGGCTCGCGCGGCTGGATGCGTGGTCGTTCGGGCTCGACGTCGCCGACACGCTGGAGGTGCGCGACGCCGCCGGCCGCGCGACCCCCGGCCTGTGGGCGCTCGGGCCGATCGTGCGCGGCGTGTTCTGGGAATGCATCGCGGTGCCGGACGTGCGTGTGCAGGCGCAGACTGCGGCTCGCCGGGTCGGCTACCTGCTGGACGGGATGCTGGCGCGCGCGGGGTGAGCGGCGAACGCTCAGAACCAGCGCGCCACCTTGAAGATTACGCTCCCCGCCGTCGCCTGGCCGCCGAATTCGCTGCGCCGGCCGCCGCTGGTGCCGCTCGCCACCGCGCCGAGCCGCCAATGGTCGGACAGGTCGTAGGTCGCGCTGACCTGGCCAAGCGCCGAACCGTCCTGCAGCGACACCATCGTGAACGCGTCCAGTTCGAGGTCGCGCACGAATGCGTCGTTCCAGGACACCCGGAAGAACGCCTCCTGCCGGCCAAGCGGCTGCTGCTGGTCGCCGGCATAGCCGCGGATCAGCCACATCGCCTCGCCGGCCAGCGCGTTGCCGTTGGCGGCCGCGGTGTAGTAGCCGCGCAGTTGCGCACTGGTCAGCCCGGCCTGGTGCAGTTCGTATTCCAGGATCAGCGAAACCTTGTTCTCGGTCGTGTAGGTGCCGCCGATCGCGAGGTCGTTGTTGAACGTGCGATGCTCGTCGAGTCCGGCGGCCGTCACCGTCTCCGGCGAGACCATGCCGCTCGCGCCCGCGAACTCGACCGCCTGCGCGGCCAGCCCCGGTTCCCAGCCGCCCGACCACTCAGCGTAGAGCACCGTCGCGCGGCCCACGCTGTCCGCGATGTTGGCGCCGATCCGCGTCTCCGCGGCCTCGTGATACAGCAGCAGTTCGGGCGCCAGATCATCGCTGACCTTCGTCGAAACCTTTGCCAGCCATCGGTCGGTGGTGTTGGTCTGGTCGAACAGCGGATCGAATTCCGGCAGTTGCGCGGTGTCGCGAAACGGCGACGGCGATTCGAGCCGGGGCGCATACAGCAGTGCCGCCGAGCCGCCGTTCCACAGATACTGGCCCTGCACCATGACCGTGCCGAGCCGGTCCTCGCGCAGCACCTGCGGGTCGAGCGTGTTCGGGTCGACCACCGCGCGCGCGTCGAAGAAGTCGGTCGGGTTGTAGCCGCTGGCGACGCCGTTCTTGACGTTGACGCGGCCGACGTCGAGATACCAGCCGGCCGCCGGCTGCCAGGCGCCGTACAGTTCCCGCGAATCCAGCCGCAACGTATGCGGACCGGGATTGTCGATGTCGTTCTCGGCCTGCGCGTTCATCCGGAAGCTGTAGACCGCCTGGAACGCGTCAACGATGGTTCTGTTGGTGGCGAACCAGTCGTCTTGCTTGCCGATTGGCGGCGGAGAATCTCTCAACATTGCCAAGGCGGAGGCGTGGTAGGCCTGCACACTTCTTTGAACATCCTGCGATGACCTCAATTTCAGGTTGCCAGGTTTTTAGCAATCCGCTAGGTTGCGTACGCAAAAACTCGCGTACACGAAAACTTGGCAAGGATGCTCGATGATTATCACGGTTGCGTCATTCAAGGGGGGCGTTGGTAAGACGACAACCGCCGTTCATCTGGCGACGTTTCTTAACGAGCAATCCCCTGCCCTGCTGATCGATGGTGATCCGAACCGGAGTACCTCGGGTTGGTGCAAACGTGGTAGCCTGCCGTTCAAGGTCGTGGACGAACGCCAGGCGGCGCGTTACGCGAAAGATTTCGCCAACATCGTTATCGATACCCAGGCCAGACCAAGCCGGGAAGACTTGGAAGCGTTGGCCGGTGGCTGTGACCTGCTTGTCATCCCCACCACGCCCGATGCCATGTCCCTCGACGCCCTCACACTCACCGTGGATGTGCTCAAGGAATTGGGTGCGGATCGTTACCGCATCCTGCTCACGATGGTGCCGCCGAAGCCCAGCCGTGACGGCGATGAAGCGCGGGCCATGTTGCAAGATGCCAAGCTGCCCGTGTTCTCGGGAAGCATCCGCCGCCTCTCCGCGTTTCAAAAAGCCGCTCTGCTCGGTGTGCCGGTGTCGCTGGTCAAAGGCGATCCGCGATCCGCGAGCGGGTGGGAAGATTACCGCAAAGTCAGCATGGAGCTTTCGTGATGTCGAGCAAGTTCAAAGGCATCTTCGACCACGCGAAGGAACGGGAACCCGAGACGCCGGCAGAAGAGACACCGCACCCCTCCCCTGCCCTGTCGGTTATGCCCGCACCAGAGAAGAAACGAGGCCGTCCCTCCGGCAAGCGAAGCGACGCCGATTATGTCCAGGTCACGGCCTACATCAACAAAGACACACACCGGGATGTCAAAATCGCCCTGCTCAAAGCGGGTAAAGGCAAGGACTTCAGCGAACTGGTAGATGGCCTTCTGGCTCATTGGCTTAAGTCGCGTACCTGAAAGTTTGCGTACGCAAAAAGCCGGACGTTTAAAAACACGGGTACTCGCGTTGTTGCGTTTTCAACCTTTCAATTAGCCGGGCGGTAATTGATTACGGCAAGTGTCGCCTTTATGCCGATGGCTCCTATATGGCCACGGGGTTCGGCATCCAGGTGGTTGAACGCCAAAGCATCTAACGGGAAGGGCGGCAAAATGTCCGAATCATCTGAGAGCGGAAACGGCAAAGCCCGCAAGCGGTCGGCGGGAAAGACGGCAGCACGGCAAGCCGTCTCAAAGGTCAAATCAACCATCCATCTTTCGGTCGAGGCGTCGCAACGCCTAACCGTCCATGCGGCCATGATGGGCATGGATCGTTCCGAGCTGGTCGAGCAACTTATCAGCCTGCATCTGCGGCGCTTCGTCGTCAGCGATCGGGGCGGGGCAGGGGATGCCGCCAGCGAAGCGGCGGCATAGATCTCCGGCGACCGACGGGAGCCATCCCCACGGCGTACCCTTCTCCTCCTCTTGCTCTCCCCGCTTCCCCCCACCGGGGGACCGGAGGGGATAAATCGATAAACGCGGCGAAGCCGCTTCCGATCACGCTATCCGGCCATTTTCGCCCCCCACTGAGCATTGGGGCGAAATTCAGCCGGAACAAACAACCGCGGGAGCGTAGCGACCCACCAACAGGCGACGGATCAGCGATTGCCATGAACGGCATGGATGCCGGGCGTGGCAATCGCCCGTCGCCGACTCTGGCATCAGGGATGGGCAGGGCGGCGTAGCCGGTCGCGTAGCGACGGAAGCGAAGCGAACCCCGAAACAGCCCGACCCGCAAAGCGGGAGATGCCAGAAGAGGCATTCAGGATGGTGTCAAAATCGCCCGGAAATGCCCCTAGGAGCGACGGGGTGGCGTTCGGTTAGGCAAAACTGCCTGCGGGGCTGAAACGCCTGTAGGGCCGTTTACAGGGCTTTGAGGCCTATGCCCCGGCTGGCTCGGTCTGTAGCAGCGTGCCGATATGGCCGTCGATGATCGCGTCGAGCATGATCCGCTTGAATTCGCGGTGTGTCGTCGCCTGGTAACTTTCCCGCGATTCCGCCGTTGCGGCGGCGAGGGCCTCGGCCTTGAGTTCGTCGAGCTGCTCCGGCGTCAACGATTTACGATAGGCGTTGATCGCCTGGCGGACCTTTTTCTGGGCGGCGTCCTGTTCCCGCTCCAGGCGGCGGGTTTCGGCTTCCTGGCGGTCTTTGGCCAGTTTGGCTTCCTCGCGTTGCTGACGTTCGGCGCGTGAAATGAAGCCTTTGGGGGTTTTGTAGTCGTCAGCGATGGATTTGACTAAATAGCCTTCCGGGCTTTTCGCCACTCGCTTATCCTGCTTTTCTACCAGCCAATCGAACACGTCGATTTTGAGCCGGATGGTTTCTGCCGGGTGCTGCCTGACCAGCTCGGCTGCCGACTTGTCGGTAACACCGCGATTGGTCAGCTCAGTGACCAGGGCAGGGGGCTGGGGGGCGGCTTGCCGTGGCGCGACAAGGGTAGGGGATTGCCGGGTTAGCCGGATCGTCCATTGCCCGCGGTCAATCCGGCGGTAACGGTCATCGCGGCCGAGCGGGCGAAAAAGCCGATCGCCTCCAGCTCATCGATAGCCGGTTGCAGCTTTTCCTTGATCTTGCCCGGCGTTGCCTTCGTAACTCCGGCTCAAACCAACCCGGTCAAAGGCGATTTCGTTCAGGTCGAACGTCCATTCGCCTTGCAAGTAAAACCGCTTGCCAAGGAACCGGTAGAGCCGTTTGGAGATGGCACTTTTCAGGGAAAAATACGTCGTCGAGGTTCAAGCTGCCGCAGATTGTCGGCCTGGCAGCTTTCGATAAAGGTTTTATTCCATGTGAATGTCGAAAGACGGCAGATCGATTTGCCCGCTCGCGGTTTTTCCCTCCAGGTTCCGCGATAAGCACGCTTTCAAGAATGTGCATCTTTGCACTTACATACCGTTTCGTCTTATTATTCCACCAGCACTTGTCATAGACCAGCATTACGCCTGTCCAGCGGTTGAAGGATTGATCAAGTCGCTTGTAGATATCCTCCGTCGTCGGGCCAGTTAAGTAACTTGATAAGCTCATATCTTGAGAAGTTCACTTTTACATCATTGAAATTGTTCCGCAACTTGGTCAGGTAGATCAGGGCAACGATCACATCGGTATCGGTGGCAGTGGGCAGGCCGTAGGCATCGCTGCCGGTAACGGTCAACCGTCCATGCTTGTCCTCGAAATAGAGCGTCTTTTGGCCCGGTGGTACCGATCCGCCAGCAAGGCAATCGGGAACTCCGCCAGATTCATCTCATCACGGCCGATCAAGCGGAGCGACAGTGGGAGCGGCTCTCGATGAAGTTTGGAGTGGGTTGATGGCCATGACTTCTTACAATTCCATGAAATCAATACTAAAAAGCAACAACAAGCCAGTTATCTTTGCTCGGGGGGACAGAACCACCGCAGTTGTTGTTGGTTTTTAAGGTAAGCAAGGTTATAAGGTTGCCGGTCAAAAAAGCTAGGATCCCGTAAGGGATTTAGGACGACTTTTGTCCCTCAAACTACGGTAAAGTGTCCCTCAAACTACGGTAAAGTGTCCCTCAAACTACGGTAAAGTGTCCCTCAAACTACGGTAGTACTGTCCCTCAAACTACGGTAGTAGCCGGAAAGTGTCCCTCAAACTACGGTATGCAATTCTGTACAGATTCAGGTTACGCCGGAAACCGG
This sequence comes from uncultured Solirubrobacterales bacterium, assembly GCA_963697635.1. Classification (GTDB taxonomy): domain Bacteria; phylum Pseudomonadota; class Alphaproteobacteria; order Acetobacterales; family Acetobacteraceae; genus CAJCJG01. Next base: position 21,748 of record CAVOOS010000030.1, on the reverse strand, counting down.
CTGTAACGCTTTGTTATCGAATGCTTTAGGAGCAATTGCCATAGAGTCGATGCGGTGTTTTTAATCCATCGATCCTGCTCCATCTGTCCCTCAAACCACGGTACTCACTCCATGCCGGAACCGTTGCCTTGATCGTCGCGGCTCATTCGTCGTTTGCCTCCGGCTGGTCATCGTCGGCAGCTTCTTCGATGCCGAATTCTTCCGTTAGGATGCCGTCAATATCGCGTGCGCTGTGCAGAACGCGAAACACCTCGATGCCGCTGGGTATAGGGCGGTAGAAGACGAGATAGACCCGAAAGCGTGAGACAGGGAAGTAACGTAGATCGACGTATAGCGCGTCACTCGGCTCATATCGGGTACCGAGGCCCGGCATGTCGGCAAGGCGGGTAAAGGTCGCCTCGGCTTCGGCAAAGAAGCGATCCGCGACGCGCAGTCCTGCATGACGTGCGTAATGCTGGTAGATGGTCACAAGATCACGGTTTGCCGCCGGACGGCGGACAATCTGGCTCATGGACGAATGGTTCTCACCTGCCAGGCCGTCCATTGCCTCTTGCCGCAACGCGGCCCAATCTTCCTGCTTCATCGGGGTGGCGGGGCCGCTCTCTAACGCTTCGCGGAGCTTGGCTTCAAGCCCCTGTTTGGCCTGTTGCCTCTGAGCTTCGCGGATCAGGGTGCGCAGATACTCGCTGGCCGACGCATAGCCCTCTTGTGCCATTTTGGATTCGACAAATGCCTTCATCTCATCGGGAACGGAAATATTCATGGTGGTCATGGCGGGTACCTCCTAATAGCCAACCGTACCACGTATGGCAATTTTTGCCAAGAACAAACAGCGAGCCTCACTTGCAGCGACCCCGGCCCGATGGAAGGAAGCTGGTCGAGAGGATTTCCACCCTCAAATCACGGTACGCCCCCCGTGCTGGAACCCCCTACAGTGATGGCAGGCCGTGATCGCCAGATAGCGGTGGTTTGTGCCGGATGGGCATGAAGCGGATTTCTACCCTTCGGTCGAGTGCGGTGGCGATGCGGCGCAGCATGGGCAAGGAATGCCCTTCATAATCCGCGTCTTCGAGGCGGCAGATCACGGACGCCGTGGTGCCAACCAGCTTGGCCAATTGCCGTTGGCTCAGCCCGGATTCGGTGCGTAGCTGATAGATTTTACGGGCGACTTCGTCATCAGCCTTGGCTTCCTCCAAAGCGGCGATACGCTTGGGTTTGCCGTCATAATAGCGGCGGTTCATGATTTCGATAGCGTCGGCAGTCGGTGTGCGTTTCTTGGGCATGGTCAGTTCTCCTGGTGCGTGTGGCGGTTCGGGTCTCGGATAAATCGCTGTTTTGCCGCGATCGCGCGATCAATTTCCTTGGGAGGAACCCGCTGCTCTTTCATGAGACCGTGAGAAACGACGGCGGCGGTATTCTCATGAAAGAAATAAAGCATCCGATAATTCACGGTTCCCAAACGCACGCGCAGTTCATAAATGCCGTCGCGCAGATAGTCGTTCTCAGGGCGACGGAGTTCGTGTCCCAACGCCTGGAGCCGCTCAAGCTTGACGCGGCATTTATCGAGTGCCCTTTCCGGGAGACTATCGAGCCAATCCAGGATGGGGACGGTTCCATCCTCCTCCTGGTAGAAAACGAGTCGTGTTTGGGGCATCCTTACCTCCTTAGCCATTGTTCGCATATATGCGAACAATCGTCAAGCGGAAAGTGGGTTCTTGCCCATACCCAAGAAACGCACCCTAACCACTTGCCTCCGGTTGACCTTCCCCCGATTTACTGCTAGATAAAGGGGATTATCAGGCTCTAACGAAAGGCTTAGGAGAAACTCAGATGGAAAGCGGCACCAAACACGACAAACTTCGTGGCAACATCCGCGCGTTGAAAGCTAGCTCTGCCAGGATTTTCGACCTGATTGAGGAAGCCTTGGACAGACCCCCTAGCGCAGACAGCTTGGGCGATGTCCTTCGGGCCAAACCTGACCCGGCAGGAAACGGGCTTATGGCTGAATAGGCTACCGCCCAGATTCTTGCGAAAATATGCTCTAAGGACGGCGGCCCCGTTTTTTGCCTTTTGAACCCTTCGGTATGAGCTTTCGGGTCCTGATGAAGTGGTGGAGGGCGGTGCGAGAGACGCCCACGATCTTGGCAATCGACGCCTTGGAAACCGTCTTCTCGATTAGCATCCGGATCTCCTCTTCCTTGCCATCGAGCTTGGACTTTCCCAGTGACCCCTTCGGGCGACCGAGTAAGCGCCCTTGGCTCGCGCAACCGCCAGTCCTTCCTTGGTTCGCTGCGAGATCAGATCTCTCTCGACCTCCGCGAACAACCCGAACAGGGCAACCATCACCTTGGTCTGCATATCCTGCTTTCCCTCGAAGCGAATCGCTTCCTTGATGGCGACGAAGTGAACCTTGCGCTTTACCAGCTCATCGATGATCCGGATCACCTGCCCAAGGCTCCGGCCCAGCCGGGACAGTTCGCAGACGACCAAGCGATCCCCAGTTGCCAGTGTGCCAAGCAGGTCGTCGATGCCCCGCTGGGCGGGGTTCTTTCGAGAGGAGACTTGCGCCTCAACGAAGCGGTCGACGGCGAATCGCTTCTGTCGCGCGTAATCGAGGATGGCCATCTTCTGGTTCGCCAAATCTTGGGAACCCGTCGAAACGCGCAGGTAGGCGACCGTTTTCATGTCACTGTCTATAAAAACCGGAAACGGATTTATTTCTGACTCATTTGGACTGTACTACTCAGTTAATTGCGTAGTCAATAATCGTCTAAAATGACGAGCGTTTCTCTAGTCCGATTGGTATCATCCATGACGCCATTCGTTTTCTCACGGGGACAGATGATCCGGGAGGCGTCCCTGACCGAAGCCGACTTGGTCGAAATCGCCAAATGTCGCCGCGATTACAACCGTCTGGGGTTCGCCTACCAGATCGGATTTGTCCGTCTGTTCAATCGCTTCCCGGCGCAGCAGCCTCTGGAAATGTGCGACGAATTGCTGAGCTTCGTCGCAACGCAACTGAACATCGACGCGACCGGCATCGACGGGTACGCAGCCCGTCAGCATACGGTCTCGGATCACCAAACACGCATTCGCGACTATATCAAGCTGATTGTCTTCGACACGGAACAGACCGAAGCCCTGGAACGTTTCATCTTCGAGGAATCGTGCCGACTGGAGCATACGGCCTCGCTCCTGGCCCGTGCCCGCGAGTTCCTCAAGGAGCGGCACGTCCTGTTCCCTGCCGAGTCGTCGCTGCTTCGTCTCGTCACTGATCAGAAGAAGCGGGCTCGCGAACACATCGCGTCCAAGCTGGCCGAGGGCCTTACGTCTGACATGGTGAAGACCCTCGACGATCTCTTGGAAGTGAAGGAAGGGGAGGCGATTTCCGGTCTCCAGACGGTCAAGGCCAACCCGGCCAAGCCCTCGCCAGCCGCCATGCAGAGCCTTGCCGATAAGCTTTCCGCCATCGAGGCCACCGGGGTTCTGGCCATCGACCTCTCATGGCTGAACGCCAACTACCAGCGCGCGCTCTTCCACTTCGTCCGCAAGTGCTCGGCGGACCGGCTGCGCGAGGTCACCCGGCCGCGACGCCTTGCGTCGCTGGTTTGTTTCCTCAGGCAGAGCTACCGCGACGCCGTCGATCAGGCGGTGGATATGTTCGACAAGTTCCTCACGCGCACTCACACACGGGCCGAGCATGAACTGGACGACCAGGTGCGGAGCCAGCGTCAGACGATCAAGGCGGCTCTGGCCGCGCTGCGGTCGCTGGGGACGATCATTCTGGACGACTCGGTCGGCAACTCTGTGTTGCGTCCGAGGCTGTTCGCCGCTGTGCCCCGAGACGTCCTGGAGGCCCAGATCGCAGGATTGGACGAATGGGTCACCGGCAAGAAGAGCGACGTGTTTCACGGCCTCGTTCGACGGTTCAGCCACCTGCGGCAGTTCTCACCGGTCCTGCTTCGCGCCTTGGAGTTCATCCCGGACGCCGGCGATGACGAGATTCCCTGCCTGGAAGCCATTCGCGTTCTGAAGGAGATGAACGCCGACCTCAAGCGGAAACTCCCCGAAGACGTTCCAATGGATTTCATCCCAAAGCGACTCTTGCCTTTTGTCGTCACTGACGGCGAGCCGGATCGGAAGGCTTGGGAGTGTGCCTTGCTGTTGAAGCTTCAGGACGATCTCCGGTCGGGCAACCTCTCGGTCAAACACGGCAAGCGGTTCGGACGGTTCGACGATTACTTCCTCCCCAAGGATCGCTGGGAGCCGCTCCGGAAGTCCTTCTTCCAACGGTCCGGCCTGCCCGCCGATCCCAAGAACGTCCAGGATCATTTGACCAAGCGGCTGAACACGGCCTACGACCTTTTCCTCAAGACGGCCCCCAACAACACCTACGCCACGGTGGATGAGAAAGGCTGGCACCTATCCACGGACGCCGCCGAAACGCTGGATTCCAAGGCGCAAACACGGCTGGGCGACCTGAAACGTTGGTTGACCAAGAACATGAGAACGATCCGGCTGCCGGACTTGCTGATCGAGGTCGATAACGACCTCCGTTTCTCCGACCACTTCGTGCCTCCCGCCCAACGCGGGGGGCGCGACGCGGAGGATGTCTGCACGCTCCTGGCCGTCGTGCTAGCGCACGGTTGCAACATCGGCCTACACACGATGGCGCAGATCACCCAGGGCGTTACCTACAAGCAGCTCAAGCGAGTCAGTGACTGGCAGATGACCGAGGAGGCGCAGCGCGCCGCTCTGGCGGCGCTGGTGCATGCCATCTCTCGCCTCGACACCACGCTTCACTGGGGCGAAGGCCGGACCTCGGCCAGCGACGGGCAACGGTTCGCGATGCCCCGCAAGGTTCTGCAACAGACCTACAGCACCCGGTTCAGCGACTTCGCCCTGGAGTTCTATTCCTTCGTCGCCGACAACTACGCGCCGTTCTACAGCACGCCGATCGAATGCACCGATCGCGACGCGGGGTTCGTCCTCGACGGGCTCTTGTACAACGAGAGCGACCTGGAACTGGAGGAGCACTATACGGACACCCACGGCTACACGGAGATCAACTTCGCTGCGTTCGCGATGCTGGGGAGGCGATTCTGTCCCCGCATCCGCGGCGTTGGAAAGCAACGCCTCTATCGGCTCGATGCCAAACGTGACTATGGGCCGCTGGCCGGCCTGGTGAGTCGGGCCGATCGCACGATCGATCCGCAGGTCATCGCCGAGCAATGGGACCGGATGGGGCAGTTCTACGCGTCTCTGGAGAGCGGGCACACGACCGCCTCGGTCGCGCTCAAACGGCTCGCGTCATGCACCGCCAAGAACCGCTTCTACCGGGCTAATCGCGATCTGGGCCGGGTCTTCAAGACGGAGTTCCTGCTCAGCTACCTGTCGGAGCCGCCGTTGCGGTCACGCATCCGGAAGGGCTTGCTCAAGGTCGAGCAACTGCACGCGCTGGCACGAGACGTGTATTACGGACGCCGGGGGCGGATCAACGCCCGCGAGCTGCACGAGCAGATGAACTCTTGTAGCTGCTTGACGCTCATCATTGCATGCGTGATCTATTGGCAGGCCAAGGAGATTTCGCGGGTTGTGCGATGGTGTCAACCCAAGGCGGATGACGAGAAGATCGACATCACGCTCCTGGAGCATGTGAGCCCGATCGAGTGGGACAACGTGATTCTGTACGGTCAGTATATTTTGGATCGCGCCCAGGTTCGGCGATGATTTCTAATCGTAGAGTCGTCACTATTTGATGTCTTGTGTAGTTGTGTCGCAACCGGGAAACAATGCGACCGTGCGTCCACGCATTGATGTGATTTTGCGGGGGCTCAGGCTGTCCTTAGAGCATATTTTTGCAGGAATCTGGGCGGTACCCTTAATGCGGCATTATTGAATCCGGATAGCTTTGCCGAGCCGCTCGGTCAGCTTCCGCTTCTTCTCGTCCCAATATTCCTGGGTGACGGGGATCGGCTGGCCAGAATCCAACCCTTCGAGCAACAGGGCGTCGATGCGATCCTCGACCTTGCGTTTTTGATCGGCACGGATCAATTCACGCACATATTCGCTGGCACTGCTATAACCGCCCGCCGTCACCTGCTCCTTAACGAAGTGCTTCATCGATTCAGGGAGGGCGATATTCATGGTATCCATAGGGGTGCTCCTTTCCCCATTTATCGTACCATGTTGGCAAGTCTTGTCAATCCGTTGCCAATGGGTGCGTGTGTTCAGTTTGGATGCCGTGGCGTCCGTCCTGGGGGAAATAATCCCCTGTATTTCGGGGTGTGCTGGCGGCGGCTAGGCCGGTCACTATATCCAAATGATCACTGTATTGTGTGGCGGTAATACGAACGATACAATCGTAACACGCCGGAAGTATTACGAATTTATCAATCATAATACCGACGAAGATTATCCGGTCGCGTTACACGGATGTTCACAAATCATAGATCATCTACTGGGCAAAGCTATGAACAGGAAACGCGGCTTCACGCTGATCGAACTGCTGGTCGTAATTGCGATCATCGCCGTTCTGATCGCCCTGCTACTCCCGGCCGTTCAATCGGCACGCGAGGCGGCACGTCGTATTCAGTGCACCAACAATCTCAAGCAGCTCGGACTCTCGCTGCACAATTACCACAGTGCCAACAACGCTTTCCCTTCGGCCGGGTGGGTCGCACCGTTGAACAACTGGTGGGTCGCCAACGGACTGACCTGGCCCGGTCACTTCCGCTACTCGTTCCTGCTCCAGACGTTGCCGTATATGGAACAGGGGAACGCCGGGAACGCGATGAACTTCAACCTCCCGCTCTACGACCTCAACGGCGACGACATGCCGCAGAACACGACCGTCTATTCCATGCAGGTGCGGAGCTTCCTCTGCCCGAGCGACACGCGGAGTTCGATCGAGATCGAATTCGAGCAACCGACCAACTATGCCGTCTGCACCGGCGACGGCCTGCCCGGCGGCTTTGCTCTGGCCGCTTCGTATGGCCAGCCTGACGGCGTGATGTACCAGAACTCGACGACCAGCATGGCGAGCGTTCTTGATGGATCGAGCCAAACGGCGATGGTCAGCGAAAGTATCATCGGCAGCAACTCGGGTATTTCTCCCACGGCGGGCTCACCGAATCCGGCGGAAGTGGTGGTTCAGATTCCTGCGATGATCATTACATTCGCTGATACCTTTACCTACTTCCCGCTGACCGACGCCCAGTGTGCCTCCCCATCGGGTTTTCGCTGGGATCGCCAGACGAACTGGATCGATGGCGACTACCGCCATACCCTTTATTCGCACTACTACCCGCCGAATTCTCCGACCTATGACTGCCTCCGTGGGCCGGATTTCGGGTGGAGAACGGCCAGGAGCCGTCATCCGGGCGGCGTGAATGCCCTGTTTGTCGATGGCAGCGTCCATTTCATCAAGAACACGATTAATTCGACCACCTACCGTGCCCTCGGCACCATCGCGGGCGGCGAAGTCGTCAGTGCAGATGCTTACTAAAAGGATGCGATCATGATGCGGACCTTCTCGATCAGCACGGTGGTGGTGGTTGCCTGCCTGTCCACCGTGAGGGTGCAAGCCCATGAACTCTGGTTTCAGCCGTCCGGTGAAAATGCCGCTGCGGTGCGGCTGACGTTCGGCGATTCGCCCGCTCCGGGGGAAGCGGAGCGGGTTGCTGAGATCGCCCATGCGAAGGTATGGGGCGACGGCATGCCCCTCGACGTGAAACGGCTTCCGGACGGTTTGGAAGCTCGGCTCCCCAAAAACCGGGCGGCGATGCTGAGTGCTTACGCGGATCGCGGCATCGTGGATTACAAGGGCGATTCGTTCGTGATCTATCTGGCGGCGTACGCTCAGTCGCAGCCGATCAAATCCGACGAAGCCCTGAAGCTTGGCCTGGCAGACGATCAGCTTCGTTTGCTCCTGGTCGTCGGTAACGCCGGGCGTCCCGTCGTGCGAGCGGTTTGGAAAGGAAAGCCCGCCGCCGATGTCGTCGTCCAGGTGTTTCGGGGCAGTGATCCGACCGAGGTTCGCACGGATGCACGCGGCGAGATGGCGTGCCCGGACCTGACCAAAGGCCCGGTATCGCTGCTTGCGGTGTTGATGGATAAGACGCCTGGGAAGCGCGAGGGGCGGGATTATACCCATACCCGGTATAAGGCCACCCTGGCACTCGGCTCGGAAGCGGATCGCGTTCTGAATGGGTCATCGACGGCCGAATGCCTGGCACGTGTGAAGGAAATCCACGGGGCAGCCGGTCCTTGGGCGGTGACTGGTTATCGGATGGGTGAGCGGGCGTTGAAGGAGCTTGGGCTTCCCAGACACAGCTTTTCGCTTTTGATCCTGCATCACTGCCCGGCACAGGTGCAATATTCGTGCATCGCCGACGGGCTTCAAGCTGCCACCGGGGCAAGCCCCGGCAAGTTGAACCTGACTGTGAAAGAGGCGACGGCTGATGCGTTGAAAACGGTGATCGAGGATCGAAAAACCGGCCGCCGTCTCACGTTCATGCTCAAGCCCGCTTTCGCGGAGTCGATTCGCGATCTGCCGTTCGATCGCTTTGACGAGGAAGGACGACGCATTGCCGGATTGCCGGACGGCACGATGTTCACCCTCACCGAAACATCCGGAGATGCGAAGTGAGTCGAAATAATTCACCTCAATGCGAATCACACATATTTAAATGTCTTAAGTATGTGCGGTTCGCATTGCTGGCGGTGCTCGCGTTCTCCGGGTGTGGCGGCTCCGGTCCTTACTCAGGAACACTCTATCCGACGACCGGTCAGGTCTTGCTTGCTGATGGCAAGCCGTTGAACGGCGGATCTGTGCAATTCATTCCCAAGCAAGGTGGCTTGCCCGCCACCGGGAAGATCGGTCCGGACGGGACTTTTTCGTTGATGACGAAGGCTCGCGAGGGGGCCGTTCCCGGTGAATACAAGGTACGCATCGAGCCGAGTTCGGAACTGCTGACAAAAAAGGGTGGGGCTGGGAAAAAACTCCCGTTCGCCGCGAAATACCGGGATTACGATGGCGACACGGGATTAACCGCCACGATCAACGCCGGGGCTACCCAGCTCAAAGCGTTCCTGCTCGATGCCAAGTAGTCCGGCCGTAAACTTGATGCTGAGAAGTGCGATAACGGAATTTTGATTGAGTCCGAAAGAATTCGGTTGAAGCGGCGAAAACGTTTCTCTTATACTAGTCAAACCGACAAACGTCAGACGATTGCCCCTCCGGGACATCCGCAATGCCTCGTAGTCATCGACGTGCTTTTACGCTGATCGAGCTGCTCGTGGTGATCGCCATCATCGCCGTGCTCATTGCTCTGCTCCTACCGGCCGTCCAGGCAGCCCGCGAAGCGGCTCGTCGTGCCCAGTGCATCAACAACCTGAAGCAACTCGGCTTGGCGGTACTCAATTATGAATCATCGCTGGGTGCGTTGCCGATGACGATGGCTTTATCCGGGACCGGCAATACGGTGGCCTACGACACCGGCTGGAGTGCCCAGGCCCGCATCCTGCCCTATCTCGAAGGCAGCACGTTGTTCAATGCGGCAAATATCGGTGCCTTCAAGGAAGACCCAAGCAACTCCACGGTCATCATGCTGACGGTGAACAGCTTCATCTGCCCGAGCGAAATCAAACCCATCCCATCGACGCACGATTACGGCGTTTCTGGAGTGACCAATTACGGCTTTTGCGGCGGAGATTGGTTCGTCTGGGGCGGCTTCAATGGGCCTTATAACCGACAGGCGTTTGGGCCGCTGCGAAGTCGCAAACTGGCTGAGTTCACCGATGGGCTGAGCAACACGTTACTGGCCGCCGAGATCAAAGCCTATCAGGCCGCCTCGAACTGCCGGTTCACCACACTGCCATCGATCAATGATCCGAACAACATCCCGAGCCCTCTGGCCGGTCCCTTCACGGTTGCCCCGGAATATGACAACGGGGCTTGCGTCACCCAAAATCAAAATGAATTCCACACGGAATGGTCGGATGGGCATGTCCACGCGGCCGGATTTACCACGGCCTGGGCGCCGAATAAGCGGATTATCGGCCGGGTGACCTATCCGGGTATGGACCTCGATCTCAACGGCATGAACGAAGAAAACGGCGGGCCGACTTTCTCGGCGATCAACGCCCGAAGTTACCATCCGGGGGGCGTCAACGCCCTGTTCGGCGATGGCAGCGTCAAGTTCATCAAGAACACGATTAATGGGCTGACCTGGCGGGCGTTGGGTACGGTCGCGGGCGGTGAAGTCGTGAGCAGCGACGCCTACTGAGCGTATAAAGCCCTGAATTCAGGGTAGGGGTGGCCTGGTGGGAAACGTCGTGGTTCTGGTCGCGATGCAAGCACTTCTGGGCTCCAACCCTGGGGCTCCGCCTTCTGACAAGCCTGAGGCAGCTCGTTCCGCTCCCGTGCTGCATCGGACCATCAAGCTGGAAAATGTTCGCGGTGCCGTCGATCGCACTGGCATTGCCGGGCGGCTCGACCATATGCGGCACGATCCCGCGACCGACAGGCTGTTCATCGCCTGTGTCGCCAACGGCTCCCTTGAGGTGATCGACCTCGAAAAAGGCGAGCGGGTCGGGACGATTGCGAGGCTCAAAGGGCCTCAGGGCGTCGCGGTGGCGGGCCGTAGCGTGTATGTGGCGACCGGCGATGACGGCAGGCTTCAACGCTTCAACACGCAGACCCTCGCCGCCGAGAAATCGGTGGCGGTTGGCGATGACGCCGATAACATCCGGATCGCGGCCGATGGCAAAATCTGGGTCAGTTTCGGCGGTAACGGACCGGGCGGCTTGACGTGTTTCAACGCGGTTTCATTCGTAGCGGAGAAGACATTTTCCCTGCTGAAAATGCCCGAAGGGTTTCAGCTCCATGCGTCGGGGGATGCGATTTTCGCCAACATGCCCGCCGGTAAGCGTTCGACGGAAGATGGCACCGTCGTTGGTCTGAAGACGTCCGACGGGAGCCCTCTGTGGCAGCGAAAGCTCACCGGCCGGGCGGGCAATTTTCCGATGGCACTGGACTCGGCGAACGATCGGCTTTTCATCGTCAGCAGGACACCCGCCCGCCTGATCTGCCTGGGCAGCCGTGACGGCTCGATCCTTGGTGAAATTCCCTGCCCGCCGGAATCGGATGATGTGTTTTTCGACGCTAGGTCAGGGCTGGTCGCGGTGATTGGCGGGGGAACGAGTCCAGGGCCGGACGACGCCGGTGGGGTTGGTGCCTCGCTCGATCTGTTCACAGTTGACGATTCGGGCCGTCCTTCGCGTTTGGGCGGTTCGCCGCTGCCGCCGCATAGTCGGACGGGTGCGTTGGCCGTTGAACGGCGTGCGGTCTATGTGGGTGTACCGGGCACTCGGGATCGGCTTGCCGAGTTGCGTGAGTATCGCCTTCCGCGGTGAGACGAGGACGGCTCATCCACATTCATCGCACGCACGACCTTGATCGCAAATTCACGAGCATTCCTTCGGTAACGGCCCTATAATCGCCGCCACGCCGCGACAAGAACGCGGGCAAAGCGGCATGTCAGGAGTCCGAATCCCGATGGCGTCCACGATCCGACCGAAATTTCGAGCGGGTTTTACTCTCATCGAGCTCTTGGTGGTGATCGCCATCATCGCCGTGCTCGTCGCCTTGCTGCTCCCGGCGGTGCAGGCCGCACGCGAGGCCGCGAGGCGGGCCGGATGCCAGGATAATCTGAAGCAGATCGGCTTGGCCATGCATAACTACCACTCGATTTACGACGTGTTCCCCATCGGCTACATTGCCTCGCCGAACGCCAATCTCAACGTCACGACCCCTGGCTGGAGCTGGGCGACGGCGATCCTGCCCATGATCGAGCAACCCTCGCTCTACAACGCGGCAAACCTCACGTTGCCGGTGGAAGACGCTTCCAACCAAACCGTCCGGCTCACTGCTCTTGGGGTGTATACCTGTCCGACCGACCGGTTTGCTGGGCGATTTACCGTGACCGATGCGAGCAACAACCCGATCGCCGACGCCTGGTCGAAAAGCTACGCGGCTTGCTTCGGCCGTGATGTGAACATCGCCAAGAATCCAACCGGCGGCAACGGTCTGTTCATGTGCAATTTGGCCATTGGCATCAAGGACATCACTGACGGGACCAGCCAGACGATCATGGTCGGCGAGCGGTCATGCATACTGACGAGAACTGCCTGGGCTGGGTCGATCAATAATGGCACGTGCGTCATCACGCCCGGCTCACCGAGCCGAAGCAAGTCGGTCAAAACGGCCCCAGTCGAGCCGCTGGCCAGGGCCGATACCGGCGGGGGGCTTTCCGATAATCTCTTCTACGATCCTGATGATTTCTATACGTCACACCCTGCGGGTATCTACTTCTTGATGGCCGACGGTTCGGGCAAGTTCATCAAGTCGAGCATCAGCCCGACCGTTTATGGCGACCTTGCCAGCCGTAATTGGGGTGAGATCATCAGTGCCGATCAGTATTGAATCCAATCGATGAATTAATGGTCTTCTTCAATACTTCAGCACGTAGGCGGGGCTCTTGCTGAGCCGGTCGCGGGTACGGATGTAGGTGAGCGTGGTCCTCGGATCGGCGTGCCCCGCGAAATCCTGCAAGTCGATGATGTCGCTGCCGCGTTCGCGGGCGGTGGTGAGTGCCGTGACGCGGAGCGAATGCACGGTGACGGCGGCATCGAGGCCGATCGCCTTCACATAGCGGGCGATGAGCTTTTCAACCGCCCTGGTGGTCATCGGCGTGGCGTCAGAATCCATCGCGGCCCATGCCCCTCGAAGTTTTCGCCGCCGCGAAGAGTGGTCCTGCTGGGTTGTCGGCGATGCCAGGCACGGTGAGCCATGCGGCGAGCCGTTCGACGGCTTCCATGTGCAGCGGCGTCGTGCGTTCCTTGCCGCCTTTGCCGGTGACGTTGAGGATGCGGTGCTCGCCGCTGGTCTTGTAATCCCGGACGCGAAGCCGCACCAATTCCCCGACGCGGCAGCCGGAGTAGGCCAGCACCGCGAGCATCGCACGGTCGCGATGACCGGACGGCATCGGTTGCCCTTTGGCATCGATCACCGCTGGGGCTTCGAGCAAGCGGCGGCAATCATGCGGTGAGAGGCCGACGGTCTTGCCGTCGCGGGAAACCGCCGGAGCGGATACGAAATCGCTATGGGCGGGATTGGCCCCGTTATAGCCGTAGGTTTTCAGGTAAGTGAAGAGCGACCGGAGGACGGTCAGCTTGCGGGTGATCGACGCATTGGTCATCCCGTCGGCGGCGAGTTGCTCCCGCCAGGCGGTGACGTGGTGGGGCCGCACCTGCGGCAGCCGCTCGAACGCTACGGCTTCGATCCCGGCGTGGGAGAGGAATTGATTCAGGTCGTGCTTATAGGCTTTGCGGGTATGCGGCGACGGCGTTCGCATCAGCCACGATTCGACGGCTTGGCCGATCGCCTCGCGGAGATTGTCCGGCAGTTGGCCACCGTCAAAGGCCGGGATCGGATCGGTGGATGAAAAAACGATTTCGCTCATTGCACCTCCGGGATCAATTTGAGCGTCCGATTCCGTTTGAGGCGGATGATCGAAAAATCCCGCCGGTCGGTGGTGAAGACGGTGCGGATGTTTTCCCGCTCGGCAAGATATGCGATGGCGGCGTCGGCGAACTGGATTTTGGCGTCCTCGTAGCGACGCATGATGGCGGCGATGGCGTCGAGGCTGTCGCCGTCGAGCGGTAGGAATTTGAACATGCCGCCGTTGTGGGCTTCAGCGATGCGGTCGAGGGGCAGGGGCTGCTTCCTCAGAATCCAGGCGGCTTCGGTGATCACGGGCCAGCATGTCCATAGCGGCGGCGACAGGGTGGCGAGTGTCTCGACGCAGAGCCGGTGTCGATCGTCTTTCGCCGCGAGGAGTGCGACCAGCGGGCCGGTATCGAGGAGAATGCGGCGGTCGCTCACTCGCCGAAGCCTTCCATGTGGGCGGGGTTGGTGCTGAGATCGGTCGGCGTGTCGGTGTAGACGCCGATGATGCCAAGCCGCTTGGCAAGGTCGTAGCACGTTTCGGCGGGCTGCCGCTGCCGTAAGTGTTCCTCGATGGCCTGGCGGACCACTTCGGAGGGGCTGACGCCTTTCTCCCGTGCCTCGGCCTCAAGTTGTTGCTTGAGTCCTTTCTTAACCCTGACGGTCATCCGTTCTTCACCCAGTGGTCGCATACGCATCTCCTGACAATTCATTCCGTGTCAGACAATCTACCACGCCAGTCGGACAAACGCAACTTTTTCATGCACGCATGGACGTGAGGGTTTGAGTTCGGATAACCCACTTTATCCGAACTATAAACCGGAGCAGAAGAAAGTCAATCCATGCGTGCAATATTCGGGCATGGATTGCTGAGCGTAGTTAATAAAATTTAATAATTGTAATTTCATGCTATTTACATTAAATGAATTCAGAAACTAATTACAATTCCCACAACGGATGACTTGACAACAGGGCACGGCCTATCAACCATAAACGGTTGATTTTCAGCAACATCCCGCCTCGCCAAAAGAGCCCGCCGCCGTGACGCCCCGCCAAAGTTGTCCCTGGACGAATCGATCTGCCCGCTGGCTATTGCCTGCGGTGGTGCTCGCGATCGGCCTCGGCTGGCAGGAGATGGCGTCAGCCGCGTCGGTGAAGTCGGCAGCATCCTTCGATGCCGAGGAACACGCCCACTATTGCAAGTGCGGCACTTGCCGGGGGTCGTCGTGCTGTTGCGGCCCACGCAAGGTGAAGGTCGTAGAAATCACTCCCGAACCGGCGGCGCCGCCGGTTCGTGTGGATGATGGCCCCTGCCTGAATTCCGCTCCATGCGGCGATCCCATGCTGCCGAATTCAGCGTCGGCCGCTCCCATCGGCAAGGTTGCCATGCTCGCCCTGTGCGGGCATCTCACGCCCGGCTTGACCGGGCGGCTCTTTGCTTCCCATGCCCGTTGCGTCCTGCCGCAACGGCGGGCTTCCCGCCTCGACGATCCGCCCGAATCCCTGCCCTTCGCCTGATCTCAGGCCCTCATCCCTGATCCATCACGGCACCCGTCCGCCAAGCCACGGCGTCACGGGCCGAGCTACCGCCGTCGCGTGAATTTTCTCCTGCTCGTACGGTCCGCGATCAAATCGGTCGCGGGCGGATGCGGGTCCACGTCCAGAGGTAAAGGGATTCTTCCATGCCGCGTCGTCGCGGCTTCACCCTGATCGAACTGCTGGTGGTGATCGCGATCATCGCGGTCCTGATCGCCCTCCTGCTGCCCGCCGTCCAGGCCGCCCGCGAGGCGGCTCGCCGTGCCCAGTGCACGAACAACCTGAAGCAACTCGGCCTCGCCCTCCACAATTACCACTCGACCATCAACAGCTTCCCGGTCGGGTTCCTCTTCCCCGGCGTGCCGAATGCCAGCGGCACCAGTGCCCTGGGCATCCCGGACCTGCATTGGCGATGGTCAGTCTTGGCCCAGATGTCGCCGTACATGGAGCAAACGGCGGTCTATAACGCGGTCAACTTCAACTGGCCGATCGCACCGGGGCCGGGTGCGTCTGGGCCATTTGCGGGTGGCTCGGCCTACAAACCATTCGCGTGCAACACCACGGCGATGATCACCAAGGTCAACTTCTTCCTATGCCCGAGCGATGGCCAGACGGGGCAGGCGACCCTCCCCGATGGCGTCAATACGTTTGGTGGAACGAACTACCATTTCTGCACCGGTGATGGCCAACCTGGCAGCGGGCGTGTCGGTGACGCGGGCGATCCGACCAATGGGGCGGACCGGCCGACGGGGCATTCATCCTCGGACCGCCCCAATCGATCGCCACGATCGCCGACGGATCGAGTAATACGGTGGCGGCGTCGGAGCAATTGATCGGCACGGCTTCCGGGACCACGACCACCATCGCGGGCACGGCCCAACCGTCGGGCGGATACCGTAACGCGGTCTATGTCTCCTCCGTTCCGCTACCCGACAACGGCCCCACGATCGGCTGCAACGGTGCGATCGCCGGATGGCGGCTGGACAAAGGCTATGCCTGGTGGGATGGAGATATGCGAAGCGGGCTTTATAACCACTATCTCACGCCGAACTCGAAGACGTACGATTGCTGGCAGTCCAGCCCGCCCCACGACCCGGCCATCAAGGCGGCACGGAGCAATCATCCCGGCGGAGTCAACACACTTTATTGTGATGGCCATGTCGGATTCATTAAAGACACGATCAATGTTGGCACCTGGCGTGCCCTGGCGACGCGGAGCGGTGGCGAAGTTATCTCGTCCGATGCTTACTGAGAGGGATACGGCCTTGAACCGTTTCGTCGCCACGGCGATAGTGCTGCCTGTCGCGGCCCTCGGCGGTTTCTATGCCTGGGCTCGGCTCCGCTCCGAAATGGGCGGGGCCGATGCTTCGGAATTGGCGGTCAAAGAGGCTCCGGAACGACATCTCGTCCCGGAGCGGCGATTTGTCGCCAGCGAAGCCATGATCGAGCGTAAAGCCCCGAACTTCGAGGCGATGGGGACCGACGGCACGTTTCACGGACTTGAAGAGAGCTGTCGCAACGGGCCGGTGGTTCTCACCTTCGTCAAGGATGGTTGTCCATGCTCCGAAGCCGCCCAGCCATTCTTCAACCGCCTCCGGACGGCGTATCCTCATGCCGAGTTCTTCGGTGTGATCGATGCCCCGAAGGAAACGGCCAAACGCTGGGCGAGCAAATTTCACATTGCTTATCCGGTGTTGCTCGATCCGGGATGCGGCATCATCCAGGCTTACCACGTCGAAAATTCGGCCTATGTTGTTCTGGTCGATGCCAAGGGCCGTATCCTCAAGCATTGGCCGGGCTATTCGTCGGGCACGTTGCGGGAATTGGGGGCGACGCTCGCCACATTGATGGGCACTCCTGAACAACCCATCGACGTTGCCGATGCCCCGGGCGAACCCTATTCGGGTTGTCCCTTCGACCTGTAAACGTGCTGGCAAGGTTAGGCGTTTTATCCTCTTCACCCGAGGTCACGACCATGAAACTCCGGACGACAATGGCGTTCGTTCTCGCCGTCCTCGCACCGTCGGCATTGGCAAAGGCGTCGGACGGCCAGGACGCGAAACCGGCACCGGTGGTGCTCAAGGGATACGATCCCATCTCCCTACTCGATGGGAAAGAAGTGGCGGGCTCCGAGACAATCACATCGAAGTATGAAGGATTTAGCTATCGATTCGTGGTCGCGGAGCACAAAACCCGTTTCGACGCGGAACCCGCCCGCTATGCCGTGCACGGCAAAATGTGCACGGCGATGCCGAAAGCCGCAGCATCACCCGACCTGTTCCTCGTCCATGACGGAAAACTCTTCCTTTTCGGCTCGCCCCAATGCCGGGCAAGTTTCAAGGCAGACCCGGCCTCATTCCTCATGCCAAGCAAGAAAGTCGCCATCCTCGTATTCGAGGGGATGGAACTGCTCGATTTCGCCGGACCAGGCGAGGTTTTCGCCGACGCCGGTCAAGGCCGGGCATTTGACGTGTTCACGGTCGCCGCGTCGTCAACACCGGTCAAAAGCCAGGGTTTCGTCACGATCACGCCGCAATTCACCTTCGCCAATTGCCCGAAAGCCGACATCCTCGTCGTGCCCGGCGGTTCGATGAGAATTCCGCTCGCCGATGCGGCTTCGCTCGATTGGATTCGTAAAGCGTCGGGCGATGCGGAGATTACTCTTTCGGTCTGCACCGGTGCGTTGCTTCTGGCCAAGACGGGTCTTCTCAATGGCCTGGAAGCGACGACGCATCACCAATCGCTCGCAGCCCTGGAGACGGCGGCCCCGAAAGCGAAGGTCCGGGAAAATCGGCGGTTCGTAGATAACGGCCGGATCATCACGTCGGCTGGTGTCTCTTCGGGCATCGACGCATCGCTCCACATTGTGAGCCGGTTGCTCGGACCCGAAGCCGCCACCGAGACCGCCAAAGTGATGGAATACCGCTGGGAGCCTGAGAAGCATACGGCTCGCCGTTGAATTCGATGTGGCGATCGAACAAACACAGCACAGTTTCACATCGTCATAGCACGGAGATTCACTTGAACCGTCTTGCTTTCATCATCGCTCTGGCCTTGCCGCACGCGGCGTTCGCCCATGACGCCTGGGTGCAGACCAACACCAACATCGTTCGCGGCGGCGACGTGGTGCATATTGATTTGATGCTTGGCAATCACGGCAACGAGCACCGGGATTTCAAGCAAGCGGGCAAGCTGCCTCTGGATGGTGCCAGCCTGGAGGTCATCGACCCGGCCGGGAGGCGTTACGACACCAAGGACCGGCTGATCGATACCGGCTATACGCCGCAAGAAGGATTCTGGACGACGCGATTCGAGCCAACGAAGCTGGGCCTCTACACGGTTGCCCATCGATCCGATAGGGTAATGAGCTACGCCCCGGAGCGATCGATCAAGAGCGGCAAGACGTTCTTTGTCGCGGCGGCAAGCCTGGACAAGCCATCAACCGATAACCCCGGTTTCGACAAACCGCTTGGGCACGATCTGGAAATTGTGCCCGTGGTAAACCCGGTCACACCGATGGGTCCGGGCGTCCTGATCAAGGTTCGCCTGCTCTACAAGGGCAAGCCGCTTGCCGGTGAGCGAGTGTCGTTCATTCCTCGCGGTGCGACGTTGAAAGCCGGGCTGGATGAGCGTTACGAGCGAAAGACGGATGAGATGGGAGAAGCATCCTTCGAGCCGACGGAAGCGAATTGCTACCTGATCGCGGCCCACAAGACTGAGCCGAAGGAAAGCGGTGCTCTCGACGGCAAGCCATACGAGTTCACCAAATATGGTGCGACGATGACGGTCTACGTGCCGCGGCTTTGCCCTTGCTGTGGCGGTTGACCGGGACGTGGATGGCGGCAAGCAGTCCAGTGTTAAGTTCGACGGTATTTGGGTTCTCCCGCACTCTCGGTGCTGCGAGCCCGTCTTCCACTGGGATCGTCAGCGAGATTCTCGGAAAACAAAGGTCCGCCGCATTTACCGATCGACCTGTTGCACCGAGAGTGCGGGAGAACCGGTATTTGGCACGGTTTCTTGAACGGTAAATGGCATGGTCAGGGAAGAGTCCGACGACCGACAACCGGCACAGACGATTTAAATGGAATCTAAATAACATAGTTGCCATTATCGGACGGTGCGTCGTTTTACATATCATGCAATCACCCACTAAGTGGGAGGAGTCACTCGGTCAAGGTGTCCGGGGCGACCGGCTTACCGGAGGTTGAAAAGCCACAAGGGAAAAAGCTGCCGGCCCAAGTCAAAAGTCACGGGAAGTTGGAACCAACCAGATGACCGCGTGGCGAGCCCCGACTGGCAAGGTCAAAGCTACACTGCTTGAAGCCAAATCCTGAGCGGAGAATAAATGATCCCGCCGCTACGTTGGTTCTCAGGCGGCGTGTGATGGGTGCCGACTGCAATCGTCTGACAGTCCGGCAAGACCGCCTTTCACAGCAATCGGGGAGATGAACCCGGTTCAAGGGATGAGTTGGCGACCTAAACCAGTCTCGATACGTTGCATGATATGGAATGCGAGATCACCTAAAAGGTTAGAGACCCCGCTGGGGTCGGCCTCATGGTGACGGAGACCCGATAGTAGTCCGAGGACGGGAAAGCCGTCCACATGGCGAAGCGGGTCAGGTAGGTGGATAGCACAGCTCGGGAGGTTCGCGACATGCGAGACGCCGAAACGACGCTGGCTATCATTCACGAACGAGGCAGGAACGGACTCCACCTGGAGAACGTCTATCGACGACTCTATAACCCGGATCTCTACCTGAAGGCTTATGGTCGGATCTCACGAAACGCCGGAGCCCTCACCAAGGGGATCACGGACGACATCGTGGACGGGATGTCCCTGGAGAAAATCAAGGCGGTCATCGAAGAAATTCGCCATGAACGCTATCGATGGACTCCGGTCCGACGCATCCTCATCCCCAAGTCCAATGGGAAAATGAGACCGCTCGGCATTCCCACGTGGCACGATAAACTGTTGCAAGAAGTGATGCGCTCCGTCCTGGAGGCTTACTACGAACCACAGTTCAGTGTCCGACTCCCACGGATTTCGACCCGGCCTGGGATGTGACACCGCATTGCAAGACATCTCCCAGGCTTGGAAGGGTACGAAGTGGTTTATCGAGGGTGACATCAAAGGGTGCTTCGACAACATCGACCACCATGTCTTGTTGTCGATCCTCGGCGAGAAGATCCGCGATAACCGCTTCCTCCGACTGATCGAGAACATGCTCAAGGCCGGATATTGCGAGAACTGGACTCTCAAGCCCACGCTGAGCGGCACGCCGCAAGGCGGGATTGCCAGCCCCCTGCTCGCCAACATCTACCTTGATCGATTCGACCAGCACGTCGAGAAGACGATCTCACCGGCCTACAATCGAGGCAAGGTGAAGCGACTCAACCCGGATTATGTGCGCCTTTGCAAGAGACGGAGTCTGGCCAAAGAGAAAGGAGATATGGCGACCTATCGGGAGCTGGGACGTACCCTGTCGAAGATGCAGACACAGGTGGTTTACGACCCGGGCTACCGCCGACTCAAGTATGTGCGCTATGCCGACGACTTCATCCTTGGCTTCCACGGGCCGCAGAGCGAGGCCGAGACGATCAAGGGCCGTATCGGGGACTTCCTGCGCGATCACCTCAAACTCGAACTGTCCCCGGAGAAAACCCTCATCACCCGCGCCACCGAAAGGGCGCGGTTTCTCGGCTATGAGATCACCACATTTGACAAGCTGCAATCGGGTTCGGTTGACAGTGGCCGAGCAGGTCGCGGCGGCATCAAGCTGGTGATCCCCGCCAAGGTGGTGGTGGAACTCAGCAGCCTGTACAAGGTCAAGGGGCGACCCAAGGCCAAACACGGCCATCGATTCGACGATGACTTCACGGTCATCGCGACTTATGGATCCGTGTACAGGGGATACGTGCAATACTACAAGCGAGCCTCGAACCTCGGCTGGTTCGGCCATTTGCACTGGGCCATGTACTGGTCATTGCTCAGGACACTGGCGAGAACCCACAAGACAACGGCCAACTTGATGCGGTCGAAATACGCCGCCTCCTACATGACGTGGGATGACTATCGAGGGAAGTTCGTTGCCAAGCGGGTTCTCAAGATGGTCAAAACCAACCCGAAAACGGGCCGCGAGTACACGGCACTATTCGGCGAGCCCTCCCTCCGGAGGAACAAGTTCGCTCCGATTCAGGACGGACCGCTACAACGACATCACACGGGCGGGAGGAACGAGCTTGTCGCTCGTCTCCTCGCCAACCTCTGTGAAATCTGCGGATCGGACGACCGGATCAACGTCCACCATATGAGGAAACTAAAAGACCTCAAGGTTCCAGGACGACAAGTTCCCCCGATCTGGAAGCAGATCATGGCCGCTCGACGGCGGAAGACACTTGTCGTCTGCCACCCCTGCCACGTTGCGATCCATAACGGTACGCTGACCAATCGAGTCAAGGCCCTCATCGCCGAAGGAAAGCTCACCCCCACCGGGGAATGGACGCTCCCGGAGAGGGACGAACCGACGACCACGAAGGCCAAGCGGACCTGGAAAGATCGTCACGCATCGTGACTGCACCTACTGGAGAGCCGTGTGCGACGAAAGCCGCAAGCACGGTTTGGAGGGGGGCGGCAGAACCGGGAGTCGAGCATGATCAAGCGTCACAACCTTCATCATACAACACCACCCGCGCTGACCGCCC
>CAVOOS010000029.1:0-46580 GCA_963697635.1 uncultured Solirubrobacterales bacterium | reverse complement strand
CGGCCGGGTTGGCCGTGACGGGTTTGGGATCGCGAGAGAGGCTCGCGGCGCCCGTCGCGGAGACCCGCGATGTCACATTCTGCCGTTCGCGCTCGCCCCGGCCAGGACCGGACGAGCCTCTATGAGGACATCACCAACAAGATCATCGCCGAGCTCGAGGCGGGGCGGCTGCCCTGGGTCCAGCCGTGGGGATCGAGCGGCGTTTCCGCGCCGCTCGCCATGCCGAAGAACGCCGCCACAGGCCGCGGCTATTCGGGCATCAACGTGCTCATCCTTTGGGGCGCGGTGGTGCAGCATGGCTTCCCGACGCAAAGCTGGCTCACCTTCCGCCAGGCGCTCGGTCTTGGCGGCAATGTGCGCAAGGGCGAACGCGGCACGACCGTCGTCTATGCCGACCGCTTCGTTCCAGACGATGAACGCCGCCGCTCGCGCGAGACGGGCGACGAGGCCGTCGCCATCCCGTTCCTCAAACGATTCACGGTCTTCAACGCCGCGCAATGCGACGGCCTGCCCGAGATCTCGTCGCTGTCCCGCCGCCGGTCCCGGAAGGGCTGATCATGCCCGAGGTCGAGGCGCTGATCCGCGCCAGCGGCGCCGACCTGCGCCTTGGCGGCGACAAAGCCTTCTACGCGCCGGCGCACGACTACATCCAGTTGCCACGGCCCGAGAGCTATTTCGAGCCGATCAACTGGCATCGCACGGCCCTGCATGAACTCGGTCACTGGACAGGCCATGCCTCCCGGCTTGGCGCGAGATCTCTCAGGCGGATTTGGCTCGAAACTCTACTCGCGCGAAGAGCTCTGCGCCGAAATGACGTCGGCATTTTGCTGCGCGACGCTCGGCATCGTCCCGACGGTCCGTCACGCCGACTATATCGGCGCCTGGCTTGAGGTTTTGCGGGAAGACAACCGCGCGGTCATCCGCGCCGCGAGCGCCGCGTCCAAGGCCGCGGACTTTCTGCTCGCCTTCCGGCCGGGCATCGATTTGGCGCTTGCCAACGAGCATGACGCGACCTGACGAAGGCCGGTCTACGCTCGTTGATACGATCGGCCAAGCCATGACATCTTTTGTGTGAACCACCAGAAGGGCAAGAATTCAAAATGAAAAGGACCTCGCTAACGCACCCATTGAAGATCGCGGCGCTATCCGCGGGGCCAATTTTTGGACGAGTTGGCATCACTTTCTGCCCTGGCAAATACGACCCGCATGCCATGAGCGGCCATTGGGATCGTGATCTTTCTCTCGACCTCGATGCCATCCGCGTATGGGGAGCCGCCGCTGTCGTTACTCTCGTCGAGCAGAACGAATTACTCCTCCTTCGGGTCGAACAACTTGGGGAGGAAGTGACTCGCAGAGATATGTTGTGGTTTCACCTTCCTATTGTGGATGTGTCGACACCTGACGAGGAATTCGAGCAGCGATGGGCAGTCACTGGTGATGCGCTTCGAAATCTGCTGCGCAGCGGGCGTGATGTCCTGGTTCATTGCCGCGGGGGGCTCGGGCGAGCTGGCACAATCGGAGCTCGGCTTCTAATCGAACTCGGGATGGAGCCGACGGCGGCTGTCAGGCAGGTTCGCGCCGCACGTCCCGGTGCAATCGAGACCCGCGAGCAAGAAAAATACGTCCTGGGTATCGGTGCCCGCTTACCGTGACACACGGAGAAAATCATGGATTGGTTTGAAAAGCTCACAGGGTTTCGGGAAGCTGGCTACGAAGAGACCCGCGCGCAGCTCACTGTCATGGACGGAAGACTGGTTTCTCGGATCAATGGCGAGAGCTATGGGATCGGAGAGCTTGAATTGGTTTCACTTCAGGCTCTCCGCGAAAGGGTAAAGTCCGCAGACAAACCGCCCGGCAGGTTGAAGACAAGTGTGGTGATCGGCGATGTACGGCGCATGCATAGGTCTCCCGAAAATGCCGGCGCGCTTTTCCAGGTGGCATCACAGTTCAATTTGTTGGAGATGGTGTCGCCAGACGTGACGCCGGAACATGGCGTGACCCGGTATCAAAGCGACCCCACTCGAGGGCCGGCTTGCGCCATCGCCGCAGGCGCGGCGACCATCTACCGCAATTACTTCGCTCCGTTCGGGGCAGCCAGGGCCAAACCGCGAGGAGGCAACTCGATGGGCTAGCGGACCTTGGGGATGCTTTGAGCAGTGCGACGAAACTGCCCGTCGGCGATCTATGGACGATGCAGAACGGCTACGCGTTGGGTACCCAAACGGGACTCGATGCCATCGCTCAACATCTCGGAACGCTTACAACAGACCAAATCGATGTCCTGCGCGGAAAACTGCGTATCGGAATACACCACGATGTCGAAGTCACCGAAGCAGCGGGGCCGGATCGGCCCCGGGTCTCTCAGTTATTCTGCTCGGCCCTGCCAGTCGCCTACAGTCGTGTGCCGCCCGCTCATTGGGAGCCATTCGCGGTGCTCGTCTTGGAGGCCGCTTACGAGGCAACCATGTGGGCCACCGTGCTGAACGCCCAACGCGGCGCATCAAATGTCATTTTCCTGACGCTTCTTGGCGGCGGCGCCTTCGGCAATCATGGCAATTGGATCCTTGCCGCCATACGGCGGGCCCTGAAATTGATGACCGCCTACGACCTCGATATCAGACTCGTGAGTTACGGCACGCCCTCCAAGGAGATAGTGGCTATCGCGGAGGAATTCAGCTGATTGTCACCCGGGCGCGCAGGATTATGCGCCTCTCGCTCCCCCTGCATATCCGAGCCGATTGCGCGCGGCCGGATCATTCCGGCCGGCGAAGCGCGCAAGTGCGCCGTCCCGGTTATACAAACTCGGATATTCCCTAGGCGTCGTGGGCGAGGCTTGCCGCGTGGGCCCGTGGGAGGTCTCCAAGCTGCCGCCCCCCGCGAATTTCGCTCGACGAGAGTAAGAGGGCTGCGCCGGTTTTCGTGACGGGTTGGAGGTCGAGAGAGAGTCTTTCGGCCGCCCGTCGCGGAGAATCCGACATGGCTACCGCCGTTCAGAAGATCACCCTCAGCGCCTCGCGCGACATCCCCTTCAACAAGCTGGTGCTCAGCCAGGCGAACGTCCGGCGCGTGAAGGCCGGCGTCTCGATCGAGGAACTGGCCGAGGACATCGCCCGACGCACGCTCTTGCAGAGCCTCAGCGTCCGGCCGGTTCTCGACGCCGAAGGCCAGGAGACCGGCATGTTCGAAATCCCGGCCGGCGGCCGGCGCTTCCGGGCGCTCGAACTGCTGGTCAAGCAGAAGCGCCTGGCGAAGACCGCGCCCGTCCCCTGCGTGGTGCGCGAGGGTGGCATCGCCGAGGAGGATTCGCTGGCCGAGAACGTCCAGCGCGTCGCGCTCCATCCGCTCGACCAGTTCCGCGCCTTCCAGGCGCTGCGCGACAAGGGCCTTGGCGACGAGGAGATCGCCGCCCGGTTCTTCGTGACCCCGACCGTGGTGAAGCAGCGCCTGCGCCTGGCCGCCGTCTCCGACAAGCTCCTCGACATCTATGCCGAGGACGGCATGACGCTGGAGCAGTTGATGGCGTTCACCGTCACCAACGACCATGCCCGCCAGGAGCAGGTCTGGGACGCCGTCTCGCGCTCCTACAACAAGGAGCCCTACCTGATCCGCCGCCAGCTCACCGAGGGCGCGGTCCGGGCCTCCGACCGCCGCGCGCGGTTCGTCGGCATGGACGTCTACGAAGCCGCCGGCGGCGTGGTCATGCGCGACCTCTTCCAGCATGACGATGGCGGCTGGCTGCAGGATCCGGCGCTGCTCGATCGGCTGGTGACCGAGAAGCTCCAGGCCGAGGCCGAGACGCTGCGGGCCGAGGGTTGGAATTGGATCGCGGTCGCCACCGACTTCCCCTATGGCCACGCCGCCGGTCTGCGCCGCCTCACCGGCGAGACGGTCGAACTCAGCGAAGAGGAGAACGCCAGCTTCGCCGCGCTGAAGGCCGAACAGGACGCGCTTGAGGAGCAATACGCGCAAGCCGACGAGTTGCCCGACGAGGTCGATCAGCGCCTCGGCGAGATCGAGACCGCGATCGCGGCGTTCGAGAACCGGCCCGTCCGCTACGATCCGGCCGAGATCGCTCGCGCCGGCATCTTCGTCAGCATCGACAACGAGGGGGCGCTGCACATCGAACGCGGCTTCGTCCGCCCCGAGGACGAAGCGCCGGTCGAGCCGGTCCAGGGCGGCGATGGCGATGCACCGGAGACCGCCGCCACCGCCAGCGGCGCCATCCAGCGGGCCGTCATCACCATCGGCGGCGCGCCGACGGGTTCCGAGATCGACACGCCGGAGGAGGACGAAACCATCCGTCCGCTTTCGGATCGGCTGGTGACCGAGCTGACCGCCCATCGCACCCTGGCGCTGCGGGATGCGCTGGCGAACGATCCGCACATCGCCTTCCAGGCGGTGCTGCACGCCCTCTGCCTCAACGCCTTCTACCGCTACGCCTCGAACACCTGCCTGGAGATCACGGCGAAGCACTCCGGCTTCAGCGCTCAGGCGCCGGGGTTGGCGGAGACCGCCTCCGCCAGGGCGATCGACGCCCGGCACGCGCAGTGGGCCAAGCAGTTGCCGGAAGCGCCGGCGGCTCTGTGGGACACGCTGACGGCGTTCGACAGCGACAGCCAGGCGGCGCTGTTCGCTCACTGCGCCTCGCTCACCGTCAATGTCGTGAAGGAGCCGTGGAACCGGCGTCCGGACGCTTTCGCGCATGGCGACCAGCTCGCCCGGACCGTCAATCTCGACTTGGCCGCCGCCGGCTGGGCGCCGACCGTCGATAACTATCTCGGCCGGGTTCCGAAGGCGCGCATCCTCGAAGCCGTGCGCGAGGCCAAGGGCGAGCAGTCGGCGCAGCTCATCGACCACCTCAAGAAGACCGACATGGCCAAGGAGGCCGAGCGGCTGCTTGCCGGCACGGGTTGGCTGCCGGAGCCGCTGCGTCTCGTCGAGGTCGCACCCGTCGCCGACGAGTCGACCGGCGAGTCCGAGGCGCTGCCGGACTTCCTCGCGGGTGACGAGGACGAAGCGCCCGCCGACGCCGACGAAGAGCCGGCGCACATGGTCGCGGCCGAGTGACTGTCGACATGCGGGGTGGCTTCGGCCGCCCCGCACCCGTTTCTCCACCCAATTCCACCCGAAAGCCCGGCCATCGCGCCGGGCTTTCTCGCTTTCGGAGCCATGCCATGACCGAGCATTCCCCCATCACCCCAACAGCCGCCCCGACGCTCACCGATTGGGACGTCCAGCGCGGCGAGCACGATCGCCTCAACGCCGAACTGCGTCCCGCGAACAAGGCGGTCGTCTTCGACGCGCTCACCGCCGCCGGCCTCACCATCGTCACCGTCCGTTTCGACGGCTATGGCGACAGCGGGCAGATCGAGGACATCGAAGCCAAGGCCGGCGACGATGTCGTCGCCCTGCCGCCCGGCAATGTCGAGATCGCCGCCGCCGTCTGGGGCCACGCTGAGCCCGAACGGACGGTGATGTCCGTCCGCGACGCAATCGAGCGGCTGGCCTACGATTTTCTCGAGGAAACCCACGACGGCTGGGAGAACAGCGACGGCGCCTATGGCGACTTCATCTTCGACGTCGCCGAACGGACCATCACGCTCGACTACAACGAGCGGCACATGGAGTCCGACTATTCCCAGCACGTATTCTGAGGAGGCGACGATGGGACATTGCTATCATCACGCGCTTTCCTCGGTGAAGAAATGGGGCGGCGCGGCCGAGGACTATCTGCCGCTGCATCAATGGTTCGACGAGTCGAAAGCCATCACCGCTGATTTTCGGCACCGCGCGTTGCGCCATCATGCCGAAGGCATCTTCATGCTGGAGCGCTTCTTCGGCCCGACGATCACGATCTCGACCGGCCGCGTGGTGCCGGTCCGGCTGATCGGCGAGCAGCATGTGCGCGAAGACCTCGGCTTCATCCCGAGCTTCGCGGATTGGGTGCGCTGCATCCGCCCCGAGCCCTGGATGGGCCGGGCCCAGCCGATCCATCGCGACGTCGATCCCTTCGCCGCCGCCGGCTGATCACTCTTCCACGTCAACGCAACGAAAAGCCCGGCCATCGCGCCGGGCTTTCGCATTTCTGGAGACCCGACATGGCCGACTACTTCTCACCCACCGTCATTCAGCAACCGATCCCGATCGCCGACATGACGCCGCTCGAACGTCTCGTGCTCAGCCTCATCTTCGATGCCGAGCCGGATGGCGAGGCGGTGTACTTCCACACCTCTCTCGGTCCGAGCGACGCTATCGGGCTTTCGATCGACGAACTTCGGGCGGCGTTCGATGCATCCGCGGGAATCGACAGCACGGCGACCACGTACATCGCCGAGCGCGTGGCGGTCGCATCCACCGACGACACCGAGATCGAGATCGATTTCAGCGGCACGTCCTGGGAGTTCATCTTCCAGGACATCGTCCGGCGCTCATCCACGCTCCGCTACGTCACCGCGGTCACGTCTTTCACCTGCTCGAAGATGCGGCCCGACGGCTTCGGCGGCATGGCGGTGCTGATCACGGCGGACGCGATTGTCGGCAAATCCACCAATGACATCCTCGAGGACTTCCTCGCGGAGAAGGAGGGAGATGCCGCCGATGACGGCGTGCATGTTCTGCTCCGCATCCGCGAAGACGCCGTCAGGCAACAGATCGGCCAAGCAATCGAGGCCGATCCCACGCTCACCCGTCTTACGGCCGACGCGGTCAATGACGCCGACATCCACGCCGCCTGTCTCGCCGTCGTCGAGTGCAGCGACCTGTCGGAGGAGCAAGGCGCCGCCGAGTTTCGCGCCGCGCTCGCGGCGATCCGCGAAGCCGAACAACGGCTCGCTCCGGTCGGCTGATCGTCGGGACTTTCCAATCCACCACGGCGCCGCGCTCACCGCGCGCGCCGTCTTCATCCCCCATCGAAAGGAGACGGCCATGGGCTGGCTCTACATGACATCCCTCAAGGGCCATTCCGGCCCGCGCCAATATCTCGACGCCCAGTTCACCTACGAGCGTCCCGACGTGATTTCGAAAGTGCTGCGCTCCGCGCTGGTCGGCATGCGCGTCTACTATGCCGCCGTGGAACAGGTCCGCATCGCCACCGGTCAGCGCGAGGTCTGGGCCGCCATCTGCCTCGTCCGATACAATCCGCGCGACCCCGAGGGCTACATCTTCGGCTACAAGGACATGGAAGAATCGATGGGGCCGTACGAGTGCGATTGCCCCGCATCGATTCTCGATCTGCTGACGCCGACCGATCGCGAATATGCGCTGCAATGGCGGGCTCGCTGCCGCGAAAACGCCGCCGCCCGTCGCGCGAAGGCCGCCAAACCGAGCCCACGCGCGGGCCAGGTGATCGTCTTCGACGAGCCGCTCTCCTTCGCCGATGGCCGAAGCTTCCAGCGGCTGGAGGTCATCGCCAACCCGCGCAGCCATCGCACCGTGCTCTTTCGTGCGCCCGGCTCCAGCAGCCTCTACCGGATTCCCAACATCAAGAGCCGGACCTACCGGCTCGTCGATCCCCCGGGGTGAGCGGGCGTTTCTTCCGGGCGGCATCAAAGGGTCCGGCGCCCAGCGCCGGACCCTTTTCTTCTTGGGCGTCCCGAGAGGGAGAGGATTGCCGGGACGGGTTTGAGCCGTTGGGGTCGAGAGAGAGCGCCCCTCGGCTCGACCCGTTCCGGCTCTCCCGAGGTTCCCTTCATGACGACGAATCCCGCTTCCACGGCCGCCTTCGCGGCCGCGCCGCTCCCGGTCGCGCCGCCCGCTCCGGCGACGGCCGACGCGCTGGCTCATGCCGCGCGGATCATCCTTCCCCATCTCGAACGCGGCCAGCGTGTCGACGCACCGACGCTCCGCGCATCGATGGTCTCCGCCTTCGGCGGTTCCGACGCCGATGGCGCCTGGGACTGGAAGACCGCCTACGATGCCTGCGAGGCGGCGACCGTCCTGTTCCTGCGCAAGTTCGGCCCCGCCATGCGCGCGCGGGCAGCCTCTCCCGCCGCCATGCTGCCGATGCTGGCCAAGATCGCGGGCCTTCTTCCCACCCACACGCGCCGCTCCGAAGAGAGCCAGGCGCTTCAGCAGTTCTCGACGCCGATCGCTCTCGGCCTCGCGGCCAGCGCCGCCGCCGCGATCACGCCCGCCGATCTCGTGCTGGAGCCTTCGGCCGGCACCGGCCTGCTCGCCATCCTCGCCGAACTCGCGGGCGGCGTCGCTCGTTCTCAATGAGCTGGCCGAGACGCGCGCCGGGCTGCTGGGCCATCTGTTCCCCGGTATCGCCGTCACCCGCTTTGACGCCGCGCAGATCCACGATCATCTCGACGCCGGCGTCGTTCCGAGCGTCGTGCTCATGAACCCGCCGTTCTCCGCGCTCGCGAACGTCGATCGCCGCATGGCCGACGCCGCCCTGCGCCACATCGCCTCGGCGCTCGCGCGTCTCGCCGAGGGCGGCCGACTGGTCGCGATCACCGGGGCGAACTGCGCGCCCGACAATCCGGCGTGGACCGACGCCTTCGTCCGGCTGCAGGAGCGCGGGCGCGTCGTGTTCTCGGCCGCCATCGATGGATCGGTCTATGCCAAGCATGGCACGACCATCGACACCCGCCTGACCGTGATCGACCGTCTGCCCGCGCGCCGATCCGACGCGTGTTTCCGGCTTTGCACGGCTTGCGCCCCCGATGCCGCGACCTTGCTCGGCTGGATCGCGGATTCCGTTCCGCCGAGGCTCCCGCTCGCCACGCCGGTCATCACCCGGGCCACGGTTCGTCCCGCCGCCGCACGGCCGCAGCGCGTTGCGCCGCGCCCTTCCTCCGTCCCGGCCACGACGCCCGAGCCGGAGGCGGTTGAGCTGACCTATGAGACCATCGACTGGACGCCGGTCGAGGGCGGCCACATCACCGAGGCGCTTTATGAAGGATACGGATTGCAGTCGATCCGTATTCCCGGCTCTCAGGCTCACCCCACCAAGCTGGTGCAATCGGCGGCGATGGCGTCGGTGGCGCCGCCCAAGCCGAGCTATCGGCCGCACCTGCCCGCCGATGTCGTCGCGGACGGCATGCTGTCCGACGCCCAGCTCGAAAGCGTCATCTACTGCCGGCGAGGCCCATTGCGGTCATCTCGCCGGATCGTGGACGGTGGACGAGACCTTCGACATCGTCTCGGCCGCGCCCGACGACGCTGAAAACGCCGTCCGCTTCCGCCGCGGCTGGTTTCTCGGCGACGGCACCGGCGCCGGCAAGGGCCGCCAGGTCGCCGGCATCCTGCTCGACAACTGGCTGAAGGGCCGCCGCCGCGCGGTCTGGGTGTCGAAATCCGACAAGCTGATCGAGGACGCCCAGCGCGATTGGTCGGCGCTCGGGCAGGAGCGGCTTCTGGTGACGCCGCTGTCGCGCTTCCGCCAGGGCACGCCGATCCGTCTGGAGCAAGGCGTCCTATTCACCACCTACGCCACGCTACGCTCCGACGCGCGCGACGAGAAGGTTTCGCGGGTCCGGCAGATCGTCGAATGGTTGGGCTCCGATTTCGACGGGGTCGATCATTTTCGACGAGAGCCATGCCATGCAGAACGCCGCCGGCGGCAAGGGCGAACGCGGCGACCAGGCCGCCTCGCAGCAGGGCCGCGCCGGGCTTCGCCTGCAGCACGCGCTGCCGAACGCGCGCGTCGTCTATGTCTCGGCGACCGGCGCCACCACGGTCCACAATCTCGCCTATGCCCAGCGGCTCGGCCTCTGGGGCGGCGAGGATTTCCCCTTCGCCACGCGGGCCGAGTTCGTCGAGGCGATCGAGGCCGGCGGCGTCGCGGCGATGGAGGTGCTGGCGCGCGACATGAAGGCGCTCGGCCTCTATGCGGCGCGCTCGCTCTCCTACGAGGGCGTCGAATACGAGCTGGTCGAGCACCGGCTCACCGACGAGCAGATCCGCATCTACGACGCCTATGCCGGGCGCGTTCGGCGATCATCCACAACAATCTCGACGCCGCGATGGAGGCGGCCAACATCACCGGCGAGACGGGCACGCTGAACGCGCAGGCCAAGTCCGCCGCGCGGTCGGCTTTCGAGAGCGCCAAGCAGCGCTTCTTCAATCACCTGATCACGGCGATGAAGACGCCGTCGCTGATCGCCGCCGTCGAGCGCGATCTGACGGCTGGCCATGCCGCCGTCATCCAGATCGTCTCGACCGGCGAGGCGCTGATGGAGCGCCGCCTTGCCGAGATTCCGACCGAGGAATGGGGCGACGTTCAGGTCGACATCACGCCGCGCGAATATGTGCTGGATTATCTGGCGCACAGCTTCCCGACCCAGCTCTACGAGCCCTTCACCGACAGCGAGGGCAATCTCTCCTCGCGGCCGGTCTATCGCGATGGCCAGCCCGTGCAGTGCCGCGAGGCCGTCGCCCGCCGTGATCGCCTGATCGAGAAGCTCGCGTCGCTGCCGCCGGTCCATGGCGCGCTCGACCAGATCGTCCAGCGCTTCGGCACGGAGATGGTGGCCGAGGTGACGGGCCGCTCGCGCCGGATCATCCGCAAGACCGGATCGGACGGCGTCGATCGCCTCGCCGTCGAGAACCGCGCGGGTTCGGCCAATCTCGCCGAGACGCAGGCGTTCATGGACGACGCCAAGCGCATCCTCGTCTTCTCGGACGCGGGTGGCACCGGGCGGTCCTATCACGCCGAACTGTCGGCGAAGAACCGCCGCCTGCGCGTCCACTATCTGCTGGAGGCCGGATGGAAGGCCGACGCCGCCATCCAGGGCCTGGGCCGGACCAACCGCACCAACCAGGCGCAGCCGCCGCTGTTCCGGCCGATCGCGACGAACGTGAAGGCCGAGAAGCGCTTCCTCTCGACCATCGCCCGCCGGCTCGACACGCTGGGCGCCATCACCAAGGGCCAGCGCCAGACCGGCGGCCAGGGCCTGTTCCGGCCCGAAGACAATCTGGAGAGCCACTACGCCCGCGACGCGCTGCGCCAGCTCTACGTCCTGCTGGTCATGGGCAAGGTCGAGGGTTGCTCGCTGGGCGCGTTCGAGGATGCGACCGGGCTGAAGCTGACCGACAGCAACGGCATCAAGGACGAGCTGCCGCCGATCACCACCTTCCTCAATCGGCTGCTGGCGCTGACCATCGACCTGCAGAACATCCTGTTCACGGCGTTCGAGCAGCTCCTGACCGCCCGTATCGAGGGCGCGATCGCATCGGGAACCTACGACGTCGGGCTGGAGACGCTGACGGCGGAGAGCTTCGTCGTCACCGGCCGGCAGACGATCTACACCCATCCCGGCACCTCGGCGGAAACCCGGCTGCTGACGATCACGCAGCGCGAGCGCAACCGGCCGGTCACGCTCGACGAGGCGCTGGGCCGGCTCTCCGATCCCCGCGCCCTGCTGCTGGTCAACAGCCAGTCGGGCCGCGCCGCCGTGCAGGTTCCGGCGCCGAGCCTGATGCTCGACGATGGCGAGGTCGAACGCCGCGTGCGGCTCATCCGGCCGATGGAGCATCCCGCCATGCCGCTGGCGATGATGCCGCAGACGCATTGGCGGGAAGCCGACCGCGAAACCTTCGCCCGCGCCTGGGCGGCCGAACTCGCCGAGGTGCCGGAGTTCACCGACAGCGAGATCCATATCGTCGCCGGTCTCTTGCTGCCGATCTGGAAGCGTCTGCCGAACGAGTCGAGCGCGGGTCTATCGGCTCCAGACCGATGCCGGCGAGCGCATCGTCGGTCGCAAGGTCTCGCCCGGCATGGGTGGCCAGCGCGCTTGAAACCGGCCCGTCGAACCTGTCGGCCGATGACGCCTTCACCGCGCTGATGGATGGCAGGACCATCCTCGATCTTGCCGAAGGGCTTCAGCTTCGCCGCGTCCGCGTCATGGGCGCCAACCGCATCGAACTGACCGGCTTCACCGACGCCATGCGTGACCGGCTGCGAGCCTATGGCCTGTTCCATGAGATCATCTCGTGGAAGCTCAGGATGTTCGTCCCGACCGACGCCACCGGCCCGGCGATCCTGGCGAAGGTGCTGGAACGCTATCCGCTCGCGCGCGTCGCCGAGCGGGCGGCGGCGTGACGATGGCGCTCGATGCCGCCGAACTGGCGCACCGTCTCGCGCGCGATGCCGAGGCGGTGTGCCGCCATTATCTCTCCAACGGCCGCCGCGAGGGCCGCTACTGGCTGGTCGGCGACGTGAGGAATACGCCCGGCCGCTCCCTGTTCGTCCGGCTGAAAGGACCGGAATCCGGCAAGGGCGCGGCCGGCAAATGGACCGACGCGGCGACCGGCGATCACGGCGACCTCCTCGATGTCATCCGCGAGAGCTGCGGCCTTGTCGATTTCCGCGACGTCGCCGATGAGGCCCGGCGCTTTCTCAGCCTGCCGAGATCGGAGCCGGAACCAGACCATGGGCGGCTTCCATCGTCCGCACCGGCCGGATCGCCGGAATCAGCACGCCGTCTCTTCGCCATGTCGCAGCCGATTTCGGGCACAGTCGTCGAAGCGTATTTGCGCAAACGCGGCATTACGGCTTTGCACGGAACCGGAAGCCTCCGCTTCCACCCACGCTGCTACTACCGTCCCGATGCATGGTCTCCGACCGAGACCTGGCCGGCGATGATCGCAGCCGTCACCGATCTCGACGGCAAGATCACCGGCGCGCATCGCACCTGGCTCGACCCGTCGGGGCGGGACAAGGCGCCGATCGACACGCCGAGACGGGCGATGGGCCACCTCCTGGGCAACGCCGTCCGTTTCGATGTGGCGCACGATGTCTTGGCGGCCGGCGAAGGCATCGAGACCATGCTGTCGCTCCGATGCGTCATGCCCACCATGCCGATGGTGGCCGCGCTCTCGGCCGCACATCTCGCCGCCATCCTGTTCCCGGCGACGCTGCGCCGGCTCTATATCGCCCGCGACGACGATCCGGCCGGGGACGGCGCGATGGCGAGCCTGATCGACCGGGCGAACGAGGCCGGGATCGAGGCGATCGCCCTGTCGCCACGACTGGGCGACTTCAACGAGGATCTCCGCACGCTCGGCATCGATGCGCTACGGGCAGCGTTGCGGGTGCAGATCGCTCCGGAAGACGTCGCTCGTTTCATGGAATTGGCGGCATGAAGCGGCACGGGAAATGATGTCCGCGGCGGCGCCGGTCTCATGCCGTA
This sequence comes from uncultured Solirubrobacterales bacterium, assembly GCA_963697635.1. Taxonomy (GTDB): domain Bacteria; phylum Pseudomonadota; class Alphaproteobacteria; order Acetobacterales; family Acetobacteraceae; genus CAJCJG01. The sequence goes on along the minus strand of CAVOOS010000029.1, from coordinate 33,444 downwards.
TTCGATCGAGGTGCTTCCCAGCCTTGTCGGAGAGGACCGCGCCCACGGCCTTCTGAGAGGGCGATCGGGGCGGCAAACGGCCCGGCCCGGCAATGGCGGATGGCCGACTATTTTCCGTCGGCGGGCAAGCCCGCCTTTACATCGCGAGGCAAAATAGCCGGCCCCCGCCATCCTCCGCTTCGCTTCGGCCCTTCGCTTCGCTCCGGGTGCAGGTCCGGTCCGCCCGCCGCCTTTCGTCGCCAAGAAGGCCGCGATGGGCGCGGTCGATCCGACGAAGGGAAGCACCATGACGACCGAACACGACGACACCGGCTACGAGCCGCCGCACGCCTCATCCCCGACCGATCACGTCCTCGCCGAACTCCAGCTCTACGGCTATCGCCCCTTCCAGGACGAACCCGACCCGAGACCGCTGCCCGAAGCGCAATGCCGTCGCCGGCGCCGTCGCCGACATCTTCGACGCCCTCGTCGTCACCCTGGCGGACACCCGCCTCGAACCCGACCTCGAAGACCTGCTCTGGTCGACCGTCAATCTCTTCCACCGCGCCGTCAGCCGGATCGAGCGCGAACTCGACGACAACGAGCAGGCGCAGAAGCGCAGCCAGAAGGAACAGGACGGCTCCGAGATCCGCTCGGTCGAACTCGAACGCCTCACCGCCGAGGGGCAGACGCTGATCGAGCGCCGCAACAGCATGGAATTCTTCCGCGACCAGGCCGCCGACCAGTTCGAGCGCCACACCCATTCGGCCTGGCGGCCGCGCTCAGGATCGAAGGTCAACCACCGCACCCTGACCTCGGCCATGATCGACAGCCGCGACTTCCTCGCCGCCAAGCGCCGGGCCGACAACGAGGTGCTATTGCCCGCCGGCCCCAAGATCGCCTTCACCGGCGGCCTCGACTTCAACGATCATCGCCTGATCTGGGACAAGCTCGACCAGGTCCACGCCAAGCATCCCGACATGGTGCTGCTGCACGGCGGATCGCCGAAGGGCGCCGAACTCATCGCCGCCAAATGGGCCGACCACCGCAAGGTGCCGCAGATCGCCTTCAAGCCCGACTGGACCAAGCACGCCAAGGCCGCGCCGTTCAAGCGCAACGACGCAGATGCTCGACGTGCTGCCGATCGGGGTCATGGTCTTCCCCGGCACCGGCATTCAGGACAACCTCGCCGACAAGGCCAAGAAGCTCGGCATCCCGGTCTGGAAATTCGGCAACGGCGGCGCGTGAGCGCCGCTATCAGGGCCTGTCTTGCGAGACGGCGACCTCACGAGGCCGCCGCCACGCTCCTGATCTTGCCATCAAAAAATGCTGACGCGCATTCATTTTGCCAATTTGTGCGCGTCGTCGTGACAAACCGTTCAATCGAGCATCCGGGGGCCACAGGCTTCGACCTCGGAATTGTAAAACACCGTCCGCTTGACGCCAACTTCGCTCGTCAGTTTGCAAAAGAGCGGCACTTTCAGTCCTTGCCGCCAAAGAAAAATACCGGCTCTTCGGAACTCGCGGGTAATGCGCGCTCGTCTAAGTAGACATCGTTCTTTCTCCGACGCTTATAGCGGTTGGCTGCATCCAACACGCTGAAAGTAATATCGTAGTTCGGAGTCAAAAATGATGCATTGATAAGGCCCCAGCCAGCAGAAATAATGTAGGTTTTTTCTTCCCCGATCCGATCGACTATCCGGCGATAGATTGGATTGGAATAGAGGTCACTGGCGCGGCAAAGGCCTAGCGGATTATGTGCCCGGGTTTCGATTATAATCGAGCAGCACATCTCTTCCAGCTTACGCCGAAATCGGACATATCATCGGGTCTTGCGTAAGCCATCGACCCCGAGCCTGGCGCGGCTGCGGGATCGCCAGACGAAATGCACTGGCCTTCCATCTTTAGTTTTCAGAAAACCAGCACTCGAACGCTTTTTTGCCGCGCACTGAATGACGACGATCACTGAGGTCACTCCATCGTTTCAACGAGGTGTTTCATGCGCCCGAGAAATTCCGGATCATATCGCTCATCAACGTGATTTGAGTTCCACAGGCCCGATTTTCGGACTCGCTCCCGATCGCACCAATGACCGAGCCAACCTGCGCTAGGCGGATCAACCGGCTGTTTGCCGAAATTGCTGAGGAGCGCGATTGCGTTGCGCTCGATATCGCCACGAAGGCTTTCGGCGCCCGGCTCATCGTCGACTGCTAGCCAAAGGAACGGCATCGCGCCAATGACGGTGCTACTTCTCGTTCGAGACCAAGCTCCGTGGCGCGAACATCGGCTGAAGCGCTATTGCCGTCGCCCCAGCTCGCGAATTGATAGCCGTCTCGCGCGATAAGCGCAGTCCCGACGATCAGTCGAAAAATCGAACCGCGATGGTTGCCGCCACCCGTGTTCTCCTGTCCTCGGTGCTGTGAGAGGCGGGTCCAAAGCTTCGTCTTTGACCTGGGTTTCAGCGCGTGAGTACCGACGCGAACAATTCGGCGGCCGCTACCACTGGAAGAGCGGCACTCGCCGTTTTCCATGAAAAAATAGACCCCACGTCTGGGCCAGCTTTGCCGCCAGACAAACCCACAAGCGCGCGCGCGCCGCCAGCCTTGCGCTCAACCAAACCAAGCAACGAGTAGAACGTCTGGAGATCAGCAATCCGCCCATCATTCATGCGGTAAGATACCTCGTCCTAGCTCACACCATACATATTCAATCGCTCAAAATGGCTCAGATTGCTTGTCCAAATCGTGCCATTATCCGGCAAAGTTGATACCATCGGGGGTCACGATCTGATATGATCAAGGGGTGCCGTGGTGGTGGAAGGCGCGCCCGCTCGACCCTTGTCACGGAGACCACCACCATGATCGTCATCGGCATCCTTTTCGGCATCGTCGGCATCGGCTTCCTCTGCTGGCTGCTGTTCTCGCTCGCCGTCTATGCGCTTCCCTTCTTCGCGGCGGTCTCCGCCGGCTTGTGGGCCTATCACGGCGACGCCGGGCCGGTCGGGGCCATCTTTGTCGGCATTCTGGCCGGCGTTGTCACCTTGGTCGCCGGCCAGTACGTCTTTGCATTCGCACGATCCACCTGGATCCGGGTTGCCGTCGCACTGTTGTTCGCGGCGCCCGCGGCGCTTGCCGGCTACCACGCCACGCTCGGCCTCGCGAAGCTGACCATGCCGTCCGGGGCTTGGCAGATCGCGTTCTCGATCGTCGGGGCCGTTGCAGTCGGCGTCACAGCCTGGACGCGCATGGCATTGCCCCCCGGTCACCCGACACAGGGCATCGTCAGGGGCTGAACTCAGCCGGGACCACGCGCTGGTCCGATGCTGGGTGGAGGACGTCAGGGCCGACCGGTCGTCGCCGATTCAGGTCGATGATCGGACATTGGCGGGAACAGCCGACGAAAGACCGAGATCGCGGTATGGTCGGTGACACCCATGGACGAGGCGGCTTTGCCGGCGCGTTGCCGATAAATCGCAGATGCCTTGGTCGTTGTCTTTCGGTGGCGGAGAGATAGCCCCAGGCCAATGGCGGAACAGGTCTGAACTCAGGTCCGTTTGCCCAGACGTGCCGGAAGCGCTCTCGGTGGCCGGTGTCCGCCAGGTTCTTCCTTGATGGGTCGCTGTCAGGTCGCGCCTGCCCCATACGGCCTCTTCAATGGCTGGATCTGACCGAAGGACGGCTTCGCCTCGACCGCCTATGCCGCAATGTCGCCCGGCGACTTTCTTCCCCTGGGGGACCACCCCACGCGAAAGATCGCGCAGGGACCCCGGCCCGCCCATTCCTCGCGAGGCAAGAAACTCTCCGGGCTGACATCCTCCGCTGCGCTGCGGCCCGCAAGCGGGTGCGGCGTCGGTCGCCTCCGGTCTGTCGATCGCCATCGAGGCCGCGATGGTCGCGGGCTCGAGAACAGCGAACAAGGAGAACCACCATGGCGAACATCGGCACCTTCAAGAAGTCCGGCACCGACTATCTGGGCGAAATCGTCACCCTCAGCGTTCAGACCAAGAACGTCCGCATCGTCCCCGAGGCCACCCGCGCCAGCGACAACGCCCCGAGCCACCGCATCTTCGTCGGCCGCGCCGAGATCGGCGCCGCCTGGTCCAAGCGCTCCGCCGAGAACCGCGACTATCTCTCGGTCAAGCTCGACGATCCCAGCTTCAACGCGCCGATCTACGCCAACCTCTTCGACGACGAGGACGGCGACGGCTTCACCCTCATCTGGTCCCGCGGCCGCAAGGCCAACGGCGACTGAGATCAGCCAGCGACGCCCCGCTCGGGAAACCGGGCGGGGCTTCTTTTTGCCAGGAAGACTATGACGCCGACGAGCCTTCAGGGTCGGCGAGGTCGCCACCAACCTCGAAGTCTTCGTTGAGGAGATCGGCAGGCTTCACACCGACGGCCTGAGATGCATGCCAAAGCGTCAGGAGCGTGACGTTCTGCTGGCCCCGCTCCATACTGCTCACATGTGCTCGATCCACGCCCATTCGTACAGCGACGGCCTCTTGGCTGAGGCCGGCTTGCGTGCGAAATCGGCGAAGATTTTCTCCGAACACCTGTCGAATATCCATCCACAAGGATGGACACCAATCGCGTATTTTGGCGCTACGTATTATAATACGCGGCGCTCTCGCCGATCCGTTCCGCCAGCCGCGCCTTTCGGGCTCGACGTCCCAGTTTCGCAAGCATTCTCCGTCAACACGGGAAAAACCTCGGGAAGACCATGCCATCTCCTCCGGCCCCCCCTATCGCTGAAACCGCCCCGACCGCCGCCCAGGTGACTGACTACGACCGGGCGCATCTGCCGACCTATCTCCGATTGCTCGATGCGACGTCCGAGGGAGCCCCCTGGGAGGAGGTCGCGCGAGTCGTGCTCGATCTCGATCCCGCGTTGGAACCGGACCGTGCCCGGCGCGCTCATGAAACGCACCTGGCACGCGCACGCTGGCTGACCGAGCACGGCTACCGCGATCTGCTGCGCTCGGCGCGCTGACGGCGGCGTTCAACGGCCACCGCGTCAGTCTTTCATCCGACGCGTGCTCCCGGCTTTGCGGATTTCCTGAAAATCGCCGATCCGGATTGGGCATGGCCCAATGCCGGCGGGCGGTCTGCACACGGCGCTGTCAAAAGCCCAGATTAGATTTCTACTGGCCCAGGCATCCCGTGATCCCTCGCAAGGAGACGTGCAATGTCAACGGAGGATTGGCGGTCGCCCGCCGCCTATCAATACGCCGCCACGATGGAGCCCGCGAGCCTCGCCTGGGAGTTCCTGCGTCGCAACCCTGACTACCGAAACGCCTACAAATCTGCACCAGCTCAAGCCGATGACGGGACCGATGGTCCCGGCCGGCGCTGGGGGTTGCGATTTCCTTGCCGATCCAAATCGGCGCGCTGATCAATCACCGGTTTTCTGGCGGTCCGACGAACTGGCGTCGGTCATCGTCCTGACGGCCGCGCCCACCAGCGCTGCGACACCATCAGTTTCGTTGGCGGATTTTCCCAGCGACAGTGTGCGGCGCGATGCCGACGACGGCACGCACGTCATGATCAAAGACGACGGGATCAATCATCAGCTCTGGCTGATTGATCCGCCCAGCGGCGCGATGCCGATGGCCGCGCTCATCCCGCTGGACGCCACCGCCCCGCAGCGCACCGACGCGGCGCTACGCTTCTGGCGGTTCATCGCGCACGGGCGGCCACGAACGCCGCCCGCTCCCCTCCGTAAGGGCGAGCGTTTGATCGCGGCCTTGCGTGCCCTCGACGGGCGCCTGGCGGGCGCCAGTTACCGGGCCATCGCCGAAGCGCTGTTCGACCCGAGCCGCCTCGCCACCGAGCCTTGGAAGACCGCATCCCTCCGCGACACGGTCATCCGCCTGGTGCGCACCGGCATCACCATGATGCGCGGCGACTATCGCAATCTCCTGGGTCCGCGCCGGCCCGATTGATCGGGCGAGGCCCGAGATCGCCGGTCCCGCGGGGGGTGGCGAATTCGGCACCCCCCATCTTCACCATCCCCCTACGCGGCAACCCTTCGCCACCGTGATCGCAGACGGCCGCCGATAACCGGCGGCCTTCCCCGACAACACGGAGGCCACCGATGTCCGCAGCAATCCCCCAGCTCCCGCCACGCTATTTGCGCACGCCCGAAGCCGCGCGGTTCCTTGGCCTCTCCGGGCGGACGCTCGAAAAGCACCGCACCTACGGCACCGGCCCGCGCTATTCGAAGCTCGGCGGCCGCGTCGTCTACAACTTCGAAGATCTGCAGGCGTGGGTCGCGCGGGGCGCCAAGGCGTCGACCTCCGACCCTGGCGTGGGCGAGGTGCTTCCCGCCAAGCGCCATGCAGCGGTCTCGCCGGCTTATGCCGGCCAGACCCGCCGCTGACCGTCCCGGCAGCTCCCCTCATGTCGACGCGACATCGCACAGGATCGGAACGCGAGCAGCTCGAACTGTTCCGCGCGCTCCCCGGCGATCTCGCGCCCCGCGACGCGCAGGACCTCATGGCTTATCCATTTTTCAGTCTCGCCAAATCCCACCGCTCGACACCGATCGACTTCCGTTCGGGCGACGTTGCAATCCGCGTCGAGGCCGTCCCCGAACATGGCATGGCCACCATCTGGGACGCCGACGTTCTGATCTGGGCCGCTTCCCAGATCGTCGAGGCGCGAGACGCGGGCTTGCGCACGTCGCGCCTGATGGCGGCGACGCCCTACGAGATACTGAACTTCACCGGGCGCGGAACATCGCTGCGCGACTATCAGCGCCTCAAGGCGGCGCTGGACCGGCTGCAATCGACAACGGTCGCGACATCGCTGCGCCAGCCAGCCGAGCGGCGGATGCACCGCTTCTCCTGGATCAACGAATGGACGGAGCGTGCCGATGGCCACGGTCATCCCGGCGGTATCGAGCTCATCGTCCCCGACTGGTTCTACCGCGCCGTTCTCGACGATGCGCTCGTCCTCACCATCGACCGCGCATATTTCGACCTGACCGGCGGCATGGAGCGCTGGCTATACCGCATCGTGCGCAAGCACGGCGGCCACCAGCGGAATGGCTGGCGATTCGACTTCCGCCATCTCCATCTGAAATCCGGCAGCCTGTCCCCGTTCAAGCGCTTCGCTTTCGAGCTGCGAGACATCATCCGCCGCCAGCCGCTGCCGGGATACACGCTGTTCGTTGAGGTCGAAATCAGCGGGCGCACGCTGCTCGCCTTCGAGCCAGCAGCCTGTGGACAACCTGTGGATAGCGTCGTGCTATCGGGAACCGGCGCTATCGTGCCATCAGGAACCCGACCCTCGTGCTATCGGGAACCGAAATCGGGTGTAAGCCACGGACATAAAAGCGGAATTCGCGCCCTTAACTTAGAGTCTAACCAAGATTCTAACCTTCTAGTAGTTGGCGGCGGGAAAACTCGATCCGAACCGCGACCTGCCGGGAAGGGAAAGAGGCGCGATCGGGATGAGGGCGAGCGCTCCGCCGCTCCAAGCGGCGGCTTCGACGCGCCCGTTCCCAACCAAGTCCGGAGGCGCGTCGTGATCGTCGCGCTCCTCAATCAGAAGGGCGGCGTCGGCAAGACCACGCTGGCGCTTCATCTCGCGGGCCAATGGGCTCGCGAAGGCCGCCGCGTCACCCTCATCGATGCCGACCCGCAAGGCTCCGCTCTCGATTGGTCCGAGCAGCGGGCAAAGGAAGGGCTGCCGAGGCTGTTCGGCGTCATCGGCCTGGCGCGCGACACGCTTCATCGGGAAGCGCCCGAACTCGCCCGCGACGCCGATCACATCGTCATCGACGGGCCGCCGCGTGTCGCCGGGCTGATGCGCTCGGCGCTGCTCGCCGCCGATCTCGTCCTGATCCCCGCGCAGCCTTCGCCGTTCGACGGCTGGGCTTCGGGCGAGACGCTGAAGCTGATCGACGAGGCGCGCATTTTCCGGCCGCAACTCGCCGCGCGCTTTGTCCTCAATCGATGCGCCGCGCGCACCGTCATCGCGCGGGAAACCGCCGAATCGCTGGCCGATCACCAGCCGCCGGTCCTCAAGGTCACGATCGGACAGCGCGTCGCCTTCGCCGACAGCGCGCGCACAGGCCGGCTTGTCGCCGACCTCGACGCGAACAGTCCGGCCGCGCGCGAGATCGCAGCACTCGCCGCCGAGATCGCGAGGATCGGCCGATGACCGGGCGTCAATCGAAGCGCGGCTTCGCCTCCCGTCCCGGCGACGCCGAGAGCTGGATCAAAGCGCCGGATATGCCGGCCGGCGCTCCGGCGAAGGCCGATGCTTTCACCGCCCGGCTCACCATCGACGTCACGCCCGGCTTGCGCGGCCGCATCAAGGTCGCCGCCTTCCGGCGCGGCGTCACCGTCGCCGACATGCTGCGCGAGCTGCTGGCGCGCGAATTTCCCGAAGACTCTGGAGACGCATCATGACCGACAACGCGCCGTCCGCCGCGCATCGGCAAGAGTCGCATGCCGGCCGCTTGTCCGACAGCCTCACGCAGGTCGAACTGACCTGGTACGAGAAGAGGATCGAGAACTGGATACGCTTCGGCGATCACGTCGAAGAGAAAATCCTCGACCGCCGCCGCCGCACCCTCAGCTTTCGAAGCGGCACCGTCTTCGCGTTCGTGCGCTGGTCCGCCAACGACTTCGGAACCGTCAGTTCGCGCATCGATATCGTGCGCGCCGTCGCCGCGCGGGAATCCTATCAGACGCTTCCCTTCGTCCGTCCCGGCGGCGAAATCCTGCTGCACATCGATGGCTGGCCGAAGGTCGAGCGCGTGCTTCAGGCCATCGATGCCGTGGAAGCGATCGGCGTCGAACCGGGCGACATCGCGCCGGATCATTGGCGCCATGTCCACAGCCGCCTGACCGTCGGGCACGAACCGCGGCCCTATACGCGCGCGCAGCACGATGCGTGGCTGCTGCGCCGGAGGGCGCAGCCATGACCCGCTTCGGATGGGTCATGGCGACCTATTTTTCGGCGATGGCGACCGTGGGCGTCGCGTTCGTCAAGCCTCTTCCCAGGCTCATCTGGAACGCCAGCGCGAGCACCCCGATCGGCCTCTACGCCGTGCGGCCACCAGGCGCGCTACGCGACACCGAACTTGTCGCCGTCATGCCGCCGGAACCCATCGCGAGCTTCCTCGCCGATGGCGGCTACCTGCCGCGCGGCGTGCCCTTGATGAAACGTGTCCTGGCGCTGCCGGGACAGAGCGTCTGCCGGCATGGGCTGCGCATCACCATCGATCAAGTCGAGGTCGGCGATGCGCAAGCCCGCGACCGGCGCGGACGCGATCTCCCCGACTGGCAAGGCTGTCGGACCGTCGCCGCTGGGCGACGTTTTTCTGATGAACCCCGGCGTCCCCGACAGTCTGGACGGCCGGTATTTCGGCCCGCTCCCCGCCAGCTCGATCGTCGGTCGCGCGGTTCCTCTTTGGACCGATGAAGGAGACGACGGCCGCTTCGTTTGGCGCGCCGCGACGCACTGAGACCACCGCAACCCTGCAATGGAAAGGACGTTCCCATGGCCCACATCGGTAATTTCACCCGCACCCAAGACGGCTATTACGGCCGGCTCCGTACGCTCACGATCGATGTCGAACTCACCCTCGTTCCGGCCAATGCTGGGGACGGCGAGAACGCGCCGGACTTTCGGATTCACGCAGGCGACAGCGCCGATGGCCCCGAGGTCGGCGCCGCTTGGAAGCGCACCGGCGAGAAGGCCGGAGCGTATGTCTCGTTGCTGATCGACGATCCGGTCTTCACGCAGCCCATCCGCGCGAATTTGTTCCAGGCTGAAGCGAAGGGATCGAGTTTCAATCTGCTCTGGAACCGCCCGGCGAAACGCGATGAGCGAGGCTGACCCATGCACACAACAACTCATCGCGCAGCCGAGCAGCCGCTGGTCAGCGCACGTCAGATCGGCGACCGATTGCGCGCCCGTCCAACAGCCATTGCGACCGCCATCATCGCGATGATGGGCATGGCGGGTACCACGCCCTTCGCGTCGCCGGCATTCGCACAGGGCAACGCCGCATCTGTCGCGCGCGTCGCCGATCCCTTCACGGCGTTTGTCGCGCGAAGCGTCACAGCGGTTCGGGATTCCCGTGTCGTGGATCCGCGCCGTCATGCATGCCGAGAGCGGGGAAGATGTCCACGCCCTCTCTCCGAAAGGCGCGATGGGCCTGATGCAGATCATGCCGGCGACATGGGCGAACCTTCGCGCTCGTCACGGCCTCGGCGCCAATCCCTACGATCCGCACGACAATATTCTGGCGGGTGCGGCGTTTCTCCGAGAGCTGCACGATCGCTATGGATCGCCCGGCTTTCTTGCCGCCTACAATGCCGGACCGGGTCGGTATGAGGACCATTTGGCGACAGGCCGACCGCTTCCGGACGAAACGCGGGCCTATGTCGCCGCGATCGCACCGCTGATCGGTGAAGGGCGGATCGAGGACGCGATGGCAATCGCTTCGGTCGCGCGTTCCTGGACCGAAGGGCCGCTCTTTGTCGGACAAGACCGAAGGCGCTCCGAGTGTCGATGATGCGTCGGCGTCGGTGCGGCCGAACCGTTCGCCAAACTCCCGTCGCGTCGTCGATATGTCGGCTCTCGTGCCGCGTTCCGACAGCCTCTTCGTGCAAGTCTCTGCTCGGGAGCGGCCCCGGTGAGCGATGGCGCATTTCTTCGCGGCGCTGGCGGACTGCATCGTGGGTTTGACGATGGAGAGGGGTGGACAGGGCAACACGACCAGACGACGGCTAGATAAAAGCGGCTCTCCGGACGTCATCCAAGCCCTTGATCGGGCTTGTCTTTCTCCGTGCCGCTCGGTCGGGTCGCGTGCCGCTGCCCAGGCAGAATGCTCAATGATTTCAATGGAATTAGCGGCACTGTCCGACTTTCCAGCCCCTCGGATTCCGCGGATGAGCGGCTCCGGCGAGGATTTCCGCGTTCGGCCTGGCCGCATCCGCAGCACCCGCGCGGGCAAGTCCAAGAGCTTCGTCAACCAGGTGCTGCGCGCCGCGAAGAGGGCGGGCCATACCGCTCCGCAATCTGGTCGCCGGCAAGCCGACCGGCCTTGGCCGCTCGACTTTCGGGCGCGGGCGGCTCGCGTTCAGCCGCAACCGGTTGTTCACGACCACCCGCCGCGTCGTGGTGAAGGCGCGCGTCGCGCGCCATCAGGGCCGGGCCTTCCGCTCCGCGCCGATGTCGGCGCATGTCGCCTATCTGAAGCGCGAGGGCGTGACGCGCGACGGCGAGAAGGCGCGCATGTTCGATGCCGAGACCGACCGCGCCGATGATGCCGGATTTGCCGATCGAACGAAGGATGACCGCCACCACTTCCGCTTCATCGTCTCACCCGAAGACGCCGCCGAGATGACCGATCTCCGAGCCTTCACGCGAGACCTCGCGCGGCAGATGGAAGCCGATCTTGGGACCAGGCTCGATTGGATCGCCGTCGACCATTGGAACACCGACAATCCGCATGTCCATCTTTTGGTGCGCGGCGTCGATGAGACCGGCAAGGATCTCGTGATCTCCCGCGACTATATCAGCCGCGGCTTGCGCTCCCGGGCCGAGGAGCTTGTATCGATCGAACTCGGCCCGAAGCCCGAGCATGAAATCCGCTCCGCGCTTGAGCGCGATGTCGGCGCCGAGCGCTGGACCCGGCTCGACGCCGAGATCCGCATGGCCGCCGACGAGACCGGGTACATCGATCTCCGCCCGGAGCACCCGGGCGCGGCCGATCCGGAGACCCGCCGGCTCATGATCGGCCGCCTCCAGCATCTGGAAACAATGGGGCTCGCCGCGCCCGCCGGCCCCGGCGAATGGATGGTCGGGCTCGAAGCGGAACGAAGCCTCCGCGATCTCGGCATGCGCGGCGACATCATCAAGACCATGCACCGCGCCTTCACCGACAGTGGCTTCGAGCGCGGCGTCGCCGACTATGTCATCGACACGGGCGCGGCGACGTCGCCGATCATCGGCCGGCTCGTGGACAAAGGCCTGCATGACGAATTGACCGGGGAAGCCTACGCCGTGATCGACGGCACGGATGGCCGCGCTCACCATGTGCGGTTCCGCGGATATCGAAGCCTTCGACCATGCCCCGCCGATCGGCGGCATCGTCGAGGTGCGCCGGTTCGGCGGCGCCGATGACCAGAGGCCGACGCTGGTGCTGGCCAACCGCTCGGACATCGACCTTGCCCGTCAGGTCACCGCGCCGGGCGCAACCTGGCTCGATCATCGCCTGGTCGAGCGTCGAGCCGATGCCGCTGTCGATGGGCGGGTTCGGCGGCGAGGTCCGGGAAGCCATGACCGCCCGCGCCGAACACCTCGCCGACGAGGGCTTCGCCCGCCGGCAGGGCCAGCGCATCGTCCTTGCAGCGCGATCTTCTCGACACTCTGCGACGGCGCGAGCTGGAGCGCGGTCGGAGCCAGGCTGTCGGCCGAGACCGGACTGCCCCATCTCCAGGCCGCCACGGGCGAGCAAGTCGCCGGGACCTATCGTCAGAGCCTGACGCTCACCTCCGGCAGGTTCGCCATGATCGACAACGGCCTGGGCTTCCAGCTCGTCCCGTGGTCGCCACCGTTGGAGAAGCAGCTTGGCCGGCATGTCGTCGGGCGTGGTGAGGGACGGCGGCGGGATCGAATGGGGGTTCGGGCGCAAGCGCGACCTTGGATTATAGCCGACGCTCGAAGACCCAAGGGTGGCAGGCGCAGCTTTGCCGCAGGCCACATTGCCGCCGACGTAACAGATCACGATGGCACCCAAATCGCGTCATCGGGCTGCCGGGCGTCGCCAAAAGCGCGCCGCTCTTCTGGCGGCAGACTAGCGACCCAGGCCGCCATAATGCGTCCAGCCGATCATGCCGGCTGCCAGGCACCGTTGCCTTCAGCTTCGCTTCGAGAGCCTGCGGTTCCCATCCCGTACGAGCCGAGACCGCAAAGAGCTGATCTCGATATCCCTGTTCCGTTGACTTGTGCTCGCACGCGGGAAGCAAAGCGCGGACAATGGCGAACGGATACACCTCGATGACCTCGGCGTGGAGCTCGTCCTTCAGCAAGGCGAAAAGTCTTGAAACCAAAGAGCATCCAAATCTTATTTGCATGCGGAAGAGTTGCAGCCGTGCCGCCAAAGCTCAAATGGTCGATGCACTTCTCACGGATGCCTGCCCAGGCAGTCGCCACGGGCGTTCGGAAGGAGGACAGGCCAAGACGTCCAAGTTCGTCTTCCGAGGCTCGCGAGCCTTTTGCGGGCGGCGCAGCAGGAGCATCGACGGCGATCCTTTCAACTTTCCATCCCATCTCGTCTCGGATACGCGCGATTGCGCTCGCGACGCCGCGCGCCAACTCCTCAAAGGGCGCGGCCGCGATGATTTCCCTGTTGCCGACGCCACGAGGAATAAGCCCCGCGAGGTGCTTCGGGATTGTCAGGGGCATCAGCGGATAGTCCGCTGCCACCACGCAGAGCGGCAACCGCTTGCCAACGGCACACGCAACGTCGATCCCGATGAAAACTGAAGATGATGGCAAGGAACAACCTCGGAAGCCCCGTCACACGCTAAACTGTTTCACTGCGGAGCGCATCCAAACGGCCGCGTGCTGTCTGGCCTCCTGAAATAGCTCGATGGATCCCGAGCCGATCATGACCGCTGCCAGCCGCGCCGCGATCTTCTTACGATAGTCCCTGTTTCTGCCCGCCACCGCGCCCGAACCTACGATCCATGACGGCAATGACTTGCAACCCTTGGCGCCCACGCACGACCTTGATGGTATTTGCTGTCGAGGAAGCCGAACTTGTCCGCCACCAAAATCCTATGGGGCCAGATCATCGTCGTCTTCCTGATCGTGCTCTTCACGATCTGGGCCGCGACGGAGTGGACGGCGTGGCGGCTCGGCTTCCAGCCTGAACTCGGGCAACCGTGGTTCGAGCTGGCGCGTGGCGTGCCGGTGTATCTCCCGCCAGCCTTCTTTTGGTGGTGGTACGCCTATGACGCCTATGCGCCGCCGGTCTTCGTCGAGGGCGCCTACATCGCCGCGTCCGGTGGCTTCATCTCGATCGCTGTCGCCATCGGCATGTCCGTCTGGCGTGCCCGCGAGGCGAAGAACATCGAGACCTATGGTTCGGCCCGCTGGGCGACGCCGGTCGAGATCAAGGGCGCGGGGCTGCTGGGGCCGGACGGCGTCGTGCTCGGAAAGCTGGATCGCGAGTATCTCCGCCATGATGGTCCGGAGCATGTGCTCTGCTTCGCCCCCACGCGGTCCGGCAAGGGCGTGGGCCTCGTCGTCCCCTCGCTGCTGACCTGGCCGGGCTCCGCCATCGTCCACGACATCAAGGGCGAGAACTGGACGCTCACCGCCGGCTTCCGCGCCCTGCATGGCCGCGTGCTGCTGTTCGACCCGACCAATTCGGCCTCCGCCGCCTACAACCCGTTGCTCGAGGTTCGCCGCGGCGAATGGGAAGTCCGCGACGTCCAGAACGTCGCCGACGTGCTGGTCGATCCGGAAGGCTCGCTTGAGCGCCGCAACCATTGGGAGAAGACCAGCCACTCGCTGCTGGTCGGCGCCATCCTGCATGTCCTCTACGCCGAGGCGGATAAGACCCTGGCCGGCGTCGCGGCCTTCCTCTCCGATCCCAAGCGCCCGATCGAGACGACGCTGCAGGCGATGATGACCACGCCCCATCTGGGCGACGCGGGAACGCATCCCGTGGTGGCATCCACGGCGCGGGAGCTTCTGAACAAATCCGACAATGAACGATCCGGCGTGTTGTCGACCGCCATGTCGTTCCTCGGCCTCTATCGCGACCCCGTCGTGGCGCAGGTCACGCGCCGTTGCGACTGGCGCATCTCCGACCTGATCGCGGACGAGCGCCCCGCGACGCTCTACCTCGTCGTGCCGCCGTCCGACATCAGCCGCACCAAGCCGCTGATCCGCCTGGTGCTGAACCAGATCGGCCGGCGGCTGACCGAAGACCTGCATGCCAAGAATCGCCGGCATCGCGTGCTGCTCATGCTCGACGAGTTTCCAGCACTCGGCCGGCTCGATTTCTTCGAGAGCGCGCTGGCCTTCATGGCCGGCTACGGCCTCAAGGCATTCCTGATCGCCCAGTCGCTGAACCAGATCGAGAAAGCCTACGGCGCGAACAATTCGATCCTCGACAACTGCCATGTCCGCGTCAGCTTCGCGACCAATGACGAGCGCACGGCCAAGCGCGTGTCGGACGCGCTCGGCACCGCCACCGAGATGAAGGCGATGAAGAACTACGCCGGGCATCGGCTTTCGCCCTGGCTCGGCCATCTGATGGTCTCGCGATCCGAGACCGCGCGGCCGTTGCTCACGCCCGGCGAGGTGATGCAGCTCCCGCCCGCCGACGAGATCGTCATGCTGGCGGGAACGCCGCCGATCCGGGCGAAGAAGGCTCGATATTTCGAGGACAAGCGGCTGATCGAGCGCGTTCTGCCGCCGCCCACGCTTGCGAGCAAACCGGCGCCATCCAAGCCCGACAATTGGTCCGCGCTCGCCCCACAAAAGCCATCGGCGGCGCTGCTCGCCGAGTTCGCAAAAGCCGAGGACACGGCGAACGGCGGCGTGCGGCGTGAACCTGAACTTCCCGACCATGTGGCGATCGTGAGGGAAACGACGAATGCCCCCGCGCATGAGGAATTCGCCGTCATCGACGATGAACCTGAAGACGCCGCGCGCCAGGCCCGGGTCCTCCGCCAGCAGATGCGCGGTCTCGCGCGACAGGCATCGCTCGACCCAGCGGATGGACTCGAACTGTGAAAGACAGCCGATGCGCGACCGGATGAACGTCTATTTCCCGCCGGCTCTGTTGAAGCAGATCGCGGATCTTGCCGACCGCAAAGGGTTATCGCGCTCGGCGATCGTCGAGGCGGCCGTCGCGTCCTTCCTGTCGCCGGACGGCGCGGATCGGCGTGAAGCCGCCTTCACCCGCCGTCTCGACCGGCTGTCCCGCCAGGTGCAAAGGCTTGAGCGGAATGTCGGCATCTCGACCGAAACGCTGGCGCTGTTCGTGCGATTTTGGCTGACCATCACGCCGCCCCTGCCGAGCGACGCGCAGGCCGCCGCGCAGGTCAAAGGGCGCGAGCGCTATGAGGGGTTCATCGAGGCCTTGGGGCGGCGGTTGCAGAAAGGGCAAAGCCTGCTTCAGGAAATTCCCAATGACGTCGCAGAAGGCACGACGCCAGAACCGATAGCGGATTCAACGTACCAACCCTGAGGGTCACCACAAACCAAGTCGACAACTGCCCCGCAGTGTCTTTTTGTTGCCAAGACCCAATTGACCGAGATTGGTCAAGCAGTATGGCCGCTCTCGGCGGTCTATGAGCCAAAGCTGATGTTAAGGGTGCGATAGTCGGCCCAGTGGGTCGGGGTCATTGTCCTCTGCTTTACGGAATGGGCTAATATCGCTATCTATCTGCCATAGGTCCGTCTGGATCAAGCGGTGCGGTCGATCGACCCTGGCCAGCGTTTGGCTTGGCTCCCCGAACAAGAACGTTCAAATTCAACGCCAGTTGTACGGTGAGGTTGGAATGACCAAAGATCGTTCTGATGAAGAGGAAGCGGCGGAAGCCCGGCTGCCCCGAGAGGCGGTGGCCGACGACCTTCTTGCCAGGATGGAGGATAACTGGGACGCGGCCGTAGAAATTAAGGATCCTCCTCCCAGCGGCGTTGAGCGGGCGTTGCTCTTCGGAGTCAACGTGCGGGTGAAATTTTACCCGAAGCGTTCGTTGCCGCCTATGAGACGATCGAGGCGGGCCACCTCATCGCGGCGTCTATCGCGACCCATGTCAGCTGGCCCCTGGCCATCTGGAAAACCTACCGTGCGGCCTCTTCCGTTTTCTCCGCGCTGATCGAGAAAATGTCGGTGCTCGAGTACGTCACGGCCATCGTCCTCTCCCGCCACAAGGAGGCGGTCGAGTCGAAGACGCTGGAGGAAGAGGTCGACGCATTCCTCGACGCGCCCAATACGAAAGACTTTGGCTGGTGCGCCGGCCTCTCAAGCGCGAAGGTGGAGGACGCCCGCGACGCTCGGCGACGCGACGCCGACTGGCTCGCGAAGGCGCTCCAGGGATTGGAGACAAATCGGTTCCTCACGCGGCAGGCTAGCAAAGTGAAATACACGCCCAAGAACGTCGAATGGAAGTGGGGCTTCTGAGGCCAAATCGCAGAACGGGGTGAACATGTTCAGCGCCAGCTTGCTTTCCATGATGATCCATAGTCTGCCGCCTCCGGCCCGGGGCGCGTTTCAGGGATCCCCCGACGATTTGCCATCCGGGGAAGCGCCCCAGATCATACCGAAACCTGCGGATATCGCGAAGCGGCTCGAACGCGCCATCAACGCGCAAACCGAGGGGTGGGCGCTGATCCCAATAGTCGCGCGCGCCAATCCCGGGCATCTCCCAAAGCTCGTCAGCGCGCTATCGCCCGATACTCCTCACGATGGCCCACGCGGCTTCCTGTGGGGGCGCATTCCCCTCAACATCCTCATCGCGCACTACCTCACCAACGGCACGATGGAGATCGGCTGGGAACACCTCGATCTCGGCACGCCCGTCAGGGCAGCCGGGCCCTCGACCTTGACGGCCTCGGGCCAGATCGCGCGGCCTTCCTCGCCCGCACACCGGTCCCGGGATCCGCTAAGGTCGGCGCGGCCGTCGTAGACCTTGGCGTCTCGTCACCTGCGGGGGTGTTTGGCCCACCGCCCCAGAATTACGGAGGCAAGCTTCGCCATGTGACCTACCCGGCATCGCCATCGGTAGACCTATCTCCGCACGCGGAGAACGTGCTGGAAGTGCTCCTCGAGCGCCTTGA
This sequence comes from uncultured Solirubrobacterales bacterium, assembly GCA_963697635.1. Taxonomy (GTDB): domain Bacteria; phylum Pseudomonadota; class Alphaproteobacteria; order Acetobacterales; family Acetobacteraceae; genus CAJCJG01. The sequence continues at coordinate 15,637 of CAVOOS010000029.1, read as the reverse complement.
GCTTCTATCCCAGCGCCCGGCAGCACCACCCTAAAAATGCTCGACATTGCCACGGTCAGCATGGCGCTCGTGATAAACCCAACACCGCAGCACGTCCGCGCGTTGGCTGCTTCGACCAGCATTGCGCGCCGGAGCTGCTGACCGCGGTGCAAGAAATCGACAAGCTTCTGGATAGCGACAAGCTCCCGGCCGTGGTCAACATGTCAGTCGGCACCCATGTCGGTCCGCACAACGGGCAATCGCCCCTCGAGGCCTATATCTCCGGCACCCTATTCAAACCATCCGATCGCTTCGCCTTCGCGGCGGCTGGCAACGAAGGCGGCAAAGGAATCTCGGCGCGGCTGGAACTGAAGCAAAGCGCAGCCGACTACATGGAGATCATCGTTGACCCGGATTGCACCGAGGCGCTGGTCGAATTCTGGTGGGACGACGCCATACCGGCTGACCTTGAGATCGCGGCGCGGATCGAGGGCAGCGGGTTCTCGCCAATCACCATCACGATCAATCCCGCCACCGTCGCGGGCGTCACGCTCACGCCAGCGGGGGCGAGCGCTCCCATGAGCTTTCTTTCGCTTTTGCACACGACGACCCATGGCACGATGAGCTGCATCGCGTTTGCCGCCACCCGCCCGCCCGCCAGGCCCGGTCGAGCATTGCCGGAATTCCGGATTTCCTTCGACCTTACTGCGAAGGCGGCGGACGTCGCGGTGCATGCCTGGTTGGTGATCTGCGAGGAAGCTCTCGAGGACGCACTTCACCCAGGGCGGCCCGGAGGGAACGGTCGCCGCGCCCGCCTCGGACCCCAAGGTCGTATCCGTGGCAGGGTTCGACGGTGTGCTCAAACAAATGTGGCGCTACTCATCACGCGGGCCAGCGTCCGACTATACGACGGCTACACCCACCCAAAGCCCCACGATGGCCCACCTCTGCCATCCCCCCGCCGCTGGTCCCACCGGCGCCGGCACCAGCTACGCGAGCCCCCGCGCCGCGGCGGATGCGACTGCTGTCCTTGCGGATCCAACCAAAGTCGGCAGGGCCACTGAAGTGGAGAAGTTGATCCAGGAGACGTACGGGACCGTCTCGGCCTGGAATCCGCGGCATGGGTTTCACCAGCACACCACTTAGCACCCGATCACTATGCGCGACCGTTAGCTCAATCACCACGTACGGGCCAAATACCCAATTCCGGAGCAAATCTCGTCGGCGTTTGTAGCGCCAAGTCCGTGCCTAGCTAGTCGCGGCTTCGGTCGCGGGTAACCGCAACAGGAATAGCGGGATAAGACCCGCAAGCGACCGATTCGCCGTCTCCCTGTCTCTGTACGCCAGAGCGCTACTACGCCTCACAGCGCTTGTTGAACCGCCCCAATTCCTGCCCTTTCTAATCGTCCCCATCACCGATCGCGATGTGCGGTCGGCTCGAAGCGGGGTCGAACGTGGCGGTCCAGTCCTTCCAGTCCGAGGCGGTTTCACGAGGCGCGCGCATGCTGCGCACCGCCCTCGGTCCGGCGATCGCCGCCTTCCTCGAAGACCCGGCAATCGTCGAGGTGATGCTGAACCCCGACGGGCGGCTCTGGATCGACAGATTGTCGACCGGATTGGCCGATACGGGAGAGCGCCTCTCGGCCGCCGATGGCGAGCGCATCGTTCGCCTCGTCGCGCACCATGTCGGCGCCGAGGTTCACGCCGGCGCGCCGCGCGTCTCGGCCGAGTTGCCCGAGACGGGGGAGCGGTTCGAGGGTCTTCTGCCGCCTGTCGTGGCGGCCCCGGCATTCGCGATCCGCAAGCCCGCGGTCGCTGTCTTCACGCTCGATGATTACGCCGCCGCTGGAATCATGACGCCGGCGCAAGCGGTGGTGCTGCGCCGCGCGGTGGCCGAGCGCCGCAACATCCTCGTCGCGGGCGGCACCTCGACCGGCAAGACCACCCTCACCAACGCCTTGCTCGCCGAGGTCGCCAAGACCGCCGACCGCGTCGTGCTGATCGAAGACACCCGCGAACTTCAATGCCAGGCGCCCAACCTGGTCGCGCTGCGCACCAAGGACGGCGTCGTCTCGCTCTCCGATCTCGTGCGCTCCTCGCTGCGGCTGCGCCCCGACCGGATCCCGATCGGCGAGGTGCGCGGCGCCGAGGCGCTCGATCTCCTCAAGGCCTGGGGCACCGGCCATCCCGGCGGCATCGGCACCATCCACGCCGGCACCGGCATCGGCGCGCTGCGCCGGCTCGAGCAGCTCATCCAGGAAGCCGTCATCACCGTTCCGCGCGCCCTCATCGCCGAGACCATCAACGTGGTCGCGGTGCTCACCGGTCGCGGGTCGCAGCGGCGGCTCGCGGAACTCGTCCAGGTCACCGGGCTGGGACAGGCCGGCGACTACGCAATTTCACCAGCAGGAGACCAGCCATGATCCGCCGACCGTTTCCCATCCGCCAGCATATCGCCACCGCCGCCGCAATCGGCTTGGTGACGCTGACCAGCGCCCCCGCCTGGGCCGCCGGCTCGAACATGCCGTGGGAGCAACCGCTCAATCAGATCCTGCAATCGGTCGAAGGGCCGGTGGCCAAGATCCTCGCGGTGATCATCATCATCGTCACCGGGCTGACCCTGGCGTTCGGCGACACCTCCGGCGGCTTTCGCCGGCTGATCCAGATCGTGTTCGGTCTGTCGATCGCGTTCGCCGCGTCGAGCTTCTTCCTGTCGTTCTTCTCCTTCGGCGGCGGGGCGCTCATCTGATGGCGACGCTGGCCGCCGACGAAACCGTTCCAGGCTTCGTCGCTCCCGTTCACCGGGCGCTGACCGAGCCGATCCTGCTCGGCGGGGCGCCTCGCGCCGTTGCGATCCTGAACGGGACGTTGGCCGCGGCGCTGGGCCTCGGCCTTCGCCTGTGGATCCCCGGGCTGCTGCTTTGGGTGATCGGACACACCGCCGCGGTTTGGGCGGCGAAGCGCGATCCGATGTTCGTCGATGTGGTGCGCCGCCATCTGCGCATCCCCGGCCATCTCGGCGTCTGAGGCCCACTCATGGACATCGCCCGATGATGAACCTCGCCGAATATCGCCGCCCGACGACCCGTCTCGCGGATTTCCTGCCATGGGCGGCGCTGGTCGACGAAGGCGTCGTCCTCAACAAGGATGGCAGCTTCCAGCGCACGGCGCAGTTTCCGCGGTCCCGATCTGGATAGCGCGGTGCCGGCCGAACTCGTCGCCGTCGCCGGGCGGCTGAACAATGCGTTGCGGCGCCTGGGATCGGGCTGGGCGGTCTTCGTCGAGGCCCAGCGCCATCCCGCCTTCCACTATCCGGAAAGCCGCTTTCCCGACGCGGCGTCGGCCCTGGTCGAGGCCGAGCGCAAGGCGGAATTCGAAGAGGAAGGCGTTCACTTCGAGTCCAGCTACTTCCTGACCTTCCTCTATTTGCCGCCGGCCGAAGACGCCGCCCGCGCCGAGCGCTTCCTCTACGAAGGCCGTGAGCGGGCCGAAGGGGCCGATGCCCGCGAGGCCTTGCGCGGCTTCATCGATCGCACCGACCGCGTGCTTCAGCTCGTCGAGGGCTTCATGCCCGAGAGCGCCTGGCTCGATGACGCCGAAACGCTGACCTATCTGCACGCCACCATCTCGACCAAGCGCCAGCGCGTTCGCGTGCCCGAAATTCCCATGTATCTCGACGCCGTGCTGGCCGACCAGCCGCTGACCGGCGGCCTGGAGCCGATGCTGGGCAATGCGCATCTGCGCGTCCTCACCGTCGTCGGCTTCCCGACTGCGACCACGCCCGGGCTTCTCGACGAGCTCAATCGGCTCGCCTTCCCCTATCGCTGGTCGACCCGCGCGATCATGCTCGACAAGACCGATGCGACGAAGCTGCTGACCAAGATCCGGCGGCAATGGTTCGCCAAGCGCAAGTCGATCGCCGCGATCCTCAAGGAGGTGATGACCAACGAGGCCTCGGCGCTGCTCGACACCGATGCCCACAACAAGGCGATGGACGCCGATGCCGCGCTCCAGGAGCTGGGCTCGGACGTTATCGGGCAGGCTTACGTCACCGCGACCGTCACAGTCTGGGACAACGATCCGCGCATCGCCGACGAAAAGCTGCGCCTGGTCGAGAAGGTCATCCAGGGCCGCGATTTCACCTGCATGGCCGAGACGGTCAACGCGGTCGAAGCCTGGCTCGGATCGTTGCCCGGCCACGCCTACGCCAATGTCCGCCAGCCGCCGGTCTCGACGCTCAACATCGCGCACATGATCCCGCTCTCGGCGGTCTGGGCCGGCCCGGCGCGCGACGAGCATTTCAAGGCGCCGCCACTGTTCTTCGCGCGGACCGAAGGCTCGACGCCGTTCCGCTTCTCCCTCCATGTCGGCGATGTCGGCCACACGCTCGTGGTCGGGCCGACCGGCGCCGGCAAGTCGGTGCTGCTGGCGCTGATGGCGTTGCAGTTCCGCCGCTACGCCGGCTCCCAGATCTTCGCCTTCGATTTCGGCGGCTCGATCCGCGCCGCGGCGCTCGCGATGGGCGGCGACTGGCATGATCTCGGCGGCGCGCTGTCCGGCGATGCGACCGAACCCGTGGCTCTGCAGCCGCTGGCTCTGATCGACGATGCGGCCGAACGCGGCTGGGCGGCGGAATGGATCGCCGCCATCCTCGCGCGCGAGAAGATCAGCGTCACGCCGGAGGCGAAGGATCACCTCTGGTCGGCGCTCTCGTCGCTTGCCAGCGCCCCGATCGCGGAGCGCACGCTGACCGGCCTGTCGGTGCTGCTGCAATCGCAGGCCCTGAAGCGCGCCCTGCAATCCTATTGTCTCGGCGGTCCCTACGGCCGCCTGCTCGACGCCGAGGCCGAACGTCTCGGCGAAGCCAGTGTCCAGGCCTTCGAGACCGAGGGCCTCATCGGCACCGGCGCGGCGCCTGCCGTGCTGGCCTATCTCTTCCACCGCATCGAAGGCCGGCTCGACGGGCGGCCAACGCTGCTGATCGTCGATGAAGGCTGGCTCGCCCTCGACGACGAAGGCTTCGCCGGCCAGCTCCGCGAATGGCTGAAGACGCTGCGCAAGAAGAACGCGAGCGTCATTTTCGCCACCCAATCGCTCTCGGATATCGACGGCAGCGCGATCGCGCCCGCCATCATCGAGAGCTGCCCGACGCGGCTGTTCCTGCCGAACGAGCGCGCGATCGAGCCGCAGATCACCGCCATCTATCGCCGCTTCGGCCTGAACGACCGCCAGATCGAGATCCTCGCGCGCGCGACGCCGAAGCGCGACTACTACTGCCAGTCGCGGCGCGGCAATCGCCTGTTCGAACTGGGCCTCGGCGACGTCGCGCTGGCCTTCACCGCCGCATCGTCGAAGTCCGACCAGGCCGCCATCGAGCGCCTGCTCGCCGAGCACGGCCGCGACGGCTTCCTCGTCCGCCTGGCTGCGCCTGCGCGGCGCCGGCTGGGCGGCCGATCTCATCCCCGCCCTGCGAAACCTGGAGACACAGCCATGACCCGTATTCGTCTTCGCCAGTTGGCGGCGTCGAGCGCGCTTGCCCTCTCGCTTGCCGTCGCCGCGCCGCCGGCCTTCGCGCAATGGATCGTCTTCGATCCGAACAACTTCGCCCAGAATGTGCTGACGGCCGCGCGCGAGCTTCAGCAGATCACCAACCAGATCACCTCGCTGCAGAACGAAGCGCAGATGCTGATCAATCAGGCGCGCAACCTCGCGAGCCTGCCGTATTCGTCGCTGCAGCAGCTTCAGTCGTCGATCCAGCGCACCCAGCAGCTTCTCGCCCAGGCGCAGAACATCGCCTACAACGTTCAGCAGATCGACCACGCGTTCCAGACCACCTATGGCGGCGCGAACGCCAGCCAGTCCAATCAGGCGCTGATCGCCAACGCCCAGCAGCGCTGGCAGAACTCGGTCGGAGGCTTGCAGGACGCCTTGCGCGTTCAGGCCGGCGTCGTCGGCAATCTCGACACCAACCGCACGCAGATGTCGGCGCTGGTCACGTCGAGCCAGTCCGCGACCGGCGCGCTTCAGGCGACGCAGGCCGGCAATCAGATGCTCGCGCTCCAGGCCCAGCAGCTCGCCGACCTCACCGCCGCGGTCGCGGCCCAGGGACGCGCGCAGACGCTCCAAGCCGCGCAGCAAGCCGCCGCTCAGGATCAGGCGAAGGAGCAGCTTCGCCGCTTCCTGACGCCCGGCTCGGGCTACCAGCCCACCACCATCACGATGTTTCACTGATGACGCCGGCATCACCGCGGCAATGGCGGCACGGGCGGCGGCGATGGCGTTCGTCCTGGTCGCGATCGCCGCGACCGCCATCCAGATCAGGCATGGCGATCAGAAGCCCGCCGAGGGCTCGCCAGCTCGCCTGCGGCCGTCGATGCCGATCCCCTGCGGGCCGAACTGGCCCGCTGCCAGATCCTTGGAGAAGCCGGCGCGCACGATCCTGGCTGCCTGCACGCATGGGCCGAGAACCGGCGCCGCTTCCTTGGCGGCGGCACCCGTCCCTCGGAACCCTCGCCGGTCGAAATGTTCCCCGGCGCGCGAGCGTCGCCAAACGTCGCGAACGGGCGCCAGGCCGCTCGATCAACCCACGCCGAAGGACGAGCGATAAGATGGGCGGCACCGGCGTCATCGACCGTTTCCTCGCGGTCTTCACCCAGTACATCGACAGCGGCTTCGGCTTGCTCGGCGGCGAGGTCGCCTTCATCGCGACCACGCTGATCGTCATCGACGTGACGCTGGCCGCGCTCTTCTGGTCCTGGGGCGCCGACGACGACATCATCGCGCGGCTGGTGAAGAAGACGCTGTTCGTCGGCGTCTTCGCCTACCTCATCGGCAACTGGAACAGCCTCTCCCGCATCGTCTTCGAGAGCTTCGCCGGGCTCGGTCTGAAAGCATCCGGCACGGGCATGGCCGAGGCGGATTTCCTGCGCCCTGGCCGCATCGCCCAGGTCGGCCTCGATGCCGGCCGCCCCATGCTCGACTCGATCTCCGGCCTGATGGGCTACGTCTCGTTCTTCGAGAACTTCATCCAGATCGCGGTGCTGCTCTTCGCCTGGGTGATGGTGCTGCTCGCCTTCTTCATTCTCGCGATCCAGCTCTTCGTCACGCTCATCGAATTCAAGCTGACGACGCTGGCCGGGTTCGTGCTGATCCCGTTCGGCCTCTTCGGCAAGACCGCCTTCGCCGCCGAGCGCGTGCTCGGCAATGTCATCTCCTCCGGCATCAAGGTGCTGGTGCTCGCCGTCATCGTCGGCATCGGCTCGACGCTGTTCGCCCAGTTCACCGCGGGCTTCGGCGGCGCGCAGCCGTCGATCGACGACGCCATGGCGATCGTGCTCGCGGCGCTGTCGCTGCTCGGCCTCGGCATCTTCGGGCCCGGCATCGCAAACGGCCTGGTCTCGGGCGGCCCGCAGCTCGGCGCCGGCGCTGCCGTCGGCAACCGGCCTCGCCGCTGGCGGCATTGTCGCGGCTGGCGCCGGTCTCGCGGCGGGCGGCGCGGGACTCATCGGTGGCGCCGCTGCCGGTGCCGCCCGCGGCGGTGCGGCGCTCGCCGGTGGCGCGACCGCCGCCTATCGCGCGGGCGGCGCCTCCGGGGTTGCGACCTCTGGCATCTCCAAGGCCGCCGAGGCGGTCACCAGTCCGCTTCGGCGTGCCGCCGCGAACCTCAAATCGAGCTTCGAAGCCGGCGGCCGGGCCGTGACGGGAGAAGCGGCGAGTGGCGGCGGGGAAGCTGCCGGCGCTGCGTCCTCCGCCGGATCGTCGGCGTCCGGCAGCCCGCCCGATTGGGCGAAGCGCATGAGGCGCTCCCAGACCATCAGCCATGGCGCATCCGCCGCCACCCACGCGGTCAAGTCAGGCGACGGCAGCGGTGGCGGCGCGTCCGTCGATCTCTCGGAAGGGGAATGAGCATGTTCCGACGACCATCCGTGCGTTACGGGCGCACCCCAGAGCCGGAAACGCCCTACCAGAAGGCCGCCCAGGTCTGGGACGAGCGGATCGGTTCGGCCCGCGTTCAGGCGAAGAACTGGCGGTTGATGGCCTTCGGTTCGCTGGTTCTCTCCGGCTGCCTCGCCGGCGGGCTGGTCTGGCAATCGGCGCGCGGCACCATCACCCCTTGGGTGGTCCAGATCGACAAGCTCGGCCAGGCCCAGGCGATCGCGCCGGCCAGCGCGGACTATCAGCCGAGCGATCCGCAGATCGCCTACCACCTCGCGCGTTTCATCGAGGATGTCCGCGGGCTGCCCGCCGATCCGATCGTGCTGCGCCAGCAATGGCTGCGCGCCTACGACTTCACGACCGATCGCGGCGCGGCGGCGCTGAACGATTACGCGCGCACCAATGATCCCTTCGGCAATCTCGGCAAGATCCAGATCTCCGTCGAGGTCTCCAGCGTCATCCGCGCTTCGCCGGAATCGTTCCGCGTCGCCTGGATCCAGCGCCGCTACGAGAACGGCAGTTTGAGTTCGACCGAACGCTGGACCGCCATCCTCTCCGTCGTGCTCCAGACCCCGCACGACGCCGACAAGCTGCGGAAGAACCCGCTCGGGGTCTTCGTCAATTCCATCAACTGGTCGAAGGAGCTGGGGCAATGAAGCCGCTGTCTTTCCGTAATCCCGCTCTTCCGATTTTCCGTAGAGCCGCACTCCCGGCATTGCTGCTTTCCGCTTCGGCGCTCGCGGGCTGCGCGCATCTGACGAAGCCGCCGGAGATCGCGCTCGATGACGTGGCGGCGCCGGCTGTGTTGCAGGTGGATCCGCCAGCGCCAGTGCAGGTCGTGGAACTGCCGACGCCGCTGCCGCTTCCCGGCCAGTTGAAACCGCTCCCGAAAGGCAAGGCTCCGCCGGAGTCTGGCGACCCGACCGTGCGCGTCAATCAGGCCAACGCCGCCGCCCGCGTGCAGCCGGTGCGCGACGGCTTCATCAACGCCGTGCAGGTCTATCCCTTCTCCGGAGGCGCCCTCTACCAGGTCTACACGGCGCCGGGTCAGGTCACCGATGTCGCCCTCCAGGAGGGCGAGCAACTCGTCGGTTCCGGCCCGGTCGCCGCCGGCGACACGGTGCGCTGGATCATCGGCGACACCGAAAGCGGCGCGGGCGCCACCAAACGTATCCACATCCTGGTGAAGCCGACGCGGCCGGACCTTCTGACCAACCTCGTCATCAACACCGACCGGCGGACCTATCTCCTCGAACTGCGCTCGACGAGCGCGACCTACATGGCGTCCGTGTCCTGGCAGTACCCGCAGGACCAGCTCATCGCGCTTCGCCGTCAGAACGCCGCGGCCGCGACGGCGGCGCCGATCGACGCCGGCATCGACGTCTCGAAACTTCGGTTCCGCTATCAGATCACCGGCGACAATCCGGCATGGCGGCCGCTTTCGGCGTTCGATGACGGTTCGAAGGTCTATATCGAAATGCCGCGCGGTCTCGCCCAGGGCGAGGCGCCGCCGCTCTTCGTGATCGGACCTGAAGGCGACGGCCAGCTCGTCAATTACCGCGTCCGCCAGAACTACTACATCGTCGATCGCCTGTTCGCCGCCGCCGAGCTTCGCCTGGGTGGGGAACACCAGCAGACAGTGCGCATCTCCCGCACCGATGGGAGGGTGCGATGAGCGAAGACCCGGAAGGGAGCGCCGGGCCAGCATCGCCGGCGGCTCCGGACCCGTCGCTGCGGCTGCGGTCCGAGCGGCCGCGCGTCACCCGCCTTTCGCGCAAGGTACTGGCCGGCGGTGCGGCGATCGCGTTGGTCGCGGTCTCCGCCGCCGTGTTCTGGGCGCTCCAGAACAACGGCAAACGCGGAGCACCGGAAGAACTTTACAGCACCGACCATCGCACGACCGCCGACGGCCTGGCGGGTCTCCCCCGCGACTATGCCGGCATTCCTCGGCAGGCGCCCCAGCTCGGGCCACCGCTGCCCGGCGATCTCGGCCGGCCGATGCTCAACGCCGGAGCCGCGCCAAACACCGTGGTTCCGACCGGGCCTGCCGTGGATCCGGAAGCGCAGCGCCGCGCGCAAGAAATCGAAGCCGCCCGGCTGAGCCGGCTGTTCGCGTCGACGAATATCCGCGAACTGCCGGCGCCAACGCTTCCGCCCGTGGCGATGCCGGATGGTGCGACGGCGTCAGGTCAGCCGCCGCAACTCTCGACGGACGGGGCGTTCGCGCAGAACGGCCAGGACCGCAAGCTGGCCTTCACCAACGCCTCGGTCGATCGGCGGACGACCAGCCCGGACCGGCTGGCCGCGCCCGCCTCGGCCTATGTGGTGCAAGCCGGGACCGTCATCCCCGGCGCGCTGCTGACCGGCATCCGTTCCGATCTTCCCGGCCAGATCACCGCCCAGGTGACCGAGAACGTCTATGACAGCCCGAGCGGCCGGTCGCTGCTGATTCCGCAAGGTGCGCGTCTCATCGGCACCTACGACAGCCAGGTCGCGTTCGGTCAGTCGCGCGTCCTGCTGGTCTGGACCCGTTTGATCATGCCGAACGGCAAATCGATCGTGCTGGAACGCCAGCCAGGCGCCGACGCCGCCGGATATTCCGGGCTGGAAGACGAGGTGGATAACCACTGGGGCATGCTGTTCAAGGCCGCGATGCTCTCGACCCTCCTGAGCGTCGGGTCCGAAGCAGGCACGGGCAGCAACGAGAACTCGCTTGTCCAGGCGCTGCGGCAGGGTGCGTCCCAGAGCTTCAACCAGACCGGCCAGCAGATCGTGGGCCGCTATCTGAACATCCAGCCGACCCTGACGATCCGTCCGGGCTTCCCGGTGCGCGTGATCGTCAACCGGGATCTCGTGCTCGAACCCTATCAAGGCTGAGGAGGCGACCGATGGCAAAGCTGAAACTCGGCGCGATTGCCGACGACAAGCCGATCAAGCTGACGGTCGAGTTGCCGGCGGCGATACACCGCGACCTCGTCGCCTATGCCGATGCCTTGGGCCGCGAAACCGGACAGGCCACGATCGATCCCGCCAAGCTCGTCGCGCCGATGCTGGCGCGCTTCATCGCCGGCGACCGCGCGTTCGCCAAACTGCGAAGTGTCAGGAAGCCCACTTCGGCGCGTCCGGCGCCGGGCGGCCCGACGCCAACGAGCGAGCAAGGCTGAGGAAACGCCGCAGCGCGGGATTGTCGTTGCCCGGCAGCCAGACCGCGCTGTAGGGCAGCATGTCTTCCGCGGTCGCCAGCGGGCGGAAAACGACCTCGGGATACCGCGTCGCGGTCGCTGCTTCGCTTGCGATGCTGATGCCGAAGCCCAGGGCGACCAGATGCATGAGAGTTTCGCCGCCGACACCATGCCGCTCGATCGATGGACTTCGCCCGAAGGCCGTCGTCCGGCGGACGATGTAGTCGTGTATCTCAGGCCCAGGCGCGGCTCGGCTGACGATGAAATCCTCGTCCTTCAGGGACTCCCAATGAATCGCGTCGCCATCGGCCAGAGCATGGTGCTCAGGCAAAGCCGCAAAGACCCGCGCCTCCCACAACACGACGCTATCGCAGTGTGCCGCCAGTGGTGTCCCGGCTACGAAAGCGACGTCGAGATGGCGCTCTGTGATCCGGGCGAGATGTTCACTGGTAGAGCCTTCGACGATCTCCATGGCGATCGCGGGGTGGTGCTCGCGATAACTGCCGAGCAGGTTGCGCAGGAAGCCACCCGAGACCGACGCCAGAATGCCGATCCGGATCACGCCCTCGGCGCCACGCCCGGCACTGGCGGCCGCCTTCATCGCGTGATCGATCTCCGAGAGAGCCGGGCGGGTCCTCTCCAGAAACCGGCGCCCCGCCTCCGTGAGCCGGACACCGGTCGAGTCGCGCTCGAACAGCGACACGCCCAGCTTGTCCTCCAGCGCCCGAACACGGCGGCTGACGGCCGACTGCCGGACACCGAGAACCTGTGCGGCGCGGCTGAAGCTCAGATGCTCGGCTACCAAAAGCGCCTGTGTGACGGAAACGAGGTCAATCATGCATCTGCCTCCAATGTGACTCTACGCGCGAGTGCAGTGCAGCAAGATTGGCCTAGCTATTGAGGCATAACGGAGGCGGTGTTTTTCCGGAAAACCTCCATCATTCAGCGGTTATTAACCCATTGTTAACAAAAGCTGATAGCTCACCTAAATTATTTCGCCTCGTACGAAAACCATGGTCCGGCCAGCTGCGCGTTCGCACCCGGCCTTGTCGATCAGATTAAACAGCCAACACTCCGCCTCCTATGCGAGCCGCAAACGCCTCGGGATTCTCCAAAATGAAGGACGAGCCAGAAGAAAATCAGCCTCCGGTCCCCTTGGCTGCCGGCAAAAACGCGTCTATAAACTAGTTGGGTCTAGTAGCTAATCACATCAGGCCCCTAAGGTGCGCGGTGAGCGAAGAGAAGGCAGATCTTCGATGGGGCGTGGAGCGGCGGCTCGAGTTCATCGAGTTTCGGCTCTTTTGGGAGGGGCATGTGAACAGGAGCGACCTGATAGAGGCGTTTGGGATATCGGTCCAACAGGCATCGACCGATCTGAACAGGTACCAGGGCCTGGCGGCGACAAACATGCTCTACGACAAGAGCGCGAAGACCTATGTCCGAAATACGACCTTCAATCCTCTTTTCCTGAAACCGGATGCAAGCCGCTATCTGTCTCAGCTCAGGTCGGTCGCCGAGGGCATCCTGGACAGATCGGACGCGTGGATAGGCGAGTTTCCCGATTTTGCCACTGCGCCCGCACCAGCGCGCGCAGTGAACGCAGCGACACTCCGCTCCGTTGTTGAATCAATCCGGCGATCAGAAGCCATCGAGATCAAATATCAATCGCTTTCCCGCCCAGCACCGCAATGGCGCTGGATTGCACCTCACGCCATTGGCTTCGACGGCTTCAGATGGCACGCACGCGCCTTTTGCGAACTCGATCGCGCCTTCAAGGACTTCCTGCTCTCACGGATTCTCGAAACGCGCGGCGAACGGCCGAGTAGCGTGACCGGCTGATGCCGACGAAGATTGGAACGAACACGTCACTACTGGAAATCGGCCCGCACCCGGACCTCTCCAGACACCCAAAAGAAAGTGATCGCTCTGGACTATGGCATGCGCGGCGATACGCAAAGATCTCGGTGAGAAAAGCGCTTCTCTACTACGCCCTAAAGCGACTTGGCCTCGACACCGATCCGACAGCCAGAAATCCCCAGGATCAGCAGATCGTTCTGATCAACAGAGAACCACAATTCACCGCTGCCGGCGCTAACTCGGCGGAGGGTTAAATGGCGATTATTGAAAATTTCACGACGTTATCGAGCTTAGCCCCGCTACAGCATCCGTATTTTCTAAAAGCGAGATGCAAAGGTCTATGCCTGAGGAAAATTAGATGAACTCCGTTCCTCAGCCAGGATCAGTCGTCGAGGTTCGCTGCGCGACGTGGAAGGTGCTCGACACCAACATTCTTAGACTTGGTTACCGAGAAGTCCATTGTAGAGGCCTTTCCGGGATCGTTCGGGACAAGGAGGCAAGATTTGTCTGGGACCTCGAAAGGGACGCATCGGTTCTTAACCCAGCCGCGGTTCGGCTCGTCGCGGACACCTCGCCGGGCCTGATCGATACGAAGCTGCATCTCGAGGCAGCGTTCCGCCACACGCCGACCACGACCCGCCGCCCTTCACGCTTGGCCGTGCGGCGATCGACGACCTAACCTTCCAGCACCTCCCCGTCGAAAAAGCGCTGGCTCAAGACAGGGTTCGGCTTCTGATCGCCGATGACGTAGGTCTTGGAGAGCGCTCAAGCAGGCCTGATCACCTCAGAGCTCGCTTTGCGCGGCCGAGCGAAGCGAATCTTCGTGGTCACGACGCGGGCCATGCTGACCCAATTTCAGAAGGAGTTCTGGACTAGGTTCTCGATCCCGCTATCTCGCCTCGACAGCGCCGCTATCCGACGGATGCGCAACAGGATCCCGGCCCATTACAACGTCTTCGACCATCGACCGCTCGATTGTTTCAATCGACACGCTAAAACGCGACGCCCAGATTTGGGATGCGATCCAGCATTCCTACTGGGAATCTGATCATCATTGACGAGGCGCACAACGCGGCAGTCCGCAAGTACACGAGCGGGACCAACTTCAGCGAGCCGATCTGGCCCGGCTGCTGTCCCGTCGTACCGACTCCCTCCTCTTGCTAACGGCGACCCCGCACGACGGGTCGCAGCAGAGCTTCTCGAGCCTGGTCGAAATGCTGGACCTACCCGTGTCCCGGACCCGGCCCGCCTTCACCGAAGCGACATAGAGGACCTAGTGGTACGCCGGTTCAGGACCTCCCCCGAGGTGGTTTTGGATATCGGCCGCGAAATTCCAAAGCGGGAACTATCCGGCGATCCTTTCCGCTAAGCGGGGAAGAAGACGTTGCCTACCAGTCCGTGGCCGATCTGCATCTCGACCTCGATTCAGAGGTTACGCGGGGGCGCGCGATCGACTTATTCCGGACAACGCTAGCCAAGGCCATCTTCTCAAGCCCGGTCGCCTGCCTCGAGACCCTCGAGCGGCGCATCCGGGGGATTGAGAACGGGACCGCCCGTGGCACCCCGGCGGACCCGGACAAACTTCAGGCGCTGGCGGACCAGGTCGCCGCGATCAATACAGGGGCGTTCAGCAAGTACCAGGATCTCTTGCGGCTCCTACAGACCTGCGCTGGACCGGGAGGAACCCGCGGGACCGCCTTGTCTTATTCTCTGAACGGATCGCCACTGTCGCATGGCTCTCCGAGCGCCTACGGGCGAATCTCAGCCTCGCCGACGAGCAGGTGGCGCGGATCGACGGGGGTAGCGTTGAGGCAGACGTCCGGACCCAGGAGGTAATTGAGGCGTTCGGGCAGGAGCGGTCCCCATCCGGATCCTGATTGCCTCCGACATGGCATCGGAGGGTCTTAACCTGCACTTCCAGTGCCACCGGCTAATCCATTTCGACCTGCCCTGGTCCCTCTTGCGGTTCCAGCAGCGGAATGGGCGGATCGACCGGTATGGGCAAGATCGGCCACCCCAGATTAGCTATTTCGTGGGGGAGAGCACGCACCCCAAGGTCCGCCAGATGTGGGTGCTCGAGAAGCTCGTGGCGAAAGACGTCGCGGCACAGGAGGGTGTCGGAGACCCGCTGTCTTTCTCGGCGTTGGGGACGCGGAAGAGGAGGAGGCCGTCGTCGCCGAGGCGATTGCCGCCGGGATCGGCCCTGATGCGTTCGAGGCGCAGATGGACGCCCGGGCCGCGGAGGCGAAGAGCCATCTGACCCTAGACGACGAGTTTGCGGCCCTTTTCGGGGATTACGCGACGCCGGCCGCCCCGAAGCCAGAAGCGACGACCGGCGCAGACCTAGCCCCGCCCCGGCTGTTTAGGGACACGTTCACCTACGCGACCGCGATGATCGAACGCCTTTCGAGTCCTCGAGGAGCGGGTCTTTTCGACCGCCCCCTCGGTCTCCCGGGAGGAACGGCTGATCCGGATGACGATCCCGGATGATTTGCGGGCGCGCGACGGATTTGGATACGCCTCCGAAGGGGCGGTCGATGGCCCCGCTATGCCTGAGGAGGCTGTTGGGCCTGGGGATCAGGATAGAGCTCACCGACCAAGCGCAGGTGATCAACCGAGCCATTGACGTGGCGAAGTTGCAGGAACGGTCCTGGCCGACGGTGCAGTACCTGTGGGACAATCAT
>CAVOOS010000028.1:0-3528 GCA_963697635.1 uncultured Solirubrobacterales bacterium | reverse complement strand
GCTGGGCGAGACGGTGAAATTCCGGCCGCCGATCTTGTGGACCGAGTCCATTGTCAGGACTTGTTCCACCCGCCACGGGCGCAATTCAGGGTCGCCCATCGGGCCGCGCAGGTTCCGGTTCCTGAAATTGCTTTTCTCGAACGCCTGCCAGCCCTTCAAGACATCGGCGGCGAATTTCTTCCACTGCAGGTCGAAGATTTTCTGTTCCTGGTCGGATGCCGTGGCGAACGGCTCGGCCTCCAGCCGGTCCAGCTTGTCCTGGAACCAGGGGATTGTGCCTTCGGTGCTGTCGTGGTTGCTCAACTTGGTGGCGATCGGGTAGCCGTCCCAGTCGCCGAGTGCCTTGGTCACGCGCGGGCCGAAATTCTCGCATTGCTGGCGTTTGCCGGTGTTGGTCTGGCCGACGACCTGGGCGGCGGCCAGCACGCCGGGGAAGCGGGCGGCGATCGCCTTTACCGCGTTGTCGCGCGCGTTCAGCTTGCGCCAGCCGGCGAGGTCTGTGGGCTTGGCAGGGTCGTTTTCGTATTTGGCCTGAAGCTGGGCGACCTCGGCCTGTTCCTTGATCGCGGCGGCCCGCAGCTTTTCCATCGACTGGACCGAGGTTTCGGCCGCGTCGAGGTCCATCGACGCATGTTCGTCGTTGAAGTTGTCGTTGTGTTCCCTGGCCGCCTTCAGATCGACGAAGGATTTGACGTCCGGGACCTTGTTGAGCGGGATGGTGGTGGCCGTCTGCATGCGCTTCTTGAGGTCGGCCGCGCGCTTCAGCATGGCCTCTGGGTCGTCGCTGCGCCTGAGCGCCGGGATGCCACTGGGCGTGAACGGTGCGAGCGCGGGGGCATCGAGCTTGGCGAAGGCAAGCTGGCGCTGCTCGACCCGGGTCTTCAGCTTGCCGACGATGTCATCGACTTCAGTTTTATAGGTCCCGAAATACTCTTTCTGCTGCGGCTGCGCGTTCACGCTCGGCGCGGGAGATGTCTTGCCGACCTTGCCGGACCGGGCACTGGCCACATCGCCCGTGGCGGCATCCCATTCATCGAACGAGATTTCGGCCGGCCGCCCCTTGCTGTCGGCGAAGATGTTTTCCAGTTGCTGCGCGGCATCGAAATATTCCTTGGCTTTCGGCCTGGGCTTGCCGACCAGGTCACGCGCGGTGTCGCACCATTCGCGGGCTTTGGTCAGGCTGTCCGTCGTGGTCTGGGACATGGCGCGCTCCTCAGCGCATGGTCGCGAGGATGGAATCCAGGGCGCCGGTCAGGGTTGCCTGGATGTCCACCCGGACGAACGGGTTGGCATCGACGTGCTCCACCAGCGGGTCGCTGGCGAGGCGATCGACATAGGCTTGCATCAGGCTGCGGGTGCGCGCGTCGGGGCCGCCGCCGGCGGTCATCGCCTCATCCACGGCGTCGGCGATTTCCTCGTTCAGTTCCGCGAGTTCGGTGGCGACCGCGTCGGCGAGGCCGGCTTCCTCCGGCAGCGTGCCGACGATGGCGGCGCTGAGCTGGCCGAGTTGCGTGGCCACGCTCGTCTTGGCGCGGGCGAAGTTCAGCAAAGCGCGCCGGTAGGCCACCGTTCCGGCGGGAACGGCAGCGGCCTGTCCGCCGCCGCGGGGGTCGATCCCCAGCACCCGCAAGATCCATTCCGCCTTGGTATCCGCCACCGTGCCCATGCTGGCGTCTCCCTTCCCGTGTTTTGCAAGCAAACCGAGGTTGTCCGCCGCAGGCAAGATCACGGGTGACGCAGGGCACATGGAGAGCACGATTTCCGTCGTGGACAGGCCGCACACCAGCCGCAGCGTGAGCGCGATCCGCGCCTCGGCGGCAACGGCGGATGGCAGCAGTCGAAGATCGGTTTCAGCCGCTGCCGCCGAGATTGTCGCGCTCCAGGGCAGCAAGCGCGGCATTGGTGCGCCCGCCGCCCGACCGCGCAGCCCGGTCGAGTGCGCCGAGGGTCAATGCTCGACCGCCAGCAACGGTCGGATCTCGATCACGCCGCCCCCCGCTCCGGCGCCGCCAAGGCCTTGCATGATGAGCTGTCGGCAAGCCAGCGGGCACTTCTGCGCTTTTTCGAGCGCGGCGTCCCTTTTCGAGTAGCGCGCGGTTTCCGTGAACGTCCCGACCACTTCGCAACCGGCGCGGGCGGCGAAGTCGGTGAGGTCGCGCTCCCGGCGCGCAGGACTGATCGGCGGTCGAGACCCTGCAGCAGAGCGCAGCGCGCTGTTCCAGTTGAACTCTCCCCGCTTGACGGGTGGCAACCCGCTGATCCTGCTCGGCCCCCGACCATACCGGACAGACTTGACCGCAACTGGGACAACCCGCCACGCCGAGACCGTCACCGCGCACAACGGCGCAACTCAACAGCCGGCTTCCCCCGCCAATCCCCCAGGTTTCCGGGCACTCCCAAAGTGGCGCACATAACACAGTGAAATAAAACACTTGCCAGATCGGCAGTTTTGGCACGGCGGTTACGGCAAGGCCCGTCAGGCCGCTGCCGGCAGCGGTGTCAATCGCCACGCCCGACCCGAGGCTGACGGTGCCGCTGCCGGTCAGGCTGCCCGTGATCGCCGCCGCGCCGTTGACGTCGATCGCGCCGCTGTTGGCGAATGTGGCGCCGGAGGCGACGGAGATGCCGAGCGTGTTGCCGGCGGCGACGCTGATCTGCCCGGCGTTGACGAAGTCGCCGGAGAGCGTGGTCTCGCCGATGGTGGCACCGGAGATGTCGAGCGTGAGGCTGCTGCCGGCGGGGCCGGCGGCGGCGATGCTGCCGTTGTTGACGACGGTTCCCTGCGCCTCGATCTCGCTGGATTCGGCCGTGGCCGTGCCGGGGACGGCGGTGGTGAGGAGGGTGTTCGCATCGGTCGAAGTGGTCGCGCCGTCGCCGGTGAAGATCAGCGTGGCGGGGCCATCGGCGGTGGCGCCGAATTCGACCGTCATGCCGACGAGCTGGGCATCGAGGTCGAGCGTAATGGTGCCGTCCGGCTCGATGATGGTGTCGTCTGCCTGCGGGAGGTCCGAGGCGTTGCCGGGGCCGCTGACCAGCGTCCAGTCGGACGGGTCGTCGGCGGAACCGGGGCCGCCGACCCATTGCCACGTCGAGGAGCTGGCGGGCATCGCATGGCCTCCCTGCTGCGGGCGGCGCGACGGCGCGGCCGTCCCGGTTGTTCTTAGCCGGCCATCCTGGGCGATACCAGAACCAGTGGCACGTGTCGTTGATTCTGCGGCCAGTCTCTGAATCGATTGCTTCGGCAACGCCGGAGATGCATCGTGACCGTGAAACAGCCTGCCATGAAGAAGAACAACGTGAAGCTCAGCGAGGCTGAGCGCGAGCAACTGAACACTCTGATCCAAAAGGGCAAAGGTCCAACTCGTCAGGTGCTGAAGGCACGCACCCTGCTGAAGGCCGATGCCTCGGAGGCCGGCGACGCCTGGAGCGACGGCCGAATTGCCGAAGCGCTGGATAACAGCATCGACACCGTCGCCGCACCCGCCAGCACCTGGTGGAGAGTGGGATCGACGCCGCTCCGACCCGCAA
>CAVOOS010000027.1:0-28672 GCA_963697635.1 uncultured Solirubrobacterales bacterium | reverse complement strand
AAATCGGCGCCGAGCCATGACCTCCCTTGTGTTTGCAAGATCAATCGCTTGCGGTGCCGATCGGCGTCGGGACCCGTCGCCGATCCACATTGAAGGCGATAGTGGCGCCGCAGGTACGAACGAGACACTGCCACGCCTGCTGCCCGCTTGTGGGGGCGACAAAGGAGCCGCTCAGGAATAAGCGATTCGGACAGCGCTTTTCGACGGTAGCGATTCCGGCTCGGCCCTGCATGGCTACGATTGCGGATGATCGACGAGAACGCGATCCGCACGCGGTATGCGGCGGTGAAGGCCAGTTGGATGGGCGAGGTCGCCGGTTGTTCGTGGCGGCGGAGAAGGCCGCCTCGGGCTACGGCGGAACGGCCGCGGTCTGTCGAGCGACGGGCGTCGCGCGCAGCACGATCATTCGCGGCGCGAAGGATCTGCTGGCGGCGTCTTCGAGCTCGCTTCGGGTCCGGCGAAAGGGCGCGGGGCGACCGCTTTCGAGCAAGGCGGACCCGACGGTGCTGGAAGATCTGCGCCGATTGGTGGAGCCGGCGACCATGGGCGACCCTCTGCGCCCGCGGCTGTGGGTGTCGAAAAGCCGTGAGAAACTGGCGGTGGCGCTGCGCGCGATGAACCATGCTGTCAGCGCCAATACAGTTGGCAAGATGCTGATCACTCTGGGCTATTCCCGCCAGGTTAACCGCAAGACCAAGGAAGGCAGCCACCATCCCGGCCGTGACGGGCAATTCCAGCACTTCAACCGCGAGGTCTGGCCTGTCAGCGGCCGGCCAGCCGGTGATTTCCGTTGATACCAAGAAGAAGGAGTTGATCGGCGATAACAAGAACGGCGGCAGCGGCTACCGTGCCGCGGGCTGTCCGACATGGTCCGCGTGCACGACTTCGTCGACAAGGAGCTGGCAAGGTCGCGCCGGTAGCCGCCCTTGGGCTTGACCCGAGGGGCATCCATGACATCGCTGCGAATGCGGGTGGGTCAGTGTCGGCATCGACCGTGACATGGCGGCGTTCGCCGTCAACGCGATCCGTCGCCGGTATGACGTTGTCGGCCGTGACCGTTACGGCCGCGCGGAGCGGTTGCTGATCACCGCCGACGGCGGCGGCTATTCAGGCAGGCCGATGCGCCATTGCGGCGGAGGGGCGTGCCGTTCACGGCGAAATCGCCGACGATCCGGTCTTTGTAGATGCGCGGGTTGTGCGAGGCCAGCGTGCGCGCGTTTCGCCAATAGCGGTCCAGGCCGTGCCGGCGGCTCGTCGCGGACGCCCCGAGCGCATCGAACAGCAGCGTCAGTCGCGTCCAGCATCAGATCGGAGACCACCGTCAGCGATTGCGACACCTCCAGTTCGGCGATCGCGACAGCGTGGTCCTCTGCATCAACGTCCCGGCACGGTGGGTATCGAACGCCCGCTGAAACGCGTCGCGCCGCTGGCAGCACGATCGCCCCGCCGCATAGGCCGCGCCGCGCACCCGGCCGACAATCTGCAGCACCTGCGGGTCGCTGCGCCGGACCGGACCGTTGGCATGGGTGTAGGTGCGACGCCGCTCCGCCACCAGCCGGGCCACGTCCGCCGCCGCCGCGCGCGCGATGCCAGCCAGCGTCGCGAGATGCACGAGCTGGAAGAACGCCGGAAAATACTTCGGCCGTCCCTCGTCCGCGCACGACGTGCCCGGGTTCCACCTGCACGTCCGCGAACGTCGCGCTGCCGCTGACGGTCAGGATCTGGCCGAAGCCGTCCCAGTCGTCGACGACGCTGCACGCCCGGCGCATCGCGCGCGACGGTGACGCCGACGCCGTTGCCCGTCCTCGTCGGACGCGCCGACATCGATCCAGTCGGCGAGATACGAGCCGGTGGTGTAGTATTTCTCGCCGTTCAGCCACAGCGATCCGCCGCGCCGCGTGACCCTGGTGAAGCCGCGCAACGTTGCCTCGCCGACCTCGGTCCAGGCGTTGCCGACGATGTCGCCGCGCGCCAGCCGCGGCAACCAGAGCCCGCGCCGCTGGCCGATGCGGAATTGACGATGTCCTCGGCGAAATCCGAAATGCCCGCGCAGCGCCCTGCGTGAGATTGGAATCCGCCTCGGAGAGTTCGATCAGAAGGTTGAACAGCTCCGGCAGCGTGGCGCCGATGCCGCCGGCCTCGGCCGGGACACGCAAGCCGCCGAAGCGGATCTCCTTCAGCCATGCCACTTCGCTCGAGCGGCAGCCGGCGGCGGTCTTCGCGCTCCACGGCATCGGCGCGGATGCGCCGGAACGCCGGGCGGAACCGCGCCGCCAGTTCCTCGTAGCGCACGCTTGGGCCGGCGCCCCAGCCGGACTTCGATCTGTGTCATCGCTCGATCCCCTTGTTGGCGTCTCAATGTGCCCGTCGACCGGGGCCGCCCAGATACAGCGCGGCCAGATCGGCCCGGCTCGCCAGATCCGCGGCGCGCCCCTGCACCCGGACGCGCCCGTTCTCCAGCACGAAGGCGTGGTCGGCGTAACGCAGCGCAAAGCCGGTGTTCTGTTCGGCCAGCAGAAAGCTCACGCCGTCCTGCTGGTTCAGGCCGCGCACGATTTCGAAGATCTCCTCGACCAGCATCGGCGCCAGGCCCATCGAAGGTTCGTCCAGCAGCACCAGTCGCGGCCGCGTCATCAGCGCGCGGCCGATCGCGATCATCTG
Source organism: uncultured Solirubrobacterales bacterium (assembly GCA_963697635.1). GTDB lineage: Bacteria > Pseudomonadota > Alphaproteobacteria > Acetobacterales > Acetobacteraceae > CAJCJG01. The sequence goes on along the minus strand of CAVOOS010000027.1, from coordinate 26,011 downwards.
CTGCTCGCCGCCGGAGTTCAGCCCGGCCGCCTGCCTGCGCCGCTCCTTGAGACGGGGGAACCACGTGTAGACGCGCTCCAGATCGGCGGCCAAGGCGCGCCGCGACGGGCGATGCACGAAGCCGCCGGAGAGGATGTTCTCCTCGACCGTCAGGTGCGGGAAGCACCGCCGCCCCTCCAGCACCTGCACGATGCCGCGGCGCACCAGGCCGGCCGCATCGGCGTCCGCGATGCTCTCGCCGCGAAACCGGATCTCGCCGCCCTCGATCCTGCCGCGCTCGGCGCGCACCAGCGAGGACACGGCCTTGAGCGTGGTGGTCTTGCCGGCGCCGTTGGCACCCAGCAACGCCACGACCGAGCCCTCGGCGACCTGCAGCGACACGCCGCGCAGCGCCAGCATCACCTGGCCGTAGATCACGTGCAGGTCGTCGATCTTCGAGGATCGGCTCGGCGTCGGGCATGGTCGTCTCCATCGTGCCAAGCGGCACCCGGCGCCGCCGGGGCGGCGCCGGCGCAGCAAGCCATCAGTTGATCGGCGTGTCCTCGGCGGTGCGGAGCGCGATGCCCTTTTCGCTTCGCGTAGGCCAGCGCCTTCGCCTCCAGCACGTCGTGGAACAGGCTGCGGTCGCCGACCAGCCAGTCGGTCAGCGGCTTCCACTCCGTGCCCGTCCATTGCTGGATCTTCGCCGAACCGCCGCCGACGTGATCCAGCCAGGTGACCTTGATCGGGCTGACCAGGCCGGTCGCGCCGATCTCCTCGATGCGCTGCGGCGTGAGGTCGAGGTGCTCGAGCGCCCACTGGCCTTCCTCGGTGTTCAGCGGCCGGTGGCCGAACTTCGCCTGGCCGGTGCGGAACGTCTCGACCGCGAGGATGCCCTCGATCACGCCGAAGTTGTAGTAGACGGTGCCGAACTTCGAGGTGTCCTTGAGGTCGCTCTTGCCGGTGTCGATGATGTGTCTTCTTGATCTCCTGGAGGATCTTGAAGTTGGTGCCCGGCGGGAACACGGACACCGCGAGATAGCCCTTGGCGCGGCGCCCGCCGGCCGCGTGTCGTCCTCCGAGCCGCTCCAGATGTCGCCGATGATGTGGTCGACCGGGAAGCCGACGCGCGCGGCGGTCTTGATCGCGACCGGGTTCATCACGCCCCAGCCGCGCAGGAACACCCAGTCGGCGCCTTCCTGCTTGATCTGCTGCCATTGCGTCTGCTGCTGCTCGCCCGGATGCGGCACCGGGATCTGGATGTCCACGAAGCCGTACTTCTTCGACAGGATCGCCAGCGGCTCGATGGTGTCGCGGCCGTAGCCGGAGTCGTGATACAGCGTCGCGAGCTTGACGCCCTTCAGCTTGTCGTAGCCGCCGACGCGGTCGGCGATGTATTTGACGACGATGGCGGCCTCGCTCCAGTAGTCGAACACCAGCGGAAACGAGTACGGGAACACGCGGCCCTCGAACGCATGCGCCTGGCCGCCGCCGGGGCCGAACACCGGCACGTGGTCCTGCCGCGCCTTGTCGAGCAGCGCCGCGTCGAGACCGCTGGAATGCGGCTGGAAGATCGCGGTCGGCGCGCCTTCGTAGCCGTGCTTGAAGCGCTCGTAGCATTCGATGCCGCGCTCGATCGTGTAGGCGGTTTCGCATTCCGGCGTGTAGATCTTGACGCCGTTGACGCCGCCCTGCACCTCGTTGACGTAGCGGATGTAGTCGTGCAGCCCGCCGAGGAACGGAATACCGGACGGCGCGTAGGGCCCGGTGCGATAGGTCAGCACCGGATAGAGCTGTTCGCCCGTCGTGCGCATCGGCGGCGCGGGCCGGCCCGACGCCGGCGGCGAGCGAGACCGCGAGCACCGCAGCGGCTGCGGCGCCCCATCGTAATGCTGTCATGGTTCAGAGTTCCTTTCCTGTCGGCGTCGTTCAGCCAATTCCGCGCAGGCTCAGCCGCGCGGCCCCGTCACGCGCGCAGCGGCCACACCGAGCCACCGTGCGCGAAGCTTCTGCAGCAGGTCGGCCAGACCGTCCGGCTCCCTGATCAGCAGGACGATGATGATGATGCCGAACAGCATCCGCTCGACGTTGACCAGCACGCCGTTGTCGAAGATCGTCGGTCAGGCCCAGCACTTCGGCGAGCGCGGGTGAGCACGATCGGTGTCAGCACGATGAAGGCGGCACCGAGGAAGTTGCCGAACAGGCTGGCCGATCCGCCGATCAGGACGATGAACAGCACCTCGAACGACTTGTCGAGATCGAAGGAATGCGCATCGCGCCGTGCCGAGATAGGCGAAGGCGCACAGCGCGCCGGCGATGCCGGCGAAGAAGGAGCTGATGGCGTAGGCGAGCAGCTTGCGCTTCGCGACCGGATGCCGATCACCGCCGCCGCCTTGTCCATGTCGCGGATCGCCATCCAGTCGCGGCCGATCCGGCTGCGCACGATGTTGCGGGCGAGCCAGAGCAGGACCGCGGTGGTGGCCAGCACCAGCAGGTAGCGGCCCTGCGCCGAGCGCAGATCGATGCCGAAGAACTCGAGACGCGGCGCGGAGATCGTCAGCGTCAGGCTGTTGTTGGAGAACCAGGGAAGCTGGTGAACAGCCACTCGAAGAAGAACTGCGCGCCGAGCGTCGAGGCGGCGAGATAGAAGCCCTTGATGCGGAGGCTGGGCAGGCCGAACACCACGCCCGCGATCGCCGGCGATGACGCCCGGCGACGATCAGCGCCAGCGGCAGCGGCAGCCAGGCGGCGCGCAGCAGCAGATTGTAGGCGGAGAACGCGCCCATCGACATGAACGCGGCGCTGCCGAGCGAGACCAGCCCGGCATAGCCCATCAGCAGGTTCAGCCCGATGCCCGCGAGCCCCATGACGATCGTCGGGATCAGGATGGAGTTGATCCAGTACTCGCCGGCGAAGATCGGCAGCAGCACAATGGCGGCGGCGGCCAGCGGCGCAGCGACGCGCAGCGGGACGATCGCGCGTCGCTCCGCCGCGCCGGCCGGTGCGGCAAGTGGTGACGGACATGGCTCAGACCCTCTCGATCGTGCGGTCGCCGAACAGGCCGGACGGCCGGACGAGCAGGAAGCCGACCGCGAGGATGTAGGCGAACCAGTTGGAGACGGCGCCGCCGCCCAGCAGCGGCGCGAGATAGATGTCGGCGAGGCTTTCGCTGGCGCCGACCAGCAGGCCGCCGACGATCGCGCCGGCGATCGAGGAGAAGCCGCCGATGATCAGCACCGGCATCGCCTTCAGCACCACCATCGTCAGCGAGAACTGCACGCCCTGCCGCGCACCCCACAGCAGCCCGGCAACCAGCGCGACGACGCCCGACACGCTCCAGACGATGCGCCAGATCGCCGGCAGGCGGATGCCGATCGACTGCGCGGCGAGCGTGTCGTCGGCGACGGCGCGCAACGCGACGCCCATGCGCGTGCGATCGAACACGACCGCCAGCACCACCACGAGCCCGACCGCGATGGCGGAGGCGAACAGGTCGAACTGGCTCAGTTCCAGGCCGCCCGACCTGCATCGGCAGATCCTCGATGCCGAGATCGAGCTGGTGCACGTCGGTGCCCATCAGCAGCTGCGCCAGGCCCTCGATCACGTAGCTCAGGCCGAGCGTCGCCATGAACAGCGTGAGCGCGCTGCGGTCGGCGAGCGGGCGCAGCACGAGGCGTTCGATCAGCACGGCGACGACGACCATCGCCGCCGCCGCGACCAGGAACGCCGCCCAGAACGGCACGTTGTGCTCGGTCAGCGTGACGAAGGTCAGCGCCGCGAGCAGCACCATCGCGCCCTGCGCGAAGTTGAAGACGCCCGATGCCTTGTAGATCAGCACGAAGCCGATCGCGACCATCGCGTACATCAGCCCGGCAAGCAGGCCCGAAGTGAGGATGACGAGGAAATAATGCATGGCGCCGCTCAGTGCCGCGTGCCGAGATAGGCGGCGATGACCTCGGGATTCTCCCGCACCTCGGCCGGCGTCCCGTCGCCGACCTTGCGGCCGTAGTCGAGCACGACGACGTGGTCGGAGAGGTTCATCACCACGCCGATGTCGTGCTCGATCAGCACCACGGTCACGCCGAGATAGTGGTTGATGTCGGACACGAACGCGCGACATGTCGGCCTTCTCGGACTGGTTCATGCCCGCCATCGGCTCGTCGAGCAGCAGGAACTCCGGGCGCGACGACCAGCGCGCGGGCCAGTTCGACACGCTTCTGCAGGCCGTACGGCAGCTGCCCGACGATCGCATCGCGATACGCGCCGATATTGCAGGAAATCGAGAACGTCCTCGGCCTGCTCGCGAAACTTCCGGTCCTCGGCGCGCGCCGCGGGCAGCCGGAACACCTGATCGAACACGCTGGCGCGGCCGTGCCGCGACAGCCCGGTCAGCACGTTGTCCAGCACGCTCAGCCGGCGGAACAGCGCGTTGTTCTGGAACGTCCGCGCGATGCCGAGCGTCGCCGCCTGATGCGCGCCGAGGCCGGAGAAACGCTGGCCGTCGAACACGACCGCGCCGGAATCCGGCCAGTAGACGCCGTTCATCACGTTGAGCAGCGAGCTCTTGCCGGCGCCGTTCGGGCCGATCAGCGAACAGATCTCGCCGTTCGCGATCTCGAAGCTGAGCGAGGTGATCGCGTGGATGCCGCGAAACGACAGCGAGATGTCCTCGACCCGCAGCAGCGGTTCGGCCCGGGCGCGGCTCATGCGAACGCCAGGCTCGTCCGATCGGCCGGCGCATGCTGCGCCGGTTGCGCCAGGTGGCCGGAGCGGATGCCGAGTGCTGCGAACAGGTCGGCGCCCGATTCCGAGGACGGTCCGGCAGCCGTTCCCACGACGGTGAGTTCGCGCAGCCGCGCGAGGCCCAGCGGGCGGCGCACGCGGCGCAGCAGCAGGCGATGATGCCAGCGGGCGCGGCCGGCGCCAGCCGCCTGCAGTGCCGCGCGTGAGAGATGCGCGGCGACGCCGTGGCCGGTCGGCAGGCGCGCGGCGATGTCGTGGTGCAGCCGTTCGCGATGCGCGGGCGACAGCGCGAACGCGGTCGGCTGGATCTCGCGCCGGTCGCGGCCCGCCGCGGCACGGCTTTCCGGGAATGCGAGCGTCGTCCCGGCTTCCGCCGCAGCGTGCAGGATGTACGGCAGCCCTTCGGGCCAGTCGGTGCCGTCCTCGATCCACAGCAACTCGCCGCCGGACGGCGGGGCAAGCGCTGCGGGGGCGGGGCCAAGCAGCTCCGCCGCCGGGGTGATGCCGGTCTCGTTGGCCCGGCCCCACGGCAAATGGAAGTCGGCGACAAGCTCGGGCGTCTGCCCCGCCTGCCGCAGCGCCGCGCGCCAGACGCCGACCTGCTGCCGCAGGCCGACGAACACCAGGTCGGGCCGCGCGCCGGCCAGCCATTCGGCCAGTTCGGACTGCGTCAGGTTGGTGGGCAGCGGCACCACGGCGGCGCCGATGCGCGCGGCGGCCAGCACGAACGCCAGCAGGCTCGGCGCATAGTCGCCGCTCACCGCGATCAGCGCGGCGCGTGGGTGCCGCTCGCGCAGCCGGTCGCCAAGTTGCCCGACGCGCGCTGCGAGGTCGGCCCATGACCAGATTTCCCAGGCGCCGCGCCGCTTGTGGCACAGCGCCGCGGCATGCGGATGCCGCGCGGCCAGGGCTTCGATGTCGCGCAGCTTCGCGCGGATCGGCGCAGGGCTGGTCATCGTCCCCTCCTCACGCCGCGGCTGCGCGGGGCGTCGCCGGCTGCGCCAGCCAGTGCCGGTAGCTCGCGCCCGGATGCGGCGCTTCCAGATGAGCGCCGCGACCGAACAGTTTTTCGCGCAGCGTGCCGGGTGCGTAGTCCTGCTTGTACACGCCGCGGCGCTGCAGTTCCGGCACCAGCAGATCGACGATGTCGGAGAACGTCTCCGGCGTCACCGCGTACGCGAGATTGAAGCCGTCGACATCGGTTTCATCGATCCAGGCCTGCAGCTCGTCGGCCACGCGCTGCGGCGAGCCGACGATGACCGGGCCGAGGCCGCCGATGCCGCCCCACTCGGCGATTTCGCGCACCGTCCACACGCGGCCAGGATCGGCCGAGGTGAACGCCTCGGTCGCCGACTGGATCGCCTCGTTCTTGATGTACTTGATCGGCGCGTCGAGGTCGTACGCGGCGAAGTCGATCCCGGTCCACCCCGCCATCAGCGTGAGCGCGCCCTCGTGGCTGATGTAGCTGCGGTACTCGGCGTATTTCGCTTCCGCCTCGGCGTCGGTGCGCCCGACGATCACGGTCATCAGCGTGAAGATCAACACGTCGGCGGCGGCACGGCCGTGCTCGCGCACGCCACGCCGCAGGTCGGCGACGCGCGGCGCCAGCACGCGCTTGGTGGGTGCGGCGATGAACACGCATTCGGCGTGCGTCGCGGCGAACGCCGTCCCCTTCGTCGAGGCGCCCGCCTGGTACAGCACCGGCGTGCGCTGTGGCGAAGGCTCGCTCAGATGCACCGCATCGACGCGGTAGTACTTGCCGTCGTGCTGAACCTTATGGACCTTCTCCGGGTGGGTGAAGATCCCGGCGGCGCGGTCCCGCACCACCGCGTCATGTTCCCAGCTGCCTTCCCACAGCTTGTACATCACCTCCATGTACTCGTCGCCGATTTCGTAGCGCGTGTCGTGCCGCGTCTGGTCGCTGCCGCTGACGCCCTTGGCCGCGCTGTTCAGATATCCGGTGACGATGTTCCAGCCGACGCGCCCGCCGGTCAGATGGTCGAGGCTCGACATGCGGCGCGCGAACGGATAGGGCGGCTCGAACGACAGCGTGCAGGTGATGCCGAAGCCCAGATGTTCGGTGACCATCGCCATCGCCGGCACCAGCAGGCACGGGTCGTTCACCGGGATCTGGGTGCTGTTGCGCAGCGCCGCATCCACGTTGCCGCCGTAGACGTCGTAGACGCCGAGCACGTCGGCGATGAACAGGCCGTCGAACTTGCCGCGCTCCAGGATCTGCGCGACATCGGTCCAGTAGGTCAGCGACTTGTATTCGGCGGAGCGGTCGCGCGGGTGGCGCCACAGCCCGGGCGACTGGTGCCCGACGCAGTTCATGTCGAAGGCGTTGAGGCGGATCTGACGGGCCACGGCGAATGCCTCCGTTGCTGGCGCGCGGCGCTGTCGCGCAGCCACATTTCCTATCGAATAAGAGGGATATTAGGTCGGAAATCTCCGTCCATGCAAGGGAAATTTTCCAAAAATACTGCAAGACAGTGTGAAAAACGCTTCGCTGGCGGCGGGCGGGGACCGCGGTCCCAGGCCACGCCGGGCGCGGCCCGAGGCAGCCGGCTTCAGATGTCGTACAGCAGCGTGCCTCGCTCAGCCGCCGGCAGTCCCCGCATCTCCGCGAGCGTGCGCTGATCCAGCACGGTCGCGATCGCGTCGCGCACCTGCGTCATCAGCAGGCGCACCGTGCAGCGCTCGATATCGCCGCAATCGTCGCAGGGCTGGTAGGCCGTGCGGCTCGCGCAGCCGATCGGCGCGAGCGGGCCGTCCAGCACGCGGATGATCTGGCCGATCCGGATCTGCTCCGGCGGGCGCGCCAGCACGTAGCCGCCGCCCGGCCCCTTGCGGCTCCGCAGCAGCCCGGCGTTGCGCAGTTCGCCCAGGATGGTGTCCAGAAATTTCTTCGGGATGTCGTTGCGCGCCGCCAGGTCGCTGACCAGCATTGGCCGTTCCGGATCGGCCCCGGCGAGCGCAACCATCGCCTTGAGGCCGTACTTGCCCTTGTTGCTCAGCATGGACCCGAAAAGACCGTTCTGCGCGCACGGCACGGCGCCGTGAGTGCACAAACGCGATTCGCCGAGCCGGCGCAAGGTGGCGGGGGCGAATGTCATGGGTCCGCGAAGCGAAATCCGGCCGCCGGGTGCGGCGCCGCAAGCCGGGCGTTGCCGGCGCCGAACAGTTTCTCGCGCAGCGTGCCGGCTGGATACGCGGTGCGGTAGCGGCCGCGGCGTTGCAGTTCCGGCACCAGCAGATCGACCACCGCCCGCATGGTCTCCGGCCGCACGGCGAAGGCGAGGTTGAAGCCGTCGATGCCGGTCTCGTCGACCCAGGCCTCCATCGCATCGGCGACGCGCGCGGGCGAGCCGGACAGCACCGGGCCGATGCCGCCGATCGCGACATGCTCCGCCACTTCGCCCACGGTCCACGCCCGCGAAGGGTCGGCGCGAGTGACGTTGTCCATCGCGGTCCGCCCGGCGTCGCTCTGCACGTGCCGCACCACCGTCGCCGGGTCGAGGCCGGCGAAATCGACGCCCGTCCAGCCCGACATCAGCGTGAGCGCCCCTTCGGCGCTGGCGTATTGGCGGTATTCCGCCAGCAATGCCTCGGCCGCCGCGTCGGTGTCGGCGACGATCGCGGTCGCCATCGCGTAGACCTTGAGGTCGTCGCGCCGCCGCCCGGCCTGCGCGGCGGCGTCGCGCAGCGCCGCGACGCGCGGGGCCAGCACGGCGCGCGACGGGCCGGAGACGAACACGCATTCGGCGTGGCGTGCCGGCGAAGCCGCGCCCGGCCGGCGACGTGCCGGCCTGATAGAGCACCGGCGTGCGCTGCGGCGACGGCTCGCGACAGATGCACCGCGTCGAGCCGGAAATGCGGGCCGTCGTGCCGCACCGCGCGCACGCGCTCGGGCCGGGCGAACACGCCCGCCGCGGCGTCGGCGACGACCGCGTCGTCCGCCCAGCTCCCCTCCCACAGCTTGTAGACGACCTGCATGTAGTCGTCGGCGACGTCGTAGCGGTCGTCGTGCGCGCGTCTGCCGCGGCAGCCCCATGCCGCGGGCGGCGCTGTCGAGATAGCCGGTGACGATGTTCCAGCCGATCCGCCCCTCGGTCAGGTGGTCGAGCGTCGACATGCGCCGGGCGAAGCGTGTAGGGCGGCTCGTAGGACAGGTTCGCGGTCACGCCGAAGCCGAGGTCCCGGGTCACGGTCGCCATCGCCGGGACCAGCAGCAGCGGGTCGTTGACCGGCACCTGCGCCGCCTGCCGCAGCGCCGCCGCCGGGCCGCCGCCGATAGACGTCGTAGACGCCGAGCACGTCGGCCAGGAACACGCCGTCGAACAGCCCGCGCTCCAGCGTGCGGGCGAGATCGAGCCACGGGCCGAGCCGCCGGTAGTCGGCGCGAGCGGTCGCGCGGATGGCGCCACAGCCCGGGCGACTGGTGCGCCACGCAGTTCATCTCGAAGGCGTTGAAGCGGATCAGCTTGGGCATGGCGGTCAGATGGTGCCGTGGCGGGGTGGGGCGATGCCGTTCAACCAATACTGCCCGATCGCGTGCAGCTTCCAGCGCGCCGGGTCGTGCACCGTGTGGGTGCGCGCGTTGCGCCAATGCCGGTCGAGATTGTATTTCGCCTGCGTCGCGCCGCTGCCGCCGAGCTCGATCAATTTTGTGCCCGCAAGCAGCGACACCTCGGTGGCGGCAACCTTGGCCTCGGCGACCGCGATCGAGGCGCGCGCCACCTCCTCGGCCGAAGGATCGTGCTTGGCCGCCTCGACGATCGCGCCGGCGCGAACGAGCAGCGCCTCCGCACCGGCGAGCCGGATGCGCACTTCGCCGACGGCGGCGATCGTGTACGGGTCCTCGGCGGCGGTCGCGACGCCGCTGTCCGCCCAGGGCCGGGCACGCGTGCGCACATAGGCGATGGTGTCCGCCAGCGCCGCGCGCGCCGCACCGATGTCGATCGCCGCGTGCATGAGCTGCGCGAACGGCCCCATCCGCGTCGGGCGGCTGAACGTGCGATGCAGCGGCACGATCGCATCGGAGCCGACCGGCACGCCCTCCAGCCGCGTCGTGCCCGAGCCGGTGGTGCGCTGGCCGAACCCGGTCCAGTCGTCCTCCACCTCGATCCCCGGCGCGTCGCGCGGCACGAACACGATCACCCGCTGGTCCTGCTCATCGAGCGCCACCACCCCGAGCCAGTGCGCGAACAGCACGCCGGTGCAGTAGAACTTCTTGCCGTCCAGCTCCCACGCGCCGCCGGTGCGGCGCACCTTCGTGGCGATCTCGCGCGCGGTCCTGGTGCCGAGCTCGGCCAGCGCGTTGGCGATCCGGTGGCCGGCCAGCACATGGCCGAAATAGCGCCGGCGCTGCGCCTGCGACCCCTCCAGCCGCAGCGCTTCCAAGAGGTAGTAGTGACTTTGCGGGATCTGCCCGACCGAGGTGTCGGCGGCGGAGAGGATCGCGAACACTTCCGCGAGCGTGCCGGCGGTGACGTCGGCGCCGCCGAACTCGCCTGGCACGGTCAGCGCGAACAGGCCGGACTGCGCGATCACGTCGAGCTCGGCATACGGCAGCACCCGTTCGCGGTCGCGCAAGGCCGCCCCGTCGGCGAGCCGGCCGGCGACCGAGCGAGCCACCTGCAGCGCCTCCGCGTCGGAACGGATGCGCATGGCGGCGGCGGGAAGCTGCGACAGCCCGGATTCGGGTCGACCCGCGCTGGGGGTGACGAGGACGTTCATGCACACTCCTGTCGCTTCCTGCGGCGCCTGGCCGCGTCCGCACGCTGCGCTCGGGTCCGACCAAAGTCAATAATTCCGATGGACTCAATATGGATTATGCCGCTACCTTGATCGCGCCAGCTTCGCCACTCGGCTTTGACGAAAGGGCTCCAGATGTCCGCTGCACTCGATCTTCGCGATGCACCGCGCGTCAACTCGCCGCATCCGTTCGCGCCGCTGCCGCAGCCGGCGCGGCCCGCCCGGCGGATCACGACCGAGGCGGAGGCGATCAAGGTCGCCGAGCAACTGGCACGCCACTTCGCCGAAGGCGCGGCGCTGCGCGATCGCGAGGCGCTGGTCCCGGTCGCCGAGGTGGAGGCGTTCTCGCAAAGCGGCTTGTGGGGCATGCAGCGTGCCCCGGCGCCACGGCGGCGCCGAGGTGTCGTACGTGACCGTGACCGAGGTGTTCAAGATCATCTCCGCGGCCGATCCGTCGCTCGGCCAGATCCCGCAGAACCACGTCGCCATCGTCGAACACATCGCGCTCGACGGCACCGCCGCGCAGCAGCAGGAGCTGTTCGAGGCCGTGCTGCGCGGCGTCCGCTTCGGCAACGCGACCTCGGAAAGCGGCAGCAAGAACGTCGGCTGCCCTGCAGACCAATTTCGTCGAGGACGGCGACGACGTCGTGGTCAACGGCACGAAGTTCTATTCGACCGGCGCGCTGGTCGCGCATGTCGTCCCGATCGCGGCGGTGGACGCACACGGAAATGTGTCGATCGTCTTTGCCGACCGCAACGCACCGGGGCTCGAGGTCATCAACGACTGGTCGAGCTTCGGCCAGCGCACGACCGCCTCCGGCACCGTCCGTCTCACCGACGTCCGCGTGCCCGAAGCGGCTGGTGGTGCCGGCGCACCAGGCGTTCGACCGCGCGACCGCCGCCGGGCCGATCTCGCAGATCATGCAGGCCGCGATCGACGCCGGCATCGCCCGCGGCACCATCGCGGACACGATCGAGTTCGTGCGCACGCGCGCCCGCCCGTGGCTCGACAGCGGGCAGGAGCACGCCTCCGAGGACCATTTCACCATTGCCGCGATCGGCGACCTGGAGATCAAGCTGCACGCCGCCGAAGCGGTGCTGGAGCGGGCCGCGCAACGGGTCGACGCGGCGCTCGCTGAGGCCAACGAGGAGACCGTCGCGGAAGCGGCGATCGCGGTCGCGGAAGCGAAGGTGCTGACCACGGAGGTCGCGATCCTCGCAGCCAACAAGCTGTTCGAGCTGGCCGGTGCGCGCTCCACGCTGGCCGCGCACAACCTCGACCGGCACTGGCGCAATGCGCGCGCGCACACGCTGCACGACCCGGTGCGCTGGAAGTTCTTCCATGTCGGCAATTTCCACCTCAACGGCGTGAAGCCGCCGCGGCACCTGTGGCTTTGACCGCGGACCTGCCGCACCCGGTCATCGACATGCGGTGCCGGCCCGCCTTCCTGCACCGCTTCTTCGGCGCCGAGCCGGGCACGCCGGAGTTTGAGACAGTGCGCTGGATGAACCGGCGTGTCGGTTCCGAGGACGTCGACCATTTCACGCGCGCCCGTGACGTGCGTTCGCTGGTTGCCGAGCTGGACGAAGCCGGCATCACCCGCGCGGTGGTCGTGGCACGCAGCACGCCGAGCGTGCGCGTCGCCAACGACGACGTGGCCGCGTTGGCCGCGCAATCCGGCGGGCGGCTGATCGGCATCGCGTCGGTCGATCCGCTGGAACTCGGGCGCGATGCAGCGGTGGCGGAGGCGCGGCGCGCGGTGCAGACGCTCGGGCTGGCGGGCATCAATTTCGACGCCGGATTCTTCGCGACCGGCCTGCGCGCCGACGACGAGCGGCTGATGCCGCTGTACGAAGTCTGCGCGGAGCTATCCGTGCCGGCGTTCGTGATGTCAGGCCCGACCACGCCTGACCTGCGGCTGAACGACCCGCTGGCGGTCGATGCGGTCGCGCGCACGTTCCCGTCGCTGCCGGTGGTCTGCTGCCACGGGTTCTGGCCGAACGTCGAGGGCATGCTGGCAGTCGCCTTCCGCCACGAGAACGTGTTCGTCTCGCCCGACATGTATATCTTCGCGCCGGGCGGCGGCCGCTATGTCGAGGCGGCAAACGGCTTCATGGCGCGGCAACTGCTGTTCGGCACCTCCTACCCGTTCCGCCCGCTGGCGCAGACGGTGCGCGATTTCTGTGCGCTCGGCCTCTCCGCCACCGCGCGCCGGCGGGCGATGTGGGACACCCCGGCCGCGCTGTTTGGTCTCGACGAGCGCACGGGTCGGTAACGCGCTTCGAACATGCGCCCGGGTCGGGCGCAATCAACTGACCGCAATCGTTGCTCAGGAATTACAAATCTGCCGTACTGTTTTTGGCTGGATCACACCGCGTGACAAATGTCCGCCTTTAGCCGCACGCCGCCGGAAGCGGTCCGGTATCCGCCCTGAGCCGACTATGCCTCGCCAATGACCTCGGCGCGCAACGGTGCCGGGATGCGGCATCCTGCGTCGAGCCAAGCCCAGTCGCGCTATTCCACCGCAACTGCGTCGGCCAAACATCGGCGCCAGTCCGTCGCGATGAGCGCGGATCACCTCGCGGTCGGCGTCGTTCAGTAGCGCGCCGGGGCAGGCGAGGATGGCGCCGTCGGTCGACGTCATGAGCACGATGTCCCGCCGACCCAACGACAATGTCGCCGGCGGGCCATTGTCCCGAGGCGTGCACCGGCTCGCGACCTTTCTGGAACGAAGAAGTCGACGCCGCGCGGAAGTAGCTTCGCCGCGACGTGGCGTCCGGCGACGCGGCAGCAATCCAAGCTCCCGCGTCGCCGCTGAACGTGATCGCCGTCCTGCCGCTGTTTGCGATCTTCATCTGGCTGCAGCGATGGATGATCAGCGGCATGACTGCCGGTGCCGTAAAATAGCCGGATCGGCAGAACCGGCGATTGCAGGGCCATCGAGGTGCCGGAGGCGATGATGAACGTTCAGCTCGACCGGCTTGGCGGCACGATCGGAGCGATGTGCGTGGAGCGCGACGCGATCGTGAAAGGGATCGCCTAAGCAAAGATTTGCAGCCCGGCCAACGGATGTGGCACACGCTTACGGCCTGGGTCTGTGACGGCGACATCGATGCCGCCGCGCGTCGGTCGGCCAAACAGGCGGAGTCGCCTCGGCGCCAGCACCCTTCGAGAACAACGTGTCGGATTGTAACCGCCGCGCAATCTCCCTTGACACCGCGCGTCATAAATACTAACTACATCGCGTGAACCCCAGCACCCCATCCCCCCACGCCGCCACGGAGCGGTTCGCCGAACGGTTCGGCGAGATCTCCCAAGGCCTGGCCGCCAACGGCGGCGGGGATCGGCTGTCCGCGCTGCTGATCCAGCTGATCGAGCGTCTCATCCAGGCGATCCTCTCGATCGCGCGGAACCTTCCGGCGGCCGCCGCCCCGGTCGAGCCGGACGCAACTTCCTTCCCCCCGAAGCGGCAACACAACACCCCGGTTCGGCCAGGACCATCGAGGGACCATTCGCCCCCCCGGCAAGAACCGACGCGGCCAGAACCGACGCGGCCAGAACCGACACGGCAAGAACGCCCAGCCCCCGAGGCCGGTGAGCCGCCGGGGTCGGGTCGGCAAACCCCCGCCGGAACGCTTCCCCCAACCGCCCACCCCGGCCCGGTCAGGCGCCGCGCCCGACCGGACGGCAAGCGGCCAGGCGCTACCGCCCCACCGCGGCGACCTCCGAAAAATCGGGTTTTTGGCCCGGCCGCTTCCGCACGCCCATTTCGTTCCATATACGCAATGAAAGCGGTTGCAGGACGGCCCCGGGCGTCGGTGGCCGCAAGCTGGCGGTCAGCCGAACCGACGATTTCCACCCTGCCAGTGGGTGGGCCACAAGCTGATCGCCCGAGCCTTTGACGGGTGCCTGAACGCCGCCGCCTATCCGTTGGCCAACCAGGCCGATTTTGCTTGGCTTGAATGTTGGCCAGTGTCTGGCCCCCGCGCTGTCGTCCACCTTCTATACGGCCGAGGATATTGCCGACATCATCCAATGTCGGCGCCGCTGCCCCAGTTGCGTTGGCGGACCTCAGCTCGGAGCAAGCCCACAGATGGTAAGCGTTCGGGCGGCGGCGTGCAGCGATGACGTCGGCGATGGTTGATCGTGCGCGACTGTGGCGGCAACACTGGTGACGACGCGCCGGGTTTCTCCTTGCCGGACATGCGGATGTTTGGATACAAAAACCGACTCTACCGCGCCCGCTCGTCATCAGCCATGCTCTCGAATGGCCGGGGATTCGTCGTCATCCCGGCGAAAGCCGGGAGCCATGCGGCATCAGGCGCGTCAGCCCGATGCGATGTGGAAGGTTCTGACCGCTGCCCAGGTGGCACATGCGCGTAGCCTGATCGAGGGGGGAGAGAGCCCGCGCTCGGTAGCCGTTACGCTCCGGGCCGGCCGCACAGCACTGTGGCGGGCTTTGAAGGCTGCAACGTGAGTCTCAAGCTCCCAAGCCGTCATTCGCCGGGCCGCTCGGGCGTAATCAAAAGTCGCCCGGTATTGCCGTGGGCAAATCTTCGGCCTGTTTGCGGGAAGCTTGGCCGAGAGTGAGGACGGTCGAGTGCCAACAATCAGCGGCATTACCGGAATTCTTACATACCCAGTTCACCACGAATCCGGTCGGCCATCGCCTCACCGATCATGATGGTGGTCAGGTTGGTGTTGGCCTTGCAGTCCAACGGCATCACGGACGCATCGATCACGCGCAGCGCCGCAATCCCGCGCACCCGGCACTGCGGGTCGACCACGCTGCGGCCGGTGTTGACGTCGGCAAGGCCCATGCAGCAGCCGCCGGCGCCATGCTGCAAATCGTTGCAATCCGCCAGCATCCAGTCGTCCACCTCGTCATCGCTCGCCGCCAGCAGGTCGGCGAGCGGCCGGCCGGTGTTGCCGAGCTGGATGTCCGAGCAGATCGACTGCACCGCCGCGTGCTGCGCGATCGCGCCGAGCCGCCGGGCGCCGTCGCGCAGGCGCGCCAGATCGAGCGGATCGCTGAGCATGTTCTCCTCGATCTCCGGCTGCACGCGCGGGTCGGCCGAGACGATGGCAACGTGCCCGCGGCTGCGCAATTCGAACAGCATGGCGTGCAGGCCGGCCTCGCCGAACTGCGCCATGTCCTGCTGCACGCCGACGCCGCCGTGGTTGATCGACACCAGCAGCATGTCGCGACCGGCGGCGCCCGGAAAACCCGAACTGTATTTGACGCAGCAGTTGGTGTGCCGCGCATCCCGGTCGGTCGCGCGGAACTCGGGCTTGAGCTTGAGCTCCAGGCGGATGAACGGATGGTCGAAGAAGCCGCGCCCGACCGGCAGGTCCGCGACCTGCGCGATGCCCAGCGATGCCAGCAGCGCGGCCGGCCCGACGCCCGATCGCTGCAGGATCGCCGGGCTGTGGATCGCGCCGGCCGACAGGATGATCTCGCGGCCCTCGAACGTGCGCGCGCCGTCCGGCATCAGCACGGCGACGCCGGTCGCGCGAGCCTGCTCGATCAGCACGCGATCGACCTGCGCGCTGCCGACGATGGTCAGGTTGGCGCGGCCGCGCGCGGGCTCCAGATACGCGTCGTTGGTCGAGACCCGCCGGAACCCCTGCGAGTTGATCGCATAGGCACAGACGCCGTCGGCGTCCGGGGCATTGAGGTCGTCGCACCAGGGATAGCCGAGGCCGAGCGCGGCCGCGCGCAGCGCCAGATCGACATGGCCCCAGGTGGCGACCGGCGCCCGATAGATCGGGATCGGACCAGCCTTGCCGTGATAGTCGGCGTCGCCGGCATCGCCGTCGCTTTCCAGCCGGTTGAAATACGGCAGCACGTCGCGCGCCGACCAGCCTTCGCAGCCGATCTCCGCCCACTCGTCGAAGGCGTCGAGCACGCCGCGGATGGCGATCTGGCCGTTGACGGCGGTGCTGCCGCCGACGCCCCGGCCGCGCCAATAGAGCCGCGGCTGCTGCCGGGCGCTGCGCCGCGCCATCAGGTCGGGATAGAGGAACCGCTCCTGCAATTCCGCCGGCAGCAGCAGGTTGAACGGGTTGGGGCTCGCCATCTCCGGCGGCTGCTCGGCGCTGCGGTAATCGGGTCCGGCCTCCAGCAGCAGCACCTGCCGGTGGGAATCCTCGCTCAGCCGGCTCGCCAGCACGGCGCCCGCCGCGCCGGCGCCGACAACGATCACGTCGTAGATCATCCTGTGCGCCTTTCAGCGTCGTGCGGCACCGGCCGCGAGTTTCATCCGATGCGCGTTCCTGCCGACGCGTCAGCCGTGCCCGCGGCGCCTCTGGCTGATCCGATCGAGCGCGGCCGCGCCCACGAGCACCGCACCGGTCACGATCGAAGTCCATGACACCAGCACGTTGAGCAGGGTCAGGCCGTTCTGCAGAATGCCGAGGAACCAAATCCCGAGCACGACGCCGAACACGTTGCCGCGTCCGCCGGAGAACGAGACGCCACCCAGCAGGATGGCCGTGAGCGCGGTCAGCTCGAACCCCACTCCGAGGCTTTCGGATGGGGCACTATCGAGCCGCGACGCCTGCATCACGCCGGCAAGCCCTGCCGCCAGGCCGGTCGCGAGGTACAGGCAGAACCCGATCGTGCGGATGCGGACACCGGAAAGATAGGCCGCGCGGGAGTTCACCCCCATGGCGTAGATATGCCGCCCGACCGGCAGGCGGGCCAGCACGATGATCCCGGCCGCCACCACCGCCAGCGCGATGATCAGCAGGTACGGAACGCCTAGCAGGCGCCCACGCCCGATCTGCACCATCAGGTCCGGGAAGTCATAGATCGGGTTGGGGCCGAGTACCAGGGCCACGCCGCGCAGCAGCGTCAGCATGCCGAGGGTCGCGATGATCGGCGAGAATCCGCGGACCGCGACGATGTAGCCGTTGATCGCGCCGGCCACCGCACCGCACGCCAGCCCCAGCGCGATGCCCGGCAACGCGCCGACCATGTTGGCGATCAGCCCGGTCGCAACTGCCGCAACGGCAAGGCTCGATCCGACCGACAAATCCACGTACCCGGCGATGACAAGAAGCGCGCTCGGCACCCCGACGACGAGGATGATCGAGCTCTGCACGGCGACGTTGCGCAGGTTGTCGATCGTCAGGAACGAATCGGTCGCGAGCGTGAAGGCGAGCATCAGCGCGATCGCCCCGAACAGCAGCGCGTGTTTGCGCACCGCCTCGACGATGCCGCCCACCAGCAGCCCCCGGCGCGGCAGGCCCGCGGCGACGGTGCCTTCAGACATCGGCGTGCGCATGCCCGCCGTGGGCGAAGGCGATCAGCTCGGCCTCGTTGTCATTGACCGCCCCCTGCGCCACCACGCGGCTGCGATGCAGCACCAGATATCGGTCTGCCAAAGCAATGACCTCCTCGACATCGGACGACGCGAACAGCACGGCACGGCCGGAATCGCGAACGAATTCGCGCAGCAGGCGATACAGATCGGCGCGCGCCCCGATATCGATGCCCTGCGTCGGCTCGTCGAGCAGCAGCAGCACCGCGTCGGCGCAGCGCGCCAGCCAGCGCCCAACGACGACTTTCTGGGCATTGCCGCCGGACAGCGTGGAGATCGGGATGCCCGGGCGTGCGGGATTGATCCGCAGCCGCTCCGCGATCCAGCTGAACTCGGCCAGCTCGCCGACGATCCGGCGGAAGCCGCGGCTTGCCAGGGACGCGACATGCGGCACCACCAGATTGTCGGACGACGAGAGCGCCGGAAAGACGCTCTGCCGCGTGCGGTCGGAGGGGACCAGCGAAACGCCCGTACGGATCGACGCCCCCGGACTGGACGGGACGTGCCTGACGCCGCGCAGCATGACCTCGCCGCGCGTCGGCCCGCGCGCGCCGTACAGCCCCTCCAGGAACGTGGTGCGGCCGGAGCCGAGCAGCCCGAACACGCCGATGATTTCGCCGGCGTTGACATCGAGGTCGACCGGGCCGGTGCCGCCCACGGCAAAGTCGCGCAGACGAAGCAGTTCGGTGCCGGCGCCGCCGGCCAATGCCTGGCGCCGCACGCTGCCGCCGCCGGGGGCGATCGCCGCGGCGATGCGGGCGATGTCGAGTGCGGCGATCGCGTCCGACATCACCACCTGGCCATCGCGCAGCACCGTCACATGATCGGCGACGCGGAACAGCTCCGGCAGATGATGCGTGACATAGATCACCGCGATCCCGCCCGCGGCGAGCTGGCGGACCTGCGCGCAGAGCCGGGTGATATCGGCCTCCCCGAGCGCCGCGGTGGGCTCGTCGAGGATCAGCACGCGCGGCCGGTGCCGCAGCGCCTTGACGATCTCGACAAGCTGCTGCTCGCCGATCGACAGGTCTCCGACCGGCGTTGCAGGGTCGATCCGTACGTCGAACTGCGCCAGCAGCTCGCGCGTGATGGCGTGCTGCCGTGCCCTGTCGATCATGCCGCGGCGGCGCAGCTCGCTCCCGAGAAACACGTTGTCGGACACCGAGAGCACGTCGATCACGCTTAAATGCTGATAGATCACGGCGATGCCGGCGGCGAAGGCTTCGAGCGGCGTAAAGCTGCGATGATGCGCGCCGGCGACGACGATGTCGCCGCCGTCCGGCTGGTGTGCGCCGCTAAGGCAGCCGATCAGCGTCGACTTGCCGGCGCCGTTGGCCCCGAGCAGCGCATGCACCGAGCCCGGCTGGACCGCGAGGTCGACGCCTTTCAGGACGTCGACGCCGCCGAAGCCTTTGCGTAGCCCCCTGACCTCGATCGCGATCGCGGGGATGCCGTCCGGAATGCCAGTCACCTCTGCCTGCGGGCAAAACGTTCGTCAGGTGTGCCACTGCGCGATCAGCGCATCCAGCGCAGGCTCGTCGTCGAGACTGGCGAGTGCTGCAGGGATGTTGACGAAATTCCCACCGGTGCCCGTCAGCAGGCCGAAGTTCAGGTCGATCACGCCACGCCCGACGTCGGCGATCGAAAGCGCCGCGGAGGCCTTGTAGGCGCCGCGCTCCTTGATCTTGACGAGCGCTTCGAGGTTGCCGTCCTCGCCGGCGATGTAGACCTTCGAGGGGTCCTTGCCGGCATTGGTGAACGCCCGCAGCGCGCCCAGCGCACCGTCGTCGTTGATGCCGATCACTACGTTCAGGTTGGGATGGGACTGCAGCACGTCCTCGGTGACCTGCAGCCCCTTGGCAGGGTCAGCGGCATCCTGGGTGGCAACGACTTTGGCTTTCGGCAGGCCATTGATGATCCGGATCGGCTCGTCGGTGCGGCCCGAGACGCCGGGCAGCGCCCGCAGCGTCAGCACCAGCGCCTCGGAATCCGGCTTGTTGGCGGCGATCCATTTCGCGCAGTGCTCGCCGACGAGTTGCCCGCACAGCTTGTTGTCCCAGGCGAGCGCCCCGTCCTGCCCGGCCATCGGCAGTGCGTACGTCGTCCAGATGATGCCCTTCTGCTGCGCCCTCTGCTGCAAGCCGACCAGCGACGACGGCGACAACGGAAACACGCAGATCGCATCGACGCCTTCGGTGATCCAGGTCTCGATGGTCGCGACCTGGTGTTCCAGCTGTCCGCTCTTGGTGTTGTCGTTCAGCACCGTCACGCCCAGCTCCTTCGCCCGCGCGGCGGAGAAGCGCCGCACCGCTGTCACCACCGGGGCCTCCGACACGGGATGGCTGAAGGCGATCTGGTACGGCTTGCCGGTCTTCTTCGAAATCGGCGAGATCGCTGTCGCCGCCTTTGCCGGACCGGCCAGCGCCGCCGCGCCCGCCGCGGCAACGCTCTTCAGGACATCCCTGCGATTCACGCGCGCCTCCAATGTCGATGCGTTAAGCCGAAACTGCGCAGCCGACGCGATCGCCAAGACCGCGCATCATGCAAGGACGTGCTTCGCTGCCGTCGGCCACTCTACCTTCGGGCATGACGTTGTCCAGGGCATTTCGCCACGAACGCCGAAGGGAACGCATGCTTTCGCGGCCCGCGATATCAGGCAGCCAGCGTGGTCGATCGTCCGACTAGGGACCGAATAACGTCGAAATTCGGTGCGTCAGACGCAGCCTCCGCGACACGGGGATAATGAATTTAGAGGTGGCTCCTTGACCATCGTTCCGTAATGCCGCCGTGGCGGCCGTGATGACTCTCGACGATGGCGCGGCCTGCCGGTGCCGGTCGAATTGCGCACGGATCCCGACACACGCACCTCGATCGTCGCGTTCACAAACTATTCGACCTGACCGGTGGCGGGCGCGATCGCCTGCACGCTGGTTTCGACGACGACGAAAGCCGGTCCGGGCGCCGCCAGCGTGTCGACGAGCGCCGGCAGATCGTCGGTCGAGCGCACCCGCAGCACCGGAAAGCCGAACGCCTGGCCGATCAGTCCAAGGTCGGGGTTGGCGAAGTGCGTGCCGGTGGTACGCCCGGGATACAGTCGCTGCTGATGGACCCAGATCGAGCCGTACAGCCGGTTCTCAGACACGATCACCTTCAGCGGCACCCCGCGTTCCTGTGCCACGGCAAGTTCATTGCCGGTCATCAGAAAGCCACCGTCGCCGACAAAGCAAATGACCGGCCGGCGAGGTTCGCGCAGCGCCGCCGCGACGGCTGCGGGCACGCCAAACCCCATCGCACCCGAAATCGGCGCCAGCAGCCGCTGCGGCGGCGCGAACGGCACGATGCGGTAGACCGGCGCACCGAACGAGCCGGCATCCACGGTCACGATCGCATCCGGCGGCAACCAGCGGCCGACGCGCCGCACCACCGCTTCGAACGGCACTCCATCGGATGCGTCGAACCGGCGCGGGGCTGCGATGGCCTGCCGCTGTTCGGCGAGTTGCCGGAGCCACTGCGCGCGGGTGGGCGGCGGCGGCCGGCGCGGCGGGGCGAGGGCTTCCAGCAGATCCGTCGGATCGCACGCAATGGCGAGGTCGGCGGCAAAATGCAGGCCGATGACGGCTGGGTCGGCATGGACGTGCACCAGCCACATCTGCGGGCGCACCAGATGGGGAAACGTGTAGCCCTGCGTGGTGATGTCGCTCAGCCGCGCACCGAGCACCAGCAGCAGGTCCGCATCCTGGAGCAGCGCCAACTGCGCCGCCGGATTGGCGAGGCCGAGGTCGCCGACATAGAGCGGATGCGCGTTGGGAAACAGGTCCTGCCGGCGGAACGAAACCGCGATCGGCAGGTTCCATGCCTCCACGACCCGTCGCAGCGCCTCGCGGCCGCCGGGACGTTCCAGGCCGCTGCCGGCAATGACCAGCGGCCGGTCGGCCTCGTCGAGCCAGTCGCGCAAGCGCTCGACGTCGGATCGGTGCGGAGCCGCGCGCGGCAACGCCTGCGGCGCGACCGGTTCCGCATCGGTCGCCGCGGTCAGCACGTCTTCTGGGAGCGACAGCACCACGGGTCCCGGAAGCCCCGACTGTGCGACCTTGAGCGCGCGCAACAGCACTTCGCTGATACGGGCAGGGTGGCTGACTTCGGCGGTCCATTTCGCGATGCCGCCGAACATCCGCGAAAAATCGATTTCCTGGAACGCATCGCGCCGCAGGTCAGCCGCCGCCACCTGGCCGACCAGCAGCAGGAATGGCACGCCGTCCTGCTGGGCGGTGTGCACTGCGATCGCAGCGTTGCTCGCGCCGGGGCCGCGACTGACGCAGGCGATGCCAGGGCGACCGGTGAGGCGGGCGTCAGCCAGCGCCATGAAGCCAGCGCCCGCCTCGTGGCGACAGACCACGGTATCGATGTCGGCCCGGTCGTGCAGCGCGTCCAGCAGCCCGAGATAGCTTTCGCCGGGCACGACGAAAACGCGGTCAATGCCATTCGCGACAAGCGTATCGACCAGGACCTGGCCGACGGTGGGCATCGGCCGGCTCCAGCCCGGTCAGTCGGCCGCCTGTTTGGTGGCCATGTGCTGGCCGAGGCGCGGCATCACCTGTTCCGCGATCAGGCGCATCGAGCCGCGGTGCAGGTCCGGCTTGTCCCAGTCCTTGTGGGTGACGAGCAGCGTGCCGAACCAGCCGATCTCGTCCACCAGCGCCACCAGCTTGTCGAGCACGCGCCGGGGGCTGCCGGAAATGACCATCATCTCCAGCATCTTCGGCACTGTCAGTTCGGCGTCCGACATGCTTTGGTCGGGCTTGAAGATCTTGGTCATCTTGTAAGTCGCGAGGTTGTCCCGCAGGTATTCGTAATACCAGCCGGGGCTGCACTTCTCGTCGGCGAGGTAGTCGGCCGCTTCCTGATCGGTCTCGGTGCAGACGATGCTGCGGGCGACACGCCAGAGCGCGCGATCGGGGCGCTTGCCGGCGCCCGCCGCGCCCTCGGCGTAGGCTTGCCAGTGGGTCAGGACCTGATTGCTCGGCGTAAAATTGGCGGACACCAGACCCCAGCCTTGTTCGCCCGCGAGCCTTGCGGTCGAGGACGCCGGGCTCATCGCCGAGACCGCCAGCAGCGGATAGGGCTTCTGGTAAGGCTTCAGCATCGGCCCGACGCCGATGCGCGCCTGCACCTGCTTGTCGACGACGACGTTCCAGTACTTGCCGTGGATGCGGTATGGCGGGTCGGAGCGCCAGATCTCATGGATCATCCGCACCGATTCAACCATCATCTCCGCGCGGTTCTTCTCGAACGTCTCGAACAGCTCGAAGTCCGAGCCGAGCCCGCCGGGGCCGACGCCCATGATGTAGCGGCCTTCGGCGAGATGGTCGAACAGCGCGACGTTGCCGGCGACCTGCGCGGGATTGTGCTGCGGCAGGTTGATCACGCCGGTCGCAAAGACGATGTGCTTTGTGAGCGGGATCAGCGTTGCCATGAACTGCAGCGGATCCGGGATCGGTTCCGTCTTGCACGAATAGTGCTCGCCGACCCAGGCTTCATCGTAGCCGAGCCGGTCGGCCAGCAGGATCGCCTCGCGATCTTCCTTCAGCACCGACAGATAGTCGCGTGCCGGGTCGTGCAGCGGCATCATGAACAGGCCGAGGCGCATGGCCGTCTCCTCCTTCCCTGATCCCCGCACTGTTTGGCTAGCGTGCCTAGCCACGGGGAATGATATTCTCGTCGCGCAGTTGCTGGAACAGTTCCAGGAACCGCTCCTCGGTGTCCAGCGTCTCCGTGAAGCCGGCGCGCAGACGCTTGCCGTCCGACAGGATGAGGTCCCAGTCGGTGTGGAACGTGAAGTCGCCGAATCCCCAGTTGGCAAGATCGGCGTAGGCTTGCGGGCGCAGACCGTGGCGGGCGACGACGCGGTCCCACACCGGCGCCTTGTCGGCCATGAACTCGGCGAGCGAGATGTGCAGCGGATGGCCGGTCTGCATGCCGAAGAATTCGGCGAAACGCGGCCACACCTGCTCGAACCGGAACACGTCGCCGTTGGTGACGTTGAACGCCTCGTTCGCGGCGTTCGGCGCGGTCGCGACCCAGCATTGCGCGCGCGCCAGCAGGTCGGAATCGGTCGCCTGCATCAGCGTGTGATAGGCAAGCGGGCTGCCCGGATACACCAGCGGCAGGCCGAGTTCCTTGGAAATCGCCGCATAGACGGCGATCACGTTGATCAGGTTCAGCGGATTGCCGACGGAGAAGCCGAGCACCGATTCCGGGCGCAGCGCCGACCAGGTCCACGCCTTGCCGACCTGCAACGCGCGCAGATAATCCTCCTGATCGTAGTAGAAATTGGGCGGCATGTGCCGGGGGTCGGTTTCCTTGGCGGGCGTCTTGAAGCCGCGGATGTGCCGACCATACGCCTTACCGCCTTCCATCAGCACGATGCGTTGCAAACCGTGCGCGATCGGCTCGACCGCATCGACCGCGTTGGCGAGCAATGCGAGGTTGCGCCGGGTGTTGGTGGCGGCCATGTCGCCGTCCAAAGCGGCGTAGAAGACGTGCGTGATGTCGGTCAGCCGACCAAGTCGCTCGCGCGCCTGGGCCGCGTCGTGCAGGTCGACGGAAATGAAGCGAGCGCGGGAAACAAAATCCGGCGCGCGGCGCGACACCGCGACGATGTCCCAGTCCGGCAGCGTGGACAGGTGATTGACGAGGTTGCGGCCGATCACGCCCACACCCCCGATCACCAGCGCCGTCTTGCGCGCCGATGCGGCACTGAGCGGCGCTTCGGCCATCCCTTGGTCTCCTCCCGGCCGACCTGAAGGCCGCCGGCCGCGAAGCTGGCATGGCGCTGGACAGGCTGTCCAGGCCGCCGATCGGCAGGCGCGTCACCTCCCGCTTGGAGATGCTGATGCCAATCGCCCGCAGCAAGCTCACCAGCCGCACAATCGTGACTTGCCCCTGGTGGTGCTGCATCAGCACGAAGCGGCGCGACTCAGGGCCGACATTCCTGCCCACGCTGGCGGGCAGCGGCGTCGCCTTGCCGCGGCCGTACCGTTTCGGTCGCTTGCCGCCGGGCCTGGCGTCGGCGCCCTTGTCGATGCCACTCGGCTTGATCGCTGGCAGGACCTTCAGCCCACTCAGCCGCGCGATCTCATCGCGCTGTTCAGCCACCATCCGCTTGAACTCGGCCACTTCGCCGAGCAGCGTCACCGGCAGAGCTTTCAGCTCGGACGGCTGAAGTCCAACGATCTCAATCGGAGCAACCACAGGCAGGCTGGAACGGCCGATTGCGCCATGCTGCCACCCGGCGCCGACGCTCACTTGCCGGAGCAGTTCACGGACGGTGCCGCCCAGCACTACACCCTGGCCCGCAGATAGGCCCGGATAGGCGCGCCTCGTCCCGGGTCGCACTGAAAGCGCCCGGTCTCAAGATCAGCAATTTCGTCGATCAGGTCAGCACGCGCTTCGGCCGGCAGGGTGGGATCATCCAGCCGCTTGCGATGAAGACAGACCAATCGCGCGCGTAGTTCTTCATCCGAAAGGTCGCCCCACGATGGCGCACGCCGAGGCTCCAGGCGTTCCAGCCGCGAGCGCAACGTCACTCGGCGGCCTCCATCCTCAAGAATGCGCCTCTGAGATGCACCTGCTGAGCCGACAATGCACGCTCCTCCGCTGCCGCTTGCGCGCACTCGGCCAGGAAGCGGCGCCGCCGCTCTTCGGTGGCGCGCCGGGCGCCTTCGGGGTCGTCCCGCCAGTGCTCTCGCGCGGCACGAAGTTGCTCGGCGAAGTCAGCGCATGGCCGCGCCTCCGGCAGGTTCTCGAGGCGTTCGATCCGCCGGTCGAGGACGTTTCTCATGCTGCCTTCTCTCGGCCCGCCGGTTCCAACGCAGTCAGCCGCTGCACGATCTCCGTCGTCTCAACGGCCTTGCGCCAGGTTTCCAGAACTGCGGTCGCAGAGTGCGCTTCGTCGGTGGGTGATTTCGCCAGCCGCCATCGAGCCGGCCACTGCCGCCAACGCCGCCACGAGGTCGCCGGGCTCGTTCAGTGGCGGCAGAGCGAACGATCGACCGGTGTGATCGCGGCCTGTAGTTTCAGGATCTGTCATCGTTCAAAAACCGATTCCTGCCCTCCGATAGAAGCCGAATGCTTGGGTGTGTTATCTGTATAAATCAGCGTATTGCGGAGGAACGTGGCGTAGATCGGGATGCTCTCGGCACTCGCA
>CAVOOS010000026.1:0-43785 GCA_963697635.1 uncultured Solirubrobacterales bacterium | reverse complement strand
TTAGTCTCTTATCGCCTGACTGTTGACACTTCCTGCATAAAAAATCCCATCAGATCAATGCCGGAATGATGGTGGCGGCGGTGAGGTGTTCGGCTGCGGCGATAGCAGCCCGTCCGGCCTTGGTCAGATAGTAGCGGTATGTTCCGGCGACCCGCTTGATCACGCCGATGTCCAGCAAGCGGCGCAGTTGCCGCGACAGCCGGCTTGGCGAGAACATGTCCAGGTCCGGGAGAAGGTCAGCCCGTCGGACACCGGCAATGTTGACCCGTGGATTTTGCAGGGCGTGCAACAGTGCGCTGTCCCCGGGGTCGAAGAAGTTGATGCCCTTCACCGTCTTCTCCTCGACCTTGCGTGGCTTGGTCAGCCGGTCGAGGGCGCGAATACCCGCGGAGAAGTCGTCCAGGGCGGACAGATGGGCGAGATAGCGCCGGTTGCAGCCGAGCAGAATCTCGCGCAGGTCGATCAGGCTGTAGATGGTCTTCTTGACGGGAGCCAGTTCGCGGGTGGCTGGCCCTTCACGGTGTTCCACCTTGCGGTGGTGCTTGAAAAACGACACATCGTTGGCCGTGGTCTCGATGCGCAGCACGATGCCGCACTTGTCGTACATCTTGATCGAGCACTTGCCGAAGCGGTGCTTCACGCACGTCCCCTCGATCCGGGTCGAGAACTGCGAGCCGATCTCCTGGGCCAGTTGCGCCGTGATGTGACGGCCGAGGAAGTTAGCAACCTGCTCGGCCTTCACGCTCAGCACGGTTTGCCGGATCAGTTGGTCGTAGAGTGGCCCCAGCGTCGCGGCGGAGCGGAACGCCAGGTCGGTAGCGTACTCCACCTGCATCAGGCTCCAATGGTAGGACTGCCCGAACACTTCGGACACCGGGCAGCACTGTTGGGCATATTTATCGAGGATGCGGTGCAACTGGTCAGGCGAGAGGGCGTCGGCCAGGTCCTGGGCGCGCTGCCAGTCATCGATCCGCACGAAGGCATTGTCGGCCATGGTGTAGCCGATGCCCTCCGCCGCCAGCTGCCGCGCCAACCAGTTGTGACCGTTGCAGTAGAATTGCAGGCGGAACGGCGCCCATGTCGGAACCCGCAGATAGATCAGCCCCAGCGCCGCATCCATGAAGTAGAAGTAGTAGTGCAGGCATTTGCCGCTATCCGGCCGCACGAAGGTCTTGCCGGTCGTCTTGTCGTGCCAGGGCCGATAGCTGTCGCAGGCTTCCATGGCCGAGATGATGTGCACCAGGCCGGGGTGATCGCCGCGTTGCTCCAGCACCCGCGCAACCACGTCTTCCTTGCGGATATGGCTCTTGGCGATGTGCTCGATCGTCACCCCGGCCGCAGTCGCCAGCGATGCCGCGCCATCCCGTACCTGGTCCCGCAGAGTCATCGCGAATTTCGGATAATCGAAGATGCGGATACCCTGACCATAGAGAAACCGCGTCATGCCCTCCGCGTAGCAGATCACCGGCACGGTGCCCGTGATCACCACCCGGTCGTAGCAGGACAGCACCCCGGCTATGCGATCATCATAGCGCTCCGTCAGAGACCGGCTCATGCCGCCCCCCCGAGGATGACACTCCCAGCGGGGAACCTACAACAGACCTATTGGTTCCGGCTCGTCCGGCTTAGGGTTCGGCACAGCGGCCTCAATCGATTGTAGGATGCCGCCGTCCCACTGACGCGAGCCACGAAAGCTGCAACGATGGACCAGATCCTGTTGACGCCGGACCACATTGCCGACGCGCCGGACGCCGCTCCGCCAGGGCGCGACCTGCGCCGCGTTGGCGTGCACCCGGATTACTGGTATCCCGTTGCGTGGTCGCGCGAATTGAAACGCGGCAGGGCGCTCCCTGTACGCTTCGCCGGCGAGCCGATCGTGCTGGTGCGCGGAAAGGACGGTGCGGTGTTCGCGCTGGAGGATCGCTGCGCCCACCGCCAGGTTCCGCTAAGCAAGGGCGTGGTGCAGGGGGCGACCATCCGCTGTTGTTATCACGGATGGAGCTATGACGGCTCCGGGCGGTGCGTCGACGTACCCTACCTGGGCAAGGGCAAGCTGCCGAACGGCGTCCGGTCCTATCCTTGCCGCGACACCGGCGCACTGATCCTGGTGTTCCCGGGCAATGTGGCGCGGGCGGTCCAGGTGCCGCCGCCGGCCATGGCAGCGGCGGCGGATCGCCGTTACAAGACCCGCCGGTTCGGCCGCGAGATCGCCTGCCACTACAGTTTCATGCACGAGAACCTGATGGACATGAACCATCAGTTCCTGCACCGCCGGATCATGGGCCAGATGCGGCCGCGCTTGCTCGGCCAGGATCGCGGCGAGGACTGGGTGGAAGCGAAATACAGTTTCGCCCGCACCGGCGGCAGGCAGCCGCTCGGCGAGGCGGCGATTTTCGGCCAGCGCCGCAGCGCCGACAGCCACCACGCCGAGCGGGACGTGATGACGATCCGAACCGAGTATCCGTATCAGACGCTGCGCATCCGTACCGACGACGATGTGCCGGTCATGGATCTCTGGATCGCGTATGTGCCGCTCGACCGGGCGCAGCGCACCAACCGCACGTTTGGCCTGCTGTCGATCAAGCGCCCGAAAATCCCCGCTATCCTGGACATTGCCTGGCCGCTGCTGGTGCTGTTCACGGAACGCATCTTCCGGGAAGATCGCGGCATCGTGGAACTGGAGCAGGCGGCGCACGACCTGCAGGGCGAAGACCGCAACCAGGAGGTGTTTCCGGTGATCCGCACCCTGCGTGCTCTGCTAACGGCCCGCGGCGCTGCCGAGGACTCCCCCGCTGCGTAGCTGCGCCGATCCGTCACATGGTGACACGCTCGTGAGCTGCAGTGATCTGGACCTGGAGCCGTCCAACGGCAGGGTCCATCGGGTGCGGCACCGTATCCGGCACATGGTCGTGTGATGTCAGAGGGTTTCTCCGTCTTACCATGTGCGAATTGGCTCCGGAGCCGGACTCCGCCTCCGGTCAAGTACCTGTAGGGCCCGCACACCGCAGCTCGCCGGACTGTGGATCGGCATGGGGTCCCGATGCCGATCGGCACCACAAGTGATTGATCTTGCGTGTGGATCGGCGTGGGGTCCTGACGCCGATCGGCACCTCGAGCGACTGGTACTTGCAGCACAAGGGGTCACGAGGTGACGCTGATCCACAGCAAATCACGCGGACTGAGCAACGCCGCGCTCAAATCCTTGCCAATTCGCGCGGAGTTGCTCCCGGTCCAGCACGACGGAGGAATAATGTTGTTGATATCTTCGCGAAACCTGGACCAGCCGAAGCGTGACCGAAGCGCTTTCCCTATTCGATTTGCGTCCGCCGTCGATGGCGTTGCCGGACACCGACAGGTCTGCGCAATGCCATGCGCGCGATGCCCGGGCGCGGGTGTTGGCCGCCTTGGCCGCCGGGCGCCAATGGGTCGCGGTGGTTGATCCGGCAGGGTTCGACAAGACGGCGGTGTTACGCGACGCCGAGCGCGCGCTCGCCGCAGAGGCGACGGCGACCATGCGGATCGCCACCGAGCCGGGACAGCCCTCTGCGCTGCTGGTCGAGACCGGCGAGCACGGCACGGCATTCGTCGACAATGCGGAGCGGCTGAGCGGTGCGACGCTGGCGAGGTTCGCCGGCACTGGCATGCTCCAATGCGTCTTCGCCGGTCCACCAGAGCTGGTGGGCAAGCTGATGGACCACGTCGCCGGGACCGAACTCATGATGCTTGGTCATGCGCCGGTCGATCCGGACGGCATCGCTGCTTCGACGGGGCCGGAAAGGGAGGGCGGGCTGCCCGATGTTGCCGCGGTCCCGCAACCAACGGCGCCGCCCGGGCACGAGATTGCCGGCTGCGGCGAGCGGCTCGACGTCGGCGAGCCCAAGGAGCGCGCTGCCGCCTTGCAGGCGCCACTGGCCATCGAGTTGCCGGAGCGGGCTCAGGCAAGTCAGCATCCCATGACGCCGGTGAGTCCGTTGCCAGTGGGCCGGCCCTCGTTGGGTCTCAGGACGATGCCTGGTCTGGGATTGGCCGCGGCCTGCATCGGCGCCGGCGCACTGATTCTGCGCTCCGCCATCGTCGCTGGCGCGGCGAGCCTTCCAGCATCGGCGCCCCTCGCGACGCCGGCCCGAGCGGCAATGATCGCCGCGCCGCCAGCGACGGCTCCCATGCCAGCGTCGGCTTTGCCCTCGTTCACTGAGCCGCCCGATTTCGACTCATTGGCGCCACCTGCGCACGGTCTTACCAAATGAGCACGCCCAGATCTCGGAGTGGGCTTCAGTGGGGCTTCATGGTCGACCGGACACCCTGTGGGCGATAGCGCCGGTCAACGGCCGCGCATAGCCGTTTCCTCGCGACGACTGCCACGACGGGATGCGATTCGCTGAGGGCTTGCCAACACGCGCAGTCGCAGTGCGGTGACGACCGCGTGAACGTGCCAGGAAGGGGGGGCTTGCTTCCCGCGCCTCGGGATCGCACCTGATAGCGCGTGCACAGATATCGCTTCCCATGGTGGGTGATCAGCCACGCGGACGCCCTGGCAGCAGCACCGGCGCCGGTGTTCAAAGCCACGCTGCTGCTGAGCCTCGCCTACTGGGCGGGCGGTTGCAGGCGGCTGCCGGCTGACGATCTGACGCTCGCGAGCATCGCCAGGTTGCCGACCTGCCACTGGAGGCCGATCAAATCTGCGACGCTCAGTGCTTTTGCCAGCATCCGGCCGCAACTCGACAAGGACCATGAAGCGGTCCATCGGACCTGCCGGAACCGCGTCGCCGGGATCGCAACCGCCCGCGGCAAGAAGGCGGCCAAGCACGTCAGATCGCAGGCCCCGCAATCTGGCGCGCATCCCGCATCCGCTGTCCCTCGTCTTCACCAGCCTGAGCAGGCCCGCGCCCTCGGCCCATGCACGCTGCCGGGCGGGAGGCCTACGCCGTCCCTCTTCACCGATTAGCGCCGGCCGACGGCCCCGCGCGGCAGGTAGGCGACGGGACGCGGCGATCTCGGTTGCGGCGCGGTGCCCCGAAAATTCCGCCGGGAAAATTACCCGTTTGTCCGGTCGGTCGGACGGACTGCCGCAAAGCAGTGGCGACAGAAGCACGCCCGCCGCAGCACCCACGCGGAATGACCGCTGTCGACCCAACCCGGCCCCAGGGCGACTTAACGAACGATCCCCAAATCGGACATTCACTGCCGCTGGTGAGCACCACCTCGCGCTTCGTCTCGTCATTCGGCGGCTGTCCGCGCTTCCCCAGCTGACGTTCCATTCGTTTGCACGCCGCGAGCAGCTCGCCGTCCGTCGCCGCTTCGACAAGCAAGAATGAGCGCGCGGCGCTCTCCCCTATCGAGGCTGAGCGCGGTTCAGAGTCGACCGCCCTATGAAACGACCCCGAATTCGGGACACCGCATCCGATCCGGTTCGAAACATCGAGTTTGCAAGCGAATATTCGTTCGACGCGGGGGGCCGATGGGCGCCAGTCGGAAACTTCGAACGGCGAAATAAGACACGTTGTCAAGAACTTTCGGCGTTCTGCGCGGGCGACGCCGCGCCGCGATTCACAGTGTTCGATCTCCCACCACCGCCATCAGACGCGCGCGATCGGCCCGTTGGCATCCTTGCTGCATCTTGCCCATCCGTTTGCCGCCGACCACCGCAAAGGATACCGCATGACCGAGGACCTCGCCGCCAACTACGCGCGCGCCGGCTTTCATCACCGGATCGGCTTCGGCCGCCGCCCGGCCTTGGTGCTGATCGACTTCGTGATGGCGTACTACACCGAAGGCTCGCCGCTGTTCGCGGGCGAAGGCGTGCAGACCGCGCTCGCCTCGGCGCTGCGGGTGCTGGCGGCGGCGCGGCGCAGCGGCATCCCGCGCATCTTCACCAACGTCGTCGTGCAGGCGGGCGCCCTCGATGGCGGCATCTTCTATCGCAAGTCGCCGGCGACGAAGTGCTTCTCGGCGGGCAACCCGCTCGGCGCGTGGCCGCCTGGGATCGAGCCGCAGCCGGGCGAACTGGTGATCTCGAAGCAGTATCCGTCGGCGTTCTTCGGCACCTCGCTCGCCTCCACGCTGACCGCTTCGGGCATCGACACGGTGATCCTGACCGGCATCACCACCAGCGGCTGCGTGCGCGCGACCTGCGTCGACACGATGAGCCACGGCTTCATCCCGATCGTGGTACGCGAGGGCGTGGGCGACCGCGCCGAGGCGCCGCACGAGGCGAACCTGTTCGACATGAGCGCAAAATACGCCGACGTGCTGCCCGAGGCCGAGGTGATCGACTATCTGCGGGGGTTCAACGCATGAGCCTGCGGCCGCTGCTCGCGCCGGGCGAATTGCTGATCGCGCCGGGCGTTTTCGACATGATCTCGGCGCGGATCGCTGACGCGATGGGGTTCCGCGCGCTCTACATGACCGGCTACGGCACGGTCGCGTCCTCGCTTGGCCTGCCGGACGCCGGGCTTGCCTCCTACACCGAGATGGTCGGCCGGGTCGCCACGATCGCGGGTGGCACGACGACGCCGCTGGTCGCGGACGCCGACACCGGGTTCGGGGGCCTGCTGAACGTCGACCGCACCGTGCGCGGCTACGAAGCGGCCGGCGCCGCGGCGATCCAGATCGAGGACCAGATTTTTCCGAAGAAATGCGGCCACACGCCGGGCCGCGAGGTCGTTCCTGTCGGCGACATGGTGCGCAAGATCCAGGTGGCGTGCGAGGCCCGCCGCAACCCGGACTTCCTGATCATCGCGCGCACCGACGCACGCACCGCGCTTGGACTGGACGAGGCGCTGCGCCGCGCCGACGCCTATGCGCGCGCGGGCGCCGACGTGCTGTTCGTCGAAAGTCCGGAAAGCGAGGCGGAGATGGCTCGCATCTGCGGCAGCTTCGACCTGCCGTGCCTCGCGAACATGGTCGAGGGCGGGCGGACGCCGGTGCTGGGCTGCGACGCACTGAAGCAGATCGGCTACCGGATGGCGATCTTTCCGGCGACCGGTTTTCTCGCGGCCGCGCAGGCGCTCACGCGGGCCTACGGCGTGCTGCGCGACAAAGGGTCCAGCGCCGGCGCGGGCCTTGAACTGTTCCCGTTCGCCGCGATGAACCGGCTGATGGGGTTCGAGCGCGTCTGGGACTTCGACCGGCGGCACGCCGATGCAGGAGAGACGGCATGAAACCGAAGGTCGCGTTCATCGGCACCGGCGGCACGATCTCGTCGCTCGGCCGCAACGCCCTCGACATCATGGACTACGTCTCCAACGATGTGCGGCTGCATGCCGCCGAGATCGTCGCGCGCTTTCCGGAACTCGCCGAGGTCGCCGAGGTGATCCCGGTCCGGTTCCGCAATGTGCCAAGCTTCGACATCTATTTTCCGGAATGGCGCGAACTCGTCCGCCTCTGCGACCAGGTGGTCGCCGAGCACCCCGACCTCGCCGGCATCGTGATCGGGCACGGCACCGCCTCGCTCGAAGAAACCGCGTGGGCGCTGAACCTGACCGCGAAGGTCGCGGTGCCGATCGTGGTCGTCGGCGCGCAGCGGCCGCCGAGCGCGCTCTCCTCCGACGCGGGGATGAACCTGCTGAACGCCGTGCGCACGGCGGCGGCACCGGAGTCACGCGGGCGCGGCGTGCTGGTGCTGCTCAACGACGAAATCCAGGCGGCGCGCGACGTGACCAAGACCTCGACGTACCGGATGCAAACGTTCCGCACCCCGGATTTCGGCGCGCTCGGCCACGCCGACGGGGACCGCATCGCCTACTACCGGCGCGGCGAACGCGCGGCCGCGCCCGACACTGAATTCGATATCCGCGAGTTGGCCGGGTTGCCGCGCGTGGACATTGCCTATGCTTATACGGGGTCGGACGGCACGGCCGTGCGCGCCTTCGTCGCGGCCGGTGCGAAGGGCATCGTGTCGGCCGGCTTTGCGCCGGGGTTTCCCGGCACGGCCGACAGCGCGGCGCTGGAACAGGCGATCGCGAGCGGCGTCGTGGTCGTGCAGTCGACCCGCGCCGGCAGCGGCCGGACCTTTCGCGGCGAGCGGTTCCGCCGCAACGGCATCCTGACGGCCGACAACCTCAATCCGCAAAAGGCCAGGATCCTGCTGGCACTGGCACTGACGCGCAGCACCGACCCAGTCGAGATCGAGCGCATCTTCCGGACCTACTGACCGGCCAAATCCGGCATGGTCCGGCCGGCCCACGACACGAGCCAAGCGTAGGCATTTGCCTCTCAATCAATCAGACCCCTCAATTGCGCATGTCCAGCCGCACCCGATCAGGCCATTGTGGCTTCGAAATAGACAGACGCGGTCGCCAGGGCGCAAAAAAACGCCGCTTTTGGCCTCCGACTGGGCAATATGTCCGTATTTTAAGCAGACAAGGTTCAACTCTAAACCTTTCGTCGCCACCGCGTCCGCCTGCGGTTTGGGCGGTACGCTGTTTGCACCGCAGCATCGCCAGATGACGCGCCCGGGCGCGGACCCCGGCTTCGGTCGAGCGTCCGGAGACAAGCGTCCGCAGCGCAGCTTCCCGCAAGCAGCGGGCATGCAACAAGGAGATCGGGGATGTCGGATGCAGGTTCGCGAGACGGCGCGCAGACAGGGTTGACGCGTCGTGGGCTTCTGAAGACGGCGGCGGTCGGCGCAGGCGCCGCGCTCGGCTCGGGCGCGGTGACCGGGTTCCCGACGATCTGGGCGCAGAACGTCAAGGACATCACGCTGGTGCAGGCCGGCGGATCCTATGCCGCGATCAAGGAAATCGGCGACCAGGCGTTCAAGGATCTCGGCTTCAAGATCGAGATGCAGGCGGTCGATCCGGGCACCCAGCTCAACCGCTCGCTGACCCAGCCGAAGAGCATCGACATCAACAACGTCGACAGCTCGATGACCGTCTTCCTGGCCGGCAAGGGCGTGCTGCGTCCGGTCAAGGTCAGCGAATACAAGCTGTGGGACAAGACCGTGCCGATCTTCACGACCGGCAAGTTCCCGGACGGCCGGCCGGTGCCCTCGCAGGGCATCTCGCCGCTGAAGGGCGGCTTCTTTGCCGATGCGGCCGGCAAGAAACTCGCGACGGAGCCGACGGAATACCTCGCGATGGTGCCGACGCTGTTCAACGCCGACACGCTCGGCATCCGCCCGGACCTCGTCGGCGGGCGCGACAAGATCAAGAGCTGGAAGGACCTCGTCAGCCCCACCTACAAGGGCAAGGCGGCGCTGGTCGACTACGCGCCGGTCGGCATCATGGACGTCGCGATGGCGCTCGAGGCCGCCGGCGAGATGAAGTACGTCGACAAGGGCAACATGACCAAGGCCGAGATCGACAAGACCACGAAGCTGCTGATCGATCTGAAGAAGCAGGGGCATTTCCGCGCGTTCTGGAGCAACTTCGACCAGTCGGTGAACCTGATGGCCTCGGGCGAGGTGGTGATCCAGTCGATGTGGTCGCCCGCCGTCACGGCGGTGCGCGCGCGCGGCATCGACTGCTATTTCGCGCCGCTGAACGAAGGCTATCGCGGCTGGTTCGTCGGCATCACGCCGATGGCACACCTGACCGGGCTGAAGCTCGACTGCGCGATGGAGTACCTGAACTGGTACAACGCCGGCTGGCAGGGCGGCTTCATCGCCAAGCAGGGCTACTACTCGCCGGTGCCGGAAACCGCGAAGAAATTCCTCACCGCCGCGGAATGGGACTACTGGTACGACGGCAAGCCGGCCGCGGTCGACATCATGGACCCGTACGGACACCTCATGGAGAAGAAGGGCGCGGTGCGCGACGGCGGCTCGCTGTGGGACCGCGAGGGCAAGGTCGCTGTCTGGAACACCGTGATGGACGAGGACAAGTACCTCACCAAGAAGTGGAACGAGTTCGTGTCCGCCTGAGCCGTGGCGGGGGCGCGCGCCCCCGCCGCCTTCCTCCTCGAAGATCGGGCTCATGCCGATGAAGTTGACACCTGCGCTCGCCTCCTGGCTCCAGGTCGGGCCGCTGGCAGTGATCCTGGTCGTGTTCTTCGGCCTGCCGATGCTGGTGGTGATCGCCGCCAGCTTCTTCGACTACGATCACATGACGATCGTGCCGACCTTCATCCTCGACAACTACCAGGACCTGTTCAGCTCCAACGTCACGCTGCGGCTCTATCTGAGCTCGATCAAGTTCGCCGCCATCGTCTGGGTGCTGACGCTGTTGATCGGCTTCACGATCGCGCATTTCCTGGTGTTCCACGTGCGCAGCCTGCTGGTGAAGATCGGGCTGTTCCTGCTCTGCTCGGTGCCGTTCTGGACATCGAACATCATCCGCATGATCTCGTGGATCCCCTTCCTCGGCCGCAACGGCATCTTCAACCAGGCCCTGGTCGGCGCGCACATCGTGCCGCACCCGCTCGAATTCCTGCTGTTCTCCGACTTCGCAGTCGTCGTCGCGTACCTCCATCTGTTCACGCTGTTCATGGTGGTGCCGATCTTCAACTCGATGGCGCGCATCGACACGCGCCTGATCGAGGCGGCGAAGGACGCGGGCGCGTCGCGCTGGGCGGTCATGCGGGAGATCATCATCCCGCTGTCGAAATCCGGCATCGCGCTCGGCTCGATCTTCGTCGTCACGCAGGTGATGGGCGACTTCTTCGTCGTGAAAGTCATGAGCGGCGGGCAGAGCGCGTCGGTCGTCTCGGCGCTCTCCAACGAGATCCAGGAGCTGCAGTATCCGCCGGCGGCGGCCAGCGCGGTGATCCTCGTGATCGTCGTCGTGCTGATGGTGGCCGGCATCCTGCGCGTCGTCGACGTGCGCAAGGAACTTGCGTCGTAACAGGAGGGCCGCCCCATGCAGCGCACCGTGTCCGGCGGCCGGCCGTGGACGCTTCTACGCCCTGGCGGCCGTCTTCACCCTGTTCGTGCTGTTCCTGTACGGCCCGATGACGGTGATCTACATCCTGTCGTTCCAGGGGCCGGAGGGCGGGCTGACGTTTCCGATGAACGGCTTCTCGACCCAGTGGTTTCGCGAACTGGTCGAGACCGGGCGCAGCGGCGACATCGCCGGCAGTTTCCAGCGCTCGGTTCTGCTCGCCGCGGTCGTGACGGTCTTGACGGTCGTGATCTGCGTCGCCGCCGGGCTCGGCTTTCGCAAGCGGTTTCCCGGTGCGGCCGTGGTGTTCTATCTTGCGATCGCCAGCCTGGTGATGCCCGGCATCTTCGTGGGCCTCGGCGTTTCGCTCGGCTTTCAGTTGCTGGGGCTGGAGACCGACTGGCGCATCTCCGGCCTCGGCGCACAGCTCACCTGGACATTGCCATTCGGCCTGCTCGTGATGTTCGCGGTGATCGGCCGCTTCAACCGCTCCTATGAGGAAGCCGCGCGCGATCTCGGCGCGACCGCGTGGCAGCGCACCCGCGAGATCACGCTGCCGATCCTGCTGCCGGGCATCATCGGCGTCGGGCTGTTCGGCTTCACGCTGTCCTACGACGAGTTCGCGCGCACCGTGCTGACGGCGGGCAGCGAGAACACGCTGCCGCTCGAAATCTGGGCGATGACGACCAACGTCACTTCGCCGGCGCTGTTCGCGGTCGGCACGGTCACGACGATCGTGTCGTTCGTCGTGATCGGTGTTTCGCTCGGCTCGATCGCGCTGATCCAGCGGCGTCGCGGCCGCGGCGCGGCTTCCCATTGACCGTGGACGGAGCAGCACAGGTGTCCGCAACCCTCCGCAGCGGCGAAATCGAGCTGGTGTCGGTCACCAAGGTGTTTCACCCCGGCGCGCCGGCCGCCGTGAAGGCGCTCGATCTGCGCATCGAGCACGGCTCGTATTGCTGTCTGCTCGGCCCGAGCGGCTGCGGCAAGACGACGATCCTGCGCATGATCGCGGGCCACGAGACGCCGACCGACGGCGACATCCTGATCGGCGGCAGGAACGTGACGGATCTGGCGCCGGCCGCAGCGCGGCACGGCGATGATGTTCCAGAGCTACGCGCTGTTCCCGCACCGCAGCGTGCTCGACAACGTCGCGTTCGCGCTGAAGATGCGCGGCGCCGCCAAGGACGAGCGCTATGCCGAGGCGCGCAAGCTGCTGGCAGAAGGTGCATCTCGAGGCGTTTGCCAACCGGCTGCCGGCGCAGCTTTCCGGCGGCCAGCAGCAGCGCGTCGCGCTGGCGCGCGCGCTGATCACCAATCCCAGGGTGCTGCTGCTCGACGAGCCGCTCTCGGCGCTCGACGAATATCTCCGCCTGCGCATGCGCGGCGAGCTGCGGCGCGTGCAGCGCGAGCTCGGCATCACGTTCGTTCACGTCACCCACACGCAACTGGAGGCGATCGCGGTCGCCGATCTGCTTGTGGTGATGGCGGACGGCGGCATAGAGCAGGCGGCGAGCGCGCGCGACATCTTTTTCTCGCCCCGCAACGCCTATGTCACCCGCTTCATCGGCGGGCAGAACGTGATCTCCGGGGCGGTCGAGCGGGTGCTGGCGGATTCGGCGATCGCGGTGACCGGCACGGGATCGCGCGTCGAGATCCCGCTGCATGGCGAGCCCGTCGCCGCCGGCACGCAGATCTTCGGCTCGATCCGCCGGGACCGCATCAAGGTGCGGCGCCGCGACGGCGCGCACGCGCCGGCGGACGTGCCGAACACGCTCGCGGGCGAGGTGCACGCGATCGAGAACCAGGGCTCCTACGTCAAGGTCACGATCGATGCCGGCGACGGCGAGGAATTCGTCGCCCACGTGCTCGACGAGGATTTCTTCCTCGACCCGATCGACATCGGCACCCCGGTGATCGCGAGCTGGGCCGCGCGGGACGTGCGGCTGCTCGAGGACGGGCGCACGCCCGGACAGAAAATCTCAGTGGCGGCCTAGGTCCGTTCGAACCACCGGCCGCGTCGCGCGGCCATAAGCGGGAGCGTGTAATGGATATCGGCGTGTTCATTCCCATCGGCAACAACGGCTGGCTGATCTCCACCACCTCGCCGCAATACAAGCCGAGTTTCGAGCTGAACCGGATCGTGACGCAGAAGGCCGAGCAGTACGGGCTCGATTTCGCGCTGTCGATGATCAAGCTGCGCGGCTTCGGCGGCAAGTCGGAGTTCTGGGACCACAACCTCGAATCGTTCACGCTGATGGCGGGGCTTGCGGCGGTCACGAAGCGCATCCGCCTCTACGCCACGGTCGCGACGCTGACGATCCCGCCCGCGCTGATCGCGCGCATGGCGAGCACGATCGATTCGATCGCGCCCGGCCGCTTCGGCATCAACCTGATCACCGGCTGGGCCAAGGCCGAATACGACCAGATGGGGCTGTGGCCGGGCGACGAGCACTACGAGCATCGCTACGCGATGCTGACCGAGTACACGACGATCCTGGAGGAGCTGTGGACGAAAGGACAGTCGGACTTCAAGGGCAAGTATTTCACGATGAACGACTGCCGCCTCAGTCCGCGCCCGTCCGGGCACATCCCGCTGGTCTGCGCGGGGCAGAGCGCGCCCGGCCTCGAATTCACCGCCAGGTTCTGCGACTACGGCTTCGTCGTCGGCGCCGGCCTCAACACGCCGACGGCCTATGCGGCGACCAACGTGCGGCTCATGGAGGCCGCGCAGAAGACCGGCCGCGACGTCGGCAGCTATCCGCTGATGATGGTGATCGCCGACGAAACCGACGAAGCCGCTGAGGCGAAGTGGCAGAACTATGTCGACGGCGCGGACCCGGACGCGCTCGCCTATCTCGGCTTCCAGGCGAACGCCGACACCAAGGCGGATTCGGGGTCGACCGCCCGCGCGATCGCGATGGCGGTCAATCCGGTCAACTTCAACATGGGCACGTTCGTCGGCTCCTACGCCAAAGTCGCGCGCATGCTGGACGAGGCCGCGAGCGTGCCGGGCACCAAGGGGATCATGCTGACGTTCGACGACTTCGTCGCCGGCATGGACCAGTTCGGGCAGCGCATCCAGCCGTTGATGCAGTCCCGCTCGCACGTCAGGCTCGCGGCCTGACCGTGGCTGCCGATCTGCCGCCGCATGCGCTGACCGCCGCCGAGGCCTCCGCGCGCATCGCGGCGGGCAGCCTCGGCGTGGAGGAGTTGGCCCGCGCCTGCCTCGCCCGCATCGCCGAGCGCGAGCCCACGATCAAGGCGTGGTCGTGGCTCGACCCCGATCTCGTGCTGCGGCAGGCGCGGGAGCTCGACAAGCTGCCGCGCCTCGGCCCGCTGCACGGCATCCCGGTCGGCGTGAAGGACGTGTTCGACACGCACGACATGCCGACGCAGCACAACTCGCCGCTGTTCCGCGACCATCGGCCCGGGCAGGACGCCGCCTGCGTCGCGACGCTGCGGGCGGCGGGCGGGCTGATCCTGGGCAAGACCGACACGACCGAATTTGCGGCGGGTGGCCGGTGGGCCGCGACCCGCAACCCGCACGACCCGCGCCACAGCGCCGGCGGCTCTTCGGCCGGTTCGGCGGCCGCGGTCGCCGATTTCCAAGTGCCGCTGGCGCTCGGCACGCAAACCGGCGGCTCGTTGATCCGCCCGGCCTCGTTCAATGGCGTCTACGCGCTGAAGCCGACCTGGAGCACGGTCAGCCGCGAGGGCGCGAAACTGTATGCGGCGACGCTCGACACGGTCGGCTGGTATGGCCGCGGCATCACCGACCTGCGCCTGCTGGCGACGCTGTACGAGATCGGGCCGGTGCCCGCCGCGCCGGCGCCGCCGCTCGCCGGCCTGCGCATCGCCGTCTGCGAATCCCCGGCCTGGAGCCACGCCGAACCGGCGACCCGCGCGGCGCTGGCCGAGGCCGCCCGGCGCCTTGCCGCGGCGGGCGTGGCGCTCGTGCCGCTCGAACTGCCCAGCGAGTTCGACAAGCTGCCGGGCGAGCACCACAAGGCCGTGCTGCATGGCGAGGGCCGCGCCGCCTTCCTCAATCTCGCCCGCCAGCACGGCGAGCGCCTGCACGACGAGTTCCGCGCGCGGGTCGAGAACCGCGCGAACATCACGCCCGAGATGCTGCGCGCGGCCTACGACGTTGCGGCACGTTGTCGCACCGCGTTCGACGAGATCGCGGCGGGATTCGACGCGGTGCTGACGCCGTCGGCCACCGGC
This sequence comes from uncultured Solirubrobacterales bacterium, assembly GCA_963697635.1. Lineage (GTDB taxonomy): Bacteria > Pseudomonadota > Alphaproteobacteria > Acetobacterales > Acetobacteraceae > CAJCJG01. The sequence goes on along the minus strand of CAVOOS010000026.1, from coordinate 28,741 downwards.
ACGGCGCCGGAGGGGCGCAACCCCGGCAACCCGATCTTCAATCAGATGTGGACGCTGCTGCACGTGCCGTGCGTGAACCTGCCCGGCCTGACGGCCGCCAACGGCCTGCCGGTCGGCGTGACACTCGTCGCGCCGCGGTTCGCCGATTTCGCGCTGCTCGAGGTGGCGGAACGGCTGGCGCCGTTGCTGCTCCCGCCCACTAATTCCTCAAATGTTCTATAGATGGAATGGTCGGTAGAGGAATCAGCTCGCGACGTGACCAGGGGGGCTATCGCGCGAAATCGGCCGACCGCCCGATGAGCCCAAGTCCGACGCGGTTGCTGGCGCCGAATTCCGCCTGTGTCGGAAGCTGGCCGGCGCCGCATGCTGTGCGTGATGTCGGGTTCGGAGTTTCGATCGCTCGCTCCGACGCACAGCTAACGGCCAACCCAGCCATCGGCAGAACGTCCGCTTCCATCGTCGGCGAAGCGGAAGCGGACCGGCGGCTGTCCACCCGGGGCGGCCAATGGAGGGCCATTCGGCCGATCCCCGAAGCGGACGTTCAGCACGGCGTGGCGCTGGCTGCTTCGCGCCCGGTGCGGCCGTTCCAGAACGCGACATCGAATCCGTATAGCGGACGTTGGAAAGCGACGGTTATAGGTGGCTATGTTAACGGGGTTCGTCATCAATCAATCATTCCTTTGGACTCTGGCCGATACCTGCCGCTTCCGGCTCCTGACACAAAACCTTCGATTGTCGGCACATGACATCAAGGGCACGATTTATGCGTGCGATCGCGAAATCGGGGCCACCGTGCGTCCGGAAGTCAACAAAAGCCATGATCGCAACAACGTCGGAGTTAATCCACACGGTATAGTTACAAAACCAAACCGGGTGAGGTCTACCCATGCACTGGACCGAGGCCAATTCGATATCGCCCACCCGCAAAACATAACTGTTGGTCTTGGGATCGTACGGGAGCCCGTCCTTTTCGCCTGTCTCAGGCTCCTTAAGCCGGTTTTGCCGCCAGGCCTCTTTGGTGCCAAAAGAGCTGGTTTTCAAAAGCATGACGCCATACACGTCTGAACGAAGCCGGAGAACTGCTTCTTGCAGACCGATCCGTTCAGCCTGGCCATACTCCGTCGCGCGAAGACTGAAAGCTTTCCCGTCAGGGTCCGATAACTTAAGCTCCAAGAAGCCATGAACTAAAATCTGATCCGGTAACTGATCGAGTTCACGAGGGTTATAACCGTCGGCAAACGTGATCCAGGCCCGTGGCACCGTAAACCTGATACCGGCCGTGTCTCCTGAGGGGCGCCCCTTCACCATCGATACCTGAACCGGCCGCATGTCCACGGAAAAGAAATGAAGAAAGTCGTTTGGCCATAATGCACTCCCGATCGCTTGGCACGGAATGAGCAGCATGACCAAAAGGGCTATACGAAGCGAGTTCAATGACGCGCCATCGTCATCCGGCCCGGTAATGGCCACGACTGAAGTCGACGTTGAGATCTGATTTGGAAACATGTGCTGGACTTCGAAGCCGAAAGTCTGGCCGCGCGCGGTGTCTGCCATTAGTCCGTCTCCACGATCCGGGCACGATTCCGTATCCGGGCTTCACCTTCGTGGGAGCCAGAAAGCGGGTCGAGCGCTTCACGCCCTTCCTGGGTCAGGGCGATCACCGTCGCCTGGGGAATCGATCTCATCGCCATGACGAAACATGACTCGCGCTTCAATGATAGTGGGTACAAGCTGACGAGCGCCATTGAATAGCTTTCTAGGTGGCGTGACGGCAGCTCCCGGTCCCAGTTACTCCAGACCTGCCGTTCCGGTATCGGCCAACCCCGGCCATCGGCGGAACGTCCGCTTCCCTCGCTGTCGGCGCGGAAGCAGACCGGCAGTTCGCCACCCAACCCGGACCATCCTGCCCAGAGCCGACTGCCTGGACTACATGCCCGCCCGCCCCACTAAGGCAGCCGCCGCAACCGCGATACGCTCACCTGCAACTCCCCCTTCGCGCCCCACCCTTCTGCGCCCAGCGGCACCTCCGGCCGGAACCCCGCATAGATGCGGAACCCGACCCGGTTCAGTTCCTCCGGCGGCAGCAGCGCCGCCGCCGCCGCTTCCATCGCCGCGCACACCTCGCCCAGCCGATCGCCGAACGCCCGCAGATGCCGCCGGACGGCAGCCGGATCGGCCGGCTTGCCCTTGTCCTCCGCCAGCAACTCACCGGCCTCCGTTGCCGCCAGCCGGACGTCCCGGCCGAGCAGTCGCACCGGCTTGAACGCCGGCCGCAGTCCCGCGGCGCGTTTCTCCTCCTCCCGGTCCTTGTCTGTGGATCGGCGTGGGGTCCCGACGCCGATCGGCACCGCAAGTGATTGATCTCGCAAACACAAGGGGGTCACGACGCAGCGCCGATTCACAGCCCGCACTGCGCGTCGCGTCGTTGCTAGCGGCAGGCGTGGATCGGTGTGAGGTCTCGACGCCTATCGGCAGCGCAAGTGATCAATTATGCAAGCACAAGACTGGTCACGAGACGGCGAGGGCTCACCATCCTCACCCTCGCGTTCCCGTCCGCCAAATCGGTCGGACCGCCGTTCGGCCGCAGATTGACCGTTGCGCGGCCGGGCCGGCGCCGCGTCCCCCGCCCATCCCCCGGGGGTATAGTCGGCGGTAGGGGGAGATCGTGGGCGGACAAAGGGACGGCCCCGGTCGGTCGCCGGCGCGCAGGTCCCTGAACCGGTTCGGAAACGGGGCAAACCGGGCCATTCTCCCGACGCGCTCCTCGAACTTTTAATCTTGGGGCCGTGGGTTCGAGTCCCCACCGGGCTCACCATGGCTGGCATCGCTTTTCGGCCGCCTCAGCTGTCGTGGCGGCGGCGCCTCCCAAGCGCCTCCCCTTGCTTCGGCGCGGAACATCCGCCAGGGCCGCACCTCGGCGTCGATCCAGCGACCAACGGTCCGAGATCGCCGGCTGGTCGCGCAGGGCCAGCGGCGACACCAACCCCCCGTGATGCACCGCCCGCCACGCGGCCAAGCATAACTGTGTATGATATTGCAACCATTGTCATTATGCGTCATTACCCCGTCGCATCGCATTAACTGGCGGCCCGTTTGCGCCCGGGGTGATGATGGATTAACGCTGGATTGACAATTCATTCTTAATTAACGATCTATTTCCAACGCGACCGTCTCCAATTTGGTTAGCTTCGTCTCATTAAATCGAGGTCGAATCCGACGCCGGGTTCGCCCTTACGAAGGAGACAAGAAATGACTCAGACGTCACATCCTGCTCTTCCCCGGACGGAGCAGTCGGAGCCCACCGTCGCGACCGCGGCCGCCGAATACCGCTCGCCCGTTCTCGCACAGCTGAGCGATGCCAACCAGCCGCACGAGGCGACGCCGCCGCAACGCCCGACGTTTCGCAGCGGCGCGGTCGCGTTCGGCCTGGAGCCCCGCTATCTGCGCGAGCGCCGGCGCCATCCGCGCTTCGAAGCGCCGGCCGCCGCAGACACCGTGCAGGCCAGCGTTGCGGCCGACCCGTTCGGCCCGAACATGAACTATCCGAGCTTCGACGAAATGACCTCGCAGCTGCGCCGCCGCGTCCTGGACACCCAGGTCGACGACGGTCCCCGCCTGGTGCCGTCCGTCGCGCTGCCGGTCATCGTCACGCTGTCGGCACTGCTCTGGATGGCGATGACCGACGGCATGGACCTGCATTCGATCACGTCGGTCGCGGCCAACCTGCTCGGCTGATCGACGAGATCACGATGATCGACGCCCTCGCATATTGCGATCAGCTGGCCTCCGGGCCGGGCCGACGCGCCTCCGGCCGCCGCCACGTCCTGTTCGGCGCGCTCGCCGTGGCGGCGACCGGCTGGGCGGCGCGGAATCCGGTCCGGGCCTGCCTATCGGCTGCGGCGCCGGCCGCGACCCAAGCCGAGGCCGCCCCACCGGCCGACTGGCAGTCCTTCAAGGACCGCTTCGTCGCGGCCGACGGGCGCGTGATCGACACCGGCAACGGCGGCATCTCGCACAGCGAGGGGCAGGGCTACGGGCTGCTGTTCGCCGAGCGGTTCGGCGATCGTGACGTGTTCGATCGGCTGCTGGGCTGGACCGAAGCCAACCTCCGCCGTCGCAGCGACGCTCTGCATGCGTGGCGCTACCGGCCGGGTGCCGCGGTGCCGGTGGACGACTGGAACAACGCCAGCGACGGCGACCTGCTGATCGCCTGGGCCTTGCTGCGCGCCGGCCAGCGCTGGGGCAACCAGGACTACACCGACCTCGGCACCGCCATCGCGACCGACCTGCTCGCGCTCTGCGTCCGCGAGGTCGCCGGAACGACGGTGCTGCTGCCCGCCGCCTCCGGCTTCGAGCGCCCGGGCCGGGTGATCGTCAATCCGTCGGTACTACATCTTCCCGGCGCTCGCGGCGCTGGCGGACGCGGTGCCGCACCCGGCCTGGCAGAAGCTGCAGACGGACGGGCTGCACCTGCTGCGGCTCGCGCGGTTCGGCCGCTGGAAGCTGCCGCCGGATTGGCTGGAAGTCGGCCGCGACGCGGCGGACCAGGTGCAGCCAGCGCGCGACTGGCCGGCGCGGTTCTCCTGGGACGCGGTGCGGGTGCCGCTGCACCTCGCCTGGGCCGGGCTGACGGCCGAGCCCGCGCTGAGCGCGGCGGCAGGTTTCTGGGAGGATCCGGCGCTCGGCCGCATGCCGGCCTGGGCCGACTTCGCGGGCGACGGCATCGCCGCCTCCTCGGCTTGCGCCGGCGTGCGCGCGATCGCGACGCTCGCCGAAGCCGCGTGCAGCGGCGGCGTCGCCTCCCCCGCGCTGCCGCCGGTCGGCGTCGGCGAGGACTATTACTCCGCGTCGCTGGTGCTGCTGTCGCAGATTGCCTGGCGGGAGACCATCGGCCGCTCCGTGGACGGGTTCCGGCAGCAGACGTCGTAGCGTTCAGCCGCGCGCCGGACGGCTGCGCGCCAGCAGGCCGACGGCGTTGGCGAGGATGCGGGCGGCGACCAGCGCGCCGGCGCCGCCCTGGTCGCGCGCCGGCATGAACTCGACCAGGTTGAACCCGGCGATCCGCGCCCGCCCCGCGAGCCCGTGCAGCAGCCCGATCGCCTGCCAGAACGTGAGCCCGCCCGGCGCCGGCCCGATCACCGCGGGCATGATCGACGGGTCGAGCCCGTCGCAGTCGAACGCGACGATCACCTCGGCGCCCGGCGGGATCAGGTCGAGCACCGGCGCGATGCCATCCTCGTGGACGGCGCGGGCCGGCACGAACGCGACGCCCGCCGCTTTCGCATCGGCGATGTCGCCCGGCCGCGCCGAACCCACCGCGCGCTGGCCGACCTGGATCAGCTCGCCGATATGCGCCATCTCCGACGCGCGGCGCATCGTGCTGGACAGTCCGAACCGCTCGCCGCCGACCTCGTCGCGCCAATCGATATGCGCGTCGATCTGCAGGATCGTGAACGGGCCGCGGCCGGCATAGGCCTGCAGCACCGGGATCGGCACCGAATCGTCGCCGCCGATCACCACGGGCACGGCGCCGCGGTCGAGCAAGGCTGCGACCGCGGCGCGGATGCGGGTGCGGTTGCCGGCCGGGTCCGCCGGGTCGAACGGCAGGTCGCCGCAATCCACCGCGCGCGCGCCGTTGCTGCCGAGCAGCGGACCTTCGAGGTCGAAATCGTGGTGCGCGAGCGTCGTCGCGTAGCCGGCGATCGCGGCGCGGATCGCCGCCGGCGCGTCGGCGCAATAGGCGCCCACGCTCGGATAGGGCGTGGCACCCGGCACGCCGAGCAGCGCGATCTCCGCCTCCACCTCATGCACGTTGGCGCAGCCCGGCAGTCCCATGAAGGTGGAAACGTCGCCGCCGCCGAACATGCTGCCGATCGTTCGTTCCCGCTCCGCCATGCTGCCCCCGCCGCTGCTGCGCCAGCCTGCCACGCCGGCGCGGCGGCGCCCAGCCGGGACTCTGGCCCGCCGCGCCGCGCCGGCGCATATTGGCCGCAATCGTCCATCGGGAAGGAACCGGCCGTGCTGGAAGGAACCGTGCTGGAAGGCAAAGTGCTGGTCGCGCAGGGCGGCGGCCCGACCGCCGTGATCAACCAGTCGCTGGTCGGCGCCGTGCTGGAATCCCGCAAATTCCGCAACGTGAGCCTCGTTTACGGCGCGCTGCACGGCGTACGCGGCATCGTCGACGAAGACCTGGTCGATTTGACGCAGGAGACCTCGCACAACCTGGAGATGGTCGGCGAGACGCCGTCCTCGGCGCTGGGCTCGACCCGGGACAAGCCGGACCTCAAATACTGCCAGGAGATCTTCAAGGTCCTCCAGGCGCATGAGATTCGCTACTTTTTTTATATCGGCGGCAACGACTCGTCCGACACCGTCCGCATCGTCGCCGACGAGGCCCGCAAGGCGCACCACCCGATACGCTGCGTTCACATCCCGAAAACGATCGACAATGATGTCGTGCTGAACGACCACACGCCGGGCTTTCCCTCGGCGGCGCGGTTCGTCGTGCAGGCGTTCCAGGGCTGCAACCTCGACAACCGCTCGCTGCCCGGCGTCTATGTCGGCGTGATCATGGGCCGCCACGCCGGCTTCCTGACCGCCGCCTCGGCGCTCGGCAAGAAGTTCCCGGACGACGGGCCGCACGTGATCTGCCTGCCGGAGCGCACCTTCCGGATCGACGGCTTCCTGGCCGACGTGCGGCAGGCGCTCGACCAGTACGGCCGCTGCGTGGTCGCGGCGTCCGAGGGCATCCACGACGAAACCGGCGAGCCGATCGCGACCAAACTCGCCAAGCAGGTCGAGCGCGACGCGCATGGCAACGTGCAGCTCTCCGGCACCGGCGCGCTCGCCGACCTGCTGTGCGAGCAGATCAAGCAGAAGCTGAAAATCAGCCGCGTGCGCGGCGACACGTTCGGCTATCTGCAACGCTCGTTCGCCGGCTGCGTCTCCGACGTCGACCAGCGCGAGGCGCGCGAGGTCGGCGAGAAGGCCGTGCAGTACGCGATGTGGGGCGGTACCGACGGCTCGGTGGTGATCGAGCGCACCGGCTACTATTCGGTGGACTACCGGCTGGTGCCGCTGGAGGCGGTCGCCGGCAAGACCCGCACGATGCCGGACGAGTTCATCTCGGCCAGCGGCACCGATGTGACCGACGCGTTTCGCCTCTATCTGCGCCCGTTGCTTGGCAAATCGATGCCGGACGCCTACCGGCTGCGCCATAACAAGGTGGCCAAGGTGCTGAGGTGAGGGCAGGGAAGGGAGCGCCCGCCTAGCGCAGGCGCCGAACGGACTCGGCCAGTTCCGCCACGCGCGCGCCGTCGCCCTCGGCATCGCGCGCGATCATCTCGAAGAACCCGGCCATGGCCTGGTAGATCGCCGCCGGCTCGCCGCCGGTGAACGCCGCGATCTCCTGCATTTCGCCGACCCAGCGGCCCGACTTGGCGAACATCCCCGGCACCGATCGCCGCAGAAACGCCGCCAGCGCCGGCTGGCTTTCGCCGAGTTCCACGGCCAGCGCCTCGGTCATGCCCGCGCGGCCCGCCGCCAGCAGCATCGCGGTCCCGATCGCGGTCAGGCCCTTGGTGATCCCCGCATACGACATCTTCAGCGCCGACGCGGCGCCGACCGGCTGCGCCAGCACGCGGATATCGAGCCCCTGAATCCCGGCCGCGAGTCGCGGCGCCGCCTCGCCCGACGCGTAGAACACCGTCCGCGATGCCGCCGCGACCGGCGGCCCGATGATGCCGACATCGACGAACTCGCAACCGGTGGCTGCGATTGTGGCGGCGATTCGCCGCACGGTTGCCGGGCTCACCGCGTTGCAATCCACGAAGACCGGCTTGCGCGATGCGCCCGCCAGCATTGGCGCGAAGCGCTCGGCCAGACCCTCCGCATCGGCCGGCGGCACGATCGACAGAAAGAAATCGGCGTCGGCGATCGCCGCATCGGGCACGTCCGCGATCCCCGCCGCCTGCGCCCGAGCAGCGCTCGCCGCGCCGCGCCCGGCGAGCGAGGTGACCACGCGCGCGCCGTGCTCGCGAAGCCGCGCCCCGACCGCGGCACCCATCTGTCCGACGCCGATCACGGCAATCGCGGGCTGGCTCATGCGCGCACCCGTTCCAGCCCCGCCCAATCGAACGCGATGCCGTGGCCGGGCCGGTCGGGCGCGACCGCGCAGCCTTCGGCGATGCGCAACGGCTCAGCGATGTAGCGATCGAGCCCGAAGCCATGCGCCTCAAGGTAAGAACGGTTCGGCACGGCAGCCAGCAGATGCACGGTGATGTCGTGCGCGCCGTGCGACGTGACCGGCAGCCCGAACGCCTCGGCCAGATGCGCGATCTTCATGAATGTCGTGACGCCGCCGCAATTGGTCGCGTCGGGCTCGGGATAAGTGACGCCGCCGCTCGCGATCAGATGGCGGAATTCCCATAACGTGCGCAGATTCTCCCCGGTCGCGATCGGCAGCCCGCCCTCGCGCACGATGCGCGCATGCGCGGCCATGTCGTCGGGCGGGATCGGCTCCTCCAGCCACACCGGGTCGTGCGGCGCGAACGCACGCGCGGCGCGGATCGCGAGGTCGGCGGTCCACTTCATGTTCGCATCGACCATCAGCGGAAACTCCGCGCCCAGATGGTTGCGCATCGCCGCGAGCCGCTCGACGTCTTCGGCCAGTTTTGGTCGCCCGACCTTCATCTTGATCGCGCGAAAGCCGCGGCGCAGGTTGTCGTCGGTCTGCCGCAGCAGCGCATCGAGCGGCAGATCCAGATCGATGCCGCCGGCGTAACAAGGCACGCGCGGATCGTTGCCGCCGAGCAGCTTCCACAACGGCAGCGCGGCGCGCTTCGCCTTCAGGTCCCACAACGCGATGTCGAATGCCGACAGCGCCAGCACGGTCGGGCCGCCGCGGCCCCCGTAGTGCAGCGCCCACCAGATGCGGTGCCACAGCGCCTCGATCAGATCGGCATCCGCGCCGATCGCGAGCGGCGCGATTTCCCGCGTCAGCGTTGCGTGGATCGCGGCGCCGTTGCGTCCAACGGTGTAGCTGTAGCCGACGCCTTCCGCGCCGTCGGCGTCGCGCACCCGCACGGTCAGCAGTTCGAATGCGTCCATCGCGCCGTGCGTGCTGTCGCTCAGCACCTGCAGAAGCGGCACGCGGTAGAAGCCGGGTTGCACGGCAACGATCGTCGGCACCGGCGTTGTCTCCCCATTGAAGTTTGCACCCAGTTGCCGACTCTGGCATTTCGATCGGACGGACAACAGGGGCGCATTGCTGCGGTGCATCGCGGCATAACTTGTTTGTGAGCAGGCCAGGGAATGGTGGCGAACTGATCAGCGGCCCAATAAATGCGCCGATGCGGCCACGTGTTCGCGCGAATGTGCGCAGTGGTCGATACAAATTGATTTACGTTACGCACGTTGCCAGCGCCGCCCGGCGGACGCTGCGGTGATCACGAACTCGGGAGCGCAAAATGGAACTCAACCAACCCGGTGCCGAAGCGAGCCACCCCACCGCGCGCCCGAATGGCAATGGCGTCGATCCGGAGCTCGTGAACGGCCACGCCGGCGACGGTTCCATCAACGCGCATGAACTGCTGCAGGCGTTGCAGGCCATGCGGGCCGGCGACTTTTCGGTTCGCATGCCGAGCGATTAGACCGGGCTTGCCGGCAAGATCGCCGACCCCTTCAACGAGATCGTTGCCGCCAACGACCGCATGGCGCAAGAGCTCGAACATGTCGGACAGGTCGTCGGGCGCGAAGGCAAGACGCGCACGCGCGTCGGTCTCGGGCTGGCGAGCGGCGCCTGGGGAGGCATGGAAACCTCGGTCAATTTGCTGATCGACGATCTGCTTTGGCCGACCGCCGCAGTCACGCACGCGGTGACCGCGGTCGCCAAGGGCGATCTTCTCAGACCGTGCCGCTCGACGTCGACGGCCGTCCAGCTGGAGGGCGAGTTCCTTCGCGCCGCCAGATCGTCAACGCGATGATCAAGCAGCTGAGCGTGTTCACTTCGGAAGTGACGCGCGTCGCCCGCGAAGTCGGCGCGGACGGGAAGCTTGGCGGTCAGGCGCAGGTGCGCGAAGTCACCGGTGTCTGGAAGGACCTCGTCGAGAGCGTCAACTCGATGGCGAGCAACCTGACCGGGCAGGTGCGCAACATTGCCGAAGTCACCATCGCCGTCGCCAATGGCGACCTTTCGAAGAAGATCACCGTCGACGTGCGCGGCGAGATCCTGCAGCTCAAGGAAGCCATCAACACGATGGTCGATCAGCTGCGATCCTTCGCGTCCGAAGTGACGCGCGTCGCGCGCGAGGTCGGGACGGAAGGCAAGCTCGGCGGCCAGGCGCTGGTGCCCGGCGTGGCGGGAACGTGGAAGGACCTGACCGACAGCGTCAACGCGATGTGCGGCAACCTGACCGATCAGGTGCGCAATATCGCACAGGTCACGACCGCCGTCGCGCGCGGCGACCTTTCGCGCAAGATCACCGTCGACGTGCGCGGCGAGATTCTTGAGCTGAAGGACACGATCAACACGATGGTTGATCAGCTCAACGCCTTCGCCGGCGAAGTGACGCGCGTCGCGCGCGAAGTGGGCACGGAGGGCAAGCTCGGCGGGCAGGCGCAGGTGCCCGGCGTCGCCGGCACGTGGAAGGATCTGACCGACAGCGTCAACTCGATGGCGGCGCAACCTCACCGCGCCAGGTCCGCAACATCGCCGAGGTCGCGACCGCCATCGCCGGCGGCGACCTCTCGAAGAAGATCACCGTCAATGTCTCCGGCGAAATCCTGCAGCTGAAGGAAACCATCAACACGATGGTTGATCAGCTCAACCGCTTTCGCCGGCGAAGTGACGCGTGTGGCGCGCGAAGTCGGCACCGAAGGACGGCTCGGCGGCCAGGCGAACGTGATGGGCGTCGCGGGCACCTGGAAGGATTTGACCGAGAGCGTCAATTCGATGGCGGGCAACCTGACCGCCCAGGTTCGCAACATCGCCGAAGTCGCCACCGCCATCGCCAACGGCGACCTGTCGAAGAAGATCACCGTCAACGTCTCCGGCGAGATCCTGCAGCTGAAAGAGACCATCAACACGATGGTCGATCAGCTCAACCGCTTCGCCGGCGAGGTGACGCGCGTGGCGCGCGAGGTCGGCACCGAAGGGCGGCTCGGCGGGCAGGCGCTGGTGTCGGGCGTTGCGGGCACCTGGAAGGACCTGACCGACGGCGTCAACTCGATGGCGTCCAACCTGACCGATCAGGTCAGAAACATCGCCGAGGTGGCGACGGCGGTGGCGCGCGGCGACCTGTCGCGAAAAGATCACCGTGGACGTGCGCGGCGAAATCCTCGAGCTGAAGGACACCATCAACACGATGGTCGATCAGCTCAACGGCTTCGCGGGCGAAGTGACGCGCGTGGCGCGCGAGGTCGGCACCGAAGGCCGGCTCGGCGGCCAGGCGCGGTGCCCGGCGTCGCCGGCACCTGGAAAGATCTGACCGACAACGTCAACTTCATGGCCTCCAACCTCACCGGGCAGGTGCGCAACATCGCCGAAGTGGCGACCGCCATCGCCAACGGCGACCTCTCGCGCAAAATCACGGTCGACGTGCGCGGCGAGATCCTGCGAGCTCAAGGAAACGCTGAACACGATGGTTGATCAGCTCAACCGGTTCGCCGGCGAAGTGACGCGCGTCGCGCGCGAGGTGGGCACCGAAGGGCGCCTCGGCGGCCAGGCGCAGGTTCCCGGCGTCGCCGGAACCTGGAAGGATCTTACCGACAACGTCAACTCCATGGCGGGCAATCTGACCAGCCAGGTGCGCAACATCGCCGAGGTGACGACGGCGGTGGCGCGCGGCGATCTGTCGCGCAAAATCACCGTGGACGTGAAGGGCGAAATCCTCGAGCTCAAGAACACCATCAACACGATGGTCGATCAGCTCAACGCCTTCGCCTCCGAGGTCACGCGCGTCGCGCGCGAGGTCGGCACCGAAGGCAAGCTTGGCGGCCAGGCGGTGGTGCCCGGGGTCGGCGGCACCTGGAAGGATCTGACCGACAACGTCAACTTCATGGCCTCCAACCTCACCGGCCAGGTGCGCAACATCGCCGAGGTTGCGACCGCGATCGCCAACGGCGACCTGTCAAAGAAGATCACCGTCGACGTGCGCGGCGAAATTCTGCTGTCTGAAGGAAACGCTCAACACCATGGTCGAGCAGCTCCGCTCCTTCGCTGCCGAGGTGACGCGCGTCGCGCGCGAAGTCGGCACCGAAGGGCGGCTCGGCGGCCAGGCGGTCGTGCCCGGGCGTCGGCGGGCACCTGGAAGGACCTGACCGACAACGTCAACCTGCTCGCCGCCAACCTGACCACTCAGGTGCGCAACATCGCGGAAGTGACCACGGCGGTGGCGCGCGGCGACCTTTCGCGCAAGATCACGGTGGACGTGAAGGGCGAAATTCTCGAGCTGAAGAACACCATCAACACGATGGTCGATCAGCTCAACGCCTTCGCCTCGGAAGTGACGCGCGTCGCGCGCGAAGTGGGCACCGAAGGCAAGCTCGGCGGTCAGGCGGCAGGTGCCGGGCGTCGCCGGCACCTGGAAGGATCTGACCGACACCGTCAACGTGATGGCCGCCAACCTCACCGAGCAGGTGCGCGGCATCGTCAAGGTCGTGACCGCGGTCGCCAACGGCGATCTCAAGCAGAACCTCGCCGTCAAGTCGAAGGGCGAGGTTGCGGCGCTGGCCGAAACGATCAACAACATGACCGACACGCTCGCGACCTTCGCCGACCAGGTGACGACGGTGGCGCGCGAGGTCGGCGTCGAGGGGCGCCTCGGCGGGCAGGCCAACGTGCCCGGCGCCGCCGGCACCTGGAAGGACCTGACCGGCAACGTCAATCTGCTCGCCGCCAATCTCACCACGCAGGTGCGCGCCATCGCCGAGGTGGCGACCGCGGTGACCAAGGGCGACCTCACGCGCTCCATCCAGGTCGACGCGCGCGGCGAGGTGGCGGAGCTCAAGGACAACATCAACACGATGATCGGCAATTTGCGCCTGACCACGGAGCGCAATACCGAGCAGGACTGGCTGAAGACCAATCTCGCCAAGTTCATCAACATGCTGCAAGGGCAGCGCGATCTCGTCACCGTCGGCCGAATGCTGCTCTCCGAGCTCGCGCCTCAGGTCGCGGCGAACAATGGCGCGATCTATCTCGTCGACACCGAGATGCCGCCGACGCTACGATTGCTCGCGGCCTACGCCGACGCCGCCGGCGAAGGCGCGCATCGCGACTGTGCTGAAGTTGGGCGAAGGCCTGGTCGGGCAAAGCGCGGTCGATGCGCGCGCGCTGCTGATCACGGACGTTCCCGCCAACGTAACGCCGATTCGCAGCGGCCTTTACGAAATGAGACCCTCGAACCTGATCATTCTGCCGGTCCTGTTCGAGGGACAGGTCAAGGCGGTGATCGAGCTCGCTTCGGTGTCGCCTTTCACCGAGCTGCAGAAGACGTTCCTCGATCAGTTGACGGCCGGCATCGGCATCGTGCTGAACAGCATCGAGGCGACGATGCAGACCGAGGGTCTGCTGAAGCAATCGCAGCAGCTGGCGACCGAGCTGCAAACCCAGCAGAAGGAGCTGCAGCTCACCAACGAGCAGCTCGAGCAGAAAGCGCAGCAGCTTGCCGAGCAGAACGCCGAGGTCGAGCGCAAGAACCAGGAAATCGAACAGGCCCGGCGCGCCCTGGAGGAAAAGGCGGCGGAGCTCGCGCTGACGTCCAAGTACAAGTCCGAGTTCCTGGCCAACATGTCGCACGAGCTGCGCACGCCGCTCAACAGCATATTGATCCTCGGCCAGCAGTTGACAGACAACCCCGACGGCAACCTGACGCCGCGACAGGTCGAGTTCGCGCGGACGATCCACGGCGCCGGAACCGATCTGCTCAATCTGATCAGCGACATTCTGGATCTTTCGAAGATCGAATCCGGCACGGTCTCGGTCGACGCCGAGGAGATCTCCTTGCGCAATCTCGCAGGAGATCGATTGCGCGTCCGTTCCTGCACGAGGCCGAACGCCGCGGCCTGTCGCTTGACGGTATCCGATCGACCCGCGATCTGAGGTCAGATCACCACCGACTCGAAGCGCCTGCAGCAGGTGCTGAAGAACCTGCTGTCCAACGCGATCAAGTTCACCGAGCAGGGCGGCGTCGAGCTGCGCATCGCGCCGCGCAGCGTCGGGTTGGAGCGCCGACCATCCCGTGCTGTCGCACGACGCCCGCCGTCGTGGCGTTCGAGGTGACGGATACCGGCATCGGCATCCCGCCGGAGAAGCAGCGCATCATCTTCGAGGCGTTCCAGCAGGCCGACGCCAGCACCAGCGCGCAAATACGGCGGCACCGGTCTCGGCCTGGCGATCAGCCGCGAACTGTCGAACCTGCTCGGCGGCGAGATCCAGCTTGCGCAGCAAGCTGGGCGAGGGCAGCACCTTCACGCTCTATCTGCCGCTAGCACTATGTCGGGCCCGGCGCGCGTGTTCGCAAGAACTGCGCCGCGGTCAGACCGAGCCGCGACCCGAACATGCCGCGTGCGCGTGCGCGTCGAGGACGGCGGCCGAGCTGAAGTCAGTGACGACCGCGGCGTCGATTCGGCCAGGCGACGACGCCGTGCTGCTGATCGTCGAAGACGACCCGCACTACGCGCGGCTGATGATCGATCTCGCGCGCGATCGCGGGCCTCAAGGTGCTGGTCGCGATGCGCGGCGCCGAAGCGCTGGCGCTGGCGCGCGAATATCGCCCGATGGCGATCTCGCTCGACGTGTTCCTGCCGGACATGCTGGGCTGGACGGTGCTGAGCCAGCTCAAGCAGGATCCGCGCACGCGGCATATCCCGGTGCAGATCGTGACGCTGGACGAGGATCGGCAGCACGGCCTGGCGCGCGGCGCCTTCTCCTTCATCAACAAGCCGACCACGACCGGAGGGCTTGAGGACGTCGCTCGACCGGCATCACGGAATACGCCAAGCCGCGCCGCAAGCGCCTGCTGGTGGTCGAGGACAACGCCGCCGAGCGGCTCGGGCATCACCGAGCTGCTCGGGTCACGACGACATCGATATCGATCACCGCCGAGCACCGGCGCCGAAGCGCTGGCGCTGCTGCGACGGGAGCCGGCCGACTGCATCGTGCTCGACCTGCGGCTGCCCGACATGACCGGGCTTCGAGCTGCTGGAACAATCTCCGCGCCGACGACGAGCTCTCGCGATGTGCCGGTCGTGGTGTTCACCGGCCGCGAGCTGTCGCCCGAGGAGGACGCGCAGCTTCACACCATGGCGCGCAGCGTGGTCGTGAAAGGCGTCGAATCGCCGGAGCGGCTGCTCGACGAGACCGCGCTGTTCCTGCATCGCGTCATCGCCGATCTGCCGCCGGAGAAGCAGCGCATGCTCGAACGCCTGCACAATTCGGACGAGACCTTGCATGGCCGCACGGTGCTGCTTGTCGACGACGACGCGCGCAACATCTTCGCCCTGTCGAGCGTGCTGGAGCGGCGCGGAATGCACGTGCGTCACCGCCACGACCGGGCGCGAGGCGATATCGTTGCTGCAATCGCAGACACGACATGTTGCGATCGTGCTGATGGACATCATGATGCCGGAAATGGACGGCTACGAGACGATGCGAGGTGATCCGGTCAGACGCGGCGTTCCGCCGCCTGCCGATCATCGCGCTGACCGCGAAGGCGATGAAGGGCGATCGCGAGAACTGCCTCGAGGCGGGCGCCTCGGACTATCTGGCCAAGCCCGTCAACACCGAACAGCTGCTGTCGGCGCTGCGCATATGGCTGCACCGCTAGATGAAAACGAAGCCATGACGCCCAAGCCCAAAGCCGTCAACATCCTGCTGGTCGACGATCAGCCCGCCAAGCTGCTGAGCTACGAAGTGATCCTGGCGGAGCTCGGCGAGAACCTGGTCAAGGCCGACGTCCGGCACGGGAGGCGCTGGAGCATCTGCTGAAGAACGACGTCGCCGTCATCCTGATCGACGTGTCGCATGCCGGAGCTCGACGGCTTCGAGCTCGCGGCGATGATCCGCGAGCATCCGCGCTTCCAGAAGACCGCGATCATCTTCGTCTCGGCCATCCATCTGACCGATCTCGACCGGCTGCGAGGCTACGAGGCGGGCGCGGTCGATTATCTTGCCGGTGCCGGTCGTGCCGGAGTTGTTGCGCGCCAAGGTCCGGGTTTTCTGCCGATCTGTATCGCAAGACCCGCCAGCTCGAGGTCCTGAACGCAGAGCTGGAGCAGCGCGTCGCGGAGCGCACGGCGGAACTCGAATTGGCCAACGCCGAGCTGGAGCGGCGCGTCGAAGAGCGCACGCGCGAGCGCGAAGAGGCGCTGGCGCAATGCACGAGATGCAGAAGCTGGAGAGCATCGGCCAGCTCACCGGCGGCGTCGCGCATGACTTCAACAATCTGCTGATGGCGGTCCTGGGCAATCTGCGACTGCTGCGAAAGCGGCTGCCCGACGATCCACGACTGACGCCGGCTGGTCGACGGCGCGATGGCAGGCGGCCGAAACGCGGCGCGAGCTGACCAAGCGCATGCTGGCGTTCGCGCGCCGGCAGGAGCTGAAGCCCGAGACCGTCGACTCGCCGCGCTGGTCGACGGCATGGTCGACATGCTGGCCGCATTCGCTCGGCCCGGCGGTGCAGATCAAGGTCGATGTGCCGGCGCGGCTTCCGCCCGGTCCGGATCGATCCGAACCAGTTCGAACTCGCGCTGCTCAACCTTGCACTGAACGCGCGCGACGCCATGCCGGACGGCGGCAGCCTCTGACCGTCGCGCGCGTCGCGAGCGACGGGCGAGGCGCCGGCCGGCGGGCCTGCCGGCAGGCGACTATGTGATGCGTCTCCGTCACCGACACCGGCGATCGGCATGGACGCGGAGACCCTGAAGCGGGCCTCCGAGCCGTTCTTCACCACCAAGGGCGCCGGCAAGGGCACCGGCCTGGGCCTTTCGATGGTGCAGGGGCTGACGGCCCAGTCGGGCGGCGCGATGCGCATCGAAAGCGCGCAGGCGAGGCTGGCACGATATCGCTGCTGGCTGCCGGTCGCCGAGGGCGGCATGCTGGCGGTCGCGACCCAGGCGGTCCACCCCGTGGCCGCGATCCCGCCCTGCCGGGTGCTGCTGGTGGACGACGACCCGCTGGTCCTGGCCGGCACCACGGCCATGCTGGAGGATCTCGGGCACACCGTGGTGGAGGCGTCGTCGGCGGCGCAGGCGCTCGACGCGCTGGCCCACGGCAGCCGCTTCGATCTCGTCATCACCGACCATGCGATGCCTGCCATGACGGGCACCGCGCTGGCGCAGCGGCTGCGCCAGATGCGGCCCAACCTGCCGGTGCTCCTGGCCACCGGCTACGCCGACCTGTCCGGCGGCATCGATCCGTTGCTGCCGCGGCTCAACAAGCCGTATCGGCTCGAGGATTCGGCGACCGCGATGGCCGCGATGCTGGTCCGCCCAACGCCCGAGCCCGCAACCGCCATGTCGGGGAACGCAGGGCGCTACGCGTGAGCCCCGGTTGACCGCGCGGCGCTGCTGCTTTCAGGTCGCGGCCGGCCCCGTTCGAAAGGTTCCGTCATGCAGAAGGTCCGCGTCGGCCTGATCGGCATGCGGCTTCGTCGCCGAACTGCACATGCACGCCTATCCGGCGCGTCTACGGCCTCGAGGTCGAGGTCATCGCGCGGTGGTCTGCGCGCGGCGACCATGTCGCGGACTTCGCGCGCAAGCACGGCATGCCCGAAGCCTCGCGCGACTACGAGACGCTGCTTGCCGACGACGCGATCGACGTCATCGACATCTGCACCCCGCCGGCCCTGCACGCGCGCATGATCATCGAGCTGCGATGCAGGCCGGCAAGCACGTGATCTGCGAAAAGCCGTTCACCGGCTATTTCGGCCGCAAGGCGACGCCGGCCGATCGGCACAGCACGTGCCCAAGGCGCTGATGTTCGAGCGCGTGATGGAAGAAATGCAGGCCACCGTCGCCGCGATCCGCGCCAGCTGGCAAGCTGTTCATGTACGCCGAGGATTGGGTTTACGCGCCGGCTGTGACGCAAGACCGCGGAGATCGTCGCGCGCCACCCGGGACAAGATCCTGTTCATGAAGGCCGAAGAAAGCCACAGCGGTTCGCACGCCGCGCACGCCGCGCAATGGGCGATGACCGGCGGCGGCGCGCTGATCCGCCAGGGCTGCCATCCGCTTTCGGCGGTGCTCTATCTCAAGCAGGTGGAGGCGGCACGCGCGCGGCGAAGCGCATCGCCGTCGCCAGCGTGACCTGCGACGTCGGCAACGTGACGGCGGGCCTCGCGGCGGAGGAGCGGCCGTTCATCCAGGCGCCGCGCCGGTCGACGTCGAGGACTGGGGCATGCTGACCCTGACGTTTTCGCGACGGCACCAAGGCCACCGTCGTTTTCCGGCGACATGGTGCTGGGCGGCGTGCGCAACCTGGTCGAAGACCTACACCACCGGCGGCGCGCTGTTCGCCAACATCACGCCCAACACCCATCTGGTCAGCTACCTGACCGACGAGGCGAAGCTCGCGACGTCTACATCACCGAAAAGGTCGACCGCAAAACCGGATGGCAGTTCGTCTGCATCGAAGAAGAGTGGACCCGGGGCTACCTGCAGGAAATCCAGGATTTCATGGAATGCGCCGCGAACGGCCGCGAGCCCCGCGCCGGCCTCGATCTCGCGTGTGAGACGATCAACGTCCACTACGCGGCGTATTGGTCCGCCGAAGAGGGCCGCCGCGTCCGGCTGTGACGCCGCCGGCGTCGGTCAGATTGCGATCTCCCGCCCGATCTCCACCACGTCCTCCGGCGGGATGCGGAAATAGTCGGTCACGTGCGCCGAGTTGCGCTGCATGAAGGCGAACGTCGCCTCCAGCCAGTGCGGCAGGCCGCCGCCGTCCTCGCGCGCCACGATCGTTTCGTGGCCGACGAAATAGGTCACGTCGTCGACGGTCGATGCGCGCAGCCGTCGGCGCGCGCCTGCAGCAGCAGCGCCGGCATGTCGGGCCGCTCCATGAAGCCGAAGCGCGCCGACGCCGCGCCAGAACGCCGGGCGCGATCTGCTCGAAATGCAGCCGCTCGCCGCGACACGTAAGGCACCATTTCGGTCGCGACGTTCAGGATGAACACCCGCTCGTGCAGCGCGCGGCTGTGCTTGACGTGCCATACCATCACCGGCGGCGCGTCGCGCTGCGTGCGGGTCAGGAACACCGCGGTGCCCGGCACGCGCGGGATGCCGCGCTCGACCAGCATCGGCGCGAATTCCTCGATCGGCATCACCGTCTCGTGCACGCGCGCCGCCAGCGCCGCCGCGCCCGTGTGCCAGACCACCATCAGCCATAGACCGCCGCGGCCAGCAGCAGCGGGACGTAGCCGCCGTCGGCGATCTTCACCAGGTTGGCCGCGACGAAGGCGGCGTCGACCACGAACAGCGCGCCCGCGACCGCGCCCGCGCAGCAGCAGGCTCCAGCGCCAGATCTCGCGCATCGCGATGAACAGCAGCACCGTCGTCATCAGCATCGTCACCGACACCGCGATGCCGTAGGCCGACGGCCAGGTTGTCCGACTTGCCGAAGCCGACCGTCAGCCCGATCGTCACCACCATCAGCAGCCAGTTCACCGGGCCGACATAGATCTGCCCGTAGCCCTCGGCCGAGGTCTGGGTGATCGGCAGCCGCGGCAGCCAGCCGAGCTGGATCGCCTGCCGCGTCATCGAGAAGGCGCCGGTGATGATCGACTGGCTGGCGATGATGGTCGCGACCGTCGCCAGCAGCACCAGCGGCACCAGCAGCGAGCGACGGGCACAGCCGGTAGAAGATATTGTCCGCGGTCGGCGCGCCGGCGAGCACCAGCGCCGCCTGTCCGGCGTAGTTCAGCACCAGGCCGGCAGCACGACGGCCGACCAGGCCAGCCGGATCGGCCGCGCGCCGAAATGCCCCATGTCGGCATACAGCGCCTCGGCGCCGGTGACGCACAGGAACACGCCGCCCAGCACCAGGAACCCGGTGAACCCGCTCGAGAACAGGAAGCGCAAGCCCGTAGCGCGGGTCGAGCGCCAACAGCACCGCCGGGTGCTGCGCGATCCCCCACAGCCCGAGCAGCGCGATCACGCACGAACCACACCGCCATCACCGGCCCGAAGGCGACGCCGATCCGCGCGGTGCCGAGCCGCTGCACCGCGAACAGCGCCAGCAGGATGATCACCGCCGCCGGCAGCACATAACCGGTGGAACGCGGGCGTCACGATATCGAGCCCTTCGAGCGCCGACAGCACCGAGATCGCCGGCGTGATCGCGCCGTCGCCGTAGATCAGCGCCGCGCCGAGCAGCCCCAGCAGCGACGATCACCGGCCGCTTCTCGCGCTTCATCCCGAGCAGCGACATCAGCGCCAGGATGCCGCCCTCGCCGTCGTTGTCGACGCGCATCGCGAGTGCGACGTATTTCACCGAGGTCACGATGATCAGCGTCCACACGATCAGCGACAGCGAGCCCAGCGCCGCGGCCGGCGGCGGATGGTCGCCGGTGATGTCGAGCACGGTCTTCAGCGTGTACAGCGGGCTCGTGCCGATATCGCCGAACACGATGCCGAGCGCCGCGAGGCTCATCACCCGCAGGCTGCCGTGCGGCGGCGCGGCGGCCGGCGTGTGCGCAACGACGTCGCTCATCCGATGCTCTCCCGAGGCGTCCGCCGCCACGCTGCCATGCAAGCGCCACGCCCGCAAAGCGACACGCGATTTCCCGCCTGACGTCACTCGCGCGACGATCCGCGCCTCGGCGATGCCGGCCTGCAGCGCCCGCGCCAGCATCGCGTCGGCCTCCGCGACGCTGCCGAGCGGGCCGATGCGAACCAGGTAGGCGCGGTCGCGCGGGCCGTCGTAGTCGGCGATCGCCTGGGCGCCGAGGAACGCCATGCGGTTCGCCAGCACCTCCGCGTAGTGCGGGCGGCCGAACGCGCCCAGCTCCACATAGAGCGGCCCCGGATGCGGCGACACACGCTGCACCTGCTCCGGCAACCGCAGCGGTATCTTGTCCACGACGGCAAGGGGGGCGGCGGGTCTCTGCACCGGCGCGGCCGGCAGCGGCCGGGCGGCCGCCTGCGCGACGCCGGGCGGCGCCGGCAGCGCCTCGCTGGTGACGGCGCCGGTCGGCGCGGCGGCGACCGGCGCGGCCGGCGCCTCCGGCCCGGCGAGCTGCGCGGCGAGCTCCCGGCTCTCGGCCTCCTGCACCTGGATGCGCACCCGCAGCACCGTCCGCCCGGCGCCGCCGAGCAGGGAAAACACCCGCGGCGTCAGCGCGATCGCGCGGCCGCGCTGCGCCGGGCCGCGATCGTTGACCCGCACCAGCACCTGCAAGCCGGTGTCGAGGTTGGTGATCCGGGCAACCGCCGGCAGTTGCAGGCTCGGGTGCGCCGCCGCCATCGCGCGCGGGTCCGCGACCTCCCCGTCCGCGGTCAGGCCGCTGTTCCGCGTGGTGGCGACCGCGAGCCCGGTCTCGTCGAGGTCGAACTGCGGGCGCGGATAGTGCCAGACGCCGTCCGAGCGGTACGGCGGGCCGACCACGTAGTGTACCGCGGGCGCGGGCGGCCCCCGGTGCGGGAAGAAGTGGCAGCCGGCGAGGCCGAGCAGGAGCAGCCCCGCTGCCGCCGGCCGCCCCCTCAAGCCGCCACCCGGTCGCCCAGCAGGCCCACCGAAATGCAGTAGAAATCCGACGGGTTGTAGCGCCGGATCGCCTGGAAGTTGGGATGGTAGGCGAGGAACGCTTCTCCCCCCGCCCCGTCCGGCAGGATCACCGCCGCCGGCGTCGCCATCGGCACTGAAGCGGTGCCGACCGGCGAGACGCCCATGCGCAGCCATTCGCCGAGCGGCCGGCGGTGCTCGCGCCCGGCCTGCGACGGGTCGAAGCCGGCGGGCAGGCGGACAACCTCGCCCCACGGGATGCCGCGCTGCCAGCCCTCGCGCGCGAGGTAGTTGGCGGTGGAGGCGAACACGCAGCCGAAATCGCCCCAGATGTCGCGCCGCCCGGTGCCGCTGTAGTCGACCGCGTATTTGAGGAAGCTGTCGGGCATGAACTGGGTCTGCCCCATCGCGCCGGCGTAGCTGCCGGTCATCTGTGCCGCCGTGATGTCGCCGGACTGCAGGATGCGCAGCGCGTCCATCAGCTCGGAGCGGAAGAACGCGGCGCGCCTGCCCTCCCACGCGAGCGTCGCCAGCGCCTCGATCACGTTGAACCCGCCGGTCGCGGCGCCATAGTCGGACTCCAGCCCCCAGATGCCGAGGATGATGCCGGCCGGCACGCCGTACTGCGCGGCCACGCGGCTCGAGCAGCGCGCGGTGCTGGGCGTATTGCGCCCGCCCCTTGGCGACGCGCGCGTCGGAGACGATGCGGCTGCGGTACTGCGCCCAGGTGAAGGTGAACTCGGGCTGGTGGTGGTCGAGCTCGATGACTTTCTGGTTGGCGTGGACGCCCGCGAAGGCGCGGTCGAGCACGGCATCGGCAATCCCGTGCGCCCGCGCCTCCCGCCGCACCCCGGCGACGAAAGCCGGAAAACTCTCCGAGGCCGCGCGGGCGGCGGCGGCGAACAGCGTGGAAGCGGCGGCGGCGGCGAGGGCGGTGCGACGGCTGATCATGCCGCGCGATGTGCCACACGGCCGCGCGCCGGAGCAATGGCGCGGTGACGCCGCCTCAGAACCGCATCGACAGCGCGAGCGAGCCGAACTGGTGCAGCCCGCCCTTCTGATGCTCGAACTCCTGCGTCTGGAACACCTGCGTGAAGGTGAGGCGGGCGCCGAACGCGATCAGGCCGACGCCGGCCTCCAACTCGCCCACGGCGTGCTTGGGCACGACGCTCGCGCTGGTCTGGAAGTCGTTGCCGTTGAGCGTGATGTCGTGCGCGACCGCCTGCCCGTCGGCGCCGCCGAACACGTACCAGACGAACGGCCGGGTCGGCGTGAACGCGTCCGAGCCGGACGGACCCGGCGCGATGCGGGCGACGCCGTAGTCGGATGCCAGCCCCTGCCCGAGCCGGATGATCAGGCCGCCCTGGCCGTAGATGCGCTCGTTGCCGAGCCCGACCGCGACGTCCGGCAGCGCGTCGGTCTCCAGCGCGCCGAACTGGCCGGTGGCGAAGCGCCAGGTGCGGCCGCCGGTGAATTCGCCGAGCGGCTCGTTGTGCAGCTGGTCCGACCAGCCGTTGGTATGGGGCTGGCCGATGATGTCGTGAAACCCGTTCTGCACCGTCTCGGCGAGCGCGCCGGGGCCGACGAGGCCGAGCGAGAGCGCCAGCAGCGAGCGGCTGTCGGGCGTGTCGCGCAGCAGCCCGAGCGTGCCGAGCAGCACGCCTGCGTACGGCCGGTCGCCGGGGGGCGGCGTGAACGCGGCGGTGTCGGCCGGGGTGTAGATCTGCTGCGACAGGTCGAACGAGACCCGCACCGCGCCGGGGCCGAACACCCAGTCGGCGAAGCGGTTGGCGGCCGGCACCGCGTCCTCGGGCGAGGTGTAGCCCAGGCGCAGGCCGTTGACGTAGTACCGGTCGGTGAGGCCGGCGCTGCTGATCGAGGCGTTCTCGTCTTGCAGCGTCCAGATCGCGGCCGGATCCGGTGGCGACGTGGGCGCCGGGGCCATCGTTTGCGCGGGCGCAACGGGCACCGCCGCGACGAGGCCGGCGGCGGCGAGCACCGCGCGCCGGCAGAAACCTGATCCGAGGGTCATCGGGCCTCCGTTGCCAACGGTTACAGCAATACGGCGGCTTGGCGCGTGCCGGAAGCCCCCGGGGTTGGCCGGCGGAGCGGTGCGTAGCACTTCTCGGGGCGCTTGTGGCGGGCGGATCGCTTGGCTAGCGTCCGGCCGCCGCGGGATGGGTGGCCGAGTGGTTTAAGGCAGCGGTCTTGAAAACCGCCGTGCGCGCAATCGCACCGTGGGTTCGAATCCCACCCCATCCGCGGAAACCCCATTCGTAACTGTTCGAAATCAGCCCCGCTCTCGGGCAAAAAATGGTGGATTTCCTGGAGTTAATGCCGGCGCAAGTCCGAAACCGTCCGATCGTGTTCGCGCCCGTTCCCCAAAATAATTAGGGGACGGAGCGGGGACGTGTATGATGCCCTCCGCAAGGGACGGTTGAAAGCGCATCGAATTCCGCTACCGTCCCCTGATTGTCCCCTAATAGACGGGAGGGCTTGCAGTGCCGCGCATCGCCAAGGGACTGACGGCAGCCGGGGTCAAGAACGCGAAGCCGGGGCGCTACGGCGACGGCAATGGGCTGTATCTTTTTGTGCGCTCGGCCGACGCCCGGTTCTGGGTGTTCCGCTACACGCTGGCCGGCCAGAAGATGCGGGAAATGGGGCTGGGCCGCGCCGGCGGGCGGCCCGGTTCCGTTCCCTTGTCGGAGGCGCGGAGTCGGGCGGTCGAGTTGCACAAGCTCGTCGTGGCCGGCGTGGACCCGCTCGCTCAGCGCGACGCCGAGGCGGCTGCCGCCAGGGCCGCGGCGCAGCTTGCCGTCGTCAAGGCGCTCACCTTCCGCGCCTTGGCCGAGCAATACATGGACGCCCACGAGGCGGCGCTGCGCAATGCCAAGCACCGGCAGCAGTGGCGCAGCACGATGACCGCCTATGTCTACCCGCATTTCGGGGACGTGCCGGTGGCCGCCGTGGCGACGGCGAACGTGCTGGCGGCGCTGCAACCCATATGGCTGGCCAAGCCCGA
The DNA here is from genome assembly GCA_963697635.1 of uncultured Solirubrobacterales bacterium. Taxonomy (GTDB): domain Bacteria; phylum Pseudomonadota; class Alphaproteobacteria; order Acetobacterales; family Acetobacteraceae; genus CAJCJG01. The sequence goes on along the minus strand of CAVOOS010000026.1, from coordinate 3,999 downwards.
GACGGCGGTGCGGGTGCGCGGCCGGATCGAGGCGGTGCTCGACTACGCCCGCAGCCTCGATCTGCGCGCCGGAGAAAACCCCGCCCGCTGGAAAGGCCACCTGTCCAACACCCTGCCGGCCCGCGGCAAAGTCGCGCCAGTGGAGCATCATGCCGCCCTGCCGTGGACGGAGGCGGGCGGCTTCCTGACCACACTGCGGGCGCAGCCCGGCATGGCCGCCCGCGCCCTGGAATTTGCCATCCTGACCGCCGCCCGCACCGGCCGAGGTGCTGGGCGCCCGGTGGAGCGAGATCGACCTACAGGCGGCCGTCTGGACGGTTCCGGCCGCCCGCATGAAGGCCGGGAAGGAACACCGTGTTCCCCTCGCCGCCCCCGCCGTGGCGCTGCTGCGCACGCTGCTGCCGCTGCGCGACGCGGACCGCGGCGACTGGGTGTTCCCTGGCGGCAAGGAGGGCAAACCGCTCTCCATCATGGCCATGACGATGGTGCTGCGCCGGATGCAGCGCGCGGACCTGACGGTGCATGGCTTCCGCTCCACGTTCCGCGACTGGACGGCCGAGGCGACGGGATACGCCCGCGAAGTGGCGGAGGCGGCGCTGGCACACACGCTGGGCGACCGCGTGGAGGCGGCATACCGGCGCGGCGATCTGCTCGACAAGCGCGCGCGCCTCATGGCGGATTGGGCAGCGTTCTGCTCCGGGCCAGCGGCGGCGGGTGAAACGGTGTCGAGCCGAGGGCACGCCGCCGCCGAATGACCGCGCGCGCGTCCGCAAATGCCGTGAGGCCCCCTATCCTCCAATTTCGACCGCCCCAGCCCCGCGCAGATCCCTCGCCACTGTCGCAGCCCCACGGAACTCGTTGCTTGCCCAAAGCGAAGTGGTATGTTCCGCTCATCAGCGATAGGGCGACGGCCCGACAAGCCCGGCACCGCACCGGACTTCGCTGCCGACTACGATGCGGGCACCGGCGGAGGTGGAATGCCCAATTCTACAGATGAGTGGCCCACAGGATCGCATCCGCCGGATAGCGCCGGAGAGGTTCGGAATAAATTGATTTCAATATTGCCGAAAATCCTCGGCACCCTCAGTACTGACGAAACGCGGCGCATCGAAAAGCTTGCTCAAGCGTATTCTGATACTGGCAATCCCGAGGTTGCCAACATGATGTTTGATACGCTTATCGAAATAATACTAAACAAAAATCATCTGTTGAAATCGAAACAAAGAGAGAGAAGTCATGCACTGCTTACTGAGACCTTGAGTTTGTTCGACCCGGCAGCCCGCAAACTGGTCTCCCCGGTCCTCACTTCACAAGATCCGATTACGGTGATTGAGAAAATTCACGAAAAGCTGCTCGACGGCGACGAACTGCCGGGGATTCCTTCTGCAAGATCTGCGCAAGTTTATCGGTAATCTCCGGCTCCTCCGCGATATTCTGACTATCGAAGCCAATGACAAGACTGAGTCTATCAAGGTTTGGATCATCCCGCCAGAAATAGTCGCGAGATTGCTGTGTACCAAGGTGCTAAGCGGCCCTAAGCCATCACTGAAAATGCCTAATCGAGCTGCAATCGAGGCCCTAGCCGATGATCTAAGCGACCATCGCATGCGGGCCGATTTATCGAAAGGTGCTTGGCGCCCACTGCTCGACACTATTGGGAAAGCGCGCGAAGCGTTGGCGGCGCTTACCTGCTCCGTGTCCATACTTCTAGAGGACGCACGCAGAGATTTGAAGAATACGACTGCACCCAATGTCTATCACACTGGTGATCCAGATTCCCCAAGGGAACTTGCCTCCCAGGTCACGGGACTAGAAGCCTGGGCGGCGGCTGTCTTGGAACCAGCAAGGCTTCCGCGGTGGCTTTCGCCCCCCGAACTGAACATCGTCGATCACTGGCCGCAATTTGCGTGGCAACTCTACATGACCTTTGGCACCGCGATGCGTCCGACCAATCCTGGCGTGCGCCTGGAGATCGGCAACACCGGGCCAGTCTCGCGGTTTGTCGCCGCGGCGGTGCCCCTGATTAGCGGCGAACGGCCGACCGTGGATGCTGTGGCGCAGGAGCTAAAACGACAACGTGGCGCGTAAAGTTAAAAACAAGTAATTCATAGTTTTCCACAAGAACAAATCGGCTCCATGTTTGCCCCCGATGCGACGGTGTTTTGGATCGGTTATCTCTGCATGCAACCGCAACTGCACCAAAGGTGACGCCGTGTCCCTCTCGATCCCCGACAAGCCGCCGCTGATAACGGCGCCCAGAGCGCGCCATATTCTTGACGTCGGCAACACCAAATTTTGGGAGTTGGTGAAGTCCGGCAATACAGACAGATGGCCGAGGTCGGCAAGCGCCGCATGGTCCATACGTCCATCGAAGCTCTCGCGAAACCGTCCGCCTGATGCTTCCCCCAATGACTTGGCACGTCGCCGTTTCATCGGCCGCGCGCTGCTGCACATCCATACACTCAACCGCGAAAGCCCGGCGCGACCTGTTCGCGTGGCTGCCCGATTCGCTGCGGGTCCGCGCGGCCCGCGCCGGCGTCCGAGAAGCTGTTGCAACATCCGGACGGCATGGGCGATCTTCGGCGCTGGGTTGCCTTGGCGGCGGCGCACGTCCTGCCGACGCTCAGCACAAGATCGAGCTCGCCGTCGAGTTCATCTCTCCGGCCGCGCAGAACGGGAGGCTCACCATGCTCGACGAAAATAGGAAGCCGCGCTGGTTCTGTCTGCGCCGGCGGCATGGCCCCACGCACCTGCTGGCGCACGCCGATGCCGGGAACGGCCGGCGCCCTCAACCGGAGGCGCGCGGCGACATAGCCCGCAACATGCCGGTGCTCCGGCTGGCCGGCGCGTGCCGCCTGCGTTGCCCTTGGTGTCCGCGGCCAGCGGGAGCGCGTGGATCTGCCCGCGCCGCCGAGGCCGCCGCCTGCCCGCGGACTACGTGGCGGTGCCGTTGCTCGCCGCGGCGTCGGCGCTGATCGGCAACGCCCGATGGGCGGAGGACAACGCCTGGCTGGGCCGAGCTCGCCGACATCGGCCGCTCGTGGTCGATTCCGGCTCCGGCGAGTCTGCCCGGCGCGGACGCGCTCATGCGGGGCGCGCTGCCGGAGATCGAACGCCGGATGCAGGGCGACTACCCGGACCGGCCGCGCGCGGCTACTCGCCGCCGTCGATGAGGAGCCACCTTCGGAGCGGTGGAAAGCCGAGGTGAAGGAGGCCGGCAAGAATGGCAACCCCGCGCCGCTGCCGCCATCGACGGCGCGCTCGCCGCCGAGCCGCAGGCCCCGGCGCACTGCAACAAACGACGTGACCGCGGAGGCTCGCGGCGTTGTTGGCGTCCGCCGCCCCGAAGGGGTCGCCGACGTCCTCGGCGACGAACTGGCCGGCTGGTTGACCGGGATGACCGCGAGGACCTGAAGCCGGGCGTTCATTCGGGAATCGAAGCCTATGGCGGGCGCCCCGATCGGGTGGGAGCGGCAGAGCATCCCGAGCCGATCGAGGTGCCGAGACTCTGTCGTGGCCGTGACCGGCAGCACGCAGCCTGCCAAGCTGGCCGAGTTGTTCCGCGACGCCGACGCCGGGTCGTGGCCCGGTTCTGTTGTTCTGGCCGGGACGATCTGCTCGTTCCCGGCTCAACCGCGCGGCCCCTTCTCCGACATGACATGGTGAGTCGAAGCCCTGGTACCGCCTGCGGTCGTTGGAACTGGCCGGCCGAACCGGGCGCGGCACCCTAGCCGATCATGGTGCCGTTCGGCGCCCCGGCGCTGGGCTCGTTGGAGGCATTCGCGCGCGAGATGCAGGAACGCCAGCACGGCGGCCTGGCGGGCCGATGCGCCGGCGCTGGGCAAGGCGCGCGGCACCGGCGCTTCGGCTGGCACTGGCGACGGGAAATGCCTGGTGGTGGTGCGGTAACGGTGGGGCACCTGGACGCACCGCCGCAGCCATCACCGAATTGCTTTCGCCGCTGCGGCGCATTCGGTGGCCGACGATCCGGGCCGATGG
>CAVOOS010000025.1:0-314865 GCA_963697635.1 uncultured Solirubrobacterales bacterium | reverse complement strand
CTATCGTCCTGTCTCGGATACCACAATCAGCCAGAGCCCGAGTCCGCCCCCGCGCATCCGGTCGAAATCCGAACGTTCGCGATGTCGCGTTTCCCGGTGACGATCGGCGAATGGAAGGCGTGCGTCGCCGGTGGCGGCTGCAAGTCGACGCCGCGAATGGCCACCGGAGACGCGCGCGTGCCGGTGCACAACGTGAGCTGGGACGACGCCAGCCAGTACGTCGCCTGGCTGTCTCGTGTCACCCGGCAAACATACCGGCTGCCTACCGAAGCGGAATGGGAGTTCGCCGCCCGCGGCGGCACCACCACGCGCTATTGGTGGGGCGAGAAGATCGGCGTAAGCCTCGCCAACTGCCTCGACTGCGGCGGGGCGGAGAACCCGCACGCGCCGATGCCGGTCGATCTGTATAAGCCGAACCCGTTCGGGCTGGTCGACATGTTGGGCGGGGTCGCGCAGTGGACCGCCGACTGCTGGTTCCCGAACTACCGCGGCGCGCCCGCCAACGGCACCGCGCGCGAGGACAAGAATTGCGAAAAGCGGGTACTGCGCGGCGGCTCGTTTCGCAGCGAGCATGACGAGCTGACGGTGACCGCGCGCAACAACTACGACCAGTCGGTGCGTTACCAGCTCAACGGGTTCAGGGTCGCCCGCGACGTGCAGTAGCGCCGGAGCGGGCGACCATCCCCCGCCGGCCGATCGCGGGCGCGACGAACATGACCGGATACGCCCCATAACCGGCATCGATTTTTCCGTCTCGCCGAACGGCCGCGTGCTGGTGTCGAGGCGAACGCGAGGATGGTCGTCCATCCGCAGACGCCGGGCGGCGTGCTGGACTACAGGAACCGCGCGGTCGCCGCGATCTTCGCCGCGGTCGCCGCATCGTGCAGCGCGTCGATCATGCGGCCGAGCGCGGCGTCCTGTTCCGGCGGGCGGCGCAGTTGCAGCAGCATGTGGTCGAGCGGCAGGTCATCGGCGACCGCGTCGCGATCGTTGGCGGCGTTCGCCTCCGGCCGCGTGTTGCCGGCGAGCGTGACCGGCGTCCCGTCATGGATCCAGCGGTCAAGGTAGTCGTGGATCGTGCTGCGAGGTGGTAGATCTTTCGGGATCGCCCGCCACTGACAGCCAGTGCCGAGGATGTACATCACGGGGCCGAAGGAGCGCGACTGTGATCCGAGTCCGGTTTCAGGCCGCATCTTGCGTCGGCGGAAGGCGGCTTCGCCTATTCCCCTACGCGCTGCACGTCACCGTGAAAAGTCGGTGCAGTCCAAGCGCACCGCATCCTAACATGTGCGACGCGGGCTATTGCGGCGTGAGGGTCCAGGTACTGGTCGGCGTGCTGCTGTCGGCGGGCTTGCTGCTCGTGAAGCTCGAAAAACTGCTGATCGCGATGCCGGAACCTGTGTGCGCGACACCGACCAGGGCGCCATTCGAAAACGCGCTTCCGGCGCAGCTCGAACCGCCGGACAGGCCGAAGCTGTAGGCGGTCGTCGTGATCCCCGCCGCTTGCAGCCGCGTCGCCTCCGGATTGTTCGGCCCGGGGTCGGTGTACCAGGTGACGCTGTCGAGGATGCAGGGAAAGTTTTGCCCTTGCGAGAGGAACGTCAGCGACCATGCGGTCGCGCCGCCCGGGCCGACGCCGGGGCCGGTGACCGAATAGACGTTGGCGGACGCGTCCCTGAACGTGCCCTGCTGAAAACCATTCGTGTCGATGATCTGCGAGGCCACGCTCTTGCCGGTCACCTTGACGCCTGACGGCGTGCCGCCGACTGAAATACCGGTCAGCGTGATCGTCAGGTCGAAATAGCTCGGGGCGCCGCTGCCGACCTGCACCGGCACGTGGGCGACGGCGATCGTGCCGCCGGCCGCGCTGATCGAGGCACCCTGGGCTGACACGGTGGTCTGCGCCGATGCGGCCAGCGACGGCAGGATCGCGCCAAGCGCGAAAATGCCCATCCCGACGCACGTGGTGGAAATCGGCTTCGATCGCATCATCTTCACCTCCGAACTCTCGGAATTTTTCCAAACTCGGCACGGCAATTCGAACGCGGGGTCAGCCGTGGCCGCAACCGCTCCCGCAGCGCTCGCCTGTGCTGCGATATCGGGACGCGATTGAAATTCCTGATCACTCCATGCACCGCAACCTATTGATTGGCCGTTAAGCCGGGCGCATCTGGCGTCTATTCCTGCCGCCGGCGGGTAGCGGAGGAAATATGCATCCTGGCCAGTCCGCGGAAACCTGGAGTGCCGGGCGCGGCGAGCAGGTGATCGCGCGACATGCAGCGACCGAGGGCGGCCTGCTGCCGGCGCTGCACGACATCCAGGCGGTTTTCGGCCATGTGCCGGACGAGGCGGTGCGGATGCTCGCGCACGCGTTCAACCTTAGCCGCGCCGAAGTGCACGGCGTGGTCAGCTTCTACCACGATTTCCGCCGCGTGCCGGCCGGCCGGCACGTGATCAAGCTGTGCCAGGCGGAGGCGTGCCAGTCGATGGGATCGCGCGGGCTGCGCGACCATGCCTGCGAACGGCTCGGCGTGGCGCTCGGGGAAACCACCGCGGACGGGCGGGTGACGCTGGAGGCGACCTACTGTCTCGGCCTGTGCGCGACCGCGCCCTCGGCGATGATCGACGGCGGCGTGCTCGGCCGGGTGACGCCGGCACGGCTCGATGCGGCGCTGGAAGAGCTGGCATGACACGGATATTTGTTCCCGCCGATGCCGCGGCCGTGGCGGTCGGCGCCGACGAGGTGGTGCGGGCATTGCAGGCGGCGGCGCAGGCGCGCGGGCTGCCTCTGACGGTTGTGCGCACCGGCTCGCGCGGGCTGTTCTGGCTGGAGCCGCTGCTGGAGGTGGAGACGCCCGAGGGGCGGATCGGCTACGGGCCGGTTTCTGCCGGCGATGTGCCTGGGCTGCTGGACGCCGGGCTAATCGACGGCGGCGCACATGTGCTTCGGCTGGGTCGGCCGGGGGAAATTCCGTTCCTGAAGCGGCAGACGCGCCTGACGTTCTCCCGATGCGGCATGGTGGACCCGCGCTCGCTTGAGGATTATCGGGCGCACGGAGGATATGTCGGGCTGGAGCGGGCGATTTCGCTCGGGCCGGTGGCGACGGTGGAGGAAGTGGTCGGGTCCGGGCTACGCGGCCGCGGCGGCGCCGGGTTCCCGACCGGGATCAAGTGGAAGACCGTCGCCGCGACCTACGCCGCGCAGAAATACATCGTCTGCAACGCCGACGAGGGCGATTCCGGCACGTATTCCGACCGCATGATCATGGAAGGCGATCCGTTCGTGCTGATCGAGGGCATGACGATCGCCGGTTTTGCGGTCGGTGCGACCAAAGGTTTCGTCTATATCCGCTCCGAGTATCCACATGCGATCGTGGCGTTCGGGGAGGCGGTGCGGATCGCGCGCGCCGCCGGCGTGCTGGGCGCCAACGTCATGGGCGGAGGCTTCGCCTTCGACATCGAGGTGCGCGTCGGCGCCGGCGCCTATGTGTGCGGCGAAGAAACCGCGCTGCTGGACAGCATCGAAGGCAAGCGCGGCCAGGTGCGGCCGAAGCCGCCGCTGCCGGCGCACGAGGGGCTGTTCGGCAAACCGACCGTGATCAACAACGTGATTTCGCTGGCGACGGTGCCGGTCATTCTCGCTGACGGTGCGGTGGCATACAAGGATTTCGGGATGGGCCGCTCGCGCGGCACGATGCCGATCCAGTTGGCCGGCAACATAAAATATCCCGGATTGTTCGAGGCGGCGTTCGGCGTGACGCTCGGCGAACTGGTCGACGACATCGGCGGCGGCACGGCAACTGGCCGGCCGGTGCGCGCGGTGCAGGTCGGCGGGCCGCTCGGCGCCTATTTCCCGCGCGCGCTGTTCGACACGCCGTTCGACTACGAGGCGTTCGCCGCCAAGGACGGGTTGATCGGCCACGGCGGCGTGGTGGTGTTCGACGACAGCGTTGACATGGCGGAGCAGGCGCGGTTCGCGATGGAATTCTGTTCCATTGAAAGCTGCGGCAAGTGCACGCCGTGCCGGATCGGCGCCACGCGCGGCGTCGAGGTGATCGACCGCATCCGCCGCGGCGAAAAGGCGGCGGCGAATCGCGCGGTGCTCGCCGATCTCTGCAACACCATGAAGTTCGGCTCGCTGTGCGCACTCGGCGGCTTCACGCCGTACCCGGTGATGAGCTCATTGACGCATTTCCCCGAGGATTTTGTCGGCACGCCGTTGCGCGTGGCCGCGGAGTAGACGCCATGCCTCTCGTCGAAGAGATCGACTACGGCACACCTGCGGTTCATAGCGACACGCGCGTTACACTGACCATCGACGGCGAGCAGGTGACGGTGCCGGCGGGCACCTCGATCATGCGCGCGGCGATGGAGATGGGCACGAAAATCCCGAAGCTGTGCGCGACGGACTCGGTAAAATCGTTCGGATCGTGCCGGCTGTGCCTGGTCGAGATCGAAGGCCGCGCCGGCACGCCTGCGAGCTGCACGACGCCGGTGGCCGCGAACATGGTCGTGCACACCCAGACGCCGAAACTGGCGCAACTGCGCAAGGGCGTTATGGAGCTGTACATCAGCGACCATCCGCTCGACTGCCTGACCTGCGCGGCCAACGGCGATTGCGAGCTGCAGGACATGGCCGGCGCGGTCGGGCTGCGCGAGGTGCGCTACGGGTATGCCGGAGCAAACCACTTCGACGCGGTCAAGGACAAATCGAACCCGTATTTCACCTTCGATCCGGCGAAGTGCATCGTCTGCTCGCGCTGCGTGCGGGCGTGCGAGGAGGTGCAGGGCACTTTTGCTCTCACCATCCAGGCGCGCGGCTTCGAGTCCAAAGTGTCGGCCGGCATGGACGAGGGATTCCTCGCGTCCGAATGCGTCTCCTGCGGCGCCTGCGTGCAAGCCTGTCCCACCGCGACGCTGTCGGAGAAAAAGCTGATCGAAATCGGCCAGCCGGAACACTCCGTGGTGACCACTTGCGCCTATTGCGGCGTCGGCTGCTCGTTCAAAGCCGAAATGCGCGGCGAGGAAGTGGTGCGCATGGTGCCTTGGAAAGATGGAAAAGCGAATCACGGGCATAGCTGCGTCAAGGGCCGGTTCGCCTGGGGCTACGCGACGCACAAGGAGCGCATCCTCAAGCCGATGCTGCGCGAAAAAATCAGCGATCCGTGGCGCGAAGTGTCGTGGGAGGAGGCGATCGGCCACGCCGCTTCCGAGTTCAAGCGCATCCAGGCGCAGTACGGGAAAGACAGCGTCGGCGGCATCACCTCGTCGCGCTGCACAATTGAAGAAACGTATCTGGTGCAGAAGCTGGTGCGCGCCGGCTTCGGCAACAACAACGTCGACACCTGCGCCCGCGTGTGCCACTCGCCGACCGGCTACGGGCTGAGCCAGACGTTTGGCACGTCCGCCGGCACGCAGGATTTTGATAGTGTCGAGCATGCCGATGTCGTGATGATCGTCGGCGCGAACCCGACCGACGGGCATCCGGTGTTCGCCTCGCGCCTGAAGCGGCGGTTGCGGCAGGGCGCGAAACTGATCATCGTCGATCCGCGCCGCATCGACCTCGTGCGCACGCCGCACGTCGAGGCGACGCACCATTTGCCGCTGCAGCCCGGCACCAATGTCGCGGTGCTGACCGCGATTGCGCATGTCATCGTCACCGAAGGGCTGGTGAACGAGGCGTTCGTGCGCGAGCGCTGCGACTGGGAGGCGTTTTCCGAATGGGCCGCGTTCGTCGCCGAGCCGCGCAACAGCCCGCAGGAAGTCGAGAAGATTTCCGGCGTGCCGGCGCAGGCGATCGTCGACGCGGCGCGGCTGTACGCGACCGGCGGCAATGCCGCGATCTACTACGGCCTCGGTGTCACCGAGCATAGCCAGGGCTCGACGACGGTCATCGCGATCGCAAACCTGGCGATGGCGACCGGCAATATCGGCCGACCCGGCGTCGGCGTGAACCCGCTGCGCGGCCAGAACAACGTGCAGGGCTCCTGCGACATGGGCAGTTTTCCCCACGAACTGCCCGGCTATCGACACATCGGCGACACGGCGACGAGACAGCTGTTCGAGGGCGCGTGGGGCGTGCACCTTGAACCGGAACCCGGCCTGCGCATCCCCAACATGTTCGACGCCGCGGTCGGCGGCTCGTTCAAGGGCCTGTACGTGCAGGGCGAGGACATCCTGCAATCGGACCCGGACACCAAGCACGTCTCCGCCGGCCTCGCGGCGATGGAATGCATCGTCGTGCAGGATCTTTTTCTCAATGAGACCGCGAACTACGCGCACGTGTTCCTGCCCGGCTCGACGTTCCTGGAGCGTGATGGCATCTTCATCAACGCCGAACGCCGCTGCCAGCGCATCCGCCGCGTGATGGCGCCGCGCAACGGCCGCGCCGACTGGGAAATCACGCAGGATTTCTCCAATGCGCTCGGCTTCCCGATGCGCTACACGCATCCTTCCGAGATCATGGACGAGATCGCGCGAACTCACGCCGACCTTTGCCGGCGTGTCGTACGCGAAACTCGACGAGGTCGGCTCGGTGCAGTGGCCGTGCAACGCGGCGGCGCCGGACGGCACGCCGGTGATGCATATCGACCGCTTCGTGCGCGGCTCGGGGAAGTTCCTGATCACCGAATACCAGCCGACCGACGAGCGCAGCAACCGGCGCTATCCGCTGCTGCTGACGACGGGCCGCATCCTGTCGCAGTACAACGTCGGCGCGCAGACGCGGCGGACCGACAACGTGGTCTGGCACGAGGAGGACCGGTTGGAAATCCATCCGGCGGACGCCGAGGCGCGCGGCGTCCACACCGACGACTGGGTGCGGCTCGCCAGCCGCGCCGGCGAAACCTCGCTGCGCGCGACGGTGACCGATCGGGTTGCACCGGGCGTGGTGTACACGACGTTCCACCACCCGATGACGCAGGCCAACGTCGTCACGACAGAGTATTCGGACTGGGCGACCAACTGTCCCGAATACAAGGTCACGGCCGTGCAGGTCACGCCGAGCAACGGCCCGAGCGAATGGCAGCGGCGCTACGGCGAACTGTCCGAGCAGAACCGGCGCATCCTGGCGGACGCGGCGGATTGATGGAGGTTGGTGGATCTTGCCGCCGAGGAAGCCGCCGGCGGCCACACGATCGCACGGCATGTTGGCAAGACCGAGCAGGAGCTGCGGCGGCGGCTCGCGAGCAATCCTCGCATGGATGCCGCGAGCTCGTTCGTTGATCTGGCTCAGGCGACCCAGGCCGTTGACGCGGCGCTGCTCGCACACGCTTCAGCGATTGCCCGTTGGTTGGCCAGGAACGGTCCGCGTGCCTTGAACAGCACGCTAACCCTGCGGTGGGACCAGGGACGTCCGCTTGGACAAGTTCTCTTGCGTGCGACCGGACGGGTACAGACCTCATCGCGCATGCGGCTCGTGCTACGCTTGGCGTCGCTGTCCAACAAAGGATATATCGTGGTCACGGCATTCCCGGATGCGTAGGAGGTTCGCTCATGGCTGACGACCTGTCGGATGCCTACCCCGATCTCGCGCATCTGTTCGGCGCCTATCTCAATCAGGACTACGACATTTACGGGCCGGCGCTGGAGGATGCCGTGCTCGCCTTCGTTGCCGATGATCCGCCCGAGTGCGTCATGGCGACGCGCTCGGATATCGCCCGCTTCCTGCGCGACCACGCAGGCGACGTGGATGCCTCCCTCGATGCGCTCGATGCCGGCCGCTCGCAGGAGCCGGACATGTCGGGGCGCGACTATCTGCTCTGGCTCGACCATATCCTGGCCGATGCCCTGGCTTCCGCCTCCGCGCAGGACCACGCCGCCGAATGACCACCCCTGCCGTCCGCACGTTGGCCCCACGCATCTGGCGCCACGGCGCGCCGGCGCCGGACGCGCCGCGCGACGTGCCGGAGGAGACGCCGCTCGCCGTCACCTTCAACCGCGAGACCTACGCGGTGATGATGGGCACGCCCGCCGACCTCGCGGATTTCGCGATCGGCTTCGCGCTGACCGAGGGCATCGTGCAGCACGCGGAATTGATCGCCGAGCTGAAAGTGCTGGAGCACGCGCACGGCATCGAACTGCGCATGGACCTCGCAGAGCCGCAGCTCGCCGCCCTGACCGCACGGCGTCGGCGCATCCTGGGGCCGACCGGCTGCGGGCTGTGCGGCATCGACAGCCTCGCCGAAGCGATCCGCCCGCCCCGCGCGGTCGCCGCCGCCGGCACCGTGACCGCCGCCGACATCGCGCAGGCGATGCGCGCGATCGGGCCGATGCAGGCGCTGAACCATGCGACGCACGCCGTCCACGCCGCGGCCCTCTGGCTGCCCGGGGCCGGCATCGTGCTGCTGCGCGAGGACGTCGGCCGGCACAATGCGCTCGACAAGCTGGTCGGCGCCGCCGTCCGCGCCCGCATCGACGCGTCGCGCGCGATGGTGCTGCTGACCAGCCGCGTCTCCATCGAGATGGTGCAGAAAGCCGCCGTGCTCGGCGCGCCCGTGCTGGTTGCGGTCTCCGCGCCGACCGCGCACGCGGTGCGGCTGGCGAAGGCCGCCGGCATGACGCTCGTCGCCATCGCCCGGCACGACGGGTTCGAGGTGTTCTCCGGCGCCCACCGGATCGTTGCGGAGGCCCGCGCGCATGTCGGATGACAAGCTGGTCTACATGGCCAACCAGATCGGCAAGTTCTTCGCCGCCCAAGGCAGGCACGACGAAGCCCAGGCGGTCGAGAGCATCGAGACCCATCTGCGCAAATTCTGGGACCCGCGCATGCGCCGCGAGATCGTGGCGAAGCTGCAGGCCGGCGAGGCCGCCGCGCTGGACCCGCTGCCGCGGCGCGCGGTGGAACGCCTGGCGGCCGGCATCTGAGCCGGTTTTGCTCCCTCGACACACGCGCCCGCGACGGCTAATTCGGCAGGCGTCTGCCATGCGCCTCCCCCGGTACGCGCCGGGAATAGGCTGACTGCAAAAAGGGGGATTTGGAATGAAGCTCGCTTTCCCGATCGCGGCAGCGCTGCTGGCGCTGGGCTTGGCCGCGCCCGCACGCGCCGATGGCGATCCGGTGGCCGGAAAGGCCGTGTTCGCCAAATGCGCGATCTGCCACAGGGTCGAGCCAGGCAAGAATTTCCTCGGCCCGTCGCTGTTCGGCGTGGTCGGCCGCAAGTCGGCGACGGAGCCGGGCTTTTCCTACTCCGCGGCGATGAAGAACGCCGACAAGACGTGGGATCCGGCCACGCTCGATGTCTATCTGACCAACCCCAAGGCGCTGGTGCCGGGGACCAAGATGATCTTCCCGGGGCTGCCGAAGGCCGAGGATCGGGCGAACGTGATCGCCTACCTGGCGACGCTGAAGTAAGAACAGGAAGGCCAGGGGCGCCGCCCCTGGACCCCGGTCAAGGCACCGCCTTGACAATCCCGGGGTGCAGGGCCCCGCGGCCCTTGGCGACGGGGGAAAAGTCTGATGGCGCGCCGAACGGCCACGCGATTCCTGCTGACGGCAGCGCTGTTGCTCCCGCTCCCCGCCCGCGCCGCCGAGCCCGCCGACATCCCGATCGTCTGGCTCAGCTACGACGCGAAGAAGCCCGTCCCGAGCACGGCACTGGTGCAGCCGCCGGCGCAGGAGGGGCTGCTTGGCGCACGCGCGGCGCTTGCCGACAACGTCACCACCGGCCGCTTCATCGGCCAGGCCTGGACGCTGGAGGAGCACGCGGCGGCGGACGATGCGGGCGTGCTCGCCGCGGCGCAGGCGGTGCTCGCCGCCGGCCGCCGGCTGATCGTCGCCGACCTGCCGGCGCCGCTGCTGCTGAAGGTCGCCGATCTGCCGGACGCCAAGGATGCGCTGATCCTCGACGCCTCCGACACCGACGACAGCCTGCGCGGGGCCGACTGTCGCAAGAACGTGCTGCACATGCTGCCGAGCCGCGCCATGCTCGCCGACGCGCTGATGCAGTACCTGACGGTGAAGCGCTGGACCCACATCCTGCTCGCGACCGGCCCGCAGCCGGCGGACCTGCTGCTCGGCACCGCGTTCCGCAACTCGGCGAAGAAATTCCGGGTCAAGATCGTCGAAGACAAGCCCTGGACCTTCATCGAAGGCGCGCGCCGCAGCGACACCGGGCACTTCGCGATCGAGGCCGAGGTGGCGCGCTTCACCCAGGGCATCGACTACGACATCCTGGTCGTCGCCGACGAGGCGGAGGCGTTTGCCGACAGCATCCCGTTCCACACCACCGACCCGCGCCCGGTGGCGGGATCGGCGGGCATGGTGCCCTCGGCATGGTCGCCGGTGTTCGAGCAGTGGGGCGCGACGCAACTGCAGCTGCGCTTCCTGAAGATGGCGCACCGGCCGATGACCGATCGCGACTACGGCGCCTGGATGGCAATGCGGGCGCTCGGCGAAGCGGCGACGCGCACGCATTCGGTCGATCCCGCCACCATCCAGGCGTTCATCCGCGGCAAGGATTTCGAGCTTGCGGCCTTCAAGGGATCGCGGCTGAGTTTTCGGCCCTGGGATGGGCAGCTTCGTGAGCCGGTATTGCTGGCCGACACCAAGCAGCTGATCTCGGTTTCGCCGCAGCCGGGATTTCTGCATCAGGTCTCGGAACTCGACACGCTGGGCGTGGACCAGCCGGAGACGACATGCCACATGTGATTCTGTCCGGTGCGCTCGCGGGCGCGCTCTGCCTCGCCGCATCCCCGGCCTTCGCCGACCGCATTCTCGTGTCCAACGAGAAGGACAACACCATCACCGTGCTCGACGCCGGCACGCTTGCGGTGATCAAGACCGTGCCGGTCGGGCAGCGGCCGCGCGGCATCGTGCTGAGCCATGACGGCAAGAGCCTTTTTATCTGTGCGTCCGACTCCGATGAGATCGAGCAGCTCGATCTCGCGACCTACACCGTCGTGCGCACGCTGGAGAGCGGCGCCGACCCGGAAAACTTCGACATCAGCGTCGACGGCAAGACCCTGTTCGTCGCTAACGAGAACGACGCCACCGTCTCGTTCACCGATGTCGCCAGCGGCAAAATAACCAAAGTCGTGCCGGTCGGCGTCGAGCCGGAGGGGATGGCGACCAGCCCGGACGGCAAGGTCGTCGTCGACACGTCCGAGACCACCGGCATGGCGCATTTCATCGACACCACCAGCGGCGAGGTGCTGGCCAACGTGCTGGTCGATGCGCGCCCGCGCCGCGCCACCTGGACGCCGGACGGCAAATTCGTGTGGGTGTCGGCGGAAGTGGGCGGCACCGTCAGCGTGATCGACGCGACGACGCACGCCAACGTGCATCGCATCGGCTTCGAGATCCCCGGCATCGACCAAGGAGCAGCTGCAGCCGGTCAGCATGGCGATCACCGCGGACGGCGCGACCGGGTTCGTGGCACTCGGCCCGGCCAACCACGTCGCCGTGGTGAATGCGAAGACCTGGGAGGTGGAAAAATACCTGCTGGTCGGGCAGCGCGTCTGGAACCTGGCGTTTTCGCGCGACGGCTCGCTGCTCTACACGACCAACGGCATCAGCAACGATCTGTCCGTGATCGACGTGGCCGCGCGCAAGGTAACAAAATCGGTGCCGGTCGGCGGGCTGCCGTGGGGCGTGGTGGTCGCGCCCTGAGCATGCCACGCGACACGGATGGTGCCGCGGCCGCGCTGGAGGTTGCCGGGCTGAACCACGCATTCGGCGCGCGCAAAGTGCTGCTGGACGTCGCGTTCAGCGTGCGGCCCGGCGATTTCTGTGTGCTGCTCGGGCCGAACGGCGCCGGCAAGACGACGCTGTTCGCGCTCGCCACGCGGCTGTTCCACGCGCGCAGCGGCAACATCCGCGTGTTTGGCCACGACATCGCGCGCGACAGTTCGGCGGCGCTGGCGCGCATGGGCGTGGTGTTCCAGCAGCCGACGCTCGATCTCGACCTGACCGTGATGCAGAACATGGCCTATCACGCGGCGCTGCACGGCATGCCGCGCGGCCGCGGGCGCGAGCGGGCGACCGAGGAACTGGAGCGGACGGGAATGCTCGGCCGCGCTCGGGACCGGGCGCGCGCGCTCTCCGGCGGCCAGCGGCGGCGCGTGGAACTAGCGCGGGCGCTGCTGCACACGCCGGGCCTGCTGCTGCTCGACGAGCCGACCGTCGGGCTCGACATCGAGAGCCGCCGCGGCTTGCTTGCGCATGTCCGCACGATGTGCGCCGAGCGCGGCCTCGGCGTGCTGTGGGCGACGCACCTGATCGACGAGGCGGACGAGCAGTCCCGCGTGATCGTGCTGCACAAGGGCGTGGTGCTGGCGGATGGCCGCGTGCCCGACGTGGTCGCGGCCGCCGGCGAGCGCGATCTGCGCGGGGCGTTCGACAGACTGGTGCGCGATGCGGATGCGCCTGCATGACACCGGCGCAGTACGGCCGCTGCCTCGCCGGCGTGGTCACGCGCGAGGCGCTGCGGTGGCTGCAACAGCGCGGCCGCTTCGTCTCCGCGCTGGTGCGACCGCTGGTCTGGCTGGCGATCTTCGCCGCGGGGTTTCATTTCGTGCTCGGCGTCTCGATCATCCCGCCGTACGAGACCTACGTGCCGTACGAGGTCTACATCGCGCCCGGACTGCTGGCGATGATCCAGTTGTTCAATGGCATGCAAAGCTCGCTGTCGATGGTCTACGACCGCGAGATGGGCAGCATGAAGACCCTGATGGTGAGCCCCCTGCCCCGCTGGTTCCTGCTGACCTGCAAGCTGCTCGCAGGCGTCGTCGTCTCGGTGGTGCAGGCCTACATCTTCCTCGGCATCGCCTGGTTCTGGGAGATCGACCCGCCGCTCCTCGGCTATCTTTGCGTCCTGCCGGCGCTGGTGCTGTCGGGGCTGATGCTGGGGGCGCTGGGGTTGGTGCTGTCGTCGTTCATCAAGCAGCTCGAGAATTTCGCCGGCGTGATGAATTTCGTTATTTTTCCGATGTTCTTCGCCTCTTCGGGTTTGTATCCGTTGTGGCGCGTCAAGGAGTCCAGCCTGACGCTGTGGTGGATCTGCGAGGTCAACCCGTTCACCAGCGCGACCGAACTGATCCGCTTCGCGCTGTACGAGAAATTCGATGCCGCCTCGGCGGCGATCGTGCTCGGCTACCTCGCGGTGTTCATGGGGCTCGCGATCGTCGGCTACGACCCGGGCCGCGGGCTGATTGCGCGACGCGCAGCGGCCGAATAACCTCCGGGCCAATTCGCGCAGGGAGGCTTGATATGGACGTCCGCGCCGCCGTCGCCCACGAGGCCGGCAAGCCGCTGGTGATCGAGACCGTGCAGCTCGAAGGGCCGCACGCCGGCGAGGTGCTGGTCGAGATCAAGGCGACCGGCATCTGCCACACCGACAAGTACACGCTGTCCGGCCAGGATTCCGAGGGCATTTTTCCGTCGATTCTCGGGCACGAGGGCGCGGGCGTGGTGGTGGACGTCGGGCCGGGCGTCACGTCGCTGCGCAAGGGCGATCACGTGATCCCGCTCTACACGCCGGAATGCCGCGAGTGCGAATACTGCCTGTCACGCAAGACCAACCTGTGCGTGAAGATCCGCGCGACCCAGGGCAAGGGCGTGATGCCGGACGGCAGCAGCCGGTTTTCGCTGCACGGCAAGCCCGTCATGCACTACATGGGCTGCAGCACGTTTTCCAATTACACCGTGGTTCCCGAAATCGCCTTGGCCAAGGTTCGGGAGGACGCGCCGTTCGAAAAGATCTGCTACATCGGCTGCGGCGTCACGACCGGCATCGGCGCGGTGCTGTTCACGGCAAAAGTCGAGGCCGGCGCCAAGGTTGTCGTGTTCGGCCTCGGCGGCATCGGCCTGAATGTCGTGCAGGGCGCGAAGATGGTCGGGGCCGAGATGATCGTCGGCGTCGACCTCAACCCGAAGCGCGAGGCGATCGCGAAGAAGTTCGGCATGACGCATTTCGTCAACCCGGCCGAGGTGCAGGGCGACCTGGTGCCGTATCTCGTCGATCTGACCAAGGGCGGCGCCGACTACAGCTTCGAGTGCGTCGGCAACGTCAAGCTGATGCGGCAGGCGCTGGAATGCGCGCATCGCGGCTGGGGCGTTTCGACCATCATCGGCGTCGCCGGCGCCGGCCAGGAGATTGCCACGCGGCCGTTCCAGTTGGTGACGGGACGGCGCTGGATCGGCACCGCGTTCGGCGGCGCGCGCGGCCGCACCGACGTGCCGCGGATCGTCGACTGGTACATGGAAAAAAGAATAAACATCGACGACATGATCACGCATGTGCTGCCGCTCGACCGGATCAACGAAGGGTTTGATCTGATGACGCGAGGCGAATCGATCCGCACCGTCGTGGTCTATTGATCTCCTTTCGGCGCGGCATCCCTTGAGCAATCGTACCTTTCGTGCGATTGTAAGGAATTGTTCGCCGTAAGGGAGTTGCGCCATGCCCACGCCTGACCGTTTCCGCGGCGCCGGCCTCGTGCTGGCGTGCGGGCTGGTTGCCGCCGCGCCCGCGTGGGCCGCAACGCCGCAGCAGATCGCCGAGCGCGCGGTGACGCAGGAAGGGCTGGCAATCGGCCTCGCCTCCAACGTGCTGCAAAGCCAGGTGGAGATCCTGTTCACGGCGACCGGCGGCAAGGGCACGCTCAATCAGTGCCAGAAGCTGCTTACCGGCGGCCCCGGCGCAACCGAACTGACCAGCACGAAGCAGGTCTCGAAAGGTGTCACGCAGGCCGACGTGTCGGTGTTCTATGACAGCGCCTGCGCCAAGCCGTACATCACGGCCGACGCCACGGTGACGGCGCTGGCGCGCGGCTATTCGATCGTCGAGACCGCGACTTATATCGGCGTCGGCGGCGCCACCCTGGGCTCGCTCTCGCTCAGCGAAAGTGCCAAGACCGACACGGCCGGCACTGGCCTGCTCGGCACCGGCACCTTCACGCCTGCCGCCACCGGCTCGACGAGCGTCAGCCTCGGATTGCAATGCTCGCTGCCGAACAAATCCGCGCCGTTCCTCTGCACGGGCGGCGTCGCGCAGGATTTTCCGGAGCTGAAGCGCTCCATCGGCTCGTTGACCCAGTTGACGCTGACGATCGCGACCAAGAAGCCGCAATCCGTGAGCTTTTCCGGCAACTCGACGAAGCTGCTCACCGGCGAACTCGGCGCGCTCAGCATCGGAGAGACCGCGACCGCGCTCACCCTCGACGGCACCGGAAAGAAATTCGGCTCGACCAGCGCGAGCGGCACGGCCGGCGGTTTCACGCTGTTCCCGCCGACGCCAACCGACTGGACGGTAAGCGATACGGCGAACGACGTGATGTTCAGCGTTTCGGTGGTCAGCGACACCACGAAGAATTTGACCGGCAGCATCAAGACGATCTCGACGGGCACGACGCTGGCGACGCTCACGCTCGACAAGTCCGGCACCGGCAAGATCAGCTACGGCGTCGGCGGCAAGCACGCGATCACCGGCTGGACGCTGAGCGACTAGGCCCGAAAACTCGTCACTCCGGCGAAAGCCGGGGTCCATCGGGACGACACGGCGACGCCGCGGCAGTGGATTCCGGCTTTCGCCGGAATGACGGTGTAGCGGCTTGCCGGTTCCGATCAGCGAAGAGCCGCTGACGCCCGCTCCATCCGCACGTTGCCGCCGATCCGCCGATACGCGAAATCGGGCGCCGGCGCCTCCGCCTCCTTCGCCGCCTCGGCCATGATCGCGTGGTCAGGCGCGAGCGCGCAGGCGGGATCGGTGCGGCCGACGTCGCCGGTGAGCGCGAACGCCTGGCAGCGGCAGCCGCCCCAGTCGATCTCGCGCCGGTCGCAACTGCGGCACGGCTCCGGCATCCAGGCGGTACCGCGATAACGCGAGAACGGTTCTGAACTGTACCAGATGTCGGCGAGCGTCTCGTTGCGCACGTTCGGCCACTCGAAGCCCGGCAGCGTTTCGGCCGCATGACATGGCAGCGCGCGGCCGGCGGGAGAAACATTGATGAAGCGGCGCGCCCAGCCGCCCATGCAGCCTTTCGGTTCGGCGGCGTAGTAGTCCGGCACGACGTAGTCGATCACCATCCTGCCGCGCAGCAGCTCGCGCGCAGCGAACACGGCGGCGGTGCAGGCGTCGAGGTCGGCGCGCGTCGGCAGCAGCGCCGCGCGGTTCAGCAAACCCCAGCCGTAATACTGCACGTTGGCGATCTCGATGCGGCCGGCGCCGAACGCCTCGCCCATCGCGATCATTTTTTCAATGTTCGCGATGTTGTGGCGATGCACGACGAAATTCAGCGTCAGCGCGAGGCCCGCAGCCCGCACCAGCTCGGCCGCCGCGAGCTTCTTCGCGTGCCCGCCGGCGTAGTTGCCGATCCGGTCGGCGCCGGCCGCTTCGGCGTCCTGGAAACTGATCTGCACATGGTCGAGCCCGGCATCGCGCGAGCGCCGGCAGCGTGCGCTCGTTCAGCAGCACCGCCGACGTGATCAGGTTGCTGTACAGACCGAGCTTCGCGGCATGGCGCACGAGTGCAGGAAGATCGGCGCGCGACATCGGTTCGCCGCCGGAGAAGTGGACCTGCAACACGCCGAGCGCCGCCGCCTGGTCCAGAACAGAAATCCATTCGTCCGTGGCAAGTTCATCGCCGGCGCGTTCGAGCTTCAGCGGGTTGGAGCAATACGGACATTGCAGCGGGCACCGGTGCGTCAGCTCCAGCAACAGGCTCATCGGCGCGTCGGGCCGGGTCACCACGTCATCACCCCCTTGGCCGCCAGATCGTCGAGCATGACCAGGACGTCCTGCATCACGACTTCGCCCGGCGCGTCATATCGCGCGCACAGTTCGTCGGTGATCGCGCCGACGGTGCGGGTGCCGTCCACCAGTTTCAGACACCTCGACCGCCTGTTCGTCCGGCACGAACAGCCGTTCCGGGGCCAGCACGACCCAAGTGTCGCGCACCGTCATCGAAGCGGAACTTGATGCCGCGCTTGAACGACGGCACGCGCTGCGCCGGGTCCGCGTCGCTCATGCGGGCACGAATGCGCCGGGCGGGATCAGGCCGGGCGTCACGTAGGCGTAGTGCAGCGCATCGAGTTGCGCCCACAGCACGTCGCACTTGAAGCGCAGCGCGGCCAGCACCGACTCCTGTTGCCGCGCGCGTGCGCGCATGTTCGCCTTACGTAGCCGAGCGCGAATTCCGACGTCGCGCGGCGCCTGCGTCAAACGCGGCGTGAAATAGGCGAGCGTGTCGCGGGTGATCCAGTCGTAATGCGCCAGCATGCCGGAGACGCGCTCGCTGATGATCGTCGGCGAGAACATTTCCGTCAGCGACGACGCTATTCCTTCCAATACGCTGCGGTCGCGCACGAAGTTGACATAGGCATCCACGGCAAACCGCGTGGTCGGCAGGATGCCGTGCGTCGACTGCGCATAGTCCGGATCGAGCCCCACGCCCTCGACCAGTTTCATCCAGCGGGCGATGCCGCCGGTGCCGGGCGCGTCGCCGTCGTGGTCGATGATGCGGCGGCGCCATTCGCGGCGTAGTTCCGGCGTCGGCAGCCGCGCCAACAGGGTAGAATCCTTCACCGGGATCTGCGCCTGGTAGTAGTAGCGGTTCAGCGCCCAGGCCTGCACCTGCGCGCGCGAACATTTTCCGTCGTGCAGCATGCGGTGGAACGGGTGCAGGTTGTGGTAGCGCTCGGCGCCGATCCGGCGCAGCGCCGCCTCAAGCTCGTCCGGCGACAGCGGCGGTCCAGCAGAAATATGGTTCACAGCTCGATCCTCATCCCGTCGTAGCCGACGCTCCATCCGCGAGCGCGCACTTCGGCATTCTCGAGTGAATCATCAAGCAGAACCGGGTTGCTGTTGTTGATGTGGATCAAGATACTGGTCCGCACGTGCAGATCGGCAAACGCCGCGAGCGTGCCCTGCGGGCCGCTCAGGCTCATGTGCCCCATGCGCAGGCCGGTCTTCGGGCCGAGGCCGGCCCGGATCATCTCGTCGTCGCGCCACAGCGTGCCGTCGAACAGGACGGCGTCGGCGCCGCGCAGCCGCTCGGCCAGGCGCGGCGTCATGCCGGCACAGCCGGGAATGAAGAACAGCGTCTTGCCCTGCGCGTCGCGGAGACAGGCGCCGACCGTGTTGCCGTCCTCGGCAATCGCCGGCGCCTCGCCCAGGCGCTCCAGGTAGAGCGGCACCTTGCCGGGAACGGCGAACAATTCGACGGTCAGCCCGCACGCCGCGCCGTCCGGCCGCCGCACCGCGAACGGCTCGCCGAGCTCGGCCACATGCCGGGTCACGATGTCGCGCGCGAGCACCTCGAACATCGGATTGGCGTCCAGCACGTCCAGCACGCGCCGCGCCGCGTGGATCGCGAAGGGCTGGCGTTCGCGCAGCACCAGCAGGCCGGCGATCGCATCGACGTCGCCGCCGGTCAGCACCACGGCCGCAATCGGCGTGGAACGCAGACCCTCGCGCGGATGCAGGAATGCGTTGGCCTCGATCTGCTGGCGCAGGTCGGGCGAGGCGTTCAGCAGCACC
Source organism: uncultured Solirubrobacterales bacterium (assembly GCA_963697635.1). Taxonomy (GTDB): domain Bacteria; phylum Pseudomonadota; class Alphaproteobacteria; order Acetobacterales; family Acetobacteraceae; genus CAJCJG01. Next base: position 296,389 of record CAVOOS010000025.1, on the reverse strand, counting down.
CACGAGGCGCCGCCGTCGCCGCTGACCGCGAGCGACGCCTGAGTGCGCGGACGCGCCTGGGCGTCACCGACGCGCGCACGCCGGCACCCCGCCGCGTTGGAATTCCATTGCGGGAAGCCGCCACCCGCCGCCGCGCCGAGAATTGCTGCCAGCATTCCGACCCGGCCGATCGGCCTCGCGCGACACCCGTTGGATGGTGCCGCGCGGCCCGCCGCCTACTTCAGCTTCGCGCAGACGTAGCTGTTGATCTCGCCGCCCAGCGCGACTTCGGTCACTTTCGGGGCTTTCCAGGACATGACTTGCTCCTCCGTTATGATTGGTCCGATATCAAATTACCCGCGGCGCTTACGCCCAGTCAAGCGGCCCCGTTTTGCCCGGGGCGTGTCGCCCGATCGCTGATTTCTATGATGCGATCGGCCCATCGAATGATCGACCATCGTAGCAATCGGGATTGGCAAGCGCCTCAAGGTAGGTCACTGTACCTGTGAATTGCTCCCGACGCCAAACGATTCGGGGCAAAGCGAAGAACGGGCGGAGGAGACCTTCATGAGCGCCAGCGGAGCCCGGGTCGGCACGTCGGTCGGCATGCTCGATCGCGAGCGAATCATCGCCGGCGCCGGCTTCAACCGGTGGCTGGTGCCGCCGGCAGCGTTGGCGATCCATCTGTGCATCGGCATGGCCTACGGATTTTCGGTGTTCTGGCTACCGATGTCGCGGCTGGTGCCGAACGCCGACGCGACGGCGTGCGCCGCGCAGAGCTTCTTCGACGAGTTGTTCACGACGACGTGCAACTGGACCGTGCCGGCCGAGACCCACATCTTCGAAACGTTCATCGCGTTGCTGGGCATTTCCGCAGCGATCTGGGGCGGCTGGCTGGAGCGCGCGGGGCCGCGCCGGGCCGGGCTGATCGCGGCATTGTGTTGGGGCGGCGGGCTCGTCGTCGGCGGCATCGGCGTGTCGATCCATCAGCTCTGGCTCGTCTATCTCGGATGCGGCGTGATCGGGGGCGTCGGCCAGGGGCTGGGCTACATCACGCCGGTTTCGACGCTGATCAAATGGTTCCCGGACCGGCGCGGCATGGCGACCGGCTTCGCGATCATGGGCTACGGCGGCGGCGCGATGATCGGCGCGCCGCTCGCGGTCTGGCTGATGTCGCAGTACGGCGTCGCCAGCACGCTGATGATCATGGGCGTGATCTACTTCGTCGCGATGGCGGCAGGCGCCTTCGGCTTCCGCCTCGCCCCGGCCGGCTGGCTGCCCGGGGGCTGGACGCCGCCGGCGAACCGCGCCAATGCGATGATCACGGCGCACAACGTGCATCTCGAGCGGGCCTGGAAGACACCCCAGTTCTGGCTGATCTGGGGCGTGTTGTGCACCAACGTCACCGCCGGGATCGGCGTGATCGCGATGGCGAGCCCGATGCTGCAGGACGTGTTCGGCGCCAAGCTGCTCGGGGTCGACACGATCGCGACGATCACGCCCGCGCAGCGCGCGGCGATCGTCGCGGCGGCGGCTGGGCTCGTCGGCCTGATCAGCCTGTTCAACAGCCTGGGCCGGATCTTCTGGGCCTCGATGTCGGACTTCCTCGGCCGCAAGAACACCTACTTCGTGTTCTTCGTGCTCGGCATCATCCTGTATTGCCTGCTGCCGACCTGGGGGCATCTCGGCATCGCCTGGCTGTTCGTGATCTCGATCTGCCTGATCCTGACGATGTACGGCGGCGGCTTCGCGACCGTGCCGGCCTATCTCGCCGACATCTTCGGCACGCAGATGGTCGGCGCGATCCACGGGCGGCTGATCACCGCCTGGTCGGTCGCGGGCGTGGTCGGCCCGGCGCTGATCGCCGGCATCCGCCAATGGCAGCTCGACCACGGCGTGCCGCGCAACCTCGTGTACGATCGCACGCTCTACATCATGGCGTTCCTGCTGCTGGTCGGGCTGATCTGCAACGCCTTCATCCGGCCGGTGCACGAGAAGCACGTGATGTCGGCACAGGAATTGGCGCAAGAAAAGTCGCTGCAGCACGAGCGGGCCACCGCCGGCGCGATCGAGACGGCGGCGCGCGGCGGTTTCGGCGTCGGCGGCGCGGTGGCGTGGCTCGCGGTCGGCATTCCGTTCCTGATCGGCCTGTTCATCGCGCTGCAGAAGGCGGCGGCGCTGTTCTAGCTCAGGCCGGCTCGGGGACGAGCCGGGTGAGCCGCGAGGGCGACAGCTCGGCCAGGTAGATCCGGCCCGCGGCGTCGCGCCACACGCCGTGGCCGCCGTTCAGCACCGGGCGGCACATGTCGAGAGCCGTCCCGTCGGGCCCCAGCAGGTGCAGCCGCGGCACCTGATCGGTCACGTAGATCCGGCCGGCGGGGTCGGTGCAGATGTCCATCGGGCGCGCGAAGCCGTGCCATTCGGCGAGGAATTTTCCGTCATGTGAAAACGTCTGGACACGATCGTTCTCCCGGTCGGTGACCAGCACCCGGCCATCGGCGGTCGCCCAGATGCCGTGCGGCGTCGAGAACTTCCCCGGTTCAGCGCCGGAGCCGCCCCAGGTGGCGATGAGCCCGCCGCCGGCGGCAAAACGATGCACGCGGCACGCGCCATAGCCGTCGCTGACAAAAATGTCGCCGGACGGCGCGATGGCGACGCCACTCGGGTGGCAGAACGGCGCGCCTGGTGCGTGCCGCTCGCCGAGCGCGCCGACCCGCTTGCCGGCGCGGCCGAACACCACGACCTGGTGCGCGTCGCGGTCCACCACATGGAGCAAACCGTCCGACGCGCAGGCCAGCATGTGGCCGTCGGCAATATCGGCCCCGCCCCAGGCGGCGAGGCGCCTGCCGTCCGGCGCCAGCTCGATCACCGCCGGGAGGTCGGGGTCGAGGTAGGCGTCGTGCCGCAACAGCACAAAAACATGGTCGCGTGCGTCGCACGCGACGTCGCTGACCAGGGCGCGGCCGAGCGGAATGTTGCCCCAGGGCCGCTCGACCCGGTAGCGGTCGCCTGCCAGCGCGACGAACAGCGCTTCGCGTGCCATGCCGCTCCCCTACAGGCTCGCCTTGGCCAGCATCATGTGCACGCCCTTGTTGCCGTCGACCGTCTGCGTCACGTGCAGGTCGCCGGCCAGCGAGCACAGCATGTACGCCTGCGTGCGCGACAGGTTGGTGCGGGCGCAGACATGCGCGACCATTTCCCGCACCGCCTGCTTGGCGGCGTCGTCGAGGTCCTCGTCGATGCCGATCGAAATCAGGTGCGTCGCAGTCTCGGCGAACGGCGTCTTGTAGTGCAGGTCCTTGCGGATGGTGAGGCGAAAGGTGCCCTGCAGGCCGGTTTCGAGTGCCGTGATGCAGACCTCGCCGTCGCCCTGCAGGCCGTGGCCGTCGCCGGCGTGGAACAGCGCGCCCTCGGCGAACACCGGCAGATAGAGCGTGCTGCCGGCGCGCAGCTCCTTGTTGTCCATGTTGCCGCCGAACGCCCGCGGCACCGCGGTGTCGAGCCGCCCCCAGTGTTTCGGCGGCGCCGTCGACATCACCCCGAAGAACGGGTCGAGTTTCAATGCCGTGCCCCACGGCAACTCGCAAGTTCCGTCGGCGAGGTTGATGCGCGGATGAATGATCTCGACCAGGTCGAAATCTTCGGGAATGGTGCCCTTGTTCGGGATGATGGCGACAAAGCCCCATTCCATCCACGGCCTGATGTCGAGAATTTCGATCTGCAGGGTGTCGCCGGGGGCGGCGCCGCGCACGAACACCGGGCCGGTCAGGATGTGCGTGCCCTTCTGCGGCAGCGCCGCCAGGACAGCGGAAAACTCCGGCGGCACCGCGGCGGCGTCCGGGTGAAGGAACGGGCCGCCGCCGGCCGGCACGGTGCGCATCGCGACCGTGTCGCCGCTGTCGATCGTCAGCACCGGCGGCGTGGTGGCGTCGAGGTAGCCCCAGACCATCAGGTCGGGTCGCGCGGGCAGGTCGTGGTGCTTCGGCACGGCAAGCTCCCTGGCGTGTTTTGTGCGGCTGCGAGCAAAGCACGGTGCCGCAGTGCTGTCGCGGGGGCGCCGCGGCTTTCCCTTTCGCCGCCGCGCCGACTACCTTGCGGCAGGACACACGGAGCGAATGACCAGGATGCAGGATTGCGTGATCGGCTGCTGCCTCGGCTACGACTGGGACGAGGTGCGGGTTTGGGCGCGCTCATTGGGCGCGAGCGGGTTCGGTGGGCGCAAGGTGGCCCTGGTGCGCGACCCCGGCCGCGGCTGCGTCGAGGGACTGCTCGCCGAAGGCTTCGATGTGCGGGATTTTTCCAACACCCCGGTGTCGGCGGCGCCGCATGTCGAGCGGTTCGCCCAGCTGCGGCAGTTCTTGTTCGGCCGGCGCCAGCACGGCGAGACGTTCCGCTGGGTGGTGGCGACCGACGTGCGCGACGTCTGCTTCCAGCGCGACCCGCTGGAGTATCTGGCGCGCCTGGACCCGCCGCGGCTGGTGCTGTCGCCGGAGGGGCTGCGCTACGCCGATGCCGAATGGAACGCCAACAACCTCGCCGCCTCGTTCGGCCCGGCGGTGCTGGAGGTGCTGCTGCACGCGGCGCCGAACAATGCGGGCGTGCTGGCCGGCGGGCACTGGGCGATCGAAGGCTTGGCGCTGCTGATCGAACAGTTGTGCCGCAACGCGAGCGCGCCGGTTTCCGACCAGGCGGCGCTCAACCTGCTGGCCGAGGGGCTATCGGGCGCGCTCTGGGCCCACCGGGCCGGCTCGGCCGAGCCGTGGGCGTGCCAGGCCGGGGTGATGGCGAACCCGCAACGGATCGAGCGCAACCGCCCGCTGCTGCTCGGGCCGGAGCCGGTCTGGCGCGACGGCCTGGTACTGACCGCGTCAGGCGAGCCGTATGCGATCGTCCATCAATATGACCGCGTGCCGCTTTGGGCGGCCGCGATCACGGCGCGCTATGCGGCTTCAGGCGTCCCGTAACCGAAGCCTTAACCGATCCGCGCACATATTCGTGAGCGGTCGGTGACCCCGCCGGCCCGGGACTGGACGGACCGGCATGTATTTTCTCGATGATGCCACCCGCTACGCGACGCTGATGAGCCATCGGCTCACCCGCCGCATCGTCGGCGACGCCAAATCGGTGGAACTGGTGGAGGCGGCGGCGCGCCGGTTCGACGTGCCGCTGGCCTCGATCGGCCTGGTCGGCCGGAGCAACGTGCACTTCGTCGCGGAGACCGGAACGCATTTGCATGTCGTGCCGCGCGGGATCTCGTTCAGCACCCACGCGCTCGCCAGCGACCGGCCGCTGGTGGTCGAGGACACGCAGCTGGACCCGTGCTTCGCCACGCATCCGACGGTGCTGGAGCGCGGGGTGCGCTTCATCGCCGTCGCCCCGCTGATCGAGCGCGGCGGGCAGCGCCTGGGCGGGTTCTGCCTGCTCGACCGCCGGCCGCGCACGATGACGCAGGAGGACATCGCCGACCTGGTCCGCTTCGCGGCGGCGGCGATGGCACGCATCGATTTCCTCAGCGTGGTGTCCGAGCTGGGCCACAGCGCGGCGCTGCCAAAAAGGGCCGGCGCCGGCGTGACGGCGGATGAGCCGATCTGGTGAGGGCGGCGGCGGCCGCCGCGGAAAGCTACGGTGCCGCCGCGCGTGGGTGCGTGCGTTGCGCCGACGCTGCCGGAACTGCCCAATAGCGGCCGGTCATCACGATCTCGAACGCGATCTCCCGCACACAAGCGAGTGCCAGCGTCGCATCGCCGTCCGTCCATCGAAAGCCCGGCTCCGCCGGATGCCAGCCCGCATCCAGCGCCGGGCTGGCGAGGTCGGCCTGCCGCCCGTCCAGCCATAGCCGGCCGATCGCCACACCCAGTACCCGCGCGTCTTCGCTCACCTGGTCGGTATGCGCCGGCGTCCAGGTGCGCGACCGCAGCCGCACGCGGGACGCCCCGGCCGGCAGCCGCGCCCGGATGCACGCCCCCTGCCGGACCATCGCCAGGACGCGGCCGTCGGCACTGATGCAGATGCCCGGATCGTCGGTGATGGCATGGCCGTGCGCGATCGCACGCGCCAGCAGGCGGCGACGCTCGGCCTGCAGGCGCGGCCCGCGCAGCAGCAGCGGCGCGCACCCCTCTCGCCGCCAGACGCCGTTTGCGAAGTCCGGGTGCAACTCGACGCACCGACCGCCGGCGAATGCCGGACGGTTGCCGGTGTCCAGATAGCTTTCGGTCGCCAGCCCCTCGGCCAGGATCAGGTCGTGGCGCGGCAGCTCGACGTGCCGGTACTGCACCGTGCCGCAAGGCTCCAGCGCGATGCTGGCGCCGTTGACGAGATGGCGGACCGGGACCAGCCGGCCGCGCACGAACACCGCATGGTCCGGCGACAGCAGCAGGTCGCGCGTTGGCCGGCCCTCGCCGAACGCATGCGCCTGCACGCGGACCGGCCACACCTCCTGCGGCCGCGGATGGCGGCCGCATTCGACGCGGCGGTGGCCCAGCCAGACCACGGGCGCGGCGCCGTGGCCGGCGGTCAGGGCAAGGTCGCCGACGCGCAGCCCTTCCACCGCCACCGGCCCCCGCGCGGTCGCGATGCGTGTACCGGCGGCGAAACAGGCGACCGTGAACCCAAGCACGTCCATCTCGATGACATCGGTCGCGGTCACCACGTTCTGCACGCCCGCCTGGGATATGGCATCGAACGAGTCGTCGGTCGCCGACGCCGCCCAGTCGCCCGGATCGGAATTCAGGTCGAAATTGTCGAGGTTGGTGTGGCCGCCGTCGATCGAGAAATACGCCGGCACGCCGCTTTGCAGTTCTAGCGTGCCCAGCGCCGAGTAGCGGAACAGGTCCTGCGGCGCGTACCAGCCGGGTTGGTATTGCAGGCCGGAGATGCGGCCCAGCGCGTGCGTCAGCTCGTGCTCGGCGATGCCGACGAAGTCCAGTTCATCGGCCGCGGTGGTGCCGTTGGTGCTGAAGTCATAGGGGAAGGAGGGATCGGTGACGCCGAAACCGACCGAGCCGTCGATCTCGGAGCTGTTGGCCGGGATCAGTCCCCACGCCTTCTGCAGCGCGTCCGAGACCAGGAACTGGCCGCCGTCGGTCGGGTCGCTGGCCGGCAGGTTCGCGACCGCCTCGTGGTCGGCCGCCGACGTGGCGTTCGCGGTCAGGTCGGCGACGAGCTGCGTGTAGGAAAAGCCGTTGCCCTCCGGCCCGCCTTCGCCGCTCCCCGGCGCGAGCGTCTCGCCGTCATCTTCGCCGTAGCCGACAGTGAGGGTGACGGTGATCGGATTGATGATCAGTTGGTCAAGAAACTGCGCGGCGAACTGCAACGCCATCTTGAAGCCGGCGGGGGCGTTGGCGACGCTGGTGTCGTAGGAGAGTTTGATGTCCACGCGACGCTCCGTCCGATGCGGCCCGCAACAATGCTGCGTCCGGCTGGCGTTCCGGCGCAATCACTCGCTCTCGACGGCGGTCCGGTGCGCGCCCTTGATGCGCCGAGGCCGGTACAACGGATCCGTTGGCGACGGCGCAAGGCGGAATGCGAGTAGAACGGATCGGCTCGGTTATCCTCGCCGCCGTCCGCCTCGTCGCCCGCCGCTTGCGGTTTCCACGCGCTCCGGCAGGCTCACCGCGGCGGCGAGGTGCGGGAACGGGTCGCGGCCGTTCGGCAGTGCCATCGCGTGGACGAAATGCTCCTGGAAGCGGCTTTCCAATGCCGTTTCGATCTTTTCCACGCGCCGCACCAGCGCTTCCACCTCGGCGCGGTGGCCGCGGTTGACCAACGCCATGCGCGCGCCCGTGCCCGCCGCGTTGCCGACGGCGCTGACACGGTCCAGCCGGCAGTCCGGGATAAGCCCGAGAATCATCGCGTATTTCGGATCGATGAAACTGCCGAACGCGCCGGCCAGCTTGATGCGGTCGACATGGTCGACGCCGAGCCGGTCCATCAGCAGCCGGGCGCCGGCGTACAGCGCACCCTTGGCCAACTGGATCGCACGGATGTCGTTCTGCGTCACCGAAATGCCGACCGCCCCGTCCCACAGCCTGTAGGAGAACGTCCGCCCGTCCGCGACCACGCGGGCGCTACGCATGGCAAAATCGCCGTTGATCAGCCCGTCGGCGCTGACGATGCCGGCCAGAAACATCTCCGCCACCGCCTCGATGATGCCGGAGCCGCAGATGCCGGTGACGCCGACCGTTTCGATCTGCTCGTCGAAACCGGCCTCGTCCGACCACGCATCGACGCCCAGCACCTTGAAGCGCGGCTCCAGCGTGACCGGATCGATGCGCACTCGCTCGATCGCGCCCGGCGCCGCGCGCTGGCCGGAGGAAATTTGCGCACCCTCGAACGCCGGGCCGGTCGGCGAACTCGCGGCCAGCACGCGGTCGCGGTTGCCGAGCAGGATCTCTGCATTTGTCCCGACATCGACAACCAGAGAGATTTCGTCGCCGTGCTGCGGGCCTTCGGCGAGCGCGACCGCGGCGGCGTCGGCGCCGACATGGCCGGCGATGCAGGGCAGCACGTAGACGCGCGCGCCCGCGTTGATCGGCAGGCCGAGGTCGCGCGCCGGCATGCGCACCGCCGAGGAGATCGCCAGCGCGAACGGCGCCTGGCCGAGTTCCGTGGGGTCGATACCCAGAAAAAGATGATGCATCACCGGGTTGCCGACGAACGTCGCCTCCAGCACGTCGGCGGGCGCGACGTCGGCCTGGGCGCAGAGGCGGTGGATCAGGGCGGCGATGGCGCCGCGCACCGCGTCGGTCAGCGCGCCGCGCTCGTTGGGGTTCAGCATGATGTAGGAGACCCGGCTCATCAGGTCCTCGCCGAACCGGATCTGCGGGTTGGCGGTGCCGGCGGAGGCGACCGCGCGGCCGGTCGTCAGGTCGACCAGATGGCCGGCGATGGTGGTCGAGCCGATGTCGAAGGCGACGCCGAACAAGCCGGCTGTGCGTGCCCGGCCACAGCGCGACCACTTCCGGCAGCGCGACATCCTGATGGATTGCGGCAGTCACCGTCCAGTTGCCGCGCCGCAACGCGGATTGCACCTCCCGGAGCAGGACCGGGTCGAGCGTCAGCCCGCGCCATTCACCGGCCGCCTCGATCGCCGCGAGCAGCCGGTCGGCGTCGCCGAGCGGGCGTTCCATGTCCGGCTCCGGCACGCTGCACCGTGACCAGCCGCGTCGCCGGGTCGATGGCGATCGCGCGGGCTTCGGCGCGCTTTCGCACCACCTGCCGGTTGACCGCGAACTCGGTCGGCACGTCGACCACGAGGTCGCCGAGCACGCGGGCGGCGCAGGACAGGCGGCGGCCGTCGGCCAGCACGCCGCGTCGGCGATAGGGAGCTTCGGTCTCGACGGCTTCGGTCAGGTGGCTGGCGCGGCTGGTGATGCCGTGCTTGGCGAATTCGCCCTCGGTCACTTCGACCTGGCAGCGCCCGCACAGGCCGCGGCCGCCGCAGACGCTCTCGACATAGACGCCGAGATGCCGCGCCGCGTCGAGCAGCGGCGTGCCGAGCGGAAACCGCCCGCGCCGGCCGCTCGGCATGAACAGCACCAGTGCGTCGTTCTGCACCGCCTCGATCGGGGTCACCGGCACCATCTGGTCCATCAGTTGTCGTCCCGCCCGCCGGAAATCGCCAGCGCGTCGAGCCGCGCCTGATCGTAGCGCGCCAGCAGGTCGGCGAGGGCTGCGTCAGCTTCCGCCGCCAGATCGTCGCCGCAGGGCTCCGGCGCGCCGCGCCGCCATTCCGCGAGATAGGCATCGGTGTCGCTCGCGCCGGACCGCATCGCCGCGCGGTCGACCGCCTGCACGAACCGCTCCGGCAGCTCGCGCTTCTCCGCGGTGCGGCCCTGCTTGACGATCACCTGGGTCGGGATGTCGCGCCAGTAAACCACGATGCGCTGCGCCATCGGCGGAGGGAGCTCCTGGGTATGTCTAGACAAAGCACGGGCGCATCCCGACACTGCACACTAGGCAGCGGCGGACGGGTGGACTTTCATATGGGCGACTTCTTGTTTGCTGGACGCGACTGGCTGTTGGCGGATGGCGCCACCGGGACCAACCTGTTCGACATGGGCCTGACCAGCGGCGACGCGCCGGAACTGTGGAACGAGACGCATCCCGACCGCATCCGCCGACTGCACCAGAATTTCGTCGACGCCGGCGCCGACATTATTCTGACCAACAGCTTTGGCGGCACAAGGCGGCGGCTGGCGCTGCACAAGCTCGACAACCGCGTGCGCGAGCTGAATCGGCTGGCGGCGCAGAACGCGCGCGCGGTCGCCGATGCGGCGGAGCGGCGGGTGATCGTGGCAGGCTCGGTCGGCCCGACCGGCGACCTCTTCTTTCCTCTTGGCGCCATGACGCCGGAATTGGCGGAGGAGGTTTTTCTTGAACAGATCGAGGGGCTGCGCGACGGCGGCGCCGACGTGATCTGGATTGAGACGATGTCGGCGCTTGAAGAGATGCAGGCGGCGGCTGTCGCGGCGGCGCGGGCGGGCATGCCGTACACGGTCACGGGCTCGTTCGACACTGCCGGCAACACGATGATGGGGGTGCGGCCGGAGACGATGATCCGCACCGTCGGCGACTACGCCCCGGCGCCGCACGGGGTCGGTTGCAACTGCGGCGTCGGCGCGTCGGACCTGCTGTGTTCGGTGCTGGCGATGACCGAGGCGGCGCCGGACGCGGTGGTGATCGCGAAGGGCAATTGCGGTATTCCGCAGGTCGGCGCGGGCGGCGTGACCTACACGGGAACGCCCGAGGTGATGGCGGAATATGCAAGGCTCGCGCTGGATGCCGGGGCAAGGATCATCGGCGGCTGCTGCGGCACGCGGCCGGAACATCTGGCCGCGATGCGGCGGGCGCTGGAGACGCACACGCGCGGCGAGCGGCCGAGCGCCGAGCAGATCATTTCTGCGATTGGCCCGCTGGCGTCGCCACCGGCGCGCATGACCGTCGGCGAACGGCGCGCTGGGCGGCGGCGGGCGTAGTTTTTTGTCGGTCGACCCCTCACCCCGGCCCTCCCCCGCAAGGGGGGAGGGTGCAGCAGAGACGCTGATCCTTGCGTGCGGGGCGCTTGCGCGCGAGATCCTGGCGACCATCGCGGCGGCGCGGCTGGAGCATGTCCGTGTGCAATGCCTGCCGGCGACGCTGCACAACCGGCCGGAGCGGATTGCTTCGAGCGTGCGCGCGGCCATTGCGGAATACCGAGGCCAGCACGCGAAAATCTTCGTCGCCTATGCCGATTGCGGCACCGGCGGCGAACTGGATGCGGTGCTCGCGGAGGCGGGCGTGCAGCGCCTGCCGGGGCCGCACTGCTACGCGTTCTACACCGGCGTCGAAAAATTCGCGGCGGACGGAGATGCCGACATGCGCAGCTTCTTCCTCACCGATTTCCTGGCGCGCTCGTTCGAGGCGCTGGTGTGGGAAGGGCTCGGGCTGGATCGGCACCCGGACTTGCGTGACGCCTACTTCGGAAATTACGAGCGCGTTGTCTATCTGGCGCAAACGGATGACGCCGAGCTGACCGAGATGGCGCGTGCCGCCGCGGCGCGGCTGGGGTTGGCATTCGAGCGGCGGTTCACCGGGTACGGCGATCTGGCGACCTCCGTCGCCGCGCTCGCATGATGCACGCGCATTTCGTCCTGGCGCATCCGGAACCGCAGTCGTTCAACGCGCATCTCGTGCGCGCCGGAATGGCGGCGCTTGCAGGCGCGGGCTGGAGCGTTTCCATGTCCGATCTCTACGCGATCGGGTTCGATCCGTGCGAACGCGCCGAGCATTTCAGCGACCCGCGCAAACCCCGCCCGCTTTGATGCGCAGGCCGAGCAGCGGCATGCGAGCGATTCCGGCACGCTGCCGAAAATGGTCGCCGACGAACTGGCGCTGCTGGACCGGGCGGACCTGCTGGTGCTGCAATACCCGATGTGGTGGCATCTGCCGCCGGCGATGCTGAAGGGCTGGTTCGACCGGGTGCTGGCCTATGGAGAAGTGTATACGAGCAGCAAGCGCTTCGAGCACGGCCGCTTCGTCGGCCGGCGCGCCATGCTGTCGGTCACGGTCGGCACCAGCGCCGACACCTATGCGCATGACGGCCGCAGCGGCGACATCGACCTGCTGCTCTGGCCCGTCAACTTCACGCTGGCTTATGTCGGGTATGAGGTGTTGGCGCCGTTCGTCGCCTATGGCGTGGAGGCCGGGCTGCGGTATTCCGACCCGGCGGTGGTGGAGGCGCGACTGCGCGGCATCGTGCAGGATTTTTGCACGGCGCTATGCAGCGTCGAAACGCGCGCGAAAATCCCGTTCAACCGCAAGGCCGAATGGGGCGAGAACGGCCGCATCGTGCCCGGCGCGCCGGTTTTTTCCCCGTTCATTCGGCGCAAGCGGGAGATTGAGATTGAGTGAACGGATGCCTTCAGTTGCTTGCGAAGGCGCCTCGCATTTCAAATATACGGCCGCATCGGCGGCGCCGTGCCGTTCAGGAAGAAATTGCCAACTGCAAAATATTTCCAGCGCACCGGGTCGTGCAGCGTGTGGGTGCGGGCGTCGCGCCAGAGGCGGTCGAGGCCGTGTTGTTCGCGCGAGGCCTGCGCGCCAGACAACTCGAACAACCCGGTAGAAGCGTCGAGCGCCGCCTCGGTGGTTGCCGCCTTGGCCGCGGCGACGGCGATCGAGGCGGCAATGAAAGCATCATCGCCCGGCTCGGCGCGGGCGGCGTCGAGCGCGTCGGCGGCGCGCGCGAGTAGCGCTTCGGCCGCGAGCACGCGGACTTCGAGACGGCCGAACTGCTCCAGCAGCAGCGGGTCCTCGGACGCGCGCCCAACTCCGGCATCGGCAAACGGACGCGAGCGTTCGCGCACGAAGCGGCCGGCCTCGCGCAGCGCGGCGCGGGCGAGGCCGAGATCGATCGCGGCGTGCAGCAGTTGCGCGAAGGCGCCGATCGGGGTGCGGCGGGCGAAGGCGCGATGCAGCGGCAGCACGCGGTTGGCGGTGACGCGCACGCCGTCGAGGATCGTCGTGCCGCTCGCCGTGGTGCGCTGGCCCATGCCGTCCCAGTCGTCGAGCAGCGTCAGCCCAGGCGCGTCGCGCGGCACGATCGCGAGCACGCGTTTTTCCCGCTCGTCGAGCGCGGTGACGGTGATCAGGTCGGCGAACAACGCGCCGGTCGAATAGGATTTCTCGCCGTCGAGCCGCAGCGAAAACCCGTCGTCGCGCAGCCGCGTCGGCTCGCCTCGCTCGGCTTCGGCGTTGCCGAAGCGGGCGCCCGCGAGCACGCGCGCGAACAGGTCGCGCTGCTGCTCCTCGGAGCCGACGTGGCGCAGGGTTTCGAGGGTAGAAAAATGGTTCTGCGGGATTTGCGCGATGCTGGCGTCGCCTTCGGCGAGCAGCGCCACCACCTCCGCGAGCGTCGCGTGCGAGACGTCGGCGCCACCGAATTTTTCCGGGACTGTGATTGCCCACAGGCCGGACGCCGTGAGCTCCTCAATCTCGCGCTCGGGCAGGATGCGGTCGCGGTCCCGGGCGGCGGCACCCAGCGAAATCCGGTCGCGCGCGGCGGCGGCAGCGGCGAGCGCGTCGGCGTCCGAGGCGATCGGCCGGACGATCGGCGACGACTGGTCCATACGGCGGCTCCATGCTGGCGCGGCGGCAGGATAGGCCGGCAAAAGCTGACGCCGAGTTGACGCGCGCGGCGTCCCGCGCGACGTTCGCCGCCCACCAACCAGAACACCACCCGGAGGAACGATCCATGCTGCGCAGAACGCTTCTGCTCGGGGCTTCGATGGCCGTGCCCGCCGCCATGCTCGGCAGCGGCCGCGCCAGGGCCGCCAAAGAGATCACCGTGCTGACCTCGCTGCCGAGCCTCTCGTTCCCGTTCTTCGTGCACATGCAGAAGCAGCTTGTGGCGGAGGCGGCCAAGCTCGGCGGCGTGACGCTGGTCAACACCGACGGCCAGAACAGCGCGCCCAAGCAGACCGGCGACGTGGAGGCCGGCATCACCAAGGGCGTGAACGCGATCGTGATCAGCCCGCTCGACGTCAGCGCGCTGGCGCCGGCGCTGCAGGAGGCGGTGGACGCGAAGGTGCCGGTCGTGACGATCGATCGGCGCGTGGTCGGCGTGAAGGGCATCCTCGCGCATGTCGGCGCCGACAACGTCAAGGGCGGCGAGGCGCAGGGCAACCAGATTCTTGTCGACTTTCCAAATGGGGGAACGGTGTTCCACCTGCAGGGGCAACCGGGCGCGGGGCCGGCGATCGACCGCAACAAGGGCCTGCACTCGGTGCTCGACCAGCACAAGGACAAGTTCAAGATCGTGTTCGAGCAGACGGCGAATTTCGCGCGCGATCAGGCGCTGAGCGTCACCGAATCCGGGTTGGCCGGGCTGGCCCAGCCGCCCAACATCATCGTCTGCGCCAATGACGACATGGCGCTGGGCGCCTTGGAAGCGGTGAAGGCGCGCAACCTGAAGGGCATAAAAATCTACGGGTTCGATGCGCTGCCGGAAGCGCTGGCGCGGGTCAAGGACGGCAGCCTCGCCGGCACCGTCGAGCAGTTCCCGGGCGAGCAGAGCCGGCGTGCCATGGACATCGCGGTCGCGTTCGCCCGCGACGGCAAGGAGCCGGCGGAAAAACTCGTGCTGCTGACGCCGATCGTGATCACCAAGGCCAACCTGGACAAGGCCGAGCGCCTGTCCGAGATGCCATAGCCGCGTGCGGCGAGACCCTCACCCTCCCAGCCTACGGCTGGGCCCCTCCCTCTCCCGCAAGCGGGAGAGGGGCTTGCGAGCAGTGCGGCTTGAGCCCCTCTCCCGCGGAGCGGGAGAGGGAGGGGCCCGCTGCGAAGCAGTGGGAGGGTGAGGGTCCGCACCGCATGACCACGGCCCCCCTGCTCGCCCTCACCGGCCTGACCAAACGGTTTCCCGGCGTGACCGCGCTCGCCGACGTGTCGATGGACGTGCGCGCGGGCGAGGTGCTGGGGCTGCTCGGCGAGAACGGCGCGGGCAAGTCGACGCTGCTGAAGATCGTCTCGGGCGCGCAGCATCCGGATGCCGGCACGATCGCCTGGGACGGCGCGCCGGTGGTGCACGCCAGCCCACACCGGGCGCAGGCGCTGGGGATCGTCACGATCTACCAGGAGTTCAACCTGGTGCCCGACCTGTCGATCGCCGAGAACGTGTTCATCGGCCGCGAGCCGGTGCGCGGCGGGCTGATCGACTGGGCGCGGCTGCGCGCGGACACGGCCGCGGTGACGAAGCGGATCGGGCTCGACCTCGACCCGATGCTGTCGGTGCGCCACCTCTCGGTCGCCGAACAGCAGATGGTCGAGATCGCCCGCGCGTTGTCGATGCAGAGCCGGCTGATCATCATGGACGAGCCGACGTCGGCACTGTCGGAGACCGAGGTTTCCCGGCTGTTGCGGATCATGGACGGTCTGCGCGCCGACGGGCTCGGGGTGATCTTCGTGACACACCGGCTGTCCGAGGCGATGCAGATCTGCGACCGCGTCACGGTCCTGCGCGACGGGCGGCTGGTGGGCACGCGCCCGGTGGCCGGACTCGCGATGGACGAGCTGATCCGCATGATGGTCGGCCGCTCCGCCGACCAGTTATACCGCCGCCCGGCGACGCGGCACGCGCCGGGGCCGGTGCGGCTGCGGGTGCGCAACGTCTCGACCGAGGGCGTGTCCCGGCACGGCACGGTGCTGCGCGGCGTCGACCTTGAAGTGCGCCAAGGCGAAATCCTGGGCATCGCCGGGCTGGTCGGCGCCGGACGGACCGAGTTCGCGCGTGCGATGTTCGGTGCCGACGAACGCTTCTCCGGCGAGATCGAGCTGGACGGCAAGCGCCTGGCGGTGCGCAGCCCGCGCGATGCGATCCGCGCCGGCATCGGGCTGGTGCCGGAGGATCGCAAGCTGCAGGCGCTGTTCCTGTCGCAGGCGGTGCGCACCAATTTTTCCATCGCCGCGCTGGCGCAGTTCCTATGGCTCGGGACGTTCGTGCGCGAGCGCGCCGAGGCAGCGGCGTTGGAAACCTATCGGCGGGCGCTCAAGATCCGCATGAGCAGCGGCGAGCAGACGGTGATCAACCTGTCCGGCGGCAACCAGCAGAAGGTCGTGCTGGCGCGCTGGCTGGCGCTGAAGCCGAAAGTGCTGATCGTCGACGAGCCGACGCGCGGCGTGGATATCGCGGCGAAAGCGGAAGTGCACGAGTTGCTCGACGAACTGGCGGGCAGCGGCATTGCGGTGGTGGCGATTTCGTCGGAGTTGCCGGAAGTGCTGGCGATCAGCGACCGCATCGTGACGATGCGCGAGGGCCGCATGACGGGCGAGTTGCCGGCCTCGGAGGCCTCGCAGGAGCGGCTGATGGAGCTGATGACGTTGGAGCGGGCGGCGTGAGTCGTTCCCCGATCCCGTCACCCCGGCGAGAGCCGGGGTCCAGCTTGCGTCCACTCGGAATCCGGCAAGCCTGGATCCCGGCCTTCGCCGGGATGACGAACTGACCTGGGACCCCTGATGTCGCAATCCGTCGCCGACCCCGCCCCTGCTCGCCGCCTGGATGCCGCGACGCTGCTCGGGCGGGTGGCGCCGCTGGTGTTCCTGCTGGTGCTGATGCTGGTCTTTTCGGTCATGCAGCCGCGGTTCCTGTCGGAACTGAACCTGTTCAACGTGATGCGGCAGATTTCCATCACCGGGCTGATCGCGCTCGGCATGACCTTCGTCATTCTGACCGGCGGGATCGACCTGTCGGTCGGCTCGATCGTGGCGCTGGCCGGGC
Source organism: uncultured Solirubrobacterales bacterium (assembly GCA_963697635.1). Classification (GTDB taxonomy): domain Bacteria; phylum Pseudomonadota; class Alphaproteobacteria; order Acetobacterales; family Acetobacteraceae; genus CAJCJG01. Next base: position 279,654 of record CAVOOS010000025.1, on the reverse strand, counting down.
TGATGGCGGGATCGCTCAACAAGGGCTCCTCGGCGAACACGCTCTCGCTCGACGACACCGTGGTCGCCGGCTACCCGGTGATCGTCTCGGTCGCCGTCGCGGGCGGGATCGGGCTCGCGGCCGGGCTGCTCCAGGGGGTCGCGATCACCACGCTCGACGTGCCGCCGTTCGTGGTCACGCTCGGCGGGCTGTCGGCGTTCCGCGGCGCCGCGCTGCTGTATTCGGGCGGCGGGCCGATCAGCAGCTTCGACGACAGCTACCGCTTCTGGGGCCAGGGCAAGCTCGGGCCGGTGCCGGTGCCGGTGATCATCTTCCTCGTCGCGGCCCTGCTCTGCCACATCGTGCTGCGGCACACGCGCTACGGCCGGCATGTCTACGCGATCGGCGGCAACGCCGAGGCGGCGCGGCTCTCCGGCCTGAACGTGCGCGTGCTGACGCTGAGCGTCTACGTGATCGTCGGCCTGTTCGCCGGGCTTGCGGGTTTCGTGCTGTCCTCGCGGCTCAATTCGGCCGAGGCGGTGGCGGGCCAGGGCTACGAGCTGACGGTGATCGCGAGCGTGGTGATCGGCGGCACCAGCCTGTTCGGCGGCCTCGGCGGCGTGCTCGGGACGGTGGTCGGCGCGATCCTGATCGGCGTGCTGATCAACGGCCTCGTGCTGATGAACGTCTCGCCGTACATCCAGCAGATCATCATTGGCGTGATTATTGTTCTTGCAGTGGCGTTCGACCGGTTCGTCAAGGGGCGGCGGCGGAGATAGCGCGGCGTCGCGGCCGCCGGACGTGACGGAACGGGACGCGGGCACGCATCGCCAGCTGCAGCCGGCGGCAGCGCGATGCTGCCAGGCGGGACGAACGACCAGCGCGCCGAACACCGTCGACCGGCGCCGACCGCGAGCAGCACGCAGGCCAGCACTCCGATCCGCCGATCGCCGAAGTGACGCAATCCGAGAGCAGCCAGATCGGCCAAACGGTCATCACGAGGTCGTAGACCATCACGTAGGGAACGACGGGACAGCTCGCAGCGACCAGCACAACGTTCTTGCCCGATTGCGGCGCCAGTGAGCGCCAGCCCAGACGACCACGATGAGCGCCAGACGGCGACGACAGCCTGGCCGGCGTACAGCGACGACGCGCGATGCCGAACAGCCGCAGCATCGCGAAGCCATTCGCGGAGACTCCAGAAGCCCGCTTCGCTCTCCAGCGCGTTCTGCCGGAAATGCGCGCATGTCGGACAGGTAGTCGAGCCAAGGCTGCGTGCCGAACGCCGCCGCCGAGGCCAGCAGCAGCGCGGCGGCAGGCGCGGCGCGACTGGCGAACGCCCGCCGCGTCCGGACGCCGCGAGCGCGGAACAGCAGCGGCACCGCGAGTCGGCTTGGCCACGAGCAGCCCCAGCAGCGCGCCGGCCAGCACCGGCCGCCGCGTCGAGCAGGCTCAACGCCGCCCCATCCGCCGCGCCGTCCAACAGCCGATCTGCCGAGAAGTTCTGCATCGGCGGAAACGCGAGAGCGCCAACAATGCGGCGACCGTCAGTGACCGCGTAGCCGGCCACAGCGCGCGCAGCACCCGCGACGCGAACGCCAGTGAAGCCGCCTCACCAGCCACACGGCGCAGGACAGAACCGGCACAGGCCGAGCAGCAGCATCCGCGGATCGTCACCGGCGGGCACGGATACTGGAGGCGCGCAGTGGCCGGCCGAGCGTCGCCGCCTGGAACGCGTCATGGCCGGCCGACGACGACGTCGCCGACCGACCGGCCAGCGCGAGGCGTCGAGGCGGCCCAGAAATTCGATCGTGTCGTCACCGAACGCCTGGTCCTGGCCGGGCGCCGACGCACCGGCGGTCTCGCCAACAAATGTGGCCAGCACGGCAGCGGAGACCAGCGCCTCAGCGCCGCAACCGCCCAGAGCAGCCGCGAATTCCGGCACGCGCCGCGACCGCCGAGATGCCGCCGTCGCCTGGCTCAATACTGCACGCCGCGCGTCAATGCACCGTCGACCACCAGATTGGTGCCGGTGATGAAGCTGGCGGCGGGGCTGGCGAGGAACACCGCGGCGCGGGCCATTTCTTCTGGTTTTCCCATCCGCCCCGTGGGGTTCAGCGCCATCGCGCGGCTGAACAGGTCCGGGACGTGCTTCTCGATGTTCTCCCACACGCCGCCCGGGAAATAGGTGTTGCCGGGCGAGACGCTGTTCGCGCGGATGCCCTTTGGCGCCAGGTTCAGCGCCAGGCCCTGCGCGTAGTGGATCAGCGCCGCCTTGAACGCGCCGTACGGCCCGGCGGCGAAGTCGATCTCGCGGCCGGAGACGCTGGCGATCACGACGATCGCGCCCGCGGTCGATTCGTGCAGGAACGGCAGCGCCGCCTCGACGACGTGGACCGTGCCCATCATGTCGGTCTCGAACCCGGCGCGCCAGCCGGCGTCGTCGTTGGAAATGGCCAGCGCGCTGACGTTCGGCACCACGATGTCGAGGCCGCCAAGTTCCTGCGCCGCCTCCGCGACCCACGCCTTCAGCGCCGGGCCGTCGGTGACGTCGACCGCGCGCCCGGTCGCCGGCACGCCCATGCCGCGCAGGTGTGCGACAGTGGCAGAAACCTCGGCCGGCGTGCGGGCGCAGATCGCGACCGCGACGCCCTCCTGCGCCAGATGCTCGGCGATGCTGCGGCCTATGCCCTTGGTGCCGCCCGTGACCAGCGCCTTTTTGCCCGCGAGCCCCAGATCCATGCGATCCCCCTGTCCGCCGCGCAGCGCGGCCGGGCGGAGTTTGACGTTCGTCAATGCCTGCATGCAAGGGTTGCCGGATGATGCCGCCGCCCGATGGAGCCGCGCCGCCATGCCGCCGAAATTCGCCACGCTGACGCTGAACCCGACCGTCGATGTCGCCTGCGACGCGAGCGGCGTGCGCCCGGTGCACAAGGTGCGCACGTTCAGCGAAACCTACGATCCGGGCGGCGGCGGGGTGAACGTCGCGCGCGTGCTGCACGAACTCGGCGCCGACGTGACCGCGGTGGTGAGCTGCGGCGGCGTCTCCGGCGAACTGCTCGAAGAGTTGCTGATCGAGGCCGGGGTGCCGTGCCGGCCGGTGCGCATCGCGCGACCGCACGCGCATCTGCATGACGGTGCACGACGTCGCGGCCGGGCAGGAGTACCGCTTCGTGCCGGAGGGTCCGCTGCTGAGCGAAGCGGAATGGCGCGAAGCGTTGGCGGCCGCCGAGGAAGACAACCCGGACTGGCTGATCGCCAGCGGCAGCCTGCCGCGCGGCGTGCCGGACGATTTCTATGCGCTGGCCGCCCGCACGGCCTGCGCGAAGGGGCAGCAATTCGTGCTGGATACGTCGGGGCCGGCGCTGCGCGCGGCGCTCGGCAGCGGGCTCGCGCTGATCAAGCCGAGCCTGGGCGAGTTCGAGACGCTGGTCGGCCGCAGGCTGCGCGAGCCGATCGAGCAGGAGGCGGCGGCCATGGAGCTGGTGCGCACCGGTGCCGCCGAGCGCGTCGCGGTCACGCTCGGGCGCGATGGCGCGCTGCTGGCGACCGCCGATGGCGTGTGGCGGCAACCGCCGCTGGACGTGCCGGCGCGCGGCTCGGTGGGCGCGGGCGACAGTTTCGTGGCCGCGATGGTGGTCGCGCTGGCGCGCGGCGACGGGCCGGCGGCAGCGCTCGCGTGGGGCAGCGCGGCCGGGGCCGCGGCCGTGATGAACACCGGCACCGCGCATCCGTCGCGCGGGCAGATCGAGGCGCTGTTCCGGGGGCTGGTGCCGGCCTGACGCGATGCGCTTGACCGATTGTTATCCGTGACGCGGGCATTGATCGGTCGGGCCGCCGCCGGCGGCCGTGAACCGCAAAGGTGCCCGATGGACCTGCCAACCGCCGCCCGCCCTCGCCCGCCAGGCCAGATTCTCCGTACGGCCGCGGCGGGATTGCTGCTGCTCGGCGTCGCCGCGATGCCCGCGCTCGCCGCGACCACCCCGGAAATCTGGTTCAGCCCGAAGGGCGGGCACCCGCCGGTGCCCGGAGTCGCCGACTATTCAACGCTGTTCCAGGACAGCAACCCGGCCTGGCTTGCGATCGTCGGCAAGTTCCAGGTGTTCAACAGCAGCCTCGACCACCTCCGCAACGCGTCGGACGCCGAGGTGCTGCAGACGGCCACCAACCTGCACAGCCACCACGTCGCCTGGGCGATCACCATCGCGGGCGTCGGCCGCGAGCCGGGCGACACCTGCGCCGCCGACGAAGGCTACGAAACGCCGCTGTCGATCCAGGCGAGCATGACGCGGCTGCTGCGATTGAAAATCAGGCCCGACATCATCGTCATGGACAGCCCGTTCTGGCACGGCCACCTGGCTCCGCAAGACTGCCGGTTTCCGATCCCTGTGCTGATCCAACGCATCGCCGCCAACCTCTCGATGGTGACGGCGGTCTTCCCGGGGCTGACCTACGGTGAAATCGAGACCTGGGTGCAGATCCAGGACAACCCGGGCTGGCAGCAGGATTACGCGCAGATGCGCGACGGCATCGAAGTCGCGACCGGCATCCGCCTGAGCTTCGTGCATACCGACACCTTCATCTACGCCCACCCGAACTGGCCCGCTTCACTGGTGGCGGCGCAGGCGTTCGTGCACCAACAGGGGATGAAATACGGCATGATCTACGACAATATGGACCAGACAACGAAGACGACCTCCGACGTGCAATGGATCGCCGACGCCAAGGCGGGGATCGGCGTGATGGAAAGCCAGGTCCACGCGATCCCTGACACCGCCGTCATCGCCAGCTGGAACCCGTACCCGACCCATGCGCTGCCCGCGACCGACCCGACGACGCTGAGCAGCCTGTTGCTCTACTACCTGTCGCTGCCGCACACCCCCTGAGCCCGGGACCGGCCATCACACGGGGCCACTGCCCACGATCGATCGTCGCCACGCGATAGAGTCCGGGGTCTGCCTGCGATAGCATGTGCGGGCGGGGCAACAACCGGAGCAGGTGTCCGATGATCGGTTTATCGTTCAAGGTCCGCTTTTGCCGTGCCCGCGCGCCGGCGGCGTGGATCGCGCTGCTGCTGCTGGGGCTCGCCCTGGCGCCGTGGCCCGCGGTGGCGGCGGGCGCGCCGGAGATTCGGTTCGCGCCGAAGGCCGGGCGCGGGCCGGTGCCCGGCATCTCCGATTTCCCCACGCTGTTCCACCAGGACACGCCGGGCTGGGCCAGCGTCGAGGCCGAGATGCAGGTCTATACGATCAGCGTCGACCACCTCGCCTTGGCGCCGGACGATGAGCTCGTGCGCATCTTCTCCGATCTGCACAGCCATCACGTGAAGCTTTCAATCGACATCGGCGCGATCGCCCGGCTGCCGGGCGAGACCTGCGGCGTCGGCGAAGGCTACAGCCGGCCCCAGGCACATCAGCGTTTCGTCGACCGGCTGGTGCAGCTGCATCTGCAGCCGGACATCATCAGCATGGACTCGCCGTTGGGGTTCGGCCGCTTCCACCCGGCCAAATGCAAGTTCACCAATGCCGATCTGCTGCAGCACCTGATCCCGACGATCTCGATCTATGCGCACGCGTTTCCCGCGACGACGATCGGCGACATCGAGGCGTGGATCATGATCATGGAGCAGCCCGACTGGCAGGCAGACTACCGGTTCATGGTCCAGGGCATCGCCAAGGCGACGGGGGTGAAGCTGGCTTTCGTGCACACCGACATCAACGAGCACGGCCACCCGGACTGGGCCGCCGAGTTGCGTGCAGTGCCGCCGTTCGTGCATTCGCTGGGCATGCGCTACGGGTGCATCTACAATGGCCACGGCCGCGACGCGAGCGACGAGGGATGGATCGAAACCGCCAAGCAGAAGACCATCCTCATGGAGGATCAGGAGCACATCATCCCGGACTACGTGGTGTTCGCGAGCTGGAACAAGTTCCCGACCCGCGCGCTGCCGCCGACCGACCCGACGACGCTGTCCGGGCTGATCACCTGGTATCTGGCGCGCCGGCACTGACGTTGCGCTCGCGCCGCGCCGCCCGGCCGCATGGTCCCATGCGTTTTTCCGAACCGCACGGCGGTTGACGGGTGCGGGAGGCGCGAACATCCTCCCGGCCCCCACCGCGCGAGCCCCCCATGAGCGACACCAGCCAGGACGCCGTTTCGGCCCGCCGCGGCGGCGGGCGCGCGGGGCGTGGCGGCAAGCCGAAGTCGATCGCGCAGAAGCCGTTCCGCCAGCCGCAGCGACGGTTTCCGCCGATGCAGATCGTCTCGGCCGACGAGCTGGAGGCGATCCACCAAACCTCGCTGACCATCCTCGAGGAAATCGGCATGGATTTCCTCAACGCCGAGGCGCGCGACATTCTTGGTCGTGCCGGCGCGAAGGTGGACGGCTTGCGCGTGCGCATCGACCGGGGCCTGATCGAGCAGGCGATTTCGACAGCTCCGGAAAAGTTCACGCTGCATGCGCGCAACCCGGCGCACCACGTGCAGTTCGGGGCCGACTGGGTGGCGTTCCCGCAGATGGCGAGCGCCCCCAACTGCACCGACGCCGACCGCGGCCGCCGGCCCGGCAACCAGCAGGATTTTCGCGACTTCCTGAAGCTGGCGCAGAGCCTGAACATCCTGCACCTCACCGGCGGCTATCCGGTGGAGCCGGTGGATCTGCACGCCTCCGTGCGCCACCTCGACTGCCTGTCCGACTTCGTGCGGCTGACCGACAAGGCTTTTCATGCGTATTCGCTTGGTCAGGCGCGGATCCTGGACGGAATAGAAATCGCCCGGATCGGCCGCGGGATTTCGCACGAACAACTGGAGCGCGAGCCGTCGCTGTTCAGCATCATCAACTCGTCGAGCCCGCTGCGGCTCGACGACCCGATGCTGCAGGGCATCATCGAGATGTCGGAGCGCAACCAGATCATCGTAATGACGCCGTTCACGCTGGCGGGCGCGATGGCGCCGGTGACGATCGTGGGCGCGGTCGCGCAGCAGAACGCCGAGGCGCTGGCCGGGATCGCGTTCACCCAACTGGTGCGGCCGGGCGCGCCGGTCGCCTATGGCGGGTTCACCAGCAACGTCGACATGAAGTCGGGCGCACCTGCGTTCGGCACGCCGGAATACATGAAGGCGCAGATCCTGGGCGGACAACTGGCGCGGCGCTATCGCGTGCCGTACCGCACCTCCAACGTCTGCGCCGCCAACACCGTCGATGCGCAGGCCGCCTATGAAAGCGTCTTTTCGCTTTGGGGCGCGATCATGGGCGGCGGCAATTTCGTGATGCACGCGGCGGGATGGCTGGAGGGCGGGCTGTCCTGCAGCTTCGAGAAAATGATCCTCGATGCCGATCTGCTGCAGATGGTGGCGGAGTTCGTCGAGCCGCTGGTGGTCGATGCGGACACGCTGGCGATGGAGGCGGTGCGCGAGGTCGGGCCGGGCGGGCATTTCTTTGGCGCGCAGCACACCCAGGCGCGCTACCGCGATGCGTTCTACGCGCCGCTGCTCTCCGACTGGCGCAACTACGAGACCTGGCAGGAAGCCGGCAGCCCGACCGCGATGGACAAGGCCAACCGGCTCTGGAAGGAAGTGCTGGCGGCATACGAGGCGCCGCCGCTCGATCCTGCCGTTGAGGAGGAACTTTCTTCCTTTGTCGCCAAGCGGAAGGGAGAAGGGGGGTTCAAGACGGATTTCTGAGCGCGCCTCGACAACGGCTTTCCAGGCACTACACTTCTCCCCGACGCGGACGCGAACCGAGGGGGCGACGATGGCAGACCTGATGACGCCGACATATTCGAAGAACATGAAGATCATCGGCCACACCGACCAGGGCAGCGGCCGCGCCGACGGCGTACAGATCATGGTGCACAAGGGCTACGCCTATGTGGGCCACATCTTTTCCAAGGGCTTTTCCGTCATCGACGTGAAGGATCCGACCAAGCCGAAGCCGGTCGGGTTCATCCCGGCGCCGCCGAACACCTGGACGCTGCATCTGCAGCAGTTCAACGACCTGCTGCTGGTCGTGCATGCGAAAGACATGTTCGCGCAGCCGGAACTCGCGGCCGACGAGAAGGCCTACTACAAGGGCAAGATCGACAGCCACGGCGACACCGTGGAGGAACAGACCTGGTCGGCCGGGCTCGCGGTGTATGACGTGAGCAAGCCGGAAGCGCCGCGGCAGATCGGCTTCATGCCGGTCAAGGGCGGTGGGCTGCACCGTTGCTGGTATATCGGCGGACGCTGGGCGTACGCGTCGGCGCTGCTCGACGGGTTCACCGACTACATCATGATCACGATCGATCTGGCGGATCCGACCAAGCCGACGCTTGCCGGCAAATACTGGCTGCCGGGCATGAACAAGGCGGCCGGCGAGGTGCCGAACTGGCCGCTTCCGGTCGGCCGCTTCGGGCTGCATCACCCGATCATCCACGGCGACATTGCGTACTGCTCGTGGCGCGATGCGTGTCTGGCCGTGGTCGACGTCAGCGACCGCACCGCGCCGAAATTGATCGTGCACAAGACCTGGGCGCCCCCGCTCGGCGGCGGCACCCACAATGCGCTGCCGCTGCCGAACCGCGAACTGCTGATCGTCGTCGACGAGACCGTGCTCGACAACCGCGAGGACGGCGAGAAGCCGATCTGGATCTTCGACAACCGGGTGAAGTCCAACCCGATCAGCATTTCCACCCTGCCGGAGCCGAACGATGCGGACTACCTGAAGGTCGGCGGGCATTTCGGGCCGCACAACGTCTACGAAAACCGGCCCGACAATTTCGTCAGCGAGGATTTGATTTTCGCGACGTATCAGAATGCGGGCGTGCGGGTCTACGACATCCGCAACAAGTGGCAGCCGGTGGAAGTCGGCGCCTGCGTGCCGCCGCCGCCGACGAAGATGGTCGACCCGCGGCCGAACCGCCCGAAAGTGCTGCACTCGGCCGACGTGTTCGTCGACAAGAACGGCATCGTCTACAGCTCCGACTTCTCGGTCGGGCTCTACATCATGGAGTACAAGGGCTGATATTTCAGTGGGGCTGACGGGGCCGCACTGAACGACGGCCCGGCAATCCTGGGGGGAACGTCCGATGAGCAGCGCCGACCTGCCCACGCCGAGCCACGCGCGCAACATGCGTCTGGTCGGCTACAGCGATCAGGGCGGCCGTTCCGACGGCCAGCAGATCATGGTGCATCGCGGCTACGCCTATATCGGCCATGTCTGTTCGAAGGGTTTTTCCATCGTCGACGTGCGCGACCCGCGAAGTCCGAAAACCGTCGGCTATGTCGCAAACCCGCCGAACACCTGGAGCCTGCATTTGCAGGTGCACGACGACCTGCTGCTGCTGGTGCACGCGCGCGACATGTTCGCAATGCCGGAAATGGCGGACGAGCGGAACTACTACAAAGGCAAGGCGAACTTCAGCGCGGCGACAGCAGCAAGCGGGACGCGCGACTGGTCAGCGGGCATGGCGGTGTTCGACATCTCCAACCCGACCGAGCCGCGGCAGATCGGCTTTGTGCCGGTCAACGGCCGGGGATTGCACCGCATCTGGTACGTCGGCGGGCGCTGGGCCTATGCGTCGGCGATGATCGACGGTTTTTCCGACTATATTTTTATCGTGATCGACATGGCCGATCCGACGAAGCCCAGCATCGCCGGGCGCTATTGGCTGCCGGGGATGAACCTCGCGGCCGGGGAAACGCCCAACTGGCCGCTGGAACATGGGCGCTACGGGCTGCATCACGGCATCATCGACGGCGACACCGCGTATTGCGCGTGGCGCGACGCGTGCCTCGTCGTGCTCGACCTCGCCGACCGCACGCAGCCGAAGCTGATCACGCACCAGCGCTGGTTCCCGCCGATCGGCGGTGGCACCCACAACGCGCTGCCCCTGCCCGACCGCAACCTGCTGATCGTGCTCGACGAAGCCGTGCTCGACGAAGTGCAGGACGGCTACAAGCCGATCTGGGTGTTCGACAACACGGACAACAGTGCGCCGGTCTGCCTCTCCACATTGCCGCTGCCGACCGACCGGGACTACCGGAAAGTCGGGGGACATTTCGGGCCGCACAACGTGCACGAGAACCGGCCCGGCAGTTTCCAGAGTTCCGAGCTGATCTTTGCGACCTATCAGAACGCCGGCGTGCGGGTGTACGACATCCGCAATCCATACCAGCCGGCGGAAGTCGGCGCCTGCGTGCCGCCGGCGCCGAGGAAGCTGCTCGACCCACGACCGAACCGGCCGGTGGTGCTGCACTCGGCCGACGTGTTCGTCGACCGCAACGGGATTGTCTACTGTACCGACTGGAGTGGGGCGGGGTTGTACGTGATGGAATACACGGGGTAGCGGGGCGCAAGGACCCCTCCTCCCGGCCTCCTCCCACAAGGGGAGGAGGTGCAGCAAGCTCCCTCTCCCCTTGTGGGAGAGGGTTGGGGTGAGGGGTCGGCTGCGCGTCGAACCTACATCTTCCCCCAGATCTTCTTGTATTCCTCGCGATAGTTGTTCTGCGGGTCGTAGGTGTTCTTGTTGCCGCCGTCCTTGTCGATGTTCGCCTTGATAAACAGATGCGGCGGGGCGACGAAGCCGCTGGGCGGCTGGCCGGCGAAGGCGCGGTTCAGCTCGTCCACCGCCTGCCAGCCGTGCAGGCTCAGCGGCTCGGCGACCGTGCCGATCTGGTATTCGCCGGCGCGGATGCGCTGGAACGCAGGCTCCGAGCCGTCGCCGGCCGAGATCGCGTGCGGCGGCGCGTCGCCGGCGATGCCGGCCGATTGCAGCGACGGCGCCATGAAGTCGAACGTCAGGTCGTTGATCGACAGCCCATACGTCCATTTCTTGCCGTAGCGCGTCAGCAGCGAGGTGGTGAGCTGCGGCATCCGGTTGGCGGCGTCGGCGAGCGGCGTGTCCTCGATGCTCAGCAGCGTGCAGGTCGTGCACGCCTTGATCACCGCGGCCATTGCGTCCGACTTGGCGATCGCGATCGCGTAGGCGCTGTCGGTGAAGATCACCGCGCCGGCGTGGCCGTCGCTGTCGGCAACCGCGTAGCTCGCGGCGGCCTTTGCGACTTCCAGCGGATCAGTCGTCAGGTTGGTGAAGATGCCGTATTTCGGCATCGGCCCCGGCGCCGGGCCGGAATGCCAGCTCACCACCTTGAGGCCGGCCTTGACCGCGTCGCCGATCGCGGTCGCCTGCTCGGCCGCGTCCGGCGAGCCGAGCACCAGCCCGTCGGCCTTCAGCGCGACCGCCTGGTCGATGCCGGCCGCGCGCTCGCTGACCGAGCCCTGGCCGTCGATGATGCGCACGTCCCAGCCGATCACCTTCGCGGCCTCGGCCACGCCCTCGCCCACGCCGCGCGCGCCGCCGTTGCGCTGGTCGGTGGAGACGTAGACGATCAGCTTGTGGCCGACCGCTTTCGGGCCGCTGGTCGGGCCTTCCCATTTGGTCACCGGCGCCGTGACCTTGGCGACATACGCCTTGGCGTCCGACACCGCATCGGCACGCGCGGCGCCCGCCGCGACCAGCAGGCCGGCGGCCGCCAGCAGCGTCGCGCCCAGCAGGTTTTTCCTCAGCATTCTCGTTCCCCTCACTGTTGTTGTCCTGGTTCAGGCAAAAATCCGCGTCACCCCGGATCGGCGTCGCGCCGCACCGCCGAGCGGCGGCGTTGCGCGTAGCCGGCGATGCCGATGGCAACGACGAGCGTGGCGCCGTTGAACAGCGGCTCCACGAAGAAGGCGGCGCCGAACTGCTGGATGCCCGAAATGCCGACCGCGAGGATGATCACGCCGACCAGCGTGCCCCAGACGTTGACGCGCCCCGGCTTGATCGTGGTCGAACCGAGGAACGCGCCGACCAGCGCAGGCAGCAGATAGTCCAGACCGACGCTCGACTGGCCGATCCGCAGCTTGGAGGCGAGCAGCACGCCGGTGAACGCGGTCAGCAGGCCCGAGGCGATGAATACGCCGATCACGTAGGCGCGCACCGGGATGCCGTTCAGCGCCGCCGCCTTCGGGTTGGCGCCGATCGCATACAGATGCCGCCCGATCGGCAGCCGCTCGGTGACCAGCCAGAGAATGACGGCGACGATCAGGACGTAGAACGCGCCGATCGGCGCGCCGCCGATCCAGGTCGCGTTGATCGCGATGAAGCCCTTCGGCAGCAGGCCCATGATCTGCCGCCCGCCGGTATGCCAGTTGGCGATCGCGTACAGGATCGTGCCGGTGCCGAGCGTCGCGATGAAGCTGTCGATCTGCGCGACCTCGACGAGCAGCCCGTTGATCAGCCCGACGACGAGGCCGCCCGCCAGCACCGCGGCCACCGCCAGCGGCCACGGAAACCCGTAGTTCACCTGCAGCGAGATCGCGACGACGTGCCACAGCACGATGCCGTAGCCGACGGTCAGGTCGATCCGGCCGGCGATCATCGGCATCATCGCCGACAGCGACAGCAGCGCGATCACCGCCTTGTCGCTCATGATCGAGCGCGCGTTCAGCGCGGTCGGGAACGTATCCGGCAACAGGATGGAGAAGAAAATGATCAACGCGATCGTCAGCATCGGCAGGCCGTAGACCGGCAGCAGTCGCCGCACCCGCTCGGCCGGGCGCAGCCGGTGCAGTTCGGAGCGGGTGGGTTCGAGCGCGTTCGATTGCAGCGACTGCATGGCTTACCCGACGGACGCGTGCGAGGCCGCGAGCGCGGCGGGGCTGACCGAGGCCGACGCGGCGGCGAGCAGCGAGTTGACCGACAGCGCCGCGTGCGCCAGTTCGGCGACCATGCGGCCGCGGTCGAACACCAGCGCGCGGTGGCAGACGTTGGCGACTTCCTCGAAATCGGTGGAGACGATCAGGATCGCGGCCCCGGCCTGCAACGCGACGTTGAACAGCCGATAGATCTCAGCTTTTGCGCCGACATCGACGCCCGCGGTCGGGTCCTCGAAAATGTAGATCTTGCCTTGCAGATGCAGCCAGCGGCCGACCACGACCTTCTGCTGGTTGCCGCCGGAGAGCGCTTCCACCGGCATCGCCGGGTCGTTCGGGCGCAGCCCGACGCGGGCGCCGAGTTCGCGCGCCGCTGCGTGTCTCGCGCCCCGGCGGCATGTAGGCGAACCGGGACAGCCCCGCGGCCGTCGGGTTGATGTAACAAGTTCTCGCGCACCGAAAGCATCGGCACGATCGAGCCGGCGCTACGGTCGCCCCAGACGAGATCGATGCCGGCCGCCATCGCCTCGCGCGGCGAGCGGCGGCGCGATCGGCGTGCCGTCGAGCAGCACGCGCCCGCCGGTCAGCGGCTCCAGCCCGAACAGCGACGCGCCCGACCAGTTCCTGCCCGGCGCCGCGCAGGCCGACCAGCCCGACCACCTCGCCGGCATGGATTGTCCGCCGAATCGGCCCGACCCAGTCGATGCGCAGCCCGTCCAGCACCAGCCGCGGTTTGCCGTGGCCTTCGACGGCGCGCCGAAACACCTGCGACGGCTCCCGCCCGACAATCAGCAGAATGGCCTGTTCAGGGGTGGTTTGCGCAACCGCCCGCTCGCCGACCATGCGGCCGTCGCGCAGCACCACCATGCGGTCGGCAATTTCGAACACCTCGTCGAGTCGGTGCGAGACGTAGATCATGCCGACGCCGCGGTCGCGCAGCCGGCGCAGGCTGGCCGAACAGTCGCGCCACCTCGTCGGCCGGCAGGCTCGCGGTGGGTTCGTCGAGCACCAGCAGTTCGGCCTCGGCGGCCAGCGCGCGGCTGATCGCCACCAGCGATTTCTCCGTGCGGCTCAGCGATTGCCACGCGCGTGTCCGGGTCGATGTCGGCGCCCAGTTGTCTCCAGAGCCCGCGCCGCGCGCAGCCGCGCCGCATTCCAGTCCACGAGGCCGAGCCGAGCGCGGATAGCCCAGTGCCAGGCAGATGTTCTCCGCCACCGTCATCCACTCGATCAGCCCGAGATCCTGGTGGATGAAGGCGATCGGCAGGCCGCCGCAGACCGGCGGTCGCGTCCTGCCCGCGGAAGCGGATGCTGCCGCCGTCCAGCGCGTGGACGCCTGCCAGCACCTTGATCAGCGTGGATTTGCCGGCGCCGTTCTCGCCCAGCAGCGCGACGATCTCGCCGCGGCCGACCCGCAAGGTGACGTCGTCGAGCGCGCGTGTGGCGCCGAACTGTTTCGAGACATGCGCCGACCTCCAGCAACGGCGCGGCGCCGTTGCCTTTCGGCATCGCTGTCGCGGGCTGCGCCGCCGTCATGCGCCGTCCCTTCCCATCCGCACCGCCGGTTCTGCGTGGCCCGGCCGCCGCAACGGCGGCAGCCGGGCGCGACGGCTCAGCAAGAACAAGACATCACTCGGCCACCGCGCGCAACGCCAATTCGGCGCGGGGGCGGCTCAACAGTATTTGGGGCCGTGCGCGTTCACGTAGATGGCGTACAGCGAGGTCTGGCCCATGATGTAGAGCCGGTTGCGCTTCTGCGTGCCGAACGTCAGATTGCCGACGATCTCCGGCACCGGCGTCTTGCCGATCAGCGTGCCGTCCGGGTGGTAGGTGTAGACGCCGACCGCGGTCGACGTCCAAATATGGCCCTTGGTGTCGACGCGGAACCCGTCGTACAGGCCGGCATCGCAGGTGGAAAAAACCTTGCCCTCGGCGACGGTCTTGCCGTCCGGCTTGACCTTGAACACGCGGATCACCGGCTTGAACGACGGGTCGTGCGTGGTGCCGGTATCGGCCACGTACAGCAGGCTCTCGTCGGGCGAAAACGCGATGCCGTTCGGCTTGTTCATGTCGGTGATCACCGTCGTCACGTCGCCGCTGTGCCCGTCGATGCGGTAGACGTGGCTGCCGCCGATCTCGGACGGATGCACGTAACCCTCGTATTCGGAATCGATGCCGTAGGTCGGATCGGTGAACCAGATCGAGCCGTCCGACTTCACCACCACGTCGTTCGGCGAGTTGAAGCGCTTGCCCTGATGGTGCGAGGCCAGCACCTTCTTGCTGCCGTCGTGCTCGATGCGGGAGACGATGCGGCCGCTGTGCTCGCAGCAGATCAGCCGGCCCTGCTGGTCGACGGTGTGGCCGTTGTGGTGGCCGTCCTGGGTGCGGAACACCGTGGTTGAGCCGTCGTCCTCGTTGTGGCGCAGCAGGCGGTCGTTCGGGATGTCGGAGAAGATCAGTTGGCGGGCGGCCGGGAAATACGCCGGGCCTTCCGCCCAGCGCGCGCCGGTCCACAGTTTTTCGAGCTTGGTGTGCCCGAAGATCAGCGGCTGGAAACGCGGATCGAGCACGATGTGCGGACTGTCGGTCATTAGAGCTTCCTCCCGGTCGGTGGGCGCGCGGCGCCCCGGCGGGCAACAGCATACCGCAACCCGCGCGCATGGGAACGCCTGCACAAACCGCCGGGGCGCCCCACATCGGCGGCAGTGCAACGGATAGGGGGGCGCAACATGCGCAGGACGCTGAACCCGCACGCGGCGATGGCCATGATCGTCGGCATTGCCTTCGCAACCGCCGCCGCGCCGGCGGCACGCGCCGACGACGTGCCCGTGCCCGAACAGATCGTCAACGGCATGAACAAGGTGTGGGGCAGCCACGCCGGCTTCCGCGCCAACCACGCCAAGGGTGTCGTGGTCGAGGGCAGCTTCGTGCCGACGCCCGCCGCCGCCGCACTCAGCAAGGCCAGCGTCTTCGCCGGCCCCGCGGTGCCGGTCACGGTGCGATTCTCCGACGCGACCGGCGTGCCGAACATTCCGGACGGCGACGACTACGCGAGCCCGCACGGCATGGCCGTGAAATTCCACCTCGCCGACGGCGGCGAATTCGACATCGTCTCGAACTCGCTGAAGTTCTTCCCGGTCGCCACCGGCGAGGATTTTCTGGCGCTGTTCCAGGCGATCGCCGCGACCGCCGCGGACAGCCCGCATCCGAACGCGCTGGAAAAGTTCGTGTCGGCGCATCCTTCGGTGGCCGCGGCGACCGCGACGGTCGCGACGCCGAGCAGCCTGGCGCGGGAAAACTATTTTGGTGTCGATGCGTTCGTGTTCACCGACAAGGCCGGCAAGAAGCAGGCGTTCCGCTTCCAGATCCTGCCGATCGCGGGCGTCGAGCACCTGTCGCACGACGAGGCCGCGAAGCGGGCGCCGAACTTCCTGATGCAGGAGATGCCGGCGCGGCTCGCCAAGGCGCCGGTCGCGTATCACCTGCTCGCGCAACTCGCCAATCCGGGCGACCCGACCAGCGACCCGACCAAGGCCTGGCCGGCCGATCGGAAAACCGTCGAACTGGGCACGATCACGCTGACCAGGGCGGTGGCCGACAGCGACGCCGCGCAGAAGGCGCTGCTGTTCCTGCCGACCAACCTGACCGACGGGATCGACGAATCCGACGATCCGCTGATCGACGTCCGCTCGCAGGCGTACGCCGTCTCGTTCAGCCGGCGGCAGCAGTAGGGCGACGGCCCGCTCCCGCCGCGCGGGAGCAGGCGCCGTGCGTCAGGCCGTGACTTTCTTCCAGTCCTGCGCCGCCTCGAACGCCGCGGCGGCGCGGTAGATGGTGGCCTCGTCGTAGAGCTTGCCGATCAGTTGCACGCCGACCGGCAGCCCGCCCGCCATGCCGCACGGGATGCTCATCGCCGGATGGTGGGTGCAGTCGAACGGCGACGTGTTCGGCAGCATCTCGAAGCCGCGCTGCAGGATTTCCGCGATCGGCGCGTTCTCGTCGGGCAGTTTCGTCGCAGTCATCGGCACGGTCGGCATCAGCAGCACGTCGTGGTCGGCCAGCACCGCATCGTACGCGGCGCGCAGCCGGCGCACCAGGTTCTGCGCCTTCGCATAATAGTGCCCGCGATAATGCTTCACCATGTAGTGGCCGAGCAGCATCGTGCTCTTCAGCGTGTCGGACAGCTCGTCCGCGCGGTTGCGCCAGCCGCTGTGGAAATCGAGCATCGAGGTCACGTACAGGCCCTGCCAGTTGAAGCCGAAGCCATTGCCCAGCATCATCTGCATGGTGGCGCCCTCGGCCGCCACCGGCAGCCAGATCGCCTGGCCGACGCTGTGCATCGGGATCGAGACGTTTTCGACGGTCGCGCCCAGGCCCTTGAATTTTTCCGCGGCGGCGCGGACCATTTCGTCGACTTTCGCCTCGCTCTGCGGATGCCCGAAGCCCTCCGGCACCACGGCGATGCGCAGCCCTTTCGCCCCCTTGCCGAGAGCGGCGGAAAAGTCCGGCGGCTGGCCGCCGTACTGGCGCGGATCAAGCCCGTCCGGCCCGGCCAGCACGCCCAGCAGTAGCGCGTTGTCCTCGACGTTCGCCGTCATCGGGCCGGTGTGGTCGATGGTCAGCTCGATCGGCATGATGCCGGTGTACGGCACCAGCCCGTGCGTCGGCTTCATGCCGTAGACGCCGGAATAGGCTGCGGGCATGCGGATCGAGCCGCCCTGGTCGCCGCCGAGCGCCATGTCGGCCTCGCCCAGCGCGACCAGCACGGCGCTGCCGGATGACGAGCCGCCGGCCGAATAGCCCATGCGATGCGGGTTGTGGACCGGCCCCGTGGAACTGGTATGGCTGCCGCCGGAGAAGCAGAAGTATTCGCAGACCGACTTGCCGACGATCGTGCCGCCGGCGTCGAGCACGCGGGTGACGACGGTCGCGTCGACGTCGGGAACGTAGCCTTCCATTGTCGACGCGCCGTTCATCAGCGGCACGCCGGCCAGGCAGATGTTGTCCTTCATGACAACCTTCTTGCCCTTCAGCTTGCCGCCGTGCGCGCCATGCACCGTGGTCTTGACGTACCAGGCGTTGTGCCTGTTCTCCTCGCCGTGCGGCCGGTAGCCGGGCGTGCGCGGATATTTCACCACCGGCAGCTCGTCGGTCATCCGATCGACGACGTTGTAGGCGCCGATGCTCGGCGCCAGCGCGGCGAGATGCGTCGCCAGGTCCTCATCGCTGAACGACAGGCCGAGATCGGCGGCGACGTCGCGCAGTTGCTCCGTGGTCGGTGCCTTGACGGTTCCCAGTGTCATGATGGTCTCTCCCTCAGGGACGTTTCGAATGGTCGGGGGCCCCGACAAACGCCCTCCTACGTGCACCGAAATCGCGACGATGGCCAAGCCCAGTCACGAAGCCGACCCGCGCGCCTCACGCACAATGCTCAAGGCGGGCCCGATCTGTCTCAAAAAACGAGAATCTGCGGCGCATTGTCTTTTTGATCGTGAATCCGCGCGAAAAATTCGTTAATTTTTGAGGGACCCCTCCTGATGTGGGCTAACGTCGTGGTCACAGGGCCGAGCGGCCCGCAACCGATGACGCAGGAGACCAACCCATGTCCGCGATGGGGAAGCTGAACGGGCATTCGTACGACGCCAAGATCGCCGAATGCTATGCGCTGTGCGAAGCCGTCGACGATCCGCTGGCGCAGGCCGTCTACCACGCGATGGCCCGCGAGTTCGAAGCCCGTGCCGCCAGCGAGCGCGCCAAATCGGGCATGCTGCCGTTCAGCATGGCCGCACCATCGGTCGCGGCGCTGCGGATGGCGCGTCAGGCCAGGTAGCGCTTCAGGCCAGATGGCGCTTCAGGATCGACGCCCCGAGCGTGTATTTCGGGTCGACCATGTTGCCCAGCCGGACGCGCCCCGCCTGCGTCAGCAGCAGATAGGCCTCCAGCTCCTCGAACCCGTATTCCGCCGCCATCCAGCGGATCAGCTCGCGATAGGCGATCCGCGCGGCGTCCTCCATCGGCCGCGCCGAGCCGATCGTCATGATGAACTTTTCCGTCTCCAGCCGCGGCCACGCGAGCGTCCAGCCTTTGATCAGGTCGACCTGCAGCGTCACCACGGCCGGGATTTCCACCGCAACGCCGCACAGCTCGCCGTCCCCCTGCGTGCCGTGGCAGTCGCCGAGATACAGGTAGCCGCCGGTCGTGTTCACCGGCAGATAAACCACCGCCCCCGGCGCGACATCGGGCAAATCCATGTTGCCGCCGTGGCTGTCCGGCTGGAGAGACGAGATCGCCTCAAGCTGCGGCGAGGTGCCGAGCGTGCCGATGAACGGCTCGTAGGGCAGCGTGATCCGGTCGGAAAATTTGACGCCGCCTTCCGGTGTCACGATCATCTTCTTGACCCGTTCCGGCAGGGGCTTGTTGAGCATCGCCGTCGTGCCGGTGCCGACCAGGCCGCCGAACTCCGGGATCAGCGCCGTCGTCCCGGCCGGTTGCGGGCCGCGCGGCAACACCGAGAGGATGTGCACGGCCAGCGCGTCGCCCTTCTCGGCGCCCTCGACGAAGATCGGCCCGTTCTGCGGATTGACGAACGGAAACTCCAGCACGCTGCTCGGCTGGTCCTGCTCGGTCTTGACCTTGCCGCCGAACGCATCGAGCGTCTCGACCTCGATCACCGCGCCCGGCTTCACCTTCAGCACCGGGCTCGCGTACGGCCCGTAAACGTAGTGGTACGTGCCCTGGTCGGCCTCGCCGAGCCGATGCTTATCGCCCGCGCGGCCGCCGGCGACGCCGCGCCGCGCCATGATCGATGTTTCCAGCCACGACATGTCTTCCTCCGCTGCCCGACCGGTGACATCGTGACGCAGCAAGCCGGCGGCGCCAAGCGTCGGCACGGTTGACTCGGCGGTTGGTCCGCGCCTTTATTGCCTGACAAATCCGCACCAAGCGGGACAATCGCTGCCGGCGCTGCCGGCACGGGGGAGTGCGACGCGCCAGCATGCAGGACGAGGCCGTTCACGTCGAAGCCGACACCGCGGCGGGCGCCGAATTCCGCTACATCGTCCGCATGGAAAACGTGCAGAAGTATTTCGGCGCCGTGCACGCGCTGCGCAACATCAACCTGGCGATCGGCCGCAACGAGATCGTCGGCCTGATCGGCGACAACGGCGCCGGCAAATCGACCCTGATCAAGGTCCTCACCGGCGTCATCCCGCCCAGCAGCGGCCGCGTCTTCGTGCGCGACAAGGAGATCGACCTCGCGCACCACTCGGTCGGGCACGCGCACGCGCTGTCCATCGAGACCGTCTACCAGGACAAGTCGCTGGGCGAGAAGCAGCCGCTGTGGCGCAACTTCTTCGTCGGCCGGCAGATCACCGACCGCCTCGGCTTCATCAAAATCCGCGAGGAGAAGCGGATCGCGCAGGACATCCTGCGCAACACCATCGGCTTTCGCGGCGCCGGCTTCGGCGTCGATTCCACGGTCAAGCAGCTCTCCGGTGGCGAGCGCCAGGGCATCGCCATCGGGCGCGCGATGCATTTCAACTCGGACCTCATCATCCTCGACGAACCGACGGTCGCGCTCGCGGTCGCCGAAGTGCGCAAGGTGCTCGACTTCGTGCGACGCATCAAATCGTCCGGTCGCGCCTGCATCTACATCGAGCACAACCTCGCGCATGTCCATGAAGTCGCGGACCGGCTGGTGGTGCTCGACCGCGGCGAGATCGTCGCCGACATCAAGCCGAAGGACATGACGGTGCCGGAGCTGACCGAATATCTGATCGCGTTGCAGCACAAGCGATGACGCATCCTGGCACATCAACGCGGGCGCCTGCTCCCTCCCCCCTTGCGGGGGAGGGCCGGGGTGAGGTGTCGCACGGCCTTGGTCCCGGAACGTCCGACCCCTCCCCCAACCCCCTCCCGCAAGGGGCGGGGGCTTTTCAGCCCGAGCCCTGACGCATGTCGGACCGATTGAGCCGCCCGTCGCTGTTCGCCCGGGTCGAGGGGTTGCCGATCATCGTCGTGTTCGCGCTGATCCTGGCGCTGTTCATGTACACCGCGCCGCAGGTGTTCCTGCAGCCGCAGATCTACACGACGCTGCTCTCCACCGCGCCGCCGCTGATCCTGCTGGCGGCCGGCCTGACCTTCGTCATCGGCGCGGGCGAGATCGACCTGAGCTTTCCCTCCATCATCGCCTTCTCCGGCTACGTCTTTGCGATGATGTTCAAGGAATACGATCTCGGCTGGCTCGCGGTCGGCGGCGGCCTCGCGTCCGGCCTGCTGGTCGGCGTGATCAACGGCCTGCTGATCGCGCGCATCGGCATCCCGAGCTTCATCGCGACGCTGGGCACGCAGTTCTTCTGGGCCGGCATGGCGACCGTGCTCTCGGGCGGCAAGAGCTACGCGCTGCGCGGCGTCGACGAGAGCAGCGTGTGGCAGTGGATCGTCGGCAACTTCGGCGATCCCAACTCGATCGCGTGGCAGGATCAGGTCTCCATTCAGGCGATCTGGACGGCGCTGATCATGATCGTGCTGTGGCTCGTGCTGACCCGCCACGTGTTCGGCGAGCACATCCTGTTCATCGGCGATTCCAAGGACGTTTCCCGCGTCGTCGGCGTCAACGTCGAGCGCGAGATGATCAAGCTCTACACGCTGATGGGCGGGCTCGCCGCGGTCGCGGCGATGATGCTGACGCTCGAGAACAAGAACTACTTCGGCGGCCAGGGCCAGGGCTACCTGCTGACCGCGATCGCCGCCGTGCTGATCGGGGGCACCTCGATCTTCGGCGGCCGCGCCACCCTCGTGGGCACCGTGTTCGGCTGCTTCATCATCTGGATGCTCGAGGCCGGGCTGGTCGCCTCCGGCCTCACCGGCGCCTGGGTGCGCACCGTGCAGGGTCTGATCTTCCTGATCGCCATCATCTTCTATCTGTTCGTCGAGGAACCCGGGCGGCGCGCCAGTTTTTTCCGGCGCTTCCGCGGGCGGACGGAGGCCGGCCGGCCCGCACCGGCCGGAGGGCACGCCGCGCCGGGGGGCGTGGGACCGCACGAAGGCTGAAACCAACAACGGAGGAAACGGACATGAGTCTGTCAAAATTGCTGTTCGCCACAACCGCCGCGGCGGCGCTGCTGGTCGGCGCCGCCACTGCCCGCGCCGCCGACGCGCCGCCGGGCAAGGGCGTGACGATCTACATGCAGATGGGCGGCAACCCCGGCGACGGCCCGGTGCTGGCGCGCCAGACCGGCGCCGCCGCCGCCGCCAAGGCGCTCGGCGTCGACAAGCTCAACGAGCAGTTCTCGAAATGGGCGCCGGAGACGATGATCGAGCAGTTCAGGGAGGCGCTGGCCGCCAAGCCGACCTGCATCGTCATCATGGGCCATCCGGGATCGGACGCGTTCCACGACCTGGTCAAGCAGGCGGTGGACCAGGGCGTCGTCGTCACCGACGGCAACGCGCCGCTGACGGCATTGCAGAAGGAGTTCGGCACCAAGGGGTTCGGCTATGCCGGCGTGGACCTGTACGCCGGCGGCACGCTGACCGCGAACGCGATGATCGCCGCGGGCCACCTGAAGGCCGGCGACGAAGCGGTCGTGTACGGCATCTTCAGCCAGGCCGAGCGCGGCCAGTCGGAGAAGGGCCTCGCCGATACGCTGGAGAAGGCCGGGCTGAAGGTGGACCGCCTGGAGCTGTCGCCGGAGGTGAACTCCGACACCTCGCTCGGCGTGCCGGTGCTGACCGCGTATGTGCAGTCGCATCCGAAGCTGAAGGCGATCGGCACGCAGCACGGCGGCATCACCGGCATCCTGGAGGACGTGCTGAAGAAGGCGGGCAAGAAGCCGGGCGAGATCACCGTCGGCGGCATCGACCTGGTGCCCGCGACGATCGATGGGCTGAAGAGCGGCTACGTCTCCGCCACCCTGGACCAGTTGCTGTATCTCCAGGGCTTCTTCCCGGTGTTCCAGTGCGTCATGACGGCAAAGTACAAAATGCCGGGCCTGTCGCTGAACACCGGCGCGGGCGTGGTGACGCCGCAGACCATCAGCGGCCTGATCCCGCTGATCGACGCGGGCATTCGCTAGGTTTTGCGATCCGAAAGACCCCCTCCCTTCGCGGGAGGGGGTCGCGGAAGCGGTTGGAACCAGCCCTGCCGCGCCATCCGCCGGCGGCGCTTTCGCGACCAACCCAGGCAGACCTGCCCTGCTGACCCGAGCCAAGAAAATCGGTAGGCTGCGTTCGCATGAAGAAGATCGGTTTCCTCTCGTTCGGGCATTGGACGAACTCGCCGCAGTCGCAGACGCGCTCGGCAGCCGACGCGCTGCTGCAATCCATCGAGCTGGCCGTTGCGGCCGAGGAGCTGGGCGCGGACGGGGCCTATTTCCGGGTCCATCACTTTGCCCGCCAGCTCGCCTCGCCGTTCCCGCTGCTGGCGGCCGTGGGCGCGAAGACGAGCCGGATCGAAATCGGCACGGCGATCATCGACATGCGCTACGAGAACCCGCTCTACATGGCCGAGGACGCGGGCGCGGCCGACCTGATCGCCGGCGGGCGCCTGCAACTGGGGATCAGCCGCGGCTCACCCGAGCAGGTGATCGAAGGCTGGCGCCATTTCGGCTACGGCCCGGCCGAGGGCGAGAGTGACGCCGACATGGGCCGGCGCCACGCGGATGTGTTCCTCGATGTGCTGCGCGGCGAGGGCTTCGCGAAGCCCTCGCCGCGGCCGATGTTCCCCAATCCGCCGGGCCTGCTGCGCCCGGAGCCCTATTCGAAGGGGCTGCGCGAACGGATCTGGTGGGGCGCCGGCTCCAACGCGACAGCGGTTTGGGCGGCGAAGCGCGGGATGAACCTGCAAAGCTCGACCCTGAAGGACGACGAGACCGGAGAGCCATTCCACATCCAGCAGGCCACGCAGATCCGGGCTTTCCGCGCCGCCTGGAAGGACGCGGGCCATGCGCGCGAACCACGTGTCTCGGTCAGTCGCAGCATCTTCGCGCTGATGGACGACCGCGATCGCGCCTACTTCGGACGCGGCGGCGAGGATGGAGACCAGATCGGCCATATCGACGAGAAGACGCGAGCGATCTTCGGCCGTAGCTATGCCGCCGAGCCGGGCGTCCTCGTTCGGCAACTCAAGACGGACGAGGCCATCGCCGAGGCCGATACGCTGCTCCTCACGGTGCCTAATCAGCTCGGTGTCGCCTACAATGCGCATGTCATCGAGGCGATTCTCACCCACGTCGCGCCCGCTCTCGGCTGGCGCTGAGGTAAGCGGCCGATGCGGGAGGTCCGCTGCGTGACCGAAGCAGTCAGTGACAGCATGTCGTCGGTGCAACGCCGACGCGGCAAAGGCAAGACGACGTGATCGGCACGTCCGCCTTGGCGAGCGCGGCCTCGAGTTTGGCTTCCAGGTCGGGTCGTTCCTCGCGCTCGCCGCGACGCCGCAGGCATTCGGCCAGCCCGTG
This sequence comes from uncultured Solirubrobacterales bacterium, assembly GCA_963697635.1. Classification (GTDB taxonomy): domain Bacteria; phylum Pseudomonadota; class Alphaproteobacteria; order Acetobacterales; family Acetobacteraceae; genus CAJCJG01. Next base: position 255,549 of record CAVOOS010000025.1, on the reverse strand, counting down.
CAAGGCCCACACGTTGTCGGGGTGTTGCGCGCAACGCTGAACGTGTCCGGACAGGCCAAGATCGTCGCGATAGACCTGTTCCGCTTCGTCGACGTGGCCTTGATCGAGCAGCAATGCGGCCAGCGCGTGGCGCGGCGGGTGCATCCAGGCCCAGGGCTCCGTGTAGGACAGATTGTCGTCGAGTTCGACGGCACGGCGCAAATGCCCATATGCGGCTTGATGCGCCCCCTGGTGATACGCCAGCTCGCCGTCGAGCAGCGCCGCGCCCACTTCGAGCGAAGCCAGCGCTGGATTGCTGAGAAACCGACGCTCGGGCGCGATGGTCTCGAGGTGGCGATGAAAGCGCTCGCGCTCGGCTTCGGCGTCGGCAAAGTTGCGCAGCGTCGCATGCGCCACACCCTTGGCATAGTGTTGCAGCGCGGTGGTCATGACGTGAAGCCCGGCATCGCCGGCCATCGGTTCGTCGATGATGTCGCGCCAGCGGCCGAACCGCACCTGCACATGTGATTTCATGGCGCGGTAGCCTTCCACGGTATGGGTCAGTTTCGGCCGGTCCGGCAGGGTGATGATCTCGTGCGTCATCAGCCTGCGCACCTCGTCGGCCGCCCACAGCGCCGGCCGCGCTTGCCCGAGGAACATGCACGCGTACATCATCAGATGCAGATCGTGGCCGCATCCGAGCAGATAGTAGGTCGGCGCACCGGCATAGCCGAGATAGAGGTCGTTGGCGCGGATCGCTTTCTCGCTCGCGCGTTTCGCCAGTTCGTATTCGCCGCACAGCACGTAGATATGCCCTGGCATGTGGTTCATGTGGCCGGCGTCCGGGCACATTTCGCCGAGCAGATCGGCCGAGCGCATGGCGCGTTCGGGCATCGCCGACATCTCGAGAAGATGAATGTACAAGTGAAGAATTGCGGGATGAGGCTGCATGCCCGGCCCGTCCGCGTTGGCGATCGCCCGCTCGCAGACGTGCTGCGCTTCCAGTGCATCGGAGTTCGCCGCCGGCTGGCCGGTCTTCAGGTCCCACAGCTTGCGCACGGTGCGCATCATCAGCGCTTCGACAAACAGCGCCGTCACATCGCGATCTTCTGGAAACCGATGATGCACGCGGCGCATCTCGGCGGCGTAGGCATCATCCCACTGGGCGAACTCCGCGAGCGGCACGGGATGAGGCTTCCGAAATCGGAACGAAAGCGCCTCGATCAGCAGCCGCTCGGCTTCGGTGGCGCGGTCGGCATGCGCTTTCGCGATCTGCACATGCTCGAAGCAGCGCTGCGTCGCGGCGTGCGCCTCGGCCGCGCCGAGTTCCTTCCAGGTCAGGTTGTAGAATGGACCGGCCGCATAGGCGATCCCCCAATGCACCATCGGACATGTGGCATCGGTCTCCAGCGCGCGCTCGAAGCACTTGATGCCTTCCTCATGATTGAAGCCGTAGCACCAGTTCAGCCCGATATCGAACCAGCGCTGCGTTTCCGCAGAAGCGGTGGAGATGCCACGTCGGTAGGAGCCGAGGTTGAAGCGGTCCATGGCGCCGATCTCGCTGGATTTGCCCTGACACCACCGTGGCGCGAACGCCGACAGAGCCTCAGGCGGCGGTATACCCTCCGTCGATCGGCAGAGAAACGCCGGTAATCATCGAGGCGGCATCGCTCAGCAGGAACACGATCGGCGCGGCGATCTCGTCCGCCGTTGCCCAGCGGCCAAGCGGCATCTGCTTCAGGAACGGCTCCGCGACCTCGGGCCGTCCCCAGTACCGAGCCGGACATCTCCGTCATGACGACGGTCGGGTTCACGCTGTTGACCCGGATGCCGTAGCGCCCGAGCTCCAGCGCCGAGACACGCGTGATGCTGTCGAGCGCCGCCTTGGAGGACGCGTACGAGATATGTCCGGGCAGCGCCACCAGTGCGGCTTGGCTCGAGACGTTGACGATGGAGCCGCCACGCCGGCCGACGGATCATCGACCGGGATGCGTATTTGGTGACGAGAAGTGCGCCCCGCGCGTTGACGCTGATCACCTTGTCGAAGATTGCAATATCCGTATCCATCGGCGTCGCGATCTCGCCACCGAAGCCGCCGCAGTTCACGACGCCCCACAGGTCCAGCCCTTCGAGCGCATCGCGAACGCTCTCCTCGGATGCAAGATCGAAAGCCAGTGCGCGGCAGCCGACCTCCGCTGCCAGGGCATCGAGCGTGGCCTTGGCACGGCCGCTGGCGATGACATCGGCACCCGCCGCCACAAGCTGGCGAACGGTCGCCCCACCGATGCCGCCGCTCGCGCCGGTCACCAGAATCGTCCGACCGTCAAACCTCCACATCTCTCGCGCTCCCGATCAAGGCCGACATTGCATAGCAAGCCACGCGCGGCATTCGTAGCCGCGTTCCGCCCACCGATGACAGTTCGTCGTGGCCAAAACCGATTGCGGCCCGCGCACCTCCCCGCCTAACCTCGGACGCGCAAAGCAATCGACGCCCACGGCAGCGAAGGCAAAAACATGGCCCGTCCCCGATCGTACCGCTGCGCGGCCGCGCTCGCCGTCGCCGTTCTCGCGGCGCCCGCCGCTGCGCACGCCGATTCGCTGACGAAGATCGTCGATCGCTTCGCCGCGCCGCTGATCCAGCAGGGCTACGCCGAGGGCCTGGAGGTCGCCGTCGTCATCGGCAGCAACAAGCCGGCGTTCTTCAACTTCGGCTTCGCCAATGTCGGCACCCAGGCATCGCCCGACCCGAACACGCTGTTCCAGATCGCCTCGGTGACGAAAGTGTTCACCACCAACCTGCTGGGCCAGGCGCAGTACGCGGACAGCGCAACGCTCGGCAAGACGCTCGGCGACTTCGGCGCGGAGCTCGGCACGCTGCCCGGCAACACCCCTCTGGTGACGCTGCAGGATCTCGGCGACTTCACCGGCGGCTTCCCGACCTATGCGGGCTTCTGCAAATCGGGCCAGAAGCCGCCGACGACCGGGTGCCTGCCCGGTACGCTCCGGCCGACGATCACGCAATACAACGCCGGCGACTTCGCCGCTTTCTTCCGCACCTACAATATCGGCAAGAATCCGCCGCCGCTCGAATATCTTTACTCGGACTATTCGCTGGGTCTGCTTGGCCTGCTGCTGGGTGCGGTGCCGGGCAAGCCGCTCGGCAACGCCGCGCTGACCGGCTGGGAGTTGCTGCTGACCAGCGAGATACTCAGGCCGCTGAAGATGCACAGCACGTTCCTCGACGTGCCGTCGAACGAGACGGCGCTGCTCGCGCCGGGCTATACGCAGGCGATCGCCAGCGCCGTGGTGAGGAACGGCGGCGTCGCCAGGCTGGCGCCGATCGATCCGGGCGCCGGCTACACCGCGGCGCCCGCGGTCACGATCAGCGGCGGCGGCGGCACCGGCGCGATGGCCGAGGCGGAGCTCAGCGACGGCGCCGTTTCCGACTACAAGATCACCGATCGCGGCACCGGCTACGTCGCGCCGCCGGCCGTGACGTTCGGCTCCGGGACAACTCCGGCGCAGGGCACGGCGATCGTCCAGAACGGCCGCGTGACCGGGGTGAACATCCTGGCCGGCGGCTCCTACACGAGCGCGCCGATCGTAACGTTCACCGGCGGCCGGGCCGGCGGCCACAATGCCAAGGGGACGGCGCACATTTATCACGATCAGGTGGTCTACGTGCAGATCACCGAGGGCGGCGCCGGCTACGTCGATCCGGTCACGGTCTCGATCGCGCCCGGGCCGGCGACCTCGCTGCCGGTGCCGATCTGGGCGCCGGCCGGCGCGCTGAAGTCCTCGGCGCACGACCTCGCCACCTTCGCCGCCGCGGCACTCGGCCAGACGACGATCGGCGCGATCCAGGTCCCCGCGGCCATGACCGCCGGCTTCGCCACCGCCGAGATGCCGTACGCCTGCGAGGGCACGTCGCCGAGCCTGACCGGCTGCACCGCGCCGAAATCGGGACTGGCGTGGGACGTCTATACCTCCACCCCGCAAACCGTGGCCAAGGACGGCGCCCTGCCCGGCTATTCCAGCTACGTCCTGCTGATGCCGTCCGAGAACACCGCGATGGTGGTGCTCGCGAACAGCCTCAACCAGGTTCCCGCCGCGCCGATGCTCGCGAAGGAGATCCTGGCCGCGCTCTACTTCGAAGGGCTGCTGCCGACGCCGCCCTGACCGCGGCGCTGAGCCGCCTCCAGATCGACCCCCGCGGTCGCCGTGCGAGGCGCCCAGGCATGCGACTGATCGGCCCCGTGCGGGCTGACAAGGTCCCGGGCGAGCCCGCAATGGAAACCTGACCGCCGACCGGCTATGATGCCGTGCATGTCGACAAATGTGAGCGGCGCCCCGCCGCCGGCTGGGTGCCTGCAAAGCCTTGCTCGCAGCAAGGCGCACATCGCGGCCGGCGAAACCGTTGCGCTTTTGCCGGTGCTCGGCCGTCTGCGCGCCACGGCGGAGCGGCTTGAGGCGGCGCAGGAAAGTTCCAAGCACGGTTCTTGGCGTCCTGTGGGTTGACTAACCTGCTATCGGCTCTCACGTTCTCGGGCGGCACTGCGTTGCCCCAGCGCCCAAAGGGACCGCTGCACCTGAGAGATTTCCAGATCTTTTAGGCACTTAAGGTTCCGGAGTAAGGGGGCGGTTTTGCAGGCCCGCGGTGCGGCTCGCTCGCGCCCGTGCAGTGCCACGTCACTTTAGGGTCAGTCGGACAGTTCCGCGCCTCGCGAAATTCGGCTTGCGAGGTAACGGATATGCTGTGATCAACTTATAAACCAAAACGCCGTCAACGATGACCGGCGCGACAACGGCACTTTCGCGTGCCATTTGTCCGAAGCAGAACAAGCGATCCGTCCGGCTGGCGGTAAATCTCCTGGTAGTGCCGAAGTACAGTTCCGAAGATAGTCCACCACGGAGGCGCCGCTGTGCAGCTTGGCAATGTTGCTGGCATGCTTCCGCTGTACGTGCGCATATCCCTCGGCAATATCTCCAACAGGAACCACGATGGTGCCGGCCGGCACCTCATCCGAACTTGGGTAAGGAATGAGACAGTCGGGGATTGTTCCCCACGGATCGCCGTCTGCGGTTGGGACCAATTCAATGGCGCGAGAAGGAATGTCGGATCTGACGAGATCAAACCAAGCGCGTCCCGGATTTGCTTGTCCCGCTGGATAGAGGATCCCGGTACCTGCGACAGGCTCAATTTTGTTGGCTCTCAACCGTTTGTTCCGGCGTCTCCCCATCTGGCAGCCTTTGGCTACCCCGCCTCCAGATCGACCGCCGCGGTCACCGTGTGGTGGCCGCCGCCCAGGATCACGCCGCGCACCGGACTGATGTCGCCATAGTCGCGGCCCCAGGCCAGCACCACGTGCTCGTCGCGCACCACCAGGTCGTTGGTCGGGTCGAGGTCGACCCAGCCGAGGTCCGGGCCAAGCCAGGCGCCGACCCAGGCGTGCGACTGGTCGGCGCCGCGGCGCGCCGTGGCGCCCGGCGGCGGCTTGGTGCGCAGGTAGCCGGAGACGTAGCGCGCCGGCAGCCCGAGCGCCCTGAGCCCCGCGATCATCAGATGGGTGAAATCCTGGCAGACGCCGGCGCGCTGCGCGAGCACGCGGGCGACCGGCGTCGCGATCGTGGTCACGCCCGACTTGAACGTGAAGTCGCGCCGGATGCGGCCCATCAGGTCGAGCAGCCCGGCCAGCACCGGCCGGCCGGGCGGAAAACTGGTCGCCGCATAGCCGCCGGCGCCCGGATCGGCGGGCGCCATCGGGCTGTCGAACACGAACTCCGCCGCCTCCCACGCATCCGGCCCGCCCTGCCGCGCCGCCACCACCACGAGTTCCCACGCAGGCGTCGCGGCGGCCTCGCGCGGGCGGGGAACAGCACGTCCACGGTCGCCTCCAGCGTCACCTCGAACCGCTCGTGCGGCCGGTCGAGGAACAGCCAGGCGACGCGGTTGCCGAAATGGTCGAGCCGGTCGCTGCGCCGGGCGGGCTCCGGCACCGCGACGATGCGCGCGGCGAGCACCGCCTGGTGCGGCAGTTCGCGCGGGGCGAGGTGCAGCATGTGGCTCGCAAGATCGACGGGCTTGCCGTAGCGGTAGGTGGTGGCGTGGCGGACGCGGTATTTCACGCGGTCGCCTGCTGCGTCGGCACCGCGCCGTCCCAGCCGAGCGCCTGCGCCGCCGGCAGCAGCGCGAAGTAGCGCCGGGTGATCCGGTCGGAGAGCCCGGCGAGCCCGGCGCCGATCGCCTCCAGCCGGGGCGGCAGCGCCGCCGCCGCGGCGGCCTGGTCGGGGGCCTCGAGCACCGCCGCCACCAGCGCCTCCGCCTCCGCCAGCAGCCCCGCCGCCGCCCCGGCCATCAGCCCGCGCGCATCCTCCCCTGCCTCCGGGATGCCGTGCGCGCCGCTGCCGCTCAATTCGTCGAGCAGCGTGTGGATCGACAGAAGCTGGAACGCCAGGCCGCGCGGATTGCCCTGGTCGGCGAGCACCAGGTCCAGCACCGGCGCCGGCTGGATGATCGTCAGGTAGCGGCTGCGGTAGGTGATCGCGGAATCGCAGAGTTCCAGCACGAGCCGCAGCCCGGTTTCGATGCGCGAGGCCGGCTGGTCGAGCGCGATGCCGACCTCGGTAGTCACCGCCTGCGCCCGCTCGATGCGCCGGCCGAGATCGAGGAACATCCAGCCGCCGCCGCGCACCATGTTCTCGGCCGCCATGCCGGCGACGGCGGCAGAGAAGCGCTGCACCGAGGCGAGTGCGTGCGCGAGCGCGTCGAGGTTGCGGCCCGGCCGCCTGGGTCTCGTCGCGCGCCCAGCGCAGCGTGCCGGTGAAGGTCGCGTACATGTCGCCGGTCAGCCGATCGCGCACGCTCTCGGTCAGCCGCGCGACCTCGCCGAACTGGCGGGCGATCGCGCCGCGCTGGCGGCCATCGCGGACGGTCGCGAGCAGCGCTTCGGTCAGGCTCGACTGGGTCGCGGTCGCCGCCGCCTCGCGCGGAATGATCTGCGCCTTGGCGAGGCAGCGCAGCAGGCAATCGAGTTCGGTCACCTCACGCGGCAGCATAGCGGTGCCGCGCACCACCCGGCCGAGGGCGGCCCGCACCAGACGCGCCGCGCGCTCCAGCCGCTCGACGGTGCGGCCGAACCAGAACAGGTTGTCGGCGACGCGGCTCGGCAGGTCGCCGGTGGTGCGGCGCAGTTGCAGCGGCGGCACGATCTGCGCGGCGGGGCCGAGGATGCTGTCGCGGTCCTCGGTCAGCACCCACACGTCCTTGCTGAGCCCGCCGACCGGCAGCCGGCCGAGCGGCGGGTCGCCGTCCTCCAGCACACGCGCGAGGCCGCCGGGCATGGCTCGCCAGCGTGCGCCGTCGTGCACCAGGAACAGCCGCAGCAGCACCGGGCGCGGCACCAGCTTGCCGCCTTCCAGACACGGCGCGACCGACGGAGTGAAGCGCTCGGTGGCGGCCCAGGCCCAGGGCCGTGCCGCCAGAGCTTCGCCCGAGGGCGCCACCGGCACCGCGGCGGCATCAAGCGCGGAGCGGACCCACCATTCGCCCGGTTCCGCCGCAATCCTTTCCCGCGCCTTGGGATCGCCGAGCCAAAGCGTAGACACGCTTGGCAGCAGCAGAGGTTCGCTCAGCAGCCGGTCCGCGAGCGCCGGCAAAAATGCGGCAAGCGCCGGCGCCTCCACGGCACCGCTGCCGGGGTCGTTGACCACGCGCAGCGTGCCCGCGCGCGCCGCATCCAACAGGCCCGGCACACCGGAGAGCCCGCCGCCCTCCAGTTCCAGCGGATCGACCAGTCGCCCGTCGACGCGGCGCACCAGCACGTCGACCTGCTGCAAGCCCTTCAGTGTCTTCAGGAACAGCGCGCCGTTGCGCACCGTGAGGTCGCCGGGCTCGACCAGCGCGCAGGACAACTCGCGTGACAGGAACAGGTGCTCGAACCACAGCGGGTGCGCGGTGCCGGGGGTCAGCAGCGCGACCGCCGGATTGGCATGTGCGCTTCCGGCCGGACCCGGCGGCGCCAGCCGTTGCAGGCTGTCCTGCCAGAGATCGAAGAACGGCCGCAACTGGCGCACCTGCACCGGGTGGAACACCTCCGGCAGTACCCGGCCGAGCACGCGGCGGTTCTCCCCGGCGGTGCCGAGACCGGCCGGCGATGCGGTGCGGTCGGCCAGTACGCGCCACGCGCCATCCGGCCCGCGCAGTAGGTCGGCGGCATAGAGATGCAGCCGCACACCGGCCGTGGTGTCGGCGCACGGGCGCAGCCAGCCGGGGTTGGCGAACACCAGCGCCGGCGGCAATTTGCCTTCGATCAGCAGGCGCTGCGGCCCGTACAGGTCCTGCAACACGGCTTCGAGCAATCGCGCGCGCTGGTCGAGGCCGGCTTCGAGGGCCGCAAACTCGTCGGCGGCGAGCGGCAGCGGCACCGGGTCGCAGCGCCACGCCCGCTCCGCCGCGCCACCGCCCGGCAACACCGACGAGACGCCCTCCTCGGCGTAGGCGCGATCCAGCCGGCGCGCGCGCTCCGACAGTTCGTCGCCGATCACGGAGAACGCGCCCAACAGCCCGCGCCAGTGCGGGCGGATGCGGTTGGTGCCGTCCACCATCTCGTCGAGGGCGGTCTGGCCCTGTGCCGTCGCGCTCACCGCGCGCACCTCCGGGGCGGTTGCGTCAGATCAGGCCGCGCTTCGCCAGGTTGCGCATCAGCGCCCCGGCGCCGAACGTCCAGCGCTCCACCGCGTCGGTCGGCTGGATGCGGTTGACCAGCCGCCCGAGCTTCGGCGAGGCGATGGTGACGATGTCGCCGGTCTTGTGGGTGAAGCCCTTGCCCGGCGCGTCGCGGTCCTCGACGGGCGCGAACATCGTGCCGAGGAACAGCACTGCGCCGTCCGGGTAGGCGTGGTGCACGTTCAGCAGTTGTCCGGTAAGGTCGGCCGGATCGCGGGCAATCCGCGTCATCGACGATTTTCCCTCAAGGCGGAAATTGTCGGTGCCCTCGACCGTCAGCGCGACCTCCATCCGCCGCACGTCATCGAGCGAGAACGTCGCGTCGAAGAAGCGAATGAACGGCCCGATCGCGGTGGACGAGGCGTTGTCCTTGGCCTTGCTGAGCAGCAGCGCCGAACGGCCCTCGACGTCGCGCAGGTTGACGTCGTTGCCGAGCGCCGCGCCGACGATGTGGCCATTGGAAGAAATCGTCAGCACCACCTCGGGCTCAGGGTTGTTCCAGGTGGAGACCGGGTGAACGCCCGCGTCCATGCCGGTGCCGACGGCCGCCATCGGCTGCGCCTTGGTGAAGATTTCCGCGTCCGGGCCGATGCCGACTTCGAGGTACTGGCTCCATGCGCCCTGCTCGACCAGTATTTTCTTCAATGCCGCGGCCTGGTCCGACCCGGGCTTGAGCGTTGCGAAATCGTTGCCGACCAGCGCCTGCACCTGGGCGCGGAACTGGATCGCGGCGTCCGGGTTGCCGCGGGCGCGCTCCTCGATCACCCGCTCCAGCATGGAAATCGGGAACGTGACGCCGGCGGCCTTGATCGCCTGCAGGTCGATCGGCGCGAGCAGCCAGGGTTTGTGGCGGTCGCGGGCGTCGGTGGGGGTGTTGGCGAGGATGTCTTCGAGGGCGCCAAGATGCATGCCCGACGCCCCGTGCAACGCGGCGGCCGGGTCGGCCTCCTCGCACAGATCGCGCATCGTGGGGAACGTGGAGGAAACGTCGAACACGCCCTCGGCGCGGATCGCCACGACCGCCGGCCCTTCGACGTCCGGCCGCCAGACGCGCCCAGCCAGCGCCCCGGCCGTGCCGTCGGCGGGGAGGACCGGCTGGAGGGATTCCCGTAACGACACCATCCGACTCGCCTCCCTCACCGCCCCGACCCGCGCAGGGGGGCGGAGGGTAGAGAAGGTGGATTGATGCGGCAACAGCCGAACCGGATGTGTCACCGCCGACCCGCAAGCGCGGCGAACCTTCGAGAGATCGCCGGGTCAAGCCCGGCGATGACGCATGTTATTGACACAGCACAAAAGTCGTCACGCCCGGGCTTGACCCGGGCACCCCGGGGCGGCGAGGCAAAACGGCCGGTATCGGGCGGCCCGCCTCAGCAGGTCTTCTCGTTGTCCGGGCACTTCTTCGGCTCGGGTTTCGGCTCCGGCTTGGCCGGCGCCGGGTGCGCGGGCAGGGCTGCGGCGGGGTGGTTCGGCTCCGCCGCCGGCTTGGCCGGGGCCGGGGCGGGCTTGGCGGCAGGCGCCACCGCCGGCTTTTCCACGGGCTTCGCGGCCGGTTTCTCCGCCGGCTTTGCGGCGGGCTTTTCGGCTGGCTTCGCGGCCGGTGCTTCGACGGGTTTCGCGGGCGTGGGCGCGGGCTTGGCGGCGGGTGCCTCGGCCGGCTTCGCCGCGGGCGTCGGCGGCTTGGCGGCCGGCACCGGGGCGGGCTTCGCAGCCGGTGCTTCCGCCGGCGGCTTCGCGGTCGGGGTCGCGGGCTTCGCCGCCGGCGCCTCGGCAGGTTTCGCGGCGGGCGCCGGGGCGGGTTTTGCGGCGGGCGCTTCTGCCGGTTTTGCGGCCGGGGCCTCTGCCGGCTTGGCCGCTGGCGCGACCGCAGGCGCAGGCTTCGCGGGCGCCGCCGGAACGGCGTGGGTCTGCGCCGCCGCCGGGTTCGGCTTGGTCAGCATCGGCAGCGCCGGCTTTGCCGCCGGCATCCCCGGCTTGGCGGCGACAGCGGGACCTGCGGGCTTGGCGACGGAAGCCGCCGGAGCGGCGATCGCCGGGCCGGGCGCCGGATGCGCGGCGGCGGGCGTCGCGGCCGGCGCCTTTGCGCCAGCCGGTGCCGGCGGCAGCTGCATCTGCTTCGCGACCGCGGGCGTAACGCCGGCGGTCGCGGCGGTCGGCTGCACCGGCGCCTGCGCCATCGGCCTGGCCGCCGCGAGCTGCTGCGGCGTCACCGGCTGAACGGCACGCGCCACCGGCTGCGAGCCGGTCATCGCCGCCGCCGGCACCACCGTGACGGCCTTGGCATTGGCGTAGTTGTTGATCGTGACGGTCTTGTTCGTGATGTTCGTGATGTTGGTCACGTTCGTCACGTGGGTCACGTTGACGTTGCGCACATAGGCCGGGCTCGCCCGGAACGGCGGGATGTAGGCCTCGCGCGGCGCCAGCGGCACCCATCCGACATTGGCGCTCAGCGCCAGCCCGCCGAAGCCGATGCCGACGCCCACGCCGACATGCCCGCCGATGCCGACGAAACTGACCAGCGCCGGGGCGTAGACCGGTCGGGCCCTCGCGAAATCGACATGCACGCCCGGATCGACCGGTACCCAGCCCCAGCGGCCGTTGAACTGCGCCCAGCGGCCGTAATGGAACGGCGCGAACCCCCACGGCGCGTTGTCCACCCAGGTCCAGCCCCAGGGCGCCACGAACGCCCAGTGGCCGTTCCGATACGGCACGTAGTTGGCCTCGACCGGCGGATACCAGACATGGCCGTATTCCGGCGACGGCTGCCACGTGCCGACCTGCTCCAGCTCCTCGTAGCCGGTCATGTGCTGCACCAGCGGCGGCGGGTCGTAGGCGGCCGTGGCCACCGCGACCGTCTTCTGCTCGGCCTGCTCCTTGGCGATCTCGGCGGTGATGAATGCGTCCTGCGTCGCCGCGCCGATGCTGCCCTGGAAGCTCGCCGCGTCCGAGCCGCTGATCGTCGCCGCCTGCTGCGGGCCGACATGCAGCGTCGAATTGCCGAGCGCGACGTCCGCGCCGCCGTCGATCACCACGACGCGGGTCGGCTGGTCGGCGTCGCCCGCGACGATCTCATAGAGGCCGACCGCGGCGATCGTGACCACGCCGCGCGGCGTGGTGACCGTGTTGGTGGTGCCGGCCACGAGGTTGCGCACGTGCAGGTAGACGGCGCCCTGCGGCTCTGTCACCGCGAGCGTCGCGTCGTCGAGCGTGTCGATGTCGGCCTCGGTCGCCTGGTCGAGCACCAGCTTGACGTCGCCGAGCCCGACGGCCGCGTTGGCGCTCGGCTCGGTCCAGAACGCGTCGCCGGTGGTGACCGGGTAGTTGAGCGTGGCGAACTGCCACTCGGCCGTAGTCGGCGGTGTGGAACGAGACCGTGCCGGTCAGCGCCGCGAGCCGGCCGACCCGGGCGGGCGGGTCGGTCGCCTGGCTTGCGTCCGAGGCGGGGCCCGGCGCCGCGGCGTCCTGGGCGTAAGCGGGCGGCGCCAGGGCCGGGCCGGCCACCAGCCCCCCGATCGCCAGCGCGGCGCTGAGACGAAAAAGCGATTGTGTTGGACGCACCGAACTTTCTCCTCGTCCGTCTGGGGGGCGGACCCTAGCCGCATGACGATGCCCTGTCGCCCCGGATGATGGCGAAACCACGTCGACACGCCGGCATTCTCGGGATGATCGGCGATACGCGACGCATCGGGGCGAATTGGATCGCGGATCACATCATTGCCATGCGGCGTCCATGCCGCCGCCGCAAACGGTCCCATATCCTTGCATGGTGAGAAGGCTGCTCATCGATCGGAGGTTTGCCATGTCGACCAATGCATCCGCACGCCCGCGCCGGGCGAAACTGCTGCTGCGCGGCGCGGTCGCGCTGGGCTGCGCGCTGCTGCTGTCCGGCTGCGTCGTCTATCCGGCCGGCCCCGGATATTACGGGCGGCCCGGCTACTACGGCGGCGGCTATTACGGCGGCTACTACGGCCATTATTGGCGCTGAGCGGAGCCGCGAACCCGCCGCCCGCGGTTGACGGCGGCCGGCTGGCGGGCCACGGTCGCGCCGTCGTTCCGCCCCCCGGAGTTCATGGCCACACAGATTTCCCCCGGCGTGCCCGCCTCGCGACTGGCGCGCGCCGCCGGCATCGCCCCGGGGCTCGCGCTGTGCCTGCTGCTGGCCGGGTTCGCGATCGAGGTGCGCAACCTGAGCGGGCTTGCGGCGCTCAATCCGGTCGTGGTGGCGTTGATTGTCGGGATTGCGCTGCGGGCGACGCTGCGGCTGCCGGCGTGGCTGCGGCCCGGCACGGCGTTCGCGGTGCGGCCGGTGTTGCGCGCGGCGATCGTGCTGCTTGGGCTGCAGGTGACGGCGGAACAGCTGCTCTCGATCGGCGGCGGGGCCCTGGCGCTGGCGTTCTGCTCGGTCGCGCTGACCGTGCCGTTCACCATCTGGCTCGGGCGCGTGCTCGGCGTGTCGACGCCGCTCGCGCAACTGATCGGCACCGGCACCGGCATCTGCGGCGCCAGTGCGATCGTGGCCGCGAACCAGGTGGTCGGCGGCAAGCAGGAAGACGTGGCGTATGCGCTGGCGGTGATCACGCTGTGTGGCACCGCGGCGCTGCTGATCTTCCCCGCGCTCGCGCCGCTGCTGAACCTGTCGCCGCGCGCCTACGGGCTGTGGGCGGGCGCCAGCATCCACGAGGTGGTGCAGGCGGTCGGCGCGGCGGCCGCCGGCGGGCCGATCGCGGTCGAGACCGGAACCATCACCAAGCTTGCCCGCGTGGTGCTGCTGGCGCCGGCGGTGCTGGCGCTGGGCGCCTGGGTGCGCCGCGGCGCGGCGCGGGGCGGCCATGTGAAGGCGCCGATGCCGTGGTTCGCGTTCGGTTTCCTGGCGATGGTGGCGGTCGCGAGTTCCGGCCTCGTGCCGACGGCGGCGATCGGCGGCTCGAAGCAGCTGGTGCCGGTGATGCTGGCCGCCTCGGTCGCGGCGCTCGGCCTCAACACCGACCTGCGGGCGCTGCACCGGCAGGGCGTGCGGCCGCTGCTGCTCGGCGTGTCCGCCTGGCTGTTCGTGGCGCTGGTCGGGTTGGCGGGAGCGCTGCTGGTCTGACGAAACCTTGCGGCGCGTAACATTTCCTGAGTTGCAACGGCCATCTGCATCGCACATGATACGATTGATGATGCGTTATGAAATCAGGAATTTGTCGAATGCGCAAAGTGCCGGCCCAAACGTCGCTGCCGCTGGATGCTCCGGGTTCCCGGCAGGCCGCGGCCGTCGGCATGTCGGTCGCGATGGCCGGGCTGCTCGGCTGGCCGGCGATGGCGCTGGCGGGGGTGGCGCCGACCTTGCCGATCGGTCTCGCGCCCGGCAGCAGCTACCGGCTGGCGTTCGTGACCTCGACCACCTACGACGACGTCTCGTCGACCAGCATCTCGACCTACAACGGCGACGTAACGACGGATGCCGGCCTCAACAATTCGCTGCCGAGCACGACATGGTATGCGATCGCCAGCACCGAAGCGGAGAGCGCGTTCAACAACATCAATTGCGGCGGCTGCGCCAACGACCCGATCTTCCTGGTCGACGGCACCGAAGTCGCGGGCAGTCTTTCCGCCCTGTTCAACGCCGACAACGTGAACCTGCTCGAGGGCATCGACCTCGATGAGAGCGGCAATTCCAACTACAACTATGTGTGGACCGGTTCGACCAGCACCGGCGGCATCAACAGCGGCAACGCGCTGGGCGACAGCTATGCTGAAGTCGCGTACGCGGGCGATACCGACGGCACGGCGTTCGACGCGGGCTACGGTTTTCAATCGACACAGTCATACTTCACGCCCTCGCTTTACGCCATCAGCGGCACCCTGACAGTGCCCGGCACGCTGCCGGAGCCGACCACGCTGGCGCTGCTGGCCTCCGGCGGCGTCGTCGCGGGGATGCTGCGAAGGCTTCGACGCCGGCGCAAATCGCGGGACTGACGCGGCCGGTGTAGCGTTCCGCGGATTCCTCTCCATCGCGGAACCGGGATGAATATCACCGAGCCGATCCGGCGCTTCGCACGGATCAACCCCGCGGCCGTCGCGCTGGTCCGCGCCGACCGGACCGCGGTGACGTATCGCGGCCTCGACCGGCTGATCGACGCAGCGGCGGCGGTGCTGCGCGGGCTTGGCGTCGAACCCGGGCAGACCGTCGGCCTGACGATCGCGGGACCGGACGAGTCGCAGGGCCTGATCGTCGCGCTGGCGCTGGCGCGAACTCGGCGCGGTGTCGGCCGACGCGCGGCTGCCGGCCGAGCATTTTGTCCTTTTCATCGCCGAAGGCGGGGGGGCAGCGGCGCCCGGCGTGCGCAGCGTGGCGATGGCCGAGCTCTGGGGCCGGATGCCGCCATCGGCCGAGATCGTGCCGACCGTCGCAGCGCATCGCGACGGCGCCGCGGCGTGCCGCATTTTTGCGTCGTCCGGCACCACGGGCGTGCCGAAATTCGCCGCCGTCAGCCACGACCTGATGGCCGCGCGCGTGCTGGCGTACGGGCTGGCGATGGGCGGTCACGCGGCGGTGCGGGTCTGCGCGGTCGGCTTCGGCATCACCTGGGGGTTCGGCACCGCGCTGCGCACGCTGTGGAGCGGCGGCACGCTGGTGCTGAGCAACCCGGCCGAGGCGGCGCGCGCGATCCAGCGGCACCGCGTGACCTCGCTGGTGATCGCGCCGATGTCGCTGCAAAAGGTGGTGGCGTCGCTGCCGGCGACCGCGAAGCCGCTGCCGGCGCTGGCGATCGAGGTGGGCGGCAGCGCGATGCCGGCCGCGCTCGCCGCGGCGACGCGCGCCCGGCTGAGCCCGCACATCGTCGCCTATTTCGGCGCGACCGAAACCGGCGGCGTCGCCGCGGCGCCGCTCGCGGCGTTGGCCGGCCATCCGCGCGCGGTCGGCTACGTCTACTGCCGGCATCGAGGTGGAAGCGGTGGACGAGCAGGACCGGACGCTGCCGCCGGACAACGAGGGCGTCCTGCGCATCCGCGGCGCCACGGTGGTCTCCGGCTATCTCGGCGCCCCTGCCCTCTCGGCCGAGATCTTTCGCGACGGCTGGTTCTATCCGGGCGATGTCGGCGCGATCTCGGCCGACGGAATGATGTCGGTCACGGGGCGGCGCGGCGAGTTCATCAACGCCGGCGGCAACAAGCTGAGCCCGCAGGTCGTCGAGGACGTGCTGCTGTCGCTGCCGCAGGTGACCGACGCGGCGGCGTTCGGCGTGCCGGACAAGCTGGGCGTGGTGCAGATCTGGGCCGCGATCGTCGCGACCACGCGCGTGGAGAACGCGGTGCTGACCAGGCTCTGCGGCGAGCGGCTCGGCGAAAAGTCGCCCAAATTCATCATGCAGTTGAAGGGGCTGCCGCGCAACGCCAACGGCAAGGTGCTGCGCGAGGAACTGGTGAAGTTCGCGCTGACGCAGCAGCGCTAGTCGCCGCCGCGCCTCGACTTGGGCACGTACTGGAACGGCAGGCTCAGCAGGTCGGGCGAGGCGGGGCCGGCGAAGTCGCAGGCGAGCGCCTCCGGAAACGCCGCCGCGAGCGCCGGGTTCGGCATGGCCCCGGCCTTCAGCGCAATCGCCGACAGCGACGCGGGCGCAATGCCGGCACGGACAAAAACATCGAGGCCGATCAGCGCTGGGCGGCGCTCGCTGAGCAGGATCGCGAGCCCGCCGTGGCGCAGCACCGCCAGCGCCCCGGCCTGGTCCGGCGCGGACCGGCCCGCGTCGACCAGCCGCTCGACGGTCGCTCGCAATGGCACCGGCGGCCCGAACGCCTCGGTGCGGCGGCCGCCGAACTGCCAGTCGAGCGTCCCGCCGATGCCGGCCTCGCGCGCCGCCGCCACGCCCTGCGGGTCGTGCAGCACGCCGAACGCGGCCGGCCCGGGCAGCGCCGCGTCGACGATCGCAGCGAGCAGGCCGGGCGTGTCGGCGATGCCGCCCACGAGCGGATCGTCGGCCGGGTCGAGCAGCGCGAACCGGCCGGTGGCGCGCCCGACCTTCAGCGCGGCGGCCGGCTGCCACAGCGTGCGGCGGCGCGACGCCTCGGCAAGCCGTCCGATCAGCCGTTCGGCGGTGGCCCGCGCGAGCCCGGCGTCGCGGTCGGTCCACACCAGCGCGGAGGCGCCGGCGTGGGCGGAATCGGCCCACGGGAAGCCGGCGCACAGCCCCGCATCCACCAGCCGGCGGTCGAGTTGCGGCGCCTCGCTGGCCAGGATCTCCGGCACCAGCGGCGCGGCGTCGAGGCTGGGCAGCAGGCCGGGCAAGCGGGACAACACGCCGACCGGGCGGAACTGGCCCGCCAGCATCCGTTCCAGGATGGCGAGCGCGTGCCGAGCCGCCGCGTCGCCGTCGCTGCGCCAGCCGCCGACCACGCTCGCGCCGTCCAGCAGCAGCACCGCCTCCTCGCTGAGATTGGCGCCGGGGTGGAAGGTCGCGACCACCGGCACGCGGCCGACCAGCGCCCGCACGCGGCGCAGGATGGTCAGGTCGGCGACCGGGTCGCCCTCGGCCTGGCAGGCGCCGTGCAGCGACAGGTAGACGGCATCGAAGCGGCCGGCCGCCAGCCCCAGCTCCACCCCGGCGAGCCAGGCGCCGAACACTTCCGCTTGCAGCGGCCCGCCCGGTGGCGCCGACGCGGTGCCCAGCAGCCGGCCCTGCCAGCTCGGCCGCTCCGCCAGGAAGTTTGCCACGCCATCCAGTTCGCTGCCCGGGCGCCACGGCGCCGCCGCCGTCGGGCCGATGCTCCATTCGTGCGCGCGCATGTCGTCGAGCCGCGTGCGCACGGGGCTGAAACTGTTCGAGCAGAACTGCATGCGGGCATACGCCAGCCGCACCATCAAGCCCCCTGGGGAATAATGACCCGGCCGCGAGGGCCGAACCATTCCAAAAATGTCTCATTTCGTTCAAATTTTGGCAATCAAAAAATGCATATCAGCAAATGATCTTGTTACGACACAAATTTGCCGGTCGTGGGGTTTCCGCGGGCCGCCGGAAGCAGCGGCGCTTTGCGGTTGCGCCAGGAAGAAAGTCGCTTAGCATCCGGCGCGGCAGCGGGAGCGAATCATGCACGGAAGGGCCGACCTGGGCACTGTTTTCCGGCGGGAGTTCGGGACCGAGCCGCGCCTGTATCGCGCCCCCGGCCGGGTCAACCTGATCGGCGAGCACACCGACTACAACGACGGTTTTGTCCTTCCGGCGGCGCTGGAACAATCCACCTGGGTCGCCGCTGCGCCGCGCCGGGACCGATGGCTCGGCATGCGCTCGCTGCGCGGTGGCGGCGGCGTCGCGTTCGACCTCGACGACCCCGCGCCGCTGCCGCTGCACGAGTGGAGCGACTACGTGCGCGGCGTCGCGGTGATGCTGCAACGCGCCGGCCACGCGCTGGTCGGCGCCGACCTGCTGATCGACAGCGACGTGCCGATCGGCGCCGGCCTGAGTTCCTCGGCGGCGCTGGAGATCGCCGCCGGCTTCGCGCTGCTCGGCTGTGCGGGGATCGCAGTGGATCGCACGCAGCTCGCGCTGACCGGCCAGCGCGCCGAGAACGAATTCGTCGGCATGCGCTGCGGTATCATGGACCAGTTCATTTCCTGCCACGGCGCTGCCGCGCACGCGCTGCTGCTCGATTGCCGCAGCCTCGATTTTCGGCTGGTGCCGATCGCGCCGTCGGTACGGGTGGTGGTCTGCAACTCGATGGTGCATCACGCGCACGCGGGCGGCGAATACAACCTGCGTCGCGCGGAGTGCGAGCGCGGCGTGGCGCTGCTGGCGCCGGTGCTGCCCGGCATCCGCGCGCTGCGCGACGTGACGGTCGCGGATCTTGCAGCGCACGCCGCGTTGCTGCCCGAGCTGACGCTGCGCCGCTGCCGCCACATCGTCACCGAGAACGCGCGCGTGCTGCGCGCCGCTGCCGCGCTGGAGGCTGGCGAGGTCCAAGAGTTCGGCAGGCTGATGGGCGAATCGCACGTCAGCATGCGCGATGACTACGAGATCAGCTGTCGCGAAATCGACGTGCTGGTCGAACTGGCGTGGAAGATCGACGGCGTGCTCGGCTCGCGCATGACCGGCGGCGGGTTCGGCGGCTGCACCGTGAGCCTGGTTCGCGCCGACGCGGTCGAGCTGTTCTGCGCGGAGCTTGCTGCGGGCTACAAGGCGGCGACCGGGATCGCGGCGCCGATGCTGGTGTGCTCGCCGGGCGAGGGCGCCGGTGTCGTCGCGGATTAGGCAGGTGGCAGCACGATGAATGTCCTGGTGGTCGGCGGCGCCGGCTATATCGGCAGCACGGTCGCGGCGCAGCTTGTCGCCGCCGGGCACCGTGTTGTCGTGTTCGACGATCTTAGCCACGGGCATCGGCAGGCAGTGCCCGCCGAAGCCGAGCTGGTGGTCGGCGATGTCGGCGACGCGGCGGCGCTGGACGCGGTGTTTGCCGGTCGCGCGTTCGACGGCGTGATGCATTTCGCGGCGCTGATCGAGGCGGGCGAATCGATGAAGGTTCCCGAACGCTTCTTCCGCACCAACAGCGCCGGCACGCTGACGCTGCTGGAGGCGATGCTGCGCCATGACGTGCTGCGGTTGGTGTTCTCCTCGACCGCGGCGCTGTACGGCAACCCGGAGCGCGTCCCGATCGCCGAGGACGACCGGCTGGCGCCGACCAACGCCTACGGCGCCTCCAAACTGCTGGTCGAGCAGATGCTGGAGTGGATGCACGTGGCGCACCGGCTCCGCTTCGCGTGCCTGCGCTATTTCAACGCCGCCGGCGCAAGCGGCCCGGACCACGGCGAGGACCATCGGCCGGAATCTCACTTGATTCCGCTGGTGCTGAGCGTGGCGCTCGGCCGGCGCGCATCCGTGTCGATCTTCGGCAGCGACTACCCGACGCCCGACGGCACCTGCGTACGCGACTACATCCATGTCGACGACCTCGCCAACGCGCATCTGCTGGCGATGGCGGCGCTCGGCGAACGCGAAAAGCTGCACTACAACCTTGGCAACGGCGAAGGCTTTTCGGTGCGCCAGGTGGTCGCGGCGGCGCGGCAGGTCACGGGGCACGCGATCCCGGTCGTGGAGGCGCCGCGCCGCGCCGGCGATCCGGCGATCCTGGTGGCGTCGTCGGCAAGGATCCGCGCCGAGCTGGGCTGGCGGCCGAACATGCCCGAGCTGGAAAAGATCATCGCGAGCGCCTGGGACTGGCATCGCGGCCACCCGAACGGCTATGCCGGGTGAAAGCGTAAGGATGATGCTCGAAGCAAGACAAGTTGGAGCTCCGCCCCAAACCCCGCCGGGGCCGGGAGGCCCCGGACCCCTTGACTTAAGTGCCGGGCTCGATCCGGCAATCCAGCGCGCGGCCGCCGCGTGGATCCCCGGGTCAAGCCCGGGGATGACGTCTGGGGGGAACGGATCCCCAAGTCGAGGATTCCAAAGGCTGAGCCTTTGGTGGGGTCCAGGGGCAAGGCCCCTGGCCTTCCTGCGACCCGCCTTGCGCCGATGACGCTGTTCGCCGACACCTCGCATCGCCGCCTCAATCCGCTGACGCGCGAGTGGGTGCTGGTGTCGCCGCACCGCACCGATCGGCCGTGGCAGGGCCAGACCGAGCGGCCGGCGCGGCCCGCTTCCGTCGCCCATGATCCCGACTGCTATCTGTGCCCCGGCAACCGGCGCGCGCATGGCGCGGTGAACCCGGATTATCGGCACACCTTTGTCTTCGACAACGATTTTGCGGCACTTCGCGCGGATGCGGGCGATGATGCGGTGGATCAGGGCGGCCTGATCGTCGCGCAGGCGGAGAGCGGCATCTGCCGCGTAATCTGCTTTTCCCCGCGCCACGATTTGACTCTTGCCCGCATGACGGCGCCGGAGATCGAGCGGGTGGTTAGCGTCTGGGGCGAGCAGACGCGCGCGCTGGGTGCGGCGGAAAACATCGGCTCGGTGCAGATCTTCGAAAATCGCGGCGCGATGATGGGCGCGAGCAACCCGCATCCGCACGGCCAGATCTGGGCGAGCCGCACACTACCCAATGAACCGGCCAAGGAATTGCAGTCGCAATTGGCTTATCGCGAGGCGCACGGCGGTTGCCTGCTATGTGATGCGCTGAAACTTGAGCTTGCGTCGGGCGAGCGAATTGTGTGCGAGAATAAGGAATTCGTCGCGCTGGTGCCGTTCTGGGCGATCTGGCCGTTCGAAATTCTGTTGCTGCCGCGGCGACATTTCGGCGCGGTGGACGAGCTGAGCGAGGTCGAGGCGACGGGGTTGGCGGAAATCCTGCGGGCGCTGACGATCCGCTACGACAATCTGTTCGAGGTTTCCTTTCCATATTCGATGGGGTTCCACCAGTCGCCGACCGACGGCGCCGCGCATCCGGAGTGGCATTGCCACGCGCATTTCTATCCGCCGCTGCTGCGCTCGGCGACGGTGCGGAAATTCATGGTGGGGTTCGAGATGCTCGGCTCGCCGCAACGCGACATCACGCCGGAAGCGGCGGCCGAGCGGCTGCGGGCGATGGCCCCGACGCACTACCTGGACCGGGTGCCGTAGCCGATTTCGTTGCTATGTCGTGCGACGATGGCTACCCTGGCCAGCTCATTTTCGACTCGGGGGGGCGGCAGAGGGTGGCGCTTGCCCGGTTGTTAATCCGGGCGGCGCAAAGCTGCCGTCGCGCGACGACGACCCCCGTATGAGCGGGTGCGATGGCAACGCCGCGCGGCGAGGAACAGCGGATGCAAGCGCGAATCGTGACCGTCCACGTGCCCGTGTCCGATGTCGACCGGGCGAAACGGTTCTACACGGATGCCATCGGCTGCCGGGTCGTGAGCGACCAGCAGGAACAGGCGGGCCAGGCGAGCCGGCGCGTTGTCCGGCTGCAGCCGAGCGGCGGCGGGACGGCGTTTCTGCTGGCCAACTGGCATCCGACCATGCCCGCCGGCTGCCTGCGCGGAATGATGTTCATGGTGGCGGATATCGACGCGGAGTACGCCCGGCTGCGGGCGCAGGGCGTGCGGGTGACGCCGATCGCGGAAACCTCCTGGGCGCGGATCGCGATGGTCAGCGATCCGGACGGCAATCAGATCGGCATCGAGCAACTACACGCCCACCGCGAGGCGGAGGTATAGGCGCGACGATCCGAGGCAGTCATTTGCAGCCCAGCAACGACACCATCATCGCTGCGGCGGCGACACGACCCAGGAATTCAATGATTTCCATCCCGGCGACAGAGGTTTCGCTCCGCTGCTGGCCAACGCCGAGGCAGCTATTGCAATATTCTCCGCAAGGCTGGCCAGCACCTGTCGACACTTCTGGCGCGTATCGCGCACGTCCTTCGTTGTGCCGCGCTCGTCCTTGTCCTGGCGCCTGATGGCGGCCTCTTCCAGCGCGTCGGCGATGCGGACCTGCGCCTCGAGTATCTCGCGTGCCCGGTCGATGCCGAAGAAGCCGGCCGCCACCGCCGCGGCGACCAGGACCGGGAAGAAGACACGGACATCCCCGCTCGGTCGGCCACCGCGCGAATGTTTCTTCGCCGCCTGCAACGCCTCGGTCATGACGTCGCCTGGGATGCAGCGGATGAGCGAATGGGATTTCGTGACATCCCGGCGCGCACGCTCGTAGTCGGCCCGGTAGGAGGGGTCGACGAACCCGTCCGGCGCCACGATCACCGGGGCCAGCTCGGACCAGTCGCACTCGAAGCCGAGCCTGCGGGCCAATTCTTCACCGGCGCTCGGCGCTTTGGAGACGAGGTCGGGACGAAGGTGCAGGTCGAAGGGCACGACACGGCAAATGCCGGGCCTGCGGTCGTAGATGCCGCATTTGTTGTCGTCCTGCAGGACCGGGCAGCGGTGATTGTGCCTGGTCCACGCAATCGACTTGCAATGCAGTTCGACATATACCGGGAAGCGACTGTCCGGGTCATCGATGACGGGATGCCCGGTCTCGAAGATGTCCTCCCGCAACGGGCTGAAGCGGAGCACCGCGCCAGCCAGGAAGACATCCGCCAGTTCGAACGCCTCGACGACCGACATCGTCGGCGTGTCGTTGCAGCACTTACCGCAGGCCGTGCAGGCGAACCGGATGGTCTTGGATGGGAGCCGGAGCATCGAATCCGCGTCGCGGCGCAGCGCGCCGCCGTGAGGTTCAATTGCAGCCATTGGCCACCCCTGTCGTTCCGTAACTGGTCTGGGCACCGCCCAGACGCAGCGACGGCAAGACGAGCAGGACCGCGAAAGCTCGACAACAGTAATGTTCGAGTCCCTGTCGGCCGCCGGATCACAGAGTCGTGAATACATTAGAAATCACTACCTAGTGTAGTTCAGATATGCAGCATTCGTCCCGATGCAGACAATAACAAGACTCTACGTAAACTTTTGTAAAACGGTCCATGGTGAGCAAACGGATCGTGTCAACCCCGACATCCAGCGTAGCATTACAATTCGATACACTCGTTCTGTTCCCGAAGTAAACCGTTTCGGCACAGCCATATCTCTCGCAACTTGCATCGATCGCCCCGGCGCCACCCGCCACCGTCGCAGCTGTGGAGGCATCTTCGCGGCACTATCATCGTGGCCGGAGATGACCCGCTCGCGGCCGACCGACGGCGACGTGCCGGGCTGACACCGGGCACCGGCTTGACGGGGGCGGCGGCGCCGCGCTCTCGTCCAGCCATGCGCATCCGCTATCCGCGCATCAATGAAAAGCTCGGCCGGACGATGTTCGGCTCGATCGACCGCGTCTACGATCCCGGCGGCGCGGCGCGGCGCACGGGCGTCGTCTGCCGCGCCGGATCCGCCGAGCGGCTGCGGCAACCTGCGAGAACGGAGGGCGCGTGATGCTGAGCGAGCAGCAGCGGCGGCAATTTTTCGGCGACGGCTATCTGGTGCTGCCCGGCTTCAAGAATGCCGCCGAGATTTTTGCCCTGCGCGCCCGTGCCGGCGAAATCGTGGATGCGTTCGATCCCGCGGAATCCCGGTCGATCTTTTCGACGCGAGAGCAAGGCAGACATACCGACGAATATTTCCTGCACAGTGGCGACAAGATCCGTTGCTTCTTCGAGGAAGAGGCATTTGATGCAGCCGGCGCGCTGAAGCAGGAAAAAGCACTGTCGATCAACAAGATCGGCCATGCGCTGCACGATCTCGAGCCGATGTTCGAGCGGTTTTCGCGCGATCCGCGGCTGGCCGAGATTGCGGCCGATGCCGGATTGCAACGGCCGCGGATTTGGCAGTCCATGTACATCTTCAAACAGCCGGGCATCGGCGGCGAGGTGCGCTGGCACCAGGACGCGACGTTCTTCGACACCGACCCGATCACGGTCACGACGTTCTGGTTCGCGCTGGAGGACGCCGACCGCGCGAACGGCTGCCTGTGGGTCGAACCGGGCGGGCACGCCGGCCCGCTGCGCGAGCGTTTCGTGCGCGAGGGCGATGCGACACGCATGGAAAAACTCGACGCGACGCCGTGGCCGACCGAGGCGACCGCCGTGCCAGTGGAGGTGAAAAGCGGCGCGCTGGTGCTGTTCCATGGCAAATTGCCGCACTACAGCGCACCAAATCGCTCGCCGATCTCGCGCCATGCCTATACGCTGCACGTCACCGACGGCGCCGCCGCGTATTCGCCGCGCAACTGGCTGCAACGCGGGCCGGAAATGCCGGTGCGCGGCTTCGTCTGAGAGGGGGACTGCGTCATGCCGAACTCGCCGAAAACCCGCACGCTGGCGTTCGTCGGGTCGGTCAACCGACCGGTTTCGTATTTCCGTACCGCCAACGGGCGCGGCATCAGCGTGCTGGAGTTCGACGAGGCGAGCGGCGCGCTGACGCCGATCAGCGAGACCGGCGGAGTTGACAACCCGAATTACCTCGCGATCGATGCTGCCGGCCGCACGCTGTACGCGGTCAGCGAAGTCGGCGGCTGGCACGAGGGCGTCGTCACCGCCTATCGCATCGACGCGGCGAAGGGCTCGCTCACCTACATCAACAAGCAGCCGAACTCGCGGCAGCATCACCGCGCACGCGAGCTTCGACCGCGCCGGGCGCTGGCTGCTGGTGGCGAACTACCGGATGGGTGAGGACGGGGTGCGGCCGGCGCAGGCGCTGGTGGTCTATCCGATCGAGGCCGATGGCGGCCTGGGGGCGCCGGCGGCGAGCGTCGGGCATACCGGGCACGGGCCGAACGCGGCGCGGCAGGAAGGACCGCACCCGCACAGCGCGCTGGCGAGCCCGGACAACCGCCACATCGTCGTCGCCGATCTCGGCATCGACCGCGTGGTGGTCTATGCGTTCGACGCCGCGACCGGGGCGCTGAAGCCGGCGGCGCGGCCGTTCGTGCGCCTCACCCCCGGCAGCGGGCCGCGCCACCTCGCGTTCCATCCGACGATGCCGGTGCTGTACGTGATCAACGAGCTGGAAAGCAGCGTCACCGTGCTGTCGTGGGATGCGGCGACCGGTGCGCTCGAGCCGCTGCAGACGACGTCGACGCTGCCGACCGCGTGGGACGGCGAAAGCCACTGCTCGGACGTGCAGGTGTCGTCGGACGGGCGGTTCCTGTACGGCGCCAACCGTGGCCACGACAGCATTTTCTTCGCCGCGATCGACGCCGCCACAGGGGAGCTCGATCCGATCGGCCACCAGCCGACGCTGGGCGCCACGCCGCGGCAGTTCTCGATCGACCCGAGCGGCAAATTCCTGGTGGTGGCGAACCAGGACGGGGATTGCGTGGTGGTGCTGGGACGCGACGCGACGACGGGGCGGCTTGCGGACACCGGCCATCGCGCCGCGACCGGCACGCCGATGTGCGTGAAGTTCATGCGGTATTCGGGCTGATCAGCCGGCCAGCGCCCGCCGCAGCCGCGCCCGGTTTTTCGTTCGAACTTGGTCCGCCCGCCCCCTGTCGCTCTCCACCAACCTTCTTCTCGTTGCCGCCGCGCTGCTGGTCGAGGCCCTGCTGGGGTATCCGGCGGCGTTGTTTCGCGTCATCCGGCATCCGGTGGTGTGGATCGGCGGACTTTTGTCGGTGCTCGACCGGAGTTTGAACCGTGACGGCACGGCGGTTTGGCTGCGCCGGGCCGTGGGCGTCATTGCGCTGGTTGTGGTGCTCGCCGCCAGCGCCGCGCCGGCCGCGCTGATCCAGTGGGCGGCGCTGGCGTGGTTGCCGCGTGGCGTGGCGGTCGGCGGCCTCGCGCTGCTGGCCAGCACGCTGCTCGCCCAGCGCAGTCTTTTTGCGCATGTACGCGCCGTTGCCTTGGGACTGGAAACGCACGGGCTGGAGGGCGGTCGCGCGGCGGTGGCGAAGATCGTGGGGCGCAACCCGCTCGCGCTGGACGAAGCCGGGGTCGTGCGCGCCGCGATTGAGAGCCTGGCGGAGAATTTTTCCGACGGCGTGGTGGCGCCGGCACTGTGGTGCGGGCTGCTCGGGCTGCCGGGGATCGCGGCCTACAAAGCAACAAACACCGCCGACAGCATGATCGGCCATCGCACGCCACGCCACGCCGCGTTTGGCTGGGCGGCGGCGCGCTTTGATGATTTTGTCAATTTGCCCGCCTCCCGGCTTGCGGCGCTGTGGCTGGTGTTTTCTGCCTTCTTGCTGCCCGGCGCATCCGCCGCCGGCGCCTGGCGCGCCGTGTGGCGGGACGCGCAAAAACATCGGTCGCCGAATGCGGGATGGCCGGAGGCGGCGATGGCGGGAGCGCTCGGGCTGCGGCTGGCCGGGCCGCGGGTGTACGGCACCACACTGGTCGAGGACGCCTGGATGGGCGACGGCCGCGCCGAGGCCACCAGTGCCGACCTGCGCCGGGCGCTGCGGCTGTATCAGGTCGCCTGCGCCATCGAACTGGCGGCGGCCGCGGCGCTGGCGGTCATCGCGCAAGGCTGATCAGCCGGTCGATATCGACGTGCCGCTCCAGGTGCGCGGCCCAGCCATCGAGCGCGGCCTCCACTTCGGCGGAATGCGAGCGGGCGCTGGCGGCAAGCCCGAAGCCGGCGAGCCATGCGGCGCGCGCGGCGTCGCCCAGCAGCAGCCCATGCACGTAGGTGCCGGCCACGCGGCCATCGGGGGAAACCGCGCCGTCGGCGCGCCCGTCATCGAAGTGCAGCAGCGGCGAGGCGCTGCCCCGCCCGGTGGTGCGGCCGATATGCATCTCGTAGCCGGTGAACGGCGCTTGTAGAAAGCGGCCGGCAACCTGGGACAGCCGCTTCGCGCCGGTCAGCACGGTTTCGATTTCCAGCAGTCCCAGTCCGGCGACATCCTGCGGCGGGCCTTCGATGCCTTCCGGGTCGGCGACGCGCCGGCCCAGCATCTGGTAGCCGCCGCACAGGCCGAGCACCCGGCCGCCGGCACGGACATGCGCATGCAGATCGATGTCCCAACCCTCCTCACGCAGGCTTGCAAGATCGGCAATGGTCGCCTTCGATCCCGGAAGGATGATCACGTCCGCATCGCGTGGCAGCGGCGTGCCGCTTTCCACGAATATCACTTCCACATCCGGTTCGTCGCGGAGCGCGTCGAGATCGTCGAAATTGGCGATGCAGGGCAGCCGCGGCACGGCGATGCGCAGTTTTGCTCCGGGCCGCGGCCGCGCCGCCTCCGCCAGATCGGCCGCGTCCTCCGCCGGCAGCGCGCGCAAACCCGGCAGGAACGGCACCAGGCCGAGCGCCGCCCAGCCGGTCTTTTGCGCGATCGCCGCCATGCCGTCGGTAAATAGGGAAGAATCGCCGCGCATGCGGTTGACCAGAAAACCTTTGATCAGTGCGGCATCTTCGGGGGCGAGCACCGCCTGCGTGCCGACCAGGCTTGCGATCACGCCGCCGCGGTCGATGTCGCCGACCAGCACCACCGGCACGTCGGCCGCGCGGGCGAACCCCATGTTGGCGATGTCGTTGCGTCGCAGGTTTATTTCCGACGCGCTTCCAGCGCCTTCCACAAGCACGATTTCTGCTTGTGCGCGCATGCGTGCAAAACTGTCCAACACTGCGGGGAGCAAGGATCGCTTCAACTCCTGATAGTCGCGTGCCCGTGCGTTGCCGCGCACGACGCCCTGCACGACGATTTGCGCACCTGTTTCGCTTTGCGGCTTCAGCAGCACCGGGTTCATGTGGACGCTCGGCGCCACGCCGCAGGCCAGCGCCTGCAACGCCTGCGCCCGCCCGATTTCGCCGCCCTCCGGCGTGACCGCCGCGTTGTTCGACATGTTCTGTGGCTTGAACGGCCGCACCGAGAACCCGCGCCACACCAGCGCCCGCGCCAGCCCCGCCACCAGCACCGATTTGCCGACCGAGGAGCCGGTGCCTTGCAACATCAGTGCGCGGGCGGTCAAAATTCGATCCCGGGCTGCGCCTTCACGCCCGCCGCAAAATGGTGCTTGACCGCCACCATTTCCGTCACGAGGTCGGAAACCTCGATCAGCGCCGGCTTCGCGTTGCGGCCGGTGACGACGACATGCAGGTCTGGACGGCGGGCGGCGATGTCCGAAAGCACCATGTCCAGCGGCAGATAATCGTAGCGCAGCGCGATGTTCAGTTCGTCCAACACCAGTAAGCCGAGATCGGGGTCGGCCAGCAGTTCCTTGGCCCGCTCCCACGCCCGGCAACAGGCAAAAACATCGCGCGCGCGGTCCTGGGTTTCCCAGGTGAACCCCTCGCCCATGCTGTGCCACGTCACGAGATCGGAAAACCGTTCCAGCACCGCGCGCTCGCCGGTCGACCATGCGCCCTTGATGAACTGCACCACCGCCACGCGCCGCCCGTGCCCGAGCATGCGCAGCACCAGCCCGAACGCCGCCGTGGTTTTTCCTTTGCCCGCGCCGGTGTGAACGATCAACAGCCCCTTCTCGATCGTCTTCGACGCGACCTCCGCGTCCTGCACGGCTTTGCGCTTGGCCATCTTCTCGCGGTGGCGGGCTTCGTCGTCGCTCATTTCACCCTCATCGGCAGGCCGGCGACCATGAACAGCACCGCATCGGCCCGCGCCGCCATGCGCTGGTTGAGCCGCCCGGCTTCATCGCGGAACCCCCGCGCCAGCGCGTTGTCCGGCACGATGCCGAGCCCGACCTCGTTGGAGACGAGCACCGTCGGCGCCGCGCGCGCCGCCAGCGCCGCCTCCAGCGCCGCCGTCGCCGCCGCGATGTCGTGGCCGCCGAGCAGCAGATTGCTGAGCCACAAGGTCAGGCAGTCCACCAGCACCGGCCGGCCGGTCGCCAGCGCGCGGGAAAAATCGAGCGGCGCTTCCACCGTCTGCCACCCCGCCGCCCGCCGCGCCCGGTGCTGCGCCACCCGCTCCCGCATCTCCGCATCCAGCGCCTGCGCCGTCGCAACGTACAGCCACGGCGGCGGCAGCGCCGTCACCAGCGCCTCGGCATGGGCACTCTTGCCGGAGCGGGCGCCGCCGAGCACCAGGGTCAGACGGTCGGGCACGGCAACTCCTTTACGGCGGTGGCGGGCGCCGGTATCTAGGCGGGGATGGTCCTTCCAGCCGGAAGGTGAAAAGGGAATGCGGTGCGGGGGCAACCCCAATTCCGCGGCTGCTCCCGCAACTGTAGGCGGAAAGCCGCCCGTCGCGATGCCACTGGGGGTTCCCGGGAAGGCAGACGGGCCGCGCCGGATCCGCGAGCCAGGAGACCTGCCATCGCCACCACGCCGCACCACCGGGCGGGATGCCCCGGCCGCGGTTTTTTGCTCACAGCCTCCGGGGCGACCCCGGGGGCTGGCATCCCTGCGTTGCGCCGAACGGTCCGGGGGGCCAGCACGTGTCGCGTCCGCGCCTGATCGTCTGCACCACCTGCCGCGCGGGCCAGCCGCTCGCCGAGGGCGAGACGCCGCCCGGCGCGCACCTGCACGCCGCACTGGCCGCCCTGATCGCCGAGGGCGACGCCGGTGTCGAGCTAGCGCGAGGTCGCCTGCATGGCCAATTGCGAGCGCGGCTGCTCCGCGGCGCTCGCCATGCCCGGTAAATGGACTTTCTTCCTTGGCCACCTCACGCCGGAGCACGCCGCCGACCTGCTGGCCTACGCGGCCGCCTATGCGGCGCACGCGACCGGCACGATCATGCCGTCCCGCCGCCCCGCCTCGCTGCGCCACGCGGTGCTGGGCCGCATCCCACATCTGGAGTTCGCCGCATGAAGATCCCCGCCACCATCGTCACCGGCTTCCTGGGCGCCGGCAAGACCACGCTGGTGCGGCACGTGCTGGCGAATGCCGGCGGGCGGCGCATCGCGTGATCGTCAACGAGTTCGGCGCGCTCGGCATCGACGGCGAAACCCTACGGAGCTGCGGCATCCCCGGATGCAATGAGGAAAACATCATAGAACTCGCCAACGGCTGCCTGTGCTGCACCGTCGCCGACGATTTCGTGCCGGCGATGGAGGCGCTGTTGAACCGCGACGCGCCGCCCGAGCATATTCTCATCGAAACCTCCGGCCTTGCACTGCCGAAGCCACTATTAAAAGCATTCGGCTGGCCGGCAGTGCGGTCGCGGGTGACGGTGGATGGCGTGATCGCGGTCGTGGATGGTCCCGCCGTCGCCGCCGGCCGGTTCGCCGACGACCCGGCGGCGGTCGCGCAACAGCGTTCGGACGACCTGTCGCGTGGACCACGACAATCCGCTGGCGGAAGTGTACGAGGACCAGTTGCAGTCGGCCGACATGGTGCTGCTCAACAAGACCGACCTGCTTGATGCGGGCACGCTCGATCGACTGCTTGGCGAGATCGCCGGCGCGGTCGGCCGCGCGGTAAAACTGGTGCCGACGCACGAGGGGAAAATAAGTCCGGACGTGCTGCTGGGCCTTGCCGCCGCGGCCGAGGACGATCTGGCGTCGCGGCCCTCGCACCACGACGCCGCGGACGGCGCGCACGAGCACGACGATTTTGCCAGTTTCGTGGTGCCACTCGATGAGATTGCGGCGCCGGAGCCGCTGATCGCGCGGCTCGTCGCCGCCAGCGAGGCGCATGACATCCTGCGCATGAAAGGCTTTGCCGCGGTGCGCGGAAAGCCGATGCGGCTGTCGGTGCAGGGCGTCGGCGCGCGCTTCCGTCACGAATTCGACAAGCCGTGGAGCGCCGCGGAAACCCGTACCGGGCACATGGTTGTGATCGGCCGCGCCGGCCTCGATCGCGCCGCGATCAGCGCGGCGATCCGAGGCTAGTCCATTGCACCTGCTGGTCCGCGAAACCCGCTCGCTGGACGAGGAGCAACCGACGGTCGATCTCGGCCACGCACCGGCCGATATTCTGTTTTTGTCGTTCTCCGATGCGGACCTTGGCGCCGCCGCGATGGCGTGGCAGGCGATGGGCGAAGACCGACCCAGCCTGCGCCTCGCAAATCTCGCAAGACTGCGGCATCCGATGTCGGTCGATCTGTACGTCGAGCGCGTCGTGGTGCATGCGCGCGCCGTGATAGTGCGGCTGCTGGGCGGGCTCGACTACTTTCCCTACGGCGCGGCCGAGTTTTCTTCGGTGTGCCGCGCGCAAGGCATCCCGCTGGCGATCGTGCCCGGCGACGCGCGGGACGATCCGCGATTGTCGGCGCTGTGCACGGCATCGGCGGCCGATGTGGCGCTGCTCGACGCCTATCTGCGCCACGGCGGCCCGGACAATCTCGGGCTGGCGCTGCGGCTGGCGGCGCAACTTGGCGGAATGGGCATATCACCCTGCGCTTCGCCATCGCCGCTACCAAATGCTGGAATATTCTCCTTCACTCGACAACTTGACCCTCGACCCGCCCTTGGCACGGCAGCCATCGTGTTCTACCGCTCCCACTTGCTGGCTGGCGACGTTGCTCCGGTTGAAGCCCTTTCCGATGCATTGCGACGGCGCGGCCTCGACGTGCGCGCGCTGTACGTCTCAAGCCTGAAGGACCCGAGCGTCGGGCGATTCGTCGCCGACCAGTTGCGCGAATGGCGGCCCGCCGTGGTCGTCAACGCCACCGGCTTCGCCGCGGGCCACGAGGGTGCGGGCTCGCCGCTCGACGCCGCTGGCGCGCCGGTGTTGCAGGTGATCCTCGCCGGTGCCGCAAAGGAAGCATGGTCCGCCTCGTCGCGCGGCCTGTCGCAATCCGACATGGCGATGCAGGTCGTGCTGCCGGAACTCGATGGTCGGCTGCTGACGACCGCCATTTCCTTCAAGGCCGAGACGGCGCCGGTGCCCGGCCTCGATTTCTCCCGCGTGGTCAACTGCCCTGACCCCGACGGCATCGCGCTCGCCGCCGACCGTGCGCTCGGCTGGGCGCGTCTCGCGGCGACGCCGGCCGCGGGGCGCCGCATCGCGATCGTGCTGTCCGACTATCCCGGCGCCGGCGGCGGCCAGGTCGGCCACGCCGTCGGCCTCGACACTTTTTTGTCGCTCGCCGCCATTCTCGATGATCTTACCCAAGCCGGCTACGATGCGGGCACACCGCATGACGCCGCGGGGTTGACGCAGTTGCTGTGCCGCGCGCCGCCAACACCGTTTCTCGCTTTGCCCACCTACAAGACGATGTTTGGCGCCTTGCCCGACGCGACCCGGGAAAAGCTCCACGCGGCATGGGGCGAGCCCGAAGCTGATCCGATGCTGAACGGAGAAAAATTCGCGCTGCGGCATGTCGTGCTCGGCAACGTCGTCGTCGCCGTGCAGCCGGATCGCGGCAATTCGCTCGATCGCAAGGCCACCTATCACGACCCCGACCTGCCGCCACGCCACGCCTATGTCGCCTTCTACCTGTGGCTGCGCGACGTGGCGAAAATAGACGCGCTGGTGCATCTCGGCACGCACGGCACGCTGGAATGGCTGCCGGGCAAGGCGGTCGCGCTCTCCGATGCCTGCCTGCCCGCGGCGCTCACGCGTGGGCTGCCGGTGATCTACCCGTTCATCGTCAACAACCCCGGCGAAGCCGCCGCCGCGAAACGCCGGCTCGGCGCCGTCACCATCGGCCACTTGACGCCGCCGCTCCGCGCCGCCGGCGCGCACGGCGCCGCCGCCGAACTCGAGCGGCTGATCGACGAATACGCGGCAGCCGACGGGCTCGACCGCCGCCGCGCCAGAACTTTGCGCGGCGAAATCCTGCAGCGCGCCGAAGCCGCCGGTCTGCTGGCCGAAAGCGGCGTCGCGCGCGACGCGCCGGACGAGGAGGCACTGGCGCGGCTCGACGCCTATCTGTGCGACGTCAAGGATCTGCAAATCCGCGACGGCTTGCATGTCTACGGCCGCGCCCCCTCGCCCGAGCGGCGAACGATGCTGCTGCACGCAATCAAGGATGCGACAACCACGCTCGACGCGTCCGCTCCCGCCGAACGCGCGGCGCTGCTGGCGGCGCTGGACGGAAGGTTCGTCGCGGCCGGACCTGCCGGCGCGCCCACGCGCGGCCGCGCCGACGTGTTGCCGACCGGGCGCAACCTGTTCACGATCGACCCGCGCGCCGTGCCGACGCGCTCCGCGGTCGTGCTCGCCGAAACCGCCGCCGCCGACTTGCTGCGCCGCTACGTGCAGGACCACGGCGACTGGCCGCGCGCGCTCGTCGTCGACCTCTGGGGCAGCGCCACGCTGCGCACCGGCGGCGAGGATTTTGCGTTGGCACTCGTGCTGCTCGGCGTGCGCCCGATGTGGGACGAAGGATCGGCCCGTGTCAACGGCATTGAAGTCCTGCCGCTCGCGGTTCTCGACAGGCCGCGTGTCGACGCCACGCTCCGCGTGTCCGGCCTGTTCCGCGACGCGTTCGAGGCGCAGATCGTGCTGTTCGACGCTGCCGTGCGCGCCGTCGCCGCGCGCGACGAGGCCGATGATTTCAATCCGCTAGCGGCCGCAGCGCGAGGGTTGGAAGGAACCGCGCTGCATCGCGCGACGTCCCGCGTGTTCGGCGCCGCGCCCGGCAGCTACGGCGCCGGCCTGTCCGATGTGCTGGACCGCAACGCCTGGGCGCGACGCGAAGAGCTTGGCGACGCCTACCTCGCCGCCTCTGCGCACGCCTACGGCCGCGACCAGCTGGGTCATGCGGACATCAAGGGATTCTCCGCGCGCGTCGCTGCGGCCGATGCGTTCGTGCACCAGCAGGACCACGCCGAGACCGATCTGCTGGAGGGCACGGAATTCGCTGCGCACGAGGGCGGGTTCGCCGCCGCCGCCGAACGTCTCGGCGCCGCGCCGGCGCTTTATCACCTGGACACGTCACGCCCGGACACCCCGCGCACCCGCACCATCGCCGAGGAACTGGCAAGAGTTCGTGCGCGGCCGCGCCGCAAATCCCGTCTGGATCGCCGGCATGATGCGGCACGGCTATCGCGGCGCTGCGGAAATGGCCCGCGCGCTCGACGGCCTGCACGCCTTCGCGGCAACGCTGCCGCAGCGGCTCGATGCGCAGTTCGATCTGCTGTTCGATGCGACGCTCGGCGACGTCACGGTCGATGCGTTCCTGCGCGAGCACAATGCGGAGGCGCACGCCGCAATGGCCGAGAGGTTTCGCGATGCGCTGCGCCGCGACCTGTGGCGCCCGCGCCGCAATGCGGCGGCGGACATCTGATGCGCCAAGGCTGGTGCCCGACCCTGCATGCGCCGATGCCTTCGGGCGACGGGCTGTTGGTGCGCGTGCGCCCGCCCGGCGGAATTCTGCGAGCCGCCGCCGCGCGCACGCTGGCGCAGGCGGCGCGGACGCACGGCAACGGCGCGATCGAGCTGACCAGCCGCGCCAGCCTGCAACTGCGCGGGTTTCGCCCGGACACGGCGCCGCGGTTCGCCGCGGAGATGGTCGCCGCCGGCCTCGCCCATCCCGATCCCGCCGCCGAACGCCGCCGCTCGGTGATCGCTCCGCCGCTCATGGGCGACGATCCCTCCGCAAGTCGCGATGCGGCCAAGGTTGTCGCTGCGCTCGAGTACATGTTGGAGCGCGAGCCACAGCTGGCAGCGCTGCCGGACAAGTTCGGCATCGCCGTCGATGCCGGCGGCGTGCTGCCGACCGGCGCGGCGCCCGCGGACATTCTTGTGCGGCTGCGAGACACTCCCGTTGTGCAGCTCAACGGCTCCGACCTCGCGGCCGCGTGCCCTCCGGCGGAGGTCGTGAACGCCGTGCATCGCATCGCCCTCGCGTTTCTCGGCTTAGGCGCGGAGCACCGCCGCATGCGCGCGCTGCTCGCGCAGGTCGGCGCCGAAGCGGTCTTCACGGCTACCGGTCTTTCGCCCACGCAAACCGTCCGACTGTCGCCGGCGCCGACCGCACTCGGCTGGTTGCCGTATCCCGGGACAAGCAAGGGCGCGTTCGGTGTCGGCCTGCCGTTCGGTGCAACCGGCGCAGCGGGGCTCACGGCCCTTGCGGATCTTGGCGAAAAATTCGGCGATGGCACGCTGCGACTCACGCCGTGGCGCGCATTCGTGATCCCGGGTGTCACCGATCCTGCGGTGCTGCGCGCCAATCTCGAAGTGCTCGGCCTGATCACCGCTCCCGACGATCCCCGCGCGCGCATTGTCACCTGTCCCGGCAAACCCTTGTGCAGCAGCGCAACCGTCCCGGCCCGCGCCGACGCGGCGCGGATCGTTGCCATGGAGTTCTCCGGCCGCATCCACGTCTCCGGCTGCGGCAAGGGCTGCGCGCATCCGGGCGCCGCCGACATCACGCTGGTCGGCGACGAGGGCCGCTACGCCATCGTACGGCACGGTCGCGCGTCCGATCCGCCGCTGCGCCGCGGTCTCACACTCGCCGAAGCGCTTGCCGCCCTGCAAGCGGAGGCGTTCGCATGACCGCGCGTTTCGCCTACATCCGCGATGGTGCCACGATCTACGCGAAATCCTTCGCCACAATCCGCGCCGAGGCCGACCTGAGCCGGTTTTCACCGGACGAGGCACGCGTCGCCGTCCGGCTGATCCACGCCTGCGGCATGGTCGAAATTGCGCGGGATCTGCAGTTCAGTCCCGGCTTCTGCACGGCCGCGCGCGCGGCGCTGATCGCCGGCCGCCCGATCCTCTGCAATTCGCAGATGGTCGCGCACGGCATCACCCGAAGCCGCCTGCCGACGCACAACGACGTCGTCTGCACGCTTGCCGAGCCCGATGTGCCGGCGCGCGCGGCGCGCCTCGGCAGCACGCGCTCGGCCGCGGCGCTCGACCTGTGGGGCGAGCGGCTTGGCGGCGCGCTGGTCGCCATCGGCAACGCGCCGACCGCGTTGTTCCGCCTGCTCGAACTGCTCGACGCCGGCGCGCCGCGACCCGCCGCCATCATCGGCATGCCGGTCGGCTTCGTCGGCGCCGCCGAGATCGAAGGAAGCGCTGGCACGACATGGAGAAATTCCGTTCGCGATCGTGCGCGGCCGCAAGGGCGGCAGCGCGATGGCGGCGGCCGCGGTGAACGCACTCGCGAGCGACGCGGAATGACGGCAGGCACTTTCTTCACCGTGGGCGTCGGCCCGGGCGACCCCGAACTGATCACGCTGAAAGCAGCGCGGATCGTCGAAACCGCCGATGTGATCGCGTTCTTTGCCAAACGCGGCCGCGCCGGCCACGCGCGCACGGTGGTCGAAGGCCGCATCGACCCGAACGCCGAGCAACTGCGGCTCGAATACCCGTACACCACCGAGGTCGCGCTGAACGATCCGGATTATGCAGCGGGGATCGAGCGCTTCTATGACGAATGCGCCGGCCGGCTTGCCGCCCGCCTGGATACGGGAAAAAATGTCGCCCTGCTGTGCGAGGGCGATCCGTTCTTCTACGGCTCGTCGATGTATCTGTTCGACCGGCTGCGCGGCGCATATCGCAGCGAGGTGGTGGCGGGCGTCGCCGGCATGAGCGGCTGCTGGGCCGCGGCAGGGCTGCCGATCGTGCATGGCGACGACGTGCTGGCCATCCTGCCCGGCACGCTGGACGAGCCTTTCCTCACCGCCCGCCTGCAAGCATGCGATGCCGCTGTCATCATGAAGGTCGGGCGCAACCTGGCGAAGATCCGCACGGCACTGCGTCACGTCGGCATGATCGAGCGGGCCATCTACGTCGAACGCGGCACCATGCATGGCGAGCGCATCATGCCGCTTTGCGATTTCCGCGAGGAGCAGGCGCCGTATTTCTCGATGGTGCTGGTCCCGGGCCGGCAGCGCGTGCGATGACGTCGCTGCATGTCGTCGGACTCGGGCCCGGTGCCGCCGAGCTGCAAACGCCGCAGGCGGGGGCGGCGCTTGCGCAGGCAACCGATCTCGTCGGCTACGCCGCCTATCTTGCGCGCGTGCCGGAGCGCCTGGGCCAGCGCCGCCACGCCTCCGACAACCGCGAGGAACTGGCGCGCGCCCGTCACGCACTGGCGCTGGCGTCGGAGGGTCGGCGGGTTGCGATCGTTTCCTCGGGCGATGCCGGCGTGTTCGGCATGGCGAGCGCCGTGTTCGAGGCGATCGAGCACGGCGATCCGGCGTGGCGCGCGCTGCACATCGAAGTGATCCCCGGCATATCGGCGATGTTTGCCGCGGCCGCGCGCATCGGCGCGCCGCTCGGGCATGATTTTTGCGCGATTTCTCTTTCCGACAACCTGAAGCCCTGGGACACGGTACTCGCGCGACTGGGCGCGGCGGCGAGGGCCGGGTTCGTGATCGCGCTGTACAACCCGCTGTCCCGGTCGCGCCCCTGGCAACTTGGCGCCGCATTCGACGAGCTGCGAACTATCCTGCCGCCGACGACGGAAATCGCATTTGCAACCGCCGTCAGTCGCCCCGACGAACGCATCGAAACCTGCACGCTGGCGCAGGCCGACCCGGCGCGGGCGGATATGCGCACGCTGGTGATCGTCGGCTCGGCGGCAACCAGAAGAATAGCGCGCGGGGACGGCGGCGCGTGGCTCTATTCGCCGCGTGGGGCGACGGCGTGAAGACCTTCGAGCCATTCGAGCGCTTCGGCAACCGTGGCAACTCTCTGTACCGGCGGCGCCGGCGGGCGCTCGACCATCACCACCGGCAGGCCGAGCGCACGCGCCGCCCCGAGTTTTCCTTCGGTCGCGCCGCCTCCCGAATTTTTTGTCACGATCACGTCGATGCGATGCGCTGCAAGCAAGCGCCGTTCGTCCGCCTCCGCGAACGGTCCGCGCGCCGCGATGGTGATCGTGTGCGGTGGCAGCAAATCCGGCGGCGGCAGATCGACGGACCGCAGCACGTAGCGATGCTGCGGCGCCGCGCGGAACGGCGCGATGTCCAACCGGCCGACGGTCAGCAGCACGCGACGCGGGGCCGCGCCAAGTGCGTCGGCGGCGGCTTGCATGTCGGCAACCGTCGTCCAGCGGTCGCCGGCGATCGGCTGCCAGGCGGGGCGGAGCAGCACCAGCAACGGCGTGCCGGTCGCACACGCCGCTTCGATTGCATGCGCGGTCATGCGCGCCGCGAA
Source organism: uncultured Solirubrobacterales bacterium (assembly GCA_963697635.1). Lineage (GTDB taxonomy): Bacteria > Pseudomonadota > Alphaproteobacteria > Acetobacterales > Acetobacteraceae > CAJCJG01. Next base: position 217,561 of record CAVOOS010000025.1, on the reverse strand, counting down.
CGGATGCGTCGCGTCGATCAGCGCGTCGATGCGTTGCTCGCGGAGATAAGCGACCAGACCTGCAACGCCGCCGAACCCGCCGCTTCGCGACGGCAACGGCTGCGGCATCGGGTGCTGCGTGCGCCCGGCCAGCGAAATCAGCCCATCCACGCGCGTATCGCCGGCCAGGGCACGACCAAGTTCGCTCGCTTCCGTGGTGCCGCCGAGGATCAGCAGGCGCATGCGTCGTCCGGAGTGCTGGCGTGAGCAGGTGGCTGGCCATTCTCGGCATCGGAGAGGACGGTGTCGAGGGGATTTCCCCGGCGGCGCGGGCGCTGATCGAGAGTGCGGCGCTGGTGGTCGGCGGCGCCCGGCATCTGGCACTGGCGGCGCCGCTGATCCGACGTGAGACGCTGACTTGGCCGTCACCGCTGGCCGATGCATTTCCGAAAATCCTCGCGCGGCGCGGGCAACCCGTCGCGGTGCTGGCGTCCGGCGACCCGTATTGCTTCGGCGTCGGCGGCACTCTGCGCAATGTGGTGCCACTTGACGAGACCATGTGCATCCCCGCCCCGTCGGCGTTTTCGCTGGCCTGCGCCCGGCTCGGCTGGCCGGCGCAGGATGTGGCGAAGATCTCATTCTGCGGCCGGCCCGTCGAAACCATCATGCCGTTGTTGCAGCCGGGCGCCCGGATTCTGGCGCTGTCGGCGGACGCGAGCACGCCGGCGCTGGTGGCGCGCGTGCTCGCCGAGCGCGGCTTCGGACCCTCGGTGCTGCTGATCCTGCAGGCGCTGGGCGGGCCGCGCGAGCGCATCGCCACCACGACAGCGGCAGCAGGACCATCGGAAAAGGTCGATCCGCTGAACCTGATCGCGCTCGACGTCCGCACCGAACCGGGCGCCCGCGTCATCCCGCTGGCGCGCGGCCTGCCCGACGATTTGTTCGAGCACGACGGACAACTCACCAAATCCCAAGTGCGCGCCGTCACTCTTGTCCGCGCTTGCGCCGCGCGCGGGCGAATTGTTGTGGGACATCGGCTGCGGCTCCGGCTCGGTCGGCATCGAATGGTCGCTGTGCCATGTGGGCAACCGCGCGATCGGCATCGAGGCGCGGCCGGAGCGCGCCGCTCGCGCCGCCCGCAACGCGCTTGCTCTCGGCGTACCCGGCTTGCGTGTCGTGGTCGGCGAGGCGCCCGTGGCGTTTGCCGATCTGCCGGTGCCGGACGCGGTGTTCGTCGGCGGCGGCGCGCAGGATGCCGGGGTGCTCGACACGGCGTGGTCGGTGCTGCGGTCGGGCGGACGGATCGTCGCGAACGCCGTGACGATCGAAACCGAGGCGCTGCTGTTCGCGGCGCAGCGTGCGCGCGGCGGCACGCTCACGCGCATCTCGATCGACCGGCTCGACCATGTCGGCACGATGCGCGGCTTTCGCCGCGCGATGACGGTGACGCAATGGGCGGCGATGAAGCCATGAGCCGCATCATCGCCGGCATTGGCTTTCGGCGCGATTGTCCCGGCGCCGACATCGTCGCCGTGATCAACGAAGCGAGCACGCGCAGCGGCCAGATAGTCGACGCGCTCGCGGTGCCGTCATTCAAAGCGGATGAGCTCGGCGCGCAGGAAGCGGCACGCCAACTGCAGCTTCCGCTGATCCGCATCGAGCGCGCTGCGCTGCACGGCGCGCAAGGCCGCTGCCTGACGCGCTCGGAAACTGCGCGGCGGGCCACCGGCTTCGCCTGCGTCGCCGAAGCCTGCGCGCTGGCGGCGGGCGGCGACAACGCGCGCCTTATTCTGGCGCGCATCACCTGCTCGCGCGCCACTTGCGCGTTGGCAGAACAACCATGACCGTGCATTTCATCGGAGCCGGCCCCGGCGCGGCCGATCTGCTGACCATTCGCGGCCGCGACATCCTGTCGCGATGCAAGGTGTGCCTGTATGCCGGCTCCTTGGTGCCGCCAGAGATGCTGGCGCACTGCCCAACGGATGCCCGCATCGTCGATACCGCGCCGATGACGCTCGACCAGATCGAGCGCGAGTTCCTCGCCGCGCACGCGGCCGGCGACGACGTTGCGCGATTGCATTCCGGCGATCTTTCGATCTACAGCGCGGTCGCCGAGCAAATCCGCAGGCTGGAGCGGCACGAAATTCCGTACACGCTGACCCCCGGCGTGCCCGCGTTTGCCGCCGCCGCCGCCGCGCTGGGCCGCGAACTCACGCTGCCGGAAGTCGCGCAGAGCGTCGTGCTCACGCGAATCTCCGGCCGCGCCTCGGCGATGCCGGCGGGGGAGACGCTGGCCGCGTTCGGCGCCACCGGCGCGACGCTCGCGATCCATCTCGCCATTCATGCGCTGGACCGGATCGTGGCCGAGCTTCTGCCGCTGTACGGCGCGGATTGCCCGGTCGCCGTCGTGGTCCGTGCCAGTTGGCCGGACGAACGGATCGTGCGCGGCACGCTCGGCATGATCGCGGCGCAATTGGCAGCCGAGCCGGTCGAGCGCACGGCGATCGTGCTGGTCGGCCGGGCGCTCGCGGCGCGAGGAGTTTCGCGAAAGCGCGCTGTACGACCCGGACTATCGTCGGCGATTCAGGCCGTCATGACACCATCGTCAGATCTGCCGAAACCCGCTGCGACCCGCCAGCGCGCCGGCGCGGTCGAACACCACGACTTCCAGTTCCGTCGCCGCCGGCCGCAGCGCCGCGGCGGCCACGCGCCATGCGCGCGTCGCGACGGCATCGCCCAACTTCACCCCGGCGACGGCGAACGCCTCGGCCACCGTATTCGCCCGTGCGATGTTGCGCGCCGCATCCTCGGACGCGCCGCAATCTCGCGCCAACAGGGCGAGGGCCGAAGATCCGCTTCGCCGCGTTTGGAGTGCAGATCGAGCCGTCCCTGCGCCAGCTTGGTCATTTTCGCGACCCCGCCGGCGACGCTGACGCGCGGCACCGGATGCGAGCGCAGATATTTCAGCATGCCGCCGACGAAATCGCCCATGTCGATCAGCGCCATCTCGGGCAGGCCGTACAGCGCCTGCACCGCCGCTCGCTAGGTCGCTGCCGGTCGCGCCCGCCACGTGCGCCACGCCCATTGCCCGCGCGACGTCGATGCCGCGATGGATCGAAGCAATCCAGGCGGCGCAGGAATACGGCACCACGATCCCGGTCGTCCCCAGGATCGACAGGCCGCCGACGATGCCCAGGCGGCCGTTCAGCGTGCGCAGCGCCAGCGCCTCGCCGTCGGGAATGGCGATCTCCACGACGACATCGCCGGACCCGCCGAAGGCCGCAGCAACTTCGGCGATCGCCGTGCGGATCATCTCGCGCGGCACCGGGTTGATCGCCGGCTCGCCCGGCGGCAGCGGCAGGCCGGGGCGGGTGACGGTGCCGACGCCCGGCCCGGCGCGGAACGCCACGCCGCTGCCGAGCGGCCCCGGCGTCACGGTCGCGCGGATCAGCGCGCCGTGCGTCACGTCCGGGTCGTCGCCGGCATCCTTCACCACGCCTGCGGACGCGACCCCATCGCCGAGCGCGGTTTCTGCCAGCGCGAACGCCACGCGCTCGCCGCGCGGCAGCGTTATCTCCACGGGGTCGGGGAACGCGCCTGTCAGCAACGCAGAAAAGGCGGCCTTGGCCGCGGCGGTGGCGCAGGCCCCGGTGGTCCAGCCTCGGCGCAGCGGGTTTTCCACGGCGCGGCCTATAGTCCCGGGCCGGAGCCCCGGCAATGAACGATGCGATCGAGACCTTGCTGCGCGACATGCCGGTTCTGCCAGCCGGGCACGTGTGGCTGGCCGGTGCCGGGCCGGGCGATCCGGGGCTGCTGACGCTGCACGCACTGTCGGCACTCGCGCAGGCCGACGCCGTGGTGCACGACGCGCTGGTGGATCGGCGCATCCTCGATCTCGCGCGCCCGGACGCGGAGAAGAAATTCGCGGGCAAGCGGGGCGGCCGGCCCTCCACCGACCAGGCGGACATCGCGGCGACGCTGGTGAAGCTGGCGCGGGCCGGCAAAAAGGTGCTGCGGCTCAAAGGCGGCGACCCCTACGTATTCGGCCGCGGCGGCGAGGAGGCGCTGGCGCTGGCTCAGGCAAAAATCCCGTTCCGGGTGATCCCCGGCATCACCGCCGGCATCGGCGGGCTTGCGGCGGCGCTGATCCCGGCGACGCTGCGCGGCGTCAACCAGGCCTTTGTCCTTGCCACCGGCCACGGGGCGGAGGACGGGGAGGTAGCCGGCGGGCTCGACTGGGCGGCGTTGGCCCGGCTCGGCCAGCCGATCGTGCTCTATATGGCGGTCACGCACATCGCGGCGATCGTGCGGCAACTGCTCGCCGGCGGCATGGACCCGGCGACGCCGGCCGCCGTCGTGTCGAGCGCCACCACACCCGAGCAGCGCGTGCTGGTCGGCACCCTCGCCGCCCTGCCCGCCGATCTGGCGCGCGAGGCGGCGCCGACGCCGGCCATCGTCGTGGTCGGGGAAATTGTAAAAATGCGGGCGCGGCTGCTGGCGCTGCTGCCGGAACTGGAGCGGGAAACGGCGTGGCGCGCGGACTGATCATCGCGGCACCGCGCTCCGGTTCGGGCAAGACGACGCTGACGCTGGCGCTGCTGGCGGCGCTGCGCCGGCGCGGCGTCGCGGTGCGGGCGGCCAAGTCGGGGCCCGACTACATCGACCCGGGGTTTCATGCCGCCGCGACAGACGCCCCCTGCCCGAACCTCGACTCGTGGGCGATGCCGCCGGCCTTCCTCGACAGCGTCGCCGCCGGCGTCGCGCGAGATGCGGAACTGGTGCTGATCGAATCGGCGATGGGCCTGTTCGATGGCGCAGAGACGGAACCCGGCCGCCGCGGCGCCGCCGCCGATCTCGCGGCGCGGTGGCGGTTGCCGGTGCTGCTGGTGCTCGACGTGAGCGGCCAGTCGCAGACGGCGGCCGCGGTTGCGCGCGGGTTCTGCGCGCACGACCCGGCGGTGCGGATCGGCGGCGTGGTGCTGAACCGCGTCGGCAGCGACCGCCATCGCGACCAGGTCGCGCGCGCCACGCAGGCGATCGGCGTCGACGTGCTCGGCAGCGTGCCGCGCGACGCCTCGATCCTGCTGCCGGAGCGGCATCTGGGGCTGGTGCAGGCCGGCGAGCACCCGTGGCTGCCGCAGTTGCTCGCGCGGCTCGCCGATCTGGCGGAGCGGACGCTCGACCTCGAGGGCATTCTTGCGCTTGCCGCGCCGTTTGCGCCGTGTGGCGATACCGGAAGCAGAGCCCGCTTCGCCCCGATCGAAAAAGGACCCCTCATTGCCGGGCTTGACCCGGCAATCCACGATGCGAACGCGGCATGGATCCCCGGGTCAAGCCCGGGGATGACGAACGTCTGGAATGCAGCGGATAGGCAGCGCCGAGTCCTTCATTGGGCGCCGGGGCAGCGCATCGCGCTCGCGCACGATGCGGCATTCAGTTTCATGTATGCGCATCTCCTCGATGGCTGGCGCGCCGCCGGATCGGAGATTTCCATATTTTCGCCGCTGGCCGACGAGGCGCCGCCGGCGGATTGCGACGCCTGCTGGCTGCCGGGCGGCTATCCTGAACTGCACGGCGCGGCGCTCGCGCATGCCGAGACATTCCGCGCCGGCCTGCGCAAATTTGCGGAATCGAAGCCTGTGCATGGCGAGTGCGGCGGCCACATGGTGCTCGGCACCGCGCTGACCGATGCCGACGGCGTCACCCACCAAATGCTCGGCCTGCTCGGCCACGCCACCAGTTTTGCGCGCCGGAAACTGCATCTCGGCTACCGCGAAGCCAAGTTGCTGGCCGATGGCGTGCTCGGGCCGGCCGGCAGCGCGGTGCGCGGGCACGAGTTCCACTACGCCACCATAACAGAACTTGGCAGCGACGCGCCGCTCGCCACCTTGAGCGACGCACTGGGCCGTGATCTCGGCCCCGCCGGTGGTCGCCGCGGCTTGGTCAGCGGCTCGTTCTTCCACGCCATCGCACCTGTCTGATGGAGTTTCCGATGACGCAATTCGCCACGCTCTATGAGCTGTCCGCCGCCTGCCGCGACCTGCCGCCAGGCGACGCGGCGGCGGCGGCGGCCGTGCGGGAGCGGCAGAACCAGCTCACCAAGCCGCCCGGCAGCCTTGGCGAACTGGAGCACCTCGCAGCCTGGCTCGCGCGGTGGCAGGGCAAGAGCATGCCGCGGCTGGAGCGCGTGGAGGTCATCGTGTTCGCCGGCAACCACGGCGTGACCGCGCAGGGCGTTTCGCCCTACCCCGCCGAGGTGACGGTGCAGATGGTCGCCAACTTCGCCGCCGGCGGCGCCGCGATCAACCAGTTGGCGAGCAACGCCGGCGCCGACCTGCGGGTGATCGCGCTCGACCTCGACAAGCCCACCCAGGATTTTTCGGCGGCGCCGGCGATGGACGAGACGGAGTTCCTGGCCGCCGTTTCGGCGGGATTCGCGGCGGTGTCGCCCGACGCCGACCTGGTTGCGCTCGGCGACATGGGGATCGGCAACACCACGGTCGCGGCGGCGCTGGCCGGGGCGATCTTCGGCGGCGGCGGCGAGCGCTGGGCCGGGCGCGGCACCGGCGTGGACGACGCCGGGCTCGCGCGCAAGCGGACGGTGATCGACGCGGCCCTGGCGCGCCACGCCGCGGTGCTGGCCGATCCGCTGCACGCGGCGATGACGGTCGGCGGGCGCGAGCTGGCGGCGATCCTGGGCGCCACGCTGGCGGCGCGGCTGCACAAGATCCCGGTACTGCTGGACGGGTTCGTCTGCACCGCGGCGGCGGCGCCGCTGGCGGCACTCACGCCGGGCGGGCTCGACCACGCACGGGTCGCGCATTGCTCGGCGGAGACCGGCCATCGGGCGCTGGTGGCGGCGCTCGGGCAGACGCCGCTGCTCGATCTCGGCATGCGGCTCGGCGAGGCCTCGGGTGCCGCGCTGGCGATCCCGATCCTGCGCGCGGCGCTCGCCTGCCACGCGGGGATGGCGACGTTCGCCGAGGCGGGAGTGCGGGACCGCGACTGAGTGCGCGCCGAACTGGCCGGCGCGGTGATGCTGCTAACCCGGCTGCCGGCCGGGTGGATCTCTGCGGTTCCCTCGGATTTTTCCAGATCCGTCTGGGCTTTTCCCATTGTCGGCGCGGCGGTGGGCGGTCTCGGCGGGGGCGCCTACTGGGTGTTTGCCCTGATCGGGCTGCCGACGGCGGTCGGCGCGGTGTGGACGCTGGGGCTGCTGCTGCTGCTCACCGGCGCGCTGCACGAGGACGGGCTGGCCGACACCGCCGACGGGTTCGGCGGCGGCCGGACGCGGGAGCGGCGGCTGGAGATCATGCGCGACAGCCGGATCGGCAGTTTCGGGGCACTCGCGCTGCTGCTGGCGCTGGCGGCGCGCGGCACCGCGATCGCCGCGCTGGCCGCGCCGGCGCATGTCGCGGCGGCGCTGGCGGCGGCAGGCGCGCTGGGGCGCGGCGCGATCGTCGTGTCTGTGCTTGTCCTCGCCCCGGCGCGGACGGATGGGCTTGCTGCCGGGCTACGAGAGCGGCGGCCCGTACGCGCGGCGGTGGGGCTGGTGCTTGCGGGCGCGGTGGCCGTCGCCCTGATGCCGGTCGCGACCGCGCTCGCGGCGGGCGGCGCGGCGCTGGCGGTCGCGCTCGGTCTCGCCTGGACAACGCAGAAAAAAATCGGCGGCTACACCGGCGACGTGCTCGGTGCGGCGGCGGCGGCGGCCGAGTGCGTCGTGCTCGGGCTGCTGGCCACGCCCTGGGCCGGGTTCCGCTTCACGCCATGACCACCTGCACCGACCCCAGGGCCGGTGCGGGCGCCAGCAGGTCCGGGACGGTCCCAAGCAGCAGCGGGAGCAGCAGCTTCAGCGGGCCGCCATGCGTAACGACGGCGCAATCCTCCCCCGCCTCGCGCAGTTCCTCGAACACCTCGCGCACCCGTCGCAGCAGCGCGGCGCCGGTTTCGCCGCCGGCCGGCGCGAAGCCGAGCGGATCGGCCGCCCAGGCATCCAGCGCCGCGCGCGGCACGTCGCTCCAGGCGACGCCTTCCCAGTCGCCGAAATCCAGTTCGCGCAAACGATCGTCGATCCGCAGCGGCACGCCGGCCGCCGCGGCCGCGGCTTCGGCCAGCGAACGGCAGCGCCGCGCAGGGCTGGTCCAGATGCGGTCCAGATCGTGCGCGACGAGTTGCGCCACGAGCGCCCTGACCTCGCCATCGGAATCGGGTCGCAGCTTGAGGTCGAGCCGCCCGTAGCAGATACCGGCGGCGATGTCGGCCGGCGGATGGCGGACCAGGACGAGTTTCATGCGGTTCGATGCTATCACGCTGCCGAGCGCGCACGCGCACTGGATGCCCGGCGATTCGCGGCGGGTGTGCCAGGAAGCACGGCCCCTGGGGCCAGGGTGACGATGTGACTGAACAACACGCGCCGCGGCGGGTCGTCGCCTTTGTCGGCAATTGCCAGGCGTTCAGCCTGATGGAGCTGTACCGGCGCCACATCGCGCCGGCGCTTGGCGAGGAGGCGATCCATGTCCAGATCACGCCCGGATTGTCCGCGCAGGATATCGGCGCGCAGCGCGAGCACCTGCTGCGGGCGGACGTGATCGTCGAACAGAAATTCGACGCCGCCGACCTGATCCCCGCGGACATCCTCGCCCGCCCCGGGCTACGGCGGCATCGCTTCCCCTATCTCAGCGGGCGCCTCTATTGGCCGTACGGCGGCGGCGAACACGCCGGCGCCCAGGCCGAACAGCCGCTCGACGGCGGCCGCGCGTACCCGCCCGATCTGCGGGACGCGTGGCTCAACCGGATGATTTCCGAGCGTGTGCCGACCGATGAAGCGCTGCGCCGCTACGACGCCGTGGTGGCCGAAAGCGCCGCGCGCATCGCGCGCCTGGCAGAGCTGCACCTCGAACGCCAGCGCGACCGCGACGCTGCCTGCGGCATGAATTTTTCCGAATTCATCGCCGAGAACTATCAACGGGAAAAACTGTTCACGACGCAGGGGCACCCCGGGCTCGTGCTGTCGCGGATGCTGATCTCCGCCGTGTTCGACGCGATCGGCGTGCCCGGCATCCTGGTGCGGGAGACCCTCGCATCGCTGTTTACGGCGCCGTTCCCGGCCTCCGAGATGCCGATCCATCCGGGCGTGGCGGACATCCTCGGGCTGCGGTTCGTCGCGCCGGAGCAGCGCTACCGGTTCATGGACGAAGGCTTCTTCACCTTTCGGGAGTTCGCGGCCCGCTACCTGTCGCATACGCTGTGCGCCGACATGCCGGCGGCGCAGTACCTGCTGCGCATCGAGGATTTCGAGGTCGGCATCCCGCTGATGCAGCAGGCCCTGCAGCAATGCACCGGCACGTCCACCGTCTGGCAGATGCTGGCCCAAGCGCTGATGCGCGTCGACCGGCTGGCGGAAGCGGAGGCGGCGATCCGGCAGGCGGTGCTGGTCGGGCCGCCGCATCCGGACGTGTTCGCGCTGCAGGCCGAGATCCTGATCCAGTGCGACCAGCCCGAGGCGGCGGAACAGGCGGTGCTGGCGGCGACCGAACTGCTGCCGGAGCACGCCGGCGCGCAGCACGCGCAGGCAAACCTGATGGCCCGCCAGGGTCGCCACGCCGAAGCGGTGGCGATCACCCGCCTGGTCGCGGCGCGCCAGCCGGGCGATGCCGGGGCGCTGTGGGTGTACGCCTACCATCTGCGGCTGGCGGGGTTGCCGGAGCAGGCGGAGCCGGTGCTGCGGCAGGTGCTGGAGCTCGATCCGACGAACGCCGGTGCCCGTACCGCGCTCGACGAGCTGGCGATGGCCGCGGCGCCACCCGTCGTGCGCGCCGTCTGGGTGGCGGAGCCGCCCTTGGTGCGCCTGCAACCGATCGGGCTGGACGAGCTGTCGAACCATCCGGGGCTGCGCATCGACGGCGGGCCGGTGGCGCTGCGGTTCGACAACCTGCCCAAGCGCGGCGTCGCGGTGCCGCCGCTGGCGTATGGCGCAACCGGCGGGCTCGCGGATGCCTTCGTGGAGGTGCATGCGGCGGCGCCGGCGTGGCTGCTGCGCAACGTCACCGTGCACGGGATGTGCGGCCTGGTCAGCACGGCCGGCTACGCGATCGCGGAGACGCTCGATCCGGCGCGGCTGCGGCTGATGCCCGGCGCGGCGCTGGACCCGCAAGGCTGGGTGCTGCTGCCGGAGCGCGCGCCGCTCGGCAACATCCATTCGGCGTTCCATCTGCTCGACTTCCGCGGCGACGATGTCGCGCACTGGCTGCTCGACCGGTGCGCGCGGTTCGGCGCCGAGGCGGTGCGGGCGCTGCTGTCGCACGAGGGCGCCTCGCGCGCGCCGATCGTGCTGCTGCCGCCGCTCGACCGGTTCTGGAAATGGGAGGGCGTGGACCTCGTCGTGCCGGACACCACGGCGCGGCTGGCGCTGCTGGCGGAGGGCGATCTGTTCGTGCAGCGGCTGCTGTTTGTGCCCGGGCTCAGCGGCGACGGCTGGGCGACGCATCCGGCGACCGGCCCGCTGTTCGATGCGGTGCGCGACCGCATCGCCGGACGGGCTACGCCCTCGGGCGGCGGGCGGCGCATCTTCATCGACGGGCCGGAGGCGGCGGCGCCCGGCAATCATCCGCAACTCGCGGCGCTGGCGGAGGCGGCCGGCTTTGCCCGGGTGTCGCTGGGGGAACTGCCGCTCTGGCATCTGGTGCGGCTGTTCGCCGAGGCCTCGCACGTGATCGGCGCGCACGGGCCGGACCTCGCCGGGACCGTGTTCTGCCGGCCCGGGACGGCGGTATGCGAGCTGCGGCCGGACAGCGCGACGCCGTGGACGTGGCGGCACCTCGCCGCGGTGCGCGGGCTGCGCTACGGCTGCCTGGAAGGCTCGGTGATCGAGCCGGAGGCGTTCCAGCGGCTGCTGAGGGACGAGGGTTTTGCGTCGTAGGATATTGGGTGAAGCGACCGGGTCATTCCGCTCCGACGTCATCCCCGGGCTTGACCCGGGGATCCACGCCGCCCAACGCGCTGGATTGCCGGGTCATCCCCGGATTTGATCCGGAGACCGGCAATGACGGTACTTGAATCGGTTGCCCTGGCTCAGCCCTTAAGCCGCGGTCAGCACGTCGCCGAGCTTGTTGACCAGATAATCAAGGTCGTCCGGATCGAAATCCTCGAACTGGGTGAGCATGCGGGTGATCACGCGGGAGCGGAAGCGTTCCATGTCGCGCGCCTCGCCGTCGAACTTCGTGCTGTCGATCACGTCGGTCGCGGCGCGGAACGCCGGGAACAGGTCCGGCGACAGGCCGGATTTCTGATAGACCGCGGCGAAGCCCTTGCGGCCGCCGTCGTGGATCAGGATGCGCGCGTTGTCGACCGACACGCCCGCCATCGCGGCGAGCGATGCCTCGAAGAACGCCATGTCGCCGATGCAGAGGGCGCGCAGCACCAGCGTCGGCGTGAGCCGGCCGCTGCGGTACATCTGGGTGACCAGTTCCTCCAGATGCTGGCCGCCGATGCCGTTGCTGAGGTCGAGCGTGGCGCGCTCGCGGGTCTGCAGCACGATGTCGGTCGCGAGCGAGGGCGACAGCTTGTGGTGGACCACCAGGTATTCGCGCAGCCGGTCGGCGACCATCACGACCAGCCGCTCGGTGACGGTGACCGGCAGCGTCGCGCGGCGCACCATGCCTTCCTTCACGGCGTCGCTGTCGGGGAAGCGGTCGATCGCGTGATTCAGGCTCTGCTCGCTGAGCCGGGCGCCGGAGTTGCGCATCAGCACCGTCACCACGGTCTCGTCGCCGCCTTTGACCAACGCGGCCGAGACCGGCTCCGACACCTCGCGGCGGCCGGCAATGGCGGCCTGCTTGCTGGCCGAGCCGCGCCCGACGAGGTCGATCAGGTCCTCGTCGGTCAGCACCAGCGAATGGGTCAGGATCGGCAGCGACACCGCCTCGACGTCATGGGCGAGCGCCAGCGCCACGTCGTGCGGCAGCCGCGCGGCATGGCGCAGGCTTTTCGACAGCGCCGTCCGCACCGTGACCTCGACGTCCTTGGCGATGATGCGGATGATGTCCTGGGCGGTGCGCAATTCGGCGTCGGTCAGGTTCGGGCTGTCGAGATCGCCGCCGAGCTTGCCGGCGACCTCGGCCCGCATCTGGGCGGACGAGTTGGTCAGCAGCCGGTCGACGTCCGCTTGCGAGAGGGAAGTGGCCATGACGCCTCGTAACCGGGTGCAAAGCGCCAGTGTGCGGGGCAAGGCTGACTGCAGTGGTTAATTCTTGTTCGATGCACACATTTTCCGACACGCACGCGAAAATTCTGGATATAGGTCGGGGCATGCTGAACGTGCGCGGACTATGCAAGGCCTTCGGCCGGCCGGCGGTGGACCATCTCGACCTGAGCATCGCCGGGGGCGAGATCTATGCGCTGCTCGGGCCGAACGGCGCGGGCAAGACGACGACGCTGCGGATGGTGTGCGGGCTGCTGGTGCCGGACGCGGGCAGCATCGAGATCGCCGGCGTCGATGCGCTGGCGGACCCGGCGCGGGCCAAGCAGGTGACGGCGTGGCTGCCGGACGAGCCGTTGCTGTACGACCGGCTGACGCCGCTCGAATACCTGGAGTTCGTGGCCGGGCTCTGGCAGGTGCCGGCGGCGGTTGCGCGGCTGCGCGCCGAGGCGCTGCTGACCGAGTTGGGTTTGTGGCCGCACCGGGGCGAAGCCTGCGAGGGTTTTTCGCGCGGGATGCGGCAGAAGACGGCGCTGGCGGGCGCTCTGCTGCACGATCCGGCGCTGCTGGTGATGGACGAGCCGCTCAGCGGGCTCGATGCGGCGGCGTCGCGGCAGGTCAAGGACCTGCTGCGCGTGCGCGTGCAGACCGGGCGGACCGTGGTGCTGACCACGCACGTGCTCGAAGTCGCCGAGCGGCTGGCCGACCGGATCGGCATCATCGCCGCCGGGCGGATGGTGGCGGAGGGCACGTTCGCCGAGTTGCGGCGCCAGGCCGGCCAGGGCCAGGCGACGCTCGAGGACGTGTTCCTGCACCTGACCACCGAGCCGGCCGCGTGAGCTTCATCGCAAGGGGTCTGGGGCCACTGGCCCCGGTGGGGGTCCAGGGGGCAAAGCCCCCTGGCCTGTTCGGCCCCGGTTCGTCGTTCTGGCTGCTGCGGCACGACATGCGTCTCGCCGGCCGTGACCTGCGCAGCGGCGGCGGGCGGAAGCGGCGGGCGCTCGGCATCATTCTGCTCACCAGTTTCGTCCTGCTGCACCTGATCGGCTTCGCAGCGGCGCCGGCGCTGGCGCGGCTGCACGACGAGCACCGCACCGAGTTGCTGCTGACCGGATCCTTTGCCCTCGCCGGCGTGTTCACGCTGTTCCTGTCGAAGGCGATCTCGGAGGCGACGGACGCGCTGTTCCAGCGTGGCGACCTCGACCTGCTGCTGTCTTCGCCGATCCCGATGCGGCGGGTGCTGACGACGCGGCTGGCGGCGATCGCGGTGACGGCGGCGTTCCTGCCAATCGTGCTGGTGGTGCCGGTGCTCAACGGCATGGTGCTGCGCGGCCGGTTCGAATGGGCGGGCGGGTATGCGGTGCTGGCGAGCCTGAGCCTCGCGGCGGCGGCGGCGGGCGCGGCGGTGACGTTCGGGCTGCTCGCCTCGGTCGGGGCGCGCTGGACGCGGATCGCCGCGCGCGCGCTGGCGACGCTGTTCGGCGCGATTTCGTTCTTTGCGACGCAGGCGCGCGTGGTGGTGCCGGCGGGGGTGCGCGCGCGGGTCTGGGAGGCGCTGGCGCCAACCGACAGCGCGGCGGCAGTCGGGCCGCAATGGTGGCCGGCACGAGCGGCGCTCGGCGACGCACTTCCGATTATTGCACTCGCGGTACTGGCACTGGCTGCGGTGGTGCTGGTGAGTTCGGCGCTCGGGCAGGCCTACGGCAGCGGTGTGATGAGCAATCTTGCCGTGCCGCGCGCGGTGCGCGGGGCGGGCGTCGCGCGCCGGTTCGGCGGCAGCCAGTTTTCCGTCCTGGTGCGGAAGGAATGGCGGCTGCTGGTGCGGCACCCCGGGCTGGGGGCGCAGGTGTTCTACCAGTTCGTATTCCTGGTGCCGGGGGCGGTCGCGCTGATGAACCTCGGCGAGACCGGCTGGCATTCGGCGGCGGGCGTGGTTTTTCTCACGGCGATGATGACGGGGCGCATCACGAAAATTCTGGTGGCGGGGCCGTTCGAGGCGGACCAGGCGGCGGCGCTGGCGGTGGCCTCGCCGGTCGCCGACACGGCGGTGTTCCGGGCCAAGGTGCTGGTGACGGTGGCGGCGCTGGCGGTGGTCGGCGGGCTGCCGGTGGTGGCGATCGGGCTGAAGATGCCGGCGGCGTTCCCGGCGGCGTGCCTCGCCAGTGCGGCGGCGGCCTCGACGCGGATGTGGCTCGCGATCGGCCGGCCGCGGCAGTTGCGGCGCGCCGGCATGCAGGGTCGATTGCAGCCGAGCACGGACGGACTGCTCGGCGTGGTGATCGACATCGGCTGGGGCGCGTTCGGGGCGGTGCTGACGCTGTTCGTCTGACCCTCTGGGGGCTGGCGATGCCGCAAGCGACCAATTTCGTTGCTTATGTGGAACGATTAGGGCGTGCCAGAGCGGCCGGGCCAAAAGCCCGATTTTTCGGAGGTCGCCGCGGTGGGGCGGTGGCGCCTGGCCGCCTGCCGCCCCCGCGCCTGACCGGGCCGGGGTGGGCGGCTGGGGGAAGCGTTCCGGCGGGGGTTTGCCGAACCGACCCCGGCGGTTCCCCGGCCTCGGGGGCCGGGCGTTGTGGCCGCCTCGGTTCTGGCCGGCGGGGCGAATGGCCGCTCGATGGTCCCGGCCGAACCGGGGCGCTGTGTTGCTGCTTCGGGGGGAAGGCGGTTGCGTCCGGCTCGACCGGGGCGGCGGCTGCCGGAAGGTTCCGCGCGATCGAGAGGATCGCCTGGATGAGACGCTCGATCAGATGGATCAGCAGCGCGGACAGCCGATCCCCGCCGCCGTTGGCGGCCAGGCCTTGGGAGATCTCGCCGAACCGTTCGGCGAACCGCTCGGTGGCGGCGTGGGGGGATGGGGTGGGGTTCACGCGGTGAAGTTAGTATTTATGACGTTCGGCGTCAAGCGGGATTGCGCGGCGGTTACAATCCGACACGTTGTTCTCGAAGCGTCTTGGCGCCGGGGCGACTCCGCCCGTTTGGCCGACCGACGCGCGGCGGCAGCAATGTCGCCGTCAAAGACCCAGGCCGTAAGCCTGTGCCCCATCGGTTGGCCGGCCTGCGAATTTTCGCTTAGAGTGGCCGGCCCTCAATTGCTGGCCGCAATGACCCACCGCGTCGCCGTTCTGCTCTGCATCGTTGTTGCCGTCGCGGCGACCCTCGGCACCGCGCGACCGGCCAATGCCGACTGCGCCGGCGTGATCGCGCAGTTGAAGCCGATCATCGCGCGGATCACCGATCCGCAACTGCAAAAGCTGGTCATGCTGGATCTCCGGCAGGCGCATGTCGAGCTGATGGAGGCCGACGAGGACGAATGCGCGATGTTCGTGATCCACGCCGCGCGCCTGATGGGCTGCAAGCGGTGCTGACGCCCGACACGCTCGACCCGGGCGCGCGGCGCGCCATCCGCGAGGCCGCCGCATCGCTGGCGGCCGAGACCGAGGCGCTGCTGGCGCGGCTGGTGCGCCACCGCAGCCTGCTCGGGCACGAACAGTCCTGCCTCGCCGAGATGGAGGCGGTGTATCGCGAGATCGGGCTGGCGCCGCGACGGATCGCGATCGATGCGGCGGCGCTGGCCGAACATCCCGGGTTCTCGCCGCCGCTGCTCGACTATGCCGGCCGCGATCCGGTGGTCGCGGTGCACCGGCCGGCGCGCGGCGGCGGCCGCAGCCTGCTGCTGCAGGGCCATGTCGACGTCGTGCCCGAAGGCGCCGCCGATCTGTGGGCGACGCCGCCGTTCGAGCCGTCGATCCGTGGCGGCCGCATGTACGGCCGCGGCGCCGCCGACATGAAGGCGGGCGTCGCCGCCTATGTCATGGCGTTCAAGGCGCTGCGGCTCGCCGGGCTGCAACCGGCCGGCATCGTGCAGATGGCGGCGGTGATCGAGGAGGAATGCACCGGCAACGGCGCGCTTGCGGTGATGCAGGCGCTGGCGAAGCCGGACGCCTGCCTGATCCCGGAGCCCGGCCCCGGCTATCCGGCGCTCTACACGGCCGAGGTCGGCGTGGTCTGGGCCTGGATCACCGTCACCGGCCGGCCGGTGCATGTGCGCGAGGCGCAGTCGGGCGTGAACGCGATCGAGGCGGCCTACGTGATCGCGTCCGCGTTCAAGGACTACGAGGCCGAGATGAACCGCGCCGAGCGCCGCCACCCCGCGTTCGCCGAGCACAACCACCCGATCAACGTCAATTTCGGCACGATCGCCGGCGGCGAGTGGAACAGTTCGGTGCCGACGCGCGCGCGCATCGGCATGCGCGTCGGCGTGATGCCCGGCCACTCCTGCCGCGAGGTCGCGCGCGACATCGAACGGCTGGTCGCCGGCACCGCCGCCGATCCGCGGCTGCGCGGCGCGACCGTGCAGACGGAGTTCGGCGGCTTCATCGCCGACGGCTGCGTGTTCCCGGCCGAGCAGGCGATTTCCCGGATGGTCGCCGCCTGCCACCGCGCGGAAACCGGCGCGGAATTGCGCCACTATGCGGCGACCGGGCTGACGGATGCGCGGTTCTACCCGCTGTATCAAGGCACCGAGGCGACCTGCTACGGCCCGGACAGCGACAACATCCACGGCATCGACGAGAGCGTGGGCCTCGCCTCGCTGCACGAAGTGACGCGCGTGCTGGCGCTGACCATCGCGGCATGGTGCGGCGTGGAGCGGGGCTGAGCGGCGTCAGCCGTCGAGCACGGCGCGCAGCTTTACGGCCAGGTCCTCGACCGTGAATGGCTTCGGCAGGAACGCGACCCCGCGGGTCCAGCACGCCGTTGTGGACCACCGCGTTGCGCGTATAGCCGGTCGTGTACAGCACCTTCAACGACGGCGCCTCGCTGCCGCAGCGCGTCCGCAAGCTGGCGCCCGGTCATGCCGCCCATCACCACGTCGGTGAACAGCACATCCACGCGGCCGAGCGCATCGAAAGATCCGCAGCGCCTCTTCGCCGCTTGCGGCCGCATGCACCGTGTAGCCGAGTTCGCGCAGCGCCTCGCAGCTCATCTGCCGGACCCGGTCTTCGTCCTCGACCACCAGCACCGTTTCGGCGCGCGATGCCGCCGTCGGCAGGCTGCGCGGCCGGCGTTGCGCGCGCGCCTCCTCGGCCGAGCCGAAGTGGCGCGGCAGATAGACCTTCACCGTGGTGCCGCGGCCAAGCTTCCGAATAGATCCGCACATGACCGCCCGACTGCTTGGCGAAGCCATAGACCATCGACAGCCCGAGGCCGGTGCCCTTGCCGACCGGCTTGGTGGTGAAAAACGGATCGAACACCTTTTGCACGACGTCGGGCGCCATGCCGATGCCGACGTCGGTGACCGCAACCATCACATATTGCCCGGGCGCCAGGCCGACTTCGCGCGGCGGCGTAGCGATCGTCCAGATAGACGTTGCGCGGTCTCGATCGTGAGCTTGCCGCCGTCCGGCATCGCGTCGCGCGCATTGACCGCCAGGTTGAGCATCGGCGCTTTCGAGCTGGTTCGGATCCACATGGGCGAGCCACAGGCCGCCCGCCGAGCACCGTCTCCAGCGCGATGCGCTCGCCCAGCGTGCGGCGCAGCAGCTCCGACATGCCGGCCACCAGCTCGTTGAGGTTGAGCACGCGCGGCGACAGCGGCGACTGGCGGGAGAACGCCAGCAGCCGCTGGGTCAGCGCCGCGGCCCGCGTCGCGCCCTCATGCGCGTTCTCCAGATAACGTTCGACGCCGGCCTCGCCGCGCTGCAGGCGCCGGCGCGGCGATGTCGAGGCTGCCGATCACGATCGCGAGCATGTTGTTGAAGTCGTGCGCGATGCCGCCGGTGAGCTGGCCGATCGCCTCCATCTTCTGCGACTGGCGCAGCGCCTCCTGGGTGCGCGCCAGCTCGGCCTCGGCCTGCTTGTCGCGCGGTGATGTCGCGGCCGTAGGCATAGACCAGATCGCCCTCGACGGAGGTGTGCCAGGAGATCCAGCGCGCGGCTGCCGTCCTTGTGGCGGTAGCGGTTCTCGAAATTCGTCAGGTTGTCGCCGGCGGCGGCCGCATCGAGACCGCCCTGGGTCAGGCCGGCATCGTCCGGCATCGACGAACTCCAGGAAGCTGCGGCCGACCACCTCCTCCGGCGCGTGGCCGAGCACCTCGCGTCCAGGCCGGGCTGACCGCGCGAAACACGCCGTCGGCGCCAATCACCACCAGCAGATCGCGCGAGTTGGTCCAGACGCGGTCGCGCTCGCGGGTGCGCGCCTCCACCTGCTGCTCGAGGGTTTCGTTGAGGTGCCGCAACGCCTCCTCGGCCGACGCGGAGCTGGTTCTCGGTCTCGATCCGCGCCGTCGATCTCGACCGCGGTGACGAACACGCCGCCGATGCCGCTCGGCGCCGTCGGGTCGGGCGTCGGGCTGTAGCTCAGGGTGAACCGGGCGTCCTCCCAGCGGTCCTTGTGGCGCTGGATGCGCAGCAGGATGTCGTCGGCGAAGATCGCGCCGCGCGTGCCGGCCAGGATGTCGCGATGCATGGGTTCGATCTGGTGCCAGACCTCCGGCCACACCTCGCGCGCGGGCAGGCCGAGCGCCCAGGGATGTTTCTCGCCCAGAATAGGCGCGTAGCCGTCGTTGTAGATCAGGATGAATTCCGGCCCCCAGCGCAGCGCCATCGGGAACCCGGACGACAGCACGATGTCGAGGGCCAGCCTGAGCGCTGGGCGACCAGTCGCCGATCGGACCGAGCGGGGTCGCGGACCAGTCCTTCGCGCGCACCCGCGCCCGCATGTCGTTGGTCGGGCGAGGCGGGAACGTCACGCCGACATGCGCGGGATCAGACATGGGCCGGCCTCATCCCTGCGATGCAGCCATTCGGTGCCACCTTGCGCGAATGGATCCGCAGTCGCAGCAAACCCGGGTGCGGTCAAGTCAACTGTTTGCCCGACGCGCACGGGGTGGAGGCGCGGCGAGTACACGGCCCGACATAAGGCGGGATCCGACCGCAAGCCGCGGGCGTCGTTGGCTGGGTCGGCCCGGTTGATCGCCGGCGCCGAGGCGATACTGGGGCCGCGGCGCGATCGGCACCGTTCGTTCAAGAAATGGCATCGACGCGTCTTGGTCGGCGGATCGCCCGCAGCTTGCCGCTGTTTCCGCCGCCACAGAACAATCGGTCGCCGCCATCCGATTCAAGCCCCGAGACGCCGGTTCCGGCCGGCATGTCGAGGCGCTCGAACACCTCTCCGGTCGCGGGATCGATGCGGCGGACATCGCTCGCCTCGCCCTCCCAGGTGCCGTGCCAGAGCTCGCCGTCGACCCAGGTGACGCCCGTGACGAAGCGATCGGATTCGATGGTGCGCAGTACGGCCCCGGTGTCCGGATCGATCTGATGGATCCTGCGGCCGCGGTGCTGGCCCACCCAGAGCGTGCCTTCCGCCCAGGCGAGCCCGGAATCTCCGCCATTGCCGGGCGCGGGGATCGTGGCGAGCACCTCGCCGGTCGCGGGATCGACCTTGCGGATCACGGCATCGGCGATCTGGAACAGATGCTTGCCGTCGAACGCCGTTCCCGCGTCCGCTGCGACAGCGTGCGCGCCGACGATTTTTCCGCTTTCGGGATCGAGTGCGTTCAGCCTGTCGCCGGAGCCGAACCAGACCCGCTCGCCATCGAAGCTGACCCCGGCCACCGCGTCGATATCGGGAAACGGGCCGTATTCGCGGATGATTTCGGCGGCTATGTGTTTCATCTGGCCATCCTACCCGCGCATCAGCGGCGCCGGGAGTAACAAGGTTGTCGGGAAACCCGGCACGTTCGGCGCCATCCAGCGGCAAGCGCGGCCGCGACCGAACGATTCGGCGCGACCGGCTTCCGCCAGGGCTTCGAGCGCCCGCTGCACCGAGCGGGGGCTGACCCCGAGCGCCAGCGCCAGCGCCGAGCTCGCCCACGCCTCGCCGTCCGCAAGCAGCGCCAGCACCTCGGCATGATCACCCTCGACGGGCGGCGCCAGCACGGCGACCGTGTGCTCCCCGTGCGGCTTCAGCACGAAACCGCGGCTCGTCGCGCTCAATCCGGCCAGCGGCCGGAGCGTCTTGCGCAGCCGTCCGATCTCGACGCGCAGCCGTGCGCGATGCGATTCGTCGGCATCGCGCCCCCGGAAGGCGCGCGCGATCAGCGTTTCGCGCGATACGTCGTCGGGCCACGCCTCGGCGAGCGCGCGGGCGAGCGCGAACAGCACCGGGCGGCCGGAAAGCGCAACAACCGTCGTGCCGGCGCGCACGACATTGCGGCAGGCATCGGCCACGAGCGCACCCGAGGCGATCAGCGCCTCGACGTCGGCGAGCCCGAGCAGCCGCTTTTCGTCGTGCGCGACCAGGCACGCCGCGGGCGCCGCGAGTGCGCGTGATGCACGGTCCACCTCGGCCGCCAGCGAAGAAATCCCCATCTCGCCCGCGGCGTGCGCGGCCCGGTCAAGCGCGGCGCGCGCCGGCTCCGCGCGAACGCGCCGCATCGCGATGCCGGCGGCGACCAGCCAATACCCAGTCCGCGACGCCCGCGGCAGCGCCGCGACATCGAATGCGTCGAGCGTGCGCTCGGCGTCGTCGAGACGGCCGATCAGCAGCAGCCGCCGCGCCTCCAGATAGCCGGCATGCGCGGCGTTCGCCCGGTCGCCGTGCGCTTCGAGCACCGCCCGCGCCGCCCCGAGCGTCTGCATGGTTCCGCTCAGATCGCGCGAGACCAACGCGATCTCGGCTTCCGCGACGACGCAGCGGGCACGCGCCGTCGCCTCGTTCGGGCCGAAGCCGCGCGCCGCGCTGCGCAGCAGGTCCTTGGCGCGCGCCAGCTCGCCGAGCTGCGCCATGGCGATGCCGCGCAGCGCCAG
Source organism: uncultured Solirubrobacterales bacterium (assembly GCA_963697635.1). GTDB lineage: Bacteria > Pseudomonadota > Alphaproteobacteria > Acetobacterales > Acetobacteraceae > CAJCJG01. The sequence goes on along the minus strand of CAVOOS010000025.1, from coordinate 196,578 downwards.
CGCCGGCGGATCGTCGCGCAGCGCGACCCGCTTCAGCGCCGCCAGCGGATCGCCCGCCGCCAGTGCCCGGGCCGCCGCCGTGATCAGCGAGTCCATCGAAATCTCGCCACACTTGTCACTCTCACCCGATTTCGCCGCGTCCTACATCCGCCATCGATCCTGCAACGGCCAGAAGCCGCGACAGTCAATCGGGAGCCGGAAAATGACAACGTCCCCGCTGCCCGCCATCGCCCTCGCCTGGGCACTGCTGATCGGTGCGACCGGGGCGGGCTCGGCCGCCGAGATGAGGCAGGCCCCGGTGCCAGCAACCGCATCGCAGCCGGCGGGCGCAAGCCAAGCCGAACCTGAAACCTCGGCGGCCCCGACCGCGACTGCCAGCCCGACGCTGCCGCCGGCCGGCATGGTCGGGTTCGGGTGGGGCTGAGGGGGGGCGCGACGATGTTCAGCTTCATGGTCGCCGCACTGGCGTTGCTGCTCGCCCTGTTCGCCGGCGCGTTGCTGGGCGTTCGGGCCACCGATGTGATCAGCAAGTCCGTCGAAATCCCGCCACACTTGTCACTCTCGCCCGGCCTCGGCCTCGCCCTACATCCGCGTTCGAGCCGGCGAGGGCCGGGCACGGCGACAATCGATCGGGAAACCGCGACATGACGACGCCCTCAACCGCAAACGCCAGCAGCGCCAAGGCCCCGCAGCCGCGTGGGGCCGCCGGCTGGCTCGCCCTCGCCGCCTCGCCGACCTTCGCCTGCATGGCCTGGATCGCGGCGCACGATGCCTCCCCGGTCGCACTCTGCGCCGCCGGTCCCCGCATCCTGCCGCTCGGCGGCATGGCCGCGATGTACCTGCTGATGAGCCTGTTTCATTTGTCGCCCTGGCTGAAGCTCGCGTCCGGCCGCCCGGCGGCGCGCACCTGACCGACAACCAAAGGAGACCGACCATGGCCCACGCAATCGTTTCGCGCGAACAGTGGCTCGACGCGCGCAAGGCGCTGCTCGCCAAGGAGCGCGCCGTCACCCACGAACTCGACGCGCTCCGCGAGGAGCGCCGCCAGCTGCCGTGGGTCAGGATCGAGAAGCCCTACGTGTTCGAGGGGCCGGAGGGCAAATGCACGCTCGGCGACCTGTTCGGCGAGCGCAGCCAGCTTGCGATCTATCACTTCATGCTGACGCCGGGCTCGGACCATATCTGCCCCGGCTGCTCGTTCATCTCCGATCACGTCGACGCAGCGCGGCAGCATTTCCAGCATGCCGACCTGTCGTTCGCCGCGGTCTCGCGCGTGCCGCTGCGGCGGATCGAGCAGGTCAAGCAGCGGATGGGCTGGAACTTCCCCTGGGTCTCTTCGGAAGGCAGCGACTTCAACTTCGATTTCGGCGTGTCGTTCAGGCCCGAGGATATCGCTGCCGGTCGCGCGATCTACAATTACGGCACCGTGATCCAGAGGAGCCCGGACATGTTCGGCGTGAGCATCTTCGCGAAGGACGACGGCGCGATCTTCCACACCTACTCGACCTATCACCGTGGCGGCGAACTGCTGATCGGCGCGTTCAACTGGCTCGATCTCGTCCCCAAGGGCCGCAACGAGAGCGCCGGCACCATGAACTGGGTGCGGCGGCACGACGAATATTGATCCGGGCGGCTCTCCCGCCGAATGCCGGAGCCGAAATGACGAACTTCGAGATCGACCCGTAGCGCCGGTCAACTCGCCGGCAGTCAGGACGCCGCCGCCTGGGCCGCCTTCGTTGCGATGATCGGCGCCTCGGTGCTGCTCGGCGGCGTGTCCATTGCCATCGGCCATCTGGTCAGCACGCTGGGGCGCGACCGCGGCACCGCCGGCGGCATCGCCATCGGCGTGTGGCTGGCGTTCGTGCTGCTCTACGACATGGCGCTGCTCGGCGTGCTGCTGGCCGACCAGGGCCGCACGGTTTCGGCCTTTTCGTCCTGCGTAACGGGCCTTCTCTGCTCCGGCCGCGCGATGCGCATCGACTAGGCCACCGTAGAACTCTTCAGCATCAATACATCGACCACGTGCGCCTCTCCGAAACGTTTGCGGACCAGGATGGGGTTGAGGTCGCATTCGCCGATGCAGTCCGCGAAATCGGCGGCAAGCTCGGACAGTCGGCTCACGATCCCTGCCAACGCCGCCAGCTCGGTTTTCGGCATCAGGTTGCGGTGGCCGGCAAGCCGCGCGCCGAGCCGGGTCCGTTCGATCATCCGGCCGCCGTGCTCCTGTGAAAACCTGCCGAGTTCGACGACGCGATCGTTGTCGAGCTCAACCAGCGTGCCGCCGCTCCCGACCACGGTCAGCGCACCGAACGGCGGCGCCGCAATGAAACCGGCCATCGCCTCGACATGGTCGATCAGCTCCTGCTGCAGCTCGAACCCCGCGATCCGCGCATGCGGCGCCGCACTCCACACATTCTGCGACATGCGCTCGATCGCGGCCCGAAGTTCGACAGGATCGCGGATGCCGCGCTCAACTCCGCCGACATCCGAGCGGTGCAGAATGTCCGGCGAGCTGATCTTGAGCACCAGCGGAAAGCCGATTTCCGGCGCAGCGGCGAGCGCCTCCGTCGCCGACGCCGCGACGACCGCACGCACGACGGGAATGTCGTACGCGGCCAGGATCCGCCTGCACAGGGCGTCCGGCAGCGGCCCCGGCGCGGCATCTTCGATTTCGACACGCAATTCCCGCACCGCAGCGTCATTGCGACCCTCACCGGATGGACGCGGAGGCGCATCCGCCCTTCCCAGGGTGCCGAGGTTGCGCAGCGCGACCATGCCCGCGCGCAGCCCGCGCAGCACCGGGACGCGATGCTCCGCCAGCGCCGCCATGATGGTCGCATGCGCGTTCTCGCCCGTCGGCGACACCAGCACGACGGGTTTCGCGGCGGCGGCGCCCAGGCGGCCGAAGCAGTGGATGCGCGGCATGTAGTTGCCCAGCATCGTCGGCGTGAGCGTCGCCTGCGCATCCTGCACGATCAGCAGCGAATCGACGCCGGGATCGTCGAGGATCGCCGCGATCGCCGCCTCCGCCTGCTCGATCGAATGATGCACGGTGGCGCCGAGGTCGAGCGGATTGCGGCCCGACGCGCCGGGCAGCGCCGCGAGCACGCGCGCGCCGGTCGCTTCAGTCCACTCGGCGACGTGCAGGCCGGCGTCCGCTGCAAGGTCGGTGGCGAGCGCCGTCTCGCCCCCGGAAATGCCGATAATGCCGACGCGCGATCCGCGCGCCACCGCGTTCGTCGAGGCAAAGCACTCGATCGAGGCGATGAGTTCGTCGTAGTCGCCGACGGTCGGGATGGCGCATTGATCGAAGAAGCGCTCGTACGCGTCGCGCCGGCTGATCATCGCGCCGGTGTGCGCCTGTACCGCCAGCGCGCCGACGGCGGACTTGCCGACATGCAGCACCACGAGCGATTTGCCGGCGGCGCGGATCCGCTCGGCCGCCGCCGCGAACTGCGCGGGGCTCTTGATCGATTCCAGCACGATGCCGACCACCGCCGTGGAAGCATCCTCGGCGAACCAGCGCATGTAGTCGGGCGCGGTGACCTGGAACTCGCTGCCCATGGTCACGACCTTGGAGAGCCCCGCCATCGTCGAATTCATCAGCGAGATCGCCGCCGAACCGGACTGCGCGATCAACGCGACCTTCCCCGGCTGCACCTTGCCAGTGACCGTCGAGGGATAGATCCTGATGCCGTCAGAAAAATTGAGCAGGCCCATGCAGTTCGGGCCGTGGATCACCATGCGGCTCGCCGCCGCGAACGCGCGATATTCCTCCGTCTCGGCCTGCGAGAAGCCGTTGGTGAACACCATCGCCGAGGCCACGCCGGCGCGCTCCAGTTCGCGCAGCGCGGCAACGACGCCCGGCGCAGGGATCGCGACGACGGCCGTATCGACATCGCCCGGCAGTTTTTCGATGCTGCCGACCGCGGCAATGCCATCCACCTCCGATGCGGTCGGGTGCACCGGAATGATGCGGCCGGCGTACTGCATCTCCTGAAGGTTTTTGATGACGCCGTTGCCCTGCGCGCGCTTGGTCGCGGATGCGCCGACGATCGCGACGGAGCGTGGCCGGATCAGCGGTGCGACGTCGCGGGCCAAAAGCGTCATCTATTGCCCCCCAGGCAGCCAGGCTTCCGCCCAGTTCGGGTGCTCGTTGAAGGCGATGTCGAGCTGCGCATCGAGGTTGGCGAACTTGGTCGAGACCGCGTTGTAGGTCGGCGCGTTGGTCAGCGTGATCTCGTTGAGGTCGCGCGCGACGATCTCCTCGTATTGCTTGTACAGCGCGCGGCGCTGCTCCTGCGGCGCGGCGGCCGCGGCGGCGGCGATCTTGTCGAGCTCCGGATTGCAGTAGCCGGTCGGGTTCGTGTACGGCACATGCGCCTGGTTGCAGACGAAGCTGCGATCGACGCCGAGCGTCGGATCGGACCGGCCGGTCAGCGAGATCAGCGACACGTCGAAGTCGTTCTTGCGGTACACCTTGTCGGTCCAGATCTGCGCGTCGAGCCCGGCGAGCGTGACGTCGACGCCGACTTCCTTCCACTGCGCGGCGATGCTCTTGGCGATCGCGTCGAACGGGGAGACCGCCGGATAGGTCAGCTCCACAGAGAAGCGCTTGCCGTCGCGCAACGGCAGCCCGGCCTCGTCGAGAAGCTTGCCGGCCTGCTGCGGATCGTACGGATACATCGTGTTGTAATTCACCGACGGATCGTAGAGATCGCGGAACTGCGTGGGAATCGCGCTGGTCGCCGGGAAAGCCAGGCCGCGATAGGCGTCTTCGCTGATCCGCTTGCGATCGGTGGCACGGAACAGCGCCTGGCGCACCCGCACATCGCCGAGCGGCGCGCGGCGCATGTTGAAGTCGAGCGATGACCGCTCCGGAGCGTTCATCGAGAATTTGACCACGCGGATCTTGCCGGTCTTCGCGGCTTCCTCGGCGCGCTGGATCTGCGTGAAATCGAGCTGCACCCAGTCGACTTCGCCCTGGATCAGCGCGTTGAGCTGCTGTTGCGGGCTCGGGATCACGGCGACGAGCACGGAATCCAGCCACGGTTTCGGCTGGTCCCAGTAATTCGGATTGCGGACATAGGTCAGCGAGCGGCCCGACTCCCACGCATCCAGCCGATACGGTCCGAGCCCGACGGGTTTGCGGTTGGCGGGATTGGTCACGATGTCGGTGCCGGCGTAGACGTGCTTCGGCATGATCGGAAAGTTCTCTTTGTCGAACAGGTCGAGTGCCGCCGTCACCGGCCGCGAGAGATGCACCACCACCGTCGCATCGTCCGGCGTCTCGACGCCCGTCAGCAGCGGCACGAGCTTGGACAGATAGGTGTTGAGCTTACCGAACGCCTCCAGCGTGAACGCGACGTCGGCCGCGGAGAACGGCTCGCCGTCGGACCATTTGACGCCCTGCCGCAACTTGAACGTGTAGGTCTTGCCGTCATCGGCAATGGTCCAGCTCGTCGCGAGATGCGGGATGCGGCGCCCGCTCGAATCCTTCGCCATCAGCCCGTCGGCCCACAGATCCGCCATCCAGAGCGCGGGCGAGAACGAGGTGAGCTGGGTGTTCAGCACCGCCATGCCGGTCGTGTCCATCGTCAGCACGACGCTGCCGCCGTGCTTGGGTGCATCGGCGGCAACGGCGGGTGCGTTCGCAAGGCAGAGCGTCAGCAGCGCGGCGGACGCGGACGGAATGTAGGGCAGGACACGCATCATGGGTTTCCTTCTTCGGCATATTGTGTCGAGAGATGGCAGGCGACCGCGCCGCCGGCCCCGTCGACCGCCGCCAGAAGCGGCGTCTCCGACGTGCAGATCGGCATCGCCGAGCCGCAGCGGTCGCGAAATCCGCAGCCCGACGCATCAACCGCCGGTGCCGGCGCATCGCCCGCGAGCACGATCCGCGACCGCGCGCGGGCGGCACGCGGATCCATGCTCAGCCGCGCGTCCAGCAGCGCCCGCGTGTAGGGGTGGCGTGGACGGGTCAGCACCTGCCGGCCGATTTCGACGATGCGCCCGCGATACATCACCGCGACGCGATCGGCGATGGCCTCGACGGCGCCGAGGTCGTGGCTGATGACGACGAAGCCGACCCCGGTGCGCCGTTGCAGATCGGCCATGAGCTCCAGCAGCTGCGTCTGCACGGAGATGTCGAGGCTGGACAGCGGTTCGTCGGCGATGATCAGGCGCGGCCGCAGCGCCATCGCGCGCGCGATGGCGATGCGTTGCTGCTGGCCACCGGAGAGTTGGTGCGGATAGCGCGACATGAACTGTTGTGGCGGCACGAGGCCAACCGCCGCAAGCTCCGCCGCGACCACGCTGCCGACGGTGGCGCGCGTCGCCAGCCCGTGCTCCAGGATGACGTAGGCAAGCGTCTGCTGCACGCGCATGCGCGGGTTGAGCGATGCGGCAGGATCCTGGAACACCGCCTGCACCTGCCGCCGATAGTCTCGGCGCTGGGTCGGCGACAAGTCCGGCAGCGCCGTGCCGCGGTAGAAAATCGAGCCGCTGTCCGGCCGGCGCAGCGCCAGCAGCAGGCGCGCCAGGCTGCTCTTGCCGGAGCCCGACTCGCCGACGATGGAGAGCGTCTCGCCCTCGTGCACGTCGATGTCCACGCCATCGACGGCGCGCACCGGCCGACCGCGCCAGCCGCCCGCGAAGCTTTGCACGAGGCCGCGTGCGGCCAGGATCGCGCCGCTCATACCGCCGCCTCGTGCGCGACTGGCCGCCGACGCCGCCGCAGGCTCAGTTCCACGAGGCGCGCGCTGTAGGGATGCGCCGGCGCCTCGAACAGCGCGACCACGTCGGCGCATTCCACCATGCGCCCCGCCTGCATCACGTAGACGCGGTCGCAAAGTTCCGCGACCACGCCGAAATCATGCGTGACGATGACGAGCGCCATGTTGCGCTCGCGGTGCAGCCGACGCAGCGTCGCCAGCACCTGCAACTGCACGGTCACGTCGAGCGCCGAGGTCGGCTCGTCGGCCACCAGCAGACGCGGCGAGGACGCGAGCGCGACCGCGATCAGCACGCGCTGGCGCATGCCGCCGGAGAGTTCGTGCGGATAGCGCCGCGCCACCCGCTCCGGTTCCGGCATGCCGACTTCGCGCAGCAGGGCTTGCACCCGGCTCGCGGCGTCGCGCCACTCCGGCCGCCCGGGCAGCGCTTCGGCCACCTGCGAGCCGACCCGTTGCGTCGGGTTGAGATAGCTCAGCGGATCCTGGAAGATGATCGAGAAACTGCCCTGCTGCCGCAGCCGACGCAGTTCGGCCGGCGGCAACGCTGCCAGATCGGTGCCGTCGAAGCCGATCCGGCCGGAGAGATGCGCGAACGCCACGTCGGGCAGCAACCGCACGATCGCCCGCGCAAGGGTGCTCTTGCCGCAGCCGGATTCGCCGACGATGCCGACGCATTCTCCGGCACGCGCGGTCAGGTCCACCCCGTCGACGGCACGCACGGTCGCGCCGCCCACGTGCAGATGCACCTTGAGGTCGCGCACATCCAGCAGGGGCGGCGGTGCGCTCACGCTGGCAGGCCCACCATCGCCCGCGCCGCGCGCGGGTTGATCACTTCGTTCAACGCATCGGCCAGCATGTTCAGGCCGATCACCGCGAGGCAGATCGCGGCGCCGGGAAACACGCTCATCCACCACGCGGCGTCGAGATAATCCTGTGCGGCGAACAGCAACTGGCCCCAGCTGACCGTGTTCGCGTCCGACAGGCCGAGAAAGCCCAAGCCGGACTCGATCAGGATCGCGAGGCTGGCGTCGAGCGCCACCTGGACGATCACCGGCGGCAGCGCGTTGGGCAGGATTTCGCGCAGGATGATGTGATGCGTGGGCAGGTCGGCGACGATTGCCGCCGCCACGAATTCGCGCTCCCGCAGTTGCACGAACTGGCCGTAGACCAGCCGCGCCTCCAGCGGCCAGATCGCCAGCGCCACCGCCGCAACCAGCAGCCAGAAGCTTGAGCCGAACAGCGCGATCGCGAACAGCACGACGATGATCACCGGCAGGATCTGGAACAGTTCCGTCACCCGCATCAGCACCGCTTCGGTCGCGCCGCGGAAATAGCCGGCGAGCACGCCCACCGTGCCGCCGATCAGCAATGCCGCGAGCGCCGCACTCACGCCGATCGCAAGCGAGGCCCGGCCGCCGACCAGCACGAGGGAAAACAGGTCGCGCCCGATATTGTCGGTGCCCATCAGATGCGCGCGGGACGGCGGCAGCAGGCTGGTGCCGACCTGCGCGGTCGGGTCGTACGGCGCGATCCACGGGCCGCCGATCGCCAGCAGCGCCAACAGCAGAAGGATCGCGAAGCCCGCCGGTCCGTAGCGTGTACGGGCAAGCTGTGCGAGCAGGCCGGTCATCGCCGGACGCGGATCCGCGGATCGAGCACGCCGTACAGGATGTCGACGCACAGGTTCATCAGGATCACCGCGATGGAGACGAACAGCACGACGCCGACCACCACCTGGTTGTCGCGTGCGCGGATCGCCTCGATCAGCAGCAGGCCGATACCGGGCCAGGAAAATACGGTCTCGATCAGCACCGCGCCGCCCATCGCGACGCCGAACGCGTATCCCATCACGGTCACGATCGGCAGGCTGGAATTGCGCAGCACGTGTCGCCGGATGATCGCCGATCGCGCAAGTCCCTTGGCGCGTGCGGTCACGATGTAGCCCTGCCCGAGCGTCTCGATCACGCTGCCGCGCATCAGCCGGGCGACGCGCGTCGCCTCGTAGACGGCGTAGGTGACCGCCGGCAGCGCCAGGTAACGCAACCGTTCCAGCAGCCATGCCGCACCATGCGCGCGCGAGACCAGCGGCCCGATGCCCTGGGTGGGGAACCAGCCGAGGCGCATCGCGAACAGGATCACCAGAAGCTGGCCGAGCCAGAAGCCCGGAACCGCGTAGCCGATCAGCGCCGCAGTGGTCCAGAACTGGTCGACGTGGCGGTTGCGCGTGGTCGCCGAGACCAGGCCGATGCCGATCCCGGCCGGGATGCCGATCGCGAACGCCGCTGCCGCCAGCAGCAAGGTCCGCGGCGCGCGCTGCAGGATGAGGTCGAGCACGGGCGCCTGCGACTGGTACGAAAAACCCAGATCGCCATGCAGCAAGTTCGAAAAATACTGCAGCAGCCGACGCCACAGCGGATCGTTCAGGTGGTAGTGCTGCTCGATCGCGGCGCGAAACGCCGGCGGCACCGGGAACTGCCCGACGATCGCCTGCACCGGATCGCCGGGCGTCAGTTGCAGCATCACGAACACCAGCAGCACGACTGCCGCCATCATCGGGATCGCCTGCAGGATCCGGATGACGACGAACCTGGCCATGCCGGCAGTCAGCCTCGCCGCAGGAAGGTCAGCGCGTTCCGATAGAGCCACTTCTCCATCACGGAGTCCTTCAGCGGCAGCGCCTGGTATTCGCCGATCAGTTCCTCGAACGGCACGCCGAAGATGCCGCGCGACAGCCCCACCATGATCTTGTCCTGCAGCAGGGTGTTGCCGAATTGCAGGAACTGTTCCCAGCCCGCGCCCGGGGTCGCGAAGTGGCGCGGCCGATGCGCCGCGGTGTCGGCGTAGAGGTTGGGGTGGCGCCGCAGCAGCCCCACCATGTCGGCGATCCACGGCCAGCCGGACAGCCCGGCGACGATCCGCAATTCCGGGAAGTCGATCGCCACGCAGTCGAGGTGTCGCGGGTGAGCGAGGTCGTACGGCCGGTCGTTGGCGTAGTTCATCGAGGTGTAGATGCGCACGGGCACGTCCAGCTCGACGCACTTGGCGTACAGCGGATAGTAGCGCCGGTCGCTGGCCGGGATCATGTTGTAGAGTGCCACCACGCGTAGCCCGCCGACGCCGCAGTCGCGCACCAGCCGCTCCAGCTCGCGCACCCCGCGCATGCCATCGAGCGGACTGATCGCGGCGAGGCCGACGAAGCGATCGGGATGTGCCTGGCACACGCGGCTCAGCGTGTCGTTGGAGGCGCCGACGACACCGATTTCGACGCCGGCGCGATCCATGTCGGCGATGAACGTGCGCATGCGCTCGCCGGGCGCTGCCTCGGGCGCCGGCGTCGCCGCCTCGGCGCGGTTGCGGAAGATGCGCTCATAGTTGTCGAAACCGTAGCCTTCCGGTCGCTCCAGCCGGCCGGCGACCGGATTGCCCGGACGAACCTGCTGCTGCTCGCGGTATTCCGGATGCTCCTCGCCGGCGGGCAGGTTGCATTCGAGATCGATCACCCTCGGCAAGCCAGCCTCCTGTCGCCGTGGCTGCAAATACCGGCAATCCGCGACGCAGCGCACCGCGAGGCCCGGCTCGCCGATATTCCGCGCAAACCCGCGACCGTGTCCAGGGATGCCGCCTGTGGGCGCGCACCGTCCGGTCAACCCGTCGTTTCACAATGAATTGAAATAACCGGTGCCGGGTGCAGGATTTGAACCCGCGACCTTCGGTTTACAAAACCGCTGCACTACCACTGTGCTAACCCGGCGAACCTGAGCGATATCCGTAGCTTAGCAAGATAACCGATGCGGTTGCCTCGTTCGCTGCCGCCGCTTTGCCACCCTGGGCGCCTCAGGGCGCTCCGCGCAGCGCCGCGTCGATACGCTGGGCTGCGTCCTCCTGCAAGCCCGGGACCGCGTACCTATAGGTGTCATTGTTTCCTGCCGATCCACATCCATGAGGCCGCCACGAGACAGCATCGGATGCCGGGCGCTCAAGCGACCGTGTCCGCGCCCGTAATCAGCCGGACGATGTCCTCGACCGATGCGGCGCGCCGCTCGCGGTGGCCGACCATCCGGCCGCGGCGCATGACCCAGATCGTATCGCACAAGTCGAAGACCTGCCGCAGGTTGTGGCTGACGATCAGGGCCGCCATTCCCTGTCGCTTCAGATTGCGGATGATCTGCTCGACATGCGCGGTTTCCTGGACGCCGAGGGCCGCCGTCGGCTCGTCCATGATGATCAGCTTCGAGCCCCAGCCGACGGCGCGGGCGATGGCAATGCTCTGCCGCTGGCCGCCGGACAGGTTCAGCAGCGGATCGCGGAGGTCGGGGATCTTCACCCCGGTCTGCGCCAGCAATTCGCCCGCCTTCGTCTTCATGCGCTCGTGCGCGAGCAGGCTGAAGGGGCCAAGCCGGATCCCGGCAATCTTCCCGCCCAAGGAAAAGGTTCGCGGCCACATCGAGATGATCGGCCAGCGCGAGGTTCTGATACACCGTCTCGATCCCGACGCGTCGGGCGTCGAGCGGCGAGCTGAAATGTTGCTTCTGACCGTCGAACCAGATTTCCCCGCTGTCGGGCCGCACCGCGCCCGTCAGGATCTTGACCAGCGTCGACTTGCCGGCGCCGTTGTCGCCCACCAGCGCCACGTGCTCGCCGGGGTTGATGTGGAAATCGACGCCGTCGGCGGCGGCGACGCCGCCGAAATGCTTGCCGATGCCGCGTGCCTCCAGCAGGAATCCCACGCTCGTCACCGCATCCCGCATTGGTGCTGATCCCACAATGTCACGCGCCGGCCTCGCCTAATGCGAACTGCCGCGCATGGCGGTAACGCTGCAGGAGGCGCCGGGAGTGCTCCGCTGCGCCTGCATCCGGGTCGATCGTGTCGCCGCGCGGCAGATCGGCGGTCACGTTCCATCCCAGTGCCCTGGCAACAAAAAGGCTTGCGCCGAGCAGCGTGACTTCAAGCCGATCGCCGTCGACGCGGCGCCACGGCAGGCCCGTCATGTTCGCCTTCAGCTGCGTCAGCAACCGGCTGGTCGTCCCGCCGCCGATGCCGATCACCGGCGCGCGCATCCGCACGCCAGCAGCCGCGAGCTCTTCCGCCATGATCGCGTATTCGCAGGCCAGTCCTTCGAGGATCGCGCGATACAGGTGGCCGCGCCGATGCGCGACGTCGACGCCGCAAAAATCCAGCCTGCGACCCCCGCCCGCGCTCGGGATATCCGAGGGCAGCGCCAGAATGTCGCCGCCGGGCCCGGCTTCCTCGGCCTCGCGCTCAAGCACCTCCACGCTCGTGCCGGCGATCGCCGAGGCGAACCAGGCCGGCAGCGTGCCGGACCCCAGCAGATAACCCAGCGGATGCCAGACCCCGTCGATCGCCGACGGCATCAGTTCGATCCGGCTGTTGGCGGGAACGGCAAATGTCGTGACGACGCCGGAGAGCACCGGAAACGTCGCGGCGATGTCGACGACATCCCCGGGACGGATGCAGTCCAGTGCGTAGAGCGCCGCTGCCTGATCGCCCGGCCCGGCGTGGATCGGCAATCCGGCGGGAAGCCCTGTCATTGCGGCCGCCGACGCCGAAAGCGTGCCCACCGCCGCCCCCGTTGCGACGATGCGAGGCAGCTTGCGCGGCGACCAGTTCGCCGCCGCGACCAGTTCGTCGTCCCACCGCATCGCAACGACGTCGGCCAGGCCCGACCAGCCCGTGCAGGTCCGCTCGCAGAACGCGGCGGCCAAGCCCTGTGCAGCCAATCGGCTCGCGACATAGGCGGGCAGCAGCAGGGCCAGGCAGTCGTCCGGCAGGCCGCCCGACTGCTGGAGCCAATGGATGCGCTCCGCCTGGAACGGCGCGCTGGTCGAGATTTTCCTGATGCGCGGCCCGACGGCGTCGGTCAGCGCTCGGCTCGAATTGCGACAGCGCGCGTCCATCGCGGTGATCCACGGCGTCAGCGCCGCGCCGCGCGCATCGACGACGATCAGGCCGCCCATCTGGCCCGTCAGCACCAACGCCTCAGGCCGCTGCGTCGCGGCGGCGCACCGCTTCAACCCGTCGAGACACGCCGCCATGACGCGATCCGGGTCCTGGATGGCGGCGCCGGACTCGGGGAAAACGTCTGGTCGCCGACGGAATGGACCAGGCGGGACGCGCCGTCGTCGTCAAGCACGCCGAACTTGATCCGGGTCGTGCCGAGGTCGACGGCGAGGAGCGAAGCGGTCATGCCCGAACGAACCGTCGCACCCTGAGCACGTCGAGCCCGACCGCCAGCAGGATCACGAGGCCCAGCGTGACGAGTTGCAGGAACGGCGAAATCTGCAGCAGGTCCATGCCGTTGCGGATCGTCGCCATCAGCACGGCCCCCAGCAGCGAGCCCCAGATGCTGCCGCGGCCGCCGAACAGCGAGGTGCCGCCCAGCACCACCGCCGCGATGGCGTCGAGTTCGAGGCCCTGCGCGATCGTCCCGCCCGAACTGTCGAGCCGACCGATCAACACGACCCCGGCAAGCCCCGAACTCAGGCCGCTGATCACGAACGCCGCGATCTTGTAGGGTTGCACCCGGATGCCGGCCAATCGCGCCGCATCCTCGTTGCTGCCGATCGCATACAGGTACCGCCCGAGCTTGGTCTGGCGCAGGATCAGCGCCATCGTGCCGTAGCAGCCGAGCATGATCACGACCGGCACCGGGATCGGCCCGATCTCGCCGCGCCCGAGCGACCCGATCGCGTCCGGCATCGGCGAGGATTCGTAACCGCCGGTGAGCTGGAACGCGAGGCCGCGCCACAGCGACAATCCCGCCAGGGTCACGATGAACGCGGGCAGCCGGGCCAGCGCCACCAGAACCCCGTTGAACAGGCCGACGGCACCGCCGATCGCGAGGCACATGACGATCCCGACATAGGGATTGAGCCCGCTGTGCACCATCAGCATGCCGACGACGCCCCCGGCGAGCGCGGTCGTGGCCGCCGTCGCAAGGTCGATCTGCGCCGTGAGGATGACGAAGGTCTGCCCGCCGGCGAGGATCGCGACGACGGCCGTCTGCACGAGGATTGTCAGGATGTTGTCGGAGGTCAGGAAGTAGGGCGACAGGACGCTCAGCAACACGAAGACGAGCGCGACACCGAGCGCCGCGCCGATCCAGTCCAGGCGCGAAATGCGGCTCACCCGCAGGGCCCGTCGGTGGCCGGGCACCCGGCCTGCCGACACGCCCTGCCGCGACGAGTTCACGACGACTATTGCATGAACTTCTCGAGGTGGTTGTCGGCGATGAACTGCTTGACGTTGTCCGGCGTCACCACGGCATGGCCGGTGTCGATGCGCTTCGGCACCACCTCGCCGCGCGCCGCCTTGATCGCGGTCGCAATGCCCTCGTGGCCGATCTTGTAGAGCAGCTGCGCCACGTCGCATTGCACCCAGCCGCGCTGCATCTGCTGCAGCGCGTCGGGCGCGCCGTCGAAGCCCGCCACCTTCACCTGGCCGGCCGTCTTGTGCAGGCTCTTCAGCGCCGCGATCGTGCCCATGCTGGCCCCGTCCCACGCATTGGCGACGACGGCCACCTTGGGGTGCGCGCGCAGCAGCGTCTCGACGCCGTTCTGCGCCTCGGTCTGGTCCCATTTGGTCTGCACTTCGTAGACCGTGGCGCGCGGTTTGGCTGCGGCCAGCGCCTTGACGAAGCCGTCGTGGCGGTCGCGACCCGTCGATTGCGCGGTCAGCCCGTTGACCAGGATCACCTCGCCGTCGTCGGCGATCTGCGACGCAACCCATTTGCCCTGATCTTCGGCGGCCGCGACATTGTCGGTCGCGACGAAGCTCGCCAGCGGCGCGTCGTAGATCGCGGTGTCGACGGCCACCACCGGGATCTTCGCAGCGACGGCCTTCTTGACCGCCGGAACGACCCCCGACGAATCGACCGGCGCAATCGCCAGCGCGGCGACATGGCGGCTGATCATGTTCTCGATCGTCGCCAATTGCCCGCCCAGGTCCTGCGCCTGCGTCGGCCCCACGGTGATCAGCTGGACGCCCATTTCCTTGGCGGCGTCGGCCGCCCCCTGGTTGATCAGGATCCAACCCTGATTGGAGGCCGATTTCGTCACGTAGCCGACCACGAGCGGCTCGGCCGCCATCGCACCGACCGGCGCGACGCCTGCAAGCAGCATCGCCAGGGCGATGCGGCGGAACCGTCTAGACCACGGCAATTCTTGTCGGTTCTGCATTCTCATTGCTTCCTCCCTCTGACCAAAATGGCGCATTGTTCTTGTCGTTGCTTCCGCACTTCGCAAGCCCATCCGACGCGCGGCGCTCCTGGTGCCGACTGCCGTGCGACCGGGGGAAGATAGGGGGCCGCAAAGCTTGTCGTCTACACCGAAAACCCGGGCTGTCGCGCGACCGGCGGCGCCGCCAGCCGCATTGGCGGGGCGTTGACAGACAGGGCGAGCGACTGCGAGTGTACAACACGATGGAGCGGCGATCGGAATATTGAAGAATACGCAGCGTTTCGGGGGCGGAATACGTTGATCCCGTCCGCAGGCGTGACAGAATCTCGGCAATGAACCGGCACCTCAGCTCGCGAGGTCACGCAGTCGGTCGGGCCGATCAGCTTGCCCGCGTCTGAACACGCTCCAGCGCTGTGCCGGCCAAACAGGGAGGGAACAATGACCAACGAGGAACTTCGGCAACTCAACAAAGCGCGAAAAATCTATCAGATCGCCTTTGTCACGCGCGATCTCGAAAAATCCATGCAGGCGTGGATCGACAATCTCGGCATCGGGCCGTGGAACGTGCTGACGTTTACCGAAAAGTCAGTGAAGAACCTCAAGGTCGGCGGCAAGCTCGTCACCGAACCGTTCAAGTTCCTGATCGGGATCTCCTGGATCGGCGACATGCAGCTCGAGATCATCCAGCCGGTCTATGGCCCCACCATCTACGAGGATTTTCTCAGGCGGAAGGGCGAAGGACTGCACCATATCAAGGAGCAGATCGGCGACGACAAGCTCGGCACGGTGGTGGCCGACTACCAGAAGAAGGGCATCGGCGTCACGCAGACCGGGCAATTCGAGACCGATTTCCACTTTTATCTGGATACCGAACCGAAGACCGACTTCATCTACGAGCTCGGCAACTGTCCGATGCTGGAGCTGCGCCCGGATCAGTTCCACGTCTATCCGCGCGAGACGCCATGATCGGCCGGGGCGCGCCGCGATAACGGCGCGCCGCCGCTTACCGTTTCGGCACCGGCGCGTCCGCGCGCAGCAGTTTCTCGTGCTTGAGCTCGGCCCAGAGATCGGCCGGAATAGGGTGCCTGAACGCGGCGAGGTTCTGCTCGACCTCCTTGCGCGCGATCGCGCCGGGAATGACCGACGCGACGATCGGATGCCCGAGCGGAAACTGCAGCGCCGCCGCGGCCAGCGGCACGTTGTGCCGCTTGCACACCGCCTCGATCTTGGCGACCTTGGCGAGGATCTCCGGCGTCGCAGGCGAATAGTTGTAGCGCGCATGCGGCACCGCGCCGGTCGCCAGGATGCCCGAGTTGTAGGTGCCGCCGATGACGATGCCGACGCCACGCTCGGCGCAGCGCGGAAACTCCGTGTCCAGCACCGCCTGTTCGAGCAGCGTGTAGCGCATCGCGATCAGGAAGAAATCCATGTCGAAGAAATCGAGATACTTCGGGATCGTCCCGACCGTGTTGAAGCCCGCGCCGATGCCCTTGATCACGCCCTGGTCGCGCAGCGCCTCGAGCGCACGCCAGCCGCCGGTGGCAAGCTGGTTCCAATACGGCGCCACCTTGGCTTCGGTCTTGAAGTGCCACGTATCGAGGTCGTGGATCAGCAGCACGTCGATGCGGTTGATGCCGAGGCGCTGCAGGCTGTCCTCGAACGAGCGCATGACGCCGTCGTAGCTGTAGTCCATGCTGTGCGCGAATTCGAGGCCGCCGAGCCAGTCGGCATCGCGCTGGTACGGTCCCGGCTTGAGCGGGCGATGCAGCGTGCGCCCGATCTTGCTGGAAATGACGAACTCGTCGCGCGGCTTGCGGTAGAAGGCGCGGCCGACCCGGTGTTCGGCCTGGCCCTTGCCGTACCACGGCGATGTGTCGAAGTAGCGGACGCCGCCGTCCCAGGCGGCCGACAGCAGCGCCCTGGCCTCGTCTTCCTCGATCACGTCGAAGGTTTCGCCGAGCGGGGCGGTGCCCAGGCCAAGCTCGGTCACCATGACGCCGGTGCGGCTGCCGAGTTGTCGGGTCGGGATGAGGCTGTTGACCGCCGCGTTCATGGCAATTGCGTTTCCTTCGATGCCGTCGCCGACCGTTGCCGGCTCTCGTTGACCCCGTGCCACGCACGTTATCCCCGCCGGCGCGGCGTCCGCAAGCGACCGGCTGCGCGCCGCGCCATTGACACCATCGGACAGCCACTCATAAGTTGAATGCAAATCATGGCGCTGAGTCGAGACATCGGCCGCCGCGACGAGGCTGCCGGTGGGTTTGCTTTCGACGAAAGCGGCGCGCGTAAGTAACAAGACCAATACCTGGGAGGGTAAAATGAATAGACGCGACACGCTGAAGCTGATGAGTGCCGCGGCGCTTGCAGGCGCCGCCGGCATGCCGCGCATCGCGCGCGCAGCGGCCGAGCCGAAGATGGTGATCGTCCACAAGATCGCCGGCATCCCCTGGACCAACCTGATGGCGCAGGGCGCGGAGAAGGCCGGCAAGGACTTCCACATCGAAGCCTCGCTGACCGGCCCCGCCACCATCGACCCGGCGCAGCAGGTGAAGATGGTCGAGGACCTGATCGCGCAGAAGGTCGACGTGATCGGCCTCGTGCCGCTCGACGAGAAGGTCTGCGCGCCGGTGCTGAAGCGCGCCCAGAAGGCCGGCATCAAGGTGATCACGCTCGAGGGACCGGACCAGGACGGCCGCGACTGGAACGTCGATCTCGTGGATTCAATCAAGTTCGGCGAAGTGCAGATGCAGCGCCTCGCCGCGCAGATGGGCGAGAAGGGCGAGTACGTCGTCTATGTCGGCACGCTGACGACGCCGCTGCACAACGTATGGGCCGATGCCGCGATCGCCTACCAGAAGGCGCATTATCCGAACATGAAGCTGGCAACCGACCGGTTTCCCGGCGGCGACGAGATCGACATGTCGCAGAAGACGACGCTCGACGTCGTCAAGGCGTACCCGGACGTCAACGGCATTCTCGCCGAGGGCTCGAACGGCCCGATCGGCGCGGGCAACGCGCTGCGGCAACTGAAGCTGCAATCGAAGATCGCCGTGGTCGGCACCTGCGTGCCGGGACAGGCGAGAACGCTGATCCATGCCGGACTGATCCGCGAATGCACGCTGTGGAACCCGATCGACTCCGGCTATGCCATGGTGGCGGTCGCGCGGCTCATGCTCGACGGCAAGGAGATCAAGGACGGGCTGGAAATCCCCGGCGTCGGCAAGGCCACGGTGAACGTCGCGAAGAAGGCGATCCAGTTCGACAAGATGCTTGAAATCACCAAGGAGAATGTGGACGGCCTGGTTTCCAAGGGGCTCTGACCCGCAGCCGTCGCGCGGGTATCCGGCTGGTGGCCGGATACCCGTTCGCGTCGTCGCAGCGGATGCCGCTGGCGAGTGCGTCCATCGCTGACCGAAGGTTTGATCGCCATGACGGCGTTCCTGCAGCTCTTCGACATCTCGAAGGCGTTCGGTGGCGTCCAGGCCCTTCGCAACGTCGATCTGACGCTGGACGTCGGCGAGGTGCACTGCATCGTCGGTGAGAACGGCTCCGGCAAGTCGACGCTGATCAAGATCATCTCCGGCATCTTTCCGCCGACTGCGGGTGGGCGCATCGTCATCGAGGGCACCGAGTACCCGTCGCTCAATCCCGGCCAGAGCACGGCGTGCGGCATCCAGGTGATCTATCAGGATCTGTCGCTGTTCCCCAATCTCAGCGTCGCCGAGAACATCGGCATGGCGCGGCATCTCGGCGGCGTGCGCCCGGTCAACTGGGCGGCGATCGAGGCGACGGCGCGCGCGGCGCTCGCGAAGATCGGCGTGTCGCTCGATCTGGACGCGAAGATTGCCGAACTCTCGATCGCCAATCGTCAGCTCGTGGCGATCTGCCGCGCGCTCGCCGGTGCCGCGAAGCTCGTCATCATGGACGAGCCGACTGCCTCGCTCACCCGGCAGGAAGTCAACGTGCTGCTGCAGCTCATTCGTGAATTGAAGCAGCGCGGCATCTGCATCGTGTTCGTCAGCCACAAGCTCGACGAGGTGCTGGAAGTCGCGGAGCGCGTCACCGTGCTGCGCGACGGCAAGAGCCTCGGCACCTTCGATGCGCGCGAGATGAACGACCGCAAGCTTGCGCATCTGATGACCGGCAAGGAATTCCACTACGATCTGCGCGAGGCGGACCTCTCCGGCCAGCCGCGCGTGCTGTCGGTCGCCGGGCTGACGCGGGCCGGGGATTTCGAGGATATTTCGTTCGACCTGCACGCCGGCGAAATTCTCGGCGTCACCGGCCTGCTCGGCTCGGGGCGCACCGAGCTCGCGCTCTCGCTGTTCGGCATGAACCCGCCCGATGCGGGCGAAATCCGCATCAACGGCCGGCCGACCGTGCTGCGCTCCAACCGGGACGCGATCGACGCGGGCATCGCCTACGTGTCGGAGGACCGGCTGACGCTCGGCCTGGTGCTCGACCAGCCGATCTCCGCCAACATCGTGATCACCGTGTTCGAGCAGCTGCTCGGCCGGTTCGGCCTGTTCGACCGCGACAAGCGCCGCGCGACGGTCGCGAACTGGATCAGGGATCTGGCGATCCGCGTCTCCAATCCGGAAAATCCGGTCAAGACGCTGTCCGGCGGCAATCAGCAGCGCGTGGTGCTGGCCAAGTGGCTCGCCTGCAAGCCGCAGGTGCTCATTCTCGACAGCCCGACCGTCGGCGTCGACATCAGCGCCAAGGACGGCATCTACGAGATCGTCAAGCGGCTGGCGGCGAGCGGGGTCAGCGTGCTGCTGATCTCGGACGAAATCCCCGAGGTGCTGTACCACAGCCATCGCGTGCTGATCATGCGCAACGGCCGGCTGACCGGGGAATACGTCTCGCACCGCAGCTCCGAGCAGGAGTTGCGGGAGGCGGTCAATGCGTAAGGCGTTCGCCCGCTTCCGCCGCAGCCACGAGTTCTGGCTGCTGGTCGTGATCCTGGTGTTTTCCGGCGTGCTGTCGGTGGTGACGAACAGCTTTCTCACGCTGCGCAACCTGTCCGACCTGCTGACCTCGAACGCCTATGTCGGCATTCTTTGCTCGGGCCTGCTGGTGGTGCTGATCTCGGGCGGCATCGACATTTCGTTCACCGCGGTCGCCGGCGTGGCCCAGTTCGTCGCGCTGACGCTGGCCAACAAATACGCATCGGTCGGCTGGTTCGCGGTGTTCCTGATCGCCTGCGCGGTCGGCACGCTGCTCGGCGCGATCAATGCGTTCGTGATCTACCAGTTCAAGATCAAGAGCATCATTGCGACGATCGCCACGCTCAACGTCTATTTCGGCCTGCTGATCTGGGCCAGCGGCGGCACCTGGATCTATGTGCTGCCGGACTGGTTCCTGAACGGCATCAGCTGGTTCGAGGTGACCGGCGCGGACGGCTACACGTTCTCGTTGAACCTGCAGTTGCTGGTGCTGGTGCTGAGCTTCGTGCTGACCTGGGCGCTGCTGCGGCGGAGCAACATCGGCCGCCAGATCTATGCGATGGGCGGCAACCCGGATGCGGCGCAGCGCCTCGGCTTCAACATCTTCCGCCTGCATCTGATCGTCTACGGCTATCTGGGCTTCATCACCGGCCTCGCCTCGATCGTGCAGGCGCAACTGGCGCAGACCGTGATGCCCAGCTCGCTGGTCGGCAAGGAACTGGATGTGCTGGCAGCGGTCGTGGTTGGCGGCGCGAGCCTCGCCGGCGGGATCGGCAGCGTGCTCGGCACCATTCTCGGCGTGACGCTGCTGGCGATCATGCAGAACGGGCTGGTGCTCGCGGGCGTCTCCTCCTACTGGCTGCAACTGATCACCGGCCTGGTCATCCTGGTCGCGATGTCGGCGACCGCGGTGCAGACCCGGCGCGGCCGGGTGCGGCGCAGGGTGGTGGCGGCATGAGACCGCAGGCCCGCCGGTGAGCGAACAGTCCGCGGCGCGCGCCCCGTTCTCCGCGGTCGGCCGGGCCGGCAATTTCGCGCTGCACTCGACCCAGGGCGGCCTGGTCGCCCTGCTGGTCGCGCTGTTTCTCGTGTTCACCCTGATCATCGGCGAAAGGTTCGTGAGCGTCGGCAACCTGCAGTCGATGACGCAGCAGATGCCGGAACTGGGCGTGCTGTCGCTGGCGATGATGGTCACGCTGCTGCATGGCGGGGTGAACCTCTCGATCATCTCCACCGCGAACATGTGCAGCCTCACGATGGCCTACCTGCTCGAAACCAGGGCGGCCGGCGCTGCGGGTTTCATGTGGGTGGCGTGGCAGGTCATCGCCGTGCTGGCGGGCTTTGCCGTGTCCGTCGTGATCGGCGCGGTCAACGGCTACATCATCGCCTATCTCGGCGTCTCGCCGATCCTCACCACGCTCGGCACGATGATCATGGTCAAGGGGATCGCGATCGGCCTGACGCATGGCACCGTGATCTCGGACTTTCCGGCGCCCATCCAGTTCATCGGCAGCGGCATGGTGCTGGGCGTTCCGTTCGGAATTATTTTCTTCTTCGCGTGCGCGGTGCCGCTTGCGGTCATGCTGAACCGCACGCCGTTGGGCGCGTCGATCTACCTGATCGGCTCGAACGAGCAGGCGACGCGCTATTCGGGCATCAACACGCAACTCGTGATCCTGAAGATCTACGTGCTGTCGAGCCTGCTCGCCGCCGCCGGCGGGCTGATCATGCTGGCACGGTTCAACTCGGCGAACGCTTCGTATGGCGAGAGCTACCTGCTGATCAGCATCCTGGCGGCGGTGCTCGGCGGCATCGATCCGTATGGCGGATTTGGCAAAGTGAGCGGCCTCGTGCTGTCGCTGCTGATCCTGCAGGTCGTCGCATCGGCGTTCAACCAGCTTGGCCTGAGCCAGTTTCTGACCCTGGCGATCTGGGGCCTGATCCTGATCGCGGTCAGCGCGGTGACGATCCTGCGCAACCGATGGGGCAGGCTGTGATCGGCGCGGCCGGCGTCGGTGATGATCAGAGGCAACCGGAGCAGAGAGGCGGACGATGACCACGCAACGGACGATTGTCGTAACCGGCGGCAGCCGCGGGATCGGCGCGGCGATCTGCCGCAAGCTCGCGGCGTCGGGATATCCTGTCGCGCTCAACTACATGAGCAACGCGGCGGCGGCCGCGGCGGTGGTCAAGGACATCGCCGACGCTGGCGGCCGGGCCGCGGCATTCGCCGGCGACGTCGCGAACGAGGCTGACGTGCGGCGGCTGTTCGACGATGCCGAGCGCGCGTTCGGGCCGCTCGGCGGGCTGGTCAACAATGCCGGCATCATTGGCGGCAAGGCGCGGGTCGACGAGCTGAGCCTGGAGGTGCTGAACCGCACGTTGGCGACCAACGTCGTCGGCGCGTTTCTCTGCGCGCGCGAGGCGGTAAAGCGCCTGTCGACGCTTCATGGAGGAACGGGCGGGGCGATCGTCAACCTCTCGTCGGTCGCCGTGCGGCTCGGCTCTCCTGGCGAGTTCGTTCACTACGCCGCATCGAAGGGCGCGATCGACAGCTTCACGCTCGGGCTCGCGCGCGAGGTGGCGGCGGAGGGCATTCGCGTCAACGCGGTCGCACCGGGCCTCACCGAGACCGACCAGAACCCGCCCGAGCGGCTCGCCCGGCTGGTGCCGAGCGTGCCGATCCGGCGCGTCGCCCAGGCCGAGGAGATCGCCGAGGCCGTGGCATGGTTGCTGTCGCCGGCTGCATCCTACGTGGTCGGCGCGATCCTGACCGCGTCCGGAGGGCGTTGAGCGCTGAAAGCCTCGCCGTGCCAACGATCCACCTGGGAGCGAGCCGTCCATGACCGGCAAACTGCGTTTCGGCATCTTCATCGCACCGTTCCACCCGAACAGCGAAAACCCGACGCTGGCGATCGAGCGCGACTTCGAGCTGGTGCAATGGGTCGACAAGCTCGGCTACGACGAGGCCTGGATCGGCGAACACCATTCCGCCGGCTACGAGATCATCGCCTCGCCCGAGCTGTTCATCGCGACCGCGGCGGAGCGGACCCGGCATATCAGGCTCGGCACCGGCGTCTCGTCGCTGCCGTATCATCACCCGCTGATGCTGGCGGACCGGATCAACCAGCTCGATCACGTCACGCGTGGCCGCGTGATGTTCGGCGTCGGCCCCGGCGCGCTGCCGTCCGACGCGATCATGATGGGCATCGACATCTCGAAGCAGCGCGACATGATGGACGAGGCGCTGGACGTGCTGGTGCCGCTGCTGCGCGGCGAGACGGTGACGCGCAAGACCGACTGGTTCACGCTCGAACAATGCGCGTCTGCAGATGACCCCGTACAGCCGGCCGTCGGTCGAGATCGCGGTGGCGAACCAGGTCTCGCCGACCGGCGCGCGGGCCGCGGGACGGCACGGCATCGGCCTGCTCTCGATCGGCGCGACGACCGCGGGCGGCTTCAACGCGCTGAGCTCCAACTGGGCCATCGCCGAGCAGATGGCGCGCGACCACGGCAAGACGGTCGACCGCGCGAGGTGGCGCCTGCTGGCGCCGATCCATATCGCCGAGACGCGCGAGAAGGCGCGCGAGAACATCCGCTTCGGTCTGGCCGACTGGCTGTTCTACATGACCAAGGTGGTCGCGCTGCCGGTGGCGCCGGCGGACGTGCCCGATCCGCTCGAAATCGCTGATCCAGTCCGGGTTCGCGGTCGTCGGCACGCCCGACGATGCGGTGGCCCAGATCGTCAGGCTGCAGAAGCAGACCGGCGGTTTCGGCTGCTTCATGCAACTGGTGCACAACTGGGCGAACTGGGAGAACACCAGGCAATCCTACGAGCTGTTCGCGCGCTACGTGATCCCGAAGTTCCAGGAGCTCAACATCAACCGCGAGGTCTCGCTGGAATGGGCGAGGACCAACCACGACGAGTTCATGGGCCGGTCGAGATCGGCGGTGAACACGCGGGTCGCGCAGCATATCCAGGAGCAGGGCGCGGCCAACATCGCGCCCGAGATCCTGAAGAACTACAAGGGCGCCTGACAAATACCAAGAACGCCGCGGCTGCGCGTGCAATGGCAGACGGGATCGACGGGGGCGGACGGGTTCGATGACAGTAAGAACGGCGTTGATCACGGGCGCGGCGAACGGCATCGGCGCGGCAACGGCCCGTCGCTTCGCGAGCGACGGCTACAATGTCGCGCTGGTCGATCTGCTGCAGTCGGGGCAGGCGGTCGCCGACGAGATCGGCCGCGAGAAGGCGTTGTTCGTCGCTGCGGATGTTGCCGACGTTGCCGACGTCGAGCGCGCCGTCGCCGCGACGCTCGCGCGGTTCGGCGGTCTCGACGTGCTGGTGAACAACGCCGGCGTGTCGCTGCCGAAATCGCTGGCCGACACGACGCCGGCGGATTGGGATCGCCTGCACGCGGTCAATCTGCGTGCGCTCTACGTGGCCCTCAAGGCGGCGCAGGCGGCGCTGGCGGCAAGCGGGCATGGCGCAGTGATCAACATCGCGTCGTTCCATGCGCATGCGACCATCGCCAATTTCGCGGCCTATGCGGCGTCCAAGGCCGGCGTGCTCGGCTTCACGCGAAGCGCGGCCATCGAATTCGCGCCCTATGGCATCCGGGTCAACGCGGTCGCGCCCGGCGTCATCCACACGGCGATGACCCAGCAGTGGCTCGAATTCGGTGCCGGACCCGAAGGCTGCGCTGGCCAGCATGAACGAGAAGCAGCCGCTCGGGCGCATCGGCCGGCCCGACGAGGTCGCCGCGGCGATCGCATTCCTGGCCGGCGACGAGGCGTCGTTCATCGTCGGCACCACGCTTTACGTCGACGGCGGGGTGACGGCGCGTCTCTGGCACGCGTGATCCGGGGGATCGCAAGTCGGCCCGCTTCGACGTAAGGGCTAACCCGGCGAACCCGAGCGTCGCCCGTGTCTTGGAAAGCCGAACGTTGCGCCGGCGGCGCTCTTCGTCGCCCGCGCTCGGGGCGATGCCTGCCCGGGCGATCCCTGCCGATGCGTTGCCGCCGCCCGAGTCGTCCGGCTATGAGCAGCGCCCGGGCTCCGGAGACCACCGCTTGGCGCACGCACCCACCGCCGCACCGCCGATCCGGCCGCGCCTGCCGACCACCGAGACGGCAGTTGCCCGCGCCGGGCTTGCCGTCGTGCTGGTCGTGGCGCTCGCGGTGCGCCTCTGGATCGTCGCGACCCACACCTACATCGTCTGGCCCGACGAGACGTTCCAGTACCTCGAGCCGGCGCACCGGCTGGTGTTCGGCTCGGGCGTCATCACCTGGGAATTCCTCGACGGCATCCGCTCCTGGCTGCTGCCCGGCGTGATCGCCGGCGTGATGTGGCTGGTCTCGCTGGTCGATCCCGACCCGCGCGCGCTACGTGCTCATATTGCGGTTGCTCTGCGTCGCGGCCTCGCTGGCGATCCCGTTCGTCGGCTACCGGATGGTGGCGCGCCGGCTCGGCCCGGCGCCGGCGCTGCTGGCCGGGCTGCTCGCCGCGCTCGCGTCGGAGACGGTGTATTTCGCGCCGGTGATCATGACCGAGCCGCTGGCGACCGATGCGGCGCTGCTGGCGATCTGGCTCGGCGACGCCGCGCGCGTGCGCCCGCGACGCGCGGCGCCGGCTGATCCTGGCCGGCGCGCTGTTCGGTCTCGCGAGTTCGCTGCGCTACCAGTACGCGCCGGTGCTGGTACTGGCGGCACTGGTGCAGCACGTGCGCGACCGCCGCGCGCTGGCGCTGGTGGCGGCGTCGGGGACGGTTGTCGTGCTGCTCGCGCTCGGCGTGCTCGACACGCTCACCTGGGGCGTGCCGTTCCAGTCGGTGTGGCTGAATTTTTTGCGCAACGCGACGCAGGGCGTCAGCGGCGCGATGGGGACCGAGGCGTGGTTCTGGTATCCGCTCTACTACGTCATCGCCTGGGGCGCGGCGGCGGGCGCGCTGATCGTGTGCGCGATCCTGGGCGGCTGGCGCCTGCCGGTGCTCGGCGTCGTCGTGGTCGCGACCATGGCGCTGCACTCGCTGGCGCCGCACAAGGAACTGCGCTTCGTGTTCCTCGCCACCGCCTGCATGCCGATCCTGGCCGGCGCCGGGCTCGGCTGGTTGCTGCTGCGGGTGCGCGCGCTGCGGCCGGCGGCCGTCGGCATGCCGGTCGCCGCCGTGCTGGCGCTTCTGATCGCCGCCACCACGGCCAGCGCAACCTACGGCCGCGCGAGCCCGCTCGACGCCTGGCACCGCGACCGCTCGACCCTGCAGGCGATGGCGCTCGCGCGCGCCTATCCCGCGGCGTGCGGCCTCGCGATCCGCACCATCTGGGTCTATCGCTCGCCCGGCTACAGCTACTGGCACCGTGACGTGCCGATCTATTTCGAGACCTGGGACGCGGCGCAGGTGCTGGAGCACACCGATTTCCGGCTGCGGCTGGCGAGCGTGCTGGATGGCAAGCCCGTGCCGCAATATCCGGGCATCGCGCTCGCGGCCAATTCGAGCCGCTACAACGTGATCATCGGCGCGCCCGGCGACGGGCTGGCCGGCTTCTCCGAGGCCGGCTGCTTCGGCGCCTGGACCGAGGACGATCCCACGTATTGCGTCTACACCCGCCCCGGCGGGTGCGAGTGAGCGCATGGACCTGAAGGAAGCCACGCTGCTCGGCGAAACCGCGGCGTCGCACTGGTATTACCGCGCGAAGTTTTCCGCTTTGCTCAAGCTGATCGGGCAGCGGCCGGTCGAGCAGTTACTCGACGTCGGCGCCGGCACCGGGTTCTTCGCGCGCCAGTTGCTGGCGCAAACCGATTGCCGCGCGGCCGTCTGCGTCGATCCCGGCTATCCCGCCGACACCGACGAGATGGTCGCGGGCAAGAAGCTGGGATTTCGCAGCAGCGCGGCAAACGAAAAAGCGGATCTGGTGCTGCTGATGGACGTGCTGGAGCACGTCGCGGACGACGTCGGTCTGCTGCGCGCCTACGTCGCGCCGGCCGCCTCCGGCACGCGCTTCGTCATCACCGTGCCCGCCTTCAACTGGCTGTGGAGCGAGCACGACGTTTTTCTGGAGCATTTCCGCCGCTACACGCTCGCGCGGATCGTCGCGGTCTGCACGGCGGCCGGCTTGCAGGTCGAGACCGGATGCTATTTCTACGCGCTCGTGCTGCCGCTCGCGGTGCTGTCGCGCGGGCTTGGCGCATTGCGGCGGCAGAAAAACACACCGGCGCGGTCGCAGATGCGGGCGCACGGCGCGCTCGTCAACACGCTGCTGTGGCTCGCCTGCCGCGCCGAGCTGCCGTGGTTCCGCGCCAACCGCGTCGCCGGCCTCACCGCGTTCGTCGCCGCCAGGAAGCCGTGACGGCGCCCGCACCCTCGCTGTTGGAACCGCGCGTCGGCCCGTTGCCGTCGATCTCCATCGTGGCGCCCGCGTACAACGAGGAATCCGCCATCGCCGAGTTCCACCGCCGCCTCGCCGAGGTGATGGCCGGAATCGGCGCGGAATGGGAAGTGGTGTATGTCAACGACGGCAGCAGCGATGCGACGCTCGCGCATCTGCTGGCGCTCGGCCGCGCCGACCCGCACGTGACGATCGTGAGTCTTGTCGCGCAACTTCGGCAAGGAAGTAGCGACCACCGCCGGCCTCGACCACGCGCGCGGCAGCGTCGTCGTGGTGATCGACACCGACCTGCAGGACCCGCCCGAGGTGATCCCCGAACTGGTCGCGGCGTGGCGCGAGGGCTACGACGTCGCGTTCGCGCAGCGCCGCACCCGGCAGGGCGAGACCTGGTTCAAGCGCACGACGGCAAAACTGTTCTACCGCGCGATGGGCCGCGTCGGCGCGGTCGCGCTGCCGCGCGACACCGGCGATTTCCGGCTGATGACCCGGCGCGTCGTCGATGCGGTGCTGACCATGCGCGAACACCATCGCTTCATGAAGGGCCTGTTCGCCTGGGTCGGCTTTCCGTGGAAGGCGGTGCCGTACGATCGCGACCCGCGCCACTCCGGCACGACCAAATGGAACTTCTGGAAGCTCGCCGACCTCGCGGTCGAGGCGGTCACCAGCTTCACGCTGTTCCCGCTCAAGGTCGCGACGGTCGCCGGCGTCGTCACCGCGCTGTTCGCGGTCGGCTACTCGGCGTTCATCCTGATCTACACGCTGGTCTCCGGCATCGATGCGCCGGGCTACCCGAGCCTGATGATCGTCGTGCTGCTGCTCGGCAGCGTGCAACTCATCACGCTCGGGGTGATCGGCGAATATCTCGGGCGGGTGCTGAACGAGTCGAAGCGCCGGCCGCTGTATTTCGTCGAGCGCGTGGTCGCCGGCGGCAGCCTCGCCGAACCGTCGGCGACGCGACGCGAAACCTCGTGAGCGGCACTGCGCAACCATCGCGGCGGTTGTGGTGGGGCACGCTCGCCGCCGCCGCAGTGCTGTTGCTGCTGCCGCTCGCGATCGTCGACGTGCCGCCGCTGCTCGACTACCCGAACCATCTGGCGCGGCTGTTCGTGCTGGCGCATCCCGACGATCCGGTGCTGTCGAAGATCTACGCGCAGCACTGGACGATCGTGCCGAACCTCGCGGTCGACCTGCTGGCGCCGCCGCTGCTGCGCGCGCTGCCGGTGCACGTGGCCGGCCGCATCATCATCGGCGTCACGTTGCTGCTGCCGATGCTCGGCTGTGCAGTGTACAATCGTGCCGTGTTCGGGCGGCGCTCGCTGTGGCCGCTGGCGTCGGCGATCGTCGCCTGCAACGGACTTTTCTTCCTCGGCTTCCTGAATTTCCAGATCACGCTTGGGCTGGCGCTCTTGGCGGCGGCGGGCTGGCATGCCTGGTCGCACCGCTGGCCGATCGCCGCGACGCTCGGGGGCGCGGTCGTCGCGACGGCGCTGTTCTTCTGCCACATCTTCGGGCTCGGCTTCTTCGGGCTGCTGGCCGGCTCGCAGGAACTGGCCGTGCTGCGCGCGCGGCATCGGAGCGGCCGGCCGTTGCTCGGCCATTGCGTGCGGCGCGGCGCGATGCTGGCGATCGTGTTCGCCGCGCCGGTCGCGCTCTATCTGCGCTCGCCGCTGCGCGAGATCGGCAGCGCCCCGGTCGCGCGCTCCTGGGCTGGGAAGCTCTATGTCGCGCTCGACCCGTTCGCGCACTACCTGAACCGCGTCACGCTGCTCACCGCGGCCCTCGTCGCGCTGGCCGTCTACCTGCTGGCGCGATCGAGGCTGCTGCGCGCCGGCCCGGGCACGCTGTTCGCGCTCGCGGTGCTGGCGCTGGTCTACGTGGCGGCGCCGACCGACGTGAAATCGACCGGGCTCGTCGACGCGCGCTTCCCGGTCATGGCCGGCTTCCTGTTGTTCGCGGGCTTCGCGCCCGCTTCCGTGCCCCCGGTCACCGGCGCCGTGGTCGCCGCCCTGCTGGCGACCGCGTTCATCGTGCGCACCGACGCGACCGCGCTGGTGTGGCGCCAACAAGTGCACGACGTCGCCGGCATGCGCGCCGCGATCGCGCCGGTGGAAGCGGGCGCGCGCGTGCTGGTGGTCGGCGTCGGGCCGGAGTTCGAACCCCGGCTACTGGGCCTCGGCCCCCTCCAACCGGGTGATGCCGGGCTATGCCCGCGTCACCATCCACCTCGCCGCGCTGCTGCTGATCGAGCATCGGGCGTTCTGGCCGCTGCTGTTCACCGCCCATGCCGAGCAGCCGCTGGTCGTGCTGCCGCCGTACGACCGGATTGCCACCGAGCAGGCGCAACCGCCGGAACTGTCGCAACTCTCCGACCCGCACCGGCCGACGCCGGGCAGCGACACGCACTACGTCGCCGACTGGCAGCACGATTTCGACTACGTACTGCTGCTCGACCCGCTGGCCGCAGGCGATCCGGCGCGCGTGTTGCCGGACAAGCTGACGCTGCTGACCAGCAACGACGTCGCGGCGCTGTACCGCGTCCGCCGCGCCGACGGCCGGTAGCGGCGGACATGCAGGGTCAGCCCCGGCCCGGTCCGAATCTGCTGCTGCCCACAGCGGGGTTGCTGGCATTCGCGCTGTTCGCCGCGCTGTTCTTCGCGGATCGCTCGCTGTGACGGGCGTCTGCTCGACCTGTGGTCGTTCCATCCCGAGGCGGCGCCGTTCTTCGACCTGGACGCGCCGCTCGCCTGGATCCGCGCATGGCGCGACGGCGCCGACGTCTATCTCAATGCGCCCGCCGAGGCGCACGGCTGGAAGATGAACTATTCGCCGCTGTTGCTGCGCCTGCCGCTGCCGTGGGTCGCGCACCAGAACGTCCCGGCTTATGCGCTCGCAGTAGACGCAATGTTCATCGGCTCGCTGGCGGCGCTGCCGCGGGCGCGCCGCGCCTCCGATGCCGTGCCGATGCTGCTCGCCCTGGTCTCGCCGCTCTGCGTGTTCGGGGTCGAGCGCGCCAACCTGGACCTGCTGGTGTTTGCGGTCGTCGCGGGCGCCGTGTCATGCCTCCAACTCCGCCCCGGCGCGCGGCTGGCCGGCTACGCGGCGATCGTCGCGGCCGGCCTGGTCAAGTTCTATCCGTGGGTATTGTTGCTGTTGCTGCTGCGCGAGCGGCGACGGGTTTTCCTTGGGTTGTCCGTCGCGTTCGCCGCTGTGCTGGCCACATTCTTTCTCCTCTACCGCGCCGAACTCGCCCGGATCGGCGCGAACCTCCCCACCCAGAACCCGTTCGGCGACGCGTTCGGCGCGGCGCAGTTGCCGACCGGCCTCGTGCTGATCGAGCACGCGCTGCGCGATCCGCTCGGGCCGTGGGGCGCCGGCGAGGCCGCCATCTGGATGGTCGCCACGGCCGCGCTCTACGCCGCCGCACTGCTCGGCGCGCTGCGGATCGGAGGCGACGCGAGGCTGCGCCGCGCCGTCGCCCGGCTCGCGCCGCGCGAAGCAGTGTGCCTCGCGGCCGGGGCGATGCTGCTGTGCGGCTGCTTCTTCGCCGGCACCAGCGTCGGCTATCGCGCCGTTTTTCTGCTGTTCGCCTTGCCAGGGCTGCTGGCGCTGGCGCGCGTCGCCGAGGCTGGCCGGCTTTCCCGACGGCTCCGATACTCCGTCGCCTTCGCTTTGGTGCTGCTGTGGGCGCCGCCGGTCCAGCGCCTCGTCGCGGCGGCCGTTCGGGCCGTTCTGGGCACCGAGCGGCGTCATCCCGCATCCGCTCGGCACCCTGCTGCTCGGCGCCGCCGTGTGGCTGCTGCGCGAGGCGTTGTGGTGGTGGCTGATCACGCTGCTGCTGGCGTTCGTGCTGCGCTCGGTGCTGGACAGCCGGACCTGGCGGCAGGGCACGGCACACGCCCTGCCCTGACTACAAGCCGGGGCCGTCCGGCGTCGTCCAGCGCCTCGGCCAGCGCCGCCGCCGCCAGCCGCGGCAGCCGGCCGAGCAGCCCGCGGCGGCGCGGCCGCACCACCTGCGCCGCGCGCCTTCTCGCCGCCGATCCGCCGCACCTCGGCATCGAGGTCGCCGAGCCGGTCGATCAGCCCGAGCGCCAGCGCGCGTTCCCCCAGCATCCAGCCGCCATCGAAGATCTTCCCTCGTCCGACGTCAGCTTTTCGCCGCGACGGCTGCGCACCCACGCCTTGAACCGCTCGTGCAGCTCGGCCATCAGCTCGCGCACGAACGCGACATCCTCCGGCTTCTCCGGAGAGAACGGGTCGAGCCGCGCCTTGTTCTCCCCCGCCGTGTACAGCCGCCGCCGCACGCCGAGCTTCGCCAGCGCCCCGCCGAAGCCCGAACCCGCCGCCGATCACGCCGATCGAGCCGACGATGCTCATCGGGTTGGCGACGATCTCGTCGGCGGCGCAGGCCAGCCAGTAGCCGCCGGAGGCGCCGACCTCGCCGATCACCGCGACCACGCGCACCTTCTTCTCCTCCGCGCGCCTGCGGATGCGGCGCGGCGATCAGGTCGGACTGCACCGGCGAGCCGCCGGGCTCTCGATGTCGAGCAGCAGCGTTCCGCCGGCGCCAGCCGCCGCGACCGCCGCGTCGATCAGCCGGCCGTACGCGGCGATGTTGAGCGCGCCGATCCGCGCGGCCAGCGTGCCGTGCAGTTCGAGCACGGCGACCGGCCGGCGCCGCCAGAACAGCAGCCGCATCGCGCTACACCACGTGCGCCGGCCGCAGCCGGCAGTCGGCCGCCCAGCGCACGCTTTCGAGCTGCAGCGTGGCGTGCCCGATCCGGAATTTCTGTTCCAGCTCCCGGCAGGCAACCAGCAGAAAATCCTCGCCGGGCAGCGGGTCGGTGTGGACCAGGTGCGCGGTCAGCGCCGTCTCGGTCGTGGACAGGCCCCAGATGTGCAGGTCGTGGATTTCCACCACGCCCGGCAGCGCGCGCAGATACGCCTCCACTTCCGGCGTCGCGATGGTGTCCGGCACCCCGTCCATCGCCAGATGCGCCGCCTCCCGCAGCACGCCCCAGGTCGAGGCGGCGATCACGGCCACGATCAAAAGACTGGTCAGCGGGTCGAGCCACAGCAGCCCGGTGAAGCCGATGGCCAGCGCCGCCACCACCACGCCGAGCGAGATCGCGGCGTCGCCCGCCATGTGCAGGAACGCCGCGCGCACGTTGAGGTCGCCGTGCCCGCCCGCGAACATCCAGGCGGTGACGCTGTTCACCGCGATGCCGGCCAGCGCCACCCACGCGACCGGCCCGGTCGCGATCGGCGTCGGGTCGGCGAACCGGCGGATCGCCTCGACCGCGATCGCGCCGATGCCGACCAGCAGCACCGCCGCGTTCAGCAGTGCCGCGAGAATCGACCCGCGCCCCCAGCCGTAGGTCCGCCGCGCCGAGGGCGCGCGCCGGCCGAGCACCAGGGCCGCCCAGGCGAGCACGAGGGAAAAGTGTCGCCGGCGTTGTGCACCGCGTCCGCCAGCAGCGCCATCGAATGGGCGCCGAGCCCGACGACAATTTGGGCCGCCACCAGCCCGGCGTTGAGTGCCGTGCCAAGCGCGAACGCCCCGCCGAATTTTTTGGGGGTGTGATCGTGCTCATGACGATGATCGTGATGATGGTCGTGCGGCATGCGGCGTCTCCGTGGGAGAGCAGTGTAAGCGAGATTCGCCAGAAAGCTCCCCCTCCCCTTGCGGGAGGGGGCCGGGGGGAGGGGTCCGACGGCCGGAGCCGACGCGCGCGCCACCCCTCCCCCAACCCCCTCCCGCAAGGGGAGGGGGCTCTCTTGCCATGCCTGCAACCAAGGAATCTCTGCTGGTGCATTCGCGCCCGTGCGATGCTGCGGGCAACCGGAGGAGCCTCCCATGCGCCGCCCGTTCGCACTGCCGCTCGGCCTCGCCGTCGCGCTCGCCGTCGCCGTCCCCGCGCACGCCAGCGACCTCACGCTGCGCCGCGTGATGCTGTCGACCGGCGGCGTCGGCTATTTCGAGTATGCCGCCGAGGTCGACGGCCCGGTGACGCTCGGGCTCGACGTGCCGCTCGGGCAGGTCGACGACGTGCTGATGTCGCTCGTGGTGTTCGACAGCGCCGGCGGCGTCGGCGGGCTCGAACTGCCCGGCGAGGACACCAGCCACGCCGCGTTCGCCGACGTGCCGTTCGGCCCGGAGGCGCTGCAATCGGCGCTCGACTACCTCAACAGCCTGCAAGGCGTGGTGCTCGACGTGAAGGGCCCGCGCCCGATGACCGGAAAACTGCTGCACGCCGAGCAGGTGCGCGAGGGCGCCCCGCCGCCGCCCGACGTGCCGGACACGCGCCCCTGGCGCACCCGCGTGAGCCTGCTCACCGGTGCCGGGCTTGCGCAGTTCGTGCTGGAGGACGCGGACAGCGTGCAGGTCGCCGACCCCGGCCTGCGCGACCGGATCGGCCGGGCGCTCGCGGCGCTGCGCGGCATGGCAGCACACGATGCGCGGCATATTTCGCTGCGCAGCAGCGGCGCCGGCCACCGCGAAGTCCGCGTCGGCTACGTCGCCGGCGCGCCGCTGTGGAAGGCGACGTATCGGGTGGTGCTGCCCAAGGCCGAAGGGGACAAAGCGCGACTGCAGGGCTGGGCGGTGCTGGAGAACGTTTCTGGCGGCGACTGGACCAACGTCGATCTTTCTCTCCAGTACGGCAATCCGGTGACGTTCAGGCAGGCGCTGTACCGCAGTTATTACGTCGAGCGGCCGGAAGTGCCGGTCGAGGTGCTGGGGCGCATCCTGCCGGGCGTGGATACCGGTGAAATGCAAGCGCCGACAGCCGCCCCGGCGCCGGCACCGGCCAGCTTCGCGGCCCGCAACATGGCGATGGCCAGGGCCGCTTCGGCGTCGGTCGCGGCACCCGCCCCGGCGCCCCCGCCCGAGATGGCGGCACCGGAGGAAAAAACCGCCGCCACCGAAGCCGCCGAAGCCACTGTGTTCCATCTCGCCACGCCGGTCGTGCTCCCCGCCGGCCATACCGCGTCGGTGCCGATCCTCGACCGCGAAATCCCCGCCGAGCGCGTCGGTGTCGTGCAGCAGGGCCGGCCGCACCCGCTCCAGGCGCTGCGCATCGTCAACGACAGCGGCAGCAGCCTGCCGGCCGGCGTGCTGACGCTCTACGACCCGCTCGAAGCCGCCACTTTTGCCGGCGATGCGCGGCTTTCCGGGATGTCTGCGGGAGAAAACCGGCTGCTCGAATTCGCCGAGGACCTGCGCACCAAAGTCGACTGGAAGACCGACGAAAACACCGTCTGGGTCGGCGTCACCGCGGCCCAAGGCGTGCTGCACATCATGCAGCAGGAGCGCTGGACCGCCCGCATCGCCCTCGCCGCCCCGCCCACCGAGCCGCGTCACCTGCTGGTGGAAATCCCCCGTCGCGCGGACGGCACGCTGCGGCTGGAAGGCGACCTGAAACCCACTGGCGAGACCGATGCCGTGTGGCGCGTGCCGGTGTCGCTGAAGGCCGGCGAGCAGCGCACCATCGTCGCCCATGTCGACCGCCCGCTGCAGCAGGATTTTTCCCTGTTGCAGAACACCGGCATCCTGGCGCAGGTGCTCAACGAGCAGGCGCTCACCCCGACGGCCCGCACGGCGCTGAGCCACCTCGCCGACCTGCGCGGGACGCTCGCCGGCCACGAGGCGGAGCGCGACCGGCTCAAGGCGCAGACCGCGGAGGTGGAGCACGACGAGGACCGCCTGCGCCGCAACATCGCCGCCGTCCCCGCCAGCGACGCGCTGCACGGCAAGCTGGTGCGCGCGCTGGAGGCCGACGAGGACAAGTTGGCAACGCTCACCGCCGCCACCGCCCAGGCCGAGGCGGCGGCGACCGCAGCGCGGCAAGCACTGGAACAGGCGGTGGCGGCGTTGCGGCTGGACAAATAAACCCAGCAACCATCCGCCCATCCACATCACCGTCATCCCGGCGAAAGCCGGGATCCAGGCGTCCCCGCTCGGAAAACCATCATTGAACGCCTGGATGCCGGCCTCCGCCGGCATGACGAAACGTTTGGGCTATTTCGCTCGTCGGTATTCAGACCGGCAGGCCGAACTCGATGTTCCGCAGCAAGCGTTCGACTTGCGCTGCCCGTCCTGCGTCCGCGCAACTTCGATCGGTGCTCGCCCGTCGAGCAAGAGATGCTGGCCGTGTAACCACTCTGCCGCCTCATCGGCACTGCCAAGAACGTGCTCGGCAAGCGCCGTCAGGGCCGTCTCTTCGGCAAGTTTGGCCATCGGCATGCGTCCATTGCGAAAACAAAAATGGTTGGGGCGGGAGGGATCGAACCTCCGTATGGCGGAATCAAAATCCGCTGCCTTACCGCTTGGCTACGCCCCAGCCGGGCCGGCATGGATTAGGTCGCGCGCCCGCGCCGGGCAAGCCCCATCACCCCGCCGCCCCATGTCCACCAGCCCGGATGACGAACAGAGCCAGCCGCGGCCTCCGCTTCGGCGGGGGTTGCAAAAAACCCGAAACAGGTGGCGCCCGACCCGCTCATCCGCGCCAACAGGTTTTTATTCAGTGCCCGCAACGCCGCCAGCACCTCGGCAATGGCAGGCGCCAGCGCGATCGCCGGCGCCTCCAGGTCGTTGTCGGCCCGCGCCAGCGTCCCCGCCAGCGCTGGCGCGTCCGGCCAGGACCCCGGCAGGTCGAGCGGCGGCGAGAAGTCGCCGGTGCGCGCGCGGAACACGTCGCGCGTCGCCACAGCCACGCCCGGATTGACCAGCACGAGGCCCATTTCGGGCAATTCGGGCAGCGCCGACAACTCCTCGCCCACTCCGCGCATGCGCGCCGGCCGCCCGGCCAGGCATACCGGCACATCGGCACCCAGTTGCAGCGCCAGCGCTGCCAGGTCGGCCGCGGACGGATCGAGCCGCCACAGCCGGGCCAGCAGCCGCAGCGCCGCCGCCGCGTCGGCCGAGCCGCCGCCGATCCCCGACGCCACCGGTAATTCTTTATGCAGCACGATGTTCGCGCGCGGAACGATCCCCGCAGCGGCGGCCAGCAGCCGCGCGGCACGCAGCACAAGATTGTCCGCGTCGCCCAGCAGCGCCGGAGCAAACCGTCCCTGCACCGTCAGCGAGAGCGCATCCGCCTCGGCCGCCGTCAGCCTGTCGCCGACCTCCGCGAACACGACAAGGCTGTCGAGCAGATGCAAACCGTCGGCGCGCCGCCCGACCACGTGCAGCGCAAGGTTGACTTTGGCGGGCGCGAATTCGGAGAGCGGCGTGGGCAGGATGCCGCCTACGGCACCTTCGCCGCCGCCGCCGCCGCGGTCGGCCCGGTGCCGAGCACCTGCTCGGCCTCGTGCAGCCGGGTCTGGAAATGCGCGGCGTCATCGGGCTCGGGGTTCAGCGTCAGCGCCCGCCGCCACTGGTACTCCGCCTCCAGCTTGCGCCCCGCCGCCCAATACGCATCGCCCAGATGCCCGTTGATGGTCGGGTCCTCCGGCTCCATCTCCACCGCCCGCTCCAGCGAGGCGACCGCGCCGGCGACGTCGCCCTTGCGCAGTTCCACCCAGCCGAGACTGTCGACGATCGCCCCGTCGTTCGGCCGCTGCTCGGCGGCGCGCTTGATCATCTGCTGCGCGCGGTCGAGTTCGTGCCCCTGCTCGGTCCACGAATAGCCGAGATAGTTCAGCACCGACGGCTCGTCCGGCGACAGCTTCAAGGCCTCCAGGAAGTCGGCCTCGGCCGCCGGCCACTGGTGCGAGCGTTCCTCGGCGATGCCGCGCTCGTAGTAGATCGGCCAGTGCGACCGCTCGGGCGGACCCATCAGCGCCAGCGCCTTGGTGAACGCGGCCGTCGCCTCGGCGTAGCGGTGTTTGCCGCGCAGCACCTCGCCCTGCAAGGTCCACGGCTCCGGCCGGTCCGGATACGCCGCTTCCAGCCGGGCGAAGATGCGCAGCGCCTCGTCGGTGTTGCCCAGTCGGTCCTGCAACTCCGCGCGGCGCAGCTCGATCGAGGGCAGCAGCGGGTCGGTGTCCGGCACCGGCGCCAGCATCGCCACCGCCTCGTCGAGGTGCTTGCCCTGCTCCAGCGCCTCCGCCGCGACCAGCCGCGCCGCCGTGAAGTCGGGCCGCAGGTCGAGCGCCAGCCGCAGCATCACGTTGGAGAAGTCGCCCGCGTCCTGCTGCCGCAGCAGCACCGCGAAGGCCAGATAGACCTCGGCGATCCCGTCGGTCGCGTTGCGCACCGGGCGCGTGGTGATCGCCGCCGTCAGGCTCGGCAGCGCGATCGACAGCTCGTCGCCCATGCCGTTGAGCTGCGCGAGCGTCTTGTGCGCCTCCGCCTCGTGGCCGTTGCGCGCCTGCCAGCTCGCGTAGGCGCGCACCAGGTCGAGGTTGGGCGCGCCGAACTCGGTCGTCGCCGCGGCATACAGCCGCCCGGCATCGGCCGCCCGGCCGGCGAGGTCGGCGATCAGCGCGTCGTGGAACGTGTAGATCGCGCGCACCCGCTCGTTGTCGGTGTACGGGTGCTGCTCGGCCAGCGTCGAGTCCGAGCGCCCGGCGCCGAACTCGGTCCAGGCCAGCAGCAGCGACTTCAGGATGTCGGTGAGGCCCTGCTTGGGCAGCGCCGAGAACTGCCGCTCCGCCTGGTCCCAGGCGCCGCGGCTCGCCGCGAGGTCGCCGAGCAGCAGTTTCGCGGCCGGGTTGCTGCCCTCCTCCGCCGCCAGCCGCGCCGCCTCCGGCTGGCCCGCGAGCAGCGCCGCGAGGAACGCCTGCTGGCGGATGTCCGCGTCGCCGGGGTCGCTGCGCAGCGCCTTCATGAACTCGTCGGCGCCGTAGCCGAGGTCGCCCTCGGCCACCGCGAATTGCCCGACCAGGAACGCGGCCGCCCCGCCGTTGGGCTCGTACCGCCCCTCCGACCGGGCTGCCGGCGGGGTGTCGCCGCTGCTGGCGCCGGAGGGCTCCGACGCGGCACAGGCCGACAGCAGCGACAGCGCCAGGACCACCGAGCGCCCAAACGAGACAGGAGATTGCATCGCAAAACCTTATCAGCGCGAGGATGGCGAGGCCATCAGGTAGGATGTCGAGGCGAGTCCGCTTCCGTGAATTCGCTCACAAGTGATTGATTGGGACGTGCCGGCGGGCGGCTGGTGCCGGCCACGCCGGCTGCGGCGCGCCGGGAGTAGCCGATGGGGCGGCGCGTGTCGAGGGAGCGCCGCGGGCTTGCACTGGAAGGCCGCGAGCGGGAATGCTGGCGGCCGCGATGGGGGAGGGACAATGATGCGCCAGAACAGCGTCAGCGCCGCGGTGATGACGGCGCCCGGCCGGTTCGAGGTCCGGCGTTACCCCTACCCCGAGGTCGACGATTTTTCTCTCGTCATCGCGCTGGAGATGTGCGGCCTGTGCGGCACCGACAAGCACACGTTTCGCGGCGAGACCGTACAGTACGCCGGAACCCCGGCCGAATCCCACACGCCGTTCCCGATCATCCCCGGCCACGAGATCGTCGGCCGGGTCGCCGAGATCGGCCGCACCGCCGCCCATTCGCTGGAATACACCGGCGCGCGGCTCGAGGTCGGCGACCGCGTGGTCATGTGCCCCGACATCCTGTGCGGCAAATGCTATTACTGCCGCAACACCTTCGGCTTTCCGCTGTGCGAAAGCATCCGCGGCTACGGCAATGCGTTCTGCTGCGACGAGGCGCCGCACCTGATGGGCGGCTGGGCCGACCACATCTTCGTCCGCCGCGACGCGTTCGTGTTCAAGGTGCCGGAGGACATGGACACGCGCATCGCCGTGATGGCGGAGCTGATGACCGTCACCTACAATCTCGACAAGGCCAAGGAACACTACACGATGGGCGGCGAGGGTTTTGGCTCCGGCGCCACCGTGCTGATCCAGGGTGTCGGGCCGATGGGGCTGCTGCACGTGCTCAAGGCGCACATCCTCGGCGCGGGAAAAATCATCGCGATCGATCGCTCCGAGCCGCGGCTGCAAATGGCCAGGGAGTTCGGCGCCGACGACGTCATTTCGCTGAACGGCACCACGCAGCGGGAGCGCGTGCAGGCGGTGCGCGACCTCACCGAGGGGCGCGGCGCCGACGTGATCGTCGAATGCACGGGCGCGGCCGAGGCGATCCCGGAAGGACTGGAGATGGCGAGGCGCGGCGGCACCTACGTCGTCGCCGGCGTGTTCGCCGATGTCGGCGACATCCCGATCAATCCGCACCGCCACCTGCTCGCCAACCAGATCCGGCTGATGGGCATGACCAACCACCCGCCGACCGGCTACGTCGGCAGCATGCGGCTGCTGAACAAATTCAAGAAGAAATTCCCGCTGGAAAAATTCGTCACCCACGCCTTCCCGCTCGACCAGGTCGACCAGGCGATGGCGACGGCGTTCGACATCGACAGTTGCATGAAGGTGGTGCTGACCCCGACCCGCCGCTGAGCGGGGGCGCGCGGCGCCGCCTCAGCGCGGCACCAGTCCTTATCGTCGCGCATGACGAATATGATGGCGAATCAGCCTCTTGCGTCATCGCCGGGCTCGACCAGGCGCTCCAAGTCGGTCGGGCTTGTCGAAAATCGCGGCCGGCGGCAGCGCCGAGTCCCGTGGGCCGCTTCCAGACCTACAATTCCGTCTGCTCGTCGCCGATGATCGCCTCATACCAATAGACGAACGTGAACAGGAACAACATCCCGGCGCCCATCAGTATCGCGGTCACCGCCGCGGCATAGACGCCCGCCAACAGCTCGCCGGCAACAGCAACTGCGTTTGCCGCCAAGGCCAGCGCGGCGATCGCCATCGCCAGCAGGAATATCACCACCTGCAACGGCAACCGCGTCGACTTCACCGCGTGCCGACGGCGCGGAAACGTCAGCGTCCAGATCCCGAGAATGACCGCCATGACGCCGCTTGAAACGCGCCAGGCGATCGGCGCCGAGGCGCCAAACAACAGCAACAGCGGCGGCAGGATCGAGCCGAACGTTGCCATGAATCCCAGGTGAACCCAGGTGCGCGCGACGAAGCTGTCGAACTTGGTCAGTTGCCCCCCGAGCATCTGCCGAAGGATCATTGTCAGCACGGACAGTCCCGCGAAGGTCATGCCGACGGTTGCGATCGTGTAGAGATAACCGGATGCGTCCACGCCAGCCCCCTGACCCGAGCCGCTTATACCAATCCGCTTGCACATTGATACAGGCCCGGCAGGCGCAGGGCGTAGAATGGGTAAGCGCTTGCGTCACCCATCAATCCCCGCGGCCATGATGGGCGGCGCTTGTGCTGACCCCGACCCGCCGCTGACCGCTCGCGCGGGGGCCGCCCGGAATTTTCGAACCGGGAAGGCGATCGGCGTAGGCTATTCTGCGATACAGCAAGCGGAACCACTCGGCGTTTGGCGAGCGGGGCTTCGTAGGGTGGGTTGCCCTTGCAACCCACCACTTCGAGACGCGGCTCAGGGTGGGTTGCAAGGGCAACCCACCCTACATCCCTCCGGGATAGTTCGGCCCGCCGCCGCCCTCCGGCGTCACCCAGTCGATGTTCTGCGTCGGGTCCTTGATGTCGCAGGTCTTGCAGTGCACGCAGTTCTGCGCGTTGATCTGCAGCGCCGGTTTGCCTTCATCCGCCCCTACGATCTCGTACACCCCGGCCGGGCAATAGCGGCTTTCCGGGCTGCGATAACGGTCAAAATTGACCGAGATCGCCCGCGCCGGGTCGCGCAGATGCAGGTGCACCGGCTGGTTCTCCTCGTGGTTGGTGTTGCTGATGAACACCGAGGACAGCCGGTCGAACGTCAGCACCCCGTCCGGTTTCGGGTAGTCGATGCGCGGCGCGGTCGCGGCGTCCTGCATGCCGTCGTTGTCGGGATGGCGGTGCTTCAGCGTCCACGGCGCGCGCCCGCGCAGCAGCACCGTGTCGAGAGCGGCATAGGCAAACCCACCCCACATGCCGAAACGGGCAAACCCCGGGCGGACGTTGCGCACCGCATGCAGTTCCTTGCACAGCCAGGAGGCGCGAAACTTCGCTTCATAGTCGGAAGGTTCGGCCGGCCGCGCGCCGGACAGCGCCTCCGCCACCGCCTCGGCCGCCAGCATGCCGGACTTCATCGCCGCATGCGTGCCCTTGATCTTCGGCAAATTCAGAAACCCCGCGGTGTCACCGACCAGGCAGCCGCCCGGAAACGTCAGTCGCGGGATCGCCTGGAACCCGCCCTCGCTGATCGCCCGCGCGCCATAGGCGATCCGCCGCCCGCCCGCGAAATGCTTTTTCATGTGCGGATGGGTCTTCAGCCGCTGCATCTCCTCAAACGGCGACAGCCACGGGTTTTTGTAGTCGAGCCCGACCACAAAACCGTACGAAACAAAAGCGTCGCCCCAGTGGTAAAGAAAAGAACCAGCATAGGTGTCGCGGTCGGTCGGCCAGCCGACGGTGTGCTCGATCAGGCCGGGCCGGTGGTTTTCCTTCGGGATCTCCCACAGTTCCTTGATGCCGATGCCATAGGTCTGCGGCCCACGGCCGGCGCGCAGGGCAAAGCGTTCGATCAGGCGTTTTGTGAGCGACCCACGGCAGCCCTCGGCGAAGATCGTGTAGGGCGCCCGCAGTTCCATGCCGCGCTGGAAATTCGCGCCGGGCTCGCCATTCCGGGAAATCCCCATGTCTCCGGTGGCGACGCCGACCACGCGGCCCTCGTCCTCCAGCACCTCGGCGGCGGCGAACCCGGGGTAGATCTCGACGCCCAGCGCCTCCGCCTGCCGCCCCAGCCAGCGCACCAGGTTGCCCAGGCTGCCGACATAATTTCCGTGGTTCTTCAACTGCGGTGGCGTCGGCAGCCGATACGCCTTGGTCGCGGTCAAATACAGAAAAAAATCCTCGCCGGCCGGCGTGGTGAGGGGAGAATCATTGTCGCGCCAGTCCGGCAGCAGTTCGTCGAGCGCGCGCGGCTCGATCACCGCACCGGACAGGATATGCGCGCCAACTTCTCCGCCCTTCTCGACGACGCAGACGGTGAACTCCGGAGATAGCTGCTTGAGCCGGATCGCGGCGGCGAGGCCGGCGGGGCCGGCGCCGACCACCACCACGTCGAACTCCATCGTTTCGCGCGCGCCGCCTTCGGACATGCCCCACCCCTGCCGGATCGCGGCGCACACTACGGGGATCGCAGCGGTTGCGCAAAATGACCGCGCAAGGCGATGCTGCCGGCATGGACGCGCTCTCGGCCCTGCGGCTGCACCTCGAATACGGCGCCGACGAGGCGCTGGCGGAGGCGCCGCTCGACCGTTTCGCCGTGCGGCCAAAGGTGCCACCGCCGGCGCCAGCGGTCGTGCGCCCGCAGGTGCAGCCCGCGACCCCACGGGTGCAACCCGCCCCCGCGCAGCGCGCGCAGGAGGTCGCGGCCGCCGCGCAAACCCTTGCCGAATTGCGCGACGCCCTGGCCGGCTTCGAAGGCTGCGCTCTGTCGACCACCGCCACCAACCTGGTGTTCGCCGACGGCAACCCGGCGGCCGGCCTGATGTTCGTCGGCGAAGGCCCCGGCGCCGAGGAGGACCGCGCCGGCCTGCCGTTCGTCGGCCCGTCCGGCCAGCTGCTCGACCGCATGCTCGCGAGCATCGGGCTCGACCGCAGCAAATTCCTGATCACCAACCTCATTCCGTGGCGCCCGCCCGGCAACCGCAACCCGACCGACACCGAGGTGCTGACCTGCCTGCCGTTCCTGCTGCGCCACATCGCCCTCGCCCAGCCGCGCCACCTCGTGCTACTTGGCTCGATGGCGGCGCGCGCGGTGCTCGGCGGCAGCCTCGGCATCACCAAGCTGCGCGGCAAATGGATCGAGGCGAGCATCCCCGGTCTGCCCGCGCCGGTGCCGGCGCTGCCGATGCTGCACCCCGCCTACCTGCTGCGTACCCCCGGCGCCAAGCGCGACGCCTGGGCCGATCTGCTGTTGTTGCGGCGCACGCTCGACGAATCTTGACCGAAAATGAGTTGCGAATCGGCAGGTAACCTACTGATGATTGTGGGCATCAACTAAACTTTAAGATTCGTCTCGGCGCCCAGGGTTGCGTCTCAGGGTGGCCCCCGGTAGGGGGGCGGCATGAGAGGGATTGGCCACACGCTGGTCCGCCTCCCTGCCGCCACGGCCTTCCTCGCCGGGGCAGCGCTGCTCGCCGGGGCCAACCCGATCGAGGCAGTCGCGCAGGTCGGCGGACCAGGCACCCAGCCCGTCGGCGACGACACCGCGCTCGCGATCCCGCGGCTGTCCGCCCCGAGCGGCGCCGAGGTCGCGCTGCCGCAGCCCCTGGCACCGAGCGAGGCGGCCAAGCTGCGCCGCATCTTCGCGCTGCAGGCGCGCGGCGACATCCCCGCGGCGCTGCGCGAGACCGCCTGGCTCGACACCGCCTCGCCGCTCAGCGAGGCGATGCTCGGCCACATCCTGGCGCAGCGCTATCTCGGCCCGTACACCCGGCCCAGCGCCGACCAGTTGCGCGACTGGCTCGACCGGTTCGCCGACCTGCCGGACGCGCGCGCCATCCACGGACTGCTGGTGCTGCGGATGCCGCGCGGCGACAAGGCGCCGCCGCTGCCGCAAGCCGCCGCTTCCGCCGTGGAGCCGACCGTGCCGGTGCCCGAGGAGACCGAGCCGGACGCGACGGCGCTGGTGCGCAACCCGGCGCTCGACCGCGCGGTGTGGGAGGCGGCGCGGGCGCGCGGCCCCTCCGGCGTGGTGCGCCTGCTCACCCATACCCGCGGCCTCACGCCCGGCTATGCCGCGCAACTGCGCGGCGAGGCGGCGCAAATCCTGTTCGCCCAGAACCGCGACGACGAAGCGTTCGGGCTCGCCGCCGGCGGCGTGCATCCGTGCCGCCCCGGCGCGCCGGGGCGTTGCGAGCATGCCGCCATCGCCGGCTACCAGGCCGGGCTCGCCGCGTGGCGGCTCGGCCGCGCCCCCGAGGCGGCGGCGATGTTTGCGGCGGCCTGGCGGGCCGAGATCACGACGCCCGCGCTCAAGGCCGGGGCCGCGTTCTGGGCGGCCCGCGCCCATCTGCGCGCCGGCGACGCCGCCGCCGGACAGGTCTGGCTCGCCCGCGCGGCGGCACAGCCGCGGACCTTCTACGGGCTGATCGCGCGGCGCGCGCTCGGCCTGCCGATCGGCGTCAGCCGGGTCCGGCCGGGCGAGCGGGAAACGCTGGGCGAGGCGGACATCGACGCGGTCGCCGCGACGCCGGCAGGCATGCGCGCCTTCGCCCTGCTGCAACTGGACCAGCCGGAGCGCGCAGCCGCCGAGTTGCGCTCGTTGTGGCCCGAGGCCCTGCAGTTCCGGCCGCTCGCGCGCGCGCTGATGCTGGTCGCCGAGCAAGGCAACCTGCCCGACCTCGCCATGCAATACGCCGACATGCTCGCCGCCGGCGACGGGCGGCCGCGCGCGGGCCTGCGCTTCCCGGTGCCGCGGCTGCGCCCCGAGGGCGGTTTTCACGTCGACCCGGCGATGGTCTACGGGCTCGCGCGAACCGAATCGAACTTCGACGCCGACCTGGTCTCGCCGGCCGGCGCGCGCGGGCTGCTGCAGATCATGCCGGAAACCGCGAGCTTCATCGTCGGCCGCCCGCGCTCGCGCCGGTTCCGCTCGCAACTGCGCGACCCGGCGGTGAACCTCGATCTCGG
Source organism: uncultured Solirubrobacterales bacterium (assembly GCA_963697635.1). Taxonomy (GTDB): domain Bacteria; phylum Pseudomonadota; class Alphaproteobacteria; order Acetobacterales; family Acetobacteraceae; genus CAJCJG01. Next base: position 151,706 of record CAVOOS010000025.1, on the reverse strand, counting down.
CCAGCGCTATCTCGCGTATCTGGCCGGGCTCGACGCCGTGGGCGGCAACCTGATCCGGCTGCTCGCCGCGTACAACGCGGGGCCGGCCAATTTCGCACACTGGGCCTCGCAGATCCGCGACGAGGGCGACCCGCTGCTGTTCATCGAGGCGATCCCGGTGGACGAGACGCGGCGGCACGTGCCGCGGGTATTGACCTACACCTGGATCTACGCGTCGCTCTTGCATCTGCCGACGACCAGCCTCGACGAACTGGCCGGCGGATTGTGGCCGCGCTACCGTGCCTACGAGCCGCCGCGGAGCGTATCGGTGCAGTTGCACTGAGCCGTCGCGGGCTGGAGGTTTTGCGGATGGCGCGGATCGACGAGGGACGAAAATTCATCGCGGTCAACATCGCCGTGCTCACGGTGTCCGATACGCGCACCGCGGCGAACGACACCTCGGGCGACGCGCTGGCCGCGCGCATCGAGGCCGCCGGGCACCGCGTGGCGGCGCGCGCGATCGAAAAAGACGATGCGGACGCCATCGAAATTCTGCTGCGCGGCTGGATCGCCGGCGCGAAAATCGACGTCGTGATCACCACCGGCGGCACCGGCATCACCGGGCGCGATGTGACGCCGGAAGCGTTCGACCGCGTGCTGGAAAAGCGCATCGAGGGCTTCGGCGAGCTGTTCCGCATGCTGAGCTACCAGAAGATCGGCACGTCGACCATGCAGTCGCGTGCGCTCGGCGGAGTTGCCGGCGGCACCTACCTGTTTGCGCTGCCGGGCAGCACCGGCGCGGTCAAGGACGCCTGGGACGACATTCTTGTCTCGCAGCTCGACAACCGGCATCGGCCCTGCAACCTCGTCGAGCTGATGCCGCGGCTGCAGGAGCATCTGAAGGCGTAGGCCCGCTCTGCTACTTGGCATCGTGGAAGATCACGCCGAGCGTATGCCGGTGCCCGGCGCGAAGCCCGCTGACGCCGTGCCGCATGTTGACGCGATAGTCGCCGCGCGTGCCGCGTCACCGGGCGAGAATTCACCGCGAACACCACCGCATCGCCGCGTGCCCAGCGGCACGACCGCAGCGCGCGACTGCATGCGCGGCCGCTGCTCGACCAGCACGAACTCGCCGCCGTCGAAATCCTCGCCCGGCTGCGACAGCAGCACGGCGACCTGCAACGGAAAAACGTGCTCGCCGTACAGATCCTGATGCAGGCAGTTATAGTCGCCCTCGCCGTATTGCAGCAGCAGCGGCGTCGGTCGCGTCTGGCCGGCGCGATGGCAGCGCTCGACGAAGGCGGCGTGATCGGCGGGAAAGCGCACGTCGATCGCCAAGCCGCTCGTGCCAGCGGTTGGCGATCGGCGCGAGCAGCGGATAGAGGGCCGTGCGCAATTCCTGCACGAGCGGCGGCAGCGGATAGGCGAAATAGCGGTATTCGCCGCGCCCGAAGCCGTGCCGCGCCATCACGACATGGCTGCGGAAGTTTTCTGGCTGTCGGTAGAGGTTCGCGGTTTCCTCGCACTCGGCGTCGCCCAGCAATTTCGTCAGGATCGCCCAGCCTTGCGTGTCGAGGTCCGCTGAAATCGCGGGCCAGTCGAACGCGAGCGAATGTGCCGCCCGGCCCGGGTCGCTCGCCTCGAGAAGTGCTTCTGCCATCGGTCCCTCCGTCGCACATGGATGTGGCCCCGACGCCGCAGCGGCGCCCTCCGCCTGTTGCGCTCGCTTCAACACAAAGTTCCCATAATGTTCTTGACCGGCCGCGCGCGTGATGCCAGGGTAGCACGCGAACGGACAGGGAACATAATCATGGATGGGATGCAGTTCCGCAGCCCCGGCGGCGCGGGGGAGTATGTCCGGGAAATCGACCCCGACGCCCTGGACGCGCTCGCCCGGGCCGGCACGCCGGAGCCGCCGCCGGGGTCTCGGGCGCGTCGCGCCCGTGGCGCCCCGCCCGCGCGCCCGTCGCAAGCGACGCCGCCGGTCGTTATGCCGGCCGAGCCGATGCCGCCGACGCGAAAGGGCCGCGGCGCCGCGATCAATCCGCCGAACCGGTTCGAGCACCAGGAGCAGGCCCCTTTCGACGACGGCTGGGCGACGCTGGACGCCGATTTCGCCGAGTTGCCGCCGCTGCCGACGACGCTGACGCGCGACGCCTCGCGTAGCGTGATCGCCTACAACCAGAGCCCGGACATCGGCTTCGACCGCGCCGTCAACCCGTATCGCGGCTGCGAGCACGGCTGCGTCTACTGCTACGCGCGGCCGACCCACGCCTATCTGGGCTACTCGCCGGGCCTCGACTTCGAGACCAAGCTGCTGTTCAAGCCCGACGTCGCCGAGTTGCTCGAAAAGGAACTGAGAAAACCGGGATACGTGGCGCGGCCGCTGGCGCTCGGCTCCAACACCGATCCGTACCAGCCGGTGGAGCGCACGCTGAAACTCACCCGCGCGGTGCTCGGCGTGCTCGACCGGTTCAGCCATCCGCTCAGCATCGTCACCAAATCGGCAGGCGTGGTGCGCGACCTCGACATCCTGCGCGACATGGCGAGCCGCAAGCTCGTGCGCGTGTGGATCTCCGTCACCACGCTGGACGGTGCGCTCGCCCGGGTGATGGAGCCGCGCGCGCCGGCGCCGGCGCGGCGGCTGCAGGCGGTCGAGCAACTGGCGCGCGCCGGCGTTCCGGTCGGCGTGCTCGCGGCGCCGATGATCCCGGGCATGAACGACGCGGAACTCGAGAAGATTCTCGAGGCGTCGGCCAAGGCGGGCGCCGGTCACCGCGGGGTATGTGCTGCTGCGGCTGCCGCACGAGCTCAAGCAGATCTTCGAGGACTGGCTGCACCGGCACTTTCCGGACCGTGCCCGCCACGTGCTCGACCTGGTGCGGGAAACCCGGGCCGGCGCGCTCAACGATGCGAAATACGGCCAGCGCATGAGCGGCACCGGCGCCTACGCCGACCTGCTGGCGCGCCGCTTCGAGCGCGCGGCGCGCCAGTTCGCGCTGCAGGACCGGCCGGAACTCGACTGCACCGCGTTCACGCCACCCGTCGACCCGCGCCGCGGCGTCGCCGAAGCCCAGCTCTCGCTGTTCTGAGGTGCGCGGCGCCGCCTCAGCCGGCGAGGCCGGGGGCGACCGCGATGTCCAGCCATCCGCGCCGATCGAACCGCGCGGCATCGCCTGCGCGCAGCAGGACGGTCGTGCTGTCGGATTCCACCAAGGCTGGACCGGCCAGAGTTTGGCCCGGCGCCAGCAGGTCGAACCGATACAGCGGCACGTCGCGCCATTCGCCGAGATGCACGCGCCGCGACCCCGGAACCTGGGGCGCATGCTCGGGCCGCTCGCGCACCGCCAGCGGCGGCAGCCGGCCGGCGACGGACAGGCGGGCGTTCACCGGCACGACCTCCTGGTCGCGCAGCGCGTAGGTGAACAGCGCCTCATGCCGGCCATGAAACGCCGCCGCGATGCGCTGCGCGAGGTCCGCGGAGGACCAGTCCAGCTCGTCGAGCGGCACCTCGATCGCATAGACCTGCTCTCCATAGCGCATGTCGGCCCGGCGCCGCTCCGCGACCTCGCCGGGAAACCAGGCCAGCCGGTCGCGTCCCTCCGCCGCCATCGCCGCGAACGCCGCGTGCAGCGCCGCGGTGTCGATGCCGCCCTGCTGCGACAGGCTGCGGCTCAGCTCGATGCGCAGGTCGGTGTTGAGCATCCCCCAGGCGGACAGCACGGCGGCCTCGACCGGCACGCACACGCGCCCGATGCCAAGCTCGGCGGCAACCGATGCGACGTGCAGCCCGGCGGCACCGCCGAACGCGATCAGCACAAAGCCGCGCGGATCGACGCCGCGCCGGACGGTGGCGACCCGCATCCCGTCCGCCATGCGGGCGTTGACCACGCGATGGATGCCGGCCGCGGCGGCGACCGGATCGAGGCCGAGGCGCTCGGCGAGGCGTGCGACCGCCCGCAGCGCGGCCGGCGCGTCCAGGCGTCGCGCGCCGCCGAGGAACGCGGCCGGATCGAGGTAGCCAAGCACGAGATTGGCATCGGTCACGGTCGCGCGGTCGCCGCCAAACCCGTAGCAGGCCGGCCCGGGGTCGGCGCCGGCGCTTTCCGGCCCGACCTGCAGCAGGCCGCCGCGGCCGACCTCGGCGACCGAGCCGCCGCCGGCGCCGAGCGTGACGATCTCCAGGCTCGGCAGCGCGATGCGGGCGGCACCGACCCCGCGAGCGGCGGACAGGAACGGCCGCCCGCCCTGCACCAGCGCGATGTCGGTGCTGGTGCCGCCCATGTCGAAGCTGATCAGATCGTCGCCGATGCCCTGCCACGCCAGCGCCAGCGCCGCCGCAACGCCGCCGGCGGGACCGGAGAGCGCCGTTCCGGCCGCCAGCCGCACCGCTTCTTCGACCCGCCCGACGCCGCCGTGCGAAAACATCACCAGCAACGGGCCGGCAAAGCCCGCGCGGCCCAGGCCGGCCTGCAGGCGCTCCAGATAGCGGCGTACCGACCGGGCCGACCGCGGCGTTGGCGACTGTGGTGCCGAAGCGTTCGAATTCCTTGATCTCGGGCAGCACCGCGTGGCTCGCCGTGACGAACGCCCCCGGCAGGCGCGCCCGTGCCGCCTCCGCCGCTTCCCGTTCGTGGTCGGGATTGCGCCAGGAGTGCAGGAAGCAGACGGCGACCGCCTCGACCGCCTCGCCCGCCAGCACATCGAGCGCGGCCGCCAGCGACGTCTGGTCGAGCGGCGTTTCGATGCTGCCGTCGGCGCGGATGCGTTCGCGCACCGGCAGCCGCAGCCGGCGCGGCACCTGGTCGCGTGGCGGCGGCAGGCGGAGGTCGTAGCGGTCGGGCTTCAGGCCCTCGCGCATCTCGATGACATCGCGGTGGCCCTCGGTTACGAGCATGCCGACGCGCGCGGTTTTGCCTTCGAGCAGCGCGTTGGTCGCGACGGTCGTGCCGTGGACGATGTGATCGGTGGCGGCCAGCAGCGCCGGCAGATCGAGCGCCAGCCGTGCGGCCAGCAGCCGCAGCCCCTCGATCACGCCCTCGGACTGGTCGGACGTCGTTGCGGCCTTGGCGAACGTCACCACGCCCGCCGCGTCCGCGGCGACGACGTCGGTGAAGGTGCCGCCGACGTCGATGCCGATGGCAAAGGTCATGACAGGCTGACAAGGCCAGGGCTCTGCCCTGGACCCGGCAAAGGCGGAGCCTTTGCAATCGGATTTCTAAGAATTGGGGTGCAGGGGCCGCCCGGCCCCTGCCGGGTCGAGGGCAGCGCCCTCGCCTTGGCTTCAGTTTCTTTCGTCACCAGGCATCCCCCACCCACCCCCGCCGCCGGCCAGCACGTGCAGCCGGCTGCCTGGCGGCATGACGACGCCGGTCTCCTTGGTGCGTAGCGCGCGCGGCGGCGCGCCGTGAGCTTCCAACATGTACCGATGCGGCGCCCCGTCCGCGCCGCCGAGGATGCCGCGCGCGCCGTGGCGCACGCCCTCGCCGGCGGTGTTGGCGAGCACCGGCGCGTCGGTCTCCAGCCGCAGCACCAGTTCGCCGCCGTCGCCGCCGCGATGTTTTCCTGCGCCACCGGAACCCGAGCGGAATTCGTGGTGCTCGAAGTGCAGCGGAAAGCGCGCTTCCGCCACTTCGACGCTGCCGAACTTGATGCCCCCGACCGAGTGCCACTCCCCGGCGGCAGGCCAGCCGTCGCCGGCCGCGGAGGCGCCGCCGCCGGGCCGGGCGTGGAACAGGTGCCAGATGAAGCGCCGCCCGGTGCGCGGGTTGCGCCCCTCCAGCGCCACCCGGAACCGCCGGCCCCAGCCGCCCATCGCGCGCTCCGGGCAGGCCGCGGCGAGCGCCACGATGATCGCCTCGACGATCTCGTTGGAGCAGTGGCTGGTGCAGAGCGTGACCGGGGCGCCCTCCTCTGCCCAGACGATGGTGCCGGGCCGCGCCACGACACGCAGCGGCCGGAACGCGCCTTCGTTGCGCGGGCAATCGGGGTCGAGCAGGTAGGCGAACGCCATCGCGACCGCGGACTGCATGTTCGCGTGCGAGGAATTGACGAAGCCTCGCACCTGCCGGTCGGAGCCGGTGAGGTCCACCGTCACGTCGCTGCCGGCCACGGTAACGCGGGCGCGGATGGCGATGTCCTCGGTGCCGTGGCCGTCGTCGTCGAGCAGCGCCGTGCCCTCGTACGTGCCATCGGCCCATTCGGCGACGATCGCGCGGGCATGCCGCTCCGCGCCGTCCAGCATTGCGTCGACGGCATCACGCACCGTCGCCGCGCCGAACTCGGCCAGCGCTGCCGCCAGACGCTTCTCGCCGAGCCGGGCCGCCCCGATCATCGCCGCGAGGTCGCCGCGAAAGTCGCGAGGATGGCGCACGTTGAGCGCCAGCAGGTCGATCAGGTCGGCGCGCAGCACGCCGCTCTCGGTGAGCCGGATCGGCGGGACGCGCAGCCCTTCCTGGAAGATCTCGGTGGCGCCGGCGTTGTAGCCGCCATGCGTGGCGCCGCCGATGTCGCTCTGATGCGCGCGCACCACCGACCAGAACAGCAGCGCGCCGTCGGACAGCACCGGGACGAACGCGGTCAGATCCGGCAGGTGGCTGCCACCGTGGTACGGATCGTTGAGCATGAACACGTCGCCCGGCGCGGGCCGCGGGAACACGGCGGCAAGGGCGCGAACCGCCCATGGCAGCGCGCCGACATGCACCGGAATGTGGTCGGCCTGCGCCACCAGCCGCGCATGGCCGTCCAGCAGGCCGATGGAGAAGTCGCGGGACGAGTTCAGGATCTGCGAATAGGAGGTGCGCAGCATCGCCTCACCCATCTCCTCGGCGATGGCGTTCAGGCGGCTCTGCAACACCGCGACGGTGACGGGGTCGGGCGCAATCATCCGCCGATGCTGGCGCGGCACGACGGTCAAGGCAAGGCCGGGGCGCCGCCCCGCACCCCGGCAGGGGCCGGCGGCCCCTGCACCCCTATCTTTGCGGCATCGCGGTCGGGATCACCGTGGTCACGATCGAGGCGTCGAGCGCCTCGTAGTCGCTGTAGCCGATCGTGGCGTACAGCTCCGCGCGGGTCTGCATCCGGTCGATCATGTTATGCGCGCCGCCGTCGCGACGGATCGCCGCGTAAAGCTCGTCCTGCGCCTTGTTGGCGACGCGCAGGGAACTGACCGGCCAGATCACCATCCGATAGCCCATCGCCTCGAACTCGGCGGCGGTGAAGAACGGCGTGCGGCCGAACTCGGTCATGTTGGCGAGCAGCGGCGCCTCGACCCGTCGCGCGAACTCGCGGAACATCTCTGCGCTGGTCAGGGCCTCGGGAAAGATCGCGTCGGCGCCGGCCTCGATATAGAGCTTGGCGCGGGCGACGGCGCCGTCCATCCCCTCGCTCGCCGCCGCGTCGGTGCGGGCGATGATGTAGAGATGGCGCCGGGCCTTGCGCGCCGCCGCGACCTTGGCGGCCATGTCGTGCGCGTCGGCCAGCTTCTTGTCGTTCAGATGGCCGCATTTCTTCGGCAGCAACTGGTCCTCGATGTGGACCGCGCCGGCGCCTGCATCCTCGAACGTGCGCACCATGTGCATCACGTTCAGCGCCTCGCCATAGCCGGTGTCGCCGTCGACCAGAACCGGCAGGCCGGAGGCGCGCGCGACCTGCCGGATGAAGAAGCAGACCTCGTCGACCGTGATGACGCCGAGGTCGGGCAGGCCCATGCGAGGCGGTCATCGCCGCGCCCGAGAGATACAGCTGCCTCGAACCCCGCAGCCCGCGCCTGCAGCGCCGCCTGGCCGTTATGCGCGCCGGGAAGCTGCAGAATGCCGCCGCGCTCGACCAGCCGGCGGAAGCGGTCGCCGGCGGGCTCGTCGGCAGATCAGCGGCGACAAGGTAGGTCATGGGAGAAAATCCTTCAGTGGCGCTGGGCAAGCGGCACGAACGGCAGGTTTTCCGGGCCGGTGTAATTGGCCGTTCGGTCGGATGATCTTGCCGTCGATGCGCTGCTCGATCACATGCGCGCTCCAGCCGGAGGTGCGCGAGATCACGAACAGCGGCGTGAACATCGCGGTCGGCACGCCCATCATGTGATAGGACGACCGCGCTGAACCAGTCGAGGTTCGGGAACATCTTCTTCGCCTCCCCCATCACCGTCTCGATGCGTTCGGCGATGGCAAACATCTTGGTGTCGCCGGCCTCTTCCGACAGCGCGTGCGCGACGCGCTTGATGACCACGTTGCGCGGGTCGGCGATCGTGTAGACCGGGTGGCCGAAGCCGATGATCACTTCCTTGGCGTCTACGCGCCGACGGATGTCGGCCTCGGCCTCGTCGGGTGTCGCGTAGCGCTTCTGGATTTCAAACGCGACCTCGTTGGCGCCGCCATGCTTCGGGCCCGCGCAGCGCGCCGATGCCGCCGGTGATCGCCGAGTAGAAATCCGAGCCGGTGCCGGCGATGACCCGTGCAGGCAAAGGTCGAGGCATTGAACTCGTGCTCGGCGTAGAGAATGAGCGAGGTGTGCATCGCCCGCACCCACGAGGGTTTTGGCGCCTTGCCGTGCAGCAGGTGCAGGAAATGGCCGCCGATGCTGTCGTCGTCGGTCTCGACCTCGATGCGCCTTCCGTTCTGCGCATAGTGGTGCCAGTACAGCAGCACCGAGCCGAGACAGGCCATCAGCCGGTCGGCGATGTCGCGCGCGCCGGGATGGTTGTGGTCGTCGCGCTCCGGCAGCACGCAGCCGAGTGCCGAGACGCCGGTGCGCATCACGTCCATCGGGTGTGTGGACGCCGGCAGCGCTTCCAGCACCGTCTTCACGGCCGCTGGAATGCCGCGCAGCGACTTCAGCTTTGTCTTGTATGCCGTCAGTTCGGCCAAGGTCGGCAGGGCGCCATGCACCAAAAGATAGGCGATTTCCTCGAACTCGCAGGTCTCGGCGACATCGAGAATGTCGTAGCCGCGATAGTGCAGATCGTTGCCGGTGCGTCCGACCGTGCACAGCGCCGTGTTGCCGGCGACGACGCCGGACAGCGCGACCGATTTTTTTGGTTTTGGTGCAGTCGCTGTCTCGTTCATCACACTTGCTCCCGTTTCACGTCATTCCGGTCAAAGCCGGAATCCAGGCGGCCGCCCGTTGGATCGCGGCTTGCGCCGGATGACGGCCGTTCCGCAACCATCACGCCGGCCATCCGAAAATTCCGCTGCGCTCGCTCTCGCCAAGTCCCCGTCGGCAACGCGATCGTCAGGCCCGCAGCTCGTCGGGCTGCAACGTCGGCAGCCGCTGCGCGACATCGAGGAAGCGCCGCGCCTCGGCCGGCGTCGAGAATGCCCTCGGTCAAGGTCGAAACTTGCGCACGTAGTCGGCCCGCTGCCACGGCGTCGCGCCCAGCGTGTGCGCATTCGCGACCGCGAGTTCGTCGGCGATCACGCTGCCGTCCCGCAGCGTAATCACGATGCGGCCGCCGAACGCCTTCACGTCCGGATCCTCGGAATGGTAGCGCGCCGTCCATCTCGGATCCTCGACGGTGCGGATCTTGTTCCACAGCGCGCACCGTGTCCGGCCGTTGCGCGCGCTCCGGCAGATAGCTGCGCACGTGATGCCACGCGCCGTCCTGCAAGGCCACGGCCACGATGTACATGATCGAGTGGTCCAGCGTCTCGCGCGACGCCGTCGGGATCGAATTTCTGCGGATCGTTGGCGCCGGTGCCGATCACGTAGTGGGTGTGATGGCTGGTCTCGATCAGCACGTCCCGCACGTCGTCCCAGTTCCGTCACGCGCTTGCCCATGCGGAACGCGAGATCGATCAGCGCCTGGCTCTGGTACTCGGCGGAGTGCTCCTTCGTGTAGGTATCGAGGATCGCGCGCTTGGCCTCGCCCGGCGCCGGCAGCGGCACGCGGTACATGCGCGTCCTTGCCGTCCAGCATCCAGGCGATCACGCTGTCCTCGCCTTCATAGATCGGGCTCGGCGCACCCTCGCCGAGCATCGCGCGATCGACCGCCTCGATCGCCAGCTTGCCGGCGTGCGACGGCGCATACGCCTTCCACGAGCTGATTTCGCCCTTGCGGCTCTGCCGCGTCGACGTGGTCACGTGCAGCGCCTGCTGCACGGCCTGGTAGATCACGTCTGGGGCAAGCCCGAGCAGCGTGCCGATGCCGGCGGCGGCGGAGGGGCCGAGATGCGCGACATGGTCGATCTTGTGCTTATGCAGGCAGATCGCGCGCACCAGGTTGACCTGGATTTCGTAGCCGGTGGCGATGCCGCGGACCAGCTCCGCGCCGCTGCGCCCGGTCTGCTGCGCCGTCGCCAGGATCGGCGGGATATTGTCGCCGGGATGGCTGTATTCGGCGGCCAGGAACGTGTCGTGATAGTCGAGCTCGCGCACCGCCGTGCCGTTCGCCCACGCGGCCCATTCGGCATGCACGCGCACCTCCGGCCCGCAGCCGAACACGGTCGCGCCGCCGGCCCGCGGATGCGCCAGCGCCTGGGTGCGCGCCGAGGTGACCGGCCGGCGATTGATCGCAGCGATCGCGACCGAGGCGTTGTCGATCACGCGGTTGACGATCATCTCGGCGACGTCGGCCGCGACTGGCACCTTGTCGGCGGCCACCTCGGCGATCTTCCACGCGAGCTGCTGCGCGCGCGGCAGCCGGTCCTTCTCCGGATGCACCCGGACGTCATGCGTGATCATGTGGTTGCGGCCCTCCGGCGTTGCTGCGAGGAAAGCGAATACGGGGGGGAAAGTGAAGCCCTGTCGGCGCCACGTCTGGCCAGCGTCCGGGAACGGGCTTTGGGCGCGCGGGTTCGGTTTCCGCCACGCGCCGACGTTCGTCGATGATGACGAACATGCGGCAGCTCTCGGGCTTTGCGGTTCGGCCACGAAGCGGAACAGTTTGCCGGGCTGCGGCACGCGCCGGGCGAACGGGACGAATAACAACGATGAGACGATGCCGGAATTCCGCGGTGCGGCAGGGTTCCATGCGCCGGTAAAAAATACTCAATTGTCGCCGAAGGAGTATCAACCGGATGAAATCGGTAAAAATGGCTTGATGCCTGCTGCCGATTGTCCCGCAGACTTATTTCATCGGGGCGAGTTTGGGCGCTTCGGCCCAGCGATTTGGTATCTGGAGATTGTGCAATGAACAAGATCCTCACGGCCGGCGCCTTCGCGCTAGGACTGAGCGCCAGCGCCGCCTTCGCGCAGAACACCACCATCATCACGCCTGCGCCCGCGCCCGCCGCCCGAATGTCGTCGTGGTGCCGTCGGCGCCGCCGCCCGCGACCATCGTCGCCCCGCCTCCGGGCAGCCTCGCCACGACCGAGACCCAGCGGTCGGTGAACCCGGACGGCTCGCAGAGCAGTTCGAGCGAGACGACCTATCAAACGGCAACGGCGTGGTCGACCAGAAGACCACGACGACCACGGTCCCGCCGCCGCCGCCGATGCAGACCACGACCACCACGACGCGCTCCACCACGACGACGACCGACTAGCGGCATGAAACAGGAAGAAATCCGATGAAATCCATGCGCGCCCGGCTGCTGCCGATCGCAGCCCTGGCGGGGATGACGGCGCTGGTCGCAGCCTGCTCCACGCCCGAGGCCTCGCAGACCACGACTACGACGACGCAGACGACCACGACGCAGCAGCCGATGGCGCCTGCGCCGCAATCGTCGACCACCACGACCTACCAGACGACGCCTTGATCGCGCGGCGTTGAACGCACAGGGCGGCCGCCGCGAGGTGGCCGCCCCTTCGTTCGGGGTCACGTTGCGCGGCGCCCGCGCCAGATCGTCTCGGCACATCCCGCACGGCCGAGGGCCATCAACCCCAGTTCGATGGTCGCCAGGACGGTTGCCAGCACGCGCGGCGGCGCCGCCTCGCCGCGCCAGACCTGCGCAAACGTCGCAAGTGTTTCCGTCGTCGGCTCGGCCGGCGCCAGGTCGACAGAACGGAGGGAAAACTCTTGCCGGGCGGCGCCGTCCCACAGATGCGCCGTGGCCGGTTTGGCCGGTGTCCGTTCCGCTTCGCCGCCGGCGCCCTTCAGCACCAGCAGGCGCGGCCGACGCAGCACTTCTGCGACGCCGAGGTGCACCGCGATGTACGGCGGATGGAACACGCCGTCGACGCCGGCGCCGGCCTGGCCGGGGTCGAGCAGCCGCGCCGCGGTGTTCACCGGCGAGCGCAGGCCGAACAGTTTTCGCAACTCCAGCAACGCATCGAATTTTTCGGCGAAATGGCCCGCAGCGGCAGGTAGGCGAAATTCTCCGCATCCAGCCTTTCGGCTGCGTCGGCCAGGCCTTCCGCCGGGCCATCCCAAGCACCGACAGCGCCTGCCCGCAGAAACGCCGATCGAGAAAACTGTTCGTCCCGTGCATCAGCACCCGCACGCCGGCCCGCGCGAGCGCCAGGGCCGCGAGCAGGAACCACGGCGCCCCGCGGGTTTTGCCGGAGCCGTAGGACGGCCAGTCGAGATCGGCGGCAAGTCCGGGGAAAGGCAGTCCGGCCGCCTCGCGCACCGCCTCGACGATGCCGGAGAGTTCGTCCGGGTCCTCGCCCCGGTAGCGCAGCAGCATCAGGAACGCGCCGACCTGATGCGGGTCGGCCTGCCCGGCCAGCACCATCGCCATTGCCTCGCGCGCCTCCGCCCGCGTCAGCGCCCGCGAGCGGCCGGGGCCGCGGCCGAGCGTGGCCACGAAGCCGGCGAAGCGTTGCAGCGCCGCGCGATGGTCGCCCTCAGCCTGGTCCATGTCTCGCTCTTGCCTGCCCGTCCGGCGCCAGCCTACACGGAACCCGCGCAAGCACGGGGAACACGGGGAGAAAGAATGACCGCACGCATCGGCATCATCGGCGCCGGCTGGTGGGCGGCGTTCAGCCATATTCCGGTGCTCCAGGCGCACCCGGATGCCGATCTCGTCGCGGTCAGTCGGCTCGGCGCCGCGGAATTGCAGACGCTGCTGCAAAATTTCGCGATCCCGTACGGCAGCGAAAACCCCGAAAAAATGCTCGCGGAAAACCGGCTGGACGGGGTGATCGTCGCCTCCCCGCACACGCGCCACGCCGAGCACGCGCTGTTGGCCCTCGCAGCCGGCTGCCACGTGCTGGTGGAGAAACCCGCCGCCACCAGCGCCGCCGACGCGCGGCGCATCCAGGCGGAGGCGGCACGTCGCGGTCTCGGCTTCATGGTGCCGCACGCCTGGAATTTTCGGCCCTTCGCCGCGACCGCGCGGGAATGGGTGCACGCCGGGCGGCTCGGCGAAATCCGGCACGTGGTCTGTCAGATGGCCTCGCCGCTCACCGATCTGTTCGCCGGCGAGCCGATGCTGGAAACCGCCGACCACCTGTTCCGCCCGCCGCCCTCCACCTGGGCGACGCCGGGCGCCGCCGGCGGCTACGGCTGGGGCCAGTTGACCCACGCGCTCGGGCTGCTTTCGTTTGTGACCAACGAACTCGCGCCGCACCAGGTTTCTGCCGTTGCCGGCCTCTCGCCCGCGAACGTGGACTACTACGACGCGGCCATCGTGAGGTTCGCCAACGGTGCAACTGGAGCGATTTCGGGCTCCGCGACCGTGCCGAAGGGCAGCGGCTTCCAGCTCGACATCCGCCTGTTCGGCACCGCGGGCATACTGCTGCTCGACGTCGAGCGCGAGCGCCTGGTGCTGCGCCGGCACGACGGCGACGACGCGGCGCTGGAGGTCGCACCCGGCGACGGCGTTCCCGAGGCCGTGAACCCTGTGCACCGCTTCGTCGATCTGTGCCTCGGCCGGCTCTCGCCCGCTGACGTCCGCAAGTGGGGCTCGGTGACGGATGTAGAGATACTCGACGCCATGTACCGCTCGATGGCAAGCGGACGCGCGGAGGACGTGCGATGAAGCTCGGCCTGACGTCATGGTCGTTGCGGGCCTGCTCGACGGCGGAAGCGGTCGGCCTCGCCCGCACGCTCGGTTTTTCCGGCCTCGATCTCGGCTATTTCTACGGCCCGGCGATGTCGAAACAAACGATTCTCGCCGACCCCGAAGGCGTGGCGAAGCGCGTCCGGGAGATCGGCATCACCGTCCCGAACTTCTATCATCTGTTCGGCGATACGCTGGCCGACCGCAACCTTGCCGACGCTGCGAGCCTGGATCGCAATGCCGACGATTTTGCCAAGATCACAAAATTCTGTGCGGCGGCAGGCATCGCCTCGGTGTTCGTGCTGCCGGGCGTGTGCAATCCGGGCCAGGGACGTGCGCAGGCATTGGCGCAGTCGGCGGCATCGCTCGCCGCGCTGCTGCCGATCGCCGCGCACGAGGGCGTCACGCTGACGATCGAGCCGCACGTGCATTCTTTTCTCGAAAGTCCGGCCCTGACGCTCGAACTGCTGCAGAAAGTGCCGGGCCTGAAGCTGACGCTGGACTACGCGCATTTCGTCTGCCTCGGCCATACGCAGGACGCGATCGACGTGCTGGCGCTGCACGCGGCCCACGTCCACGTGCGGCAGGCCCGGCCCGGCGCGCTGCAAACGAAATTGTCGCAAGGCACGATCAACATGGCGGCGAAGCTCGGCACGCTGCGCGATGCCGGATACGACGGCTGGCTCTCCGTCGAATGGGTGCACCAGGACTACATGGACACGCTGTACGACGACGTGCTGACCGAGACGATCGCCTGCCGCGACCTGCTGCGCACGTGGCTCGGCTGACGGCGCGTCGGTTGCGCCGGCCGCCCGCCTGCGGCAGGGTTGCGATGCGAGGCAGATTGGGGCTCTGCCCCAAACCCCGCTGGGGCCGCAGGCCCCAGACCCCGATACTTCAGAATGGATTGCAAAGGCTTTGCCTTTGCCGGGGTCCGGGGCGGAGCCCCGGGCTTGCTTGCGATCCGCCGTGCGGCGATTGATCCTTGGGCTCTGACTGGAGGCAGCGGCGATGGCGCGCAAACTGATCCTGGACGTCGATACCGGCACCGACGATGCGGTCGCGGTCATGCTGGCGGCGCTGCATCCGGCGCTCGACCTGATCGGCTGCACCACGGTCAACGGCAACATCCCGGTGCAGTCGTGCACCGACAACACGCTGCGCGTGCTCGACCATATCGGCCGCAGCGGCATCCCGGTCTACGAAGGTCTGTCGCGCCCGCTGGTTCGCCTTGATTTCCCGGTGCCGCGGCGCGAGCGCGACCATTCCGGCAAATATCATCCCGACGCATTGCCGGTGCCGCCGCCGGTCAGCGAGAAACAGGAGGTCGGCGCCGTCGAATTCCTGATCGAGACCTATCGCGCGGCGACGCAGGAGATCGTGCTGGTCCCGGTCGGCCCGCTGACCAACATTGCAGCCGCCTTGGCTCTCGATGCCGGATTCGCCAAGCGTGTGCCGGAGATCGTGATCATGGGCGGCGCGCACGCGCTCGGCAACGTGACGCCGTCGGCCGAGTTCAACATCTGGGCCGATCCCGAGGCGGCGGCGATGGTTTTTGCCGCGAGCTTCGAGAAACTCACGCTGGTACCGCTTGACGCGACCCACCGCGCGCTGATCACGCAGGCGCAGTGCGAGGAACTGGAGGCGCTCGGCACGCCGGCCGGCCAGGCCGCAGCGGCGTTCATTGGCCACCGGATCACCGTGCACGACGCGCACCAGAAGCAGGAAGTGCCGCATTCAACGCCGGTGCACGACGCGCTGGCAGTGGGCGCCGTGATCGACCCGTCGCTGATCGTGACGCGCAAGCTGCATGTGGCGGTGGAAACGCACGGCCCTCTGACGGTCGGCCGCACCGTGATCGACACGCATTTTCGCGGCACCCAGCCGCCGAACGCCGACGTGGCGTTCGACGCCGACGCCGCGCGCTTCTTCGACCTGCTGCTACGGACGTTCGCCGCGACGGCCTGAGCGTCAGGCGGCGGCCTCGGCATCCCGCGCGCGCCGGTCGGCCGATACCACCCGGTCGCGCCCTCCTGCTTTCGCCAAGTACAGCGCCTCGTCGGCCGCCGCGATCAGCTTCGCCGACGTCGCGCCGGGCGCGCTCGGCTGCATCGCCGCCACGCCGATGCTCACGCTGACGAAGCTGCGGCCGGACCGCCCGGGGTGAAACAATTGCAACGCCGCTATCGCCGTGCGCACCCGTTCCGCCACCTCCTGGGCACGATCCAACCGGGTGTCCGGCAGCAGCACGATGAACTCCTCGCCACCGAAGCGGGCCGCAAAATCCTGGCCGCGCCGCACTTGTTCCGCGATCGCGCGGGCAATGATGGTGAGGCAGCGGTCGCCCTCCAGATGCCCGGCGGCGTCGTTGAACTGCTTGAAGTGATCGATGTCGATCATCATCAGTGCGACACGGCTTTTCGTGACCGCTGCGTCCTGCCACGCCTTTGCCATCGTCTGGTCGAACGAGCGGCGGTTCGCCAGCCCGGTGAGCGGGTCGGTGCTGGACAGCTCCAGCAACCTAGCGTTCGACCGCGCCAGATCGTCGGCACGGATCTGCAACCCGAGCCCCAGCAGGAAGCTGCGGCGCGTTTCACGCTCGGCGACAACGCGCGCAAACACCGACAGGACCACGATCATGTGGGTAGCGACGACGAGGTCGGGGCGGTCGACAATGGTGTGGTGCCAGGTGGCGGCAGCGGCGTTGATGGCGTCGCCCAGGGCCAGCGCCAGCACGGCAAACGCGAGCGCATGACGCACACGCAGCGGAATGATAACGCTGATCCAGACGATCATGACGCACTGGACGATCGCCGAGCGCAGGATGTCGAAGTTCACCGAAACGGCGAACATCACCAGCGTGACGAGGACGGTGATCACGAGCGGCGCCGCGCTGGCCAGTCCTGCCAGCGAGGTCGACCGGGCCGGCGCGAGCAGCCGCCGCGCAACCAGGAACGCCGGTGTGACGACGCAGGCGCGCAGCAGCAGCGCGAGCCACCACACGTCTGGATTGGTCGAGACATCAAGCGCAAGAGTGAGCCAACTGATGGCGAGAGCCACGCCCAGCCAGAACCGGATCTGCCGATTTCGGTCGGCGTCGGTTTCGCTTGCGAACCGACGCTCCAGTGCGGGCGGCAAGCGGTAGGTCCACCATCGTCGCGCCGGCAGGTCCGCCAATTCCTCCCGCAAGTCGGTCTCCATTGGCGCGTCCTGTCGTTGACCGGGCGGCCCAAGGGGAGGGCCGCTGCCCAGGAGACGCCATTCGCGTTAACGACACATTGCCGGGGCGACCGTGGCGAGCGGCCGCGGCACCTATGCCGGCCGCGAACCCGCCTGTTCTGCGATCTCCTTCTGCAACTTCTGCCGCATCGCATCGGCAAACCCCTGAAAATCCTGGCATTGCACCGCGAACGCGCCCGGCCCGCCGATTACTTCCCTCGTGTAGCTCTCGACCAGATCCGGCTCCTCGTGCAGCACGCAGAGCCCGTTGATGGTCACGCCCGCCGCCACCAGCCGGTCGCGGATCGGGGCGGGCGCCGGGCCGCCATTGGCGCGGCCGTCGCCGGCGACGTCGATCACCTGCCGTGCCGCCGGGCCGGGCAGTTTGGCCAGCATCGCCTCGCAGGTTTCCAGCGCCGTGCCGATCGCCGTCAGCCCGCCGAGGCCGAATTGCGGCGTGTTCTCGACATCGGAGGCGAACTGCCCGGCCGCCTCCTTCGATCCGACACGGGTCCAGCCGACGGAAATCTCCTGCTCGCCTTCCCCGGACCACAGCAGCAGCGCGCACCAGGTCGCGCCGGCCGGGCCGTTGGTGAGGCCGGCCACCACCTCGGGGTCGCGCAGTGCCGCGCCGCAGCCGTCGGCGATCAGGTTGAATTCGTCGAACGTCACGCTCGCCGAGCAGTCGAGCGCGATGATCAGGGCGAGGTCGGCGGCATCCATGCCTCCCGATAACCCACGCTTGGGGTTGAGCGAAAGCGGCCGGCGGAAGATGATGCGGCACCGTCCAAGGACCCGGACATGGCCGATACGCCGGAAAGTGCAAAAAGCCTGCCGCTCGCGCGCATCAGCGTGCTCGACCTGACGCTGGCCCGCGCCGGGCCGACCTGCGTGCGGCATCTGGCGGACTGGGGCGCGAACGTGATCCGCATCGAGCCGCCCTCGGTCGGCGGCGAGGACATCGGCGGCCCGCGCGACGGCCCGGACTTCCAGAATCTTCACCGCAACAAGCGCGCGATCCGGCTCGACCTGAAGACGCCGCAGGGTCACGAGATCTTCATGCGCCTCGCCGCGCGCGCCGATGTGATCGTCGAGAACATGCGCGCGGCCGTGAAGCATCGGCTGCGCATCGCCTACGACGACATCCGCGCGGTGAACCCTCGCGTGGTCTACGGCAGCATCAGCGGCTTCGGCCAGGACGGGCCGTATGCCGAGCGCGCCGGCGTCGACCAGATCGCGCAGGGGCTCGGCGGTCTGATGTCGATCACCGGCCTGCCCGGCCAGGGGCCGGTGCGCGTCGGCATCCCGATCGCCGACCTCACCGCCGGCAACCTGCTCGCGCTCGGCATCATGATCGCGCTGTTCGAGCGCGAGGCGACCGGCGTCGGCCGCTGGGTGCAGACCAGCCTCCTGGAGGCGCAGGCGTTCATGCTGGACTTCCAGGCGGCGCGCTGGCTGATCGCCGGCGAAGTCGCCGGGCAGGCCGGCAACGACCATCCGACGGGGATCCCGACCGGCGTCTTTCCCGCCAGCGACGGCCTGATCAACCTCGCGGCCAGTTCGGGCCGGCAATGGGAGCGGTTCTGCGAGGCGGTCGAACGGCCGGAGTGGAAAGTCCACCCGGTTTGGCGCACGCAGAAGGGCCGCAGCGAAGACCGCGCGGCACTGAACGCGGCAATCGGCGAGGTCACTGGCAAAAAGCCCGTCGCGCATTGGATCGAACTGTTCGCGGACGCCGGCATCCCGTGCGGGCCGATCAACACGATCGACAAGGTATTTGCTGACCCGCAAGTAAAACACCTCGGCGTCGCCCGGCCGGTGACGCATCCCAGGCTCGGCCCGCAGCACGTGGTCGGCTCGCCGCTGACGCTGTCGGGGGTGCCGAAGGACATCCGCTCGGCCGCCCCGGAGATCGCCGCCGACTTCGGACGCGGTGCTGCACGACGCCGGCTACTCGGCGGCGGAAATCGCCGCGCTGCGCGACCGCGGAGTGATCTGATGCAGTACGCGGACGGAAAAATGCTCGCCGAGATCGTCGACGGCATCGGCATGATCACCTTCAACAATCCGGAAAAGCGCAACGCCATGTCGCTGGATATGTGGCGCGGGCTGGTGCAGATCCTGGACGCATTTGCCGAGGCGCCGGACGTGCGCGCGGTGGTGCTGGCTGGCGCCGGGATAAAGGCGTTCGTATCCGGCGCGGACATCAGCCAGTTCGACAGCCAGCGCGCCGACGCCGCCGCGCAGCGCGACTACGACGCGCTGACCAGCGCCGGCCGCGCGCGACTCGCGGCCTTCCCCCGCCCGATGATCGCGCGCATCCGCGGCTATTGCCTGGGCGGCGGGCTCGGCATCGCGTTGCAGGCGGATCTGCGCATCGCCGCGGAGGACGCCGAATTCGGCATCCCTGCCGCGCGCCTCGGGCTTGCCTACGGCCCTGGCATGGTGCGGAAACTCGTCGGGCTGGTCGGGCCTGCGCACGCGCGCATGCTGCTCTATACTGGCGCGCGCATCCCGGCGCGCGAAGCGGAACGCATCGGCCTGGTCAACCGTACCGTGCCGCCGGAGGACCTGCTCGAAACGGTCGAGGACATCGCCCGCACGATTGCCGGCAACGCGCCGCTGTCGGTCCGCGCGGCGAAACTTGCGGTGGGCGCCGCGGAGATGCCGGGGAATGTGGGCGAGGCCGAGCTGGACGCGGCGGTTGCGGCCTGCTTCGACAGCGCCGACTACGCCGAGGGCCGCACGGCGTTTCGAGAGAAACGACTGCCGGTATTTCGTGGTTCGTAACGTTCCCGGCAGCTTGATGCCCGCTGCATGCCTTGAGCCGGCGAATCCGGACGAATTGGTAACGGTGATTGTTGAAGCATATTGGCAAACACTTGAAGCCGGTGCTAGACACCCGATAGTAATGCCTGTCTGATGATTTGCGCCTCTGGATGGCCCTGGCCGCTTGGCCCCGCGGGATCGCGTGCGGGGCGCGCTGGACAGGGGCATCCGTCCTACCGCCGGCCCGGACGGCCGTAACCAGCAAAGCTCAGCGCGAGGCCCATGTCGCCGCCACGCAATACTCCGAATATCGGGCCAAATAGTATGGCCAACGAAGAAGCACGCATGCGCCAGGCTTTGGGCCTGCGCAACGGTCCCTCCGGGCCGGGTGTGCCGCAGCGGCGCGAGGCCGAGCAGCGCGGCCGCCGTTTCGTCAAGGACGGGGAAGTGCCCGTCGTCGTCGTCCATTCCTCGCGCGACTTGGGTGGCGACGGCGCGGCACCGGTGAACCGCATCGCCGCCGCCGAAACGTTGGCGCGCAACGAGCGCACCGCCCGCGAGCAGGCGGAGCGCGCGCTGGCCGAGGCGCAGGCGACGATCCAGCACCTGCGCACGCAACTCGTGCATGGCGAGATGGCGCACCGGGAAGCGCTCGCCGCCGAGCGCCGGGGCCGCGAAGCGGCGGAGACGGCATTGAGCGAGGCCAACGAGGCGCGCGCCGCCGCCGAGGCGCGTGCGGCCGAGTTCGACCTACCTTCGTCGGCCCCGCCGTCCCCGACCGGAGATCGTCGCCGCCGAGCGGCCGGCATTCGATCCGGACAACCCGTTGGCCGAGCCGACAGCGGTCATTCGCCGCCGCGGCCGTCCCCGCAAGAACCCGGTCCCGGTCAGCACGGACGCCGAGCAGGAGCCGGTGCAGTGGTGGCTGCCGAGCTTCCGCGCCAGCCGCAAGCGCTGACCGTTATTGGTTGGTCGGTACGCACCGGTCACCGATTTTCACGATACTGTCCTCCGACGAAATCCCTCTCCGCCGTTGAGGCGGGAGAGGGTCAAGGTCAGCGGCGCCGACATGAGCGGCGGCCGCTCTGACTGCCCATCTCCTCCGGCTTGGGAGGAGAGGATCTCCCACCGGCACTCAGGATCAGGCGTGCCTGAGCCGATGCGCAGTCCGACCGCAATTCCGCGCCGCCCGCCAAGCCAAAGGCACGGCGCCGGCGATGGCCGCCCTCCCCGCCGCCCGCACTGACGCTGGAGTTCGACTTCGGCCGGCCGCGACTTGTTTGGAACTGAACCGAGCCCCTGCCGCCACACATCCATTTCTTACGAAATAGAAATAGTAACCGGCGCCCGCCGCGAAGAAAAGCCCTCCCCCCTTGTGGGGGAGGGTTGGGTGGCGGGCGCGAGGACAGGTCAGCCGCGTCGCCGGCTCAGCAGGCTGCGGCCTCACCCCGTCGTCGGCATCACGAACTGCGCCCCGGCGCGGATGCCGGTCGGCCAGCGGCTCGTGACCGTTTTCAGCTTCGTGTAGAAGCGCATCCCCTTCGGGACCGTAGATGCCGTGGTCGCCGAACAGCGAGCGCTTCCAGCCGCCGAAGCTGTGAAACGCCATCGGCACCGGGATCGGCACGTTGATGCCGACCATGCCCACCTGCACCCGCGTGCGTGAAGGCCCGCGCGGTGTCGCCGTCGCGCGTGAAGATCGCGGTGCCGTTGCCGAATTCGTGCTCGTTGACCAGTTTCAGCGCGTCGTCAAACTTCGGCACGCGCACCACCGCCAGCACCGGCCCGAAGATTTCCTCCTTGTAGATCCTCATCTCCGGCGTCACATCGTCGAACAGGCAGCCGCCGAGGAAGAAGCCGTCCTCGTAGCCCTGCAGCTTCAGGCCGCGGCCGTCGACCACCAGCTTCGCGCCTTCCGCGACGCCGGGATCGACGTAGCCGCGCACCTTGTCGAGATGCGTGCGCGTCACCAGCGGCCCCATCTCGGCCTGCCGGGTCGGTGCCCGGCGCCGACCTTCAGCCCGCGCACGCGCGGCGCCAGCTTTTCCACCAGCGCATCGCCGACGCCGCCGACCGCAACCGCGACCGAGATCGCCATGCAGCGCTCGCCGGCCGAGCCGTAGGCCGCGCCCATCAGCGCATCGGTCGCCTGCTCCAGGTCGGCATCGGGCATCACCACCATGTGATTCTTGGCGCCGCCCAGCGCCTGCACGCGCTTGCCGTGCGCGGTGCCGGTGCGATAGACGTACTCGGCGATCGGCGTCGAGCCGACGAAGCTCACTGCCGCGATGCCCGGATGCTCCAGGATCGCGTCGACCGCTTCCTTGTCGCCGTTGCACGACGTTGAACACGCCCTCCGGCAGCCCGGCCTCGCGGAACAGCTCGGCCATGCGCAGCGACGCCGACGGATCGCGCTCGGACGGCTTCAGAATGAAGCTGTTGCCGCAGGCGATCGCGACGGGCGCACATCCACAGCGGCACCATCGCGGGAAAATTGAACGGCGTGATGCCGGCGACACACGCCGAGCGGCTGGCGCATCGAATAGGAATCGACGCCGCGCGCCGACCTGGTCGGTGAACTCGCCCTTGAGCAGCTCGGGAATGCCGCACGCGAACTCGACCACCTCGATGCCCGCGCGTCACCTCGCCGATCGCATCGGACAGCACCTTGCCGTGCTCGGCGGTGATCACGGCCGACAATTCCTTCGCGTGGCTTTCAAGCAGATCGCGCAGCTTGAACAGCACCCGCGCCCGCGACAGCGGCGCCGTCGCGGCCCATCCCGGCAGCGCCGCGGTCGCCGCCTCGACCGCGGCATCCACATCGGTCCGAGTGCCCAGCACGACTTTGCGCGCGACCTGCCCGGTCGCCGGGTTGAACACGTCGGCCCGGCGGCTGCTGGCTCCTGTGACGCGCTTGCCTCCGATCACGTGTTGTACCAATTGATCCACGTTCGGTCTCCTTGCTCACCAGCCCAGGAAGGCGTGGTCGGGCGCCATCGAAAACTTCCAGTCCCGCACGGGACCGGCCATCACGTTCAGGTAGTAGAGATCAAACCCGTGCGGCGCGCCAACCGGATGGTAGCCGCGCGGCACCAGCACCACGTCGCCGTCGCCGACAGCCAGCGTTTCGTCGAGCGTGCCGTCGTCGGTGTAGACGCGCTGCAACGCAAACCCGGCGCCCCGCGCCAGCCGATGGTAGTATGTCTCCTCCAGCAGCGTCTCGCGCGGCGGGTCGTTGGTGTCGTGCTTGTGCGGCGGATAGCTGGACCAGTTGCCGCCCGGCGTGATCACCTCGACCACCAGCAGGCTTTCCGCTCGCTTGCCGACAGGCAGGATGTTGCGGACATGGCGCGTATTGGTACCTTTGCCGCGCGTCTCCTGCCCGACTTCGGACGGCGGGATCACCCGCGCCGGCAACTTGCCCTCGGCCGGCGCGGAACAGACGGCGAGTTCCACCGCCGTCTCCGCCGTCACTTTCCACGACGAATGCGCAGGCACGTAGACCGACCACGGGCTCGCCCTCGAACGGATTTTTTCGATCGCCGAGCACGCCGAATTTTTCGTCCCCCGCGGTCACGTCGCCGCGCCCCGAGACGAACACAAGACAAAATTCGCGATCGCCGGTTTCCCGTGATGCCGACTGGCCCGGCGCCAGTGACAGAACGTCGAACCCCACGTACGTCCAGCCCGCGGATCGCGGCGTGATGTGATGCACCACGCCGTCGGGCGCACCGCGCGTCGGCTTGACCAGCAGGCCGCTCATGGCCGCAGCCCTGTCTCCCGCAGCACCTTCGTCAGATGCGCATAGCCGATCTGCGCGTATTTGAGCGGGTTGCGCACCGCCGGGTCCTGCTCGGCCTCGATCACCACCCAACCCGAGTATTTCGGCAGTTCGTGGAACACGGCTGCGAAATCGACACTGCCGTCGCCGGGCACCGTGTAGACGCCGGCGATCACGCTGTCGAGAAAACTCCAGTCCTTCGCTTCGGCCTGCTTGCGCACGTCGGGCCGCACGTCCTTGGTGTGCACGTGGCTGATCCGGTCGCGATATTTTCGTGCGAGCGCCACCGGGTCGGAGCCGCCCCAGGTGGCGTGACCCGTGTCGAGCAGCAGATGCACGGAAGGCCCGCAGGCCGCCATCAGCGCGTCGATTTCCGCACCGGTCTGTACGATCGTGCCCATGTGGTGGTGGTATACGGTGCGCAGCCCTTCGGCGAGCGTCGCGTCCGCAAACTTGGTGAGCCGGCGGCCGAACTCGGCCCACTGATCCGCGCGCATGATCGGTCGCGTCGACAGCGGCGCCGCCTTGTTGCCGTGGATGGTGTTCGAGCACTCCGCCACGATGAAGCGGTTGCAGCCCATCGCCTTCAGCAGGTCGATATGCGCTCGCGCGTGCTTCAGTTCCTCGTCGGCATCGCGGTCGAGCAGAAAGATCGAGTGCCAGCCGCCGACGCAGGCCAGGCCGTACGGCGCCAACGCCGCCTTCAGGGCCGCGGCCTCGCGCGGGAACTTGTTGCCGAGTTCCATGCCCTCGATGCCCACCGACTTCGCTTCGGCAAGGCACTGCTCCAGCGGCGTCTCGCCGCCGAGCGAGGGCATGTCGTCGTTGGACCAACCGATGGGGTTGGCGCCGATGCGAATGGCCATTGTCGTTTCTCCCCTGTCAGTCAGGCGGCCCGCGCCTGGCAAGCATTCTGCCACGCCGCCACCAATTCGCCGAACGACTTCGCCATTGCGGCGATTGCGCCCTCATCGTCGATGCGTCCGCCCAGCCACGCCTTCGCCGGTTCGGCAAAGATCGTGCGCCCGAGCGCGAACCCCTTGACCACCGACGCATCCGCCGCGACCCGGAACGCGCGCGTGAGTTCCTCGGCCGGCGCTTCCAGACCGAGCATCACCACGCCGCGGCAGAACGGGTCGTGGCGGGCGATCACGGCGCCGATATTGGACCACGCCACGGGATTCTCCTGCGGCTCCAGCTTCCACCAGTCGGGCTTTATGCCGATCCCGTACAACCGGTCGAGCACCGACGCCACCGTGTCGTCGCGCACCCTGCCATGCTTTCCGGCGATGATTTCCACGAGCAACTCGCGCCCGACGGTGCGACACGCATCATACAGCCGCAGTAGCGTTTTCTCCTGTTGCTGTCGCAACGCGTCCGCGTCCTCGGGATGATAGAAGCACAGGCACTTCACCGTGTGCGTGACGGGCCACTCGGCAAGGTGCGAGCCAGCATCCAAAAATCCGTCGAATTCGAGCGGCCGCGAGCCCGGCAGCTCGACCGGCCGCGCCAGCCAGAACCCGAGCGCATCCGCCTCGAACAGCGCCTCCCGACCGTAGCGGCTGTCGAGCAGCATGCCATAGCCCGGCCGCCCCTGCGCGACGCGCGCCGCCGCGCGCACGGCCAGCGACTTGAACGCGTTGATGCGCGAGGGCGCCGCACCCTCGGCGGCGGCAATCGCCTCAAGCTGCGCGCGGTGGTCGATTGCGAATGCCATCACCGTGTCCGGCTGCGGCCGGCGGGTCGTCGCCCAGTGCACGTGGTTCAGCTCGACATCGTGGCGCAGCGCCCGGTGGTTGCTGCCCTCGGCCAGGAACTTCTGCAGCTCCGTCCAGGTGGGAGATTCCGGCGAACACAGCAGCCGCGACACCGCGAACGCACCGCAGGCGTTGGCGAACTTGCAGCACGTTTCCAAGGTCTCGCCGCGCAGCCAGCCGCGCAGGAAACCCGACATGAACGCATCGCCGGCGCCGAGCACGTTGTAGACTTCCACGGGAAAACCGGGGCCGCGAATGCCGTCCTCGATCGAGTCCGGGATCGCGCCGGGAAACACCACGCAGCCCATCGGCCCGCGCTTGCACACGATGGTCGCGTGCGACTTCGCCCGGATCGCGCGGATCGCGGCCAGCGTGTCCTCGCTGCCGCCGGCGATGTGCAGTTCCTCCTCGGTGCCGACGATCAGGTCGCATTCCGGCAGGATCGGCGCGAGGTGATGCGTCACGCTGTCCGAGTGGATGTAGCGCGCCTCGCCGGCGCCGTGCCCGGCGAGGCCCCAGAGGTTCGGGCGGTAATCGACGTCGAACGCGACGCGCCGGCCGTGCGCGCGAGCGATCCGCATGGCGATGCGCTGCGCCGCGTCGCTGGCGGGGCGCGAGAAATGCGTGCCGGTGACGACGACCGCGGCGGCGGACGCGATGAAATCCTCATCGATGTCGCTTTCGTCCAAGGCGCCGTCAGCGCAGTTGTCGCGGTAGAAAATGAGCGGAAATGTCTTGTCGTCGCGCACCCCGAGCACGACCAGCGCGGTCAGCCGCGAGGGATCGGTGTGCACGCCGCGCGTCTCGACGCCCTCGCGCTGCAACTGCTCGCGGATGAAGCGGCCCATGTGCTCGTCGCCGACCCGCGTGATCAGCGCGCTGCGCAGGCCGAGCCGCGCCGTGCCGATCGCGATGTTGCTCGGGCAGCCGCCGACCGCCTTGGAGAACGAGCCCATGTCCTCAAGCCGCCCGCCGATCTGCTGGCCATACAGGTCCACCGAGGACCGGCCGATCGCGATCAGGTCGAGCGTCGGGGCTGTCATTGCAGCGGACATGGCGTTTCCTGCTCCAGCGTCGCGACGAGGTCCGCGTGGCCTGGACGCGGTAACTTGACATGCCCCCCGGAGCAACGGAAGACAACTTCCGATCGCCGCCGCGCCCGCCGGCGCGGGGGCCGGCACCGCCCGGGGGGAGACAACATGATCCGCTTCGCCGTCCTTGGCTGCGGCCGCATCGGCCGCATGCACGCGCGCAATCTCGCACGCCACCCGCGCGCGCAACTGGTGTCGGTGTTCGACATCGTCCAGAAATCGGCCGCCGACACCGCGGCCGAACTCGGCGTCACCGCCGCCGCGACGGTCGACGAAATCCTCGCCGACGCGCGCGTGCAGGCGGTGCTGATCGCGACCTCCACCGACACCCACGTGCCGCTGATCATCGCCAGCGCAAAAGCGGGAAAATCGGTGCTGTGCGAGAAGCCGATCGACCTCGACCTCAAGCGCGCCGAAGCCTGCGGGGCGGAGATCGCGCCGCTCAAGGCAACCGTGATGATCGGCTTCAACCGCCGCTACGACCCGTCGTTCCGCGCCGTGCGCGACCGCATCCACGCCGGCGAGATCGGCAAGCTCGAACAGGTCATCATCACCAGCCGCGACCCGGCGCCGCCGCCGGTCGCCTATATCAAGGTTTCGGGCGGGCTGTTCCGCGACATGACGATCCACGACTTCGACCTTGCCCGCTACCTCGCCGGCGACATCGAGAGCGTGTTCGCCTACGGCGCCAACCTGGTCGACCCCGAGATCAAGGCGGCCGGCGACATCGACGCGGCGATGATCGTGCTGCGCGCGAAGTCCGGCACGATGATCCACATCAACAACAGCCGCCGCTGCGCCTACGGCTACGACCAGCGGGTGGAGGCGTTCGGCGTCGGCGGCATGCTGCAGGCGCAGAACCGGTTCGCGACCTCGGTGCAAAGCTGGGGCAAGCACGGCACCGGCACGCGCGACACCGCGCAGCCGTTCTTCATCGAGCGCTACGCCGAGGCCTACGCGGCCGAAGTCGACCACTTCGTCGACTGCGTGCTCAACGGCAAGCAGCCGATGTCGAGCTTCGCCGATGGCGTCGCGGCGCTGCAGCTTGCCGAGGCCGCGAACGAGAGCATGCGCACCGGGCGCGCGGTCAGCCTCGGCTGATCGTTTCCGCTATGCGGCGGCGGCGCGCACCAGCGCGCCCCGCAGCGGCGCGAGCCACGGCGCCAGCCCGGCCACCTTGCGGCCGCGCCACAGGCCGAGCACCAGCATGGTCACGCCCATCGTGTCGGAGGTTAGGCCCCACACCGAGCCGACGATCAGGTTGTGCGAGGTCCAGAACACCTCCGCGGCCAGGAAGCACCAGCGGATCGACTGGGCGCTGCGCTGCAGCCGCCCGGTCGCGGTGAACAGCGACCCGGTCTGCGCCAGCACCGACGGCAGCCCCATGAAGGCCGTGACCGTCACCGTCATGCCGGCGGCGATCGTTGCGCCGAAGATCGACAGCAGCAGCCAGCGGCGGGAAATCGTGACGGCCGCGACGCCCTGCACGATGCTGGCGACGCACATCGCCGCTGCTGTGGGCGCGCCGAGCAGCAGGTAGTGCAGGCCGAAAAGGGATGCCCCAGTGCATTGCAGAGCCAGAATAACCCGGCGCTCGCGCTGCAGCGGCCATGCGACGTTGGCGAGCACGCCGAGCGCCCCGGCGATCGTCGCCGGCGCCAAATTGTGCAGCAGCAGCATCAACGAGAAGTCCATTGCTCGGCTCCGCCCCGACTGCGGCCCGGATGGCCCGCTGCGTCAGTGCGGTGATGTAAGAGCCTGGGCGGTTTTCCGGTTAACCGTTTTACGCATGGCTGGATTCGTGACCGCGAGCCAGTCCGTTCACACTCCGGCCACAAATCGCTCGGCCTACTTGCCGACCAGCGCGCAGCCGCCCTGCTCGATCGGCCGGAACGCCTGCTCGGCCGGGATCGTCGCCACGAGATCGTAATCGTCCCAGCGCGCCTTCGACGTCGCCGGTGTCTTCACGCGGAACACGTACATCGGGTGCACCGCCCGGCCGTCCTTGCGCACCACCACCTCGCCGTAGAACGGGTCGTGGATGGGCGCCCGCTGCATTTCCGCGATCACCCGTTCGCCCTCGATGCTGTCGGCCGCCTTCGCCGCGCGCAGATAGGCCAGTACCGAGCCGTACACTGCCGCCTGGTTGGCGGTCGGCATTTTTCCACCCATGCGCGCGGCGAAGCGCTGCGCAAACGCGCGGGTCGCGTCGTTCAGATCCCAGTAGAAGCTTTCCGCCAGCAACAGCCCCTGCATCTGCGGCAGGCCGACCGCGTCCACGTCGGCGATGGTCGCGAACAGCGCGGCCAGCTTCTGCGCCGGCGGCAGGCCGAACTCGTTCGCCTGCTTCACCGCGTTCACCAGATCGGCGCCGGTATTGGCGAACGCCACCACCTGCGCGCGCGACGCCTGCGCCTGCACCAGATACGAAGAAAAGTCGCTCGTGCCGAGCGGCGCCCGCACCCCGCCCAACGCCTGCCCGCCCAGCGCCGTCAGCGCCGCGGTCGCGTCGCGCTGCAAGGCGGCGCCGAAGGCGTAGTCGACCGCGATGAAGAACCAGGTCTTGTCGTCCTGCCCGTACAGCGCGTGCGCGATCGCGCTGCCCATCGCCCAGGTGTCCATGTTCCACTGCACCGTGGTCGGCGCGCAGAACTTGCCGGTGAGGTCGGAGGTGCCGACATTGGTCGCGACGAAGGTGCGATGCTTCTCGCGCAGCACCTGGTTGACCGCGAGGCCGACGCCGGAATTGACCGCATCGGCGACCGCGGTCACGCCGTCGCGATCGATCCACTCGCGCACGATCGTGGCGCCCACATCGGGCTTGTTCTGGTGGTCGCCCGCCAGGATTTCGACCCGCAGCCCGCCGGCCTCGGCGGCAAAATCCTCGGCCGCGAGCTTGGCCGCCACGACCGAACCGGGGCCGGACTGGGCCGAGAACGGCCCCGCCATGTCGTTCAGCACGCCGACCCGCAGCACCCCGCCGGGAATGTCCGCGCGCGCCGGCACAGCCACCAGCACTGCCAGAGCCACGGCCGCGGCGATTGCCCGGACGTTCATCCTCGCCTCCCCGTCAGGTCCGCAGCGCCGCCGGAATATCGAGCCCGAGCCGCAGCGGCACGTTCCACTCCTCGCGCACCTGCCGCACCGGGCGGAAGCCGGCGCGGACATAGGTGGGCAGCGCGCGCGGGTGGTCGGCGGTGCAGGTGTTCACCGTCATCGATTTCGGCCCCATCGCCCAGGCGCTGTCGATCGAGTTGCGCAGGAACGCGAACCCCAGGCCCTTGCCGACCGCGTGCGGCATCAGGCCGAAATAGCTGAGGTTGACGGAGGGCCACGGCGTGCGGTCGAGTTCGTAGAACCCGGCCGGCTTGCCGTCGAGATGCAGCACGTGGATCGACACCCTGGCGTCGCGCAGCATCGCCGCAAGCACATGGTCCGGCACGATCCGGCGCAGCCACCACACGTACTGGGCGCCGACGGTGTTGTAGAGCATCCGGTATTGTTCGACCGTGCACCAGCGGTCACGCCGCACCACCGCGTTAGCCGGCAGCGGCCGCGCCTTGTCCTGCGGCGCCGCGTCCATCCGCAGGAACGTCACGATGACGCCGACGCGAACCACGGGCTCCTGGTGGGCGAGGCTCATGCTTATTTCCGTCTCCCCCGTCGCCCCGGACGGCGCATCAGTCGTCCAGGAAGCTGCGCAGCTTGCGGCTGCGGCTGGGGTGTTTCAGTTTGCGCAGCGCCTTCGCCTCGATCTGGCGGATGCGCTCGCGCGTGACGTTGAACTGCTGGCCGACTTCCTCCAGCGTATGATCGGTGTTCATGCCGATGCCGAAGCGCATTCGCAGTACGCGTTCCTCACGCGGCGTGAGGCTGCTGAGAACCCGGGTCGTGGCCTCGCGCAGGTTCGCCTGGATCGCCGCGTCCAAAGGAATGACGGCGGCCTTGTCTTCAATAAAATCGCCGAGATGCGAATCCTCCTCGTCGCCGATCGGCGTCTCCAGGCTGATCGGCTCTTTCGCGATCTTCAGCACCTTCCGGACTTTTTCCAAAGGCATGCCGAGCTTTTCGGCCAACTCTTCCGGCTGCGGCTCGCGGCCGATCTCGTGCAGCATCTGTCGGCTGGTGCGCACTAGCTTGTTGATCGTCTCGATCATGTGCACGGGAATGCGGATCGTGCGCGCCTGGTCGGCGATCGAGCGCGTGATCGCCTGCCGGATCCACCAGGTCGCATAGGTCGAGAACTTGTAGCCGCGGCGGTACTCGAACTTGTCCACCGCCTTCATCAGGCCGATGTTGCCCTCCTGGATCAGATCCAGGAACTGCAGCCCGCGATTGGTGTATTTCTTGGCGATCGAGATCACCAGCCGCAGGTTCGCCTCGATCATTTCCTTCTTGGCGCGCGCGCTGTCGCGCTCGCCGCGGCTGACCGTGGCGTAGACCCGGCGGAACTCGCTGATCGGCAGGCCGGCGTCGGTGGCGACGGCGGAGATCTGCGCGCGGGCCTTCAGGATGTCCTCGAAATGCCGCGAAGAGAAATTGCGCCAGCCCTTGCCGGGCAGGTTGCTCACCCGCTCCAGCCAGTTCGGATCGAGCTCGTGGTTGCGGTAATGGTCGAGGAAGTCGTCGCGCGGCACCTTGGTCGACTCCGCCATGCGCAGCAGTTGCCCCTCCAGCCCGGTCAGGCGCTGGTTGAGCTGCTTCAACTGCATCACCAGTTCCTCGATGCGGTTGTTGTGCAGCCGCACCTGCTCGACCTTGGAGACCAGTTCTTCCCGAAGCTTCTCGTACGACTTCTCCGAGCGCGCGCTCACTTCCTCGCCGCTGGTGAAACTCTCCAGCCGGCGCGACTGCATCTTGCTCAGCTTCTTGTAGAGCGCCTCGATCTCCTCGAAGGTCGCGAGCACCTCGGGCTTCAGCTTTTCTTCCAGTGCCGACAGCGACAGGCCGCTGCCCTCGGCGTCCTCGGCGTCCTCATCGTCCGGCGGGGCCTCGAACTCCTCCGGCGCGGCCGCGGCCGGGGCGGCGGCGTCAGCCTCGACCGCGGCCGCGGGCGGTCCGCCCTGGGTCGCTTCCAGGTCGATGATGTCGCGCAGCAGCATGCGCGCGCCCTTGAGCGCGTCGTGCCAGGCGATGATGGCGCGGAACGTCAGCGGGCTCTCGCACAGGCCGCCGATCATCATGTCGCGCCCGGCCTCGATGCGCTTGGCGATGGCGATCTCGCCCTCGCGCGACAGCAGTTCGACGCTGCCCATCTCGCGCAGGTACATGCGCACCGGGTCGTCGGTGCGGCCGAGGCTCTCCTCGTCGACGTTGCCGCTGGCCTCCTCGGTTTCCTCCTCGGCCTTCTCGACCTTGGCGACCGGCGCCTCGCCTTCCTCGTTCTCCTCGCTCTCGACGACCTGGATGCCCATCTCGGACAGGTTGGCCATCACGTCCTCGATCTGCTCGGAGCTGGTCTGCTCCGGCGACAGCACGACGTTGAGCTCGTCGAAGGTGATGTAGCCGCGCTCCTTGCCGCGGGCGATCAGCCGCTTGACGGCGGCCGACTGGACGTCGAGCAGCGTCGTGTCGGAATCCTGCTCGGCGGTGACGGTGTCGGCGGGAACGCTCGGCTTGGTGGCCATCGTTCAGGGCACTCCGAAGATGAAGGCTGCAATGGGTCGGCTGTACGGCTGGCGACCCGGGCAACCGGCGGGGTTTTCACTGGCACTCGTCATTCTGCATCCTGTCCCTGCTCGCCGCGCTGCAGCGCCTCGAAGGCAGTTCGCAGCGCCACCAGTCGGCGCTGTGCAACCACGGCCGCATCGCCGGTCCGGGCGGCCAGTTCGCGCCGAGCCACTTCGACTTCCCTTTCCAGACGGCCGGGATCGAGCAGACCAAAAAAATGCCACCAGCCGGCTTCAGCCTCCGCGGGTTGGGCATCAGGTCGCGCGCAGGCGGGCAACGGATACGGCACCGCCGAAAGGGCCTGCGCAGCCTCCGCCGCCAAACCAGCCGATGTCAGGTGGGTGACAAGTCCGCCCGAGTTCAAGCGCCTGTGACCGTTCGGCCCAGCCTAGAATTTCGTTGCGTAAGCGCGCCAGCGGCGCCGGCAGGTCGATGCCGCCGAGCGCCTCCTCGACGTCGTGCAGCAGGCCCGGATGGCGCAGCAGAATCGCCAGCAGCGTGCGGCAGCGCTCGGCCTCGGCGACGGCGGGGGCCGGCACCGGGCGCTGCACGCGGATCGCCCGCGCGACGGGGCCGGCGCGGCGGCCGGCGGGCACGCGGCGCTGGAAGAAGCGGTCGAGCAGCGCGCGGCGGTATTCGCCGGCCAGCGCCTTGTCGCGGATGCGGCCCGCCGCTTCCTCCAATCGCCCGCGCAACGCCGCACGCTGCTCCGGAGTTGCTTCGCCCGTCGTTTCGCGCACGATGTCGAACAATGCCTCAGCGAGCGGCCGGGCCGCGTCGAGCACCGGCTGGAACGCGCCGGCGCCGCGGCGGACCAGCGTGTCCGGATCCTCGCCCGCCGGCAGCGCGGCGAGGCGGAGCGTCCGTTCGGCGGTCAACAACGGCAGCGCCAGTTCCGCCGCCCGGGCCGCTGCGCGCGCGCCCGCCGCATCGCCGTCGAAGCACAGCACCGGGGCCGGTGACAGGCGCCACAGTTCTTCCAACTGTTCCTCGGTCAGCGCAGTGCCGAGCGGCGCCACCGCCCCGGCGAACCCGGCCTGATGCAGTGCAATGACGTCCATGTACCCTTCGACCGCGACCACCGCGGCGCCGCCGCGCGCCGCTTCGCGGGCAAAATCCAGCCCGAACAACGTGCGGCGCTTGGAAAACACCTCCGTCTCCGGCCCGTTCAGGTATTTCGGCTGGCCGTCGCCCAGGATGCGGCCGCCAAAACTGATCACCCGCCCCCGCCGATCGCGGATCGGGAAGATCACCCGGTTGAAAAACATCTCTCGGGACGGCCGATCGTCCTGCTTCTCGGTCAGCAGGCCGGCAGCGATGAGCTGGTCCGGGGCAATATCCTGCCGGGCAAGTTCGGCCGCCAGCGCGCCGCGCCCCTCGCCCGACCAGCCGAGGCCGAACCGCCGGATGGTGTCGTCGGTCAGCCCGCGGCCGCGCAGATAATCGAGCGCGCGCGCGCCGTCCGGCAGGAACAATTTGCGTTGGAACGCCGCCGATGCGGCTTCCAGCACGCCGTGCAGGTCGAGCCGGCGCTGCTCTGCCGCCGCGGCTTCCGGGGACGGTTTCGGCACGTCCATCCCGGCCTCGGCGGCCAGTTGCTCGACCGCCTCGATGAAGCCGGCGCCCTGCGACTGCATGACGAAGCTCACCGCGTCGCCGTGCGCACCGCAGCCAAAACAATGATAATGGTCGTCGTAGACATAGAAGCTGGGCGTCTTCTCGCCGTGGAACGGACAGCAGCCCTTGAGCTGGCGTCCGGAGCGCGCGAGCTTCACCTTGCGCCCGACCACCGCCGCGAGCGGCGTGCGGGCGCGCAACTCGTCCAGGAAGGCCGGCGGCAGCGCCATCAGCCGCCCAGCTTTGCGCGCACGATCGGGCCGACCTTGGCCATGTCGAGCGTCGCCGCGTACCTAGCCTTCAGCGCCGCCATCACGCGGCCCATGTCCTTGACCGACGCCGCCGCGGTTTCGGCAATCGCGGAAACAACCGCCGCCTCGGTCGCCGCGGCGTCCATCTGCTGCGGCAGGAAGGCCTCGATGACGGCGATCTCCGCCTCCTCCTTCGCCACCAGGTCGTCGCGCTTGCCCTGTCTGTAGAGCTCCACGCTCTCGCGGCGGGACTTGGCCATGCCGCGCAGCATGCCGACGATCTGCTCGTCCGGCACTTTATCCAGCGCGGGGCGGGCGGCGATGTCGGTGTCCTTGAGCTTGGCCATGATCATCCGCAGCGTCGACACGCGCGGAGCATCGCCCGCCTTCATGGCGGTTTTGAGCTGCTCGGTGAACTGGTCGCGCAGGGCCATGCGAAGTCTCCGGGAAAATTCTCCCTCTACTATATGCGAAGCCGCGCCACACGCGGGAATGCATTTCCCACGCGGGTCAGGTCGGCGTTGCGATGGGAAAAAACTTCCCATATGGTCCGGGCATGACCGCGACCGTGGACGAGATCATCGAGCGGCTGGGCGGCGCCGACGCGGCGGCGCGGCGGCTTGGCGTCGGCACCGAGGCGTTGCGCAAATGGCGGCAGAATTCCGCTATTCCCGCACGCCATTGGCCAGCTTTGATCCAGGCGACCGGACTTTCGCTCGGTGAGTTGCCCGGCGCGCCGCAGGAGGCCCCGATGTCGGACCCGACCGCCGCGCCGGAGGGCGCCACCGCCTGCCTCGTGCTCGGCGACGGCACGGTGCTGTGGGGCCTGGGCTTCGGCGCGACCGGCACCGGGGAACCGGCCGAGGTGTGCTTCAATACCGGCATGACCGGCTATCAGGAGACGCTGACCGATCCCTCCTACGCCGGCCAGATCATCACGTTCACGTTCCCGCACATCGGCAACGTCGGCACCAACGGCGAGGATATCGAGGCGCTGACGATCGCCGCCCGCGGGCTTGTCGTGAAGCAGGACGTCACCGAGCCCTCCAACTGGCGCGCCGTTCGCAAGCTCGATGCGTGGCTGCAGGCGCAGGGCGTGATCGGCATCGGCGGCATCGACACCCGCGCGCTGACCACGCGCATCCGCGACGGCGGTGCGCCGAACGGGATTTTGTCATTTCCCGCCCAGGGAAATTTCGATTTGTCTACACTTATCGAGCGCGCCCGGGCCTGGCCGGGGCTGGAGGGCATGGACCTCGCCAAAGACGTTTCATGCCTTCAAAGCTACAGTTGGCAGGAGACAGAATGGGCCTGGCCAACGGGATACGGGCAACAGACGAGCCCGCGCCACCATGTGGTGGCCGTGGATTACGGGGCAAAACGGAACATTCTGCGGTGCCTTGCCGCCGCCGGCTGCCGGGTGACGGTGGTGCCGGCGACCGCGACCGCCGAGGACATTTTGCGACACGACCCGGACGGCGTGTTTCTCTCCAACGGCCCCGGCGACCCGGCGGCGACCGGCGAGTATGCGGTGCCGGCGATCCGTGGCGTGCTGGGGTCGGGAAAACCGCTGTTCGGCATTTGCCTGGGCCACCAGTTGCTGGGCCTCGCGCTGGGCGCGCGCACCTACAAGATGGTGCGCGGCCATCGCGGCGCCAACCAGCCGGTCAAGGACCTGACCACCGGCCGCGTCGAGATCACCAGCCAGAACCACGGTTTTGCGGTGGACGAGGCAACGCTGCCGGCAGGCGTGCAGGTCACCCATGTCAGCCTGTTCGACGGCAGCAACGAGGGCATCGCGTGCGCGGAGAAGCGCGCGTTCAGCGTGCAGTACCATCCGGAGGCGAGCCCCGGACCGACCGACAGCCATTACCTGTTCCGGCGGTTCGTGGCGATGATGGATGGGCCGAATGCTTGAGCCTCGCGCCTTCGTCGAGGTCGTCCGTACGGTCTCGGTTCAGTATCCGATTCCTTTCATCCTCGCGTGTCTGCTCGTGTTTGCGCTGCTGTGCTTCGGAGGGAGCGCCGCCGCAACTGCGCCACTATCATGGATGTTGGCTGTCACCGGTTGCGCATCTGCGGCTTGCGCCCTTGTGCTTGTGATCTACGCCACAGTTTGGAAGACTGAACTGTTGCGGTCCGAGCGGCACAGCCTGCTGAGCCGGGCGTTCGATGTGATGCTCGATAAAAGGGCAAACAGGAACGCACGCTCCAAGGCAGGGCAGATTGTCGAGGGCTTTCTGCTCGCCGACGCCACGACTTCGAGAGTACCGAGGCCGCCGGTTGAAGGCGGCACGACATCCAGCGCGGAGGATGAGAATGAGTGAGCGTACGTATCTCGTCGCGATCGACGCATGGAACACCAACCATGACGTCTCCGCCGTGAAGGAGTTCATCAGAAACAGTCCAGCCATCACCGATTGGTGGAATTACATTCCGTACGTGTTCCTATTGGTGTCGCCGCTGAGCGCCGATGAACTCAGCGAAGCGCTCAAGCCGTACACCAAAGACGCGGGCCTGCTTGTGATAGAGGCCAACCCGCGAGGCTCGCAAGGCCTTCTGCCAGAGACCGCTTGGGCTTGGATCAATCGCCACGCGCAGCGCCCAAAAACCGGTCTAGCCAATGTTGGCATCGGCCCGCGAGAGTCGCAGCCATAGAATGCCCAAGCGCACCGACATCGCCTCCATCCTGATCATCGGCGCCGGCCCGATCGTGATCGGGCAGGCGTGCGAATTCGACTATTCCGGGGCGCAGGCGTGCAAGGCACTGCGGGCCGAAGGCTTTCGCGTCATCCTGGTCAACTCCAATCCCGCGACGATCATGACCGATCCGGGACTGGCCGATGCCACCTACGTCGAGCCGATCACGCCGGACTTTGTCGAGCGCATCATCGCACGGGAGAAACCCGATGCGCTGCTGCCGACGATGGGCGGACAGACGGCACTCAACACCGCGATGAAGCTTGCAGCGAGCGGGGTTTTGGAAAAACACGGCGTCGAGCTGATCGGCGCCAACGCCGAAGTGATCGAGCGTGCCGAGGACCGCCTGAAGTTCCGCGACGCGATGGCGGAGATCGGCATCGAAAGTCCGAAATCCGCAATCGCGCACTCGCTGGCCGAAGCCCGCGAGGCGTTGTCCGTCGTCGGACTTCCCGCCGTCATCCGCCCGAGCTTCACGCTCGGCGGCACCGGCGGCGGCATCGCGTACAATCTCGAGGAGTTCGAGCAGATCGTGTCGGGCGGGCTGGAGGCGTCGCCGACCACCGAAGTGCTGGTCGAAGAGAGCGTGCTCGGCTGGAAGGAATTCGAGATGGAGGTGGTCCGCGACCGCGCGGACAACTGCATCATCGTCTGTTCGATCGAGAACGTCGATCCGATGGGGATTCACACCGGCGATTCCGTGACCGTCGCGCCGGCGCTGACCTTGACAGACAAGGAATACCAGCGGATGCGCGACGCCTCGATCGCGTGCCTGCGCAAGATCGGCGTCGATACCGGCGGCTCCAACGTGCAGTTTGCCGTCGATCCGGCAACCGGCCGCATGGTGATCATCGAGATGAACCCGCGGGTTTCGCGGTCATCCGCACTCGCGTCGAAGGCCACCGGCTTCCCGATTGCGAAAATCGCGGCGAAGCTGGCGGTCGGCTACACGCTGGACGAACTGTCGAACGACATCACCAGGGTCACGCCGGCGAGTTTCGAGCCGACGATCGATTACGTGGTGGTGAAGATCCCGCGCTTCACCTTCGAGAAATTCCCCGGCACGCCGGCGCTGCTGACCACCAGCATGAAGTCGGTGGGCGAGGCGATGGCGATCGGCCGCAGTTTTGCCGAGGCGCTGCAGAAGGGACTTCGCAGCATGGAGACCGGATTTTCCGGTCTAGATCCGATCGCGGCGCCCGGCGACGGCGGCGCCGATGCGTTCCGCGCGGCGCTGTCGCAGCCGAAACCGGACCGGCTGCTGATGGCGGCACAGGCGCTGCGCGCCGGCGTGAGCGTGGAGGAAATCCACGACGCCTGCCGGTTCGATCCGTGGTTCCTGCGCGAACTGGAGCGGATCGTCGCCGCCGAACGCGAGGTTTCTGCCAACGGCCTGCCGCGCGACGCAGTCGCGATGCGGCGGCTGAAGGCGCTCGGCTTTTCCGACAGGCAGCTTTCCGCCATTGCCGGCGTCCGGGAAGCCGAGGTCGCAGCACATCGGAAAAAACTCGGCGTGGTGCCGGTCTACAAGCGCATCGACACCTGCGCCGCCGAGTTCGCCTCCGCCACGCCGTACATGTACTCGACGTACGAAGGCGGCTTCGGCACCCCCGAATGCGAAGTCGACCCGTCGGACCGGCAGAAGGTGATCATCCTCGGCGGCGGACCCAACCGCATCGGCCAGGGCATAGAGTTCGACTATTGCTGCGTCCACGCGGCCTACGCGCTGCGCGAAGCCGGGTTCGAGACCATCATGGTCAACTGCAACCCGGAAACCGTCAGCACCGACTACGACACCTCGGACCGGCTGTATTTCGAGCCGCTGACCGAAGAGGACGTGATCGCACTGGTACGAAAAGAACAGTCGCGCGGCACCGTGCTCGGCTGCATCGTGCAGTACGGCGGCCAGACACCGTTGAAATTGTCGCAGGCGCTGCAGCGCGAGGGGATCCCGCTGCTGGGCACGTCGGCCGATGCGATCGACGTGGCCGAGGACCGCGAGCGGTTCCAGGTGCTGCTCCACAAGCTCGGCCTGCTGCAGCCGGAAAACGGCATCGCCCGGTCTGCCGCCGAGGCCGAGCTGATCACCGATCGGATCGGCTTCCCCGTGGTGATCCGGCCGAGCTACGTGCTCGGCGGGCGCGCGATGGAGATCGTCTACGACAAGACCGCGCTGCACCGCTACATGCGCGAGGCGGTGCGCGTCTCCGGCGACAATCCGGTGCTGATCGACCGCTACCTCAACGATGCAATCGAGGTCGACGTCGACTGCATCGCCGACGGCGAAACCGTCTACGTCGCGGGCGTGATGGAGCATATCGAGGAAGCCGGCATCCACTCCGGCGATTCCGCCTGTGCGCTGCCGCCGTACACGCTGTCGCCCGCGACGGTGACGGAGCTGAAGTCGCAAACCGAATCTCTGGCGAAGGCGCTCGGCATCGTCGGCCTGATGAACGTGCAATACGCGATCAAGGAAGATTCCATCTACGTGCTGGAGGTGAATCCTCGCGCCTCGCGCACCGTCCCGTTCGTCGCCAAGGCCACCGGCGTGCCCGTGGCAAAAATCGGCGCCCGTGTGATGGCCGGCGCGCGGCTGTCGGAGTTCAAGCTGGACGACCAGGCCATCGCGCCGCATGTCGCAGTCAAGGAAGCCGTTTTTCCATTCGCCCGTTTTCCGAACGTGGACACCATCCTTGGCCCCGAGATGAAATCGACCGGCGAAGTGATGGGGCTGGACTCCAGCTTCGAGCGCGCCTTCGCCAAAAGCCAGCTCGGCGCCGGCGTCAAACTGCCGGACAGCGGCGGCGTTTTTCTTTCCGTTCGCGACAGCGACAAGGCCGCCGCGGTGAACGTGGCGCGCCGGCTGGTCGATCTCGGCTTCTCGATCCGCGCCACCCGCGGCACCGCGGCGCGGCTGCGCGAGGCCGGGCTGCCGGTGACGGTAGTCAACAAGGTGCTGGAAGGCCGGCCGCATTGCGTGGACGCGATCCGCTCGGGTGAGGTGCAACTGGTGATCAACACCGCCGCCGGCGCGCAGTCGGTGACCGACAGCTTCGACATCCGCCGCAGCGCGCTCACCCACGGGGTGCCGCACTACACGACCATCGCCGGCGCCCGCGCCGCCGCGCACGCCATCGCGGCGATGCGGACGGGTGCCCTTGAAGTCGCGCCGCTCCAGGCCTACTTTCGCGGTTCGTTCTGAGCCCCCGTCGCGGCCGGAAGGCCGGAGACGGGCGACGTGCGTGCGGCGCCGGGCCCGCCCCGGCCGCCTCTTGCGGGCTCGGGCGTCCCGCGGCAGAGTTTTCGGCTGCCTTTCATGTGTGCTCCCACTCCCGCGTAGCCTGAGGTTGACCGTGCAGAAGTTTCCGATGACCGCCCCCGGCCTGAAGAATCTCGAGGACGAACTGCGTACGCTGAAAAGCGTCGAGCGACCGGCCGTGATCCGCGCCATTGCCGAGGCGCGGACCCACGGCGACCTCTCGGAAAACGCCGAATACCACGCCGCGCGCGAGCGACAGAGCTTCATCGAGGGGCGCATCGGCGAGCTGGAGGAGATCGTCTCCGCGGTCGAGGTGATCGACCCGTCAACGTTGTCCGGCGAGCATGTGAAGTTCGGCGCGCATGTCTGGCTGGTCGACGAGGAGACCGAGAAGGAGGCGACCTACCAGATCGTCGGCGTGCACGAGGCCGACATCAAGGAGGCGCGCCTGTCGATTTCGTCCCCGCTGGCCAAGGCGCTGATCGGCAAGAAGGTCGGCGACACGGTCTCGGTGCCTGCGCCGGGCGGCGACCGTTCCTACGAAATCCTCGGCGTGCGGTTCGGGCACGGGCCCTAGCCGCCCGTGGGCATGATCGGCCTGGCGGACGTTCGCGCGGCGGCCGAGCGGATCGCCGGCCGCGTGCTACGGACGCCGTCGCTGGACAGCGACGCGGTCTCGCAGGCGACCGGCGCGCACGTCACGCTGAAGCTCGACAATCTGCAGGCGACCGGGGCGTTCAAGGAGCGCGGCGCGGCCAACCGGCTGGCGTTGCTCACTCCGGCGGAGCGGGCGGCGGGCGTGGTCGCGATGTCGGCGGGCAATCACGCGCAGGCGGTGGCGCGGCATGCGCAGTTGCTCGGCGTGTCCGCCGTGATCGTGATGCCGCAGTTCACGCCGTTGACAAAAGTGTCCCGCACCTCCGGCTGGGGCGCGCGGGTCGTGCTGCACGGCGAGACCTTGGCCGAAGCGGCCGAGCACGCGCTGGCGATTGCGGCCGCGGAAGGCCGCGTGTTCGTGCATCCCTACGACGATCCCGCAGTCATGGCCGGCCAGGGCACGCTGGCGCTCGAACTGCTGCAGGACGCGCCGGACCTGGAGACGCTGGTGATCCCGGTCGGCGGCGGTGGCCTGATCGCCGGCTGCGCGGTCGCCGCGGCCGGGATCAAGCCGGGGATCGAGGTGATCGGCGTCGAGGTCGCAGCCTACGCGGCGCTGGCGCAGCGGCTCGCCGGGCACCCAGTCTCGGTCGGCGGCTCGACCATCGCCGAGGGCATCGCGGTGCGCGACATCGGTGCCGCGCCGCTCGCGGTGATCCGCGCCTACGTCGCCGACGTGCTGGTGGTGCCGGAGCGGGCTCTGGAGGAGGCGATCGCGCTGCTCGCCGAGGGCTGCAAGACGGTCGCCGAGGGCGCGGGTGCCGCCGGCGTTGCGGCGCTGCTGGCGTTCCCGGACCGGTTTAGCGGGCGGCGGGTCGGCATCCCGGTAACCGGCGGCAATATCGATTCGCGCATCCTCGCCAACGTGCTGCTGCGCAACCTGCTCCGCGACGGCCGGCTCAAGCGACTGCTGGTCGAGTGCCCGGACCGGCCGGGGGTGCTCGCCGACATCGCGGGAAAAATCGGCGGCGCCGGCGGCAACATCATCGACGTCTCGCACCACCGGATGTTCGCCTCCCCCAGCGTGCAGGTGGCGGACCTTGAAGTGATGTTCGAGGCGCGCGACGCCGTGCATAGCGGCGAGATCGTGCGGGCGCTGCAACAGGCTTATACGGTGCGGAAGGCCTGACATGGAGTGGGGCGCGGCGATCCGCGGCGAATGGGACCTCGATCCGGCGTTCCTGTCGGTCAATCACGGGTCGTACGGCGCCGCGCCGCGGGCGGTGCTGGCGGCGCAGCGCGAGTGGCAGCGCCGGATGGAGGCGCGCCCCGGCCCGTTCTTCAGCCGGGAAATGCCGGTGGCGCTGCGGGCGGCGGCGGCGCGGCTGGCGGCATTCCTCGGCGGCCGCGGCGAGGATCTGGCATTCGTCGAGAACGCGACGGTCGGCTGCAACGCGGTGCTGCGTTCGCTCGATTTCGCGCCCGGCGACGAAATCCTCGTCCTCAGCCACGGCTACGGCGCGGTGATGAAAACGGCGCGCTACGTCACGGCCCGGACCGGCGCGCGCGTGGTCGAAGCGCCCCTGCCCTTCCCGCGGCCGGACGACGACGCAGTGGTGGCGGCGGTGGCGGGCGCGATCACCTCGCGCACAAAACTCGCCGTGCTCGATCATGTGACGTCGAGCAGCGCGCTGGTGCTGCCGCTGGCGCGCATGGCGGCGGCCTGCCATGCCGCGGGCGTGCCGGTGCTGGCCGATGGCGCGCACGGTCCGGGCAACCTCGATCTCGACGTGCCCGCGACGGGAGCGGACTGGTATGTCGGCAACTGCCACAAATGGCTGTGCGCGCCGAAAGGCTGCGGCTTCCTGTGGGCGCGGGCGGACCGCCAGAACGTGCATCCGGTGACCATCTCGCATGGCTACGGCGCCGGCTTCCTGGCCGAATTCGACTGGACCGGCACGCGCGACGTGAGCGCGTGGCTCGCCGTGACGGCGACGCTTGACGTCCATGAGCGCATGGGCGGTGCCGCGATGCGGGCGCGCAACCGGGCGCTCGCGGCCGAGGGCGCCGCGCTGCTGGCGGCCCGGCTCGGCACCGAGACCGGCCAGGGCAATGCGGCCGAGAACTGCATGGGCCTGGTGCGGCTGCCGCTGATCGGCGACCTTTCCCACACGCGCGCGCTGGCGGTGCGGGAAGAACTGATGGACGCGGGCACCGACGCGCCGGTCCACGCGGTCGGCGGCGCGATCTGGCTGCGCATTTCGGCCGCCGCCTACAACACGATCGAGGACTACGCCCGGCTCGCCGATCTCCTGCCGCCGCTGCTGCGGGCATAGAATCAATCCTCGGAGCGGCCACCCCAAGCGCCGCCGCTTTCGCGCCCCGGGCCGCGTTGCTATCGTGGCGCCGACCGCCGGAGCGAGGGCATGGCCGGTAAGCGCGTCTACGTCGCGGGCACCTGCGACACGAAAAGCAAGGAACTCGCCTACGTGAAGGCGCGGATCGTCGCGCGCGGCGTGTCGGCCGTGATCGTCGATATCTCGACGCGCACGCCCGCCGGCGGCGACATCTCCGCGCGCGAGGTGTCGGCGCACCATCCGGACGGTGCGGACGCGGTATTCACCGGCGACCGCGGCAGCGCGGTTGCCGCGATGGCGGTGGCGTTCGAGACGTTCATGCGTTCGCGCGACGACGTGGCCGGGCTTATCGGGCTCGGCGGCTCCGGGAACACCACGCTGGTCACGCAGGCGATGCGCGCGCTGCCGGTCGGCGTGCCGAAGCTGATGGTATCGACCATCGCCTCCTCCAACGTCGCACCCTATGTCGGGCCGAGCGACATCGCGATGATGTACTCGGTGAC
Source organism: uncultured Solirubrobacterales bacterium (assembly GCA_963697635.1). GTDB lineage: Bacteria > Pseudomonadota > Alphaproteobacteria > Acetobacterales > Acetobacteraceae > CAJCJG01. The sequence goes on along the minus strand of CAVOOS010000025.1, from coordinate 108,279 downwards.
CGACGTCGCCGGCCTCAACAGGATCTCCCGGGTTATTCTCGCCAACGCGGCGCACGCGATTGCCGGCATGGCAACGGGCGAAATCCCGCCTGCCACGGACGAAAAGGCGGCGGTCGGCCTGACGATGTTCGGCGTCACCACGCCGTGCGTCACGCGGGTCACGGAACTGCTGGGCACCGACTACGACTGCCTGGTGTTCCACGCCACCGGCACCGGCGGCCAATCGATGGAGAAGCTGGCGGAGAGCGGGCTGCTTGCGGGTGTGATCGACGTGACCACCACCGAAGTGTGCGACCTGCTGTTCGGCGGCCTGTTCCCCTGCACTGAAGACCGGTTCGGTGCGATCATCCGCACTCGGCCGCCCTATGTCGGCTCCTGCGGCGCGCTCGACATGGTGAATTTCGGGGCGATGGCAACCGTGCCGGAGCGCTTCCGCGCGCGCAACTTGTATGTCCACAATCCGCACGTCACCTTGATGCGAACCACGCCCGAAGAAAATGCCATGATGGGGCGCTGGATCGGCGAGCGGCTGAACCGGATGCAGGGAAAAGTCCGGTTCCTGTTGCCGGAGGGTGGGGTTTCGCTGATCGACGCGCCCGGCAAACCGTTCCATGATCCGGCGGCCGACGCGGCGCTGTTCGCCGCGCTGGAGGCGACGGTGGTGCAGACGCCGCAACGGCAGCTGCTGCGCGTGCCGCATGCGATCAACGACCCGGAGTTCGCCGCAGTGCTGGTGCGGAAGTTTTGCGAGGTTAGAGCGTGAAGACAGGCGAGCATGGGGCTCTGCCCCAAACCCCGCTGGGGCCGGGAGGCCCCAGACCCCGTGGATTGCAAAGGCTCAGCCTTTGCTGGGGTCGAGGGGCAAAGCCCCTCGCCTTCTTGTAGCCATGCCCGCAATTCCCCGCAGCACGCTGCTGGAAAAATTCCGCGACATGGCGGCGCGCGGCGTGCCGATCGTCGGCGGCGGCGCGGGCACCGGGCTCTCGGCGAAGTGCGAGGAAGCCGGCGGCATCGACCTGATCGTGATCTACAATTCCGGCCGCTACCGCATGGCCGGCCGCGGCTCGATGGCCGGGCTGCTCGCATACGGCAACGCCAACGACATCGTCGTCGAAATGGCGCGCGAAGTGCTGCCGGTGGTCAAGCACACGCCGGTGCTGGCGGGCGTCAACGGCACCGATCCGTTCTGCCACTTCGACCATTTCCTCGATCACCTCAGGGCGATCGGCTTTTCCGGCATCCAGAACTTCCCCTCCGTCGGCATCATGGACGGGGTGTTCCGCGCCAACCTTGAAGAAACCGGCATGGGATTCGGCCTCGAGGTCGATCTGATCCGGCTCGCGCACGCCAAGGACATGCTGACCACGCCCTACGTGTTCAACCCCGACGAGGCGACCGCGATGGCCGCGGCCGGCGCCGACATCATTGTCGCGCACATGGGCCTGACCACCGGCGGCGCGATCGGCGCGGGCACGGCGCTGGCGCTCGCCGATTGCGTGCCCCGCATCGCCGCGATCGCCGAGGCGGCGCGGCGCGTCCGCCCCGACATTCTGCTCCTCTGCCACGGCGGGCCGATCGCAATGCCCGAAGATGCGCGCTATGTCCTTCAGAACTGCCCGGGCATCCACGGGTTCTACGGCGCCTCCTCGATGGAGCGGCTGCCGACGGAAATCGCATTGACCGAGCAGACGCGGCGCTTCAAGGCGATCACCCGAGGCTGAACATGGCCGTCATCGAGATCAACGAGGAACCGCCGACACGGGCCGAGATCAAGCGACTGATCGCGGAGGCGGACGCCTACGCGCTGTCGCTGTATCCGCCGGAGAGCCACCATCTGGTCGGCGCCGACGATCTTGTCGCGCCGGGCGTACAATTCTTCGTCGCGCGCGCCGACGGAGTCGCGGTCGGCTGTGCCGCTCTGCTGCGCAACGGCAGCGAAGGCGAACTCAAGCGCATGTTCGTGGCGGAGCACGCGCGCGGCATGGGCGTGGGGCGTACCGATCCTGCGGGCGCTGGAAGATGCAGCGCGCGCCGACGGCGTTGCCCTGCTGCGCCTGGAATCCGGCTTCCGCAATGCGGAGGCGCTCGGGTTGTTCCGCCGCGACGGCTTCGTCGATTGCGGACCATTCGGGGCGTACCGCGCCGACCCGGTCAGCGTGTTCATGGAGAAGCGGCTGGCGCCGAAGTAGCTCTCCGCCCGCGCTGCGGAGAGAAAAGCAAACCAGGGAGAGCGGGAAAATGCCGAAAGCCTATGCCAGCAGCATCGTCGATGCGCCGGTGGAAGCCGTGTGGAGTGTCGTGCGGGACTTCAACGGGCTGCCGAATTGGGTGCCAGGGGTGGCGAGCAGCAGCATCGAGGACGGGCGCGACCCGGACACGGTCGGCTGCGTGCGCCAGATCGGCGTGGAGGGTGGCGGGCGGTGCAGCGAACGGTTGATCGCGCTGGACGATTCGCGTTATCTGGTCAGCTATTCGTTCGTGCAGCAGCTGTTCCCGATCCGCGACCATCTGGCCACGATCGAGCTGATCCCGGTGACATCTGGCGAGCGCACGTTCGTGCAATGGCACGCGGAGTTTCACGACCTGCCTGGCCACGAAGGCGAAACCGCGCCGGTGATGCAGAAGGACGTGTTTGTCGCCGGGCTCGCGGCACTGGCGAAGAAATGCGCCGGCACCGCGGCGCCCGCGGGCGCGCTGCGTTGGGACGGCTGGCGCCCCGCAAAGGTATTCTGCTCGTCGGTGATCAACGGGAAGGTGGACGCGGTATGGGGCCGCGTGCGCGACTTCATCGGCATGGGCGCGTGGCACCCCGACATCACCGACATGAAAATGATCGGCGGCGTGCGCTCCGACAAGGTCTCCGGCGTGCGTGACTTCATGTTCGGCGACGGGCGGATCATGGAGCGGCTCACGCTGCTCGACGATGCGGGGCATGCGTTCCGCTATCTTATCGAGCAGAGCCCGATGCCGTGGATGAACTATCACGCGGGCGCGCGGTTCCTGCCGATCACGGCTGATGACACGACATTTGCCGAATGGACGGCCGACTGGGTGGCCTCGCCCAACGACGACGCGACGCTGATCGCGAACATTCATTCCAACGTCTTCCAGAAGGCGTTCGACACGTTGAACGAGCGGTTCTTCACGTAGCGCGCTAGAAGGTTACGGCACGTCGCACGCGGCACCCGTCGCCCCGAACAGCACAGGCGACTGCGCCTCCGCCGAAACCGTTCCCGCATAGGCGGTGGCGGCGATGTGGTGCAGCCCGGGGCTGCCCGAGGGGACGGTGACGCTGTATGGCGCGTTGACGGACATGCCGACCGGCGTGCCGTCGATGGAAAATACCACGCGCTCGATCGGCCAAGGGCCGGCCGCACTGGCGGCGGCGAACATGGTCAGCGTGCCGCCCACTGTCGCGCACGGCCAGGGCGACGTCAGCACGATCCGCGCGGCCGGCGCCGCCCTGCCGCCAGGGCCGCCGGCCGCGCGTTGCAGTAGCGCGTCGATCGCATCGGAATACCCAGGCTCCAGGCTCATCGGCGGCGAGGACGTGAGGTCGGCCGACTGCCATGTCGATTGCTGGTAGAACTCCCACACCCAGACCGACGCGTAGGCGACTGCGCCTTTCGCAAGCCCGCGCAGCATGGAATGCAAATACGGAGAAGCGGTGCTGTCGCCGAACTCGCCGAGATAGAGACGCTTGCCGTGGTGCAGCGCCGCATCCGCCGCCGCCGCAAGCGTGCGCGCCTCGGTGCCCGGCGGATTGCCCCAGCGCACGTCGCCCGGATAGATGTGCGCGCTCCACAGATCGAACGGCGCGCCGTAGCCGGCCAGCACGCCGCGGAACTGCGCCGCCGTGTCATTGGTCCAGTCCGGGCCGCCGGGCGAGAACTCCGGTTGCAGTGCCAGATGATAGGCCGAGGGCCGCGGCAGCGCGTAGCCGTTGCCGATCGGTCGCGACGGGTCTAGCGCGCGGATGCGGCGCGCCATCGCGTGCGAAAACTCTTCCATCTGTGCCGTGGTGAAATTGCCGTAGGCGGCGCAGTTCGGCGCCGGCAGCACCGCGAGGCAGCGGCCAAGGATGTCGAGGTCGGCTTCAAGGTTAAGCTCGTTGGTCAGCTCGTAGAACAGCACGGTGGGCCGCGCGCGGTATCGCGTGATGAATTCCTCGACGTAGCGCAGCAACAGGGCTCGGCTCGCCGAGGCCGGATCGCCGATCAGGTCGGCGGTCGTCTCGTACGCGAGTGCGGGAAATTGCAGCGGATTCCACAGGAAACTCGGCACGAGGCGGATGCGCGCGGCGTCGAGCGCCGCGAACATTTCGTCTACCCGCGACCAATAGAGCGCGGGGTTGCTTTGCCACAGCGCCAGATCGTTCTGGTCGGGGGCGCCGGCGGGCGGCGGGGCGACCGGGCCGTAACCGGCGGCCATGACGCGCACGAAGGCGAAGCCGACATCCCCAGCATCCGCCAGCGATTTTTGCGCCATCGCGACGGTGACACGGCGGGCCGCCGCGGAGCCGTCCGCCGAACTGGCGGTGCCGAGATATTGCAGCAGCAGGTCGGGCTTGTTGGCGCCGAGCGTGCCGCGCAGCGCACCGGGCGGCAGTTGTGCCGATGCGGCGGCGACGTGCAGCCACACCGCCGCCATCGCCAGGCGGCGCCACCACGATCCGCGCATGCGGGCCTCCTGCCCTCGTCAGCGAGGGCAGACTTCCGTATGCGGGTTAGGATTTGGTGAACGCGTTACGCGCCGGCGCGCGCATCCGGCAGCACGAACGGGAACGGGAAGATCTCGTCGAAGCGGAACTCGCCGACGCCGTCGATCAGCACGGGAAAGTCGGCGCCGACGAACTCGGCGAGAAACTGGCGGCAGGCGCCGCACGGCATGAACGCGGTCGGCGGCGAGCCGGGCGGGCTGTCGGGCAGCGCGATGGCGATGCGATGGAAAGTTCGGTGGCCGGCGGCGACGGCGCTGACGAGTGCCGTGCGCTCGGCGCAGATCGCCATGCCGTAGCTGGCGTTCTCGACGTTGCAGCCGCGGATGATGCCGAACGGGCCGGCGAGCGCGGCGCCGACGCGAAAATGCGAGTACGGCACATAGGCGCGCGCCGCCGCTTCCCGGGCCGCCTCGACGAGTTCGTCGTCGGGCGCGAGCGGCTTCGGCATATCTACAGATCCTCCACTCGTTCGACGCCCGGCAGCACTTTCGTCGCCTGTAGAAGGCGTGGGGACACGTTGAAGCCGCCGGGCAGCGCGATCTCGACGTCCTGCCGGTCGGCCAGGCGCGGGATCAGCACGACGCGGCCGCGGCCGCGGCCCTCGCGGCTCAGCAGGTTGCGGATGTGCTCGACGGCTTCGGTCTTTTCGAGCCACACGCGCATGCCGGCGCCGGCCTGCGATGCGGCCTGGTCGAGCAGGGACACGTCGTTGGCGGTGATGCGCAGCGCCTCGCCTTCGAGGCGGATGTCTGCTGTCACCAGCACGGAATTGCCGCTCGCAAAAATGTCGCGGGCGCGCGACAGCACCTCGGAGAACACGGTGATCTCGTAGGCACCGGCTGCATCGGACAGCCGCACCCAAGCCATGCGGCTGCCAGTTCGCGTTATTCTCTCTTTTGTGCTCACCACCGAGCCGGCGAGCTTGACGCGCGCGGCGCCGGATTGCGCGCGCTGTTCAAGCTGGTTGCTCGGCACCACGCCCAGCCGGCGCAGTGCCTGCGCGTAGGCGTCGAGCGGATGCGAGGTGAGGTGGAAGCCGACCGCTTCGGCCTCGAACGCCAGTTCGTCCATCGGCGCCCAGGCCGGCAAATCCGGCAGCCGCAGTTTTTCCGGGACGCCGCCGCCGAACAGACCGATCTGGCCGCTGTCGCGTTCCTCGGTGTCCGACTGGGCGCGGCGCAGAATGGTCTCGGCGCCGGCGAACACGCGCGCGCGGTTGCGGTCGAGCGCATCGAACGCGCCGGCTTTTGCGAGGTTCTCGATCTGCATCTTGCTGAGGTGGCGCGGGTCGACGCGGGCAGCAAAATCGGCGAGATCGGCGAAGGGCGTTCCGCCACGCGCGGCGACCAGTGCGTGCATCGCGCCCATGCCGACTTTCTTGACCGCCGCAAGTGCGTAGCGGATGGCAAGCTTGCCGTCGCGGTCGCGATCGAGGGTGAAATCGGGGTCCGAGCGGTTGATGTCGGGCGGCAGCACGGCGATGCCCATGCGCGCCGCGTCCTGGCGCAGCGCGGCAAGCCGGTCGGTATTGCCGACGGCTAGGCTCATGCAGGCGGCAAGGAACGCGACCGGATGGTTCGCCTTCATCCAGGCGGTCTGGTAGGCGACCAGCGCGTAGGCCGCCGCGTGCGACTTGTTGAAGCCGTAATCGGCGAACTTGGCCATGAGGTCGAACACCTCTTCGGCCTTCGCCGGCGTGATGCCGCGCGCCGTGGCGCCATCGATGAACGTCTTGCGCTGCGCCTCCATCTCCGAACGGATCTTCTTGCCCATCGCTCGCCGCAAGAGATCGGCGCTGCCGAGGCTGTAGCCGGCCATCTTCTGCGCGATCTGCATCACCTGTTCCTGATAGACCATGATGCCGTAGGTCTCTTCGAGGATGTCGGTGAGTTCGGGGTGCGGCGCCTCCCACTTTTCGCCGTGCTTGCGTTGGCAATAGGCGGGGATGTTGGCCATCGGGCCGGGCCGGTAGAGCGCGACTGCGGCGATCAGGTCTTCGAAGCGGTTCGGGCGCATCGTGCGCAGCACGTCGCGCATGCCCTGGCCTTCGAACTGGAACACCCCGGCGACGTCGCCGCGTTGCAGCATCTCGTAGCTGGGCGCGTCGTCCAACGGCAGCCGGTCCAAGTCGACGTCGATACCCTGCGCCTTCAGGAATGCCACGCCGCGCTGCAGAATTGTCAGCGTGGTCAGGCCCAGAAAGTCGAATTTGACGAGGCCGGCCTGCTCGACATATTTCATCGAGTACTGCGTGACCAGAAAGTCCGAACGCGGATCGCGATAGATCGGCACGAGTTCGGTCAGCGTCCGATCGCCGATCACCACGCCGGCGGCGTGGGTGGAGGCGTGGCGATACAAGCCCTCCAGTTGCAGCGCGATCTCCATCAGGCGGCGCACCGCCTCGTCCTCGTCGCGCATCTGTCGCAGCTTCGGCTCGCCGTCGATCGCCTCCTGCAGCGTGACCGGCTTGGCCGGATTGTTGGGGATCAGCTCCGCGACCTTGTTCACCTGCCCATACGGCAGGCCGAGCACCCGGCCGACGTCGCGCACCGCGGCGCGGGCCTGCAATTTTCCAAAAGTGATGATCTGGGCGACGCGATCGGCGCCGTATTCGCGACGCACATAGTCGATCACCTCGTCGCGACGGTCCTGGCAGAAATCGATGTCGAAGTCCGGCATCGACACGCGCTCGGGGTTCAGGAAACGCTCGAACAGCAGGTTGAAGCGCAACGGATCCAGATCGGTGATGGTCAGCGCCCAGGCGGCCACGGACCCGGCGCCGGAGCCGCGGCCGGGGCCGACCGGAATCCCCTGCGCCTTCGCCCACTGGATGAAGTCGGCGACAATGAGAAAATACCCGGAAAAGCCCATCTTGGCGATGACGTCGAGCTCGAACGCCAGCCGCGCGCCGTAGGTCTTTCGAACCGCCGCGTCGGCGCCCATCGCGTCGAGGCGGAGTTGCAGCCCCTCGGTCGCCATCGCCCTGACTGTTTCCTCCTCGGTGCTGCCCGGCCGGACCTTTCGACAGACCGGCAGCAGCGGTTTTCTCGTCTCCGCCATCACGGCGCAGCGTTGCGCGAGAGCCAGCGTGTTGTCGCAGGCTTCCGGCAGGTCGGCGAACAACGCGCGCATCGCGTCGGCCGGCTTGAACCAGTGCTCGGGCGTCACGCGCCGGCGGTCGCGATCCGACAGCAGCTTTCCTTCCGCAATGCACAGCAGCGCGTCGTGCGCCTCGTACATCTTTGGCGAAGCGAAGAAGCAGTCGTTGGCAGCGACCAGCGGGATACCGCGCGCGTCGGCGAGCGCCACCAAAGCCGGCTCGATCGCTCGCTCCACCGCAAGCCCGTGGCGATGCAGTTCCATCGCCACGCGATCCGGGAACGCTTCTGCAAACTGCGCCAGCAGCGTTTCGGCTGCAGCGCGCTGGCCTTCGGCGAGCAGCCGCGCGATCGGGCCGCTGGTGCCGCCGGTCAGCAGCAGCAGCCCTTCGGCGTGCTCGGCGAGGCGCGAGAACGGGACTTGCGCCTTCAGGCCGGGTTCGGTTTCGAGAAACCCGATCGACGACAGGCGCTGCAGGTTCGAGAAGCCGGCGGCGTCCTTGGCCAGCAGCACGACCGGATCGGGCGCGGCGCGCGGCGCGTCGGGACGCGCGATCGCGATCTGGCAGCCGAGGATCGGCTGCACGCCTTTGGCAACGCAGGCCTGCGAGAATTCGAGCGAGCCGAACAGGTTGGCGGTGTCGGTGATGGCAACGGCCGGCATCCCCGCGTCGCGCGCGAGTGCCGGGATTTTTTCCGCTTTGATCGCGCCCTCGCTGAGCGAATAGCTGGAATGGACGCGCAGGTGGACGAAACCGGCATGCGTCATGCGAGCGGCACCACGCGGCCGTCGCGCAATGTGACGGTGCGGTCCATGCGCGCGGCCAGGTCGGGATTGTGGGTGGCGATCAGCGCCGCGACGCCGTGCGTGCGCACGGTGGCCAGCAGCTCCGAAAACACCACGTCGGCGGTACCGACATCGAGGTTGCCGGTCGGCTCGTCGGCCAGCAGCACCCTTGGCGCGTTCGCCAGCGCGCGGGCGATGGCCACGCGCTGCTGCTCGCCGCCGGAGAGCTTTCCGGGCAGATGGCGGAGGCGCTCGGCCAAGCCGAATGCCGACAGCAGCATCCGCGCACGTTCCTGAGCATCGCGCCTTGGCGTTCCGGCAATCATCTGAGGCAGCACCACGTTTTCGAGGGCAGAAAACTCGCCGAGCAGATGGTGGAACTGATAGACGAAGCCGATCGAGTCGCGGCGAATGGCCGTGCGCTCGCGATCGGGCAACGCGCCGGCATCGCGGCCATTCACAAGAACCTTGCCGCCGTCGGGGCGCTCCAGCAGGCCGGCCAGATGCAGCAGCGTCGATTTTCCGGAGCCGGAGGGCGCCGCGAGCGCGACGATCTCGCCGGGTACGCAGCAACAGGTCCGCACCGCGCAAAATCGGCAGCGTCCCGCCCTCGGTGCGATAGGTCCGCCGCACGCCGCGCAGTTCGAGCGCCGCCTCACTCACTGCGCAGCGCCTCCACCGGGTCGGTGCGGGCGGCGCGCCAGCTCGGATACAGCGTCGCCAGCAGCGACAGCGACAGGCCGAGCGCCACGACGCGCGCGACGTCCCCCCAGTCGATCGTGCTCGGCAGCTCTGTCAGCATGAACACCGAGGAGTCGAACACCTGCCCGCCACTGATGCTTTCCACCGCATGTTGAATGGCAACGATGTTGCGACAAAAAAGAATGCCGATCAGCGTGCCGATCGCGGTGCCGGACACGCCGACGAATGCGCCGCACATCAGGAAGATCCGGAGGATGGCGCCGCTGCCGGCGCCCAGCGTGCGCAGCACGGCGATGTCGGCGCGCTTGTCCTTCACCAGCATGATGAGGGAAGAGATCACGTTGAACGCGGCGACCAGCACGATCATGCCGAGCACGATGAACATCGTGTCCTTCTGCACCTGCAACACGCCGATGATCTGGTCGTTGGCGTGCCGCCAGTCCCGCAGCAGCACCTGCCGGCCCGCGAGTGCGGTGCGGATCGCCGGCAGCAGGCGCTCGACATGGTCGGGATCGGCCACGCGCAATTGCATCGCGGTCACCGCGTTCGGCACCTGGAAGAAGATTTGCGCCATCGGCAGCGGCAGGAACACGATGCTGGAGTTGTAGTCGCTGAGCCCGGCATCGAAGATCGCGACGACGCTGAACGCGCGGATGCGCGGCACCGTGCCGACCGCCGTCGCCATCCCCTTCGGCGAGGTCAGCGTCAGCGGGCTGCCGATCTTCAGTTGAAAGCTCGCGGCGAGCGACACGCCGACCGCGACGGCGTCATCGCCCATGAAGGCATTGAGGTTGCCGGCGATGATGTGCTCGCCGATGATCGGCAGCGCCTTCAGGTCGGCCTGCGCGATGCCGCGCACGAGGCCCCCTTGGATGCCGCCGCTGCCGTTGGTCAGCAGCACCTGCCCATCGACCAGTGGCAGCACCGAGGTGACGCCGGGAATGGCGCGCAATCGCGCCCGCAGCGCCTCGTAGTCGTCGATCTTCTGCCCGGCATAGGCTTCGATGGTGATGTGGCCGTTGGCGCCGAGCGCGCGGGAGACGAGCTCGGTCTGGAAGCCGCTCATCACCGAGGTGACGACGATCAGCGTCGCGACGCCGAGCGCGATGCCGACCAGCGAGAAGATCGCGATGATCGAGACGAAGCGCTCGCCGCGCCGGGCGCGCAGGTAGCGGCCGGCGACGGCACGCTCGAAGGGACCGAACATCAGCCGATGCGGGCGAGCGCCGCGTCGATGTCGAGTTCCTGCCGTTCGCCGGTGGCGCGGCGCTTCAGTTCGACCTTCCCGGTGGCCGCGCCGCGCGGGCCGACGATGATCTGCCAGGGATGGCCCATCAGGTCGGCGTCGTTGAACTTCAGCCCAGCGCGTTCCTCGCGGTCGTCGTACAGCGCGTTACCGGCGAGCTTTTCGTACAGGTCCTCGCAGATCCTGTCGCAGGCGGCGTCGCCGACTTTGAGGTTCAGGATCGCGGCCTTGAAAGGGGCCACCGAATCCGGCCACTTGATGCCGGCATCGTCGTGGTGCGCCTCGATCAGCGCGCCGACCATGCGCGAGACGCCGACGCCGTAGCTGCCCATGTGCGGCTCGATCGGGTTGCCATCAGGCCCGGCCAGGCGCAGGCCCATCGGCGCGCTGTACTTGGTGCCGAAATAGAAGATGTGGCCGATCTCGATGCCGCGGCCCTCGCGCTTGTCCTGGACGTTGGCCCAGGCCGCAGGATCGTGCTTCTCGTCGGTGGCGGCGTACGGGGTGGTCATCCGGGTGAAGAACCGCTCCAGCTCCTCGTTCGAGGTGTGGGAGACGGTGGTCTTGGAGAAATCCATGCCTTCAAAAGCGGCATCGTACCAGACCTGGCTCTCGCCGGTCGGCGCGAGGATGATGAATTCGTGGCTCAAATTGCCGCCAATCGGGCCGCTTTCCGCCTCCATCGGGATCGCCTTGACGCCCATGCGCTGAAAAGTACGCATGTACGCCAGCATCATCTTGCGGTAGCTGACCACCGCGCCAGCGTAATCGAGATCGAAACTATAAGCGTCCTTCATCAGGAATTCGCGGCCGCGCATCACGCCGAAGCGGGGGCGCACTTCGTCGCGGAACTTCCATTGGATGTGGTAGAGCATCTGCGGCAGTTCTCGGTACGACTTCACCGACTGCCGGAAGATATCAGTTAACATTTCCTCGTTGGTCGGCCCGTACAGCAATTCGCGGTCGTGGCGGTCGCGCAGACGAAGCATTTCCGGGCCGTAGGCGTCGTAGCGTCCGCTCTGGCGCCACAGCTCGGCGGGCTGGATGGTCGGCATCAGCATTTCCTGCGCGCCGACCGCGTCCTGCTCCTCGCGCACGATGCGGGCGACGTTTTGCAACACGCGGAAGCCGGCCGGGAGCCAAGCGTAAATGCCGGAGGCGGTCTGCCGCACGAGGCCGGCGCGCAGCATCAGCCGGTGCGACACGATCTGCGCTTCCGCAGGCGTTTCCTTGAGCGTGGGGATGAGGCTGCGGGAGAGGCGCATCGTGAGCGGGTCCGTGCAAATTGCGGTGGCGAGCCGCGGACCCTACAGGCAGGCGGCCGGACGCGCCAGCGCCCCGCACGGCGCGGGAATGGGTGTGAACGCGAGAGTAAATGTCGGTCGCGGTTTGTTAAAGCTGAAAATAATAATTGTGCGCCGCACAATGGTCCGACGAAAGAAAATCGTTTGAACGGGCGGCACCTGTGAAGGAAAGCAGGTGACAAGGCCCCGAGGGCGGGTTAAGGAAAGGACGGCCCGCGCGCCATAGAAGCGCAGCGGGCCAAGTTTAGGGAGGAAACGCCAGTCACACGGCAGGATGAGGAAACCCTCTTCCTGTCCGTGATGATTCATCATGCTGCACCGCGGCGTCCATGAAAATTTCGCGTGTTTCCACAGGAAAATCGCGCAAGCAGACTGAAAATGGCGCGCTTTCGTGCCTCCTGCCCAGGCGATGGGCAGCACCGCCCACCGTACCGGCAGACGCACCTGCTCAGGGCGTCGGCAGCGCCAGCCAGCCGGAGCGAAAGCTGATCCAGTCGCTGGCGATCAGCGCGTAGCAAATCCCCCACAGCACCGCGGCAACGACGGTCGTTGCGACGACCTTCATGAGCATGCGCGGACGGGCCGGCGCACCGCGCCAGCCGGTGGCTTCGTCCGGGTCGGCCACAGGGCGGGTGCCGAACGGCAGCACGGCGAACAGCGCCGTCCACCAGATCAGCACGTAGAGAACGACGCCGGTGAACCAGTTCATCGAATAGCAAGGCGAGGGGCTTTGCCCCTCGACCCCACCAAAGGCGGAGCCTTTGGAATCCATCGGTTTCCAAAGGCCCTCGGCCTTTGGCGGGTGCAGGGCAGAGCCCTGGCCTTGTCTTGCTCAGACACGCAGAACATGCACATCCACCAGCGGCCGCTTCTGCAGCCGCTTGCCGAGTGCGCGGCGCAGCGCCGTCTTGGCCGCGTCCATCAGCGCCGCATCGTCGCGGCGCAGCGGCGCCGGCAGATCGCCGAGCGACTCCGAGAACTCGGTGACAACCCGCGCCATCTCGGGATCGTCGGCTTCCAGCAGCCCGGGCGCGCTGATCCTCGGCGTGCCGCGCAGCCGGCCGGCGTCGTCGACGGCGATGCTGGCAACCGCGACGCCGTTGAACAGCATGCGCCGCCGCGCGCCCATCACGCCGCCCTGCAGCGGCACCAGCCGGTTGCCGTCCAGCACCAGGCGGCCGACCGGGGCGCTGTCCACGACCTCCGGCACGCCGGGCGCGAGGCTAAGAATGTCGCCGTCCTCCATCAGGATCGGCGTGATGCCGGCCTCCTGCGCCAGCGCGGCGTGCGCCGACAGATGCCGCCACTCGCCATGCACCGGCACCGAGTAGCGCGGCCGCACCAGTCGATAGAGCCGCCGCAGTTCGTCGCGGGCCGGATGGCCGGAGACGTGGACCATGTGGTCGGCGTCGGTCATCAGCCGCACGCCGCGCCGGACGAGGTTGTCCTGCACCGTGCGTGATCGCGCGCTCGTTGCCGGGGATCACGCGGCTGGAGAACACCACCGTGTCGCCCTCGCCGAGTTCGATGCGCGGATGCGTGTCCATCGCGATGCGCGCGAGCGCGCTGCGCGGCTCGCCCTGGCTGCCGGTGATCAGGATCAGCAGGTTGTCGTCGGGGATGTCGTCGACGTCGTCCTCGCTCAGGAAGCGGCGGCATGGTCTTCAGGTAGCCGCACTCGCGCGCGGCGGCGTCCATGTTGCGCAGCGAGCGGCCGACCACGGCGACGCTGCGGCCGGCGTCCTGCGCGGCGAGCGCGACCGATTCGATGCGCGCGACGTTGCTGGCGAAGCAGGTCACCGCGACGCGGCCGCGCAGGTCGCGCACCAGGGCGGCGAGGCGCGGCGCACATCGGCCTCGCTAGCCGGAATGGCCCTCGACCATCGCGTTGGTGGAATCGCAGACCATCGCCAGCACGCCCTCGTCGCCCAGTGCGGCCAACGCGGCCTCGTCGGTCGGCGGGCCGATCAGCGGGTGCGGGTCGAGCTTCCAGTCGCCGGTGTGCAGCACGGTGCCGGCCGGCGTGCCGATCACCAGCGCCTGCGCCTCCGGGATCGAGTGCGGCATGCGGATGAAGCGCAGGCGAACGGCTTCAGGTCGATGGCGCCGCCGGGCGGGATGACGTGCAGCTTCACCTGGTTGAGCAGCCCCGCCTCGGCCAGCTTGCGGCGCAGCACCGCGGCGGCGAACGGCGTCGCGTAGACCGGGCATCTGCAGCTGCGGCCACAGCCAGGCGACGGCGCCGATATGGTCCTCGTGCGCATGGGTGATCACCAGGCCGAGCAGCCGGTCCGCGCCGCTCGGCGATGAAGCCGGGATCCGGCATCATGACCTCGACCTCGGGCAGTTCCGCGCCGCCGAAGCCGATGCCGCAATCCACCGCCAGCCACTTGCCGCCGCAGCGGTAGAGGTTGAGGTTCATGCCGATCTCGCCCGTCCCGCCCAGAGGCAGGAAGGCCAGTTCGCCGATCAGCGGTCCATTCTGCCTTGTACATTGGCCGCTTCGTGGTCGCCGATCATTCCCGTGTTCAATCAATCGCGTTCTGCTCCCGGGGTAATGTGGGCGCCGGGTTGCGCTCCGCCAACATCCGCAGGCCATCCAGCGTCAGATCGGGCTCGATCTGCTCGATCATCATGGTGCCCTCGGCGAACAACGGCGCCAGGCCGCCGGTGGCGACGACCTTCATCGGGCCGCCATAATTCGGCCTTTATGCGCGCGATCAGGCCCTCGATCAGGCCGATATAGCCCCAGTAGATGCCCGACTGCATGGCCGGGACGGTGGAGCGGCCGATCACCGCCTGCGGCCGGCCGATGCCGATGCGCGGCAGCCGGGCGGCCGCGCTGGTGCAGCGCCTCGAGCGACAGGTTGATGCCCGGCGCGATCACGCCGCCGAGATAGGCGCCGTCCTCGTCGACCACATCGAAGGTGGTCGCGGTGCCGAAATCGACCACGACCAGCGGGCCGCCGAATTTGCGATGTGCCGGCCAGCGCGTTCAGCAGGCGGTCGGCGCCGACCTCGTCCGGATTGTCGACCTTGATCTCGAAGCCCCAGTCGAGCGAGGCGCGGGCGATCAGCGGCTCGACCTCGAACCAGTCGCGGCACAGGCGGCGCAGATGATACAGCGCGGCCGGGACCACGGTGCCGATCACCGCGGCGTTGATCTCCTCGCGCTTGAGCCCGCCAGGGTCAGCAGCGACAGCAGCCAGACCGCGTATTCGTCGGAGGTGCGCTGCGGTTCGGTGGCGATGCGCCAGATGCCGCGCCAGCCGGTGCCGTCGTGCACCGCGAAGACGATGTTGGTGTTGCCGGCATCGACGACCAGCAGCATCGCTCAGTCTCCGTGCGACATCTGGAGCACTTCGCCGGTGGCGAAGGCGTGCACCCGGCCGTCCGCGGCCAGCAACAGGCTGCCGTCCTCGCCAAGCCCGGCGAAGCCGCCGCCGAGCATCCGTTCGCCGATCCGCAGCGTGACGCTGCTGCCCGGGTCGGGAGCGCTGGCCGAGCCATGCCGCCCGGATCGGCGAGAACCCCTCGTGACTCCCGCACAGTTCGCCAGACCCGCAGCCGGGCCAGCAGGGCCCGCGCGAATGTCTCGGGCGGCGGCGCGGTGGCGACATCGGCGAGGCAGGCGGCAGCGCGGCCCGGGACCACCGGCGCGACCGCCAGATTGACGCCGATGCCGATCACCAGCCAGTCGAGCACGCCGGCCGGGTCGGCGCTGCTGTCGACCAACACGCCGCCCAGCTTTCTGCCACTTAAGCAGCACGTCGTTCGGCCATTTCAGGCGCAGCGCGGTGCGTATCCGGAACGTGCGGCGCCAGCGTCTCGGCCAACGCGACCCCTGCCAGCAGCGACCATTGCGCCGCATCGCGCGCCCGTTCGCGTGGCCGCAGCAGCACCGAGAGGAAGAGATTGCCGTCGGGCGATTCCCATGCGCGCCCGCGGCTGCCGCGCCCCTGCGTCTGCCGGCGTGCGAGCACCGCGAGGCCCGCAGGTTCGCCCTCGACCGCACGCGTACGGCAGAGATCGGATGTGGACGGCAGGACATCGTGAAGCTGAAGCCGCCAGGCGCCGGGGCCGGCGCTGGCTCACCCGAACAGCACTTTTGCCGCCGCCTCGGCCGCGCCGACGAACGGCGCCGGGAAACACGAAGAACAGCGTCGTGAACAGCCCGGAGCCCGCCGCGAGCACGAAAGCGACGCCGGGCGCGGATCGAACGCCGGTTCCGCCGCGTCGAAATACATCACCTTGATGATGCGGATATAATAGTAGGCGCCGACCACGCTGGTGAGCACGCCGATCACCGCCAGCACCCACATGCCGCTCTGCACGGCGGCGGTGAAGATGAAGTATTTGCCCCAGAAGCCGGAGAACGGCGGGATGCCGGCCATGCTGAACATGAACACGGTGAGCCACAGCGCCAGCACCGGATCGGTCTTGCCGAGGCCGCCGAGATCGGCGATCCGCTCCACGCTGCGGCCGCCGCGACGCATCGCGAGGATGCAGGCGAAGGTGCCGGCGTTCATGAACACGTAGGTGACGAGGTAGATCAGCACGCCGCGAATGCCGACGGGCGTGCCGGCGGCGAGGCCGATCAGCACGTAGCCCATGTGGCCGATCGAGGAATACGCCATCAGCCGCTTGATGTTCTTCTGGCCGATCGCGGCGAACGCGCCGAGCAGCATCGAGGCGATCGAGACCAGCACGATCAGCTGCTGCCACTGGCCGAGAAGGTGGCCGAACGGCGTCGCCATCGCACGCACCAGCAGCGCCATCGCAGCGACTTTCGGCGCGGTGCCCATCAGCAGCGTCACCGGCGTCGGCGCGCCTTCATAAACGTCCGGCGTCCACATGTGGAACGGCACCGCGGAAACCTTGAAGGCAAGGCCGGCGACGATGAACACGACCCCGACGATCAGCCCTGGCGACGCCTTCGCCGGATCGGCGAGCACGGTCGCGAGGTTGGCGAACTGCATCGTGCCGGAGAAGCCGTACACCAGCGAAATGCCGTACAGCAGAAGGCCGGAGGCGAGCGAGCCAAGCACGAAATACTTCAGGCCGGCCTCGCTGGAGCGCACCTGGTCGCGCGCGAAGGCCGCAAGAACGTAGATGCAGAGCGATTGCAGCTCCAACCCGACATACAGCGTCATCAGGTTGCTGGCCGAGGCCATGATCATCATGCCGACGGTCGCGAACAGAACCAGCACGGGAAATTCGAAACGCCGCATGTTGGCGTGCTCGTTGTAGTCGAGCGAACCGACGATCGCGAGCGCCGAGGCGACCAGCACCAGCAGCTTGACGAAGCCGCTGAAGCTGTCGCTGGTGAACTGGCCGCGATAGCCGAGGCCGTGCGGGCCGGCCATCACCAGCATCGCCGCCAGCAGGAAGGCGCCGAGCGTCAGCATGCTGCAGAAGTGGAACGTCTCCCGCCGGTGCAGCACGCCGACCAACAGGATGGTCATGCCGCAGCAGGCCAGCACGATTTCCGGCAGCGCGAGGTTCCAGTTCATCACGGCGTCACCGTCGCGACGGTCAGCGGCACCTGCAAGGCGGCATGATGATGCTCGACCATCGCGTTCACCGTCGCATCCCAGAAACCGCTGAAGCTGGTTGGGTAGATGCCCATCCACAGCGTCAACACGACGAGCGGTGCGAACACCGCGACCTCGCGCGGCGACAGGTCGAGGATGCTGCGCAGGTCGTCGCGGGTGATGCGGCCGAAGATGATGCGGCGATAGAGATAGAGCATGTAGGCGATGCCGAGGATCATGCCGAGGCTGCCGAGCAGCGCGAGCCAGAAGTTCACGGCAAACGCGCCGACGAGGACGAGGAACTCGCCGATGAAGCCGGATGTTCCGGGCAGTCCGCAGCTTGCGAGGGTGAAGATCATGAAGGTCAGCGCGTAGGCCGGCATCCGGTCGGCGAGGCCGCCGTAGCGGGCGATCTCGCGTGTATGCATGCGGTCGTAGACGACGCCGACGCAGAGGAACAGCGCGCCGGAAACGATGCCGTGCGACAGCATCTGGAACAGCGCGCCGGAAATGCCCTGCACGTTGATGGTGAAGATGCCGATCGTGACCACGCCCATGTGCGCGACCGACGAATAGGCGATCAGCTTCTTCATGTCGGTCTGCGCCAGCGCCACGAGCGAGGTGTAGACGACCGCGATCACCGACAGCGCATAGATCAGCGGCGCCAGATGCTCCGACGCAATCGGCAGCATCGGCACCGAGAACCGGAGAAAACCGTAGGCGCCCATCTTCAGCAGCACGCCGGCCAGGATCACCGAGCCGGCGGTCGGCGCCTCGACATGCGCGTCCGGCAGCCAGGTGTGCACCGGCCACATCGGCACCTTGACCGCGAACGAGGCCAGGAAGGCGAAGAACAGCCAGGTCTGCGCCTGCGCCGAGAACGTCGTGTGCAGCAGCGTCGGAATATCCGTGGTGCCGGCGATGCTCCACATCGCCAGCAGCGCCAGCAGCATCAGCACCGAGCCCGCGAGCGTGTAGAGGAAGAACTTGATCGCCGCATAGACGCGGCGCGGCCCGCCCCATATTCCGATGATCAGGTACATCGGGATCAGCACGCCCTCGAAGAACATGTAGAAGACAACGAAGTCGAGCGCCACGAACATGCCGACCATCATCGTCTCGAGGATGAGGAAGGCCAGCATGTATTCGCGCACGCGCGTCTGGATCGCCTCCCAGCTTGCCAGGATGCAGATCGGCGTCAGCACCGTGGAGAGCAGAACGAAAAGAACAGAAATGCCGTCGACGCCGAGCTTGTAGGTGATGCCCCATTGCGGCATCCACACGGCGCTCTCGACGAACTGGAAGCCGGGATCGGCGGGATCGAAGCGGACCCACAGCACGACCGAGAGCACGAACACGATCAGGCTGGTCCACAGCGCCGTCCAGCGCGCGTTGGAGGCGACGGTCGCCTCGTCGCCGCGCACCGACATGATGATCAGGCCGCCGACCAGCGGCAGCCAGGTGAGCAGCGAGAGCAGGGGGAAGCCGGCCGCGTTCATGGTCTCACCGCAGGAAGAGCAGGAAGATGCTGACCAGCAGCACGAGGCCGATCAGCATGGCGAAGGCGTAGGCGGCGAGCGACCCGGTCTGCAGCTTGACCGCCTGTGCGGAGCCGTCCTGCGTGAGCGTCGCGAGCCCGTTGGCAGCGCCGTCGATGATGGTGCCGTCGCCCGACCTGCCACAGCAGGCGCGCGAGCGCGATCGTCGGGCGGACGATCAGGGCGGCGTAGAGTCTCGTCGAAATACCACTTGTTGAGCAGGAAACGGTACAACCGGGGAACGCGCCCGCGAGTTGCGCGGGAATGCCGGGCGCGATCATGTAGAACAGATACGCCGTGCCGATGCCGGCGAGGCCGAGGACCAGCGGCGCGAATTCCACCCAGCCCGGCAACGCCCTCGATGTCGTGCAGCACGTGTATTGGTGGAGGCGATCTGGATCGAGTTGCCCCAGAACGCGTGCCAGTCCGGCGCCGATCAGCTGGTTGTGGAACACCCAGCCGGCGAACACCGCCCCGATCGCCAGCGCCAGCAGCGGCACCGTCATCACCGGCGGGCTCTCGTGCACGTGCTCCATCGTGTGGTGATCGGCGCGCGGCTTGCCGTGGAAGGTCATGATGATCAGGCGCCATGAATAGAACGCCGTCAGCGCCGCCGCGATCAGCGTGCACCAGAAGCCGTACTGCCCGACCGCGGTGTGCGAGGCCCACGCAGCGTCGATGATCGCGTCCTTGGAGAAGTAGCCGGCGAATGGCGGGATGCCGCCGAGGGCCAGGTTGCCGACCCACATCATCGTGTAGGTCAGCGGGATCAGCTTCCACAGCCCGCCCATCTTGCGCATGTCCTGCTCGTCCGACATCGCGTGGATCACCGAGCCCGCGGTCAGGAACAGCAGCGCCTTGAAGAACGCGTGCGTCAGCAGGTGGAAGATCGAGGCCTGGTACGCGCCGACGCCGGCGGCGACGAACATGTAGCCAAGCTGCGAGCAGGTGGAGTAGGCGATCACGCGCTTGATGTCGTTCTGCGTGCAGCCGACGGTCGCCGCGAACAACGCCGTGGTGGCGCCGATGAACGTGACGAAGCCCAGCGCGCCGGGTGCGTAGTCCAGCACCGGCGAGAAGCGCGCCATCAGGAACACGCCGGCCGTCACCATCGTCGCCGCGTGGATCAGCGCGGAAACCGGCGTCGGCCCTTCCATCGCGTCCGGCAGCCAGACATGCAGGCCGATCTGCGCCGATTTGCCCATCGCGCCGATGAACAGCAGGATGCCGATCACCTCGTAGGCGCGCCAGGTGTGGCCGAGCACGTGATAGGTGGCGTCCTGATGCGCGCCCGACGGCGCCGAACACGGTCGAGAACTCGACCGAGCCGAAGGTGAAGAACACCAGCGCGATGCCGAGCGCGAAGCCGAGGTCGCCGACGCGGTTGACGACGAACGCCTTGATCGCCGCGGCGCCGGCGCTCGGCCGGTAGTACCAGTAGCCGATCAGCAGGTAGCTCATCAGGCCGACGCCTTCCCAGCCGAAGAACAGCTGCAGCAGGTTGTCGGCCGACACCAGCATCAGCATCGCGAAGCTGAACAGGCTCAGGTAGCTGAAGAAGCGCCAGATCGTGTGGTTCTCGTCGTGCGCCATGTAGCCGACGCTGTAGATGTGGATCAGCGTCGCGACGACGGTGACCATCGCGACCATGACCGCGGACAGCGGATCGTAGCGCAGCGCCCAGTCGACTTCGAACGTGCCGGCCGTGAACCAGGTGCCGAGCGAGACGACGCCGGGCGAGCCGCCGCCGTAGACCAGATCGACGAACGCACTGACGCCGCAGATCGAGGCCAGGATCATGCAGAGGATGGTGACGGCCATCGCGGCACGGTCGCCGATGGCCTTGCCGAACAGGCCGGCGACGGCGGAGCCGAGCAGCGGCGCGAACACGGCGACGGCAAACAGCATCGGCTCAGCCCTTCATCAAATTCACGTCCTCGACCTGGATCGAGCCGCGGTTGCGGAAGTAGATCACCACGATCGCGAGCCCGATCGCCGCCTCGGCGGCGGCGACGGTGAGCGTGAACATCACGAACACCTGGCCGACCAGGTCATTAAGCACCGCGGAAAAAGCGACCAGGTTGAGGTTCGCCGCGAGCAAAATGAGCTCGATCGACATCAGGATGATGATGACGTTCTTGCGGTTCATGAAGATGCCGAAGATGCCCAGCACCAGCAGCAGCGCCGACACGACCAGGTAGTGATACAGGCTGACGGCCAGCATCTCAGTGCCCTCCGTGGCCGGCGTGCGCGTGCGGCTCCTCGGCGGGCTCGGGTGCGGCGACGATCGGGCGACGGATGCCGATTTCCGTCATGCCGGCGCCGATCCGCACGTCCACGAGTTCCATGTCTCGCCCGGCACGCGGGCGATCTGGCGCGCGATGCTCTGGTGGCGGGAACTCTGGCGGTCGCGCAGCGTCAGCACGATCGCGCCGATCATCGCCACCAGCAGCACGAGCCCGGCGGTCTGGAACAGGAATATGTAGTCGGTGTAAAGCACGCCGCCCGAGCTGTGCGGTGTTGGCGACGTTCGGCGCATTCGGCGTGAAGCGCAGCGACATCGCCTCCGGCGCGATCTTCCAGCCGCCGAGCACGATGAACAATTCGAGCGCGAGCACGACGCCGATCGCGAGGCCGACCGGCGCGTAGCGCTGGAACCCGGAGCGCAGCTCGGCGAAGTTGATGTCGAGCATCATCACGACGAACAGGAACAGCACCGCGACCGCGCCGACATAGACGATGACGAGGATCATCGCGAGGAACTCGGCGCCGGCCAGCAGGAACAGTGCCGCAGCGTTGAAGAACGCGAGGATCAGGAACAGCACCGAGTGCACCGGGTTGCGCGCGCTCACCACCATCACCGCCGAAGCGAGCAGGATCAGCGCGAACACGTAGAAGGCGATGGCGGCGATCATGCGGCGGTCTCCGCCGGAAAATGAGGTGGTCATCGATACGGTGCGTCGAGTTCCAGCCGGCGCGCCAGTTCCGGCTCCCAGCGGTCGCCGTTCGCCAGCAGCTTGTCCTTGTCGTACATCAGCTCTTCCCGAGTTTCGGTGGCGAACTCGAAGTTCGGGCCTTCGACGATCGCATCGACCGGGCAGGCTTCCTCGCACAGCCCGCAATAGATGCACTTGGTCATGTCGATGTCGTAGCGCGTGGTGCGGCGCGAGCCGTCGGCGCGCGGCTCGGCCTCGATGGTGATCGCCTGCGCCGGGCAGATCGCCTCGCACAGCTTGCAGGCGATGCAGCGCTCCTCGCCGTTCGGGTAGCGGCGCAGCGCGTGCTCGCCCTTGAAGCGCGGGCTGATCGGGCCCTTTTCGTACGGGTAGTTGATCGTCGCCTTGCGGCTTGAACAAATAGCGCATCGTCAGCGACATGCCGCTGAGCAGTTCGCCCAGCAGCAGGCTGCGCGCGGTGCGATCGAGCAATGCCATCGCTCAGGCTCCTTCACGCGACATGCGGCAGCCACCCGCAGACAAGCAGCACGCCGGCGGTCAGCACCAGCCACAGCAGCGACAGCGGCAGGAACACCTTCCAGCCGAGCCGCATCAACTGGTCGTAGCGGAAGCGCGGGAACGTCGCGCGCACCCACAGGAAGAAGAACAGCACGACGCAGATCTTGCCGATGAACCAGAACGGACCCGGAATCCAGGTGAACGGCTCGACCCCGAACGGCGCCAGCCAGCCACCGAGGAACAGGATCGTGGTCATCGCGCTCATCAGGATCATGTTGGTGTATTCGCCGAGGAAGAACAGCGCGAACGCCATCGAGCTGTACTCGACGAAGAACCCGGCGACGATCTCGCTTTCGCCTTCCGGCAGGTCGAACGGCGCGCGGTTGGTCTCGGCCAGACCGGAGATGAAGAACACCACGAACATCGGCAAGAGCGGCAGGCAGAACCAGACATGCCGCTGCGCCAGCACGACGTCGTTCAGGTTCAGGCTGCCGACGCACAGCAGCACGCAGACCATCACGAAGCCGATCGAGACCTCGTAGGAAACCATCTGCGCGGCGCTGCGCATCGCGCCGAGGAACGCGTATTTGGAGTTGCTGGCCCATCCCGCGATGATGATGCCGTAGACGCCGAGCGAGCTGATCGCGAACAGATACAAGACGCCGACATTGATCTTGGCGATCGCCCAGCCGTCGCCGATCGGGATCACCGCCCACGCGATCAGCGCCAGCGCGAACGTCAACATCGGCGCCAGCAGGAACAGCGCACGATTGGAGCCGGTGGGGATGACCGTCTCCTTGAACATCATCTTGATGGCGTCGGCGAACGGCTGGAACAGCCCGAACGGCCCGACGACGTTCGGGCCGCGCCGCAACTGCATCGCCGCCAGCACCTTGCGCTCGGCATAGGTGAGGTAGGCCATCATGATCAGCACCGGCACCATGATCGCCAGCGCCTCGAGCACCGTCAGGATGGTGATGCCGACGGGGTTGTCGAAGAAGAAGCTCATGCCCTCACTCCGCCGCCACGGCGATCGGCGGAAGCAGGGTCGCGGTGCATTCCGCCATCGTCGGGCTCGCGCGGCTGATCGGATCGGTCTGATAGTAGTTCCGCACCGCCGGCACGAATGGCGCAGCCGCGCAGCCCGGCGACGTCACCGGCCGGGCCGGTCGTGTCCGAAATGCCAAACCGCGGCAGGATGTCGACGCGCGCGAACACCGGGTTCACCAGTTCGAGGCGCGCCCGCAGTGCCTCGATCGTGTCGTACGGCAGCTTGTGGCCGACGTGCTCGCTGAAGGCGCGCAGGATCCTCCAGTCCTCGCGCGCCTCGCCGGGCGGGTAGATCGCGAGCAGGCTGCGCTGCACACGGCCTTCGGTGTTGACGTAGGTGCCGTTCTTCTCGGTGTACGCGGCGCCCGGCAGGATCACGTCAGCGCGCGCCGCGCCCCGGTCGCCGTGATGGCCCTGATAGACGACGAACGTGCCGGTGCCGATCTTCGAGGCGTCGAATTCATCGGCGCCGAGCAGCCACAGCAGATCGACGCCGCCGCCGAGCATCGCCGGCAGCGCCTTGCCATTGGCGCCGGGCAGAAAGCGCAGGTCGAGCGCACCGACGCGCGCCGCCGCGGTGTGCAGCACGTTGAAGCCGTGCCAGTCCGGCAGCAGCGCGCCGACCGTTTCCGCCAACTTCCACGCCGCAGCCAAGATGGCCGCGCCATCCGGCCGCGCGAGCGCGCCCTGGCCGACGACGATCATCGGCTTCTTCGCATCCCGCAGCGCTTTCGCGAACGCATGCGAACCGTCGATCAGTGCAGTCAGCAACGACGGGCCATCGCCGAGCCAGTCGGCGTGATAGGTGAGGTCGGCGGGCGCGCCGATCGCCGCGATCGGGAATTTGCCGGCGAGCGACCGCTTGCGGATGCGCGCGTTGATCAGCGGCGCCTCGTGCCGCGGATTGCTGCCGATCAGCAGCAGTGCGTCCGCATCCTCGATGCCGGCGATCGAGGTGTTGAACGTGTAGAAATCGCGCCGCGATACGTCGACCGCCGCGCCGTCCTGCCGGCAATCGAGATTCTGCGAGCCGAGCGCTGCGAACAGGTCCTTCAGCGCAAGCATGCTCTCGGCGTCGGCAAGATTGCCGGCAACCGCGCCGATGCGCGAGCCGTCCAGCCCGCGCAGCTTCGCCGCGATCGCGTCGAAAGCCGCGCCCCAACTGGACTTCTGCAGCTTGCCGTCGCGCCGCACCCAACAGCGAGTCCAGCCGCCGCCGCTTCAGCCCATCGACCGAAAAGCGCGACTTGTCGCCGAGCCACTCCTCGTTCACGTCCTCGTTCAGCCGCGGCAGGATGCGCAGCACTTCCGGCCCGCGGCTGTCGATGCGGATATTGGCGCCGACCGCGTCCAATGCATCGATGCCGTCGGTCTTCTTCAATTCCCACGACCGCGCCACGAACGCATAGGGCTTGGACGTGAGCGCGCCGACCGGGCAGATGTCGATCAGGTTGCCCGAGAGTTCCGAGGTCAGCGCCTTCTCGACGTAGGTGCCGACCTCCATCGTTTCGCCGCGCGCGGTCGCGCCGAGTTCCGGCACGCCGGCGATTTCCGTCGCGAAGCGGATGCAGCGCGTGCACTGGATGCAGCGCGTCATCACCGTCTTGACCAGCGGCCCGAGATTCTTGTCCTTCACCGCACGCTTGTTCTCGGTGTAGCGGGAATGGTCGCTGCCGTAGCCGATCGCCTGGTCCTGCAGGTCGCACTCGCCGCCCTGGTCGCAGATCGGGCAGTCGAGCGGATGGTTGATCAGCAGGAATTCCATCACCCCGCGCCGCGCCGCGCGCACCATCGGGCTGTCGGTGTGCACCACCATTCCGTCGGCAACGGGATACGCGCAGGACGCGAACGGCTTTGGCGGCGTCTTCTCGATCTCGACGAGGCACATCCGGCAGTTGCCGGCGACCGACAGCCGCTCGTGGTAGCAGAAGCGCGGAATTTCCTTGCCCGCCGCCTCGCATGCCTGCAAGCACGTTCGAGCCGTTCGGAACCTCGACGACGATGCCGTCGACGGTGACTTTCGCCATCGTGCTACTCCGCCGCCAGCGGCATCGAGCGCGCGACGCGCCGGCATTGTACTGCGCGATCCGCTCCTCCATCACCGGCCGGAAATGCCGGATCAGGCCCTGGATCGGCCACGCCGCGGCATCGCCGAGCGCGCAGATCGTGTGGCCCTCGACCTGTCGCGTCACCTGCTCCAGCGTGTCGATCTCGGCCGGCTCGGCGCGGCCCTGCACCATGCGGTACATCACCCGCATCATCCAGCCGGTACCCTCGCGGCACGGCGTGCACTGGCCGCAGCTCTCGTGCTTGTAGAATTTCGACAGTCGCGCAATCGCCTTGATGACGTCGGTGGATTTGTCCATGACGATGACGGCCGCGGTGCCAAGCCCGCTTTTGACGTCACGAAGCGAATCGAAATCCATCAGCACGGTGTCGCAGATCGACTTCGGCAGCAGCGGCACCGAGGCGCCGCCGGGGATCACCGCCAGCAGGTTGTCCCAGCCGCCGCGCACGCCGCCGGCATAGTGTGTCGACCAGCTCGCGCAGCGGAATGCCGAGCGCTTCCTCGACGTTGCACGGCTTGTTCACGTGGCCGGAGATGCAGAACAGCTTTGTGCCGGAATTCTTCGGCCGGCCGATGCGCGGAGAACCACGCGGCGCCGCGGCGCAGAATCGTCGGCGCAACCGCGATGCTCTCGACGTTGTTCACCGTGGACGGACAGCCGTACAGCCCCACGGCCGCCGGGAATGGCGGCTTCAGCCGCGGCATGCCCTTCTTGCCTTCCAGGCTTTCCAACAGCCCGGTTTCCTCGCCGCAGATATACGCGCCGGCGCCGCGATGCAGGTAAAGATCGAAATCCCAGCCCGACCCGCAGGCGTTCTTGCCGATCAGCCCGGCCGCGTACGCCTCGTCGATCGCGGCCTGCAGGTTCAGCGCTTCGTGGTGGAACTCGCCGCGGATGTAGATGTAGCTCGCGTGCGCGCGCATCGCGAACGCCGGCGAGCAGGCAGCCCTCGACCAGCTTGTGCGGATCGAAGCGCAGGATGTCGCGATCCTTGCAAGTGCCGGGCTCGCTCTCGTCGGCGTTGACGATCAGGTAGTGCGGCCGCTCGCTCTCCTGCTTCGGCATGAACGACCATTTGAGGCCGGTCGGGAACCCGGCGCCGCCGCGGCCGCGCAACCCGCTCGCCTTCATCTCGTCGACGATCGCATCAGGCCCGCGCGCCATGATCGCCGCGGTGCCGTCCCAGTCGCCGCGCGCGCGCGCGCCGGCGAGGCGCCAGTCGTGTACGCCGTAAAGGTTGGTGAAGATCCGGTCCGCGTCGCTCAGCATCGGGTCACTCCGCCGGCATTGCGTCGGGCGAGGTCAGCGTCATCGGGCCGCCGACCGGCGCGGAGTTCTGCCGGCCGATCATCGAGCCCGGCGGCGGAACGTCACCGCGTCGCAGCGCCGCGATCAACTCCACCGTGCGCTCGGCATCCATGTCCTCGTAGAAATCGTCGTTCACTTGCAGGATCGGCGCGTTGACACAGCCTCCAAGGCACTCGACCTCGGTCATCGTGAACAAGCCATCCACACTCGTTTCGCCAAAGTTCTCGATGCCGGATGCCTTCTTGCAGGCGGCCACCACCTCGTCCGAGCCGCGCAGCCAGCACGGCGTCGTCGTGCACAGCTGCAGATGGTATTTCCCGACCGGACGCAGGTTGAACATCATGTAAAATGTTGCAACCTCGTAGACCCGGATCGGCGGCATCGAGAGCCGGGCCGCAACCGTGTCCATCGCAACACGCGGCACCCAGCGGCTGCCGGTCGCGCGCCCCATCTGGTATTGCACCAGCCACAGCAGCGGCAGCACCGCACTGGCCTGGCGACCCAGCGGATATTTTGCGATGATTTTCGGGATCTCGGCCTCGCTCACCGCGTCGAACGCGAACTGCGTCGGCTGCTCGAAACCCTCGTCCCCATTGTGCTGGTCGGCCATGCGCTACCTGTCGATCTCGCCGAACACGATGTCGAGCGACCCGATGATCGCAACCACGTCGGCCAGCATATGGCGCTTCCCCATCACCTCGATCGCCTGCAGGAACGCGAACCCGGTCGAGCGGATCTTGCAGCGATACGGCCGGTTGGTGCCGTCGGCGACGAGGTAGACCGCGAACTCGCCCTTCGGCGCCTCGACCGCGGTGTAGGTGGCGCCCGCCGGCACGTGGTAACCTTCAGTGTACAGCTTGAAGTGATGGATCAGCGCCTCCATCGAATGCTTCATCTCGCTGCGCTTCGGCGGCGTGAATTTCCGGTCCTGGACCTTCACGGGCCCAGGCCGCATCTTCGCCAGGCACTGCTTGATGATCTTGACGCACTCCCGCATCTCGGCGACGCGAACCAGATAGCGGTCGTAGCAGTCGCCATTGCGGCCGACCGGAACGTTGAACTGCACCTGGTCGTACATCTCGTACGGCTGCGCGCGCCGCAGATCCCACGGCACGCCGCTCGCCCGCAGGCACGGGCCGGAAAAGCCCCAGGCCAGCGCTTCCTCGGCGCTCATCACGCCGATATCGACGGTGCGCTGCTTCCAGATCCGGTTGTTGGTCAGCAGGCTTTCCACGTCGTCGATGAATTGCGGAAACCCCTCGGCCCACTCCGCGAGCTTTTCCTCAAGGCCGGCCGGCAGATCCTTCGAAACACCGCCTGGCCGGAAATAGTTGGCATGCAGCCGCGCGCCCGACGCGGCCTCATGGAACTCCATGAGCTTCTCGCGTTCCTCGAACCCCCACAGCGGCGGCGTCAGCGCGCCGCAATCCATCGCCCCGGTGGTCACGCTCAGAAGATGGTTCAGCACGCGGGTGATCTCGCTGAACAGCGTGCGGATCCAGCGGCCGCGCTCCGGCACCTCGATGCCGAGCAGTTTTTCCGTCGCCAGCGCGAACGCGTGCTCCTGGCACATCGGGCTGACGTAATCGAGCCGATCGAAATACGGCACCGCCTGCATGTAGGTCTTGTATTCGATCAGCTTCTCGGTGCCGCGGTGCAACAGGCCGATATGCGGGTCGGCGCGCTCCACCACCTCGCCGTCCATCTCCAGGATCAGCCGCAGCACGCCATGCGCGGCCGGATGCTGCGGGCCGAAATTGATCGCGTGGCTGTCGATCTCGATGGTCTTCGTGCCGGGCTCTTTGACCGTGGTTTCGCTCATGGCTTCGCCTCCTGGCGGGCCGCGTGCGCCTTCTCGTCCCCAGGCAGCGTGGTGATCGCCTCCCATGGCGAGAGGAAATCGAAGCTGCGGAACTCCTGCGTCAGCTGCACCGGCTCGTAGACGACCTGCTTGCAGGTCCTCGTCGTAGCGGACCTCGACGTAGCCGGTGAGCGGAAAGTCCTTGCGCAGCGGATGACCCTGGAAACCGTAGTCGGTCAGGATGCGGCGCAGGTCGGGCTGGCCGGAGAACGCGATGCCGAACAGGTCCCAGGCCTCGCGCTCCCACCACGTCGCGACCGGCCAGACGCCATGCACGGACGGCACCGCCGTCGTCTCGTCGGTCGTCACGATCACCCGCACGCGCTGGTTCTTCGAGACCGAGAGCAGGTTGTAGACGACCTCGAACCGCTCCGCCCGCTCCGGCCAGTCGACGCCGCAGAGGTCCATCATCTGCTCGAACGCGAAGCGGTCGTCATCGCGCAGCGTCGTCGCCACCTCGACGACGGAGTCGGCGCGCGCGTGCGCGACCACTTCGCCCTTCTCCATCGTCACCGACATAACGCCCGGGATCGTCCCGACCGCCTCGGCCAGCGTCGGCGCCGCGGGCGCGGTTGCGGCCTCGTCAGCCACGGAGGATCGTCCCGGTGCGCCGGATCTTCTTCTGCAGCTGCATGATGCCGTAGACCAGCGCTTCCGCCGTCGGCGGGCAGCCCGGCACGTAGATGTCCACCGGCACGACGCGGTCGCAGCCGCGCACCACGGAGTAGGAATAGTGGTAGTAGCCGCCGCCGTTGGCGCAGCTGCCCATGCTGATCACCCAGCGCGGCTCCGGCATCTGGTCGTAGACCTTGCGCAACGCGGGCGCCATCTTGTTGGTCAGCGTGCCGGCGACGATCATCACGTCGCTCTGCCGCGGCGACGCGCGCGGGATGATGCCGAACCGGTCGAGATCGTAGCGCGGCATGTAGGCGTGGATCATCTCCACGGCGCAGCAGGCGAGCCCGAAGGTCATCGGCCACAGGCTGCCGGTGCGCGCCCAGTTCACCAGCTTGTCGACCTTGGCGACGACGAAGCCCTTGCCCTCGATTTCGCCGGTGATGCCCTTGATCACCGCATCCTGCGCCGGCCCCGGCGGCAAGCTGTTCGCGGTTCCAGGCGATCGGCGTCGTCTGGTCGGTGGCCGCGCTCATGGCTGCGTCACTCCCATTCCAGCGCGCCCTTGCTCCACTCGTAGATGAAGCCGACTGTCAGCACGCCAAGGAAGCCGATCATCGAGAAGAAGCCGAACACGCCGATGTCGGCCAGGCTGACCGCCCAGGGGAACAGGAACGCGACTTCGAGATCGAAGATGATGAACAGGATGGCGACCAGGTAGAACCGCACGTCGAAGCGGCGGCGCGCATCGCCGAACGCCTCGAACCCGCATTCGTAGGCCGAGAGCTTTTCGGCGTAGGGCTTCTGCTTCGCCAGCATCAGCGAGGCGCCGACCATGGCGACGGCGATCACGCCGGCGATGACCAGGAACACCAGGATCGGGAAGTAGCTGGCGAGCAACGACGCCATGCACCCTGTTCCTTTGCCGCGCGCGCCGCATTCGCGGCGGGGCGAGATCAGCCCCTTGTGCCGCACCGCAGCGCGGGCGGACATTAGCCGCAACCCGCGCCGTCTGCCATAGGGGGAGGCCGAAGTCGGGGGCGCTTTTACGCCGGCCGCGGAATAGCCGGAATGCGTTCGCGCATCCGCACGCGGCCCTGCCGCCGCTGGCGCGAGTGACGGGGCTCGAACCCGCGACCTTCGGCGTGACAGGCCGACGCTCTAACCAACTGAGCTACACCCGCAGCGGCAGGGCGCAGCGTGTAGACCGGGGCTTTCCGCCCGCGTCAAGCGCGTTACATCCAAATCGGGGCGTCCACGCAGCTGCGTCGGACGTGGTGGGCGGTGACGGGTTCGAACCGCCGGCCCTCTCGGTGTAAACGAGACGCTCTACCGCTGAGCTAACCGCCCGAACTCGGCCGCGCACACGGTGCCTGGGCCGGCTCCACCCTCAGTTGACCGCGTCCTTCGAGCGCCTTGCCGGGCTTGAAGCGGACGGAGGTCGATGCCTCGGATCTTGATCTCCTCGCCGGTGCGCGGGTTGCGGCCCGTGGAGGCCTTGCGCGTGGCGGTGGCAAAGCTGCCGAAGCCGACCAGGCGAACCTCCTCCTTGCTGCTTCAGCGCCGCCTCGATCGCGCCAAATACCGCATCCACGACCTCGGCCGCCTTGGCCTTGGGAAGTCGGCTTCGTCCGCCACGGCCGCGATCAGATCATTTTTGTTCACGGCAATAAAATCCCCTCTGGAGTTGACTGGCGCCTCCCGCGATCGGCCGAGTCTGGCCGGGCGCGCGCTGCCCGACACTAGAGGCCGGTTTTCCGGCACGTCAACGAATGCCGCCGGCATTTTCGGCCCCATCGCGTATCGGTGTTGCAGGCGCCCCGGCACCGTTGCACCGCGAGCACGCACCACAACCGCGGGAAAGCGCCCCGCGGTTGTGGCCGTCATCGATCGGGAGCCCGGACGCCCTGCCGGGCACAGGCGGTCTCAGTGCGGCAGCGACGCCGGCGTGGTTGCCTCCCCCGGCACCGGCGTGACCGGCGTCTCCGGCGGCTCGACCCACTCGATCGGCTCGGGCCGGCGCGCCAGCGCCTGGGCGATCACCTCGTCGACATGCGCCACCGGCACCAGCGTCAGGTGCTTCTTCACGTTGTCCGGGATCTCCGCCAGGTCCTTCTCGTTCTCCTTGGGGATGAACACCGTGGTGATGCCGGCACGCAGCGCCGCCAGCAGTTTCTCCTTCAGCCCGCCGATCGGCAGCACCCGGCCGCGCAGCGTGATCTCGCCGGTCATCGCGACATCGCGGCGCACCGGGATGCCGGTCAGCACGCTGACGATCGAGGTCGCCATCGCGATGCCCGCCGACGGACCGTCCTTCGGCGTCGCCCCTTCCGGCACGTGCACGTGGATGTCGCGCTTCTCGAACAGCGTCGGCTTGATGCCGAAGCTGATCGAGCGGCTGCGCACGTAGCTGAGCGCCGCCGACACGCTCTCCTGCATCACGTCGCCGAGCTTGCCGGTGGTCTTGACGTTGCCCTTGCCGGGCAGCAGCACGCTCTCGATGGTCAGGATCTCGCCGCCCACCTCGGTCCAGGCCAGGCCGGTGACGACGCCGACCATGTCCTCGCTCTCGGTCTCGCCGAAGCGGAATTTCCGCACGCCGGCGTATTTCTCGACGTTCTTGCGGGTGATCGCGACCTTCTTCGTCTTCTTGGTGACGATCTCCTTCACCGCCTTGCGGGCGAGATTGGCGATCTCGCGCTCCAGGTTCCGCACGCCGGCCTCGCGCGTGTAGTAGCGGATCAGGTCGCGCAGCGCGTCGTCGCTGATGCGACCACTCTTCCGGCTTCAGGCCGTGCGCCTCGGTCTGCTTGGCGATCAGGTGGCGCTTGGCGATCTCCACCTTCTCATCCTCGGTGTAGCCGGGGATGCGAATGATCTCCATGCGGTCCATCAGCGGGCTGCGGCATGCGCAGGCTGTTCGCCGTGGTGACGAACATCACGTCCGACAGGTCGTAGTCGACCTCCAGGTAGTGGTCGTTGAAGGTCGCGTTCTGCTCGGGGTCCAGCACCTCCAGCAGCGCGGACGACGGGTCGCCGCGCCAGTCCGCGCCCAGCTTGTCGATCTCGTCGAGCAGGAACAGCGGGTTGGAGGTCTTCGCCTTCTTCATGCCCTGGATGATCTTGCCGGGCATCGAGCCGATATAGGTGCGCCGGTGGCCGCGGATCTCCGCCTCGTCACGCACGCCGCCGAGCGACATGCGCACGAAGTTCCGCCCGGTCGCCTGGGCGATCGATTTGCCCAGCGAGGTCTTGCCGACGCCGGGCGGCCCGACCAGGCACAGGATCGGCCCGCGCATCTTGTTGGACCGCGACTGCACCGCGAGGTACTCGAGGATGCGCTCCTTGACCTTCTCCAGGCCGTAATGGTCGTCGTTGAGCACCTTCTCGGCCGCGACCACGTCGTTCTTGACCTTGCTGCGCTTCTTCCAGGGGATGCTGACAGCATCCAGTCGAGGTAGTTGCGCACCACCGTCGCCTCGGCGCTCATCGGGCTCATGGTCTTGCAGCTTCTTCAGCTCCGCCACGGCCTTCTCGCGCGCCTCCTTGGAGAGCTTGGTCTTCTTGATCTTGGCTTCGAGTTCGGCGGTCTCGTCCTTGCCGTCCTCGCCCTCGCCGAGTTCCTTCTGGATCGCCTTGAGCTGCTCGTTCAGGTAGTACTCGCGCTGCGTCTTCTCCATCTGCCGCTTGACGCGGTTGCGGATGCGCTTCTCCACCTGCAGCACGCCGATCTCGGACTCCATGTGGCCGAACACGCGCTCCAGCCGTTCGCTGACGCGCACCGTCTCCAGCAGTTCCTGCTTCTCGGCGATCTTCAGGTTCAGGTGGGCCGCGACCGTGTCGGCGAGCTTGCTCGGCTCCTCGATCTGGTTCAGCGACACCAGCACTTCGGGGGCGATCTTCTTGTTGAGCTTGATGTACTGCTCGAACTGCCCGATCACCGTGCGGCCGAGCGCCTCCAGTTCCTTGGCGTCGCCGTCCTTGTCTGGCAGCGGCTCGACGAACGCCTCGAAATAGGCGTCGGTCTCCTTGAAGCCGACGATCGCGGCGCGACGGCCGCCCTCCACCAGCACCTTGACGGTGCCGTCGGGCAGCTTCAGCAGTTGCAGGATCGTGGAGACCGTGCCGACGCGATAGATGTCGTCGGTCGACGGATCGTCCTGCGCGGCGTTCTTCTGCGCCACCAGCAGGATCTGCTTGTCGTCCTTCATCACCGCTTCGAGCGCGCGCACGCTCTTTTCGCGGCCGACGAACAGCGGCACGATCATGTGCGGAAAGACGACGATGTCGCGCAGCGGCAGCACGGGCAGCACTTCGGCGCGGATCGGGCCGGCTTTGCTTTCGCGCTTGGCGGGTTG
The DNA here is from genome assembly GCA_963697635.1 of uncultured Solirubrobacterales bacterium. GTDB lineage: Bacteria > Pseudomonadota > Alphaproteobacteria > Acetobacterales > Acetobacteraceae > CAJCJG01. Next base: position 74,634 of record CAVOOS010000025.1, on the reverse strand, counting down.
CGGGCGGCCCTCGCCCGAGGGCGCGTCGGACTCAGTCATGGATGACCTCCTGATGGACAGTCGGCACGCCCTCCGCCCGGTGCGGCACGGAAGACGCCGCCCGAAGTCTTGTCATGCAAGCTTCGGGCCTGTCCCGATATCGGCGCGCCCCGGCGGCGCTGCAAGATTCTGAACTCTCGGCGAGCGCCGCCCGGATCGCGGCGCCGCGCCCCACCCTCAGCCTGCCGCGCTCATGCGCTGCTCTCGACGCGCTCCTTGCCGTAGAGGTACAGCGGCGCGGCCCGGCTTTCCGCCACCTCGCCGTTGATCACCACCTCTTCCACCTGCTCCAGGCCTGGCAGTTCGAACATCGTGCCGAGCAGGATCTGCTCCATGATCGAACGCAGGCCGCGCGCCCCGGTCTTGCGCTGGATCGCCCGCTTGGAGACCGCGACCAGCGCCTCGTCGGTGAAGCTCAGCTTCACCCCCTCCATCTCGAACAGCCGCGCGTATTGCTTGATCAGCGCGTTCTTCGGCTTGGTCAGGATCTCCATCAGCGCCGCCTCGTCGAGATCCTCCAGCGTCGCCACGACCGGCAGGCGTCCGATGAACTCCGGGATCAGCCCGAAGCGCAGCAGATCCTCGGGTTCCACCTCGCGCAGGATCGCGCCGGTGCGGCGCTCGTCCGGGCTGCGCACCTCGCCGCCGAAGCCCATCGAGGAGCCCTTGCCGCGGGCCGAGATGATCTTCTCCAGCCCGGAGAACGCGCCGCCGCAGACGAACAGGATATTGGTCGTGTCGACCTGCAGGAACTCCTGCTGGGGGTGCTTCCGACCGCCCTGCGGCGGCACCGAGGCGACGGTGCCCTCCATGATCTTCAGCAGCGCCTGCTGCACGCCCTCGCCGCTGACGTCGCGGGTGATCGAGGGGTTGTCCGACTTGCGGCTGATCTTGTCGACCTCGTCGATATAGACGATGCCGCGCTGCGCCCGCTCGACGTTGTAGTCGGCCGATTGGAGCAGTTTGAGAATGATGTTCTCGACGTCCTCGCCGACATAGCCGGCCTCGGTCAGCGTGGTCGCGTCCGCCATCGTGAACGGCACGTCGAGGATGCGCGCGAGCGTCTGCGCCAGCAGCGTCTTGCCCGAGCCGGTCGGGCCGACCAGCAGGATGTTGGACTTGGCGATCTCGACGTCGTTGTTCTTGGCCCCGTGCGCCAGCCGCTTGTAGTGGTTGTGCACGGCCACGCTCAGCACTTTCTTGGCGTGCTGCTGCCCGATCACGTAGTCGTCGAGGACCTTGCAGATCTCCTTGGGCGTCGGCACGCCATCGCGCGACTTGACGAGGTGGGTCTTGTGCTCCTCACGGATGATGTCCATGCAGAGTTCGACGCATTCATCGCAGATGAACACGGTCGGGCCGGCGATCAGCTTGCGGACCTCGTGCTGCGACTTGCCGCAGAACGAGCAGTAGAGGGTGTTCTTCGAGTCGCCGGATTTGCTCATTAAGCACTCCTGCCCCGGGGGTCGCCCGGGGAACCACATCAGCAAGTCTAGACCCCGCGCCTCCGCGGGGACAAGAACCACGCCACGCCCCCGGGCGCCGCGCCGCGCCCGCCATACTGGCCTACCGCCGCCGCCCGCGCAGCGATGCACGCAGATTGTGACATGAGTGCGTCAACAGGGCATTGCAACGGCGGCCGTGGCCGCCGCGCCCGAGCCTGTGGCGCCCCCGCCGCAGCGGTGCGCCGGGTCAGCCCTTGAGATCGAGATCGGTGGGGTGCGGGCGCGAGACGACCACCTCGTCGACCAGCCCGAACTCCCGCGCCTCCTCGGCCGACATGTAGGTGTCGCGCTCCAGCTTGCGCTCGATCGCGTCGAGCGACTGGCCGGAATGCTGGACGTAGATTTCGTTCAGCCGGTGCCGCAGCAGCAGGATCTCGCGCGCCTGGATCTCGATGTCGGCCGCCTGCCCCTGGGCGCCGCCGGAGGGCTGGTGCACCATGATCCGCGCGTTCGGCAGCGCGAACCGCTTGCCCTTGGCGCCGGCGCACAGCAGCAGGCTGCCCATCGACGCGGCCTGGCCGACGCACACCGTGCTGACCGGGCTGCGGATGTACTGCATGGTGTCGTACACCGCGAGGCCCGCCGAGACCACGCCGCCCGGGCTGTTGATGTAGAAGGCGATGTCCTTGGTCGGGTTCTCGCTTTCCAGGAACAGCAGCTGGGCGCAGATCAGCGCGCTCACCTGGTCGTAGACCGGGCCGGTGAGGAAGATGATCCGCTCCTTGAGCAGCCTGGAGTAGATATCGTAGGCGCGCTCGCCGCGGGCCGACTGCTCGACCACCATCGGCACCAGCGCGTTGCCGTAGACCTCGACCGGGTCGCGATCCCTCATTCCCTCAACCTTCTCACCTGCCGGCCGCACCATACGCCGGCCTCGTCTTGGCGTCCCTTAACAATGGCGCCCCCGCCGCGACCATACCAGTCTCAGCCGGGTTCCCCCGCCGTCTGACCGGCAGCGGGCGCTTCGCCGGCCGCGGGCGAGGGCTCGGAAGACGCCAGCGCCTCGGCGGTGACCGCCGGCGCCGCTCCGGTGATCGCCGACGGGACCTCCGGCTCGCGCGCCAGTTCCTCGGGCGTGACCTCCTGCTCGGTCACCTTGGCCAGTTCGAGCACGAAGTCGATGACCTTCTCTTCCAGGATCGGCCCGCGCAGGTTGTCCACCGCCTGCGGCGTCTTGCGGAAGAACTCGATCACCTGGCGTTCCTGGCCCGGGAACCGCGCCGCCTCGGCCCGCATCGCCCGGGTCAGCTCGTCGTTGGTGACGGTGATCGCGTTGATCCGGCTGATTTCCGAGAGCAGCAGCCCAAGCCGCACCCGCCGCTCGGCGATCGCGCGGTATTCGGCCTTCAGCGTCTCGTCGTCCTTGCCGCGGTCGTCGTCGTCGAGCTTGCCCTGCTTGCGGTCGGCCTCCAGCCGTTGCCAGATTTGCGCAAACTCGCCTTCGACCATGCTCGGCGGGGTCGGGAAAGCGGCGCGGTCGGCAAGCGCGTCGAGCAGCGCGCGCTTGATCCGTTGGCGCGACAGATTGTCGTACTCGCGCTGCACCTGCCCGCTGATCGCCTGCCGGACCTCGGCGAGCCCGCCCTCGAACCCCAGCGTCTCGGCGAGCGTCTCGTCGATCGGCGGCAGGATCGCGCGCTTGAGCCCTTTGGCCGTGACCTCGAACGTCGCTGTCTTGCCGGCGACCTCCTTGGCCCCGTATTCCTCGGGGAAGGTCGCGGTGATCTGCCGCGTCTCGCCCGGCGCCAAGCCTTCGAGCTGGTCGGTGAAGCCCGGAATGTAGCCGGGGCCGCCGACCTCGACATCGGCGCCCGCCGCGGTGCCGCCGGCGAACGGCTCGCCGTCGATCGTGCCGGCGTAGTCCAGCGTCAGCACGTCGCCGCGGGCGGCGGGGCGCACTTCCTCGACATCCTCGAGCTTGCGCTGGCGGCGGGCGATCTCCTCCAGCGCCTTGTCGATCACGTCGGGCTGCGGCGTGGCCTTGAGGCGGGTCAGCTCGATGGCGCCGAAATCGGGGAGCTGGATGTCCGGCAGCAGTTCCAGCTCGACCTTGAACTCCAGGTCCGCGGTGCCGACGACGCCCCCCACCAGCTCGACCTTCGGCTGGCCGGCGGAGCGCAGGCCGCGGTCGGTCAGCACCTGCTGGGTGGCCTCGTTGACGCTCTCCTCCAGCACCTCGGCCGCGACCGCGGTGCCGTAGCGCTGCTTGAGCACGGTGGTCGGCACCTTGCCGGGGCGGAAGCCGGGCAGCTGCACGGTCTTCGCCAGTTCGGCGATGCGCTTGCTGCGGCGGCCCTCAAGGTCGGCGGCCGGCAGCACGACGGTAAACCCGCGCTTCAGCCCGTCGGAGAGCGTTTCGGTCACTTGCATCTCGGGAGAATTCCTTGAACCCCAGTGCCGGCAATGTCGGCCTCGTGGTGCGGGCGGAGGGACTTGAACCCCCACGGCTTGCGCCACCAGAACCTAAATCTGGCGTGTCTGCCAATTCCACCACGCCCGCGTCCGGCGGCCGTGAGCGCGGGGAGGTAGCGCAAGCTGCGGCAAGGGGCAAGGGAGCCGTCAGCAGCGGATCGCCTGCACATGGCCGGCCGCCGCGTAGGCAAGGATCGGCGCGTCGCGCGTGACGACGGTGAGGCCTAGCTGCCGTGCCGTGGCGACAATGAACCGATCGGCGGGGTCGCCGTGCAGGTCGCCCGGCAAGGCAGCCGCATCGATCGCGATCTCCGGAGTGAATTCGGCCAATCTTATGCCGGGCCGCTCCAAAAACCTGCGGTACCACGTCGCCGCATCAGGCAGGAAGGCAACCGCGGGCGGGCGGCCTCTTCGCGGCCGGCTCAGCAGCCCGATTTCCCAGGCAGAGATGGGGGAAACGAAACCGGCGTCTGCGGCCACCGCCGAGACAATCGCCGCCATTCCGTCAGGCGTCATAGCGTGGCCGTGGGCGAGCCAGATTGCGGCACATGTGTCGAGCAGGACCGCGCGCGGCCTGGCAGCTTCGCTCATCGGTGCAGGATGCCGCGCTCCGCGTCGAGCGGCTCGTCGATCAACGGGGCGGCGAGGTCGACATCCTCGGAGATGATGACCGTGCCGCGCATGAAGCCGAACAAAGTGCTGGTGTCGATGACGTCTGAAGGAGGCGGCACGACCACGGCAACCGGCTTGCCGCGCTTGGTGACGGTCACGCGTTCCATTGCGCCATTGCTGACCCGATCGAGAATTTCGAGGCACTTCGCCTTGAACTCGGTCGCGCTGATGGTCTGGCTGGCCATTGCTGCCCTCCGGATGGTCGGAATTGGTGACTGGTCACATATGCTGACCAGACGGCGACGACAAGCCGTTCGCTGCGATCGCCGCATCTTGGCCATGCTGCGGTGCGCAAATTGCCCCGTGACATCGCGTCTCCGATTGCATAACTGCCGGCCGGGAAAACGGGAGTGCCGCTCATGACCCGTCCGTTCGCTCGCGCCGCCGCCCTGGCGGGCGCCCTTGCCGTGCCGGCCGCGCTCGCCGGCTGTGGGCCGGACTACTCGCCGAACACCTATAACGCCAACGCCATGCAGCAGGCCGCGAAGGCGGACCGCGGCGTGATCATCGGCGTGCGTACCGTCAAGGTCTCGGCCTCCGGGGTGATCGGCGCGGCGACCGGCGCCGCGGCTGGCGGCGCGCTCGGCTCGGAGGCGCCGGGCAACGGCGTGACCTCCACGCTCGGCGCGATCGGCGGCGGCTTGGTCGGCGGGCTGATCGGCAACTCGGTCGAGCATGCCGTCGACGATACGACGGTGTACGAATACATCGTCGAGAAGCCGAACAAGGATTCTGGTCTCGGTCACGCAGAAGGACACGACGCCGCTGCCGGTCGGGCTGCACGTGCTGGTGGTCGCCGGCCCGCAGCAGGCGCGCATCGAGCCGGACTTGACCGTGAACCCGGCGCCGGTCGCGTCGTTGACGCCGCCCCCCTCGCCGAAGCCCGCGTTTCCCGGTCCGGACGCAACGGGCGCCGTGCTGCCCCGCACCGCCGACGCCCCGATGCCGGCCGTCCCGGCCGCTCCGACCGGCGGAACCGAGCCACCGCCCACTCCGGTCACCGCCTCCCCGCTCCCGGCGCCGATCCCGCTCGCGCCGGCAAGCCCCGCGACCGACGGGATCGCGGCCGGTCCAGCGCCCGCTATTCCATCGGGCGCCAACGAGGCCGCGGCGCCGCGGCCGACGCCCGCCACGCCCTGAGCGCGGCCAATTGGCTATTGACGCGCCGCAGCCGCTCGGGGATCGTCACTCCAAATAAAACGTTACGTGCGGCCGGCCGCGCTCCGGCGCGGCCGATGTTGCGCTCGACACTGCGGCACGCCCATCCGGGCGGCCGAAGCAATGGGTCATAACCCGACGACGGAGGAAACAGAATGAAGCGCCCGCTCAGCCTGCTTGCCATCGCCAGCGCAGTCGCGCTCGGCATGATCGCCGCCGCCCCGGCCCGCGCCGACCAGATCCTGATCGGCCTGATCACCAAGACCGACAACAACCCGTTCTTCGTCAAGATGCGCGAGGGCGCCAACGCCAAGGCGAAGGAGCTCGGCGCCACCCTGCAGAGCTTCGCGGGAAAATTCGACGGCGACAACGACACCCAGGTCGCCGCGATCGAGAGCCTGATCTCGGCCGGCGCCAAGGGCATCCTGATCACGCCCTCCGATACCAAGGCGGTCGTCCCCGCGGTACAGAAGGCGCGCGAGGCCGGGCTGCTGGTGATCGCGCTCGACACCCCGCTCGACCCGATCGAGGCGGCGGACTCGACGATGGCGACCGACAACTACCAGGCCGGCATCCTGATCGGCAAATGGGCCGCCGGCACGCTCGGCGCCAAGGCCGCGGACGCGCACATCGCGATGCTCGACGCGCTCGAATTCCAGCCGACCGTCGACATGCTGCGCGACACCGGGTTCATGACCGGCTTCGGCATCAAGGTCGCCGACCCGACGCATTATGGCAAGGAGACCGACAAGCGCATCGTCGGCCACCAGTGGGGCAAGGGCGCCGAGGACGGCGGCCGCACCGGCATGGAGAACCTGCTGCAGAAAGACCCCGACGTGAACGTGGTCTACACCATCAACGAGCCGACCGCAGCCGGTGCCTGGGAAGCGCTGAAGGCCGCCGGCAAGGAGAAGGACGTGGTGATGGTGTCGGTTGACGGCGGCTGCCCGGGCGTCAAGAACGTGCAGGCCGGCGTGATCGGCGCGACCAGCCAGCAATACCCGCTGCTGATGGCGGCGCTCGGCGTCGAGGCGGTGGTCAACTACGCCAAGACCGGCAAGAAGCCCGCAAACACGCCCGGCAAGAAGTTCTTCGACACTGGCGTCGCCCTTGTCACCGACCATCCCGTCGTCGGCGTGCCCTCGATCAGCACCGCCGAAGGGCTGAAGAAGTGCTGGGGCTGAGCTAGCCGTCGCCTCCGGCCAATGAATTTCGTAGGGTGGGTTGCCCTTGCAACCCACCGCTTCGGAGTTCCGCGCGGCGCGTGGTGGGTTGCGAGGGCAACCCACCCTACGGCTCCTGCGGTTTAAGCCCGACCTTCTGGAACGGATTCTGATTGTCGCGCCGAGTTCGGTTGCTCGCCGATTACCACAATCCCAGGGGAGACAGCGACATGCCCGGCGGCTCGTTCCACGCCTCCCCCCGCCCCCCTCCCGCAACGGGAGGGGGGGCGACATGAGCAGCGCCACCGACGCGCCCAAGCCGCACGGCCCCGCCGAGTTCGAACACGTTCTGCCGGCCGGCGAGGGGCAGGTGGTGGTGTTCGACGAGGACCGGCGCGGCCTGTTCCGCGCCATCCACCAGCTGCTGCACGACGTGCCGACGATCGTGCCGCTGCTGGTGCTGCTGCTGTCGATCGCGCTGTTCAGCTTCGTCGTCGGCGGGCGGTTCTTTCACCCGTTCAACCTGTCGCTGATCCTGCAGCAGGTGACGATCATCGCGATCGTCGGCTCGGCGCAGACGCTGGTCATTCTCACCGCCGGCGTCGATCTCTCGGTCGGCGCAATCATGGTGCTGTCGTCGGTCATCATGGGACGGCTCGCGGTGCTGGACGGCGTGCCGGTCGAGATCGCGTTCCCGATCGGGCTGGCGGTCGGCACTGCCTGCGGCTTCGTCAACGGCTTCCTGGTGACCAAGATCAAGCTGCCGCCGTTCATCGTCACGCTCGGCACCTGGAGCATCTTCGGCGCGCTCAACCTGTTATATTCGCACAACGAGACGATTCGCCAGCAAGACGTGCGAAGCGGCGGCGCCGTTCCTGCAATGGACGGGCACGGCGATCAAGCTGTGGGGCGCGCGGCTGACCTACGGCTCCATCCTGATGATCCTGATCGCCGCGGTGCTGTGGTACGTGCTGCAACGCACCGCATATGGCCGTCACGTCTACGCCACCGGCAACGATCCGGAGTCGGCCCGGCTCGCGGGCGTCAAGACCGATCGCACGCTGATCTCGGTCTACGCGTTTGCCGGCCTGATCTGCGCGATCGCGAGCTGGGCGGTGATCGGGCGGATCGGCGCGATCAGCGCGCTGTCCGGCGGCACCGCCAACCTCGACAGCATCACCGCCGTGGTGATCGGCGGCACCAGCCTGTTCGGCGGGCGCGGCTCGATCATCGGCACGTTGATCGGCGCGCTGATCGTGGGCGTGTTCCGCAACGGCCTGGCGCTCGGCGGCGCCGATGCGCTGTGGCAGGAATTCGCGATCGGCGTGCTGATCATCCTGGCGGTCGCGATCGACCAGTGGATCCGCAAGGTGGGCACGTGAGCGCCGCGCTGAAGCTGCCCGAGGCCGAGCCGGCCGCCGAGCCGCTGCTGACCGCGCGCGGACTCACCAAGCGCTACGGCCGGGTGGTCGCGCTTGACCACGCCGACTTCGACCTCCGGCCGCACGAAATACTTGCCGTGATCGGCGACAACGGCGCCGGCAAGTCGACGCTGATCAAATGCCTGGCCGGCGCGGTGATGCCGGATGCGGGCGAAGATCCGGCTGGACGGCAAACTCGTGCATTTCCACTCGCCGCTCGACGCGCGGGCGGCCGGGATCGAGACGGTCTACCAACACCTTGCGCTGTGCCCGGCGCTGTCGATCGTCGACAATCTTTTTCTCGGGCGCGAACAGCGCGCCAGTGGATTGCTGGGCCGGCTGTTCCGGTCGCTGGACCGCAGCGGGATGGAGCGAGACGCCCGAAAACACCTGAACGCGCTCGGGCTGCTGACCATCCAGAACATCCGGCAATCGGTGGAAACGCTGTCCGGCGGGCAGCGCCAGGGCGTCGCGGTGGTGCGCGCGACCGCGTTCGGCAGCCGCGTCGTCATCATGGACGAGCCGACCGCGGCGCTCGGTGTCAAGGAGAGCCGGCGGGTGCTGGAGCTGATGCTCGACGTGAAGCGCCGCGGCCTGCCGATCGTGCTGATCAGCCACAACATGCCGCACGTGTTCGAGGTGGCGGACCGCATCCACATCCACCGCCTCGGCCGCCGGATCGCGGTGATCGACCCGAAGGCGTACACGATGTCCGACGCGGTCGCGATCATGACGGGCGCGATACCGCCGCCGCCGATCGAGCAGCAGGTCTGATCGGACGCGGCAGTCACCGCCGGGCGGCAGGAATTGCCGGGCGGCAAGGCTGCGGGAACCGGCCCCGATCAATGCGGTAGCTCTGGCATCCGGCCTGCACCGGCACGGCGGCATGCAACCGCCGAGGTGATCCATGTCGATCCAGTCCGTCGCCGGGCCAACGACCAACTGGCAGGTGCTCGCCCAGCTCCAGGCGGCACGCACCGCCGCCACCGACCCAGGTGCCGATTCCACGCAGGCGAGCGCCTGGTCCAGCGCCGCACCCGGCGCCAGCGCGTCCGCCGGCACCGCCGCCGCCGCGCCGGCCGCGCCGCCGCCACTCAGCGTGCTGCAGTTCTTCCAGCAGTTGCAATCGGTCGAGGGCAGTGCCTCGGATGCGGCCGGAGCCGATCCGGCCGGCAGCAGTTCCGGCAGCATCTTCGACAGCCTGCAATCGGCGTTCGGCCAGTCTCCGCAGGGCACCAGCACCGCCGGCGTCGCGCAGGGCCAGGGCGCGCCGGCGTCGACGGACGCCGCGGGCGACGGGTCGGTGTCGAACACCGGCACGGCCGACGCATCGGGCACCAGCGCGACGCAGACCGGCAACGACCTCGCGCTGCAACTGCTGGCCGGGATGCAAGGCGGCGCCTTGCCGTTCGGCCTCGCGGCACTCGGCTAGCGGTAGCCACGCAAACCGCGTGAGCCGGCCCGCCGCCGCGTGGTAGGTTGTCCCCGGCCGCGCCGATGCAACGGCGCGCAGGAGGACGACCATGCGGCGCGCAGCACTTTTCGGCTTCTTCAGCTTACTGCTTGTCCTCCTTGCCGCCCTGCCCGTCCGTGCCGACGATTTCAACCCGCCGGGCCTGCGGGTCGACGCGCAACGCTACGCCGCCGATCTGCACAAGCGCGCCCCCGCCGGCGGCAACCCGGCGGCGCGAAAAGCCGCGGACGACCAGATCGCCGCCGCCGCCGCGAAGAACGATGCCGCGGCGCTCGCGACCGCACTCGAAGCCCGCATCGCCCAGGGCCAGGAGACGCCGAAGCAGTGGCTCGATCTGGCAACTGCGCTGCTCAACCGCACGCCGCCGGACGCGAAAAAGGCCGTCGCCGCCGCCTGGAACGCCTACACCGCGACCGACGAAGGGCCGAAGCAGGCGTCGGCGCTGCTGCTGATCGCGCAGGCGCTGCGCACCCTCGACCGGCTGCCGGACGCGGTGCTCGCGCTGGAACACGCCGACGAAATGGCGCCCGACAACGCCGCGATCAAGCAGCTTCTGACCGAGACGCGCAAAGCCGCCGGGGTCACGGTGCGGAAACTGACCACCGAGGCCGAGGCCGATCCGCCCCGCGCCTGCATTGCGTTTTCGGTGGCCCCGGTGCGCCGGCCGGACTTCAACCCGCAGGACTGGGTGCGGCTCGAGCCGCCGCAGCCGGGCATCGCGGTGACGCGCGAGGACGACCAGCTCTGCATCTCCGGCCTGCTGCCCGGCGTGCCCGTCCGCATCGTGCTGCGCGCCGGCCTGCCCGGCGAGGACGGGCTTTCTCTCCTGAAGGAGACCACCCTTCGGCTCACCATGCCGAACCGGCCGTCGGCGATCGCGTTCGACACGCGGCTGTTCGTGCTGCCGCGCGGGCAGACGCCGGCGGTGACGCTGAACACGGTCAATCTGTCCGCCGTCGCGCTGAAGCTGTATCGGCTGACCGAGCGCAACATCCCGGCGCTGCTGCGCGAGGTGAAGCTCGGCGAGCCGGTGGAGCGGTGGACCGCCGAACATGTCGGCGACGACGCCGGCAGCATCGTCTGGCAGGGCCGCGCCGAGGTGCCGCACTTCACCGCCAACGCGACCCAGCGCACCGCGCTGCCCTTCCCCGCCGCGCTGACCACGGCCGGGCCGGGCCTGTATGCGCTGGTCGCGCTGCCCGGCGACGGCACGTCGATCTGGAATGCGGGTGCCGTGCAGACTGATCCTGCGCACCGATCTCGCGCCGACGGTGTGGCGCGGCGCCGACGGACTGACCGTGCAGGTGCGCGCCTACGCCGACGCGAAGCTGCGTGCCGGGGTCAAACTGCAACTGCTGGCGCACAACAACGACATCCTCGGCGACGCCGTCACCGATGCGGACGGGGTGGCAAAATTCCCCGCGCCGCTGCTGCACGGCGAGGGACCGCTGGAACCGGCCTCGCTCGATGCGTTCGGCACCGACGGCGATTTCGCGACGCTCGACCTGAATGTCGCGGCGTTCGACCTGTCGGATCGCGGCGTGTCGGGGGCGCCGGATCCGGGCCCGCTCGATGCGTTCGTGTGGCTCGACCGCGGCATCTACCGGCCGGGCGAGACCGTGCAGGTGATGGCGCTGCTGCGCGACAACGCCGGGCTGCCGGCCGACATTCCGGCGCGGATCACCGTCAAGCGCCCGAACGGCCAGGTCTTCCTGCGCGCCACGCCGCCGCGCACCGCCGAAGCCTCGCTGCATCTGCCGGTGACGCTCTCCGCCGGCGCGCCGGTGGGGACCTGGACGGTCGAGGTGCAGGCCGATCCGGCGGGGCCGGCGATCGGCAAGGCCGAGTTCCGGGTGGATGCGTTCGTCCCCGACCGCATGGCGGTCGACCTGGGCAAGCTGCCCGACGCGATCCATCCCGGCACGCCCGCCGAAATCCCGCTGACCGCGCGGTTCCTGTACGGCGCGCCCGGCGCCGGGCTGTCGGGCAAGGGCAGCTACACCCTGACCCCGGACCCGGCGCCGTTCCCTGACTACACCGCCTATCACTTCGGGCTGGTCGACGAAGCCTACGCGCCGCAGACGCAGGAAACCGACCTGCCGGAAACCGACGCGCACGGCGCCACCACCTACACGCTGAAGCTCGACCAGGCGCCGGACACGACGCGGCCGCTCAAGGCCGATATTCTGCTGGAGGTCGACGACCCCTCGGGCCACGGCTCCAAGGCGACCGCGTCGCTGCCGGTGCGCGGCACGGCGCCGCTGCTCGGCATCAAGCCGCTATTCAAGGACGACGCGGTCAACGCGGGCGCCGAGGCGGCGTTCGACATCGTGGCGCTCACGCCCGACGGCAAGCCCACGACGCTGCCCGCAAAACTGCGGCTGGTGCGCGAGCGGCCGGACTGGCGGCTGGTGCGCAAGGAGAACGTCGCCCGCTACGAGGTGGTGTATCGCGACGAACCGCTGGAAACCCGCGATATTTCCATTTCTGCCACTGCGCCGTTCCATTTCGCCAAGTCGCTGGATTGGGGCCGGTACAGGATAGAAATAACGCAGCCGGGTGGGCTCGCCGCAACGTCCTATCGGTTCCGCTCCGGCTGGGCCGACACCGACAGCCCCGACGTGCCGGACCGGGTCGACGTTTCCACCCAGACGCACACCGTTCCGGTCGGGCAGTCGGCGAAAATCCACATCACGCCGCCGTTCGCCGGCGAAGCGACGCTGCTGGTGCTGTCCGACCGGGTGCTGGCGCTGCGCACGCTCACGGTGCCGGAAGCCGGCGCCGACGTGGACGTGCCGGTCGAAACCTCCTGGGGTCCCGGCGCCTATGTGGCCGTCCATATGTATAGAGCCGACGGCAAGCCGGGCGCGCGGCCGTCGCGGGCGATCGGGCTGACCTGGGTCGGCGTCGATCCGGCAGCGCGGACTCTTTCTCTTGCACTCGACATTCCCGACAAATTCCCGCCGCGGGCGCGCGCGCTGATAAAATTGAAGACGGCGCCGGCCGCGTGGGTGTCGCTCGCCGCCGTCGACGAGGGCATCCTGCGGCTGACCCGGTTCGTCTCGCCCGATCCGGCCGCGCACTATCTCGGCCGGCGGCGGTTGGGCCTCGACATCCGCGACGACTGGGGCCGGCTGCTGGCGCCGGCCGAGGGCGAGGCGACATTGCTCAAGCAGGGCGGCGACGAAGGGGCGTTCGTGCTGCCCGACATCCCGCAGCGCACCGTGACGCTGTTCACGCCGCCGGTGCAGGCGGACGCCGACGGCAACCTGACGATCCCGCTCGACCTGCCCGACTTCAACGGCCAGGTGCGGCTGATGGCGGTCGGCTGGAGCGGCAGCCGGATCGGCGCGGCCTCGGCCGACGTGCTGGTGCGCGACCCGCTGGTGGTGGAGGCGCTGCTGCCGCGCTTCCTGGCGCCGGGCGACGAAGCAAGAATGCCGGTGCTGCTGCACAACCTCGACCTGCCGACCGGCGAGGCGGCGGTGGCGCTGACCACCGACGGGCCGTTGGCGCTCGACGGCCCGGCGCGGCTAGCGATCACGCTCGCGCCGGGGGCGCAGGGATTGCCGGCGACGATGCTGCGCGGCACCGGCGCCGGGCGCGGCGTGCTGCACATGGACGTCACCGGTCCCGCCGGTTTTCATCTTCTGCGCGATGTCGGCATCACGATCCGGCCGGCGCGCGGCCGCGTGACCGCGGTCGCGGGAGCGGACATTCCGCCCGGGGCGGAGGCACTGATCAAGCCGGCCCTCGGCCCGGACAACTTCATCGCCGGCACGTGGCAGCTCACCGCCACGTTCGGCGCGCCGGTGCGCTACGACACCGCGGCGCTGGTGCAGTCGCTCGCGGTCTATCCGTATTCCTGCCTGGAGCAGGCGACCAGCCGCGGGCTGCCGCTCGCGGTGCTGCCGGACGGGCCGGCCGCCGGCGATGCACGGGTCGCGCGATTGCAGCAGCAGGTGCAGTCGGTGCTGGATCGCCAGCGCTACGACGGCGGGTTTGGCCTCTGGAGCGCCACCGACGAAGCGCAGCCGTGGCTTTCCGCTTATGCCACCGAGTTCTTGCTGCGTGCCCAAAAAGCCGGCGCGGTGGTGCCGGACAGCGCGATCGCCGACGCGCTGAAATTCCTGGCCGAAGGCCTCGACGACGACGACGCCAAGCCGGAGGCGCTCGCGGCGCGGGCGTATCATCTGTACGTACTGGGCCTGGGCGGCCAGGGCCGGCCGGGCGCGGCGCGGGTGCTCGCCGAACATCCGGAGGCACTGCCGACGCCGCTCGCGCGGGCGCAGATCGGTGCCGCGCTGGCGCTGGCGCACGATCCGCCGCGCGCCGAGGCGATGTTCGCAGCCGCACTCGACGGCATGGCGCGCAAATGGTGGTGGGACGACTACGGCACCACGCTGCGCGACGAGGCGGCGACGGCGGTGCTGCTCAAGGATTCCGGGCTATTACCGGCGCGGCTCGCCAAACTGGTGGCGACCCTGCCCGGCGCCAACCTGTCGCCCGATGCGCTGAGCACGCAGGAGACCGCGTGGCTCGCCGCCGCCGCCGGCGAACTGGGCCGCGACGGGCGCGGCGTGCATGTGGCGATCGGCGGTGCCGAGCGGCCGCAGACCGCGCCCGGAAAAGTTTTGACCGTGCAGATGTCCTCGGTCGAACCGGTGCGCAACATGGGTGAGAAACCGGTGTGGGCGAGCCTCGCGATCGGCGGCGTGCCGGTGCAGGCGCCGCCGGCCGCGCGCAACCAGATGCGCGTCACCCGGCACTTCTTCGCGCTCGACGGCACCGCGCTCGACCTCGACCACCTGACCCAGAACACCGTGTTTGTCCTCGTTCTGGAAGGCCGGGCCGAGGATGGGCAGGACCACCACGCGCTGGTGGTGCAGGGGCTGCCGGCGGGGTGGGAGATCGCCGGGCGGATCGCCGGCGGCCCGGCGAGCGGGCTGCCGTGGCTCGGCGACCTGACCGAGCCGGACGCGCAGCCGGCCGCCGACGACCGTTTTGCCGCTGTTGTCCCGCTGACCGGCGACAAGCCGGCGTTTCGCGTGGCGGTGCGGCTGCGCGCGGTGACGCAGGGCGATTTCGAGCTGCCGGGCGCGGAATTGGCGGACATGTACGTGCCGGCGGTGTTCGCGCGGCAGAACGCGGCGCGGATCAAGGTGATCGGCGCAGAGTAGCGCGGCGTTTCACCCCTCGCCCGGGCCTTGATCCGCTTCGCAGCGCGAGCCCGCAAGACAGGAAGGAGAGTTACTCCGCCCCGAACCCTCAGCCTGCGAGCCGGATCGGGTGGCGATGGCGTAAGGAGCGCCCGAGCGTCAGCGCTGATTCTCCATCTCGGAACGCTCGAGCGTTGCCTTGGCCCTGGCGGCCTCTTCCCTGGTCTCGTAGGTCTCGACCGTCACTTCGGTGCCGTCCTCGGCCGTGGCGACCAGCGCCCAGAAGTGATGGACGTGATGACCCGGACTTGTCGGCATGATCTGGAACGTGCGCATGGTCAGAGTATGCCACGCGCGGTTGTGCGCCCCAAGCCCAACCGTCCGGGGTGATGCCAAGCGGCATTGCACCCAACGGTCACGCGGCGCCCGCGACGTAGGCCTTGAGGCTGTCGACCTCGGCCTCCTGCTGCATCATGCGAGCCTTGACGATGTCGCCGATGCTGACGATGCCGGCGAGCGCGCCATGCTCCATCACCGGCAGATGCCGGAACCGGCCCTGCGTCATCAGCGCCATCGCCTCGTTCACCGTGGTCCGGGGCGTCGCCGTGGTGACGTTGCGGGTCATCAACTGCGCCGCCGTCTTGTCCAGCGCCTGCGCACCGCTCGCGGCCAGCGCATGCACGATGTCGCGCTCGGTGAGGATGCCCAGCAACTGCCGCGCGGCGTCGAGCACCACCACGCCGCCGATGCGCCGCGACGACAACAGGCGCGCGACTTCGGCGATCGTCGAGGTCGGCGGCACCGAGGCGACGTCGGTGCCCTTGTGCTTCAGGATTGCTGCCACTGTCATGACGAGTTTCCCATATGCGGGCTCGTCCGGCGATCGGCCATGCTCCGGACCGTCCCGCGAAGTGCGGCCGCCCCGTGCCGAGTCTTCTTGACGGTACGCTCGGTCGCGAACCAGTCAACCAGTGTCAGGATGTGCCCCGCCCCCGGCGCCGTTCAAGCAGATAGATGGATTTTTTTTCACAATGCCCCGACGGCGTTACGCCGCGACCGTGACCCGCTGCGGCGGCGTCCCGGGCAGCCAGTAGCGCAGCAGCGGCGCCAGCGTGATCTCCAGCGTGCGCGCCCGCGCGCTGGTCGGCGCGCAGGACAGCGTCGCATCGCCGGCGGTCCAGTGGATCACCGACTCGGGCGCGAGCCAGCCCGCGGCGCGGCGCGGATCCTCGGGCGCAATGGCCTGCCCGTCGAGCGCGAGGCGGGTGACCGCGACGCCGAGCGGACGGCGATCGGCGCTGTCGGCCAGGATTTCCGCCGGCACGGCCGTGCGCGAGCGCAGCCGCACGTCGCGCGTGCCGGCCGGCAGCGTGGCGCTCCAGGCGAAGTCGTTCCGCGTGGTCGGCAGCGGCGTGCCGTCGGCGAACACGCGCAGATCCGGGTCCTCGGTGAGCAGCCGGCCGAGCATCGGCGCGCGCGCCAGCAGCCGGCGGCGCAGCGCGACATGGGCTGCCGGATCGAGCTGCAGCGGCGCGCAGGCCCGCGCCTCCCACACCCGCCGCGCCACCGCCGGATGCGTGCGCAGCGGCCCGATCACGTTGTCGAACAGCGCGCGATTGCCGGTGTCGAGATAGCTCTCTGCCGGCATGCCGTTCGCCAGCAGCACGTCGTGGCTGGCGAGTTCGACGTGCCAGTAAGTGACCTTGGCGACGCGTTCCTGGGTGATGGTGGCGCCGTTGACGAGAAAGCGCACGGGCACGAGCCCGCCGTCGAGGAACAGCGCATGGTCCGGCGACAGCAGCAGGTCCTGGTGCGGCATGTCGGTGGCGAACGCGCCGGCGGCGACGCGCACCGGCCAGACATCGCGCCCGTTCGGATGGCTGGCGCATTCCAGCCGGCGATGCCCGAGCCATGTCACCTCGGCGAAGCGCCGGCTGCGCAGCGCCACCACGCGGTCGCCGATGCGCAGCATCTCGACCGGGATTTCGCCGCGCGCGGTGGCGATGCGCGTGCCGGCGACGAAGCATGGCGGGTTGAAGTCGCCGAAGCCGTAGAACAGCGTGTACCGACTGCGAAGGACTGAACGGCGCGGTGAGGAACACGTACATCGTCGCGTAGTCCTGCGTCGTCAGCACGATGCCGCCGCCGCCGGCCACCTCGGCATACGCGTAGAGCGTGGTGACGGTGCCGCCGAGATCGGCGCTGACCGGGCTGCCGAACTCCGTGACCGTGCCGGTCAGCGTCGCCGCGCCGGCGCCGGCGCTGCCGCCGCTGTAGAACCCGACCCCGTCATAGCCACCCGACGCCCAATACCCCTGGGCGAACTTCGTGCCGTCGAGGGCATCCTGCCCATCCGGCTGCGAGCCCGACTGCGACATCGCATTCCCCTCGCGCACCCCATCTGCGCAAGCGCCAAGCCTGCGCCGCAGTGGTTAAGCGAGGGTGAAACGCGCGCCTTGCTTCAGCAGGCCGTCGCGGAAAACCGCTGCGAGGGGCTCACGAATTCGTCCTGCGCGGCGACCGTCAGGATTTCGCGCGAGCCGGCCTCGGCGGTGCGGCGCATCAGGCCGAAGATGGAACTGCCCGCGCCCTCCAGCGCCGCCGCGGCGCTGCCGCTGCGCAGCCGGTGGTACAGGAACAGCGCCGCGATCGCATCGCCCGCGCCGTTCACCGAAAGCGGCAGTTTCGGCGTGCGCAGCAGCCAGGTACCTGGCCGCCCTCCGCCGCCAGCATGTCGATCGCATCGGCCGGCGTCGCATCGGTGTGCAGGCTGGTCACCAGCACGGTGCGCGGCCCCTTCGCCTGCAGCGCCGCGACCGCGGCCTTGGCGTCGGCCAGCGTCGCCGAGGTGCGGCCGGTGAGATGATCGAGCTCGAACTGGTTGGGCGTCACGATCTCGGCGCGCGGCACGGCATGGTTCGCCATGAACTCGGGAATGCCCGGGCGGACGAACACGCCGCGGTCGACATCGCCGATCACCGGATCGCAGCAGTAGATCGCCGCCGGATTGGCCGCCTTCACGCGCCCGACCGCGTCCACGATCGCGGTGCCGATGCCGGGATCGCCCATGTAGCCCGAGAGCACCGCATCGGCGCGCCCGAGCACGCCGCGCGCGGCGATGCCCTCGATCACCTCGTCGATCTGCGCGCCGGTGAACACGCTGCCCTTCCAGCTGCCGTATCCCGTGTGGTTGGAGAACTGCACGGTGTTGACCGCCCACACCTCGGCGCCGAGCCGCTGCAGCGGGAACATCGCGCTGGCGTTGCCGACATGGCCGTAGGCGACCCAGGACTGGATGGACAGAATGTTCATCAGGCGGTCCTTCCCCCGTCCACCGGCAGCAGCGTGCCGGTGATGAAGCTGGCCGCGTCCTCGGCGAGGTAGACGCAGGTGTTGGCGATGTCGGACGGCTGGCTCATCCGGCCGAGCGGGATCGTGGAGAGGAATTTCTGCCGGATTTCCGGGCTGTCGGGCTGGCCCATGAACAGCTCCGTCAATCCCGTTGCCCCGAGGACGGGACAGATCGCATTCACGCGAATATTGTCGGGCGCGAGTTCGATCGCCATGCACTGCGTCATGGTGTTCACGGCGCCCTTGGTGCCGTTGTACCAGACGAGGCCGGGGCGCGGCCGGATGCCTGCGGTGGAAGAGATATTGATGATCGAGCCGCCGCGGCCCTGGCTGCGGAACACCGGCACCGCGGCCTGCGCCATCCAGTAGATCGATTTGACGTTGACCGCGTACACGCGGTCGAAGTCCGCTTCCGACACGCCGAGCATCGGCTGGTTGCGGTGCGTGGTGCCGGCGTTGTTGACGACGATGTCGAGCCCGCCGAAGCGGTCGGAGGCGGCCGCGACCATCGCGGCGACGTCCTTGCCCTGGCTCACGTCGCCGGCGATCGCGACCGCGCCGTTGCCGAGCTCCAGCGCCACCTTTCGCGCGGCGGCGACGTTGATGTCGGCGACCACGACGCGCGCGCCTTCGGCGGCGAAGCGGCGGGCGATGCCCTCGCCGAACCCGCCGCCCGCGCCGGTGACGATGGCGACCTTGCCTTGCAGGCGCATGACTTTCTCCTCCGCGTGCGAAACGCGAGGGGACGCTAGGGGGCGGCGCGGCCCGGCGTCAAACCCCGCCGGACGCAGAAGCGGGTTGCGGCAGGGGCTTGCGGGCCGGATAGGGAAGGCCACCTGCCCTACATCGCGACCGCAACAGGACCCCGCATGAGCAAGCTGTTCGAGCCCGTCACCTTCCGCTCGGTCACCGCCCGCAACCGCATCACCGTCTCGCCGATGTGCCAGTACAGCGCGACCGACGGGCTCGGCGACGACTGGCACGTGCAGCATCTGGGCGCGCACGCCGCCGGCGGCGCCGGCATCGTGTTCACCGAGGCGACCCACGTGTCGGCGGTCGGCGCGGATCACGCCGGGGTGCCTCGGGCTGTGGACCGACGCGCAGCAGGCGCTGGCGACGCGGCTGGCGGCGCTGATTTCCCGCGCTGCGGCGCGGTGCCGGGCATGCAGATCGCGCACGCGGGGCGCAAGGCGAGCAGCGAGGTACCGTGGGAAGGCGGCAAGCCGATCCCGCCGGAGTACGGCGGCTGGACCCCGGCGGGCCCGACCGCGACGCCGTTCAACCCCGGCGCGCCGGAGCCGCACGCGCTGACGCGCGGGCGAACTCGCCGACATCGCCGGCCAGTTCGCGGCGACGGCGCGGCGGGCGCGCGAGGCCGGCTTCCGCATCCTGGAAATGCACGGCGCGCACGGCTACCTGATCCCTTCGTTCCTTTCGCCGGTCAGCAACACCCGCAACGACGACTACGGCGGCGACCTCGCCGGCCGCGCGCGGCTGCTGCTGGAGGTGGTGGATGCGGTGCGCGGCGAATGGCCCGACGAGCTTCCGCTGTTCGTGCGGCTGTCGTGCAGCGACTGGGTGCCGGGCGGCATCACGATCGAGGACATCGTGGCGGTCGCCGAGCATGCTGAAGGCGACCGGGAAGGTGGATCTGATCGACTGCTCATCCGGCGGCGTGGCATGTGGAGCAGAAGATCCCTCGCTGCATCCCGGCTATCAGGTGCCGTTCGCCGAGGCGGTGAAGCGCGGCGCGGGTTGGCCACCGGCGCGGTCGGCATGATCATCTCGCCCGAACAGGCCGAGGAAATCGTCGCGAATGGCCGTGCGGATCTTGTGTTCATTGCGCGGGCGTTGCTTGCCGATCCGGCCTGGCCGCTGCGGGCGGCGCGGCTATTGGGCGCCAAACCGCCGCTGGCGCAGCCGTATCATCGCGCGGTGATGCCGTAATATCGGGGTGCAGGGGCCGCGGCCCCTGCCCTTGGGCCTTCGCTTGGCTTTCGGTCACAAATGTCCGATAGTATGGGATGAAGTCGGCCGACCTGTTGCGTCGCCTGCGCCGGCTCGCGACCAGGCGGGGGTGGGAAATCGATGTGACCGAAGGCGGCAGCCATACCAGGGTTCGGCTCAACGGTCGGGGGACAACGGTTCCGCGACATGCGGAGGACCTCAAGACCGGCACGTTCCGGGGTGTTCTGAAGCAGCTTGGTCTTACCGACGCGGACCTGGAGACCTAGGCGATGCACTATGCGTATCCGTTCCTCATGGAACCGCAGCCGGAGGGCGGCTTCACGGTGACGTTCCCGGACGTGCCGGAGGCCATCACCGAGGGCGATACCGCCGCCGAGGCACGGGAGCGTGCCGAAGACGCGCTGGTCACGGCGTTGAGCTTCTACACGGACGATGGCAGGCCGCTTCCCACGCCTTCTGCGGCGCAAGGCCGCCCGATCGCAGTCCTTCCGCCGCTGGTCGCCGCCAAGCTCGCGCTGCACGACGCGATGCTGGCCGCGGGGATTTCCAATGTCGAACTCGGGCGCCGCCTTGATCTCGACGAGAAGGCGGTGCGGCGGCTGCGCGACCCGCTGCATCGCAGCCATATCGGGCAGGTCGAGGCGGCGCTGCGGCAGCTCGGCAAGCGGCTGGAGGTGCGGGTGGTCGAGGCGGCCTGAGGTTTTTATCTTTTTCGGTTCGGGTGGCTGTGACGGGGGATAGCGGCCCTTCGGTTACCCGTCACACCGACAAAGCGGCGCGCAGTTTGTGCCCAACCTTACTTTCTCGCAACAGCGGCTCAAGCTATTCCGAAGACCCTCGGGTGGAATTCTGCAGCATGGCGAAGCTCGTCTTCGGATTGTCGCAATCCCTGGACGGCTACGTCGACCACCGAGAAATGCGGCCAGGCCCCGCGCTGTTTCGTCACTTCGTGGAGCACGTGCGCGACCTGGCCGGGATTGTGTACGGTCGCCGCACGTACGAGATCATGCGCTATTGGGACGAAGACCTGCCCGAGTGGGACGCCGAGGAACTCGATTTCGCGGCAGCGTGGCGACGCCAACCGAAATGGGTCGTGTCGCGCACGTTGACGTCAGTCGGCCCCAACGCCACGCTGGTCCGGAATGACGTCGAGACCGTGCTGCGCGAGCTCAAGACACGGCTCGTCGGGGAGATTGACGTCGCCGGACCAGACCTGGCGCGAAGCCTGACCGACCTTGGTCTTGTTGACGAATACCGACTCTACTTCCGCCCCTTCGTGCTCGGCCACGGCACGCCGTTCTTCGCCGGCCCCCGGCCGCCGCTCCGCCTTTTGGCCAGCGATCGAATTGGCGAGGACACGGTCAGGTTGACGTACATTCCATCTTGATCCGTGCTCCCGATCAAGCTTGCGCCGTTCGCCACTCAGGCGGCCGCTGGTCGCCGGAGCCGTGCGCGCAGGGCCGCCGGCACCTGCCGCTCCGCCTTCACGCGCGGATACGGCAGTTCCGCCGCCGGCGCGCGGGCCGGGCGGTCGGCGCGGTTGTCGAACGGGATTGCTTCCGCGCTTTCCAGCCAGCTTTCCGCCGCCACGCCTTCGGCCAACAGCAGCGCGTGCTGATCGAGTTCGACGTGCCAATAGGCGAACACCTCCGGCATCGCCGCGCGCGCGATGCCCCGCATGCCCTCCAGCGCGCCCGCCTGCACCAGCACGCCGTCGAGCAGCAGCGCATGGCCAGGCGACACCCGCAGGTCGCGGCGCGGCAGACCCTCGCCGAGCGCGCCGGCGCGGATGCGCACCGGCAGCACCCGCAGCGGATCGGCAAACTGCTGCGACACCGTCTGGCGGCCGATCCAGCGCACCGGCATCGCACGGCCGTCCGCCAGCAGCACCGCATCGCCGATCCGCAGCGCCTCGACCGCCACCTCGCCGGTGGGCGTGGCGATCGCGGTGCCGGCGCAGAAGCAGGTGACGACGGTGATCTCCGTCCCGGCGGCGCCGTCGAAGCCCGGCGTGAACGTGTCGCCGGCGTAGTCGTGCGACGGATCGAGCTGCAGCGTCACCACGGTCGCGCCTTCGGTGACCGTGAGCAGGCCGGTGCCGGAATTCCAGATCGCGGTGCCGCCGGCCGAGGAGGCGACGTCGACCAGGTCGATCTTGTCACCTTTGATGAACCCGCTGATCGCTGCACCCGTGCCGGCGCTGCCCTGCAGCCGCAGGTCGCCGCCGCTGCCCTGGAAGTCGATGAACCCGGTGGCGCTGCCGCCTGCCGCCACCGTCGCCGTGCCGCCCGACAGCACCGTGTCGGACGCCACGCCGCCGGCGGAGACGACCGCGCTGCCGCCGCTGTCCACCATCATCCCGATGGCGGAACCCTGGTACTCGACCTGGGCCAGTCCGCTGCTGTCGACCGTCGCGCCGCTGGCCAGGCCGCCCATCACGTACTGGGCGCCATGCGCCTTGATCGTGGCGTTCTCGTCGGTGCCGAGCCGGACGGTGGCGCTGCCGCCGCTGCCGACCACCGTGCCGCTCGCGGTGCCGCCGAACACCACGACTGAGCCGCCGCCGCTGACCACGCTCGCGTCGATCACGCCGCCGGCGAGCGCGTACAGCGTCTTGGCCGCTCCGGCAACGGACTCCCCGGTCGTCGTGGCGGCCAGGCCGCTCGGCGACCCGGACGAGACCAGCACCACGTCGAAGCCGCTGATCGACGACCCGCCGGACAACTCGATGCTCCATTCGACGCTGGACACGACGGCGCCGGACTCGAGGATCATCAGGCCACCGGACAGCAGCGTGACGTTGGCGACCGTGGCGCCACCGAGGATGACAGCGACGCCGCCGCTCGCGATCGTCTGATCGAAGCCCGAGCCGCCGCCGGCAATGATCTCGGCCGCGCCGGCGCCGCTGACCTCGGCACCGAGAGCGCTGGCACCGGTACACGCTTCTGGAAACCATCGACCCCGATCGTAGTGCCGGCGGCAATGGCCCCGTCGACGGCGTACTGGGCGCCGCCGTTGCTGACATGGGTGTCGATGGATTCGGCAAACCCGCCGGACAGCACCTGCGCGCCGCCGTTCACGACGTTGGCGTCGGTGCTCACGCCGCGCGATTGCACGAACTCGGTGCCGCCGCTGCCGACCTGCGTGTCGCTGGCGCTGGCCGCGGACATCACCAGTTGGGAGCCGTGCTCGCCGATCAGGCTGTCGAAGCTCGAGCCGCCCGAATACAGCCTTTCGATCCCGCCGCCGAACACGCTCGTCGCGGTTGCGACGCCGCCCGCCAGCACGAGGCCGGCGGCGCCGCCGGCAAGCGTGACGGCGTCGGTCGTGCCGCTGACCAGCACGTACAGCGTGGCTGGACCGTCGACGGTCAGGCCGCTCGCCGAGGACGCCCAGCTTTCCACGCCGGATGCGGTGACCAGCACCACCGCCTTGCCGCTGAGCACCGTGCCGCCGGGCTCGATGGTCGTGTGGCTGGCAAGGGAAAAACTCTCCACCACGAGCACGCCGCCGCTGTCGACGGTGGTGTCGGTGGCGAACCCGTCATCGATCACCACGCCGCCCGACGCGATCACGGTCGAGGAAGCGGTGCCCTCCAGGCCGACAACCTGCAATCCGCCGCTGTCGACGGAGGTTGACGTGGCGGTGCCGAAATTTTCGACGAACTGCCAGCCGCCGCTGCTGATCGTCGCGTAATCGGCGTGTCCGCTGGTGAAGTTTCCGGTCGTGACGGTCTCGATGCCGCCGTTCGAAACGGTCGTGTAATAGCCTGTGCCGCCTTCGACCAGTTCGTTGCCGCCGCTGCCGATGGTGTCGTCGTCGGTAAAGCCGCCCACCACCACCACCGATGCGCCGGCGTCGACTTGGATGCTGACTTCGCCGCCGGAGACGATGATGAGGCCGGAATCGGCGCCGCCCGCGATCAGCCCGGCGGTGACGAAGATCACCCCGCCCGCATCGACTGTGGCGTTGTTGACGGCCGCGCCGTCATAGATGACCGCCATGCCGCCAGCCTGGATGACGCCGTCGGTAACGGTGCCGCTGCCGACATAGTAACTGGCGCCATTTTCAACGGTCGTGTAGTTTTCGATGCCGCTGACAAGCGTCTCCAGGCCGCCACCGCCAAGCACGGTGTTGTTGGTCGTGCCGCCGTAATTTATCAGAAAACCCGTGTCTTCGACGAAAGTCCCGTCGGCGGTGCCTCCGCTGTACACGTAAAGCTGCGTGCCGGAGCCGCCCATGGTGGTGTTGCTGGCAAGTCCGCCGCTGGATATGGCAATCTGGCTGCTGCCCTGGGTGGCTTGCGCGTCGCTCAACGTGCCGCCGGACGACACGACGAGCGTGCTCTGTTCCGCGACCACGCCGCTCGCGACCCCGCCGGCGTAGATTTCCAGGAGGGTGTTGCTGATCGTCGGCGCATCGAGCAGGCCGCCGGAAAACACGTTCACGGTGCCGGCGTCGACGCTCCCGCCGCTCGCGCTCCCGCCGTAGATCTCCATCAGGCCGGAGGTGATGGTCGGCACGTTGGCGACGCCGCCGGAAAACAGGTACAGGGTGTCGGCACCGACCACCAAGCCGCTTGCCGAGTTGGCGCTGAAGGTCGGGGTTCCGCTCGACACCACCAGCAGCGCGGCGCCGCTGACCGAATGTCCGCCTGACAACGCCGTGCCGGTCGCGTGGCCGCCGGACAGGACCACCAGCAGCCCGCCGGATTCCACCGTCGTGCCGGTCGCCGAGCCGCCGCTGTAGACCACCTCGATCCCGCCGGCGAAGATCTCGGTGTCGACCGAGCTGCCGCCGGCGCCGACATATTCCAGGCCGCTGAGCCGCGTGCCGGTCGCCGTGCCGCTGACGCCGACGTCCAGGGTGCCGTCGGCGGTCACGCTGGTCGACGCGGCGGCGCCGTTCGACAGCACGTATTCGATGCCGTTGCCGGTGATCTGCGTGCCGGTCGTGGAACCGCCGGAGATCGCGTATTCGGTCGCCGCGTCGATGGTGTCGCCGCTGGCGACGCCGCCGAAATACACGATGTCGATGCCGCCCGCCGAGACGGTGGTGGAGTAGGCGGTGCCGCCAGCGACGTAGGCGGTGCCGCCCGACAGGACCGAGCCGGTCATGACGCCGTCGGCAAAGACGATGGCGCTGCCGGCGGGGCCGACCAGCGCATCGAACAGCGTGCCGCCGGACAGCGCCGTCGCGACGCCGTCCGAGTTGACCAGCACGCCGTCCAGCCTGCCGCCGGCATAGGCACTGGCAAAACCGCCGCTGTCGGCGGTGATGGCGCTGGCCACGCCGCCCGAGAACGCGCTCAGCGTGTCGCCGCTGTTCAGCGTTATGCTGGTGCTGGTCGTGGCGGCGCCGGACACGATGGTGACGGTCATGGCGTGGGCCTTCCTGTCGGTGTGCGTTTTCGCGTCTGATGCCCGGGAGCGACTGTCAGGCCCGCTTCGCCGCCGACCTGTTCGGCGTACCGGCACTGACGCCGCTCCTCGTTACATCCGCAAGAGCTCGAGCAGTGCGCCCACGGTTGTACCGGTATCGCCGAAGCCCTCCAAGAACCGCAAGCAGCGCGCGCTTTTTGCCTCGCCCCACGCCGGCGTGGTGTAGCGGCGGAACTTCTCGGCCCATTCCTCGCGCGAAAGCGGGCTTGCCGGATCGCCACGCGGCTCGCGCGGCGACGACGTCAGGTTGCGTCCGTCCTGCAGCCGGATCTCGACCCGCGCGAAGCGCCGCGCCGGGAAGCGGCGAGAGTATTCCGCGTCCTCGCAATAACGGATGCGGCGCGCCAGGGCGCACACGGCAGGGTCCGCCAGCGCGGCGTCGGCGATGTGCTGTGGCAGCACGTCGCCATGGACCAGTGCGGCGGCAGTCGGGAACGACGTGCCATACTGCGCCTGGTCCGTCGTTTCCGGCACGCCCTGGAACAGCCGCGTCGCCTCGTGGAACGTGTGGACGATCACCTCTGCCACGTCCGAGACATCGAAGTCGTGCGTGGCCTGCAGCTCGCGCACGGCGTCGATGCCGGGATGCGCCCAGCGACAGACCGGATAGGGCTTGGTGTACTGCTCCAGGATGCGCCAGCGCGTGCCGAGATCGTCCCAGATGTCGTCCAGCGCCTCCGCCACGACCGAAACGGCGGGCGCGCCGGTAAATCCGGCGGCCGCCAGATAGGCCGCGGAGACCCCCGCCATCGCGCCCCAGCCGGAGCCGTCCTTCACCATCGTCGGGTGATCGACGTTGCGCATCATCTGGCTCCGCGGCCCATGATATTCGGCGATGCCGAGCGCGTGGCGGAACCGCTCCGCGTCGAGCCCGAGCAGATGCGCGGTCAGCGCGGCGCACGTGACCGCATTCCAGGCACCGGAGGAGTGGTAGTCCGCGGCGCTGCGGTGCAGCGCGATGCCGGCGCGCGTGCCGATCTCGTAGCCCGCGACCAGCAGCGCCATGAAGCGGTCGCCGGACAGCGTCGCGCCCTGTGCCTCCGTCACCGCGAGCAGGGTCGGCAGGACGCCGCAGCCGACATGGCCCTTGGTCAGCGAATGCCCGTCATGGGAATCGACCGCATCGATGACCATGCCACCGACCAGCGCGGCGCCGGCGGGGCTCATGACGGGGCCGCCGGTCATCGGCCGACAGCGCGGCGCGCCCTGGCGGGTGCCGGCGCCGAACAAATCCGCGGCATGATCCGTAATGATGCCGGCGAGCGGGGTGGCAAGCCCGGCGACCGCGGTGCCGACCAGGTCGGCGAGACACCAGCGCGCCTTGTCGGCCACCTCGGGCGGCAGCGACGCGAAGCGCGGTTCCGACAGGAACGACCGCACATCCAGGTCCCGGCTTGTCAGCATCGATCTACCCCTTCCCCCGGCTCCGCGCCCGCTGCGCGCCCACTCAACCCGGCGCGGACGCTCTCGGCAAGGCTGCCGGTCGCGGTTCCCCAGGGGTCAGACGAGCAGAGCCGGGCATTGACGAACCCCTGTCAGGCAAAGCGATCTTGCGGGCACGTCGCTGTCGGCGCCGGCAGCTCCGAATGACCGCTTTCACGATGGCACGACAGGCCGATTTGCGACCGGCTTGGGTGGTCAGCCGAGATGCCAATCGCCAACCAGCATCCAAGCCGGGACAAACCGCCCCCTTCCCTTGCGATCGCGGGCCATCGCCGCTATACGCCCGCGCTCGTTCGGCCGGTCGGGATCGGCGGAACCATGCAGGAGCACTCCATCATGAAGCCGGGCATCCACCCCGAGTACCACGAGATCAACGTCGTCATGACCGACGGCACCGCGTTCAAGACCCGCTCCTGCTCGGGCGCGGCCGGCGACACCATCCGGCTCGACATCGACCCGAAGTCGCACCCAGCCTGGACCGGGGTGCACCGGATGATCGACACCGGCGGACAGGTCGCGAAGTTCAACAAGCGCTTCGCCGGGATCGGCGCCAAGAAGGCCGCCGGAACCTGAAGCGGAAGTAACGCCGGCGTGCATCCGGCCCCTTGAACCGCGGGGGCCGACTTTCCAACTCCTGCAGCATCCGAGGTGCCAATTGGGCCTCGGATACCACTGGCGGACCGGCCCATGCGGGCGGTCCTTGACCTTGCTCTTGCAGGAGGTTCCTGATGAACGCCTTCGATTTTGCTCCGCTGTTCCGTACCGCGATCGGTTTCGATCGGCTGGCCCGGATGGTCGACGCAGCCGCGACGGCCGATGCGTCCTACCCCCCGTACAACATCGAGAAGACCGGTGACGACACCTACCGCCTGACCATGGCGGTGGCCGGGTTCGGCCCGGACGACATCGAGCTGACGGCCAAGGAGAACACGCTCGTGATCGCCGGGCGCGTCGGTGGCGAGGCCTCCAAGGCCGAGGTGCTGTATCGCGGCATCGCCGGCCGCGCGTTCGAGCGCCGCTTCGTGCTCGCCGACCACCTCGTCGTGGAGGGCGCCGAACTGAAGAACGGCCTGCTGCACGTGGGCCTGAAGCGGGTGGTGCCCGAGGCGCTGAAGCCGCGCCGGATCGCGATCGGCGGGGTTTCGCCGCAGCTCGCGAACGACGCGGAGCCGGCCGCCAAGGCCGCCTGACGCCGCATCGGCGCGAACGGGAGGGGGTCGGAAACGGCCCCCTTTTCGCGGCCCGCATCTCGGCGCCTAGGGCCCGATCCGAAACAACACCCGGTTCACGTCATTGCCGGGCTCGACCCGGCAATCCAGCGCGTGTGACGCGCGTGGATCCCCGGGTCAAGCCCGGGGAGGACGTCGGAGGGAAACGCTGCGCTTGGTCCGACCGAACCCCTTAGCCGAGCTTGAAGAACGCGTCGGCGGCGCTGCGGTGGCTGCGTTTGCGGCCGATCTCGGCCTCGGCGCGGACGATCTCGGCGCGCAGTTCGGCGATGTAGTCCTCGAGCTCGGCGACCGCGAGCGGCTCGAGGCGCAGTTCCGTGAGGCGCCGCGGCTTGGGCTTGGGTTCGTCGTCATCGTGCATCGCCGATCTCCTGGATTCTGCCACGCCTGCGCCGCATGGCGATTGTTGCGCCCGGCCCCGCAGCACGCCTTGACCCGGGCCGGAGGGCCGCGCCATATGCCCCGCTTTCCCGCATGCCGGCACGCCCCTCGATCGGTCGCGCGCCGCTGCGCGAGCTTTCAAGGTTGACCGCCATGACCCTGCCCCTGATGCCGAAGGCCACCGCCGTGTGGCTGATCGAGAAGACCGCACTGACCTTCACGCAGATCGCGGATTTCTGCGGCATGCACCCGCTCGAGGTGCAGGCGATCGCGGATGGCGAGGTGGCGCAGGGCATCGTCGGCTACGACCCGGTGGCGAACGGCCAAGTGACGATGGCGGAGATCCATCGCTGCGAGAAGGACGTCAATGCGCGGCTGAAGCTGCTGCCGAGCACGATCCCGCTGCCCAAGCGCTCGAAGGGCGCGCGCTACACGCCGGTTGCCAAGCGCAACGACCGCCCCGACGGCATCGCCTTCCTGCTGCGCAACTACCCGCATCTGTCGGACGCGCAGATCGGCAAGCTGATGGGCACGACCAAGGAGACGATCCAGAAGGTGCGCGACAAGAGCCACTGGAACGCAACCAACATCAAGCCGCGCGACCCGGTGATCCTGGGGCTGTGCAGCCAGACCGACCTGAACGCGATGGTGCAGCAGGCCAACGACCGGCTGGCGCGCGAAGGGCACGCCGTGCCGCCGCCCCCGCCCCCGCCGTCGGACGCCGACGAGGCCGCCTGACCGGTCGGGGCGGTGTCGGCGGGCCGCGGTCTCAGGCGCTATCGAGCTACGTCGCAAACCGCGCGCCGGCGTCGCGCCGTGATCGCCGCCGCCCGGCCGGCACCACCCGGACCCCGCCGGACGGCAGCACGGGGCGACGGCTTCGTCTCAGGCCGGCACGCTCGCGCGCAGCCGTTCGATCTCCTCCTTCAGATGCAGCTTCTCGCGCTTGAGACGGCTCATCACCTCGGCATCGGGCCGCGGACGCTGGTCTTCCTCTTCGATGCGGGTTTCCAGTTCGGCGTGACGGGCCTTCAGGCTCTCCAGGCGGGACTGCATGCTCATGTGGCCTCCTCATCGTTGGGTGAACCCGTGGGCCGGGGACCTTGGCGTCCGGCCCCCACCACAAAATGGTAACGCCGATGCGCTTGCATATGCCACGCGAATCCGCCTCGCGTGCCATCCGCGGATGCGTTCGCCGCCGGGCCCGGTTCATGCTAAGAGTCTGATATGTTAACGGACCGTGATTCCCTGCTGCGCAAGCTGCACGAGCTGCGCAGCGAGCACCGCGACCTGGATACGGTGATCGCGCGCCTCGCCGAGCAGGGCGGGCTCGACCAGTTGCAGATCGTCCGGCTGAAGAAGCGGAAACTGCTGCTGAAGGACGAGATCGCCTGGCTGGAGTCGCGGCTGATCCCGGACTCGATCGCATGACGCCGGCGCCGCTGGTCGGCGTGATCATGGGCAGCCAGTCGGACTGGGAGACGATGCGGCACGCGGCGGCGACGCTCGCGGAATTGAACGTGCCGCACGAGACCCGGATCGTCTCGGCGCACCGCACGCCCGACCGGATGGCGGAGTACGCCAAGGCGGCGCGCGGGCGCGGGCTGCGGGTGATCATCGCCGGCGCCGGCGGGGCGGCGCACCTGCCGGGCATGTGCGCGGCGCTGACGCCGCTGCCGGTGCTCGGCGTGCCGGTCGGCAGCGGCGCGCTGCAAGGCATGGATGCACTGCTGTCGATCGCGCAGATGCCGGCCGGCATCCCGGTCGGCACGCTGGCGATCGGCCGGGCCGGCGCGGTCAATGCGGCGCTGCTCGCCGCCGCGATCCTGGCCGGGACCGACGCCGAACTCGCGGCACGGCTGGATGCGCGGCGCGCCGAGCAGACGGCGTCGGTGGCGGACCTGCCGACCGGATGACGGCGCCGTTGCGCCCGTTGCCGCCCAATTCAACCATCGGCATCGTCGGCGGCGGGCAACTGGGCCGAATGTCGGCGATGGCGGCGGCGCGGCTCGGCTACCGCTGCCACATCCTCACCCCAGAACCGGACA
This sequence comes from uncultured Solirubrobacterales bacterium, assembly GCA_963697635.1. Taxonomy (GTDB): domain Bacteria; phylum Pseudomonadota; class Alphaproteobacteria; order Acetobacterales; family Acetobacteraceae; genus CAJCJG01. The sequence continues at coordinate 43,770 of CAVOOS010000025.1, read as the reverse complement.
GCCCGGCGCCTCAGGTCAGCGCCGGGGTGACGCTCGGCGACTATGAGGATTCTGCCGCTTTGCGCGACTTCGCGGCGCATGTCGACGTGATCACCTTCGAGTTCGAGAACGTCAGCGCCGAGGGGCTGGACCTGCTGGCCTCGCTCAAGCCGGTGCATCCGTCGCCCGCGGTGCTGCGGATCAGCCAGGACCGGGTCGCCGAGAAGTCCTTTCTCAATGGCATCGGCGTGCCGACCGCGCCGTGGCGGGCGGTGGAGACATTTTCGGAGCTTGAGGCGGCGGTGGCGGCGCTGGGGTTGCCGGCGATTCTGAAGACGACGCGGCTCGGCTACGACGGGCGCGGGCAGGCGCGGCTGAATGGTCCCGCCGACCTGGCGCCGGCGTTCGAGGCGCTGCTGCCGCGGCCGCTGATCCTCGAAGGAATGGTGGATTTCGCCTGCGAGATCAGCGTCGTCGCGGCACGCGGCGCGGATGGCGGTTACGCCGCGTTCGACACCGTCGAGAATCGCCATCGCGACCATATTCTGGACCTCACGCTCGCGCCCGCGCGCATCCCGGAGCAGACGGCCGCGGCGGCGCAGGCGCTGGCGCGGCACGTGGCGGACGGGCTGGCCTTGGTCGGGCTGTTGGCGCTGGAGTTGTTCGTCACGGCCGATGGTCGGGTGCTCGCCAACGAGATCGCGCCGCGGCCGCACAATTCCGGCCACTGGACGATCGACGCCTGCCTGGCGAGCCAGTTCGAGCTGCACATCCGCGCGGTTGCCGGCTTGCCGCTGCCGAAGGCGGAGCGGCATTCGGATGCGGTGATGAAGAACCTGGTCGGCCCGGCCGAGACCGCGCTATGGCCCGACGATCCTGGCGACGCCGGGCTTGATCCCCCATCTGTACGGCAAGGCGGAGGCGCGGCCGGGCCGCAAGATGGGCCACGTGACGCGGCTGTTCCCGCGCGGAAGTTTGCCGGGCGAATTCGGGGTTGCGGCGGCGCTGGGGGTGCTTGGGGCGGGAGGAGTAGCATTCTGCCCGATTGTTCGCGCAAAATGATAGCTGCAGCGCTGACGATATGTTCTTGGCCGGGGTCTATGTGGAGGGCGATCAGGGATGAGCGAAAGTGCATTGATCTCCGAAAAGACAATTTCACCGGAGGAAGGTCGGAAGGCCAGCCTGCACCTGGGAGCCGCGATCTATCATCTGCATCGGTCGATGGTCGAAATGAGAGGCATCCTTGCAAAATACCACCCGCGCGAAATGCTCCTCGCGGAGACAGGACCGACCATGAGGTCGCTGGAACGGTCGCAGCAGGAATTGGCGAATGCTCTGGGGATCCTCGTCGAAGATCCCGAAGATGGCAAATGACAATATTCACAATCTGGTTCAGGAGCGGCTCAAACGAGGCCTCGGCCCGGCCTCGACGGCGGACACTACCGATAGCGTGGGCAGCGGAGGCGGAGATGGAGACCCACCCGATATGAGCGAGATCACGAACCGGCTCAGCAAGCTCGAAGGGTCGTACGATTCCCTCAAGGTCGTGCGCCCGATGACCATTGCCGTCCTCAGCCTGGTGCTGGCGGTGATGGTGTTCGGCTTTGCGTTTCTTGGAACTCAGATGGTGTCGCTCAGCGCTCAGATTGCCCGTCTCGACAGCAAGCTGGACGCCAACGTCGCTCGGCTGGACGGCAAGATCGACGCCAACGCCGCCCGGGTGAACGAGAAGCTCGACGCGATCCCGCGGCAGCTCGCGGAGGAATTCCGCGCGATGCGCGCCGAGATGTCGGCGCAAACCTCCGCCATTGCCGGCTCGATCACCGCGGCCCGGCAGGCGCCGGCGCAAGTTCTGTTGGTGCCGGCCCCCGCCGTCCAACAGCCGGCGCAAAAGCCATAGCGCGGGCCGGCCGGACGTCATGCCGGCCTGAACAACCGCGGGTCGAAACGGAAGGCTGTGCTCGCCTCCGCCCGCGCCGCAGACGCCGCAGGATGCGACGGGTTCAGCAGAAAATTCTCCGCATGCGGCACCAGCGCCGAGGCGACGCGCAGGACCGGGGTGCGACCGCTCTCCAGCCATTCATCGCCGATATCGCGCGCCTCGCCCAGCGTCGCCGAGCCGCGTTCCCCGTCCTCCGGCAGCGCCACCCGCAACAGCACGTAGTCGTCCGGCAGGTCTTCAGGCTGCACGTCGAGATGCACGAGCACCTCCAGCACCGCCAGCGCCGGGTGATCGGCGAGATAGACGACCGGCCGGCCGGGGCTGTTCCAGCGGCCGCCGAAACGGCGCGCGCCCTCCCCGTCCAGCGCCGCGAACGGCGCCCGGCACAGCCGCCAGCCGACGATCAAGCCGCGATGCCGTGCTCGATGCGGCCGAGCAGGGTCTCGACCCGCTGCGCGCCGATATCTGTGTCGAGCAGGTCGAGCGGCGCGCTGTCATCGAGCGCCCGGGTCGGCCGGCGCAGCCAGCGCGCGGCCTTGTCGGCGGCGCCGAAGGCCGCGCGAGCGTGCGCGATGACGCGCAACAGGCGGAACAGCCGGTCCGACTGCTCCGGCGACAGCCGCCCGAGCCGGCGCCGATGCGCCAGCGTTTTCCGGGGGACGGCGAGCCGATCCAGTTCGCCCGCGCTGAGCAGGCCCTCGGCCATCAGGTCGTCCACCAGCGCCACCGGCAGACCCGCCCGCACCGCTTCGGTCAGGCCAGCCGACCGGGCTTCGACGCCGATATCCTCGAGCAGATTGAGCGCCGCACTCATCATCGCCTCCGGCCATATGCACGTCCTATACGGCAGTATCGCCATTCGGCCAAACGACTTCAACCGCCCAGCAGCACCTCCGCCGCCCGCGCCACGCAGCGCTCGAACGCCGCCAGATCGGTCCAGCGCTCGCCGGCGGACAATTCAACGACCTCCAGCACGCCACCGGAAGCGACGACCGCGCCGTCAATCATCAGGTTGTCGAGACATCCAAAACTTTCCAGCGCCATCCCCTCGTGGTCGCGCCAGGCGCCGTCATCGGCCACCGACACCGCAGCGCCGAGAAACGCGCGGGTGCGCGCGGAAAAATCGGCATGGCCGTTCGACCAGCCGAACACCGGCCGCCTAAGCGCGCGCATGAACCCCAGTTCGAACACCGTGCCGACATCGGCGCTCGGGCCGCGGAACGGGGTCAGGTTGGCGATCAGCGCGTCGGCGCCGCTGATATGCGCCTCGTTGCGCAGCGCGATGCGCAGCGGCAGCGCCAACGCTGCCCAGCCCTCCGGCTCCCGCTCCAGCACATCCAGCGGAAACACGCCGGTCAGCCCGTAACGAGCGCAAATCTGCTTCAGCGCCGCGCCGCGCGCGTGCGGCTCGGGCAGGAACACGTCGGGACCGGCAAGATAGACGCGCATCCGGCCAGCCTGCCCCAATGGTGCCATGCAACGAAAGGGGGATCGCCGGAAATGCCGGTGGCTTGATGCCTCGCGGCGGAGGTGGGAAAAGCCCGGTTGCGCCGGGCCGACGGGATCGCCGCCGGCCGGCTGCGTTCAGGGCGTGTCACAAGAGGACGGAATGGCAAAGATCAAGGTGAAGACCCCGGTCGTCGAACTCGACGGGGACGAGATGACGCGGATCATCTGGGGCTTCATCAAGGACAAGCTGATCCTGCCGTACCTCGATATCGACCTGAAATACTACGACCTCGGCATCGAATACCGCGACCAGACCGACGACCAGGTGACGGTCGACGCCGCGCACGCCATCAAGCAGTACGGCGTCGGCGTGAAATGCGCGACCATCACGCCGGACGAGGCGCGGGTCACCGAGTTCGACCTCAAGAAGATGTGGCGCAGCCCGAACGGCACCATCCGCAACATCCTCGACGGCACGATCTTCCGCGAGCCGATCATCTGCAAGAACGTGCCGCGGCTGGTGCCGCACTGGACCCAGCCGATCGTGATCGGCCGCCACGCCTATGGCGACATCTATCGCGCCGCCGAGACCAAGATCCCCGGCCCGGGCAAGGTGACGCTGCAGCTACCAGCCGGCCGACGGCGGCGAGCCAATGATCGCTGGAGGTGCATGATTTCAAGGGCCCGGGCGTGGCGATGGGCATGCACAACACCCGCGCCTCGATCGAGGGCTTTGCCCGCGCCAGCTTCAACTACGGCCTGCTGCGCAAATACCCGGTGTATCTCTCGACCAAGAACACCATCCTCAAAGCCTATGACGGCATGTTCAAGGACGTGTTCGCAGGAGATCTTCGAGCGCGAGTTCAAGGCCGAATTCGACAAGCGCAAGCTGACCTACGAGCACCGGCTGATCGACGACATGGTCGCCTGCGCGCTGAAATGGAACGGCGGCTATGTGTGGGCCTGCAAGAACTACGACGGCGACGTGCAAGTCGACATCGTGGCGCAGGGTTTCGGCAGGCTCGGCCTGATGACCAGCGTGCTGCTGTCGCCCGACGGCAAGACGGTGGAAAGCGAGGCGGCGCACGGCACCGTCACCCGGCATTACCGCGAGCACCAGAAGGGCCGCGAGACCAGCACCAACCCGATCGCGTCGATCTTCGCCTGGACGCGCGGCCTGATCTATCGCGGCCAGTTCGACGGCACGCCCGATGTGACGGCGTTCGCCGAGACGCTGGAGAAGGTCTGCGTCGAGACGGTGGAAGCCGGCTTCATGACCAAGGACCTCGCCTCGCTGATCGGGCGCGAACAGAAATGGCTGAACACGCAGGACTTCCTCGACAAGATCGACCAGAACCTGAAGGCCGCGATGGCCAGCTGAGACAGGCCGCTTGCGGGTTCGCCCGCGCCGTCCCACCTCCGACCGGATGCGGCAGAAACGCGGAAGGGGACGGCATGGGCGGGTTGCAGGACGTCGGTTTGAGCGGCCTTGCGCCGGCGACGCTGGCGCGGCGCGGCTTCGTGATGAGCACGCTGATCACCGGCCTCACGCTCGCCACCACGCGGATCGAGGCGCAGGCGATCCACACCGACACGCAGGGGATCGAGGCCGGCGAAACCAAATGCCGGTCGCGGACGGCGAACTCCCCGCCTACTTCGCGCACCCGGCCGGCGCCGGCCCGTTCCCGACGGTGCTGGTGATCGAGGAGATTTTCGGCGTCCACGAATACATCAAGGACATCTGCCGGCGGCTCGCCAAGGCGGGCTTCTTCGCGGTTGCCGTCGAACTCTATGCGCGGATCGCCGACCTCTCGAAGATGACCGACGTGCAGCAGATCGTCCGCGACGTCATCGGCAAGGCGCCGGACGCGACGCTGCTCGCCGATCTCGACGCGACGGCGGCCTGGGCGGGCGCGCATGGCGGCGACCTGGCGCGGCTCGCGGTCACCGGCTTCTGCCGCGGTGGGCGCAACACCTGGATGTACGCCGCGCACAATCCGGCGCTGAAGGCGGCGGTCGCATGGTACGGCCCGGTCGCCGGCGCGACCAGCGCGATCCAGCCGCAAACCCCGACCGATATCGCCGACCAGTTGAAATGCCCGCTGCTCGGCCTGTACGGTGGCCAGGACAAGGGCATCAAGATGGACGACGTGCGGGCGGCGGCGGCCAAAGCCAACGCGGCCGGCAAACAGGTAGAAATCGTCATCTACCCCGACGCCGGCCACGGCTTCCACGCCGACTACCGCCCTAGCTACAACGCCGCCGACGCCGCCGACGGCTGGCAGAAGATGCTGGCCTGGTTCCACGGCCACGGCGTCTGACCTCGCCCGGGAGGACCGCGATGCCGGACGACCTCTACTGGGACGACACCCTGCTCTGGTCCGAGCAGCAGGCGGCCCGACTGCGCCGGCTCGCCGCCGGCGAGCGGGTAAACGACGTGGACTGGGAGCACGTCATCGAGGAAATCGAGGATGTGGGCAAGACCGAACTGCGTGCCTGCACGATTCTGTTGCTGCGGGCCTTGGAGCACCTGCTGAAGCTCAATGGGTGGCCGGGGAACGCGGCGAATGAGCATTGGCGCAATGAGGTGCGGGTCTTCCTCCGGGACGCGATACTTGCATACTCGGCGTCGATGGCGCGGAAGATCGACCTGGACGACCTGTATAGCCAAGCATTGGAGGACGTTCGGACGATGACCGTCGATGCGCAACCGCCGGCTGCTCTGCCCGATCGGTGCCCCTTCGCGGTCGACGAGTTGCTGGCGCGCAAGATCGATCTCGACGCCCTGCTGGCAAAGCTGAGGCCCTGATGCCCGACGATCTCTACTGGGACGACACCCTGCTCTGGTCGGAGCAGCAAGCCGCCCGGCTGCGCCGCGTCGCCGCGGGCGAACGGGTGAACGACGTGGACTGGGAGCACGTCATCGAGGAGATCGAGGACGTGGGCAAAGCGGAACTGCGTGCATGTACGAGCCTGCTATTGAAGGCGATCGAACATCTGCTGAAGCTGCAAGGTTGGCCGGGGCATCTGGCCAACGAGCACTGGCGCGGCGAAACACTCGCGTTCCTGACCGACGCGCAGTTGGCGTTCTTGCCGTCGATGCGGCAAAAGATCGACGTCCCGGACCTCTATCGCCGCGCGCTGCGAACGGTCCGGGCAATCACCGTCGATGGCCGCCCCGCAGCCGAGTTGCCCACGAGTTGCCCGTTCGTGCTCGATGATTTTCTCAGTGACGAAGCTTCGCTGGAAACCCTGCTCGCCAAACTCGCGCCGCCTGCGGCGTAAGCGATCGGGACAGCGATATGCGTGAACAGTGACTTTGGAGCTGCGCAATCGCAGTCGTGACGACGTCGCGGCGCCCGCAGGCGGCGAAATCGCCACATTTCGAAGCCCAGGCAAAGATTCGCTGCTTGCCTCACGAATGAGCAGCGGGCCAAAAGCCCTCCCCCCTATGTGGGGGAGGGTTGGGTGGGGGGCGCCCGTTCGGAGTTCCAGGGTCCGTCCGACCCTTCCAACTCCTCCCGCAAGGCGAGCGGGCTTTCTGCGCGAACGCACGATACCTGGGCTCGCCGACGCAGAAGCCCAGCCATCCGCACTTCACCGTCCCCCTTGACAAGGCCAGTTAGACAATCTAACTTGTCGGCGTGAACCCCATCGCCCCTCCCACCCACGAGCATCTCGCCGAGAAACTCGGCGAAATCTCCCTGGGCCTGGCCGCCAACGGCGGTCGGGACTGGCTGTCGGCGCTCCTGATCAGCCTGATAAATCTGATCATCGAAGCGCTCCGGGCCATCAAACCCCAGGCCGAGGCAACACTCGCGGAGGCGGGCACAAGCGAAATTCCCTCCACCCCGCGCCAAAAATCCGAGACATCGGTGCAGGCCAAATCGGCCCCGGCGGCCCGGCCGCAAAAATCCCGGCGGCAGCCGACACCAACTCCCCGCCCCCTGCGGGAGACTGGCAGAAGTCCCCGCCGGAAAGCCCGGCAACCGCTTCCCCGGCTTCCATCGCCCCGGCGAAGCTCGGCAGATCGCCACATGAAATGGCGCCACCGCCCTGCCGGATTACCCGAAAAATCGGAATAAAGCCCCAGCGCCCTTCCACGCCCAATTCGTTACGATATCACAACAAAAAATCTCATGCCGTCGAGCATAAACAAGAACCCGTAACCGTCATGCCGGCGAAGGCCGGCATCCAGGGCCTGCCCCCAGCGAAGGCGGGGCGTTGTTCAAGAAACCTGAGCCGCTGCCTGGATGCCTGGACCCAGGCCTTCGCCGGGGTGACGGATTGGGCGGTACAACACTTCGACCCGGCAATATCAATCGTCGCGGTGCACGCGCTCCATGCGCTCGTGCCGTTCCTGCGCCTCGATCGACAGCGTCGCGATCGGGCGGGCCTCCAGGCGCTTGAGGCCGATCGGCTCGCCGGTTTCCTCGCAGAACCCGTAGCTGCCGGTCTCGATGCGCTGGAACGCCTGGTCGATCTTGGCGATCAGTTTTCGCGCGCGATCCCTCGTACGCAGTTCCAGCGCGCGGTCGGTCTCGACGCTGGCGCGGTCGGTGATGTCGGCCTCGTGGATGCCGCCTTCGGAGAGGCTGGCCAAGGTGCCGTCCGCCTCGCGCAACAGGTCGCCCCGCCAGCGCAGCAGCTTTTGGCGGAAATACTCGACCTGGAGGGGATTCATGAAGTCGTCGGCTTCGGATGGGCGGTAGTCCGGCGGTAGCGTGACCATCATGCGGGGCGGTCCTGCGTCCTTCGTTGCTGGCCCTCCCGCGCGCGGCCCCTCGCGGAGGGCCGCCCATTGGAGCACCGCGCCCCGACGCTGCACGCGTATGCAACGCCCAAGGCCTTGAGTTGGGCGGCTTATACCGACGTGCCGCACGCTCGCCAAGGGCAGTTCCGCAGTTCGAAAGGCGTATCGTTCACGCCATGCCGTAGCGTGCCGCTTCCACCAACGCCCGGACCACGATCGCATTCACCGCGTCGCGCAGCCGCGGGTCGGCGGCCTCGGGCACGGCCTCGGCCAGATCGGCAAGCCGCGCCAGCCGTGCCTCTCCCGGCGGCCCGGCAAGGACGTCGCGTTGCAGCGCCGAGAGTTCCGCCAGCAGGTCCCGCCCGCGCCGCCGTGCCTCCCGGTCGCGCACCGGCCCCGCGTCAAGCTCCTCCTGCAAGGCGAGCAGGCCGGCGAGCGACGCCTCGGCCACCTCCTCCGCCTCGGCCGCATTGCCGGGCGGGGCAGCAACCGTGTCCTCGGCCACGCGGAACCCGGCGCCGCGTGCCCGGCCGCGCGACGACACCGGGTTGATCGGCTCGGCCGGGCCGAGACCGTGGATCGGGTCCATGACAGCTCCTTTCGCTTCGCGGCGGCACTGCCGGGCCCGGCGGAGCCTGCCGCCCGGCATCCGCTGCCGGGTCGCGAGGCCGGCCCGACCGCGGAAAACCGCGCCGGCGCAGGTGGCACGCCGGTTGCGCTCTCCGTTCCGCACCGACACGCCACGCCCGGACCCTGGGCGCAAATGCTTGACGAGCGGTAACACCGAGAGGCCCCACCGTGCGGCTGAAACGTCTCCCCCCGATGCTGCTGGCCGGCTGCCTGCTCACGGCCTTGCTCGCGATGCCGGCGGCGGCGCAGGTGCGCGTCAAGGACATCGCCGACGTCGAGGGCGTGCGCGAAAACCAGTTGGTCGGCTACGGGCTGGTGGTCGGGCTCAACGGCACCGGCGACAAGCTCGACAACGCCGTGTTCACCCGCGAATCGCTGGTCGCGATGCTGGAGCGGCTCGGCGTCAACACGCGCGACCAGATCACCAAGCTCGAAACCAAGAACGTCGCGGCGGTCATGGTCACGGCCGAGCTGCCGGCGTTCTCGCGCGTCGGCAGCCGGGTGGACATCGCCGTCTCCGCGCTGGGCGACGCCAGCAACCTGACCGGCGGCACGCTGCTGGTCACGCCGCTGCTCGGCGCCGACGGCGATGTCTACGCGGTCGGGCAAGGCGCCCTGGTGACCGGCGCGATCGCCGCGAAGGGCGCCGCCGGCTCCGTCACCAAGGGCGTGCCGACCGCCGGCCGCATTTCCAACGGCGCGACGGTCGAGCGCGAATCGCCGTACACGCTGGCCGCCCATCCGTCGATCCGGCTGTCGCTGCGCAACCCGGACCTCACCACCGCGCGACGCATCGAGGCGGCGATCAACAAGGCGATCGGCGGCACGGTGGCACGCGCGCTCGACCCGCACACGGTCGCGCTCAACCTCGGCGGCCTGGACGTCATCGGCGACCTCGACCGCATCGAGAACCTGCGCGTCGAGCCGGACATGGAGGCGATCGTGGTGGTCGAGGAAGCGAGCGGCACCATCGTGATGGGCGCCAACGTGCGGATCAGCACGGTCGCGATCGCGCAGGGCAACCTGACCATCCGCGTGACCGAAACGCCCGAGGTGAGCCAGCCGAACCCACGGAGCGGCGGCACCACAACGACCGTCCCGCGCACCGACATCAAGGTCGACGAGGGCGCCGACAAGAAGCTCGGCATCCTGCGCGGCAACGTGACGCTGCGCGACCTGGTGGCGAGCCTCAACGCGCTGGGCGTCGGCCCGCGCGACATGATCAGCATCCTGCAGATGATCAAGGCCGCCGGCGCGCTGCAGGCCGACCTGGAGATCCGCTGATGGCCGGCGTGATCCATCTGTCGGCCACGGCGGCGCAGCCCCCGCCCGCGCTGGTCAAGGCCGCACAGGCGTTCGAGGCGAACACGCTCAACGAGTTGCTGCAGCCGATGTTCGACACCGTGGACAGCGCCCACGGCGCGTTCGGCGGCGGCGACGGCGAGACGGCATGGCGGCCGATGCTGGTCGACGCGATGGCCAAGGCGATCGCCGCGCATGGCGGGCTCGGGCTCGCGGCGCCGGTGTTGCGGCAGATGATGCAGATGCAGGAGACGGCAGGATGAAACCGACCATGATCGAAGCCGGCCGCGCGATGGCGGCGGTGCTGGAGCGGGAAAACGCCGCGTTGCGGGTGATGGATTTGCCGGGCGCCGCAGCGCTCTATCCGCACAAGGACGCGGCGGCGACGGCGCTGAAGGCCGCGCAGTCGGAGTCCGACGACGGCATGTCGGCGGCGCTGGACACCGAGCAGCGGCGGCTGGCGCGGGAACTCGCCGAGCGGCTGCGCGACCTGATCGAGGAGAACCGCCGGCTGCTGGGGCAGGCCATTCACGTCCAGGGGCAGGTGCTTGGCACCATCGCGCGCGCCGTTGCCATGTCGACGCCGCGCGCCCAGCCGGCGCGCTACGGTGCGTCCGGGGCGCTGGCGCAGATGCGGCGACAGCAGCCGGTCGTGCTGTCGGCAAGAGTGTAGGCGGGGCGGCGGGACGAACCGCCTTTCGCTTGAAGCGGAGCCGGGCTCGCCTATTCTCCGAGTGATGAGTGCGGCAGGCGAGGCGACCCTGAACGACGAGGCGTGGTCCCGCCTGCTGGCACGACAGCCGGCGGACGCGGCGACGTCGTCATTGTACGATCCGCTGCTCGCCCCGCCGACCGCGCCGGACGGGTGCTTCGTGCTCGGACGGCTCGCGCAGAGCCTGGACGGGCGGATCGCGACGCGCACCGGCTCCAGCTTCTGGATCAGCGGACCGGCCGACGTGCTGCACACGCATCGGCTGCGCGCGCTGTCGGACGTGGTGGTGATCGGGGCCGCGACCGTGCTCGCCGACGACCCGCTGCTGACCACGCGGCTGTGCCGGGGCCGCTCGCCGGTGCGCGCGGTGCTGGACGCCGACCGGCGGCTCGGCGCCGATTATCGCGTGTTTTCGGACGACGGTCCGCTGAGCCTGCTGTTCGTGGCCGACGACAAGGACGGGCCGGACCGGCACGGATCGGCTGACGTTGTACGGCTGCCGCGGGCGCCCGGCGGCGCCGGGCTCGATGCCGGCGCGCTGCTGGCGGCGCTTGCCGCGCGCGGGCTGCGGCGCGTGTTCGTCGAGGGCGGCGGCGTCACCGTGTCGCGGTTGCTCGCGCAAGGCGCGCTCGACCGGCTGCACGTGACCGTCGCGCCGCTGCTGCTCGGCGCGGGCGTGCCCGGGTTCACCCTGCCCTGCCCGGAGCAGCCGGCGGACGGCATGAAGCTGGCGTGGACGCTGCACCGGCTCGGCGCCGACCTGCTGTTCGATATTCTGCTCGGTCGCGCCCGTCCGCCGGCGTGCCGATGATTTCGGCGCGCGCGTTCTGGACGGTCGCGCCGGGCGTGGGCGAGCTTCGCACCGAAGTGCTGCCTGAGCCGGTTGCGGAAAGAATACTGGTGCGGACGTTGGCGAGCGGCATCTCGCGCGGCACCGAGGCGACGGTGTTCGCCGGTCGCGTGCCGCCGAGCCAGTTCGAGGCGATGCGCGCGCCGCTGATGGGCGGCGCGTTCCCGTTCCCGGTGAAATACGGTTATTCGGCGGTTGGCGAGGCGCCGGACGGCAGGCGCGTGTTCGTGCTGCACCCGCACCAGGATTTTTTCCACGCCCCGGCCGAGATGTGCGTCGACGTGCCGGACGCCGTGCCGACGGAGCGCGCCGTCCTGGCCGCCAACATGGAAACCGCGCTGAATATTCTATGGGACGCGGTGCCGCTGGCCGGCGAGCGGATTCTGGTCATCGGCGCCGGCGTCGTCGGGCTTTTGGCGGCGGCCCTGCTGGCGCGCGTGCCGGCGGTGCAGGTGACGGTGGTCGATGTCGATGCGACGCGCGCGCGGCTCGCGGAGGCGTTCGGCTGCGGCTTCGCGCCGCCCGAGTCGGCGCCCGGCGCGCAGGAGCTGATCGTGCACGCCTCCGGCAGCGAGGCCGGGCTGCGGCTGGCGCTCGATCGCGCCGGGTTCGAGGCGCGGATCGTCGAGGCGAGCTGGTTCGCCGACCGCGCGCCCGCGCTGCCGCTGGGCGAAGCGTTCCATGCGCGCCGGCTGCGGCTGATTGCGTCCCAGGTCGGGAGCGTCGCCGCATCCATGCGCGGCCGTCGGACGCACCGGGAGCGGCTGGCGATGGCGCTGGCATTGCTGGAAAATCCGGCATTCGATGCGCTGCTCGAGCCGGCGACCGCGTTCGCCGACCTGCCGGCCGCGATGCCGCGACTGCTGCGCGGCGGGCTGTGCCACGTGGTGCGCTATCCGACCGCGTGAAAAAAGGCGGCGCCCGAGAGCGCCGCCGCAGTTTGTTTGGGGAGGAAACGACGCGGCGGAAACGACTCCGCCGCTCGTAGCGGTCACGATGTCGTGCGTTTTCGCGACCGAGTCAAGTAAAATGAGACGCGATCCGTAAACAAGACGAATCGTGTGGCGCGCCTACACGTCGACGTCGAACCGGATGCCCTGCGCCAGCGGCAGCGCGCGGGAGAAGTTCACCGTGTTGGTGGCGCGCCGCATGTACGCCTTCCAGGCGTCCGAGCCCGATTCGCGGCCGCCGCCGGTTTCCTTCTCGCCGCCGAACGCGCCGCCGATCTCGGCGCCGGAGGGGCCGATGTTGACGTTGACGATGCCGCAATCGCTGCCGACCGCCGACATGAACGTCTCGGCCTCGCGCAAGTCGGTGGTGAAGATCGAGGAGGCGAGGCCCTGCGGCACCGCATTGTGCTGCGCGATGGCATCGGCGAGATCGGCGTAGCGCATCACATAGAGAATCGGTGCGAAGGTCTCCTGGGCGACGATCGGCGTGTGCCTCGGCATTTCGGCGAGCGCGGGGCGCGCATAGAAGCCATCGCCCCAAACCGGCACGCGCTCGCCGCCGAGCACGCGGCCGCCGTCCTGTCGCGCGGTCGCGAGGGCTGACTGCATCGCGGCGTAGGCGGCACCGTCGATCAACGGGCCGACGAGCGTGCCGGGGTCGAGCGGGTTGCCGACCGGCACCGAGCCATAGGCGCGGCGCAGGCGGGATAGCAGCGCGTCGTAGATCGAGTCGTGGACAAACAGCCGGCGCAGCGAGGTGCAGCGTTGGCCGGCGGTGCCGACGGCGGCGAACAGGATGGCGCGCACCGCGAGATCGAGGTCGGCCGAGGGCGCGACGATCATGCCGTTGTTGCCGCCGAGTTCCAGCACCGCGCGGGCAAAGCGGCGGGCGAGACGCGGCGCCACCTCCCGCCCCATGCGCGTCGAGCCGGTGGCGGACACCAGCGGCACGCGGGCATCGTCGACCAATGCCTCGCCCACGGCGCGGCCGCCGATCACGACTTCGCAGAGACCCTCCGGCACGCCCTGCATCCGCGCCGCCGCGCGACGCAGCAGCGCCTGGGAGGCGAGCGCGGTCAGCGGCGTCTTTTCCGAGGGCTTCCACACCACGGCATCGCCGCACACCAGCGCGAGCGCCGCGTTCCAGGACCAGACGGCGACCGGGAAGTTGAAGGCGGAAATCACGCCGACCACGCCGAGCGGATGCCAGGTCTCGCGCATCGCGTGGCCGGGGCGTTCGGTGGCGATGGTCAGGCCGTAGAGCTGGCGCGAGAGGCCGACCGCGAAGTCGCAGATGTCGATCATCTCCTGCACTTCGCCCGCGCCCTCCTGCGGGATTTTTCCGACGTCGAGCGTGACCAGGCGGCCGAGCGCGTCCTTGTGGGCGCGCAGTTCCTCGCCGAACAGGCGCACCAGTTCGCCGCGGCGCGGCGCCGGGACGTCGCGCCAGGCGAGGAAGGCCGCGTGCGCGCGGCCGATCGCCGCCGCGACGTCTTGCGGCGTGTGCTCGGCCAGCCTGCCGATCTCGGCGCCGTCGATGGGGGAGCGCACGACGAGGCTGCCCGCGCCGGATGTGTGCACTCCGAGCTTGTCGAGCAGGGCGGCGGCTTCGGTTTGGGTGGCGGTTGCGGGCATGGCGGGGCTCCTGGCGTGCTGCGTCGCAATCGCGCCGTGCCAATGCGATTGCAAGCCCCGTTGCCGTGTGGGACTTCGATGGTTCGGAGTTCGTCCGGCGCGACCCCTCCTCCCGACCTCCTCCCGCAAGGGGAGGAGGAGAAGAAAGGCTCCTGCCCTATGGAAAAAAGCATGTTCAGCCTGACGGTTTGCGATCACATCATGATCGCGCACAGTTTTTCCGGCGCCGAGTTCGGGCCGGCGCAGCGGCTGCACGGGGCGACCTTCGCGGTCGAGGCGGAGTTCCGCGCGCCAAAGCTGGACAAACTGAACCTGCTGATCGACATCGGGCTGGCGCGACAGGAGCTGCGCCGCATCCTCGATGCGGTCGACTATCAGAATCTCGACGCCGTGCCGGCGTTCGCCGGGCAGAACACGACCACCGAATTCATGGCGCACTTCATCTTTGTCCAACTTGCCGACGCCTGCCGGAATGGCGTGCTGGGGGACGGCGGCAAGGCGGTGAGCGGCATCAAGGTGCTGCTGCGGGAAAGCCCGGTCGCCTGGGCGGCGTACGAAGGAACACTCGGCTGATGCGGATCGCGCTGTTCGTGCCGGCGCCGTTCGACACCGTTTCAGGCGGCTACAACTATGATCGCGCGATTGTCGCCGGGCTGCGTGCGCAGGGGCATTCGATCCGCGTGGTGCAGCTTGCTGGCACGCATCCGCTGGCCGACAACGTGGCACTCGATGCCGCGCGTTCGACCTGGGACACGCTTGACGCAGACACAATTCCCGTGATCGACGGGCTGTGCCTGCCGGCCTTCGCCCCGCTCGCCGAGGCGCTTTCGGCGCGGCACGCGGTCGGGCTGATCCACCATCCGACCGCGCTGGAGCCCGGACATGATCCGGCGACGCACGAGAAATTGCGCACAGCCGAACGCGACCTGATGCCGCGACTGGCGCGCGCGATCGTCACCAGCGCCGCCACCGGCGAACGGCTCGCGAGCGACTTTGGCGTGCCGCGCGACCGGATCGCGGTTGTGGAACCGGGCACGGCGCCGGCGCCGCGCAGCGTGGGCTCGGGCGGGCCGGGCTGCGCGATCCTGTCGGTGGGCGTACTGACGGTGCGCAAAGGCCATGACGTGCTGCTGCGCGCGCTCGGCCGCCTGCCCGATCTCGATTTTTCGCTGACGATCGCCGGCGCGCCGCGCGATGCCGCGTATGCGCGGTCGCTCGGGCCGCTGGCGGAGCAGCTTGGCATCGCACGCCGCGTGACGATCGCGGGCGAGTTGCCAGCCGAAGCGCTCGATGCGCTGTGGCAGCACGCCGACCTGTTCGCGCTGGCGACGCATTTCGAAGGCTACGGCATGGCAATCGCGGAGGCGCTGAAGCGCGGCCTGCCGGTGGCGACGACGAGCGGCGGCGCGGCCGGCGCGCTGGTGACGCCGGAGTGCGGCGTGGCCTGCCCGCCCGGCGACGACGCTGCGCTCGCGCGCGCGCTGCGCCGGATGATTTTTGACGGAGCGCTGCGTCGCGACATGGCCGACGCCGCGTGGCGGGTCGGCGAGCGGTTGCCGGATTGGCCGGCGCAGGCCGACGCTTTCGCGCAGCGCGCTCGCGCCGTGACCTTGCCATTCGGGCCGCGCGCCGCGACAGTCTGCGCGTAGCGCCAGGCATCGATTGCGGAGGAAACGTCCATGCCATTGCTCGGCTGCGTCGCCGACGATTTTACCGGTGCCACCGACCTCGCGTCGATGTTGGTGAAGAACGGCATGCGCACGGTGCAGGTGATCGGCGTGCCGGCCGCCACCGATCCGCCGCCGGACGCGGATGCGATCGTGGTCGCGTTGAAATCGCGCACGGCACCCGTCGCGCAGGCGGTGTCGGAAAGTTTGGCGGCGCTGGCGTGGCTGCGCGCCGCGGGATGCCGGCAGTTCTTCTTCAAATACTGCTCGACCTTCGACAGCACCGACCGCGGCAACATCGGGCCCGTCGCGGACGCGATGATCGCCACACTCGGCTGCGGTTTTGCCCTCGCCTGCCCGGCGTTCCCGGTGAATGGGCGCAGCGTCTACCAGGGCTACCTGTTCGTCGGCTCGGTGCTGCTCAACGAAAGCGGCATGGAGAAGCATCCGCTGACGCCGATGACGGATGCGAATCTGGTGCGCGTGCTGTCGCGCCAGACCGACGGCACGGTCGGGCTGGTGCCGTTTGCGACCGTGGAGCGCGGCGCGGCGGCGATCCGCGATGCGATGACGGCGCTGAAGGAACAAGGCCGGCGCTATGCGATCGTCGATGCGGTGACGGACGCGCATCTGGGCGCGATCGGCGAGGCCGCCGCGGCGCACGCGCTGATCACCGGCGGCTCCGGCGTGGCACTCGGGCTGCCCGAGAATTTCCGCCGCGCCGGCCTGCTGCCTGTGGAGAAGAATCCGGGTGCGCTGCCGGTCGTGCACGGACATGCGGCGGTACTGGCCGGCTCCTGCTCGCGCGCGACGCTGCTGCAGGTCGCCACGGCGCGCGATCATGTTCCCGTGCTGCAACTCGATCCGCTGACCGTGCCGGACGCGGCAAAACTGGCAGCGCAGGCGATCGCGTGGGCGGAAGGAAAACTCGGGGCCGCGCCGATCGTGATCGCCGCATCGGCGCCACCGGAGCAGGTCGCGGAGTTGCAGCGGCGGCTTGGCCGCGACGCGGCGGGGGCGCTCGTGGAACGCGCCCTCGCCGACATCGCCGAGGCACTGGTGGCGCGCGGCGTGCGGCGGCTGGTGGTTGCGGGCGGCGAAACCGCGGGCGCCGTGGTGACGCGGCTTGGCGTGCGTCGGCTGCGCATCGGCGCCGAGATCGACCCTGGCGTGCCGTGGACCTATGCCGAAGGCAGCGGCACGCCGCTGCTGCTGGCGCTGAAGAGCGGCAATTTCGGCGCCGCCGATTTCTTCCTCAAAAGCTTTGCGACGCTGGAGGCACGATGACCGAAAACGAAACCCGCGCGCTACTGGTCGCGCTCGCCGCCAGCCTGTTCGCGCGCGGCTATTCCGTCGGCTCCGCCGGCAACATCAGCGTGAAGCTGGAGGACGGCTACCTGATCACGCCGACCAACTCCTGCCTCGGCCGGCTCGATGCCGGGCGGCTCTCGAAGCTCGACCGCACGTTCCACCACATCGGCGGCGACAAGCCTTCCAAGGAAGTGTTCATGCATCGCGCGTTTTATCAGGCGCGGCCGAGCGCGTCGGCGGTGGTGCATCTGCACTCGACGATGGCGACCGCGGTCGCCTGCCTGCGGGACGTGAACGAGGCGAATCCGATTCCGCCGCTGACGCCGTACTTCGTCATGCGCGTCGGGCGCAGCATGCCGGTCGTGCCGTACTACCGGCCGGGCGATGCGGCGATGGAACCGGCGATCAAGACCGCCGCCCGCGATGCGCGCGCGGTGCTGCTCGCGAACCATGGGCCGGTAGTGTCGGGCCGGTCGCTGTCGGATGCGGTGTATGCCGCCGAAGAACTCGAGGAGGCGGCGAAGCTGTACCTGCTGCTGCGCGGCGCGTCGCCGCGACTGCTCACGACGGCGCAGGTCGACGACCTGCTCCAGACATTCGGCTGACGGTATCACGTTCGCCGGCGCATGGCCGCGCAGCGCGCGCGGCCATGCGCCGAGGGAACGGCTTCAGGACTCGGTCGACGTCGGGGCCTCGCTGGTGGTTTCCGGCGCGGCTGGTGTTTCCATCGGCATCGGTTCCGCGGCCGCGACCTTGCGCGGGCGGCGCACCTTCGGCGCGGCGGCGGCGGCGGCGGCGCGCTTGGGCGACTTGCGCGTGGCGGCGGCGGCTTTCGGTGCGGCCGTCTTGCGTGCCGTCGTGGTCTTGCGCGCGGCCGGCTTCGCCGCGGTCTTGCGGGCGGCGGGCTTCGCCACTGCGCGCTTGGTCGCGGTCTTGCGCGCGGCAGGCTTCGCTGCCGCTGCACGCTTCGGCGCGGCCTTGCGGCCGGCGGCGGCACGCTTGGCCGGCGCCTTCGTGGCGGCCTTGCGCGCCGGCGCCTTGCGTGTCGCGGTCTTGGCACCCGCGGCCTTGGCGCGCGTCGTCTTCGTCGCCTTCGCGGTCTTCGCGGACTTCGTCTTCGTCGCCGCCTTGGCGGTGCGCTTCGGCGCGGCCTTCGCGGTGGTCTTGCGCGCACCGGTGCCGCGCGCGCCGCGCGTGCCTGTCGTGCCCGCTGCGCGCCGCGTCGTCGTGCGCACCGCCATCGCCTGCGCGCGCGGCTGGTCGTTGCTGCTGTCGTCGTTGTTCACGTCCGGCTTCTCCCTGTGGTCCGTGGGTGGATGGGATCGCTACTCGAACGGCCGCGGGAGCGGCCGCATCCGCAAGATGCGAGGCGGGCACGGCGACGATCGCGGTGCGCGCTGCATGTGGCAGGCGGCGGCGAGGACAAGTCCGTCCGTCGGCATGTCGCGCCGCCCGTACGAAAGGCCGCTGGCGACGGCTGCGGCAGCGTGCTGCCCGACGAGCTGCCGTGACCGACACCGCCGCGGGCACCTGCCATCAACCGAAACCCTTCAGTCGCCATGCGCGGCGAATGCAGCCTTGACGAATCGCGAATCGCATGGAAGCAGCCATGACTCCGCTATCCGCTCTCTGACGTACCGATGTCAACAACTACAATGCGATTTCTGCTGCCGGGCGCGAAGAAAATGCACATTCGCGCCAACGTGCCGCGCAGCCGCCGCAATCTCCGCGCGACGCGGCGCCGTTTCCGCTTGAGCATGCCGACCGGGCGGAGGAGGCTGCGGCGACGAATGCGGCAGAGTGGAGCTCCAACATGACCGAAGCATTTGCGCGGCTGTTTCGCGGCGAGATTGTGACCGGCACAGGGATCGTGCACGACGGCTGGATCGCCGAACGCGCCGGCCGCATCGCCGCGATCGGCCACGGCGCCGCACCGGCGGCGGCGGAGACGATCGACCACAGCGGCCGGCTGATCCTGCCGGGACTGGTTGACGGACACGTGCACACTTCCTCGTTCCTCGGCTGGGCCGGGATCGAGACGGCAACGCGCTGCGCCGCGGCAGGCGGCGTCACCACCGTCGTCGACATGCCGTACGACGTCCCCGAGCCGGTCACCGACGCCGAGCTGTTGGCGCGCAAAATCGCGGTCGTGAACCGCACCGCGCATGTCGACGTCGCGCTCTACGGCACGATCCGCAAGCACGGCGGCGTGGACGCGATCGCCGGGCTCGCCGCCGCCGGCGTCACCGCGTTCAAGCTCTCAACCTACGAGTACGACGCGAAAAGGTTCCCGCGCATCGACCATCCGACGATGCACGCGGCGTTCGCCGAGATCGCGCGCACCGGGCTGCCGGTCGCGGTGCACAACGAAGACCAGGAGCTGGTCGAGCACCTCACCGCGGCGGCGCGCGCGGCCGGGCGCACGGCGCCGATCGAGCACGCGCGCACGCGGCCGCCGCTCGCCGAGACGATGGCGGACCTGGAGATCTTCGAGCTCGGGCTCGCCACCGGCGCACACGTGCACATCGCGCACTCCTCGCTCGCGCGCGGCTTCGAGATCGCCCGCATGTTCCGGACGATGGGCGCCGCCGCGACCGGCGAGACCTGCGTCCAGTATCTGTGCATGACCGAGAACGACCTGGTGCGGCTCGGCGGGCGCGGCAAATGCAACCCGCCGTTCCGCACCGCCGACGAAGTCGAGCAGGTGTGGGACTGCCTGCTCGACGACCGGATCGCCTACGTCTCCACCGACCATGCGCCGTGGCCGATCGAACGCAAATCGTCGGCCGACATCTTCGCCAACGCCGCCGGGCTCACCGGCCTGCAGAGCTTCGCGCCGCTGATGTACACGCTGCTCGACGAACGCGGGCTGTCGCCGACGCTGATGGCGACGTACTGCGCCGAGCGCAGCGCGCGGCTGCACGGGCTGTATCCGACGAAGGGCACGCTCCGCCTCGGCGCCGACTGCGACCTGCTGGTGCTGGAGCGCGGCGACGTCCGGTTCGACGAGGCGGATATCGTGGATCGTCGGGAGCAGCGCTGGTCCCCGTATCATGGTCGGACGATGCGGGCGCGCGTGGCGGCAACGGTGCTGCGCGGCGCGACCGTGTGGGACGGCGCGCGAGTGCTGAGCGCACCGGGCACCGGCCGGTACGTGCGGCGCGGCGGCGCCTGAACGTTCTGCACGATCCGGTAACACTTTGCGGCGCAGTCTCGCCGCGGGCCGGCCGCCGCCGGCAATGCGTGGGAAAATCCCGCTCGTCTCCTTCGAAGGATCCCACCATGCAGATCGGCAGCGTCTCGCCAGACTATACCTCGTCCATCGCCGCCCAGCAGACTATCCTGCCGCCGCTTGCGGATGCGCAGCGCAAGGACAAGGACGGCGACCACGACGGCGGCACCACTCCCACCGCTCCCGCACCCACCCCCGCCAGCGACAAGCAGGTGAACGTCGTCGCCTGACGGAGCGCCACGGCGGCTCGGGTTTACCGTCCGTTCACGCAGTGCGGCGATAGTCCGCTTCACCGGGGACCGAACCACTCCGGTTGCGCGGAAAAATTCCGCCCTCGTCCCGGCCTCGGCGCAATAGCTTCCGAGGCCGGTGCAATCTGCGCTCCGCGGCACCGGCCCATTGCGGCCGCGAGCGGCAGATCAGCCGTGCGCGTCGGCCCTTGATCCGCGGCGCCTTGCCGCCCATGAAGAGCGTTGCGAAATTCCATCGCCAACGCCGAGGCCCGCACCGTGAAGGCCGCTCCCCTGACCAGCTCAACTCCCACCCGGTGGACGCCGGAGCGCGTGGCGCTGCGCCCGCCTTGGCCGATGCCGCCGCTCGGCACCGCGCTCGCGCGCGGCCTGCACATGCGCTGCCCGGCCTGCGGCGAAACCCCACTGTTCCGCGGCTACCTGACCGTGACGCCGGTCTGCGGCAACTGCGGCGCGCCGCTGGGCCGGGCGCGCGCCGACGACGCGCCGCCGTATTTCACCATCGCCATCGTCGGCCACTTCATCATTGCCGCGATGTGGTTCGTCGAGCGCACCTACGCGCCGCCGCTGTGGCTGCACGCGGCGATCTGGGTGCCGCTGACGCTCGTGCTGACGCTGGCGCTGCTGCGGCCGATCAAGGGCGCGACCGTCGGGCTGATGCTCTCGCTCGGGATGTTGAAGTCCGGCAGCGAGGAGTGATGCCGCACAAGCTCGCCGCCCCTGCTGGCGCGGCCGATGCGCGCCTGGCGGATATCGCGCTGACCGGCGAGGCGCTGACCCGGCTCTCGCCGGTGCTCGAGGCCGACCGCGCGCAGGCGGTTTCGGACCTCCAGGCGGAAAACGTCTTTGCGCCGACCGGACAGCCGGCCGGGCCGTACGCGCTGCGGCTTTCGGTCCACGATGGCCGGCTGGTGTTCGACATCCGCCGGCTCGACGAGACGCCGTTGACCGCGATCGTGCTGGCGCTCGGCCCGTTCCGCTCGCTGATCAAGGACTACCAGATGCTGGTCGAGAGCCACGTGCTCGCGATGCAGCAGGGGCGCGAGGAACGCATCCAGGCGATCGACATGGGTCGGCGCGGGCTGCACAACGAGGGCGCGGAATTGCTGATCGCGCGGCTGCGCGGCAAGGTCATGATCGACTTCGCGACCGCGCGCCGGCTGTTCACGCTGATCTGCGTGCTGCACCAGCGCATCTGAAGGCGCGGCCCGGACGGCCGCCGATCCGGGGGAACGGGCCATGACCATCGCCTTCTGGGCAATCCTCGCCGCGATCATTCTGCCCATCGTATGCGCGTGGCTGGCCAAGGTCGGCGGCACGGGGTTCGACAACGCGGCGCCGCGCGAATGGATCGAGCGGCAGAGCGGCTGGCGCCAGCGCGCCGACTGGGCGCAGCGCAACCACTACGAAGTGTTTCCGGCGTTCGCCGCCGCGGTCGTCGTCGCGAGCCTCGCGCATGCGCCGCAGGGCTGGGCCGACGCGCTCGCCGTCGGCTTCGTTGTGCTGCGGATCTTCTACATCGCGGCCTACGTGCTCGACCGCCCAAGCCTGCGCTCGGCGCTGTGGTCGCTCGCGTTCCTCTGTGTGCTCGGGCTGTTCGCGATCTCCGCGTGACGGAGATGCCGCCGCCGCGACGGGCCAACCGCTGGTTGCAGCTCGCGTTCGGCGTCGCCTGCATGATCCTGGTCGCCAACCTGCAATACGCCTGGACGTTGTTCGTCGAGCCGCTGCACCTGGCGCACGGCTGGACGCGCGCCGACATCCAGACGGCGTTCGTCATCTTCGTCGCGACCGAAACCTGGCTGACGCCGCTCGAGGGCTGGATCGTCGATCGACTCGGCCCGCGCCTCGGGCCGAGGCTGATGATCGCGATCGGCGGCGTGCTGGTGGCCGCGGGCTGGGCAGTCAACGGCCTCGCCGCCACGCTGGGCACGCTGTATCTCGGGGCAACGCTGTCGGGCATCGGCGCCGGCGCGGTGTACGCGACCTGCGTCGGCAACGCGGTGAAGTGGTTCCCCGATCGGCGCGGCCTTGCGGTTGGCGCGACCGCGGCCGGTTTCGGCGCCGGCGCGGCGCTGACCGTGGTGCCGATCCGCTGGCTGATCGCGAGCGCCGGCTACGCGCAGACGTTCCTGTGGGTCGGCCTGGCGCAGGGTCTTCTTCTATTGCTCGTCGCGCCGGTCATGCGGGCGCCGATGCCGGTCGAGATCGTGGCGCCGGCGCGCGCGGCACGCCTGCAGTCCGCAGTCGGCACCACGCCCTTGCAGGTGCTGGCGTCGCCGGCGTTCTGGCTGCTGTATGCGATGTTCGTGCTGGTCTCGGCGAGCGGCCTGATGTTGACGGCGCAGATTGCGCCGATCGCCCGGGACTTCGGGCTCGATCGCACTGACCTGCTGCCCGGCGCGAGCGTGCTCAGCACGGCGCTGGTGGTCGACAGTATCGCTAACGGGCTGGCGCGGCCGAGCTTCGGCGCGCTCTCCGACCGGATCGGGCGCGAGCGCACGATGGCGTTGGCGTTCACGCTCGGCGCCGCGAGCTACTGGCTGCTCGCGGCGGTCGGCCAGCGGCCCTGGGGATTCGTGATCGCGGCCGGCCTCGCCTTCTTCACGTTCGGCGAGATTTTCTCACTGTTTCCCGCGACCTGCACCGACCTGTTCGGCACAAGGTTCGCGACCGCCAATGCGAGCCTGCTGTACACCGCGAAAGGCACGTCGGTGCTGCTGGTGCAGGCAGCCGACATGGCGCTGGCGGCGAGCGGCGACTGGCGGCCGATCCTGTTTGCAGCGGCGGCGGCGAACGTCGTCGTCGCGCTGGCGGCGTTGTTCGTGCTGCGCCCGCTGCGGACCGCGCGAACCGCCGGCCACACGCCGCGTGGCCGATGACCGGATCGCGACCATTGCGGGGCGGCCTGGCGCTGTTCATTGGCCGCGCGACGGCGCAAGGTCCCGCGGGCCAGCCATTGGCCAGGAGTTCCCGGAGGCATGCCCCCAGCGATCAATAAACAGATGCAGGACGCGATCGCGCGCCTGCCGCAGCAGGCCAGCGATGCGATCAAGCGTGTGCTCGCCAATGCGCAGCGCCAGCAACTGGTGCCACTGATCGAAGCCTGCGAATCGGAACTGAAAGTGCGCGGCGCGCTCGACCTGACGGCGGAGGCCGCGGCGCAGGCGGTGGAAATCGGCGCCCGCGTCGCCGGCAAGCCGCTGGGCGAGGTGATCACCATCGCGTTTGCGGAGCTTCCGCCGAAGCCCGAGGAGTTGCTGATCCTGCGCTGGATCGCGCAGCATCCCGGAACCTCGTACCAGGAGCTCAGCGGCATCCACAAGGGGCGGGATCTGGCGCTGGTGATCGGCCATCTGGTCTATCATCGGTTCGGGTATTTCCGGCCGCTGCTGGTCGGAGAGACCCAGTCCGACCTGCTGCTGCAGCGCGACAAGAGCGGGAAAAGCGTTCGCTACACGCTGCGCCCCGAGGCTGCGTCGGCGTTCGACGGCATGGGGCTGTTCGCCGACGCCACGCAGGCGCGGCAGGAACCGTGAATGAAGATCGACGGCACGGCGTATCGCAGCGTCTGGGTGGATGCGGCCGACGGCTGGTCGGTCCACATCTTCGACCAGACCAGGCTGCCGTGGGCGCTGGAGGTGTTGCGGCTGACCGACGTCGCACAGGCCGCGCACGCGATCCGCGCGATGCAGGTGCGCGGCGCGCCGCTGATCGGCGCGGTCGCCGCGTATGGTTTGTGCCTCGCGCTGGGCGCCGATTCTTCCACTGAGGCGCTGGAGCGCGACGCAGCGACGCTTGCCGCGACGCGGCCCACCGCGGTCAACTTGCGCTGGGCGGTGGACCGCATGCTGACCCGGCTCCGCAACACCTCACCACAGAATCGCGTTGCCGCCGCCTATGACGAGGCGAAAAAGATCGCCGACGAGGATGCGGCGCAGTGCGAGGCGATCGGGCGGCACGGGTTGCCGCTGATCGAGGCGGTTGCCGCGCGCAAGCATCGGGTCAATGTTCTGACCCACTGCAATGCCGGCTGGCTCGCGACGGTCGACTGGGGCACCGCGCTGGCGCCGATCTACATGGCGTACGAGCGCGGCATCGACCTGCATGTCTGGGTGGACGAGACGCGGCCGCGCAACCAGGGGGCGGCGTTGACGGCGTGGGAACTCGGCCGCCACGGCGTCGCGCACACGATCGTCGCGGACAATGCCGGCGGCCACCTGATGCAGCACGGAAAGGTCGATGTCGTTTTCGTTGGCACCGACCGGGTGACGCGCGCGGGCGACGTCGCCAACAAGATCGGGACGTATCTGAAGGCGCTGGCGGCGCATGACACCGGCGTGCCGTTCTGGGTCGCGCTGCCGTCCACGACGATCGACTGGACCATCAGGGATGGGATTTCCGAGATCCCCATCGAGGAGCGGGCAGCGACGGAAATGACGCACCTGACCGGCCAGACCGCCGAGGGCGCATTGGCGACGATCCAGGTCACCTCGCCCGCCAGTGCGGCGGCGAACCCCGCGTTCGACGTGACGCCGGCGCGGCTGGTGACCGGCCTGATCACCGAACGCGGGCGCTGCGACGCGAGCGAGGCCGGGCTGCTGTCGCTGTTCCCGGAGCGCCGTTGAGCCGCCTGGCGGCGCTGCTCGCGGCACTGGCGCTGGCCGGCTGCGCGCACCCCGCGCCCGACCTGAGCCTGCGCATACCGCCGTTCGCACGCGTGCCGTACGAGCCGTTCTCGCGCGCGGCGGCGGTCGCGATCGCGCTGCGCGAATGGCGGCTGTTCGGCAGCCCGGTGGACGACGACCCGCCCGGCACCCGCCCGCCGCCGGCGCCCGAGGACAAGCCGGAACGCGAGCAGGGGCTGTGGCAGCGCGTCGGCGAGTACTGGTGGGAAGGAATGCCCGCCGACGCACGCGAGGCCGCCTGGACCGGCAAGCATGACGCAATGGGACAAGAGTTTCCGGCGTCGGAGGACGAGGATTTCGCGTGGTCGGCGGCGTTCATCAGCTACGTGATGCGGATCGCCGGGGCCGGGGCGCGCTTCCCGTATGCGCCCGCGCACCACACCTATATCGACGCCGCGCGCGAGGTGTCGCTGGGCCGCGCCGACTGGGCGATCAGCGCCGAGCCGCCGGAGGGGTATGCGCCCGCCGCCGGCGACCTGATCTGCGCGAGCCGCGGCGCCCGCCGGCTGACGTTCGCCGACCTGCCCGCGGGCCGGTTCCCCGGGCACTGCGGCATCGTCGTGGCAACCGCACCCGGCCGGCTCGACGTGATCGGCGGCAATGTCGACGACGCGGTGACGCTGACGCATGTGCCGGCCACGCCCGAGGGGCGGCTGGCGACGCCGGACGGGGCGGTGCTGGATACGCGCTACAACTGGTTCGTGGTGCTGCGGGTGCTGTACGAGGCGGGTGGCGTTCCCGTTTCATAGATCGCCGTTGCTCCGGCGGTCGGTGCGGCTTGTGGCGGGTTGCAAGGGCAACCCACCCTACGATCCTTACGCACCCCTGCCCCGGACAGAAACGGTCGAGAGACGCCCAGGGGAATGACTTCGGCTGCCCGTCTACCTTTGCCGCCAGGGCAGCCCGTCGACCTTCCAGCCGGCGACGGTGCCGCGGTGGCCTTCGCCGTCGGGCGGGCCTTCGAAGCCGTGCGCGATGTTGAAGCTCTCCGGGAAGCCGGCGGCCGATGCCGCCTCCGCCGCGTGCAGGCTGCGCACGCCGCTGCGGCACAGGAAAAACAGCTTGTGCTCGGGCGTGAACCCGGCGGTGCGCAGTGCGTCCACGAAGCCCGCGTTCACCTGCATCGCCGGATATACCTGCCAGGAGATGTTCGCGATCCGCTTGCCAACGGGGGCCAGGTCGGGAAATCCGACGTAGGCCCACTCGGCATCGGTGCGGACGTCCACCATCTGTGCCATCGGGTCGCTGCTCAATGCCTGCCAGACCTCGGCGGGGGGAACGTTCTCGACCACGGGCACCTCCCTGTGCGCAGCGGTTGACACCGGAGCAGGCCAATCGCATGGGCAGCGTTCGCATTCAACGCCCAAACGCCCGCACGGGATACAGGACAGTTACAGAGGACGCGCCGATGGACATCCAGCCGCACGCCACCGTCGCCCCGCCGGTCGCCGACGACCTCGCCGGCAGCATCGGCAACACGCCGCTGATCAAATTGCGGCGCGCCTCGGCCGCGACCGGCTGCGCGATCCTGGGCAAGGCCGAGTTCATGAACCCCGGCGGCTCGGTGAAGGATCGCGCCGGCCTCGCGATCATCCTCGATGCCGAGCAGCGCGGCGTGCTCAAGCCAGGCGGCACCATCGTCGAGGGCACTGCAGGCAACACCGGGATCGGGCTCACGCTGGTCGGCAACGCGCGCGGCTACAAGACCGTGATCGTGATGCCGGAGACCCAATCCAAGGAAAAAATCGAGTTTTTGCGCATGATCGGCGCCGATCTGCGGCTGATCCCGGCCAAGCCGTATCGCGACCCCGGCAACTACGTGCATGTCTCGCGCCGGCTGGCCGAAGAGACCGGCGCGGTGTGGGCCAACCAGTTCGACAACCTCGCCAACCGCGAGGGCCACCGGCTCACCACGGGGCCGGAAATCTGGCACCAGACGGCCGGGCGGGTCGATGCGTTCACCTGCTCGTGCGGCACCGGCGGCACGCTGGCGGGGGTGAGCCTCGCGCTCAAGCAGCGCAACCCGCGCGTGCGCATCGTGCTCGCCGACCCCGAGGGCAGCGCGTTGTACGGCTGGGTCAAGAGCAACGACCTGACGGTGGAGGGAAGCTCGATCACCGAGGGCATCGGCCAGTCGCGCGTGCCCGCGAACCTCGACGGCGCGCCGATCGACGATGCCGAGCGCATCCCGGATGCGGAGGCGCTGGAGCAGGTTTTCGACCTGCTGATCCACGAGGGGCTGTCGATCGGCGGCTCGGCCGGGATCAACGTCGCTGCGGCGATCAGGGTGGCGCGGGACCTCGGCCCCGGCCATACTGTGGTCACGGTGCTGTGCGACGGCGGCTCGCGCTATCAGTCGAAGCTGTTCAACCCGGAATTCCTGCGCAGCAAGAACTTGCCGACCCCGTCGTGGCTGGCGGGCTGACCAAGGGAGATACGCAATTGCAGGACTGGCTCGGCAACCCGGTGACGGCGGGCGGCCCCGCGACGGTGGCCGGGATCGACGATTTCGTGCGCGGCTTTCTGGGTTACGAGACCCGCGCGGTCAACATCCTGCCGGCGGCGGACAACGACGAGAGCAGTGCGCTCGCCAACGCCTACGCGGCGATGCTGTGGCTGTTCCTGGAAAGCCCCGAGGGGGTGGAGAAAGCCGCGCCCTATCTCGTCCGCGCCGAGGCGGCCGCGGCGCACGCGACCGAGCGGGAACGCATGGCGGTCGCCGCGGTGCGCGCCTGGGCCGACAATGATATTCCGCGGGCGCTCGCGATCGGCGAACAGTGCGCAGATGCGTTCCCGCGCGAGCTCGCGGTCGCCAAGGCAACGCAGTACCACTACTTCAACGTCGGCGATTCGCCGGGGATGCTGCGGATCGCGCAGAAGATCCTGCCGGCGAACGGGGAGCTGGCGTACGCGCACGGCCTCGCGGCATTCGGCTACGAGCAGTGCCACATGCTGGCGGACGCCGAGCGCGAAGCGCACGCCGCGATCCGGCTGCAGCGCAAGGAGCCGTGGGCACACCATGCGCTGGCGCATGTCCTGCTCACGCAGGGCCGCAACGACGAGGGACGCGCATTCCTCGACGAGATGAAGGAGACGTGGACCGAGCTCAATTCCTTCATGCTGACGCACAACTGGTGGCATCTTTCTCTCGTCATGATCGAGCAGGGCGAGGCGGACCGCGTGCTCGACCACTACGCCACGCATATCTGGGGCGTCTGGAAAGAATACTCGCAGGACCAGATCGGCGCGGTGTCGCTGCTGGCGCGGCTGGAACTGGCGGGCGTGGATGTCGGCGACCGCTGGCAGGATCTGGCCGACCATCTGCGGCCGCGCGCGCACGCGCACGTGCAGCCGTTCCTCGACATGCAGTACCTGTACGGGCTCGCGCGGGCGGGGCGGCCCGAGGCGGATGCCATGCTGGAGAGCGTGCGCGCGCACGCCGAGGCGGCCCCCGAATTCGTGCGGGCGGCGTGGCGGGAGGTCGCCGTGCCCGCGTGCGAGGGGCTCGTCGCCTATGCCCGCGCCGACTATGCGCAGGCCGCCCGGCGCCTGCTGTCGGTGTTGCCGCGCATGGCGGAGATCGGCGGCAGCCACGCCCAGCGCGACCTGTTCGACCAACTGGCCGACGACGCGCTGATCCGCGTCGGCAAACTGGCGCTGGCGCAGAACCGGCTGGCGCAACGGCGGGCGGCCAACCCGCACTCGGCGCCGACGCTCGCCAAGCTGGCCGGCATCCATCGCAGCCTTGGGCTGCCGGCGCTGGCGGTGCAATGAACGTCACGCCGCGCCTGCCGCGCGGCTTTGGCGCGAGCCGCTCGCAACAGCTGGCAACCGGCGCGCTGGCGCTGGGCCTGGCGCTGCTGGCCCTGTACACGCTGCAGAATTTCCTCGGCGCCGTGGCCTGGGCGGCGATCTTCGGGGTCGCGCTCGGGCCGCTTTATAGCCGGGCGCAGGCGCGGATCGGCCCGACGCGGCACAACGTGCTGCTGCCGCTGCTGTTCACGCTGGGGGTGGCGCTGATCTTCATCGTGCCGCTGACGCTGGTCGGCCTGCAACTGGCCCGCGAGGCGCACAACGTGACCGACTGGCTGCGCGGCGCGCAGGCGCACGGCATCGCCGAGCCCGCCGTGCTGAAGGAACTGCCGATCGGCGAGAGCGAGCTGGACGCCTGGTGGCAGCAGAACCTGGCCGACCCCCACGGCGTGCAGGATTTCGTGCAACGAACGACGCGCGGCCACGTGGTCGATTTCAGCCGCATCATCGGCGAGCAGGTGGCCAAGCGCGTCACCTTGTTCGTGTTCACGCTGTTGACGCTGTTCTTCCTGTTTCGCGACCGGGCGTCGCTGGCGCGGCAGATGCACCAGGCCGTCACCCGCGCGTTCGGGCCGGCCGGCTGGCGCGTGGCGCAGCAGATCGTCGCCTCGGTGCACGGCACGGTGAACGGGCTGGTGCTGGTCGGCATCGGCCAGGGCGTGCTGCTGGGCGTCGTCTACACCTTCGCCGGCGTTCCCGACCCGACCGTGTTCGGCGCGCTGACGGCGGTCGCGGCGATGATCCCGTTCGGGGCGCCGCTGATCTTCGTGGTCGCGTCGTTGCTGCTGCTGGTGCAGGATTCGCTGGCCTGGGCGATCGTGGTGCTCTGCACCGGCTTCGCGGTGCTGTTCGTGGCCGACCATTTCGTGCGCCCGGTGCTGATCGGCGGCGCCACCAAGCTGCCGTTCATCTGGGTGCTGCTGGGCATCCTGGGCGGCGTGGAGATTTGGGGCCTGCTCGGCCTGTTCCTCGGCCCCGCGGTGATGGCCGCGCTGATCCTGCTGTGGCGGGAGTGGACCGAGGAGCACGTGGCCTAAGCAAAATCCGCCTGGTTGGCCAACGGATAGGCGCCGGCGTTCAGGCACCCGGCAAAGGCTCGGGCCATCAACGCGTGGCCCACCCACGGGCAGGGTTGCGAAATCGTCGGTTCGGCTTGCCGACAGCTTGCGTCCACCGACGCCCCGGGGCCGTCTTGCAAGCGGTTTTGTTCCCTATGTGGAATGATTAGGGCGTGCGAAGGCGGCCGGTCCAAAAACCCGATTTTTCGGAGGTCGCCGCGGTGGGGCGGTGGCGCCTGGCCGCTGGCCGCCCCCTGCCCCTGGAAACGGGCGGGCGCGGCGCCTGACCGGGCCGGGGTGGGCGGTTGCGGGAAGCGTTCCGGCGGGGGGTTGCCGACCCGACCCCGGCGGTTCGCCGGCCTCGCGGGCCGGGCGTTCGTGCCGCGTCGGTTCTGGCCGCGTCGGTTCTGGCCGGCGGGGCGAATGGCCCCTCGATGGTCCTGGCCGAACCGGGGGGTTGTGTTGCTGCTTCGGGGGGAAGGCGGTTGCGTCCGGCTCGACCGGGGCGGCCGCCGGAAGGTTCCGCGCGATCGAGAGGATCGCCTGGATGAGACGCTCGATCAGCTGGATCAGCAGCGCGGACAGCCGATCCCCGCCGCCGTTGGCGGCCAGGCCTTGGGAGATCTCGCCGCATCGTTCGGCGAACCGCTCCGTGGCGGATTGGGGGGATGGGGTGGTGGGGTTCACGCGACGTAGTTAGTATGTCTGACGTGCAGCGTCAAGGGGGATTGCGCGGCGGTTACAATCCGACACGGTGTTCTCGAAGGGTGTTGGCGCTGAGCGGCATCCGGATCACCTCTCCGGCCAGCCGTTCGAAGCGCCCGCGCGGCTGCCCCTCGGCCCACTGCTGGAACGCCGCGCGGTCCGGCATGATCGTCGTCATGGCTCGGCTACGCCTTCGGCGGCGTGGTGAAGAACCAGGGGTGGCCGTCGAGGTCGCGGGCGGTGTAGGTGCGGCCATAGGACTCGTCCTTGGGCGGATGCACGATCTCGGCGCCGGCGGCGCGGGCCCGGTCGTGGTGGGCATCGACGTCGGCGAGATAGACGAACACGCCCATCGTGGCGGCCTGCAACTCGACCGGCGGCAGCATGCCCCAGCTCTTGCTGCCCTGCCCCAGCATGATGCGCTGCCCGTCGAGCGACATCTCGCCGTGCATGCCGCCGCTCGGCGTGCCGTGGCGCATGTCCTCGCGGAAGCCGAAGGCGCGCGCCAGCCACTCCAGGGCGGCCGCAACGTCGCGGTAGAAGATGTACGGGATGATCCGGGTCGGCACGTCCGGCATTTTCCAAACTCCGGTGCAACGGCGGCTGCGAGACTTTATCGCATCGGCCCCGACGGGTCTTGGATGTTTGTCGCGGGCGTCGGCGCCAACGTCCGCAGCATCCGCCGGACCCCGGCAAACTGCTGCGCCGCGTAGCTGCCGGTCGCCAATGCCTCCTCGGCACTCGGGTCGCCGGTCGGCACGTAGTCGGGCGAGAAATCGGCGGTGCGGAACAGCATGTCCCACCACGGCAGCACGCCGCCGTAGTTCACGCTCGCAACGCCGGCCGCCATCAGCCCGTGATGCGCGCGATGGAAGCGCGGCGACACCAGCAGCCGCTCGCCGAGCCAGCCGAAGCGCAGGCGTACGTTCGCGTGCGACAGGCTCTCGATGAAGCGCAGCAGCAGCACCAGCAGCGGAAACTGCATCGGCGGGATGCCGATCAGCAGCGCGACCGCCATGAACCAGACGAAGCCGATCGTGTCGTCCAGCAGATGGTTGCGGTCGTCGGACCAGAACGTCATCTGCCGCTGCGCGTGGTGCAGCGAGTGCAGCGAGTACCACCAGTCGAACACATGGCTCAGCCGGTGCCGCCAGTACTCGGAGAAATCGAGGATCACGACATAGAGCAAAAACGTCAGCACCGGCCGGCCGAACAAAAACGGAAAGAAACCTTCGAGCGTCGGCGGGATCCAGCCGTGGTCGGTGATCCAGCCGTTGATGAACACCTGGACCTGGTAGAACAGCACGAACGTGACGAACGGCAGCAGGCCGACGCGGGAGATCAGCGTGTACAGGATGTCGACCGTCACCGCCTTCTTGTCCGGCCACCGCTCCACCGGCCGCCAGCGCTCCAGCGGCAGACAGACCGCGTACGTGAGGATCACCTGGGCCACGCCATAGACGGCAAAAAGCGCCCAGCCGAGCGCCACTTCCTCCCAGTTCATCAGGCCGAGCGCATACAGCGCCGGCAGGATCGCGTGCTCCTCCAGCCAGCCGGCGGCGAGATCGAACGGCAGCGTCGGGCTCATCGACAGGCTCAGTTGCTCGCGGAGAGAGAGGACGCGTCGGCGTTCGGATTGAGAAAAATGCCGTGCGGCTGGCGGCCGACCGCGATGGTTTCGACCGCCCCGCTGGCCGGGTCAAGCACCGCGAGCGTGCGCACGAAGCGCTGCGTGATCCAGAGCTTGCCGTCCGGCGCGAAGGCGATGTCGTCCGGGCCGCCGCTCACGCGGTAGCTGCGGATCTGCTTCAGCGTCGCCGCATCGAGCGCGACCGTGGTGCCGGCGACGCGATTGTTCACCCACAGGGTTTTCTTGTCGGGCGACAGAAAAAGCTGGTGCGCGCCGGCGCCGGTCTGCACGCGGCGCTCCACCCGCCCGGTTGCCGGATCGACCACGGCAAACCCGTCGTCGTTCATCAGCGCCACCAGCACGCGCCCGTTCAGCCACAGCACGCCCGCCGGCACTCTTCCGACTTTTGCATTCCACGCCACCGTCATCGTTCGCAGATCGATGGCGGCAAGCTGGTCCGTGTCCTGCAGCGAGACAAAGACGAAGGAACTGTCGGGGGCATAGGCGAGGTGGCTCGGCGTGCGGCGCAGCGGGAAGCGCTTCAACAGCCTTAACGTGGCGCCGTCATAGATATCCACCTGGTTGCGGCCGTTGCCGTTGACGGTGAGGAATTTTCCATCCGGACTGAAGCCGAGCTGATACGGGTCGGCGACCGGGATGCGCCGGCGCAGCGCCAGCGTCGCGGGGTCGAGGTCGAACAGCTCGTTGCCGCCGGTGTCGCCGATCAGCAGGTCGCGCCCGTCCGGCGTCAACGCCCAGTGGTGCGGCTCGCGCAGCACCGGAATCCGGCGCAGCTCGCGGTGGGTCGCCATGTCCACGACGCTCAGCGACGCCTCGCCCGAATTCATCACCAGCACGAAGCCGTGCGCCTGCGCCGATGCCGTGCTGGCGAAGGCGCTCGCGAGGGCGCCGAGCAACGCTGCTGCAACGAGAGGGCGAAACGGCCGGGTCATGGGTGCCTCGTCGGGTGCGGCGGCACCGAGCAGTGCCGAGTTTTCAATGGGCTCGCATCGTATCTTCTAGCACGCTCTCGCCAACAAGGGAGGGTGCTGCGGCGCAGCATCGACGTGTCCGGGACGCATGCGCAACCGCGCGCCAATACCCGCCTGATTCTGCGCGTTTTCCGGGCAAATACGTGCGTATGGGCATGCGCCATGCGGGCCGCGGGCTTGGCATGTCGATTGCGTGAACGTGACCGGGCAGCCGGGGGCTGCCGGCGTTCTCACCGCGCAACCGAACAAAAAGAACCCAAGGGACCATTCATGGCTTCATTCCGCACCTGGCTGCGCGGCGCCGCGCTCGGCGCTGCCGCGCTCGCTGCCGCGACCCTACTGCCTGGCGCCGCGCGCGCCGAGGACACCATCAAGGTCGGGATCCTGCACTCGCTTTCCGGCACGATGGCGATCAGCGAGACCACGCTGAAGGACGTCATGCTGATGCTGATCGACGAGCAGAACAAGAAAGGCGGCCTGCTCGGCAAGAAGCTCGAGGCGGTGGTGGTCGATCCGGCCTCCAACTGGCCGCTGTTCGCCGAGAAGGCGCGCGAGCTGATCAGCGTCGACAAGGTCGCCGTGGTGTTCGGCTGCTGGACCTCGGTGTCGCGCAAGTCGGTGCTGCCGGTGTTCGAGGAGCTCGACAGCATTCTTTTCTACCCTGTCCAGTATGAAGGCGAGGAGAGCGAGCGCAACGTGTTCTACACCGGCGCGGCGCCGAACCAGCAGGCGATCCCGGCCGTCGATTACCTGATGAGCGCCGATGGCGGCTCGGTGAAGCGCTGGGTGCTGGAAGGCACCGACTACGTGTATCCGCGCACCACCAACAAGATCCTTGAGGCCTACCTGAAGTCGAAGGGCGTCGCCACCGACGACATCATGATCAACTACACGCCGTTCGGCTATCGCCGACTGGCAGAACGATCGTCGCCGCGATCAAGAAATTCGGCTCGGCCGGCAAGAAGACCGCCGTGGTCTCGACCATCAACGGCGACGCCAACGTGCCGTTCTACAAGGAACTCGGCAACCAGGGCATCAAGGCGACCGACATCCCGGTCGTGGCGTTCTCGGTCGGCGAAGAAGAGCTCGCCGGCCTCGACACCAAGCCGCTGGTCGGCCACCTCGCCGCGTGGAACTACTTCGAGAGCATCGACACGCCCGGCGAACAAGGCGTTCATCAAGGAGTGGCACGACTTCACCAAGAAGCCGACGCGCACCACCAACGACCCGATGGAGGCGCACTACATCGGCTTCAACATGTGGGTGAAGGCGGTCGAGAAGGCCGGCACGACCGACGCCGACAAGGTGATCGACGCGGCGATCGGCGTCGCCGTGCCGAACCTGACCGGCGGCTACGCGACGATGATGCCGAACCACCACATCACCAAGCCGGTGTACATCGGCGAGGTGCAGGGCGACGGCCAGTTCAACGTGGTCTGGAACACGCCGGGCACCGTGGTCGCGCAGGAATGGTCGCCGTACCTCGAAGGCTCGCGGGACCTGATCGCCGACTGGCGGCCGCCGATGTCGTGCGGCAACTTCAACGTCGTGACCGGCAAGTGCGGCGGCGCCGACAAGTAGGCGCCTGATCCGCGACACCGACAACCCCTCACCCCGGCCCTCTCCCCCAACGGGAGAGGGAGAAGCAAGCCCCCTCCCCTTGCGGGAGGGGGTTGAGGAGTTCCGGCGGACACCCTCTCCGCTCCGCCAACCCGAGGCCCTGCATGAAGCGTCTTCGCTGCCTGTTCCTGTTCCTGATGCTGCTGCCATTCGCCGCCCACGCGCAGGACGATCCGTTCGCGGGCTTTGCCGGCGGTTTCGACGACATCCGCCACGCCATCGGGGTGCTGGCGCTGTCCGGCAACAAGCAGGCGGAGCCGGTGATCTCCGCGTTGCAGGGCGGCAATCTCTACCTCGCGCCGGACAAGACGCTATGGATCAAGAAGGGCGACGACGTGTTCGACGCCCGTCACCGGCGAAAAGGCGGCGACGCCGCCCGACGGGCTGAAGAAGGTGCGCGTCAACAACGCCGTCCGCCAGGCGATCGACGACGCGATGGGCGCGCTGACGCTGTTTTCTGCCGATCCCGGCACGCGCGCGCAGGCGGCCGAGGCGGTGTTCAAGTCGCACGATCCGGCGGCCCTGCCCGCCATCACCCGCGCGCTCGCCCAGGAGCAGAACGCGGGCGTCAAGCACATCATGGAGCAGGCCCGCGCCGCGGTGCTGCTGGCGAGCCCGAACAGCAGCGACGCCGACAAGCTCGCCGCGATCCCGGTGCTGCGCGACCGCGGCGACCTCGAAGCGCAGTCGCAGCTCGACGGGCTCGGCAACAGCAAGCAGTCGCCGGCGGTCGCCAAGGCCGCAACCGACGCGGTCGCCTCGATCGCGCGACTGCAGCAGGTGTGGGCGCTGGCGCAGGGCGTGTTCTACGGGCTTTCGCTCGGCTCGGTGCTGCTGCTGGCCGCGGCCGGCCTCGCCATCACCTTCGGCGTGATGGGCGTGATCAACATGGCGCACGGCGAGATGGTGATGCTCGGCGCCTACACGACCTACGTCGTGCAGCAGGTCATGCAGGAGCTACGCGCCGGCGCTGTTCGGCGCCAGCCTGTTCGTCGCGATCCCGCTGTCGTTCATCGTCTCGGGCGTCGTCGGCATCGCGATCGAGCGGACGCTGATCCGCTTCCTCTACGGCCGCCCGCTGGAAACGCTGCTCGCCACCTGGGGCCTGTCGCTGGTGTTGCAGCAGGCGGTGCGCTGCATCTTCGGCGCGCACAACCGTCGACGTGTCCACGCCGGACTGGATGAGCGGCGCGACGCAGTGGGGCGGCGTCACCATCACCTACAACCGGCTCTACATCATCTTCTTCGCGGCGATCGTGCGTGGCGCGCGCTGATGGCCTCGCTGCGCTTCACCTCGCTCGGCCTGCAGATGCGCGCGGTCACGCAGAACCGGCGCATGGCGGCGGCGATGGGCATCCGCACGCCCTGGATCGACGCGCTGACCTTTGGCCTGGGCTCCGGCGTCGCCGGCACTGGCGGGCGTGGCGCTGAGCCAGATCGACAACGTCAGCCCCAACCTGGGCCAGGGCTACATCATCGACAGCTTCATGGTCGTGGTGTTCGGCGGCGTCGGCAATCTGTGGGGCACCGTGGTCGGCGCGCTGACGCTCGGCATCGTCAACAAGTTCCTCGAACCGATCGCCGGCGCGGTGCTCGGCAAGATCGTCGTGCTGGTGCTGCTGATCCTGTTCATCCAGCGCAAGCCGCGCGGCCTGTTCCCGCTGAAGGGCCGGGCGGCGGAAGCATGAGCACGACTCTCGCTGCACGGCTGCGCCTGCTCGGCGCTGGTGCTGGGCGGGGCGATCCTGCTGAGCCGTGCTCAATCTCGCGGTGCCGGACACCGTCGGCGCTGCACGTGCCGACCTATGCGGTCTCGCTCGCCGGCAAGTATCTGAGCTACGCGATGCTGGCGCTGGCGGTCGATCTGGTCTGGGGCTTCGCCGGCATCCTGAGCCTCGGCCATGCCGCGTTCTTCGCGCTCGGCGGCTATGCCATGGGCATGTACCTGATGCGCCAGATCGGCACCCGCGGGGTCTACGGCAACCCGATCCTGCCGGACTTCATGGTGTTCCTGAACTGGAAGGAACTGCCGTGGTACTGGCACGGCTTCGACAACGCTCGGCTTCGCCGATCCTGATGGTGGTGCTGGTGCCGGGCCTGCTGGCGCTGGTGTTCGGCTGGCTCGCGTTCCGCAGCGCGCGTCTCCGGCGTCTACCTCTCGATCATCACCCAGGCGCTGACCTACGCGCTGCTGCTGGCGTTCTTCCGCAACGACATGGGCTTCGGCGGCAACAACGGCATGACCGATTTCAAGGACATCCTCGGCTTCCCGCTGCAGGCGGACGGCACGCGCTGCGCGCTGCTGATCATCGACCGCGGTGTTCCTGTGCGCGGCAGCTGCTGGTCGCGCGCTACCTCGTCACCTCGCGCTTCGGCAAGGTGCTGATCGCGGTGCGCGACGCCGAGAGCCGCACGCGCTTCCTCGGCTATCGGCCGGAGCGCTACAAGCTGTTCGTCTGGGTGCTCTCGGCGGTGATGGCGGGCATCGGCGGCGCGCTGTACGTGCCGCAGGTCGGCATCATCAATCCCGAGCGAGTTCTCGCCCGGCCAACTCGATCGAGGCGGTGATCTGGGTCGCGGTCGGCGGCCGCGGCACGCTGGTCGGGCGCGGTGCTCGGCGCGGTGCTGGTCAACCTCGGCAAGACCTGTGTTCACCGGGGCGCTGCCGGAATTGTGGCTGTTCGCGCTGGGCGCGCTGTTCATCCTGGTCACGCTGTTCCTGCCGCGGCGGCATCCTCGGGCTGTTCGGCCGCGCGCCGGATCGCCGGCGCGCGACGAACGTCACCCGCGGCCGCGCGGAGCCCGCCGAATGACGACGCATCGGCAGCGACGACACGCTGCTGTATCTCGACGGCGTCACCGTCAGCTTCGACGGCTTCCGCGCGCTCAACGCGCTGTCGCCTGCGTGCTGGAGCGCGGCGAGATGCGCGCGGTGATCGGCCCGAACGGCGCCGGCAAGACCACGATGATGGATGTGATCACCGGCAAGACGCGGCCGGACAAGGGCAAGGTGGTGTTCGGCAAGGACACCGACCTCACCCGCCTGGACGAGCCGGCGATCGCCGCACTCGGCATCGGCCGAAAGTTCCAGAAGCCGACAGTGTTCGAGCCGCACACCGTCTGGGACAATCTTCTGCTGGCCCTCGCCGGGGACCGGCGGCCACGTTTCACCCTGTGGGCGCGGCAGAGCGGCGAGGAGCGCGACCGGATCGAGGGGATTCTCGACGACGATCCGACTAAACCGAGCATCGGCGAACGGCGCGCGGGCGACTTGTCGCATGGACAAAAACAATGGCTGGAGATCGGCATGCTGCTGGCGCAGGAGCCGCAACTGCTGCTGGTGGACGAGCCGGTCGCGGGGATGACGGACGCCGAAACCGAACAGACCGCCGAGCTGCTGCGGGAAATCAACCGGACCCGCAGCGTCGTCGTGGTGGAGCACGACATGGCGTTCGTGCGCGCGCTCGGCGTCAAGGTGACGGTGCTGCACGAAGGCTCCGTGCTGTCCGAGGGCAGCATCGACCATGTCAGCGACGACCCGCGCGTGATCGAAGTCTATCTGGGGCGCTGAGCATGCTGCAGGTGAACAGTCGAGCCTGCACTACGGCGCCGCGATCGCGCTGCGGCAGGTGTCGCTGGAGGCGCGGGTCGGCGAGGTGACGTGCCTGCTCGGCCGCAACGGCGTCGGCAAGACCAGCCTGCTGCGCGCGGTGACCGGGGCGCACGCGATCAGCGCCGGGCAAGATCGTCTGGAACGGCGAGAACATCACCCGGCTGCCGATCTACGAGCGGGCGCGGCGCGGCATCGCCTGGGTGCCGCAGGGGCGCGACATCTTTCCGCTGCTGACGGTGCGGGAGAATCTCGAGACCGGGTTCGCGGTGCTGCCACGCGGCAAGCGCACGTTCCCCGACGACATGTACGACCTGTTCCCGATCCTCAAAACCATGACGCGGCGGCGTGGCGGCGACCTGTCGGGCGGCCAGCAGCAGCAGCTCGCGATCGCCCGCGCGCTGGTGACGCGCCCGAAACTTCTGGTGCTGGACGAGCCGACGGAGGGCATCCAACCGTCGATCATCAAGGACATTGGCCGGGTGATCGAGCTGCTGCGCGGACGCGGGGAGATGGCGATCCTGCTGGTCGAGCAGTATTTCGACTTCGCCCGCGACCTCGCGCAGACGATCGCGGTGATGGACCGCGGCGACATCGTGCTGTACGGCCGGCGCGAGGAACTCGACGAGGCCGATGTCCGCCGCCGATTGTCGGTCTGACCGTACCGGTCGGAGCGAGAGGCCGCCATGTCAGTCGAACGCCGGATCAACCTTCCCGACACCGTGGAGTTTACCGCGAAGGTCGAACAATTGAAGGCGGCGCATCGGGTCGACGAATTGCTTGCCGCCTTGGTCGCTTCGCGGCTATCGCCGGAAGCGAAGGCCAGCGCCGATGCGGCAACGATCGTTGAAAAGGTCAAGCGGGAGATCGACCCCGCAATCGTTGATTTGTTGAGCGAAGAGATGCGGGCGAGCTAGCGCTTGGCGCCACGAAAGCAGCCACAGGAAGCCGGCTGATGATGAGCTGGATGCCGAGGTAGCTGGACGCGGAGCTGAGTCGGGCGATTTCCGATCTGGTTACCGATCTCTACAAACTCTATGATCTACGCGAAGATCCTGGAAAGATCGAGAGATTACTCGAAAAAAATAGACAAGCTTCTAAATAAGCGCGTCAACAAGATCACCGTTGATTTTGAGGTCGATTTCGTCGTGTAAAATCATTGGTCGCGGCCATCCTTAAGGGTCGCCTTTTTGTACATCAGGCCAGATGTTTCGAACTCACGGGATTATTTTGATCACCCTCTGTGTGCTTGGCGTCCTCTCGACCGTGTTTTTTGGCATCTTTCTGCTACTACATTTCGATGGTATCGTTAATATGAATAGCTAGATCAACGCGCGATCGGTTCGCTGCATGTCGCCGTGAAGCGGCGCGGCGCCGCGAGCGTGCTCGCCGACCTGCGCCAGGACGGGTGCCTGAAGGCGCGGTTCCCGCGGCCGGTCGACTGGGCGGAGGTGGTGACGCTGAATTCCTCGGGCGGCGTCGCCGGCGGGGATCGGCTCGACAGTTCGTTTGCGGTTTTCGCGGGTGCGCAGGCGACGTTCGCCTCGCAGGCAGCGGAACGGTTCTACCGCGCGCTGCCGGGCGATCCGCCGGCGCGCATACGCACGCGGCTGACGGTCGCGGAGGGCGGGGCCGCGGAGTGGCTGCCACAGGAAGCAATCGTGTTCGACCGGGCGGCGCTCGATCGCGTGCTGGAGGTCGACCTGGCCGAGGACGCGTGGTTCCTGGGCGTCGAAAGCCTGGTGTTCGGCCGCACCGCGATGGGCGAGCAGGTCGCCACGGCGGGGCCCGCCCGACACCATTCGCGTTCGCCGCGCCGGGCGGCTGCTGCTGCACGATGCCATTCGATTGTCAGCGACGTGGCCGCCACGTTGAGCAGCGCGGCGACGGCAAATGGCAGTGCGGCGGTCGCGACCCTGGTGCATGTCGCTGTGGATGCCGAATTGCGGCTCGACGACCTGCGCGCCGCGTGGAAGGGCGCGCCCGCGGAAACTGGCGCAAGCGCCTGGAACGGCATGCTGGTTGGCCGCGTCGTCGCGCGCTGATGGCGCGAACCTGCGCGCGGCCGTGATCGCGGGTCTGGCGGTCCTGCGCGCGGGGCGGGCGCTGCCGCGGGTGTGGATGTGCTGAGCGCGATGTTGCCGGGGCGACTACTCCGGTATATCCTACCCCCGTCTTACCAGGAGGACGATCGCTCCGATGCCGGACGGCGACAAGCCCACCAAAACCAGCGGCTCTCGACCAAGGGCCAGGTAATCCTGCCCAAGGCGGTGCGCGAACGCTACGGCTGGACCGCCGGCACCGTGCTCCAGATCCAGGACGGCCCGGCCGCGTACCCTGCGCGCCGCGAAGCCGTTCCCGCCGTCGCGGCCGGAGGACGTGTTCGGAATGCTCAAGCCATTCTATTCCGGGCCGCCGAAGACGATCGAGGAGATGGACGCCGGGATCACCGAGGAAGTACTGGCGCGTCGTGCGCGCGGTCGATACTAACATCATCGTCCGCTATCTGATGAACGACGATCCTGCCCAGGTCGACCGGGCAAACGCTCATCGACGGGTCGAAGTGCTCGTCGTCTCCACTGTGCTGTTGGAAATCGATTGGGTCCGCGCCGGAGCTTCGGATTGGATTCGGCGCGGATCGGCGCGGCGATGCGTTTGATCGTCGGCCTGCCGACGGCCACGATCGACGAGCCGGAGCATGTCGCCGACGCCCTCGACCGGTTCGAGCAGGGCATGGATTTTGCCGACGCTCTGGATCTCGGCCACGGCGAGGCACCGCGATGGCTTGGCCACGTTCATTGCGACTTCATCAAGGCGGCCGCCCGGATCGGCCTGCAAACCGTCGCCGAACCCTGAGCTTTTCTCCGTGCAGGCGGCCAATTTCGGTCGCTTCGCCCATGACGCGCGACCAAGCTGCCGCTATCGGCGAGCAGCCCGCCAGCCCCCAGGCCACCGCTCATGAACCGATGCCTGGGCGAGAAGGACAAGCTGCTCATTTCGATGGCCGCGATGGTGGCGCGGCGACGGCTGGAACGCGGGGTCAAGATCCACCATCCGGAAGCCGTCGCCCCGACCACCGACTACGTCGTCAGGTGCTCGCGACGTCACTCGAGTCGCTGACCTGAGCAGGCCGGCGCTTCCCCGACCTGCGCGGGAGCAGGTGGAGGAGCGGGTCGCCGAGATGATCGCTTATGTGCAGGTCGAAGGAGCTTTCTGGATGCTACGAAGCCGTCACCGTCCACGAACCGATCCGCTGAGGGCGAAGAAAGCCATCCCCGAGAGATCGAGACCGTGGCCGGCGACATCGAACTGAATGCCGGCCTGCCGCGCACCACGCTGACGGTTGCTAACACCGGCGATCGGCCGGTGCAGGTCGGCAGCCACTACCATTTTGCCGAGACCAATTCTTCGCTGGTGTTCGACCGCGCTGCCGCCCGGGGCCAGCGCCTCGACATTGCAGCCGGACCCGCTCGCGCGCTTCGAGCCGGGACAGACCCGGGACGTCACGCTCGTCCCGATCAGGGCACCCTGGAAACATTCGGTCTTCCGTGGCGACGTGATGGAGCGCTGTGATGGCCCGCATTTCGCGTCCGCGCCTATGCGGACATGTTCGGCCCGACCACTCTCGTCAGTCAGGCCTCGCCGACACCGATCTGTGGGTGGAAGTCGAGAAAGACTTCACCGTCTACGGCGACGAGGTGAAGTTCGGCGGGGGAAAAGTGATCCGCGACGGCATGGCGCAGTCGCAGGCGACGCAGGCCGAGGGCGCGGCCGACACGGTGATCACCAACGTAGCTGATCCTCGACCATTGGGGC
The DNA here is from genome assembly GCA_963697635.1 of uncultured Solirubrobacterales bacterium. Lineage (GTDB taxonomy): Bacteria > Pseudomonadota > Alphaproteobacteria > Acetobacterales > Acetobacteraceae > CAJCJG01. The sequence goes on along the minus strand of CAVOOS010000025.1, from coordinate 1,175 downwards.
ATCGTCAAAGCCGACGTCGCGCTATCACCAACGGCCCGCATTTCCCGGCATCGGCAAGGCGGGCAACCCGGACGCGAGCCGGGCGTCACCATCATCGTCGGGCCGGGCACGGAAGTGATCGCCGGCGAGGAAAAATCCTGACCGCAGGCGGCATCGACAAGCCACATCCACTTCATCTGCCCGCAGCAGGTGGAAGAGGCGATCGCGTCTGGGATCACCACCCTTGTCGGCGGCGGCACCGGGCCTGCGACGGGCACGTCGTGGACGAGGTGTACTCCCGGGCCGTGGACACGACGAACAGATGCCGAACCAAGGAAGACTATAGGGTGATATTGCTTGACTTTCCACATTACTACGTGGGCCTGCGAAGTTGGCGGTATTGGCCCACCCCAGCCAGCATCCGCTGTATTATGCTAGGGCGTAGAAAAACAAGGAAGCGGTCTTAGACCGCATCGCACCGGATACCGAGTGGAACCCAGGCAGCCACGACAAAATGGGCTTGGCGATACTTTACACTTCAGCGCGCCACCAATCGTTGCAACATTACCGGTGCCGCTGGGTAGATTGCCCTACCAGTTGGCGTTCATGGTTCCCGCGTTCTCACCGACTTGTTCTTTTTTCTGGCCATATGGATTTGTTTGAAACTGTGCCAAGCGCTTAGCCCCGCAACTCTTCTGATCTGTACGCTGGCAGGATTCGCCTTCCAGCCCTTCGCGCTGACGCTGGAGAAGGGGCAGTTCGGGGCCCTGCTCCTGCTGACGTGGTCAGCGGGGGTTCTTTTCGCAGAGAAGAAGCAGGATGTTCTCTCCGCGCTAATGTTGGCTCTCGCCACGATCGTGGCAGTCACTCCGCTTCGGCAATTGGTGTTTTCCTGGTCCGGCGTCGCTGGAAATGGCTCGCGTTCTATGCGCTGTGGATGGTCCTGCTCATGGGCATCGGAGTGTGGCACCTTGGCTGGCAAAATCACCGCCTGTACCTCTCCAAGCTCTCGACGCTCTCGTGCGGCGTTCCCGGGCCTTACAACTATTCGCTTTGTGGCCTTGTACAAAACACTTATTACAGAACCATATTGAGTTACAGTCAGACGCCCGCGCAAACTCCCATGGATTGCGTGTTTTCAATAAAGCATTAGGATTTGCGATCTACCTGATCGTCCTGTGGTTTCTGGCGGAGCA
>CAVOOS010000024.1:0-185216 GCA_963697635.1 uncultured Solirubrobacterales bacterium | reverse complement strand
GCGCGCGCTCGGCCATGACACGTCCTGCCTGCAATCCAAGTCATGGAGCCTGTTCGCCGGCCCCACGGCTCCACGATTGGGTTTCGTGATCGCCCCTGCGACGTCTTGCACGGGCAGACCTGCCCCGACTTCGGCCCGCTGGCGCTGACCGCATCCTGGCCGCTGCCCGATCCGGCGAAGTTCTCCGGCAATGCGGCCAACGCGCGACGTTGCTTAACGAACTCTATGCAAGCCTGCGCCGGCGTCTGGGAATTTTCGTCAGCTTGCCGTTTGCATCGCTCGACCGCATCGCCATGAAGGCTCGGCTGGACGAGATCGGCGGCGGACCCGTGGCTGTCCTTGCAGGGCGCACCTGAGAACATGCGCGTCGGCATCAACGGGCTGGGCCGGATCGGCCGCCTGGCGCTGCGGGCCGCCTGCGGCGGCGTGATCCGCGACGACCGCGATCCACGTGCGGATAGCCGGCTCGATATTGCCCACGTGAACGAGCTGAAAGGCGGCGCCGAAGCGGCGGCGCATCTGCTCACCTTCGACAGCGTCCACGGCCGTTGGCGCGCGCCGATCGCGGCCGAGCCCGATGCGCTGCACATCGACGGGCGTCGCATCGGCTTCAGCGCCGCGGCAACACCGGCCGAGGTGCCCTGGGGCGATCTCGGCTGCGAGCTCGTGCTCGAATGCACCGGCAAGTTTCTCAGTCCCGAACAACTCGACGGCTATTTCGCGCGCGGCGTGCGCCGCGTGATCGTCGCCGCCCCGGTGAAGCACGCCGCGGCGCTCAATGTGGTCGTCGGCGTCGACGACGCCGCTATGAGCCCGCCCGGCACCGCCTGCTGACCGCAGCGTCCTGCACCACCAACTGCCTTGCCCCGGTGGTGAAGGTCGTGCACGAGGCGATCGGCATCCGCCACGGTCAGATCACCACCATCCACGACCCGACGAACACCAACGTCGTTGTCGACGCGCCGCACCGCGATCTGCGGCGCGCACGCTCGGCGATGCTATCGTTGCAGCCGACCACCACCGGGAGCGCAACGGCCATCGGCCTGATCTATCCCGAGCTGAAGGGGCGCCTCGATGGCCATGCGGTGCGCGCGCCTGTGCTGAATGCCTCCCTTACCGACTGCGTGTTCGAACTGGAGCGCCGGATCGAGGCGGCGGAAGTGAACGCCCTGTTCCGCGCCGCCGCAGCAGGTTCCCTCGCCGGCATTCTCGGCTACGAGGAGCGTCCCCTGGTCTCGGCCGACTACGCCAACGACACGCGCAGCGCGATCGTCGATGCGCCGAGCACGCTGGTGACCGACGGCACCCTGCTGAAAGTCTATGCCTGGTACGACAACGAAATGGGCTACGCCTGCCGCATGGTCGATCTCGCCAACATCGTGATGGAGCGCGGCGTCTGATGACGGCGGCGCGCAACTACGCCGTGGTGACGGGCAGCTATCTCGCCTTCACCATCACGGACGGCGCCATCCGCATGCTGGTGCTGCTGCATTTCTACCAGCTGGGCTACACGCCGTTCATGCTGGCTTTCCTGTTCCTGCTGTACGAGACGGCAGGTATTTTCGCCAATCTCGGCGGCGGATGGCTGGCGCTGCGCTTCGGCATTCCGCGCATGCTGGCGGTGGGCATCGCGCTGCAGATCGGCGGACTGCTGATGCTCTCCGGGCTCGACCCCGGCTGGAGCGCGGCCGCGTCGGTCACCTGGGTCGTGCTGGCGCAGGGCATCGCGGGCGTGGCCAAGGACCTGACCAAGACCGCGTCGAAGAGCGCCATCAAGGCGAGCGCCCAGCAGGGCGCCGGGCAATTGTTCCGCTGGGTCGCGTGGTTCACCGGATCGAAGAACGCCACCAAGGGGGCGGGCTTCTTCATTGGCGGCTTGCTGCTGCAGACCGTCGGCTTTGCCCCGGCTTTGTGGCTGCTGGCTGGGTTGCTGGGCTTCAGTCTCGCGGCCGTCCTGACGCTGCTGCCGCGCGAGTTGGGGCGGGCGAAGTCGTCCAGGAGCATGCGCGCCTTGTTCGCCAAGACGCGTGCGATCAACCTGCTCGCCGCCGCCCGCATTTTCATGTTCGGCTCGCGCGACGTGTGGTTCGTCGTCGGGCTGCCGGTCACGCTCTACCTGTATGGCTGGCGCTACATGCAGGTCGCGGGGTTCCTGGCCCTCTGGACCATCGGCTACGGCGCGGTGCAGGCGCTTGCGCCGCAACTGGTGGCGCGCAGCGCCGACGGCCTGTCGCGCGAGGTGCCCGCCGCCCGGACCTGGGGGCTGGCGCTGGCAGCCCTGCCGGCGGTCTTGGCGGCCCTGCTCGCCGTGCCCGGCCTGCCGCGCCCCGACCTTGTGGTGGTCGGCGGACTGTTGCTGTTCGGCTTCGCCTTCGCTGTGCTGTCCTCGCTGCACTCATACCTGATCCTGGCCTATGCGGGCTCGGAGAAAGTGGCGGAGGATGTCGGCTTCTACTATGCCGCCAACGCTGCCGGGCGCTTGCTCGGCATCCTCCTGTCCGGCCTGCTCACCGGCTATGGCGGCCTCGCGGCGTGCCTCTGGGGCGCTTGCGCCATGCTGATCGTGTGTCTGGCGGTCACGCTGCTGTTGCCGACGACTGCGCCGAGCCGACAAGCAGTGGCCTGAGGGCGACTCAGCCGCCGGTCAGGCTCATGTGGCGCCCGACCGAGGGCCGTTCGTGGCGGCGGTCGATCACGAAATCATGACCGCGCGGCTTGCGGGCGATCGCCGCTCGGATTGCCGTCTCCAGCTCGGCATCCACGGCGCCGTTGCGCAGCACGCGCCGGAAATCCGCGGAATCGTCCTGGCCGAGACACATGTAGAGTGTGCCCGTGCAGGTGAGCCGGACACGGTTGCAGCTTTCGCAGAAGTTATGTGTCATCGGCGTGATGAAGCCTATGCGCCGGCCGGTTTCGGCGATCGTGTAGTAACGTGCCGGTCCGCCGGTGCGATAGCCAGTTTCTTCCAGCGTCCAACGTCGTCGCAGCCGCGCGCGCGCGAGCGACAGCGGCAGATATTGGTCCGTGCGGTCCGCGTCGATCTCGCCCATCGGCATGGTTTCGATGAGGCAGAGGTCACAGCCTTGCACGGCACACCATTCGATCAGGTCGTCGAACTCGTCCTCATTGACGCCTTTCAGCGCGACCGCGTTGATCCGCACCGCAAGCCCGCACGCCAGCGCGGCGCGGATACCCGCTAACGTCTTGTCGATCCTGCCCCAGCGGGTGATCGCGGCAAATTTCTCAGGTGATAGCGTGTCGAGCGAGACGTTCACCCGTCGCACACCAATGCGGTATTATGGCGCAAACGCACAAACCAACTCATTGCGTTTTTGGCGTCATCTCACTATATCGCCGTGCAGGTGATGTGCTGTGAAAATTGCTATTTGTGCAGCGTTGGCTATTTCAATCTTGGGAGCGGTGATCGTTCAGCCCGCTTTCGCCCTATATAGAATCATTCCCGCTTTCGCAGAAAACACGGGATGCCATTCGGCCGAAATGCCCAATCCTTGCCTATCCGGTTGACGCACGCAGCCACAAAATCTGGTGCCAGCAAACCACATAAAATGGATTTCATCGCCTACCGCTGGTGGGTGTCTGCGTAAACCGGATAGGCAAGGCCCAATCATTTGGAAAGTGGTCCACCGCGTGTTCTCAAAAGCATCGACATAATCGATTCTTCCAAAAAGGTAAGTCTTCTGATTTACATTGCCGAGTCTCGCCCACTCGGCGACTTGCCACCCGCCGTCTTTAACCTCTATGCGCACACTGAGAAATTGGCTAGGCCCAATCGTTATCTTAGCATGTGTTTTCGCGCGATCCGAGAGCGGGATCACGACAGAGCTATCTTTTTCTGCGCCTATCATCCTTTCAGTCTTTACGATGGCGCTCGTGGCAGGAGTGACACCATAATTCTTAATACCAATAACAATATTGCCGGTGAAATCTGGGGGAAACGGGCTCTGGCCCTGTGGCGGTTGTTCAAATGTCGCCCCCTCAAGAAAGACATAAGCTCGCAATTGCCTACCCGCAACGTTGTTGGTTGCGTCTACCAAATCCCTCATGGCGGTTGCGGCGTTTGCGGCTTCGCCAATGTGAGTGTCCATTTTTGCGATCTGAGCATTTACGAGTTCCCGTTCTTGTTTCATGGAATCGCGGAACGCGCGCAGTTGGTTTTCCGCGGAAGTCCACAAGCGGTCGGTTGCTCGCTTAAGAGTCAAGGTGAAGGCGGCAATGAAGGCTGTGGCCACGGCGGTAAGGATTGCCACTGCGTCGCCAATGTGATCGCCGATATAGACAAAAGCATCGTAAAGCAGCGGCCATCCCTCTCTCCAGACGATGCCGCTAAGCGAGGCGCAGCCTTTTGTGCCGCCGTGATTGTTGCATGCCTATCCGGTTGACGCAGACACGGACCAGGGCTAGTGGGTGTCAATGGAGAATTCGTGGAACTTGGTCGACGAACGAAACCGGCCAGACGCGCCATGACTGGCATGGATGTCCATCGAAGGAGCGATCTGGCATTCCCGAAATCCCTTCCCGAGTTCCAGCGACTTTTCCCGGATGACGCCGCTTGCGCGGCGTATCTGGAACGCGCCCGCTGGGCTCACGGTTTCGTGTGCCCATACTGCGACGTCGTGGCGGAACCCTTTCGGATCGCTAAGCGGCCGGGCATACTGGAGTGCCGAACATGTCGTCGTCAGACCGGCCTTCTGGCTGGCACCGTCATGGAGCGCAGCCATACACCGTTGAATATTTGGTTCTGGGCGGCCTATTTGGTCATGAGCCATACTCCGGGAATATCCGCCGTTCAGTTTCAGCGGCAACTCGGGTTGTCGCGCTACGAGACGGCCTTTGGCATTCTCCACAAGCTGCGCGCCGGCATGGTGCGTCCCGATCAGGACCGCATCGGCGGCAAACCCGACGAGCACGTCGAAGCTGATGAAACCTACGTCGGCGGCCGGACCCGTGGCGAAGGTAGAGGCGTCCATCACAAGGTCCTTGTTGCCTGTGCTGTCGAAGTTCATCACCGCGAACCAGGGACTGCCCAGGACAAGCGGAAGGATGGCCGATACGCCGGGCGAGTCCGGCTTGCGGTCACCCCAGATCGAAGTGCCGGTTCGCTCTGTGGATTCGCCGAGAACGCTGTTGCTCCAGGCACGCTCGTCGTCACGGACGATTGGCGCGGCTACACCGGATTGAGCAAGCGCGGCTACAACCACCAGGCCATTGCCGAATGCGGCGATCCGAAGGTGGCCGACGATTTCATGCCCATGATCCATCTCGTATTCGCCAACCTTAAGACCTGGCTACTCGGCACCCATCACGGCGTCAGCGCAAAGCATCTACAAGCCTACCTCAACGAATTTACGTTCCGCTTCAACAGGCGCTTCTACCCGTTCAACGCGTTCCGGTCCTTGCTCGGAATCGCGGGTGGCGTGGAATCGCCAACCTTTGCCGAACTTTACTCCGGCGACTGGGTGCATCCCACATTTAGTGGGTGTCTGCGTTAACCGGATAGGCATGCTACGAAGGTCTCTATCATTCCTTCATATTCCATTGCCGGGATGTCTAGCAGGAGGGTTAGCTTGTCTACTGACAGCTTAATCATAGTTTCTTGGCTATCAGAGGGAGTGGGAGAGACGAGGGCGATCATCGGGCCAGCCTTTCTCACGTGCGCAGACCTTGGCAGGCCCGCAGCGCAAACAGTGGCCGTTATCAAGGGGCGCCACCGGCAGCCGAATGGCCTGCGCCGCCTATGAAGCACATGGGGAACAGCGACTCCTCCGGCTGATCGCGAGTGGACGGATCTGAGAGCCAGTGATGACGACGCAAGCTGATCGAGCGCGGGCTGGTGGATGCAAATCGTTGCCACAGCCAGCGGCTAGGCGATCCGGTCTTGCTGCCTAATGTAAATTCCTGTGCACTCCGCTCGCAGAGGATTTGTCGATGACCGCCTCGTTTTTTGATCTCGCCACTCGGCTTGGTGAAGCTTCGCGAGGTCGCGAAACTACTCGGCGTTTCGATGATCACCGTCAGGCGCCGGGTGCGCGATGGCTCCCTGCCGCACCTGCGGATCAAGGGGCGACTGTGACTTTCGGCCGGTCGAGGTGCACGCTTTCATCGAGGCGCACCGCGGAGTGCTCGCTTATTGACGCAGGCAGCTTGTCCGGCGTTGCCGAGCCATGGAGCACGTCCCAAGGCCACAAGGCGCGAGCGAAAGCGCACCTCATTGCTAAAGCCCCCGAATCGTGACTATCGTGCAATTAGTTGCAATGGTTCACAAAGGGAGGTTGTTGTGAGGACTTTTTTACTGGTGACATCAGTGTCAGGATTGATCGCGGGCTGTGCTCCTGGGGCCTACAAACAAGCTCAAAACGATGTGCAGTATGCACAGGCTAAAATAACTGATCTGGCTTCCCAGGAAGCTGATCGGTTGAATACGGACCTGGCATCCTACGCTAGGACGGCAGATTGTGGCGGCGAGCTTTTTGCTAAGGTAAAGAAGGACGCGGTAGACGCTGCTTCTTGGCCTGATAGCAACGACCAATTCGTATCGAATGTTTCGTTTGAGTCCAAACAAACGGCCGGCAGAGGTCTGAACACCTTGGCAGAAGAAGCAACCGCGAAAGGCTGTAAGAAAGAAGCCAGACAGGTTTATTTAGGTGTGATAGATAATTTCAATGGCAGCGGGTACGCTGCAATCAGACAGCGGGCGCAGATTGGTATCGATGATCTTAGGGCGACATCACTTACCAAGTGATGTGCAATCAATTGCAAATTACCGGCTCGCCGTGAGGTCCGCCTCCGCCTGATCGCCCGTCGCTTCGGATAGCTCCTTGTAGGCTGCTTCTAATGCCCTCCTAGCGGCGGGCACGGGCAGCACCTTCGGGAGCAGATCCAGTGGCTGACGATAACAACCTGCAATTCATCGTCACGATGAAGGATGAGGCGTCGGCCGCGCCGCTGATGCTGAACTGGTGTTTGCCTCATAGCGCTGCGTTCTGTGCCTCGCGTCGCGGTGGTCAGCGGCGCCAATGATGCCCCGTCACGAATACCAGCCCTTGCACGAATACCAGCCCTTGCAACCGCTTGATACCTATTGATCAGGCGCACACAAATACATATGGAATATTCAACAAGAATAAACACAGGGAATATTCTTATGAATGAGCGCGTTTGTCACCAATTGACTTATACTGATCGCGTCCGACCAGCCGAATGCCGCAGCACCGCACACAATGCCGCCGAACGATCGGCCGGTCAACCCGCCCTGACCTTTGTGGACGTCATTGCGGCTGTCGAACGTGCTCCCGACCTGACGTCGGGAGTACGGGCGAACCTCCGCTCGGCGGTCGAGCGGACGGCGGACCTGTTCGGCGTCGCCGGCCCGGCGGCCACGGTAGACGTGCCTTCCATTGCCCGCAGGCTGGCAAACATCACCGCAGCGAAGCTCGGGTTCAAGTCGGAAAACTCACTGGCGGCGTTCCGCTCCAACCTGCGCCGGGCGCTGCGCATCGCCGGGGTGCCCATCATGGCCGGCAAGGCATCGTCACACCGCTGACGCCAGAATGGGTCGTGCTTGCCGAACTGGTTGAAGCCACGGAGCCGTTCCTGTGGCCCCCGCTCTCCCGCTTTGCCCACTACGCCAGCGAGCAGGGCTGGGCGCCGGACGATGCCTGTCCTCAAACCTTCGCCCGCTTCCAGGCAGTGCTCAAGGAGACCTGCATGATTAGCAAAGCAGAAAAGACGATCCGAGGAACAGCATCTGCATGGGCCAAGGCGCAAGCTTACATACCGGGATGGCCGGCAGGTCAGCTCCCTCATCCACCTCGGCGGAGCACGTCAGTGTCGCTGCCGTGGTCGGCGTTCCCGCCTTCATTCGAGCAGGACGCACATAAATTCGTCGCCCGCGGTGACGGCGACTGGCTGACGGAAGATACCCGAAGGCCGCTCAGGCCACGGACGCAATCCAACTACCTCCACGGCATACGGAGGGTGGCATCGCTTCTCGTCGCGTCCGGCGCCGCCGCCTCGGACTTCGACACCCTGGCGGACATCGTTGCGCCAGCACAGGTCGAACAGGTTTTGCGCAGCGTGCATCGCTCCACGGAGCGCAGCAAAGGCGGTCACGTCGGCTTTCTCGCGTTCTTGCTGTACATGATCGGCCGCGACCATGTTGGCGTCGCTGGCAAGTCGCTTGCTCGCCTTGAGGCCCTGTGGCGCAGGACCAATGAGCGCAGCGGACAGATGAGCGACCGTACCTTGGGTCGTCTGGTGCAATTCGACGACGCGACGCGCCTGGACAAATTGGTGAGGCTGCCCTGCATTTTGATGACACTGGTAGACAAGCGGAAGACGGTCGATGTCCGCAGCGCCAAGCTGGCCCGCGCCGCCTTGTATCTGGCGCTGCTGTTCGAGACCTGTGCGCGGTCCGGCAATGTGGCTGGCCTCGATCTCAATCGGCACTTGGTGTCGGATGGAGCCGGCAAGAAGTCACGTATCACCATCGTCGTCTGCGGCGAGGAGGTGAAGAACGGATCCGAGATCCGGGCGCGCCTCTCGCCTGAGACGATCAAGCTGCTGCGGCGCTATATCGACCGCTACCGAGACGTGCACTGCGGAGTTGCGACGTCGTGGCTGTTCCCGAGAGCCGATGGTTCGCCTTGGACGGTTGGGAGTGTCCGAATTTCTGTGTGTGAGGCTTGTTCAGTCTCACCGACCATTGGGTGACCAACTGTAATCGACGGATGATCGTGACGGCAAGGCGACAACGTGCTCGGTTGTTCCTTGGTTCGATCAAAGCGCCTGTTCCTTCGTCCCGACCTGCCATTGTCCCGGCGACCGCGCGGGGGCCGTGTCAAATCCGCCGGCTTCGGCGGGACCGGAGCCACGCGCAGCCCCCAGTTTGGGGCGAGCATGGCGAGGACCCACGATTTGCCACGGTTCGCGCGCGGCGCCACCATGCGGGCAGATGTCGTGGCGCACCGCTCAGTCACGCCCGTATCCGCGGGGCGGCTGAACCGCGGCGATGGCGTCCAGATCAAGATCGATCATCTCCTGAAGCGCCGCCGCCGTGGCGCTGTCGCGCAGGCTTTCCGGTAAGGCTTCGAACCACGCGGCGCATTCGGCCTGGACCGCGATCATCTCGACCAACGCATCGTTCCAGCGCTTGCTGCGGCTTCGCCGCCTCGCCACCGCGGCGCGTTTGATGGCGAGCGGCGGTTGAACCGCCAGCCGTTTGGCGCGATGGCGGGCCTGACGTTCGGCGTTGCTCAGCGCGGCGGAACCTTCGGGCATACGGCCACTGGGCATGGTTTTTTCCGTTACGTAACGATGCTCAATGGGATCAGCCGGCCGCGTTGAAGCGGTCGTCATACAGGATCGCGAACTGGTTCATCGCCTCCTTCCAGTTGTGCGCGGCGTTGCTCCAGCCGGCGGTGATGTTGCGCAAGGCGAGCCATATGAGTTTGTTCGCCGCGTCGTCGGTCGGGAAATGGCCGCGTGTTTTGATGATCTTGCGCACCCGCGCATTGACGCTCTCGATCGCGTTGGTGGTGTAGATCACCCGCCGGATCTCCGGCGGAAACGTGAAGAACGGGATCACCTGGTCCCAGGCCCGCCGCCATGCGGCGGCGACGGTCGGGAACTTGCGGCCCCATTCGCCATCCTCGAACGCATCCAGTGCCGCGAGGGCCGCTTCGGCGCTGGCCGCCGCGTAGATCGGACGAAGTGCTGCGGCCAGCGTCTTGCGGTCCTTCCAACTGGCATAATCCAGGCTGTTACGGATCAGGTGCACGATGCAAGTTTGCAACGTCGTCCGCGGGAACACCGCCGCCAACGCCGCCGGCATGCCCGTCAGTCCGTCGGTCACCGCGATCAGAATGTCGTTGACGCCGCGCGTTTTCAGGTCGTTGAACACCTTCATCCAGAACTTCGCGCCCTCGGTGGTCTCGATCCAAAGACCCAGAATCTCCCGCGAGCCGTCGCGGCGGACGCCCAGTGCCAGGTACACCGCTTTGTTGCGCACCACGTTGTCTTCCCGGACCTTCACCCGCAATGCGTCGAAGAAAACAACCGGATACACGGCTTCCAGCGGGCGGGCCTGCCAGGCCGTGACCTCCGCCAGCACGCCGTCGGTCACCGTGCTGATCAGCTCGGGACTTACCTCGGTGCCGTAGCTTTCAACCAGATAGCCTTGAATCTCGCGCACCGTCAGACCACGCGCGTACAGAGCGACGATGCTGTCGTCGAACGCGGTAAAGCGGCGCGCGTGTTTGGGCAGCAGTAAAGGCTCGAAACTGCCGTCGCGGTCGCGCGGTGTCTCGATCCGCACGCGGCCGTCGCCGGTCAGCACCGTCTTGGCGGTGACGCCATTGCGCTGGTTGGTCGTGGCCTCCGGCCGCTCCGCGCCCGGCGCGTAGCCCAGGTGGTGCGTCAGCTCGGCGTTCAGGGACGCCTCGATCAGCGCCTGCTTGAACGCGATCCCCGCCGCGTTGATCGCCTCGCCAGTCATTGGGCCGGTCAGGAACTGTGCGACAAGCTCTTTTGGGATCGACGGCAGACCGGTAACGACGCGGTCCAACTTCCTGGCTCTGCTCGGCATAATGCGCCTCCTTGGCGTTGGTTATGCCCCGCACACAGAATCACGGACAGGCTCGGACGGTTACGCAGGCCTGTGCGGACCTGAAGGATCTGGTCGCCCGCCATGCTGGGACGAACGTGACACCGCATCTGATGCGTTCGCTCGCCGGCAAGATCATGTTGGACGCGCGGCCCACCGCACACGCACTGGTGCAGCAGCTGCTCGGGCACAAAAACCTTCAGACCACACTGTTATTCTACACCCGCGTTGATGTCAGTAGGACACGGGACAATTACCAAGCGATGCTCACGGAGCGACGCCGATGATCAGCCCTCTGCCCTTCGTCCCGCGACCGCTCAGCCTGGCATTGGACGCTTGGCCCGCCGACGACCGTGCTGCGTGGCTCGCCGCGTCGGAGGCCACCGACGATCCGTTTGCGGAAATCCCTCGCACTGCCGACTGGGCACCCGCAACTCGCGCCCGGGCGCGCTGGTCAGTCGGCCGCTTCATGGCATGGATGGACGGGAGCGGCGTCGGACTTGGCAGCGAGACGATCACCATCCACGTCACCCCGGAGGCGCTCGCCGCCTTTGTTCGCGAGGAGCAGCAGCGCAAGCGTCTGAACACCATCGCGACACACCTTTTCCACCTTGTCGGCGCGTTCGAGCTCTTCGCCCCAGACCTGGATTGGAGCTGGGCTTGGGCGCTGCATTGGCGTGTTGTCCGGCATGCTCGCTTGTCGCCGCCGCTGCCTCATCCCCTCGTGCATAGCGCGCGCTATTGCAGATCGGCACGAAGGCGATCCACACAGCGAGCTCGGCGCAGATCTCCGATCCCAGCGGCTTCCGCGACGGCCTGTGCGTGGCGCTGCTCGCGGCGATGCCGGTGCGGATCGGGAACTTCGCCACTTTGCGGATTGGCCATCACCTGATCCAACAGGGTGCCGGCTGGGGCGTGTCGTTGTCGGCCGCGGAAACCAAGACCCGGAAGCCCGACAGCTGGCCCGTGCCTGCTGCGCTCAACCCCAGCATCCAGCGATATCTCGGCGGAGATTCGCCCCGCGCTGCTTGCGCGCGGACGGAAGACCCCGACAACGGACCGGCTGTGGATCGGAAGCGGCGGGGGCCCAGTGGATCAACAGACCGTCCGCCATTGGATTGAGAGGGTCACGGAGGAGGCACTCGGGGTGGCGATCACACCGCATCGCTTTCGGCATGCGGCCGCGACGATGTACACGCTCGAACGGCCCAGCAGCGCCGTCGATGCCGCCGCTCTTCTTGGGCACACTTCACCGGCAACGACCGAGAAGCACTACATCATCCAGCAACGGCTGCTAGTGCAGGAGGACTATCTCGGACTGCTTCGCCTGCGCCAGAGCACAGCCTCGTCAAGTGAGAACTCCTCCTCAATCTAGCCGCCCCATAGAGTCTGCCGCATGCCATTGGTATTTGCAATTGATTGCAAGCCAATCATTATGAAGAGATCCATGCTCATATCCCTTCCCACAGACTATCCCGCTGGCGACCGCTGTCGTCGGATTTCTCCGACGATTACTGGCGTGGGCAGGACGCCCATCACGGGTCAGCCAAGTCAAGGCGTGGCCCCTCTCATGGCCCACCCGCCGCGTTATGCCGGGGCGGGCCTCGCGGCGCGCCTACGAATTCGGCGTGATCCGCGCGCAGCACCTTCCCGCTCAACAATCAGTCGCCGGCGGGCTGCCGTCCGCGGCGGTGCCAGCGATGCTCGAACGATCGGGGCCGAGCAGCCCTCGCGCCTCCGTCCTTTCCGCTGTTGCGCGAGCACTTGCGCGTCAGGCCGCACGGGAAATGTTCGCTCATGCCCACTCTGTACGCCCCGCCATGCTCGATGATGAGACGGCCAACCTATCCTTCCAGCGCAACATCACATAGACTTTAGCCGCGAACGCGCATGGATCGAGTAAGGTAAATGACCCCCCGCGCCGTGATCTACGCCCGCTACAGCACCGACATGCAGCGTGACGCTTCGATCGACGATCAGGTCCGCGTCTGTCGGGCAAGGATCGCCAAGGAGGGCTGGACGCTGGTCGAGGTCTATGCCGATGCCGCGACCAGCGGCGCATCCGGGTTTCGACCCAACTATCAGGCCATGCGGCAGGCGGCCCGCGACGGGGCGTTCGACATCGTCGTCGCCGAGGCGCTGGATCGGCTGTCGCGCGACCAGGAAGACATCGCAGGGTTGTACAAGCACCTGTCGTTCGCCGGCGTCCGGATTATCACCCTCGCCGAGGGCGAGATCAGCGAGATGCATATCGGCCTCAAGGGCACCATGAACGCCCTGTTCCTCAAAGACCTCGGGGCCAAGACCCGGCGGGGCCTGGAAGGGGGGATTGCCGCCGGCAAGTCTGCGGGCGGGCTCTGCTACGGCTATTCGGTGGTACGCCAGACGGACGCGCGCGGGGAACTCATCCGCGGCGACCGGGCGATCAACCCTGCCGAAGCGAGCGTCGTGCAACGCATCTTCCAGATGTTCGCGGAGGGCTCGAGCCCGATCGCCATCGCCAAGGCGCTGAACACCGAGAACGTTCCCGGTCCGGGCGGGAGGGCATGGCGCGACTCCACGATCCGGGGTCATGCGGCCCGCGGCACAGGTATCCTGCGCAACGAACTCTATGTCGGCCGTCTGGTTTGGGATCGCATGCACTTCCTGAAGGATCCGCAGTCCGGCAAGCGCGTCTCCCGGCCGAACGCCGAGGCGCAGCGGAAGTTGCAGCCGGTGCCCGAACTGCGGATCGTCGAGCAGGACCTCTGGGACGCGGTACAGAGCCGCCATGGCAAGATTCGAGCCGCGTCCGGCGCCGATGCGCCGGACCGCCCGCGCTATTGGGACCATCGCCGCGCCCAGCACGTGCTCACGAACAAGGTGTTCTGCGGTTGCTGCGGGGGAGCCTTCTCCGCTGTCGGCAAGGACTACCTGGCCTGCACCACGGCACGCCGCCAGGGCGTCTGCGACAACCGGCAGAGCATCAGGCGGCAGGTCCTGGAAGGGCTGGTGCTGGAAGCGCTGAAGTCCGACCTGATGGAACCCGAGCACACGGCGGCGTTCGTCGCGGAATTCGTCGCCGAATGGAACCGCCGGCAGGCAGACAATTCGGCCGACCGTAGCGCGCAAGAGCGCGAACTGATCGGTGTGCGACGCAAGCTAGACAACCTGACCGACGCCATCGGCGAGGGCACATTGCGTCCGTCGGCAAGCGTTCAACAAAAGATCGATGACTGCGAGGCCCGCCAGATCGAATTGGAGCGAGCATTGTCACGCCCGGCGGCGACCGCGCCTCGGCTGCACCCGAACCTGGCGGAAGTCTATCGCCAACGAGTCGCGAACCTCCAAAGTGCTCTCGCAGGCCCGGACGGCACCGAGGCGCTGGAGCGCTTGCGCGCGTTGATCGAGAAGGTCGTGCTGCACCCGGCTTCCGAAGGCCGAGGCTTTCAGGTCGAACTGACGGGGGCAATCATCGAGATGCTGCGCATCGGCGCGGCTGACCAACGGCGGAACTCAGCCGCTGATCGTGGTTTGTTCGAGGGTTCGGTAAAAGTGGTTGCGGGGGCAGGATTTGAACCTGCGGCCTTCAGGTTATGAGCCTGACGAGCTACCGGGCTGCTCCACCCCGCGTCGGTGGTCTCTGGTGCGGTCGCCCTGCGACGGCAAGGGCCCTGTTGATGCCGGTTGGATTGGAAGACCTGGCGGCGACCTACTCTCCCGTGCCTTGAGCCACAGTACCATGGGCGCTGGGGATTTTCACGGCCGAGTTCGGGATGGGATCGGGTGCGGGCTCCCCGCCAAAGCCACCAGGTCGTCCAGTCCATCCGGTGTCGGTGCGTCGGTGTCGGGCGGTTGCTGGGTGATGTGGTTCTGGCTGAATGCTGTGTGCGATGGCTGGCGGCGGCCGTCCTCCGGCGTGGGTGATGACTGCTGCGCGACTGGCCGGGCGCCTTGCTTTGCATGCAAGACGACTGACGACTATCGAGCCGATCGGGCGATTAGGACCAGTTAGCTGAGCGTGTTGCCGCGCGTATACATCTGGCCTATCGACGTGATGGTCTATCACGGCCCTCTGGGTTGGGAGACCTGGTTTTGAGGTGGGTTTCCCGCTTAGATGCTTTCAGCGGTTATCCCGTCCATACATAGCTACCCGGCGGTGCCACTGGCGTGACAACCGGTGCACCAGAGGTATGTCCATCCCGGTCCTCTCGTACTAGGGACAAATCCTCTCAAGTCTCCTTCACCCACGGCAGATAGGGACCGAACTGTCTCACGACGTTCTAAACCCAGCTCACGTACCACTTTAATCGGCGAACAGCCGAACCCTTGGGACCTGCTCCAGCCCCAGGATGTGATGAGCCGACATCGAGGTGCCAAACCTCCCCGTCGATGTGGACTCTTGGGGGAGATCAGCCTGTTATCCCTAGAGTACCTTTTATCCGTTGAGCGATGGCCCTTCCACGCGGGACCACCGGATCACTATGGCCGACTTTCGTCTCTGCTCGAGCTGTCACTCTCGCAGTCAGGCGGGCTTGTGCCATTGCACTCAGCAGCCGATGTCCGACCGGCCTGAGCCCACCATCGCGCGCCTCCGTTACTATTTTGGGAGGCGACCGCCCCAGTCAAACTGCCCGCCATGCAGGGTCCCGGACCGGGCTGACCGGTCGCGGTTAGACATCAGAAGAGCTCAGGGTGGTATTTCAAGGTTGGCTCCACCCAAGCTAGCGCCCAGGCTTCAAAGCCTCCCACCTATCCTACACAGCGCTCTCCTAATGCCACTGCAAAGCTGCAGTAAAGGTTCATAGGGTCTTTCCGTCTGACCGCGGGTACCCCGCATCTTCACGGGGAATTCAATTTCGCTGAGCCGATGCTGGAGACAGTGGGGAAGTCGTTACGCCATTCGTGCAGGTCGGAACTTACCCGACAAGGAATTTCGCTACCTTAGGACCGTTATAGTTACGGCCGCCGTTTACCGGGGCTTCAATTCGATGCTTGCACACCTCCTCTTAACCTTCCGGCACCGGGCAGGCGTCAGACCCTATACGTCGTCTCTCGACTTCGCAGAGCCCTGTGTTTTTACTAAACAGTCGCTACCCCCTGCTCTGTGCCACCCACCCACGGTTGCCCGCAGACAGGTCTCGCTTATCCCGAAGTTACGCGAGCAATTTGCCTAGTTCCTTCAGCATCGTTCTCTCAAGCGCCTTGGTATGCTCTACCAGTCCACCTGTGTCGGTTTCGGGTACGGTCTATACGCTGGAGCTATTTCCCGGAACGATCGCAGCTGCACGGGCAATCCGATAAGCCCAGACAACATGCTTCACGTTCGTCACTTCCAGCAGGCCGAGGAATATTAACCCCGTTCCCATCGACTACGGCTTTCGCCCTCGCCTTAGGGGCCGGCTCACCCTGCGCGGATTAACCTTGCGCAGGAACCCTTGGACTTTCGGCGACAGAGTTTCTCACTCTGTTTGTCGCTACTCATGTCAGCATTCGCACTTCCGATACCTCCACCACCCCTCACGGGTACGGCTTCGCAGGCTTACGGAACGCTCCGCTACCGACAGCAGTTGTCAGTTGTCAGTCTTCAGTGGTTCAGACAGGCTGGTCTGCGCAGGCCTTGCAGCATGCGGGCGATCTCCGACGAGTTCGCCCTGCCAGGCCCGCGCCGTCGCCGGCTCGACGAGATCGAGATCTGCGGCGTATGCGCACCACAGCCGCGCTTCGTCGGCCGAACCATCGCCATGACGACATAGCGCCGGAACTCGGCATCCGAGCCCGGCTGCCGGCCGGCCCCTTCGACCAGCAGGGCACACACCGACTTGGACGCACGCCGCATCTGATCGGCGATGCCGCCATATTGCTCCGCCTTCGGCCAGCCTCTGGCTCGCCCGATGCAGATCCAGCGACAACCGGTAAGCGCGCTGAAACACCTTCAACGCCCAAACATCCCCGGCCATCTGCCTACCATTCCTGTCTGACCAACTGACAACTGACAACTGACAACTGCTCCCACAGCTTCGGTACGTGGCTTGAGCCCCGTTACATCTTCGGCGCAGGATTTCTGATTAGACCAGTGAGCTATTACGCTTTCTTTAAAGGATGGCTGCTTCTAAGCCAACCTCCTGGTTGTTTTGGAATTCCCACATCCTTTCCCACTTAGCCACGATTTGGGGACCTTAGCTGGTGGTCTGGGCTGTTTCCCTCTCGACGACGGACCTTAGCACCCGCCGTCTGTCTGCCACGCTATACGTCCTCGGTATTCGGAGTTTGGTTAGGTTTGGTAAGTCTTTGGGACCCCCTAGCCCATCCAGTGCTCTACCCCCGAGGGTAAACACGTGACGATCTACCTCAATAGATTTCGCGGAGAACCAGCTATTTCCGAGTTTGATTGGCCTTTCACCCCTAGCCACAGCTCATCCCCGACTTTTTCAACAGGCGTGGGTTCGGCCCTCCAGTGGGTGTTACCCCACCTTCAGCCTGGCCATGGCTAGATCACTCGGTTTCGGGTCTTCTGCCCGCGACTGAACGCCCTGTTCAGACTCGCTTTCGCTGCGCCTTCGCCTATCGGCTTAAGCTCGCCGCGAACAGAAACTCGCTGACCCATTATACAAAAGGTACGCCGTCACGGCACCAATACTTGCGTATATCGACCGCTCCGACTGCTTGTAGGCATCCGGTTTCAGGTCTCTTTCACTCCCCTTTCGGGGTGCTTTTCACCTTTCCCTCACGGTACTTGTTCGCTATCGGTCACCAGGGAGTATTTAGGCTTGGAGGGTGGTCCCCCCATGTTCAGACAGGATTTCACGTGTCCCGCCCTACTCAAGGATCTTCGGACATTTACGCATACGGGGCTATCACCCGCTATGGCCGGACTTTCCAGACCGTTCTGCTTATCTTCGAAAACCACTGGCCTGTTCCGCGTTCGCTCGCCACTACTAGCGGAATCTCTGTTGATGTCTTTTCCTCCGGGTACTGAGATGTTTCAGTTCCCCGGGTTTGCCTCGTCACACTATGTATTCATGTGACGATACCCTTCGCGGGTGGGTTGCCCCATTCGGATATCCACGGATCAACGCCTGCTCGCGGCTCCCCGTGGCTTTTCGCAGCGTGCCACGTCCTTCATCGCCTCCTGGTGCCAAGGCATCCACCGAATGCCCTTCTTATACTCGATATCCCGGCCAAGGCCCAGGCCTCACCATGCACAGAAACCATCCTCAGACAGTCGTCAGGTTCAGTCGTCAGGCAGCGAACAACTGCAGCCAGACCGCACACGGCACTGATGTCTACTCCGCACACATCGATCGCCTGATGCACGCCGCAGATCGCTCGTGCCGTCGGATCCACTCGACCGATCGTTCACAAGCGCCTCTGAACCCTCGCCGCATGGCCACAACGCGCTCTCTCGAACGCATGCCGTCGACCAGTCGGCCGACCGCCTGGATCAGTCAGTCAGTCTTCAGTCGGCAGATGTCACGACTGCTACCGGTCAGAACTTGACGACCGCACGGCCACGCGCCCAGAGACGCACCAGAACCTGATTCACAGTAATAAAGAACACACGCCCGAACCCGAGGCCAAGCGCTCAACCACGGCGGATAAGTCTTCGCATGCGGCCAGAACGTTCTGCTCTGGACGACATGCACGATCGAACGCGGAATTCAGGCATGCAACGATACTCTCCGCAGATTACGCAGATTCCAGGGGTCAGCGAACGCAGCAGACCTCTGCCAACTGACCACTGCGCTTAATGGAGACTGATCGGGATCGAACCGATGACCCCCTGCTTGCAAAGCAGGTGCTCTCCCAGCTGAGCTACGCCCCCGTGGAGACGATCGGGTTCGAACCGACGGCCTCAGTGCTTGCAAAGCAGGTACTCTGACCAGCTGACGCTGACGCACTGACAACTGATTGGTGGGCCAGGGAGGATTTGAACCTCCGACCCCACGCTTATCAAGCGTGTGCTCTAACCAGCTGAGCTACTAGCCCAGGCAGTCTCAGTTTCCAGTCGTCAGTTCTCAGAACACGGCTTGCCGCCAACACTGACGACTGAAGACTGACGACTGATCCAACTATCGTCGCGGGAAGGGATACGCTGGCGGCGCCGATACGGCCCGCAGCACAGAACCGGAGCTGCCACGGCATCCGCCGGACACTTGTCCGGGTCTGCGCGACAAGCCAACCTTATTCAGGATTTTCTCCAAGACCAGCAAGCCGAGGACATGCTCAGGAAAATTCCTTGAAAGGAGGTGATCCAGCCGCAGGTTCCCCTACGGCTACCTTGTTACGACTTCACCCCAGTCGCTAACCCGACCGTGGTTGGCTGCGTCCCTTGCGGGTTCGCGCACCGGCTTAAGGTCGAACCAACTCCCATGGTGTGACGGGCGGTGTGTACAAGGCCCGGGAACGTATTCACCGCGGCATGCTGATCCGCGATTACTAGCGATTCCACCTTCATGCACCCGAGTTGCAGAGTGCAATCTGAACTGAGACGGCTTTTAGAGATCAGCACGGCATCGCTACCTGGCTTCCCACTGTCACCGCCATTGTAGCACGTGTGTAGCCCAGGACATAAGGGCCATGAGGACTTGACGTCATCCCCACCTTCCTCCGGCTTGTCACCGGCAGTTCCTTCAGAGTGCCCACCCAAACGTGATGGCAACTGAAGGCGAGGGTTGCGCTCGTTGCGGGACTTAACCCAACATCTCACGACACGAGCTGACGACAGCCATGCAGCACCTGTGCAGGAGGCCCTTGCGGGAACGCCCATCTCTGGACGCGGCCTCCCCATGTCAAGTCCTGGTAAGGTTCTGCGCGTTGCTTCGAATTAAACCACATGCTCCACCGCTTGTGCGGGCCCCCGTCAATTCCTTTGAGTTTCAACCTTGCGGCCGTACTCCCCAGGCGGTGTGCTTATCGCGTTAGCTACGACACTGAGCGACTAGGTCGCCCAACATCCAGCACACATCGTTTACAGCGTGGACTACCAGGGTATCTAATCCTGTTTGCTCCCCACGCTTTCGCGCCTCAGCGTCAGTCAAGGACCAGGTCGCCGCCTTCGCCACCGGTGTTCTTCCCAATATCTACGAATTTCACCTCTACACTGGGAATTCCACGACCCTCTTCCTCACTCAAGACCAGCACGTATCAAACGCAGCCCCCAGGTTAAGCCCGGGAATTTCACATCTGACTGTCCCATCCGCCTACGCGCCCTTTACGCCCAGTCATTCCGAGCAACGCTAGCCCCCTTCGTATTACCGCGGCTGCTGGCACGAAGTTAGCCGGGGCTTCTTCTACGGGTACCGTCATCATCGTCCCCGTCGAAAGGGCTTTACAATCCGAAGACCTTCTTCACCCACGCGGCATTGCTGGATCAGGCTTGCGCCCATTGTCCAATATTCCCCACTGCTGCCTCCCGTAGGAGTTTGGGCCGTGTCTCAGTCCCAGTGTGGCTGATCATCCTCTCAGACCAGCTACCGATCGTAGCCTTGGTAGGCCGTTACCCCACCAACTAGCTAATCGGACGCAGGCTCCTCCACAGGCGACTTGCGCCTTTGGACCTCGGTCATCATGCGGTATTAGCTGTAGTTTCCCGCAGTTGTCCCCCACCCATGGATAGATACCTACGCGTTACTCACCCGTCCGCCACTGACAGGAGTTGCCCCTGCCCGTGCGACTTGCATGTGTTAAGCATGCCGCCAGCGTTCGCTCTGAGCCAGGATCAAACTCTCAGGTTCATCCCAAACCCGCAGGGTCTCCCCCACAGATCCGAAACGAACAAGCCCGAACCGGCCTCATTCGAAGCGTCTGTCAACGCATAAGAAAGACACATCGACAAACGCCCCAACTCAAGACCAGTCAGGCAAATCCTTCACCCAACCACTCGGTCCATACCATTGCATCCCTCACAGAACACAACCACAGGGCGCCGCCAACGTATCCCTTCCAATTCCTGATGCACTTGTAAAAGAACAAAACAACCAGCCCGCCGCTCCACCCTTCGGTGAAGTGCGACCGATCGCCAACTCGCTATCGTTGGTCAAGGCCGAAGAACCTAGTCGGGCCGAAGCGGCTTTGCAAGAGCGACGTCCGCTGCGGTGACGGCGATTTACGGGGTTCGGCCGGGCCGGTCAACCCCTTCCTTTGCAATCATGTGTCAGTCGGGCCCGCATCGCCCCGCTGCCAAGCCACGAACCAGGCGGCGAACCGCGGAATTCCGGCCTCCAGCGGCGTCGCCGGGGCAAACCCCGTCAGCTCGGCAATCGCGGCGATGTCGGCAAAGGTCTCGGCGACGTCGGCGCGCGGCCGCGGCGCCTCGACGATCACCGCGCGCCTGCCGAGCGCCTGCTCCAGCAACGCGATCAGGGTCGCGACCGATTCGCTGCGGTGGTTGCCGATGTTGAGCAGCCGAGTCGGCTCAGCGCCCGCGACCGGCGGCCGGTCGAGCGCCCCGACCACGCCGCGCGACGATGTCGTCGATGTAGGTGAAATCGCGGCGCAGCGTGCCGCCGTCGAACACGGTGATCGGCTCGCCGGCCAGGATCGCCCGGGCGAACAGCCAGTACGCCATGTCCGGCCGGCCCCAAGGGCCATAGACGGTGAAGAACCGCAGCCCGGTCTGGCGCAGCCCGAACAGATGGCCGTAGGCGTAGCCCATCAGCTCGTCGGCTCGCTTGGTCGCCGCGTACAGCGACAGCGGCGTATCGACCCGGTCGGCCTCGGAAAACGGCAGCGCCTGGCTGGCGCCGTAGACCGAGGACGAACTGGCGTAGACGAGATGGTCGAGCCGCTCCAGGTGCCGCGCCAGTTCGAGCACCGCGAGATGGCCGAGCACGTTGCTGGCGACATAGGCGTACGGGTCCCGCAGCGAGTGCCGCACTCCGGCCTGGGCGGCGAGGTGGACGATGCGGGTGATCCCGGGCTCGGCCGCCCCCAGCGCCGCCATCGCCGGGCGGTCGGCGAGGTCGATGTGGTGGAACGAAAACCCGCGCCGCCGCTGCAGCCGCGCCAGCCGGGCCTGCTTCAGGCGGACGTCGTAGTAGGGATTGAGGTTGTCCAGGCCCAGCACGCGCTCGCCGCGGCCCAGCAAGGCCTCGGCGACATGGTAGCCGATGAACCCGGCGGCGCCGGTCAACAGGATGGTCATGCGCCCATCTAGGCGAGGGGCGCCTCAAGGGGCAAGAAGGCGAGGGCTCCGCCCTCGACCCGCCAAGGGCCGCAGGCCCTTGGAACCCATTGGATTCCAAAGGCTCCGCCTTTGGTGGGGTCGAGGGGCAAAGCCCCTCGCCTTGCCTTAACTTCCTTCGGGACTCCTCAGCCATGCGCCATTTCCCGATCTTTCTCGACCTGCGCGGCCGCCGCGCGTTGCTGGTTGGCTCCGGCGACGCGGCCGAGCGCAAGGCGGCGCTGCTGCGGGCGGCCGGGGCCGACGTCGTGCGGGCCGAGCGGTTCGAACATCTCGCCGGCTGCGCGGTCGCGGTCGGTGCCGGCGCGGACGACGCCGAACTACGGGCGCTGTCGGCCGCCGCACAGGCGGCAGGGGTGCCGGTGAACGTCGTCGACCGGCCGGAGCTCTGCTCGTTCATCATGCCCGCCATCGTCGATCGCGACCCGCTCACGGTCGCGATCGGAACCGGCGGCGCGGCGCCGGTGCTGGCGCGGCTCATCCGCGCGCGCATCGAGGCCGCGGTGCCGCCGGCGTTCGGCCGCCTGGCCGCGCTCGCCGATGAATTCCGGGCCGAACTCCGCCGACGCCTGCCCGATCTCGCGACCCGGCGGCGCACCCTGGAGCAACTGTTCACCGGCCGCGCCGCGGAATTGCTGTTCGCCGGCCGGGAGGACGAGGCGCGCGCCGAGTTCGCCGCCGCCCTGGCCGGCGAGGCCGCCGCCGACGGCATGGTGTTCCTGGTCGGCGCCGGGCCGGGTGCCGCCGACCTGCTGACGCTGCGCGCCCAGCGGCTGCTCGGCGAGGCGGACGTGATCGTGCACGACGATCGCGTCGGCGAAGCCGTGCTCGAACTCGCCCGCCGCGACGCCGAGCGCATCGCGACGAACATCGGCGAATCGGTCGCGCCGCGGCTGGTCGCGCTCGCCGGCGGCGGCCGCCGGGTGGTGCGGCTCTACCCCGGCGACGCCCGCAGCGCCGCGGAGCAGGCGGCGCTGGCGGCGGCGGGCGTCGCGTTCGCGGTGGTGCCGGGCGTCGCCTGCCCCTGACGGGCCGGGGCGTTCGCCCAGCGCAGCGCGTCCCGCCAGGTGCGGCTGTCGAGCACCGTGCGCAGCACGATTGCCAGCAGCACCGTCATCGCGCCCCACCACAGCGCCTCGCGCAGCAGCCAGAACGCGAGGCTCGGCAGCGGGCTGACCACGGGCTTCGCGACGCCCCCGGCGATCGCCCAGAACCGGCCGAACAGGTCGTCGATCACCCTCTGCACCGGCAGACACCAGAGTAAAAGCACGAACGCCGCGACGGCGGCGCGCATCGCCGCGCGCGAGCCAGCCGGCCTCGCCCACCCGTGCGAGCGCGAGCAGGCCGGGCAGCGCGAACAGCACGAACACCGCGCGGTAGCCGAGATTGGCGCCGGTGAAGAAGCAGCCGCACATCATCACCGCGCCCACCGACAGGCATTGCGCCTCGCGCCCGCCGAGCCGCCGCAGCGCGCGGACCAGGGCGCCGCTGCGCGCCAGCAACACGGCGCCGGCCAGCGCCGCCGCCAGCAGCCCGAGCCGGCCGCCCCAGCCGATCGCGGTGTCGATCCAGTCGCCCATGAACATCGCCGCGTGGCGCATATGGGTGACGATCACCAGCCCGTCCGGCAGTTGCGAGGCGCCGAACGCATCGAGG
This sequence comes from uncultured Solirubrobacterales bacterium, assembly GCA_963697635.1. Classification (GTDB taxonomy): domain Bacteria; phylum Pseudomonadota; class Alphaproteobacteria; order Acetobacterales; family Acetobacteraceae; genus CAJCJG01. The sequence goes on along the minus strand of CAVOOS010000024.1, from coordinate 161,775 downwards.
AACGGGTTGACCTGCGGCAGGTTCGCGATCGACTCGGCCAGTTCGACGGGATAGCCGGCGACCAGCGCGGCCAGCATCGCCGCGAACGCGGCGGCGCCGAGCAGGAACACCAGCGGGCGTTCCCGCAGCAGCAGCACCAGCAGCACCCACGGATAGAATTTGAGCAGCCCCGCCGCCACGATCAGCGCGTAGCCGAGCAGCCGCCACGCCGCCCCACGCTCCAGGCACGGCACCGCGGCCGCCACCATCACGAACAGCAGCAGGTCGACATTCGCCCGCTCCAGCCCGAACACGGCGAATGGCGAGAACGCCGCCAGCAGCAGCGGCACGGCATCCGCGGGCGCGCGCGGCCGCGGCAGTACGGCAAGCGACAGCAGATACAGCGTGTCGAGCAGTATTCCGTACAGCGGCAGCACGTCGCGCGAGGTCCAGGGCAGCGGCAGGTAGAGCATCAGCGGCGAATAGTTGAACGGCCGGCCGAGCAGGTCGCAGGTAGTTTCGCGAAACACGTCGAGCCCCTGCCGGAAGCAGCGCAGCCAGGCGAGCGGCCCGTCGAGGTCGAGGAACGGCTCGTCCTGCACGCCGAACGAGTAGAGGTCGAGCAGTTTCATGTACCCGGCGCGCTGCCACAGGAACAGCGCCGCGCAGCCCGCGAGCGCCAGCAGGCCGGTGGCCGGCAGCAGCCGGTTGGCGCCGGGGCGGGCGGGCAGTTCGGCGCCGGACTCGCCTGGTGCGGTTTTTGTCACCGGCCTAGTTCAGCGGCGAAGGAGCGAGCCGGCAACCGACCCTTTTTTGTTGCTATATATAGCATCGCGCAACAATCGGGGAGAGAAAACACGCAAGACACGACAGCTATCATGACGTAACATACGAAAAATCCGCTCCCTGAACTAGCGCGCAGCCGCAAGGTGGGGGATAGGTGGCCGCAGGCAACACATGCGGGAGGTTCTCCGGTGACGACAAACACGGATCGGCTGATTGAAACGCTGCAACGCTGGCCGGGATTGGACGACGATCAGCTTGCGCGCCAAGCAAGCATACAGCCCAGACAGCAGGTGAATCAGGTATGCCGTCGCCTCGAATCGCTCGGGAAGTTGCATCGCACAAAAGAGGCAGGCAGCAAGATCGTCAATGCCCTGATCGATGCAAAAGCACACTAGATTGCCCCGCCCTCGCAATCCGGCAGGGAATGACTCATGGCAGACCGCGAAAAGACACAAAAAGGGGCAAGACCACGAGAGAGCTACTTCGTTGGCCAGGATTTGAATTGGGATGCACCATGGATCGACGTGAAGCTGCGTGTCGAACTGCCATTCTGGCTCATGGTGGACAACACGACCATCGATATAGAGGTCGGAGGCCACAAATTCCCTGTGTCGCTGCACGGCGAAGTGTTCGAGCTGCACATTGGCCTGATCAGCGATTTCAAAGCAGTCGGTGATCTACCATGGCCCCATCAGAAAGCTCGAGGAACTTGGCGCGGACCTCCAGACATTTCTGCTGCAGGGTCCTGATCTCAACCCCCTTTGGCGCAAGTGCAAGACTGTCGTGAAAGTCAACAGCCGGTGCAACGAGGACGTTTGGAACAAACAGATGGAGACGGATCAGATAGAGCGGCCATCAGTCACCCTCTATTTAGCGGAGTTGTGTCGAGCACACATTCCTGTCATCAACAAGCTTATACAGGGATACCGGTTGGCTACCTTTGATCATTTCGCCTTTGAGGTCGCCGCCTGGGACGTGCCGTATTGGCACGTCGAACGAGATGGGCATTCGTGTTCGTCGCTCCTCGTCCCCTACCGAGGGTGGGACCACAAGATCACGTCCCTCGGTGGCCCCGACGGCCCTCCGCAAGTTTACCGGCTCATTGAACCAGATCAACTACGAGAACAAACGGTCGCCGTAGCGACTGCTGGGGAGTTTGAGTTGCTGGACGCCATAAACCTGATGGAGCGTGGCAACTATTCGGACGCTGTGCGACGGATAACGACAGCGATTGAAGTGGTTGTCGAGGCGGTAACCGGCAATCAAATCGAGCAGCACGAAGGCCAACAGGCCAAAACAAAGTTCCTCAACAAAACAAAAACGAATTTCCCCGGACGCATCAAGAAGTATGAAGCGCTGAGCGGGCGCACACTGCCGGATGCGCTCAATAGGCAGTTGGCGCAGACGCGCACGCTCCGCCATCGAATTGTGCATGGAGGGTACCGGATCAGCCCTGGCGAGCGTGGGAGTGCACAGCGTGCGGTGGACACAGGTCGCTGGATATACAATTGGTTCGAGAACGACGAGCAAAGGAAGAAAGTCCGCGAGACCCGGCTTGCGTTCAGATCGATCGGCCGGGATATGACCTACGGCATGTTTCGCCCCGAAATCACGCCAGATGGAGTGATCCTGACTTCCATTCGGGACCGATGACCGCCGAGATCAGCACCGCATCGCCGACGGGTAAGGGTCGCCATTAGTCTCTTGAGCTGCGGCCGCTCGGCGGTCGCGCCGCCGATCCTCTCACGGAAGATGCGGCTGCACCCGGCGGCCTAGAGCTGAGCCACCTGGTTGCCGGGACCTTGAGCGTCGGTCGAGACGCGAGCACAGTCGTGAATTCTGTCAACATTGTGCATCGGCAACTATCTTATCAGCACTATAAGTTTGATGCGAAAATCTTGACTCGTGAATGCTCTGCCGGTGGCTAGGTTCGGGTGCCCCGGTCGGCGCTCGGCAAGCCGTCGGGTGCAGCGCGCTCAGCCCTGCACCGTCACGCATCGCCCGGCCCATCGGTGCGTGCAAGGCGACGCCCGCCGGGTCAGCCACCCACGACCGATGCCAGACACGTCTGAATGATGTCGTTCAGTTCAGCGACCATCTCAGGCGGCGGCTTGCCGCCGGCGATCAGCTGCCGTTCCACGTCGGGCGTCACCAGCGCCAACGCCTTGTCAGCATAGCATGCGCAGGTCGTGGCGATCTGCGCATCGGTGATCGCCACGCCCAGACTTGCCCTGCCGTCGCTCAGGCGGCTGCCGCACGCCTTGCGAGAGGAGGAGACGAACCCTTTGGCGAACCGGCTCCGGGCATCCTGGTCCGCCGACATCCGCTCGCTGGACAGCATCAACACGCCCAGAACCACGCCGCAGACCAGCCACACCAGCGTCGGAAAGCCGGCACTCCGGTTGCGGCGCCTGCGCCACCACCAGACGATGCCCGGGACCACCGCGGCGACGACCAGCAGCCCGACCGCGGCGCCAAACGCACGGCCCTCATTCTCCGGGGTTCGCGCCGCCCCGCCGCCAAACACATGGACGACGCCAACCAACAGCGAATAGCCGAGCAGCAACCCGACGATGATGCGAGACCTGTAGCGAGCCACGTGACCAGCCCCTTCTCGCCGCTTCCCAGCGGGCCTCCGTCACTCCCCTGAGCCCCTCGCCGCCGCGATCCTGGAGCAGACCGAGCGCCTGCTGGCCGCCCCCGACCGCCGGCGCGCGGGAAAAAGCTACTGCGCCACCCAGCCGCCGTCGATCGAGATCGGCGCGCCGGTCATCGTCGCCGCGGCGTCGGAACAGAGGAACACCGCGAGCCCGGCGACCTGCTCGGTCTTGGTGAACTGCGCCATCGGCTGCTTCTCGGTCAGGAACGCGTGCGTCACCGCCTTGACGTCCTTGCCCTCCTGCTTGGCGCGGTCGTCGAGCTGCTTCTGCACCAGCGGCGTCAGCACCCAGCCGGGGCAGATCGCGTTGACCGTGATGCCGTCGTTGGCGAGCTCGATCGCCGCCACCTTGGTGGCGCCCACCACGCCGTGCTTGGCGGCGACATAGGCGACCTTCTGCTCGCTCGCGACCAGCCCGTGCGCCGAGGCGATGTTGATGATCCGGCCCCAGCCGCGCCGCTTCATCAGCGGGATTGCCGCCTTCATGCCGTGGAACACCGCGGAAAGATTGATCGCGATGATGCGGTCCCACTGCTCGTCCGGGAACGCCTCGACCGGGGCGACGAACTGGATGCCGGCGTTGTTGACCAGGATGTCGAGCGCGCCCAGTTCCGCCTCGGTTGCCGCGACCAGCGCCGCGGCCCCCGCCGCCTTGGACAGGTCGGCGCCGTTGTAGGCGACCCGTACGCCGAATTTTTCCGCAGTCGTGGCCCGCACCTTTTCGATCGCGGCGGCGTCGCCGAACCCGTTCAGCATCAGGTCCGCGCCCGCCGCCGCCAGCGCCTCGGCGATGCCGAGCCCGATGCCGCTGGTCGATCCGGTCACCAAGGCGACCTTGCCTTTGAGGCTCATCGTGTCATGTCCCGTTGTTCAATGCGCCGCGACAGAACGCCGCGCGCGATCGGCGCTCAAGTGGCGTCGGGCCGGCCTGGCGCAACCGCACGCGCCGGCAAGGTCCGGTCGGGCGGCAGGTTGATGTTGGCGCGGGCCGCCACAGCTTACGGGCTGCAACCGGAGACCGGACATCGCAATGGACGTCGGAACCCTGCCCGCGAGCCCGCTGCGCGCGCCGTGGCGCCCGCCGGGCTGCCACCACGTGGCGCTGGTGCTGCAGGGCGGCGGCGCGCTCGGCGCCTACCAGGCGGGCGTCTACCAGGCGCTGCACGAGGCGGGGCTGGAGCCCGACTGGCTGGCCGGCGTCTCGATCGGCGGCATCAACTCGGCGCTGATCGCCGGCAACCCGCCGGAGCGCCGCCTGGAGCGGCTGCGCGAGTTCTGGGAGCTGATCACCTCGCGCCAGGTCAGCCTGGTGCAGCCGGTCGGCGACGACGCCCGCAAGGCGCACAATGTCTGGTCGTCGACGCTGACCACGCTGTTCGGCCAGCCCGGGTTCTTTTCAACGCGCGTCCCGTCGCCGTGGACCACGCCGCGCGGCGCCGCGGGGGCGACCTCGTTCTACGACAACGCGCCGTTGCGCGAGACGCTGCTGCGGCTGGTCGATTTCGACCTGATCAACCAGCGCGGCACCCGCTTCGCGGTCGGCTCGGTCAACGTCGCCTCCGGCAATTTCCTCTATTTCGACAATGCCGAGACGACGATCATGCCCGAGCACGTGATGGCCAGCGGCGCGCTGCCGCCGGCGCTGCCGATGATGCGCATCGGCACGGACTGGTACTGGGACGGCGGCCTCGTCTCCAACACGCCGCTGCAGCACCTGTTCGACCATCTCGACGCGATGAACGCGCTGGTGTTCCAGGTCGATCTGTTCAGCGCCCGCGGCCCGGTGCCGCGCGACATGCCGGACGTGCTCGCGCGGCAGAAGGACATCCAGTATTCCAGCCGCACCCGGCTCACCACCGACCGCTACATGGAGCTGTTCCGGCTCAACAGGCAGCTCCTCAGCCTGCTGCAGCGGCTTCCGGACGGCGACCTGACCGACACGGAACTGGCGCTGAAGCGCCGGCTTGAGAAGCATCCGCGCATCACGCTGCTGCTGCTGATCTACCAGCAGGCCGCCTACGAGGGCCAGGCGAAGGACTACGATTTCAGCGCGGAGTCGATGCGCGAGCACTGGAGCAGCGGCTATCGCGACACCCAGGCGACGCTGCGCCGCCGCGAATGGCTGGAATTGCCTGCGGACGGCGCCGGCATTCAGATGTACGACGTGCACCGCATCGACGACTGAGCCAACAGCATGCCCCCCAGCCTCGAGCGCGCCATCGGCCGGCTGCTGCGCCCGGTCCGCGCCGGCGATCGCCATCTGGCCATGCACGCGCCCGGCATCGCCGCGGCGCCGGAGACGCTACGCCTCGCCAGCCCCGCCTTCCCCGACCAGACGCCGATGCCGGAGCGTTTCGGCGGCCCCGGCGTCGGCGCGAACGTGTCGCCGCCGCTGACCTGGGCGAACCTGCCCGCCGGCACCGCCGAACTGGTGCTGGTGATGCAGGACCCGGACGCGCCGCTGCCGCGCCCGGTCGTGCACCTGATCGCGCGCGGCCTCGCGCCCGACAGCGGGGGCGTGCCGGAGGGCGCGTTGAAGCCGGGCGCAGACGCCGCGATCGCGTTCGGCACCGGCTCGTTCGGCCGCGTCGGCTACGCCGGCCCGCGGCCGCCGCGCGGCCACGGACCGCACCGCTACATTTTTCAGTTGTTCGCGGTCTCGCGGCGGCTGACGTTCGCCGGACCGCCCAAGCTCGCCGCGCTGCTCGCGGAGGTCGGGCCGGCGATCCTGGCGCGCGGCCAGTTGACCGGCCTGTTCGAGCGGCATTGAACCGCCGCGCGATGCGCACGCCGCGGACCTGGCTGGCGGTGCTGCTGCCCGCGCTCGCGCTGCTGGCCGGCGCCGCCCGGGCCGAGCCGCGCGACCTGCCGCTCGACCCCGAGCACGCCGAGATCGGCTTTCGCGCGTACGCCTTCGGTCTCGTGCCGCTGGACGGCCATTTCACGCGCTTCGCCGGGGTGCTGAGGATCGACCCGGCGGCGCCGCAGACCTGTCTGGTCCAGATCAGCGTCGATGTCCGGAGCCTGCACATGCCGGACCCGGCGATCCGCGATGATGTGCTGTCGGCGCGTCTGCTCGATGCGGCCACCTTCCCGACCCTGATCTACCGCGGCGCCTGCGCCGGCGGCGGCATCGACGGCCTGCTGACCCTGCACGGCGTCACCGGGAAACTGCATCTCGCAATCGACAGCCGGCCGCCGGCCTATGTCGCCGAGGCGGCGCTGCGCCGCCTCGACTGGGGCATCGCCGGCCGGCCGCTGCTGGCCGGCGGCACCGTGCGCATCCGCGTCAGCACCACCATATCGCACGAGTAGATCGATGCGGTGAAATCGGCCGTGTCCGTAGGGTGGGTCGCCCTTGCGACCCACCACGAGCCTTGCATTCGCATTCCACGCGCGGCCCTTGCCCGGTCACGACCGGCGTGGCTACAGTGCCCCGCAGCACGGGAACACAGCATGAACAACGACCTGTTCGGGCCCGACGGTCCCCGCCCCGCTCCGCGCAAGAGCGCGCCGACGCCGCCCTCCGCGCCGGCCGATGCCAGCTACTCCGCCAAGGACATCGAGGTCCTGGAGGGGCTGGAGCCGGTGCGCCGCCGCCCCGCGATGTATATCGGCGGCACCGACGAGGCCGCGCTGCACCACCTCGCCACGGAAATCCTCGACAACGCGATGGACGAGGCGGTCGCCGGCCACGCGAGCTTCATCGAGGTGTCGTTGGAGGCCGGCAACATGCTGGCGATCCGCGACAACGGCCGCGGCATCCCGGTCGATCCGCACCCGAAATTCAAGCACCTGAGCGCGCTGGAAGTCATCCTCACGACGCTGCACTCGGGCGGCAAATTCGGCGGCAAGGCGTACGAAACCTCCGGCGGCCTGCACGGCGTCGGCAGTTCGGTGGTGAACGCACTCTCCGACGCGCTGGACGTCGAAGTCGCGCGCGACCGCGTGCTGTGGAAGCAGAGCTACGTCCGCGGCAAGCCGACCGGCAAGCTGGTCAACGCCGGCCCGGTGCAGAACCGCCGCGGCACCTTGATAAGGTTCCGGCCGGACCCGCAGATCTTCGGCGAATTGCAGTTCTCCCCTGCCCGCCTCTACAAGCTGTGCCGCTCGAAGGCGTACCTGTTCCGCGGCGTCGTGATCCGTTGGGCCTGCGATCCGGCGCTGCTGCACGGCACCGACATCCCGCCGGTCGCCGAACTGCATTTCCCCGGCGGCCTGCGCGACAGCCTGGAGGCCGACATCAACGGCGCCGCGCGCGTCGTGCCGCTCTGGGCCGGCGAGGCCGACCTGCCCGGCGAGCGCACCGGCCGGCTGGAATGGGCCGTGGTGTGGTTGGAGGACGGCGAGGCGTTCCTGCACAGCTACTGCAACACCGTGCCGACGCCGCAGGGCGGCACCCACGAGGCCGGGTTTCGCGCAGCGCTGCTCAAGGGTTTTCGCGCCTGGGGCGAGCATCGCGCCAACCGCCGCGCCGCCCAGATCGTCGCCGACGACATCCTCGGCGCGATGGCGGCGAAGTTTTCGGTGTTCATCCGCGAACCGCAGTTCCAAGGCCAGACCAAGGAAAAGCTAACCAGCCAGGAGGCGGCACGGCTGGTCGAGCAGGCGCTGACCGACCGGTTCGACCATTTCCTCGCCGGCGACCCGACGCAGGCCGACAACCTGATCGCGTTCCTGATCGAGCGCGCCGAAGACCGGCTGCGCCGCAAGGAGCTGAAGGACACGCCACGCAAATCGGCGACCCGCAGGCTGCGCCTGCCCGGCAAGCTCACCGACTGCACCGTCGAGGACGCCGAACGAACCGAAATCTTTCTGGTCGAGGGCGACAGCGCCGGCGGCTCCGCCAAGCAGGCGCGCGACCGCGCCACCCAGGCGGTGCTGCCGCTGCGCGGCAAGATCCTCAACGTCGCCAGCGCTTCCACCGAAAAGCTGCGGCAGAATCAGGAGCTGAAGGATCTGATCGAAGCCCTCGGCTGCGGCGTCGGCGAAAAATTCGATCGCTCGCGGCTGCGCTACGGCCGCGTCATCATCATGACCGACGCCGACGTGGACGGCGCCCACATCGCCTCGCTGCTGATGACGTTCTTCTATCGCGAATTGCCGGAACTGATGCGCCAGGGCCACATCTACCTCGCGCAGCCGCCGCTGTACCGGCTGACGCAGGGCGCAAAGTCGGTCTACGCGATGAGCGATCCGGACCGCGAACGCAAGATGAAGCAGTTCAAGGGCACTGCAAAGGTGGAAATAAGCCGCTTCAAGGGCCTCGGCGAAATGCCGCCGGCGGCGCTCAAGCAGACCACGATGGACCCGGCAACTCGCACGCTACTGAAAGTGGTCACTGCCCCGGAACAGCGGAAACACACCGCTGACCTCGTGGAAAGCCTGATGGGGCGCCGGCCGGAATTGCGGTTCCAGTTCATCCAGGAACACGCGAAAACCGTTTCCGAAGTGGATATCTAGCAAGCTCGGGGCGCCGCCCCGAACCCCGCAAAAGGGCAGAGCCCTTTTAAATCCCTTCAGTCAGTCCAAGTCAAAGGCGGCGCCGACCCCTCCTCCCCTTGTGGGAGGAGGCCGGGAGGAGGGGTCGCGCCAATCCGCAAGAACGCCGGGCTACACGACCTTCTTCAACGTCGGCGACGCCTTGAAGCGCACGGTCTTGCCGGCCTTCACCTTGATCAACTCGCCCGTGCGCGGGTTCAGGCCCTTGCGGGCCTTGGTCTTGCGCACGATGAACGTGCCGAAACTCGGCAGCGTGAAGCGGCCGTTCTTCTTCAGCTCGCGCACGATCGCGGCGACCACGTCGCCGGCGGTGCAATTCGCAGCGGTGCCGGTCAGCTGAGCCAACTCCTGGATCACCTGCGCGATGAAGGCCTTCGACATTCAATTCCCGATCCTTTCTGTAGCGTTTTCGGCTGCCGGAATGGCGCGAACTCGGCTAACCCGCCCAGCGTACCGCAAAGCCCTGCACTCTGACAGGGGGTTTTCGGCCCGGCACAAGCAATCTTTAGCCCGCCTGCATCGGATCGGACAACTCCCGGCCCCGCCTCGTCACCCGTTGCCGAAGCGGCGCCATCCCTCCCCTTGCCGCGTCCGGCCGCGCGCGATAGTCCCCGCCGATGCAACCGGCAGACGACCTTCCGGCGACCGAAGCGGTGGACCCGCGCTACCGCGGGCTCGACGCATGGCCCGCGGAATCCGCTTTGCTGGCCTTGTGGGAATCGCAACTCGCAGCGGTCGCGACGGTGCGCCCTGCCCTGCCCGCGCTTGCCGCCGCCGCGCTCGCCGCGGCGGAGCGGCTGCGCAACGGCGGCCGCCTGGTCTACGCCGGCGCCGGCACCTCCGGCCGGATCGCCGCCCAGGACGGCGCCGAGCTGCCGCCCACGTTCGACTGGCCGCGCGATCGGCTCGTCCTGCTCATGGCCGGCGGCAACGCCGCCTTCACCGGCGCGGTCGAGAACGCCGAGGACGACGAAGCCGCCGCCCGCGCCGCGATCGCCGCACATGGCACCGGCGACAACGACGTCGTGCTGGGCGTCGCCGCCAGCGGCGGCACTCGTTTCACCTGCGCCTGCCTCGCCGAATCCGCGGCGCGCGGCGCGCTCACGATCGCCATTGCCAACAGCGCCGGCACGCGCCTGCTCGGCCTCGCCGCCCACGCGATCCTGCTGGAGACCGGATCGGAGCCGATCGCTGGGTCGACCCGCCTGAAGGCCGGCACCGCCCAGAAGATCGCGCTGAACCTGTTCTCGACGCTGCTGATGCTGCAACTCGGCCGCGTCTACGACGGCCTGATGGTCGACATGCGCGCCAGCAACGAAAAGCTGCGCGCCCGCGGCCTGCGGATGTTGCGCCGGCTCACCGGCGCCGACGAAGCCGCCGCCCGAACCGCCCTCGCCGCCGCCGACGGCCGCGTGAAACTTGCGGTGCTGCTGCTGCACGGCCTCGACGCCACCGCCGCGCGCGCGCTGCTCGCGCAGACCGACGGCCACCTGCGCGCGGCGCTCGCAACAGTCACCGCTGCCGGTTCCGCAGCCGCCACACATAAGCAATGACCTCGGCGACCGTCTGGTACAGTTCGCGCGGGACCTCGCTGTCCAGTTCGAGCGCGTGCAGCGCGCGGGCGAGCGGCGGGTTCGCCACCACCGGCACGTTGTGCTCGCGCGCGATGTCGCGGATGCGCTCGGCGAGCGTGTCCATGCCCTTCGCGACCAGCTTCGGCGCCGCCGTGGAGCCGCGCTGGTAGGCGAGCGCCACCGCGTAGTGCGTCGGGTTGGTCACCACCACCGCCGCCTTCGGCACCGCCTTGAGCATCCGCCGCCTGGCGCGCTGCATACGCAGCCGGCGGATGCGCGCCTTGATCCGCGGGTCGCCCTCCATCTCCTTGTGCTCGTCGCGCACCTCCTGCCGCGTCATCCGGGTGCTGCGCCCGAACGCCATGCGCGCGCGCACGATGTCGAACCCGGCGATGACGCCCTGCGCCGCGAGCAGTGCCAGCGCGACGTGCAGCACCTCGCGCGCCGCGTGGTCGAGCAGCGTCGTCGGGGTCCACAGCAGCGCCGCCGGCAGCAGCGGCACCGACCCTGCCAGCACCAGCCACGCGGCAATGGCGGTGGCGATCAGCTTCAACAACGACTTGCCGCCCTCCAGCAGCGCGGTGGGCGAGGCGACGCGTGCGAGCCCCCGCCGCGGGTCGAGCCGCGAAAAATCCGGGAGCAGCGCGCCGAAATTGACCAGTCCGCCGGTCTGCGCCAGCACGGCGATCGTGCCCGCCAGCGCGCAAGCGAGCAGGAACGGCAGGGCCAGCAGCAGCGTCGTCGCGATGGCCGCATGCATCGCCTGCGCCGGCGGCGTGTCGGGCGGCAAGGTCAGCAGCATCGCGAGCCGCCGCAGCAGGACCCGTGCCGCGGCGGGCGCCGCCACGCCCAGCAGCAGCGCGCCGACCGCCAGCACGGCGAACGGCGTCGCCTCCCGCGACAGCGCCACCTGCCCGGCCTCGCGCGCGCGTTCCAGCCGGCGCGGGGTGGCGGCCTCGCCGCGGTCGGCCGAGTTGCCTTCGGCCATCCGCTAGCGCGTCGCCCAGTCGACGCCGGGCAGCGCGCCGAGCGCGGCCGACGCCGCCTCGTGCCATGCCGTCAGCAGCGCCGCGCCGAACAGCCCGAACAGCGCGAGGCCGCCCGCGAGCTGGGCCGGGGTGGCGATGAAAAACACCTGCAACTGCGGCACCAGCCGCGACAGCAGGGCCAAGGCGAGGTGCCAGACCATGCTCGCCAGCACGAATGGTGCCGCCAGCCGCAGCGCCAGCGCGAACATCGTGGCGACCGAGGTCACCACGCTGTTCGCCGTGTCCGCCGCCGGCAGCAGCGTGCCGGCCGGGATCACCGAATAGCTGCCCGCGATCGCGGCGATCGGCAGCGCGTAGAGCCCGGTCGAGAACACCATCACCGTGCCCGCGAGCGCGAGCAGGCGGCCGAACGCCGCCCCCTGCACGCCGAGCACCGAGTCCGGCTGCAACACGTTGGCGTGGCCGCTGACCATCGCCAGCATCTGCCCGGAGAGCGACAGCGCCACCACCACCATGCGCGCGAGCCAGCCGAGGAACAGCCCGGTCAGCAGTTCCGCGGCCACCATGTAGATCAGCGGACCGACGTCGTCCGGCGGCGGCGGCAGATGCGGCCCCAGCACCGGCAGCAGCAGCGCGGTCAGCGCGACCGCGAAGCCGGCCCGCACCATTGTCGGCACCTCCGCCTCGCCGCTGCCGGGGATCAGCATGATCGCGGCGCCGGTGCGGGCGAGCAGCAGCACGAACGCGAACGCCCAGCCGGGCAATCCGGCCAGCAGCGCCGCGTCGGCCGGCATCATCGGCGGGTCACGACCCGCCCACCGCCACCAGCCGGTCGAACACCAGGTGGGTAAAATCGGTCAGTGTCGTTGCCATGTACGGCCCGAGCGCGACCAGCGTGAACACGATCGCGGCGAGTTTGGGCACGAACGCCACCGTCTGCTCGTGCACCTGCGTCACCGCCTGCACCAGCGACATCACGACGCCCACCGCGAGCCCGGCGGCGAGTGGCGGCCCGCCGAGCTTCAGCACCACCGTGACCGCCTCGCGCATCAGCGCGCCGACATCGCCTTCGTTCATGCGTGTGCCCGTTTGGGTGAGGAAGTATCCGGCGCAGGATAATCGAAACACATCCCGTCATTGCCGGGCTTGACCCGGCAATCCACGACGCGGACGGAGCGTGGATCCCCGGACTTGATCCCACGAGCGCTAACATAAACTCCGGTGTTGCTAGCCCTCTCCTCCCGTTTGGGAGGAGAGGGTTGGGTGAGGAGGGAACTCCGAGGTTTCGAGGGGCCCGACGACCCACCTCACCCTGACCCTCTCCCCCCGCAAGGGCGGGCGGAGAGGGGACCGATCACATCGGCATGCGCATGATCTCCTGGTACGCCGACACCATGCGGTCGCGGATCGCGGTCGTCGTCTGCAGCGCCAGTTCGGCGCGCGAGACCGCCTGCACCACCTCGGTCAGGTTGCCGCCGCCGGCGATCGCCGTGACCGCCTGGTTTTCCGCCGCATGGCCGGTCGAGACGACGTTCTGCATGGCGCGTTCGACCATGCCGCCGAAATCGGCGCCGCCGGCGCCGCTCTCGACGCCCTGGTAGGCGCGCGCCGCGTCCTGCGGCGAAACCCCGCGCGGCGTGACGATCAGCGGCGGCGCGACGCTGCCAGCAAGCGGGACGGCCATGATTATTTCAGGAATTCGATGGTGCGTTCGAGCATCCCGCGCGTCGACTGCATCACCGCGAGGTTGGCGTTGTAGCTGCGTTCGGCCTCGCGCATGTCCATGACCTCGATGAAGCTGTTGACGTTCGGCGTCTGCACGTAGCCCTTCGCGTCGGCCGCCGGGTGCGAGGGGTCGTAGCGCAGCGGGAACGCGCTCGGGTCGTGGCCGACATTGCCGACCTGCACCAGTTCGACGCCGAGCGCCTGGTCGAGCCGGTTGGCGAAGCTGACGGTCTTGCGCCGGTACGGTGCCGCGCCGGGCGCGCTGCCGGTGGTGTCCTGGTTGGCGAGGTTCTCCGCCACCACGCGCAGCCGCGTCGTTTGCGCCGCCATGCCGGCGGCCGAGATGTCCAGTGCGCGGGAAAGGTCCATGGCTGCCCTCGGCGTTCGTGGATCGCCGCTACCGCCCGATCGCGGTGCGCACGAGGTTCTGGTATTTCTTGGTCAGGTTGGTCACCAGTTCGTGCACCGCGTCGGTGTCGGCGACCTTGACCAGTTCCTTGTCGATCGCGACCGCGTTGCCGTCCGGCGACTGCTCCGCCACCTGCGCGCCGGCGCCGAACTGCGTGCTGTTCGGCGGCGACAGGTGCGCCGGATCGGTCAGCGCCAGTTGCACGCTCGCGTGGTCCAGGGCCGCCGCGAACGGCTGCAGGTCCTGCGACTGAAAGTGCGGCGTGTCCGCGTTGGCGATGTTGCGGGCCAGCAGCGACTGCCGCGCATCCACCCATGCCAGCCGCTGGTCGGCCAGCGCGAACAGCGGAACGTCGGTAAGGTCCATGGCGCGCAGAGTGCCGGCGCAGAGCTGAACGGGCGGTAAACGCGCGCCGGTTCGCGCAGCGTTTGCAAGACTTCCTCAACCCGCCGCGGCGCACAACGCCGCGCGATGACCGACCCCGTGACCCAGGCCGCCGCGATGGTGGAAGCCGCGTGCGGCACGCTGCGGGTGGCGCGCGCCCTCGTCGAGGCGCGCCGCAGCGTCGATCTGGCCGGGCTGCAGAACGCCGTCGGGCGGATGTGCGCCGCCGTGCTCGACCTGCCGCCGCAGCAGGGCCACGCGCTGCGCCCGCAGATCGCCGCCGTGCTCGCGGAACTCGATGCCCTCGAGCGGGCGATGCGCACCGGCGGCGGAGGCCCTGCCTCGTGAGCACGGCCAGCCTGCTCGCGGCGCCGCTGGCGCTGCTCGGCGTGCTCGGGCTGATCCTGCTGGCGCGCCGCGCCGCGCTGCTGCTTCCCGGCCTCGCCCGGCTGCCCGGCGCCGCCGGCCCGCTGCGGCTCGAACAATCGCTCGCGCTCGACGCCCGTCGCCGCCTGCTGCTGGTGCGTTGCGGCCCCCGCCGGCTGCTGCTGCTGACCGGCGGCGGCCAGGACGTGGTGGTGGGCTGGCTCGACCCGACCTCGGAAAACCCGGAGGCACCGCCATGATCCGCCTGTTTTTGCTGGCCCTGCTGCTGCTGCCGCACGCCGCCGCGGCGCAGTCGATCTCGCTCGACCTTGGCGCCGCCGGGCCGGGCGTGACCTCGCGCATCGTGCAGCTCACCGCGCTGATCACGGTGCTGTCGCTGGCGCCCAGCCTGCTGGTGATGATGACGGCATTTGCCCGCATCGTGATCGTGCTGTCGCTGCTGCGCAGCGCCATCGGCACGCAAGGCGCGCCGCCCAACATGGTGCTGATCGGGCTGGCGCTGTTCCTGACCTTCTTCGTGATGCAGCCCGTGTTCGACCAGGCCTGGACCGACGGCCTGCTGCCGCTGAGCCAGGGCAAGGTGTCCGACCTCGAAGGGCTGCGCCTGACCGCCGAGCCATTCCGCAAGTTCATGGCGGCGAACGTGCGCCCCGACGACCTGCGGCTGTTCCTCGACCTCGCCAAGCTGCCGGACGTCGCCAGCGCCGCCGCGAGCCCGTGGCGCGCGCTGGTGCCGGCGTTCCTGGTCGGCGAGCTGCGCCGCGCGTTCGCGATGGGGTTCCTGCTGTATCTGCCGTTCCTGGTGATCGACATGGTGGTGGCGAGCGTGCTGATGGGCCTCGGCATGATGATGCTGCCGCCCAACGTCGTCTCGCTGCCGTTCAAGCTGATCTTCTTCGTGCTGGTGGACGGCTGGCGGCTGATCGCCGGCAGCCTCGTGCAGAGTTTTTCGCCCCCCTGACCGGCGCGGCGCTTGCATCGCGCCAGCCCGGAAGATGGGAGCCTTCGATGCGGGCGGTGGTGGTCAAGACGCCGGGCGGCCTGGACGAGCTGGCGCAGATGGAGATGCCGAACCCGATCCCCGGCGCCGGCGAGGTGCTGGTGCGGGTCGCCTATTGCGGGCTGAACTGGGCCGACACGATGCTGCGCCGCGGTACCTACCCGCACCCGGTCCCGTATCCGGTGATCCCCGGCGTCGAGGTCTCCGGCACCATCGCCGCGGTCGGCGCCGGCGTGACCAAATTCCGCCCCGGCGACCGCGTCGCCGCGTTCCACGAGAAGGGCGGCGGCTATGCCGAGCTGTTCCGCACCATCGAGGACTGGACGATCCCGATCCCCGACGCGCTGACGCTGGAGGCGGCGGCGAGTTTCCCGGTGCAGGCGCTGACCGCGTGGCACATGCTGCACACCGTCGGCCGCGTGCATGAGGGGGATTTCGTGCTGGTGCACGCGATCGGCGGCGGGGTCGGGCTCTGGTGCACACAGTTGGCGGTGCGGGCCGGGGCAAAAGTCATCGGCACGATCGGCACGCCCGGCAAGGACCGCAAGGCGACCGAGTTCGGCGCGAGCCGCGTGGTGCTCAACGAGGTCGAGGATTTCGTCGCGGTGGCCGCGGAAATGACCGGCGGACGGGGCGTGGCGCTGGCGATCGACTTGCTCGGCGCGCGCACGCTCGACCGCACCTTCGATGCGGTGCGCAAGCTCGGCCACATCATTTCCATCGGCGAGGCCGAGGGGCTGCCGTACCAGAACATCCGCGAGCGCATCCTGCCGCGCTCACAGACCTTCACCCGGTTCCATCTCGGCCACGTCGATCCGCAGTCGCGCGAATGGGCCGCGGGGCTGGCCGACGTGATCGGCGGGCTCGCCGACGGATCGCTGCGCGCGCCGATCGAGGCGGTGTATCCGCTGGAGGAGGCGCGGGCGATGCAGGCGCACATCGAATCGCGCAAGTTGTCCGGCAAGCTGCTGCTGCGGATCGAGGGCTAAGAACCGCGCGTCTGCTGTCTTCGGCGCTGACCAAGCGTAGGATGGGTTGCCCTTCGCAACCCATCGCTTCGACGCGGAACCGCGATGCGCATCGTCGGTGGGTTGCGAACGGCAGCCCACCGTCCGGCTTGCTTTCCGGATGTCCGGCGCCCGACCGCGCCGCCGCCGTGCCATTGATAACCGGGGCAACGCGCCGTATGTCTCCTGCCGCAGCATCGTCGTTGGCCACGCCATGAAAACCGTCACCAAGATTGTCTCGAAGGAAGGCACCCTCGGCGGCACCCCGGTCGTCTCGGGCATCCGGGTCCCGGCCGAGAACGTCCTGGTCGAGGTGCGTGCCGGCACCGACAGGTTCGAGATCTTCCGCCACTACCCGTCGCTTCCGCCCGACGGGATCGAAGCCTGCATTGCGTGGGAGAGGGCCGGGCGGCCGGTTTGAACGATCCCTTCCTGATCGACGAGTGCCTGTCGCCGGACCTGGTCGCCTTTGCACATCTCCGGGGGCACCACGCGACGCATGTCTTGTTTCGGGCGCTGCAGGGAACCGATGATCGCGCGTTGATGCCGCTGATCAGCTAGCCGCGCGCCCGCTGTCTTCGGCGCCGACCGAGCGTAGGATGGGTTGCCCTTTGCAACCCATCGCTTCGATACGGACGCTCTGCACGGCAAACGGTGGGTTGCCAAGCGGCAACCCACCCTACGGCTAGCTGTCTTCGGCGGCGACCAAGTGTAGGATGGGTTGCCCTTTGCAACCCATCGCTTCGGCATCGACGCACGGCGCGGCAAACGGTCGGTTGCCAAGCGCCAACCGACCCCACGGAGGGACCGCTGCATGGACCAGCACAGCATCGCCGCCCAGGGCATCGCGGCCCGGATCAGCGCCGACGGGGCCGAGCTGCAGTCAATGCGCAACGGCGCAGGCCACGAATTCCTATGGGATGCCGGCCCGGCCTGGCCGCGTCATGCGCCCAACCTGTTCCCGATCGTCGGCCGCCTCGCCGGCGACACGCTGCGCCACCTCGGCCGCTCCTACGCGATGACCCAGCACGGCTTTGCCCGCGACCGCCGTTTTGCATGGCTCGACCGCAGCGCCGCCGCGTGCCGGCTTGTCCTCGCCGACGACGAACAGACACTGGCAAAATATCCGTTCCCGTTCCGCTTCGAGATCGGCTACGCCGCCGAACCCGGCTCGCTGACCGCGACGTTCACGATCGTGAACACGGGCGCGGACATGCTGCCCGCCTCGATGGGCGCCCATCCCGCGTTCCGCTGGCCGCTCGCCGACGGCGTCGCCAAGAACCGGCACACGCTGACCTTCGCGCAGGTCGAAACCGCCCCGATCCGCCGGCTTTCCAGCGGCTTGCTGCGGCCAGACGTGCTGCCGTCCCCGGTGTCCGGACGGACTTTGCCCCTCGACGAGGCCCTGTTCGCCGACGACGCCATCATCTTCGACCACCTCGAAAGCCGCGCCGTCCGCTTTACCGCCGCCGACGCACCGGGGCTGGAGGTAGCCTGGGAGGGGTTTTCCGAGCTTGGCGTGTGGATGAAGCCGGGCAGCGATTTCCTGTGCATCGAGCCGTGGTGCGGCTATGCGAGTCCGCTCGGCTTCGATGGCGAGTTCACGGAAAAACCTGGCCTGCTGCTGATCCCTCCCGGCGAGGCGCGGTCCGCCAGCTACCGCATCCGCCTACTCGCCTGAGGGGATGCGCGACAGATCGACCGTCACGGCGTGATTTAGCGGCCCGTGCCCGCCGCCGAACCCGGGTGCGGTCGCGAGTGCCGCGCGCACATAGGCGCGCGCGCGCGCAACCGCGTCGTGCAGCGCCATCCCCTGCGCCAGCCCGGCCGCGATGGCGCTGGCCAGCGTGCAGCCGGTGCCGTGCGTGCTGCTGGTCGCGATCCGCGGCGCGCGGAACCACGCTGTGCCCGCAGATGTGGCCAATACATCGACGACTTCGTCGCCGGGCAGGTGCCCGCCCTTGAGCAGCACCGCGGCCGCGCCGAGCGCACGCAACGCCTCGGCAGCCTCGCCCATGGCCGCGGCGTCGACGGAATAGCCCAGCAACGCCTGCGCCTCCGGCAGGTTCGGCGTCAACACGGCCGCCAGCGGCAGCAGCCGCCGCAGCAGCGTCTCGACCGCCGCCTCCTCCAGCAGCCGCGCGCCGCCCTTGGCGACCATCACCGGATCGACGACGACCGGGACGTTGCCTGCCAGCGGCGCCAGTTCGTCGCAGATCGCCCCGATCATTGCGGCATCGCCGAGCATGCCGGTCTTGACCGCGTCCGCGCCGATGTCGTCCAGCACCGCCTCGCATCTGCGGGCGCACGAACGCCGGCGGCACCGCATGGACGCCGTGCACGCCGAACGTGTCCTGCGCGGTCAGCGCCGTGATCGCGGTCGTCGCGTAGCCGCCGAGCGCCGTTATCGTCTTGATATCGGCCTGGATTCCCGCCCCGCCGCCGGAATCGGAGCCGGCAATCACCAACACCCGGCCGCGCATCAGACCGTGTCGGCCTCGCGCTCCGCCACCTCGGCGATGCGCTCGCACAGGCCGTCGACCAGCCGGTCAACAAGGTCGGCATCCTCGCCCTCCGCCATCACCCGGATCAGCGGCTCGGTGCCGCTGGCGCGGATCAGCAGGCGGCCGGTGCCGTCGAGCGCCGCCTCCGCCTCGGCGATCGCCGCCTTCACGCTCGGCGCCTGCAACGGCGAAGCCCCTGAAAATCGGACGCTTTTGCAGCCGCTGCGGCAGCGGATGGAACAGCCGGCGTCACCGCGCTCGCGGGCTCGCCGCGCTCCACCAGCACCGCCAGCACCTGCAGCGCCGCCACCAGCCCGTCGCCGGTGGTGGCGTAGTCGGACAGGATCACGTGGCCGGACTGCTCGCCGCCGAGGTTGAAGCCGTCCGCGCGCATTTTTTCCATCACATAGCGGTCGCCGACGCGGGTGCGGTGCAGCGCCAGCCCGCGCCCGCCAGGATACCGCTCCAGCCCGAGGTTGGACATCACCGTCGCAACCACGCCGCCGCCTTGCAGCCGCCCGGCATCGCGCCCACGAGCGGGCGATGAGGGCCAGGATCTGGTCGCCGTCGACGATCTGGCCGTGCTCGTCGCAGACGATCAGCCGGTCCGCGTCGCCGTCGAGCGCGAGGCCGAGATCGGCGCCGTGCCGCCGCACCTCGCCGCACAGGAAACTCGGCACCGTCGAGCCGCAGTCGCGGTTGATGTTGAACCCGTCCGGCGACACGCCGACCGAGATCACCTCGGCGCCGAGTTCCCACAGCACCGTGGGGGCGACGCGATAGGCGGCGCCGTTGGCGCAATCGACGACGATCTTCAGCCCGTCGAGCCGCAGCCCGCGCGGGAACGCCGACTTCGCCGCCTCGATATAGCGCCCGGCGGCGTCGTCGAGCCGCGCGGCCCGGCCGAGCTCGCGCGGGGCGGCGAGCCGCTCCGAGAGGTCGGCGCCCATCAGCGCCTCGATCTCCGCCTCGGTCTCGTCGGAGAGCTTGAAGCCGTCCGGACCGAACAGCTTGATGCCGTTGTCCTCGAACGGGTTGTGCGAGGCGGAGATCATCACGCCGAGGTCGGCGCGCAGGCTGCGGGTCAGCATCGCGATCGCCGGCGTCGGCAGCGGGCCGACCAGCCGCACGTCCATGCCGGCGCCGATGAAGCCGGCCACCAGCGCCGGCTCGATCATGTAGCCGGAGAGCCGCGTGTCCTTGCCGATCACCACGCGATGGCGGTGCGCGCCGCGGGTGAACAGCAGCCCGGCCGCCTGGCCGAGCCGCAGCGCGGTCTCCGCCGTCATCGGGTCGGTATTGGCGGTGCCGCGGATGCCGTCGGTGCCGAACAGGCGTCGCTGGGGGGCCATGGCGAGGGTATCCGGGCTCATGGGCAGGACCGACCGTGCATAGGGATTAGCATCGAACGAATGTGGCGTCGCGAAGGTTGCGGCGGTTCGTCACGCGGGCACATTGGAAAAGATGCCGCGCCAGACACGCACCGCCTGCACCGTCTCGGCGACGTCGTGCACGCGCAGGATCGAGGCGCCGCCCAGCAGCGCCGCCAGCCCCGCCGCAATTGACCCGGCCACACGCCGCCGCGCCAGCCGCCTCGCCGGTCAGCCGGCCGATGAACCCCTTGCGGGAGACGCCGACCACGATCCGACAGCCGAGGTTCAGCAGCACCGGCAGCCGCGCCAGCAATTCCTCGATTCTGCCGGGCCCTTGGCAAAGCCGATGCCGGGGTCGACGGCGATGGCCGCGCGGTCGATCCCCGCCGCGTTCGGCGGCCGCCAGCGCCGCCGCCAGTTCGCGGGTCACGTCGGCGGCGACGTCGTCGTACCGGGCCAGCCGCATCATCGTCGCCGGCTCGCCGCGCATGTGCATCAGCACGACCGGGCAGCCGCGGCGGCGACCGTCGGCGGCCGCGGCGGGATCGTGGGTCAGGCCGGAGACGTCGTTGATGATGCGCGCGCCGGCATCGAGCGCCGCCGCCATCGTCGCGGCGTTGCGGGTGTCGGCAGACACGACAAGGTTTTCGGCGGCAAGCGCCCGGATCACCGGCAGCACGCGCGCGCGCTCCTCGTCCGGCGGCGTCGGGCCGGCGCCGGGCCGGGTGCTTTCGCCGCCGACGTCGATCAGGTCGGCGCCGGCGGCGGCCAGCGCCAGGCCGCCGGCAATGGCGCGGTCGGTCGCCGCGTGCAGCCCGCCGTCGGAAAAACTGTCGGGCGTCACGTTGAGCACCCCCATCACCAGCGGCCGCGCGAGGGAAAACCCGGCCCAGGCGGGCGGCGCCGCGGCGATGCGGGCGACCGCCTCGGCCGGCAGGTCCCGCACCGGCAGAATTTCGCCCCGGCCGACCACCCGCCCGAGCGCGAACGCCGCCGGCCCGCCGGCCAGCCAAGCCGCCATCCCCTGCGCCACCGCCTCGGCGGCGGCGCGGCCGTGGAGCAACGCAAGCGGTTCGATCAGGGGCTCGGCTCCCTCTCCGCCCGCCCTTGCGGGGGAGAGGGTCGGGGTGAGGTGGGTAAGGCAGCCGGCATGAAGTTGCGAGGTCAACCCCGATAGTCGGAGCGGATGGCGCGACCCCACCTCACCCTGCCCTCTCCGCCCCAAGGGGCGGAGAGGGAATTCAAGGATCGCGGGGCTCAGCCCGGCTGCGGCGCGGCGCCGAGGCCGGCGGGCGGCGGCACCGGACGGCCGGCAGAGGGCACCGACGCGCGCCGCGTCTCCGGCGCCGGCTCGTCCACCACCTTGCGGATCACCGGCTCGCCGCGGATCACCAGCCTTATCTCGTCGCCCGACAGCGTCTCGTATTCCAGCAGGCCGCGCGCCAGCCGGTGCAGCTCCTCCAGGTTGTCGGTGAGGATCCCCTTGGCCCGCGCATAGGCGCTGTCGATGATCTGCTTGATCTCGGCGTCGATCTCCCGCGCCGTCGCCTCCGACACGTTTTTTGCCTGTGTCACCGAGTGGCCCAGGAACACCTCCTGGCTGTTGTCGCCGTAGGCGATCATGCCGAGCTTGTCGCTCATGCCCCATTCGGTGACCATCCGCCGCGCCTGCTCGGTCGCCATCTTGATGTCGCCGCCGGCGCCGGTGGAAACCTTGTCGCCGCCGAAGATGATCTCCTCGGCCGCGCGCCCGCCCATCGCCATGCAGAGTTCGGCCTGCAATTTGGACTTGCTCTTCGAATAGCGGTCGCCTTCCGGCAGGCTCATCACCAGGCCGAGCGCCCGGCCGCGCGGGATGATCGTCGCCTTGTGCACCGGGTCGCATTCGGTCTCGTGCATCGCGCACAGCGCGTGGCCGCCCTCGTGGTAGGCGGTCATGCGCTTTTCCGCCTCGCTCATCACCAGGCTGCGCCGCTCGGCGCCCATCATGACTTTGTCCTTGGCGTGCTCGAACTCGGCCATCGCCACCACGCGCTTGCCGATCCGCGCCGCCAGCAGCGCCGCCTCGTTGACCAGGTTGGCCAGGTCGGCGCCCGAGAACCCCGGCGTGCCGCGCGCGATCACCTTCGGATCCACGTCGCTGGCCAGCGGCACCTTGCGCATATGCACGCGCAGAATTTTCTCGCGGCCGTTCACGTCGGGATTGGGCACCACGACCTGCCGGTCGAACCGGCCCGGCCGCAGCAGCGCGGGATCGAGCACATCCGGCCGGTTGGTCGCGGCAATGAGAATAACGCCCTCGTTGCTCTCGAACCCGTCCATCTCGACGAGCATCTGGTTCAGCGTTTGCTCGCGCTCATCGTTGCCGCCGCCGAGCCCGGCACCGCGATGCCGGCCGACCGCGTCGATCTCGTCGATGAAGATGATGCAGGGCGCGTTCTTTTTGCCTTGCTCGAACATGTCGCGCACGCGCGAGGCACCGACGCCGACGAACATTTCCACGAAGTCCGAGCCGGAAATGGTGAAGAACGGCACGTTCGCCTCACCGGCGATCGCCCGCGCCAGCAGCGTCTTGCCGGTGCCGGGTGGGCCGACCAGCAGCACGCCCTTCGGAATTTTTCCGCCGAGCCGCTGGAATTTCTGCGGGTCCTTGAGGAACTCGACGATTTCCTGCAGCTCGCTTTTGGCCTCGTCGATGCCGGCCACGTCGTCGAACGTCACCCGCCCCTGCTTCTCGGTCAGCATGCGCGCGCGCGACTTGCCGAACCCCATCGCCCGGCCGCCGCCCGCCTGCATCTGGCGCATGAAGAACACCCACACGCCGATCAGCAGCAGCATCGGGAACCAGTTGAGCAGGATGTGCAGCAGCGGCGGCACGTCGCTTTCCTCGGGCCGCGC
The DNA here is from genome assembly GCA_963697635.1 of uncultured Solirubrobacterales bacterium. Taxonomy (GTDB): domain Bacteria; phylum Pseudomonadota; class Alphaproteobacteria; order Acetobacterales; family Acetobacteraceae; genus CAJCJG01. Next base: position 138,599 of record CAVOOS010000024.1, on the reverse strand, counting down.
ATTCACGTGCACGCCGCGGTCCAGCAGCCGCTTGCTCAGCTCCGGGTCGTCCATCATGTAGGTCTGGAACGTGCTGTTGTCGGCCAGCCGCCCGGTGAGCGTGTGGCCCTGGATGGTCACATCGCGCACCCGTCCCGCGTTCACTTCGCTGATGAAATCGGAATACGCGAGCGGCCGGTCCGCCGACCGGCCCGTGCCGGGCTGGAACAGGTTGAACAGGACCACCAGCAGCAATGCGATGATGACCCAAAGCGCTAGGTTGCGGCCGAAATTGCTCATCTCGTTTCCTGGCCGACGCCGGCCATCCAGTCCTTTCATCGCCCGGCAACGCCACAGGGCAGTCGCCGGCTCCCTCCCCTCGCGGCCGGTGCGATTTTCACCGGCACATTGGCCCGGCCGCCACTTCAGGCGCGCGAGCGTTCGTGCAAGATAGTGCGTTCGCTCTCGCGCTGCACCCCCACGCTTCTATCCGGGTTGCGATACCGCGCCGACCCGGCCAATACGCTCTACGCCATTGCCGGCAGAAACGGCGCCCCTGCCACGACCACTGCTGGCATGAACGCCGCGCGACGCAGCGCTGTTCCTCCAGCCTCAGCATAGCCGAGATGCGGCACCGCCACCAGTTTTCCGCGCAGCCGCACGGCCGGCAAGGTTCGCAGCACCGAAGCCGGCAGGTCGGAGGCGCTGCGGAGCCCGGCGGCATCGGCCGCCAGCGCGCCGATCTCGGTGCCGGCCGGTGGCGACGCCGCCCAGTCCAGGCGGAACCGCCCGTCCCACCGCGCCGCGGCGGCGGCCGGGATCGGCGGCGCCAGCGCGGCCGCCTCCCGCACCAGCAGCCAGCCGCCCGGATGCAGCTTTCCGGCCGGCAGCACGCGCACGCCGCCCAGCGTCGCGGCGCGAAAACTGGCCGCCAACGCCTGCACCCGCGCCGGCGACGGCGGCCAGGCGGCGCCGCCCAGCGTCCGCACCAGCGCGGCCAGCGCGTCCGCCGTCAGGCCGCCGGGCGCCAGCACCGCAAACCCCTCGGGCGCGAGCCGTACCCGCCGCGCCAGCAGCGCCGCCGACGCGCGCTCCCGCAGCGCCCGCTGCCCGGCCGCGCGCGCAGGCGCCGGCAACCGTGGCGCGGGTTGCCGGGCTCGCGCCGTCCCGGTCGGCGAGCCGCGCCCGCAGCCGCGCCCGCAGCGTCGTGAGGTCGGCGTTCGAGGGGTCCTCGACCCAGTCCTGCCCGGCCGCGCGCAGCGTCGCGCGCAGGCGGCCGGGCGGCACCATGAGCAACGGCCGCAGCAGCCGGACATTTTCGGTCTCGGCGAGCGCCGCCATCGCCGCAAGCCCGTCCGGGCCGCTGCCGGCGAGCCGGCGCATCGCCACCGTCTCCGCCTGATCGCCGGCGTGGTGGCCCAGCAGAAGGTGCAGCACGCCGGCCGCCGCGCAGGCAGCCTCCAATGCCGCGTACCTGGCCCTGCGCGCCCGCGCCGCCAGCGCCGGACCCCGCGCCAGACCGGCGAGCGGCAGCACATTGGCAAAGATGCCGCGCCGGTCCAGGCGCTGCCGGGTCAATTCCGCCTCGGCCGCCGATTCCGCGCGCAACCCGTGCTCGACGATCAGCGCGCGCACCGAGCCGCCGCGCGCCCGCGCCCAGGCGTCGGCGAGCAGCGCCAGCGCCATGCTGTCGGCGCCGCCCGAGACCGCGACCGCCAGCACCGGCCGCCGCTCGAACGGCCCGAGCGGCGCCATCAGCGCGGCAAAGTCCGCCTCGGTCAGCGCATCCACGCGCCGGTCAATGGCACGCCGCGTCGCGCCGCGCGACCGCCGCCCGCACCTTCAGGTCCTGGCGCAGCGCCGGGAACTCGGCCGCGAGCTTCTCGAGCGTCTGGCAGGCCGCCTTCTTCTCCTGGATCGCGGTCAGCGCGTCGGCGAGGCCGAGCAGCGCATCGGGCGCGTGCGTGCCGGTCTTGCTGCGCTTGTAGGTCTCGTCGAACGCGACCGCGGCGCCGGAGAAGTCGCGCGCCCCATAGAGCGCCCGGGCGAGCAGGAACTGCGCGTCGGTCGCGCGCGGGCCACCATCCGCCAGCGCCGCCTTGGCCGCGGCCTCGGCAATGAGGAACTCCTTGCGCGCGAGCGCCGCGTTGCCCTCCTGCAGGATCATCTCCGGCGTGCGCTTGACCGGCGGCGGTGGGGGCGGCGGCGGCATGTCGCCCCCGCCGGCCGGCACCGCGCCGAGATTGCCGGGCGGCGGGCTCATCGTCGCCGGGCGCGGGCCGGGAGCGCCCGGCGGCGCGCCCGGCGCTGCGGCGCCGCCGTTGTCGATCTTGAAATTGAGGTCGCCGATCTGCTTGGCCAGGTTGTCGCTGTCCCGCTGCCGCGCGTTGTCGACCTCATCGATCCGGCCGCGCAGCGTGCGCACCTGCTCCTCCAGCTGCTGCACCCGGCTCAGCACCTGCGCCATCAGGTCGGGCGGCTGCGCCGTCGTGTCGGGCGCCGGGGCCGGCTGCTGGTAGCCGCCGAGCGACGAGCCGCCGCCGGCCTGCAGGCGCGCCACCTGGTCGCGCAACTGCTGGACTTCCTGGCGCAGCTCCAGGATCTGGTTCTGCAGCGCGATGGTCTCGCGGGTTTCCTGCGCCCGCGCCGGCCCCGGCGGCAGCGCGAGCATCCCGGCGAGCCCCAGACAAATGGCAACAAGCACCGCCTTCATGCGGGTCTCCTTCACCGCCCCAGCACGGGAAACGCCCGCCGGTCCGCCGCAGGCTACTTCACTTCGGTGATCGCGTTGCGGTTCTGCGCCCACGCCGCCTCGTTCGAGCCGAGCGCGACCGGGCGGTCCTTGCCGTAGCTGATCGTGCCGATGCGTGCGGCCGGCACGCCCTTGGCCACCAGAAAGTTGCGGGCGGCGTTGGCGCGACGCTGGCCGAGTGCGAGGTTGTATTCCTCGGTGCCCCGCTCGTCGCAGTTGCCGGCGATCTGCACGCTGACCTGCGGGTTCCTGGCCAGCCACGCAGCCTGCTTGTCGAGCACCAGCCGCCCGTCCGGCCGGATCGCGGAGCGGTCGAAATCGAAGAACACCCGGTCGCCGACGGCCTTCAGGGCTCCATAGCCGCCCGGCGCCGCGGTCACCATGACCGGCCCGCCCGCGCCGCCGCCGGCCTGCACGCCGGTGGTCATCGGCGGCCCTTCGGCGCATGCGGCGAGCAGCGCCAGCGCGGCCAGGGCACCTACAGTCCTGATGTCCATTGCGGTGTCTTCCTTGCGGTCCGTGGCCCTGCCCCGCGACACGCGAATCGGTCGCGCAGCCGTTGTCCGGCCGCATGGAAGCGTTTGTTCCGCGCCGCCGCAAGGGCGCAAAAAACCGGCGGCGCCGGGCCGGCCCGGCCTACTTCACTTCGGTGATGGCGTTGCGGTTCTGCGCCCAGGCGGCCTCGTTGTCGCCGAGTGCGACCGGGCGGTCCTTGCCGTAGCTGATCGTGGCCATGCGTGCGCCAGCGACGCCCTTGGCGACGAGGTAGTCGCGGGCGGCGTTGGCGCGGCGCTGGCCGAGCGCGATGTTGTACTCTTCGGTGCCGCGGTCGTCGCAGTTGCCGGAGATCTGCACGCTGACCTGCCCGTACTTGCCGAGCCACCCGGCCTGCCGGTCCAGCGTCGGCGCCTGATCGCCCTTGATGTTGGACCGGTCGAGCGCGAAAAACACGCGGTCGCCGACATTCGCCTTCAGGTCTTCCTCGCTGCCCGGCACGACGGACATGGCCGATCCGGCCGGGGCCGCGGCGGGCGGACCACCGGCCACCTTGTTGCCGTCGTCGGCCGAGCACGAGGCCAACGCGACCAACGCGGCCACGGCGCCGAAAGTCCTGATGTTCATTTCGATTTTTTCCTATGCGGTCCATGGCCGCGCCGTGCGACCCGCGAATCGGTCGCGCAGCGGTTGTCCGGCCGCATGGAAGCGGTTGTTCCGCGCCACCGCAAGGGCGCAAAAAACCGGCGGCACACGGCCGCCGGTCCTGCACGTTCGGGCACCTCAAGCGCGGCCGGGCGATGCCCGGCCGAGCGGACCCGCCTTACTTCACTTCGGTGATGGCGTTGCGGTTCTGCGCCCAGGCGGCCTCGTTGTCGCCGAGTGCGACCGGGCGGTCCTTGCCGTAGCTGATCGTGGTCATGCGGGCGCTGGCGACGCCCTTGGCGACCAGGTAGTCGCGAGCCGCGTTGGCGCGGCGCTGGCCGAGCGCGATGTTGTACTCTTCGGTGCCGCGGTCGTCGCAGTTGCCGGAGATCTGCACGTTGACCTGCGCGTACTTGCCGAGCCAGGCGGCCTGCCGGTCCAGCGTCGGCGCCTGGTCGCCCTTGATCGCCGAGCGGTCGAAGTCGAAGAACACGCGATCGCCGACGTTCGCCTTCAGGTCTTCCTCGCTGCCCGGCACGATGCCCATGGCCGGCGCCGGGGCGGCGGCGGCCGGCGCCATCGGCTTCATCATGGTATCCTCAGACGAGCACGCGGCGAGCAGTGCCAACGCGGCCAGGGCGCCCATAGTCTGAATGTTCATTTCACTTGCTTCCTTGGAAGAGGTCCGAACGGACGCAGCCCCCTTGGCGCTGCCGCGAGGGTCTGCAGGCATGGAGAGAACGGCTGTATCCACGGATCGACAGCCCCCGGGGAAGCGCCGTTCGCAATACACAATGCGGCGCTTAGCGCGATGAAACAAGGTCGGTCAAGGATCTGTGTCATTGAAGGGACACATCCCATCCATGTCCGCCACACTCGGTCGGCACCCCAGGTCTAGGACAGCAGCGGCGACCATGCCGGGTCGGAGGCGTCGGTCGGCGTGATCACCTGGCGCTCGTTGAAGCCGGTGATATCGATAGAAACGAGGTGAGCGGAGAAGCCCCGGCCGGTGCGGTCGGTCGCCGCGGTCTCGCGGTAGAACATGATCACCCGTCCGTTCGGCGCAAAAGTCGGGCCTTCCATGTAGTAACTTTCGGACAGGATTCTTTCGCCGGTGCCGTCCGGGTGCATCACGCCAATCGCGAACGTGTTGCCGCCGAACCGCGTGAACGCGATCAAATCGCCGCGCGGCGACCACACCGGGGTCGCGTAGCGCCCCTGCCCGAAGCTGATCCGCTTCACCCCGGAGCCGTCGGCCGCCATGATGTACAATTGTTGGTCACCGTCGCGGTCGGAGTTGAACACGATCTGGCCGCCGTCCGGGCTGAAACAGGGCGAGACGTCGATCGCGCCCGAATCGGTGAGCCGCCGCGGCCGCATGCTGCCGAGCTCGACCTGGTAGATGTCGGACCCGGAATTGGTGGTCTGCGCCATGATCACGCTGGCGCCGTCCGGGCTGAACCGCGGCGACAGCGTGATGCCGGAAAAATCGCCGAGCAGTTGCTGGTGCCCGGTGCCGAGGTCGAACAGGTAGACGCGCGGCTTGTTGCGCACGTAGCTCATGAACGCGATCTCGTCGCGCGTCGGGTGGAACCGCGGCGTCAGCGCCATGAAGCTGCCGTCGGTCAGGAAGCGGTTGTTCTCGCCGTCCTGGTCCATGATCGCGAGCCGCTTGATCCGCCGGTCGCGCGGCCCGGTGCCGGAGACGTAGACGATCCGCGTGTCGAAATAGCCCTTCTCGCCGAGCAGCCGCTCGTAGATCACGTCGCTGATGATGTGCGCGATGCGGCGCCAGTTGCTCTGCGTCGTGGTGTAGGCGGTGCCCTGGATCTGCTGGCCCGGCAGCACGTCCCACAGCCGGAACTCGACGCGCAGCTTGTCGCCGCCCTCGCTGCCGACGCGCCCGGTCACCAGCGCCTGCGCGCCGATCGCCTTCCAGTTCTGCAGGTTGGGCGTGTCGGGCGAGGCGCCGGCGTTGAGGAAGGCCGCCGGGTCGATCGGCTTGAACAGGCCGGAGCGGCCAAGGTTGTTGGTGATCACGCCGGCGATGTCGCGGCCGAGCTGCTCGGTCTCGCCGCCCGTGCCGACGAGCGCCGGCAGCGCGATCGGGATCGGCGCGATGCGCGCGCGATCGACGTCGATCACGGCCGTGTTCGCCGGCGGCGCGGCCGCTTGCGTCTGTTGCGCCAACGCGGCAGCCGGGGCGAGCAGCGGGGCCGCCAGCAGTGCCGCCGAGCGCGCGACCAGGTCCCGCCTGCCGAGGGAACGCAGGCCGGGTTCAGGGGAGCGCTGGGTCATCGGGATACCTTCCGGTTGGTCATGGGCGATTTTGGTCATGGCAACGCGGTCCTCATGGACGGAAGCGGAACGTCAGCTCGGCGACCGAGGCGAGCTTGTCCTTGGGCAACGGCAGGGTGGCGCAGCGCGCGTCGAGCACCGCGCGCACGGCGCGCTCGGCGAAGGCGCGGAAGCGCGGGTCGGTCATCCGCCGCTCGTCCTCGGGTGCGACGGTGGCGTCGAAGGCGATCCCGCCCGGCCGCGTCTTGACCGTCAGCACGACGCTGAGCTTGTCGCCGTCGAGCGCGCCGGCGTCCTTGGTCCAGCACTCGCGCACCTTGTCGCCGATCGCGCCGCGCTGCTCGACCGAGAGCTTGTCGGTGATGTTGGAGGTCGGCGACCCGCCGGACTTGGGTGCGCCGCCCTGCGCGGGATTGACCTTTGCGGTCGGCGGCTTGTCCTGCTTCTGCAGCCGCGCCAGCACTTTCTCCAGCGTGTTGTCGGTCTCGGTGCTGTTCGGCGTCGCGTTCTTGGTCGGGTTCGGCTGCGAGGTGGCGCTGAGCGGAGAGGGCAAGGGCGGCGGCGGCACCGGGATCGGCGGCGTCGGCAGCGCTTCCGACGCTGCCGCGGTCTGCGAGGTGCTCGGGGTCGGCGCGCTCGGGGTCGGGATCGCCGCGGTCTTCAGGGACTGGGTCTGGGGCGGCGTCTTCGCCTCGGCGGGCGTGGTGGGCGGTGGCGGCACCGGCACGGGCGGCGTCGGCAGCTTGGCCGTCGGCGGCTGCGGCGGCTGGGTCGGCGGCGTCTGGGTGTGCGCCGGCTGCGTCGGCGGCGGCTGGTTCACCGCGAACTGCGTCGTCATCGGCTTGACGGGCTGAACCGGCGGCGGCGGCAGCGCCACCCCGTCGGACGTCGTCGCGGGCTGCAGCGGCGGCAGCGGCAGCGACGGGGACGGCACCGAGGTCTGCTGCTGCGTCGGATTGGTCGGCGGCGGCGGCTGCGTCGCGGGCTGGGTCGGCGGAGCGCGCGAGGGCGCCGGCTGCGTATTGGTCGGCGGCAGCGGCGGCGTCGGCAGCGGCGGCACCACCGGCGCCACCGCGGGCGGCGGCGGAGGGGGCGGCGGTGGTGGCGGCGGCGGAGGCGGTGGCGGTGCGTTCGGCCGGTTCTTGTCGGGCTGCTTCTCGGCCGGCGGCGCCAGGCTCGTGTCCGCCAGGCGCGCGACGGCGGGCGGCTCGGTCGACACCTCGCCGTGACTGGGCTGCGCCACCGGCCCGGGCGTGAACGCCATCTCCACCTCGGTCTCCGGCGGCTCGTCCTCCGGCCGCGCGTGCGGCAGGCCGAGCAGCAGCGCCGCGAGCAGCAGCAGATGCAGGGCCGCCGAAGCCGTCGCGCCACGCGTGAGTTCGCGAGCCATGCCGGCCCCTCGTCAACCGCCCTGCTTCGGCGACTGCACCGGCAGCGGCGCGACCGGCGTCGCCGGCGGCGTCGCGGGCGGCGTCGGCGCCGTGCCGCTCGGCAGTGCGCCGCCCGGCAAGGTGGCCGGCGGTTCGCTCAGCAGCGCCGCCTTGGTGAAGCCGCCCATCACGATCGCGCCCATCACCTCGATGATCCGGCCGTACTGGTTGGCCTTGTCGCCGCGCACGAAGATCCGCCGGTCCTTGTCGTTCGTCGAGATCGCCACCAGCTTGCCGACGAGGTCGTTGAGGTCGACCTTCTGGTCCTGCAGCCAGATCTGCCCCTGCGCGTCGACCGAGACGGTCAACGGCTCGCTGTCCTGCGCGACCGGCGTGGTCGAGACCTTCGGCAGGTCGACGTTGACCGCGGTGCTCATCAGCGGCGCGGTCACCATGAAGATGATCAGCAGCACCAGCATCACGTCGACCAGCGGCGTGACGTTGATCTCCGCCAGCGGCCGGTAGCGCCCGGGCCGCCGCCGGCCGTTGCCGTTCCCGTAGCTCCCGCCGCCCACCGAGACCGCCATCTCAGCGCCCTCCGCCATCTGCCCCCTCTCCGCCCTTGGGGGCGGAGAGGGTCGGGGTGAGGTGGGGGACACACGGACGCTCGACCGAAAGTCGGGGCTTCCCCCACCTCATCCTAAATCCATCTCCGCCCCCGGGGGCGGAGATGGACTTGTGGGAGGCTCGCACCATCACGCCCGCTCCTCGCTCTGCCGCGACAGGATCGCGCCGAATTCGGTGGCGAACCCCTCCAGCCGCCCGGCGAACCGGCCCAGATCGGTCGAAATCTTGTTGTAGGCGAGCACCGCCGGGATCGCGGCCACCAGGCCGATCGCGGTCGCGAACAGCGCCTCGGCGATGCCCGGCGCGACCACGGCGAGATTGGTGTTGTGCATCGCGGCGATCGCCGAAAACGAGTGCATGATGCCCCAGACCGTGCCGAACAGCCCGATGAACGGCGCGGTCGAGCCGACGGACGCGAGAAAAATCATCCACTTCTCCATGCGGTCCATCTCGCGCTGGATGGTGACCGACATCGCCCGCTCGACCCGGTCGCGCGCCGCGGTGTGGCCGATATCGGCGCCGGCGACGCGCAGGCTGCGGCGCCACTCGGTCATCGCCGCGCCGAACACCGAGGCCATCGGGTGCTCGGGCTTCTGCCCCTCCTCGTCGAACAGCTCGTCGAGGCTGCCGCCGGACCAGAACCGCTCCTCGAACCCGTCGGCCGCTTTCTCGGCGCGGCGCAGCGTGCTGACCTTCTCGAACACGATCGCCCACACCCACACGCTCGCCAGCAGCAGGGCGATCATCACCACCTTGACGACGATGTCCGCCTGCAGGAACAGCCCGAGGATGGAGAGGTCGCTGGTCGCGGCCCCCAGATTCGTCGCTTCAACCGCCTGGTCCACTCTTCTTCCCTCTCACCCCACGCCGGGCGCCAAGCCGTCACCCGGCTCCAGCAGCCCCTTGAGCGCCTCGCGCCAGCGCACCGGCATCCGCGCCGGCCGCATGTCGGACGCGCGCGCGCACGCCAGCAGGATATCCGCGACCACGAGTCGCCGGCCGGCGTCCCCCGAGCGGTGGAACGTTTGCCGAAGCTCGACGGAAGCGGCACCGATGGCCAGCGGCCGCGTCGCCACGACGAGCGAGTTGTCCAGGCGCGCGGGGTGGAGATAGTCCAGCTTTGCGCGCCGCACAAAGAAGATAAGGCCATGCTGCGCGGTCAGTTCCGCGTGCGATACGCCCAGGTCGCGCAGCGCCTCGGTGCGCGCGCGTTCGGCCAGTCTCAGGTAGTTGGCGTAGTACACGACCCCAGCCGCATCGGTGTCCTCGAAATACACCCGGCACTCATAATGGTGCGCGCCCTCCCGCAGCGTGGGCGCCGTGTAACGGTTCATTCATCTTCCGCCAGAAGGTCGAGCTGCGGCTGCGCGCCGGCCGGCCGGATCAGCCCGAGATGCCTCCAGCCGCGCTCCGCCAGCACCCGGCCGCGGCTGGTGCGCAGCACGAGCCCCTCCTGGATCAGGAAGGGTTCGACCACCTCCTCGAGCGTGTCGCGCGCCTCCGCCAGCGCCGCCGCCAGCGTCTCGACGCCCACCGGGCCGCCGGCGTGGTGCTCGGCGATCCGGCGCAGGTAGCGCCGATCCATCGCATCGAGCCCGAGCGCGTCGACCTCCAGCCGGCGCAGCGAGGCGTCGGCGATCGCGCGGTCGACCGGCGAGTCCTTCTGCACATGGGCGAAATCGCGCACCCGGCGCAGCAGCCGCCCGGCGATCCGCGGCGTGCCGCGCGACCGTTTTGCTATTTCTTCCGCGCCGTCCGCGGTCATCGCGACGTTCAGCTTCTCAGCGCCGCGCGTGACGATCAGCCGCAGTTCCTCGGGCGTGTAGAAGACCAGCCGCAGAGGAATCCCGAAGCGGTCGCGCAGCGGCGTCGCCAGCAGCCCGGCGCGCGTGGTGGCGCCGACCAGCGTGAACGGCGCGAGGTCGATCCGCACGCTGCGCGCCGCCGGCCCCTCGCCGATGATCAGATCCAGTTGAAAATCCTCCATCGCCGGATACAGCACCTCCTCTATGGCGGGCTGAAGGCGGTGGATTTCGTCGATGAACAGCACGTCGCGCGGCTGCAGGTTGGTCAGGATCGCCGCAAGGTCGCCGGCGCGCTGGATCACCGGACCGGAGGTGGCGCGAAACCCGACCCCGAGTTCGCGGGCGACGATCTGGGCGAGCGTGGTCTTGCCGAGGCCCGGCGGCCCGTGCAGCAGCACGTGGTCCATCGCCTCGCCGCGGGCGCGGGCGGCTTCGATGAACACGGCGAGGTTTTCCCGGCTGGCGCGCTGGCCGATGAATTCGGCGAGCGTCTGGGGGCGAAGGCTCGCCTCGGCCGCGTCCTCCTCGGCCCGCGCCGGCGAGACGGTGCGGTCCTTGTCCGGCGGTTCCCCCCCGCCGGGCGGCTTGCGGCCGCTCATGGGTCACGATCCCAACCCACGGGTATGGCCGATTCTGCGTTCAAGGAGCGCCTACCCGGCGGAGCAGTTACTCGAACTGCTCGATCGCTGTTTCAATCAGGATTTCCTGGCCTTCGTCAGCCGGTTTGTATGCACGCAGCACCGCGAGCGATCGGCGGCACGTCGCCGCAACCCACATCGGGTGAGTTCCTACTCGCAGGACCGCCGAATTATACAGATTGAAGAAGTCGCCGATGATCAGCGAGAAACGGTCGTCGCCTGTCACAGCGGCGGCGGATCTTCACGCGGGAGGCGAAGCGGGATTTCGAGGCGTAACAACTCCTCAATCTTTTGCGCGAGTGCGGCCCCTTCGTAGCCCCGCGCGGCGAGTTTTCGGGCCAATCTACGGCGAAACTCCGTCTCCGCATCGAGTAGCTCGTCGATGTCCTGGGTGTCGGGCATGATGTTCCGTCCTGTGTCGTCGGGCAGGGTATCATGTGGCGAATCTTCGCTCAAATTCATCGCGCCAACTCCCGCAGCGACTCGCGGATCACCGCATCGAGCGCCGCTGCCTCGCCGAGCCGCTCTGTCGCTTTTGCGACCGCCGCCTGTGCCTCGGGTCGCCGATAGCCGAGATGGACAAGAGCAGAAAGCGCATCCGCCGCCACCCCGCCCGCCGGCACCGGGATCGCCGGCGAGAACGCCACGCCCACCGGCATCGCCCCCGCCTTCTCGCGCAACTCCGTCAGCAGCCGGATCGCCAGTTTCGGGCCGACGCCCGGCGCCCGCGTCAGGCTCGCCCGGTCGCCGGCCTGGATCGCCGAGACCAGATCGCGCGGCGAAAGCGCAGAAAGCACGCCCAGCGCCACCTTGCCGCCCACGCCCTGCACCGTGGTCAGCAACCGGAACCAGTCGCGTTCCGCCGGATCGGCGAAACCGTAAAGCAGAATGGCGTCCTCGCGCACATGCGTCTCGATCAGCAGCGCCGCCTCGCCGCCTGCCGGCAGGCTCGCAAGCGTGCGCGTCGAGGCCTGCACCAGATAGCCGACGCCGTTCACGTCGACCACGCAGCGCCCGTCCTCGATCGCCTCGATCCGGCCGGTGAGCTTGGCGATCATGCGCGCGCCCCTGCAGCCCAACGCAACTGGGTCGCGCGGTGGTGCGCATGGCAGATCGCGACCGCCAGCGCGTCCGCCGCATCCGCGCGCCGGATCAGCGAGCCCGGCAGCAGCCGGCGCACCATCTCCTGCACCTGATGCTTGTCCGCGCCGCCAGTCCCCACCACCGACAACTTCACCGATTTCGCGCCGTATTCCGCCACCGGAATGCCCGCCAGCGCCGGCGCCAGCAACGCGACGCCGCGCGCGTAGCCGAGCTTCAGCGTCGCCGTGCCGTTGCGGTTGACGTAGGTTTCCTCGACCGCCGCCTCGTCCGGCCGGTACTCGGCGATCAGTGCCAGCAGCGCGTGGTGCAGCGCGCACAGCCGCTCCGGCACGCCGGTGTCGGCATCGGTCGCGATCACCCCGTCGGCGATGTGGCGCAGCCGGTTGCCCTCGACCTGCACCAGCCCCCAGCCGGTGAACCGCAGGCCCGGATCAATGCCGAGAAGACGCGCCATTTTCTTCCGTCACTCATGACGCGCGACCCCTACCCCAACCCCCTCCCGCAAGGGGAGGGGGCTTCCTTCTCCTCCTCCCCTTGCGGGAGGAGGCCGGGAGGAGGGGTCCGCCCAAACGGACATGCTCACGCCGACAGCTTCTGCATCACCGCCTCGGGAATATCGAAATTGGCAAACACGTTCTGCACGTCGTCGTTGTCTTCCAATGCGTCGAGCAATTTCAGCACCGCCGCCCCGCGCTCCTCGTCCAGTGTCACCGAGGTCGTCGGCCGCCACTCCAGTTTTGCCAATTCCGCCTCGCCGAATTTCTGTTCCAATGCATCGCGCACGGCGAAGAAATCCTCCACGGACGTGGTCACTTCGTGCCCGTCCGGGCCGCTTTCCACGTTGTCTGCTCCAGCCTCGATCGCAGCCTCAAGGACAGAATCCTCGCTGGCCGCCTTCGTCGGGTAGCGCACCACGCCGAGCCGGGAGAACAGAAAAGATACGGAATTGGTCTCGCCCAGCGCCCCGCCGTTCTTGGCGAACGCCGACCGCAGGTCGCCCGCGGTGCGGTTGCGGTTGTCGGTCAGCGCCTCGACGATCACCGCGACGCCCGCCGGCCCGTAGCCCTCGTAGCGGACCTCCACGTAATCCTCGCCGGCGGCGGCGCCGGCGGCCTTCTTGATGGCGCGGTCGATCGTGTCCTTGGGCATGTTCTCCTTGCGCGCCGCGAGCACGGCCGAGCGCAGGCGCGGGTTGGCCGCGAGGTCGGGCAGCCCGATCTTCGCCGAGACCGTGATCTCGCGGATCAGTTTTGCGAACTGCCGGGCGCGCCGCACGTCCTGCGCGCCCTTGCGGTGCATGATGTTCTTGAACTGCGAATGGCCGGCCATCTCGTCCTCACCAAATCAAGGCGAGGGCTCCGCCCTCGACCCGCTGGGGCCGGCGGCCCCAGACCCCAATACTGAAAAGCGGATTGCAAAGGCTATGCCTTTGCCGGGGTCGAGGGGCAGCGCCCCTCGCCTTTTGGTTACACCACCGGCAGGGTTTTCGACAACCGTCCTCCTTGCCGCACCGGCTCGATGCGCCGCGCCAGCCCGGTCGCGTCGTCGGTCTCGACGAACACGCCGCAGACCGTCGCCTCGCCCTCCGCCGGGTCCAGTCTCTCGCCGGGCATCTTGCGCCAGAACCGGATGGTCGCGCCGTCCTTCACCATGCCGATCACGCTGTCATAGTCGCCGCACATGCCGGCGTCCGACTGGATACGCGGTGCCGCCCGGCAGGATCTGGGCGTCGGCGGAGGTGGCAGTGTGCGTATGGGTGCCGACGATCAGGCTGACGCCTGCCCGTCGAACGAATGCCCGAACGCCATCTTCTCGCTCGACGCCTCGGCGTGGAAGTCCGATCACCACGGCCTGCGACCGTGCCCGCCCAGCCGGTACCGCGCCAGCTCCGACCGCGGTGCCGCGGAACGGGCAATCCAGCGCGTCCATGAACAGCCGCCCCATCGCCTGCAGCACCAGCGCCCGGCGCCCGTCGCGCAGCTCCACCACCACGGTGCCGGCGCCCGGCGTACCCGGCGGGATATTCAGCGGCCGGAGCAGCCGCGGCGTCTCGGCGATGATACGGAATGATCTCCTTGCGGTCCCAGGCGTGGTTGCCCAGCGTGATCGCGTCCGCGCCCGCCGCGAACAGCGCCGCGCGCCATGTCGGGTGCCGAGCCCGAACCCGTGCGAGGCGTTCTCGGCGTTCACCATCGCCGAGGTCGACGCGCAGGTCGGCGCGCAGCCTCGGCAGCGCCGCCACCACCGCGTCGCGGCCGCTGCGGCCGACCACGTCGCCGAGGAACAGGATGCGCATTCAGGCGTCCTTGCAGCGGATCACGCCGCGCTCGGTCGCGACCGCGTCCAGCCGCCACGTCGTGCGGGGAGATCGGCACTTCCGGCAACTTCCTGTGCCGCGAACGCGCAGCCGATCGCGATCGCATGCGGCAGCAGCGGCAGCGTGCGGTCGTAGTAGCCGCCGCCGTAGCCCAGCCGGTAGCCGCGCCGGTCGAACGCCAGCAGCGGCACGAGCAGGATATCGGGCATGCCGATCTCGCCGATCGGACGAAAAGTGCCGAACCGCTCGCGCACCATCTCGTCGCCGGGGCGCCAATGGCGGAAGATCAGCGGGTTGCCGCGTTTCGGCGTGACGGCAGCACGATGGGGTGGCCGCGTGCGTGCAGCGCCGTCAGCAGGGGCAGACTATCGATCTCCCCCGCATCGGCCAGAAGCCGGACACGACGGCGCCCGGCGGCAGTTTTATTTCATCGATCACATGCCGCGCCAACTCGGCGCCGAGCGCCGGGTCGCACCCGGCGCGCGCCGCCAGCGCCCGAGCCCGAGCCTCGCGTTTCGCTATCTCGATATCGGGCATGGCAGTGTGGCGGGGAGAAAAGTGCGGAGCCGCCCTGGCCGTTGGCGTTTCATCCTCCCAGAGCCTGCGTTTGCAGGTGGGAGCCAGGTACCGTGACCAAGATCACGACAGCGCCAGCCCCCGGGAGGTTGCTATCGGCCCCGGGGATGTTGTTGCCTGACGCACCGGGCAGCCCCGCCCGACCCATATGCGGGGTGGCGGGCGGCATTGCAAGCGGCACGCGCGGAAGCGGAGGCCCGGATGGCGAGGGGCGGCATCTCCGCCCTGCCCGGGCCGGTCAACGTTTCCTTCGGGCATCGGCTTCGGCAGGCACAACAGGGCGAAACGCCGCACGACCGACATCCTGTAGGGCGGATAAGCGAAGCGTCATCCGCCGTTCCGGCGCTCCCCACAGGCACGTTCGTTCTGCCCACGCTTTTGCCGCTGGCGATTTGCGACGGCGGATGCGCTTCGCTCGTCCGCCCTCCGCTCGCTGCCAGATGACCAAATGATCCCCGATGGCTTCTTGGCGTTGGAAACCTCTTGACTGTCGAGCTTCAGGACCGGGCCAGCGAATTCCAGAAGGAACTTCAGACGGTCGATGCTCGCTTGCCGGACAGGTTGGAGGCACGGCATCACGGGAAGGCAGAACGGGGATATCTGCCGTTCGACCCTCAGCTCCTCGGCGTAGGCGATGAGCTCGTCGCGCCCTTCGTGCCGGTGCCGCAACTCGTAGGCTCCGCCGGCGAATGTGGTCCCGGGACGCAGCAGCGAAGTCTCGTTGTCGGACGCGTAGACGACTGAATCCATGCCGAGAATTTCGTCCAGTCGAAGGTGTTCGGATGTCGTTGCAAGACAGCTTGCCGCAAGCTTGTGGTCGAAGCTGTGCAGTTTCTTGGCCCACAGCGCGTAGGTGAGAGTTTCGCAGCCGGGCGCGCGGCTTGCGGTCAGGACGGTAGCGGCAACCGAAACGTCGGTCTTGCCCCGGCGCAGGTGGTCGCCGTAGTCGGTAAATGTAATGATCCTGTCGAAGCCGCCTGTCTGCAACAGGACGGTTTCCTCCATGCTCGTCAGGTAGCTTCTCAAGACGAGTGTCCGGGTGTCTTCGTTGGTGAGCTTCACGCGCGGCAGCGCGGCAAGCCGGGTCGCCCTGGATTGGTTCGCGAGATGGGAAATTGGCGGGTCGAGAAAATAATAGGCTTCGGGGAAGACCGCACAGACAACGCCTGCCGCGACGAGAACGGCTTTGTGACGACGCCGCCCCCTCCAGATCAGGACCGCGCCGACCGCGACAGGGGCGACGAACAGGAAAGCGATATAGGCATACCAGACGGCCAGGACGATCGCGACAAACATGAATTGTCTCCGCCGGAAAGTGCAGACGATCTCGTTGCAGCAGGCGTAGCCCGGACACGAAACCGTCGTAGGGCGGGTGCAACCCGCCGACGCAACGTTTGACCGGCCGAGGATTTCCATCATGAGCCACGGCGGTGACAAGTCCCAACTGCGGAGGCTGCATCGGCGGTGCCGTGTGCGGCTTGCGTCGGGGGGTTACACCCGCCCTACAAGGGGGGCGGCGCCCCGGGCTACGCTTGCTATTTGCCAGACGGCCCACCCGCGAGGTGATCGCCCATGCGCCACACCTTAACGGTGTCAACTTTTGGCGGCGGAAAATCGCCACACCGAGGACGAGGTTTGATGCAGCGCATTAACCAACGGCACACTTCCGGGTGCTTAAGACGTGAGCATGCGCGAAGGGAGACAGGCCACGCTCACCCTCCACCTCACGTCCCTCGATCTCACGATAAGCCGCGACCTCTGGCTGCTGCTCGCCGGAGGCGTCTTCGCCATCCTTCTGGCCACCATCAAAGGCCGAAAACGACGACGCTAGACGGAGTGGCATCGCGCGGGGGTTTGGCACGGTGCTCCGCAAGTCGTAGCAAGTCGTAGGGTGGGCTTTAGCCCACCAACGCAAGTCACAACCGCTCGCCGGTATCGGCCACTCCAAGACCCTCCATCGCCCAATCAATCGGATACAGCAGGCGTAGCCCGGACACGAAACCGTCGTAGGGCGGGTGCAACCCGCCGACGCAACGTTCGACCGGCCGAGGATTTCCATCATGAGCCGCGGCGGTGACAAGTCCCAACTGCGGAGGCTGCATCGGCGGTGCCGTGAGCGGCTTGCGTCGCCGGGTTACACCCGCCCTACAAGGGGGGCGGCGGCCCGGGCTACGCTCGCTAGGCCGCCGATCGGATGATCGCGGAACCGGACGGTTAATGCGAGCCACGGATGTAGGCATCGCCTCCAACCTCCCACCTGAGCCCATCCACACAACGAACCCAGGTGCCGAGCAACCGACCCCACCCCATTTCTCCGCTCTGTTGATGATGCACCTTCACTAACTCCCAACCCGCAAGATGCGGCGCGAGCATCGCTAGACGTGCATGCTCCTTGGCTGCCTCGTCGTCCACCAGATGCTGATCGTCGAACGTTTCATTTTTGCTGCGCACAAATATGAACGAATAACGATGGCCGTCGCCTAGCTTCTCGTCTATGAGACCCAACGGAATCCGTGCGGATTGTCTTGCGACCACACGCAGGAGAGGCATCTACCTTCGAGATAAGCGTCACCTTTGCAGACAGGGTTCGTGCATGCGATGCGTTCAACTGCGACTGTTTCGTTGCACACTACGCAATGGAGTGCTCTATTGCCTGTAGATTTTGACGGAAATTGAGCCAGTTTGGGCCATGTCTCCTGCCAATCCCGGTTGGCACGGTGGTAACACATCGGGCAAAGATACGAGCGGCGCCTGACGTCATAGCCGAAGAAGCGCTTCTTCTCGGCCGTTGTTAAATGGCGCATCGCGATGTCGATCTGCCGCATCACAATGTTCTGCACGCTGTCATTCAGGCCGTAGGCAGCGTATTTACCCTCTTCCTCCATGTCGAGCAGGCGCTGGGGCCAGCGGACCTCGGCAAATAGCGTTTGGGCCGCAGTCAATAGAGCTCTCACCAGGTAGCTGGATCGAACGATTTAGGCGATACGGAGTGCATGATCTTGTTTCGATGCCGCCGGACGTCCTCCCAAAATCTGCGAAAGTCCTCGCCGAATGGATCCAACGAGAATGAGTTATAAACCTTGACCAGGGACTGCAGCGTCGATCGTCCTGAACTCACTGAACGGCACTGTTCCGGTGTCGACTCCTTTTGGCCAGTCCTTCGGATCGCGCGTAATGAGCAGGAAGGGGAAATCGAGGCTATGCGCCCCTTGAGTGCCATCTCCATGTCTTGCTGGATAAGGCTAAAGGAATTTGCCAGTGCAGGCTGTGACTTAATCTATACTCCTTTGACCTTGTTACTCTTGGTCGGCGCTCCCATCGAGAGTGTTATCAGCCTGTACATAGCCTCAGGTCTGCATAGCGATCTGCCACGCTAGTTAAACTGATTGAGGCCTGCTGCCTGGAACTCCATGCGGTGGGTATCTCCGTGATCATTTCCGTTCGTCGTTCTCTAGCGAGCCGTAGCGCGCGTAGGCCGGATACCAAAATTTTGTAGTGCAAGCGGCGACACAACGTTCGGCTGGTGTAGGGTTCGGCGTAAGCCATGGGATAAGCTCTTAACGGCGGCGACCGCTTTCATGCCGCCGCGTGCGGTTTGCGTCGGCGGGCCGCACCCCACTCTAAAGTCGGCGGTCTGGGCTACGCTCGCTTCCATCTTCTCCCGTTGCTGCCGTGGCGACGCGGATGGTTAGGCCGGCAAGGTTAGCACTCCTTCTTCGGCTTGGAAGGGGCTGTGGCTTGCGCCTTAGGCGGCGGCGGTCGTTGATTGGTAGGCGGGGGGTTTTCAGTCTTCTTTATAGCACCATCCATCGCTAATTTCCTCATTTGCTTTTTTTGCGAGGGCTTGTCTGCGGCCATATTAACTCTCCTTTCTTGGTGGCGGGGGTGGCGGCGGCTTGACAGGTCGTGGTGCCGACTGCGCTTTCGGCGGTGCTGGGCGTTCGCTGACGGGTGGAGGATTGAGGTTCTTTTTTAGTGTACCCTCGTTAATAACCACACGTTTTCTATCGTCACTCATTGGTGCCACTCCTGCCATACGAGATCAGTATTGAAACCGGCGGCCTCTATCTGGAGATGTGTTGCGTTTTACTTCCAGAAATTCGACGACGGTATTTTTTCAGTCTAGCCCGAGATAATACCGGGACTTGCAACTGACTAACTCATCAGGTTTTTCGCTCGACGGAGCATATACGATTACATCGGCAAGAAGTAATTCTCGCTCATCCTCTCCGTCAGAATAACCCCTGACCCACTCTTGATAAATCTTGCCGTTTGCATGGTGGCGCACGGTCACCCAGCTATCTATGTCCGGTGAATTTAGTGTCGATCCCCAAATATCGACTTCACTCGTAACGTCGTGTCAGCCCCATCGACCGCAATATGCGATGAGGTATACTGTGAATTTTAAGTCGGCAACAGCACAACCCAATATAACCGCGGCAACCGTCGCCCAGATTATCAGTGCGCCGTCCAGCTCCGCAGCCGTATCGATCTTTGCAAGCACCAGACTCCTTTCGCTTAATAGCCCTATGAAATTTACGCTTGAAGGTGGGGCCGCGTGCCATATGTACATGCTCTCACAAAATCCCGCCAGAGCGTAAGAGAGCCACGCCGTATATAAAAATCTGAATTGCGCTTTCGAATTCTAGACCTCCGGCGCTTTGGACCAAGCCGATTTCACGATCCCAAACGCAATGATGCCTGGAATCAGTCGAACAGAATCCGAAGCAAGAGGCCGTCGATTTTCGTTTCCATATCTGCGCTCGCAGTCGGCAGCGTGCCGTCGAGTCATTGGCGAAACCATCGTCACACCCCGTACCCTATATCCCATTGGTTTTCGACGCGAAAGAAAGATTTGCGCACGCGCACGCGCACGACGCGCATCTATCGTGAGAATTGCTTGCCGTTGAGATGTTGGCCCAGCAAACTGTAGGGTGCAGTTCCACTGGGAACTGCACCTCTTGATTGGCAGCAAGGTGCAGTGCCGAGGGGCACTGCACAGGGCTCCTTTGTTCCGGCGGTTCGCCTAGCCCGGCCAGTCCGCTCCCTGCCACCCCAAGGCATCAGCGGAACGTCCGCTTCTCCGGCCTGCGGAAGCGGACCGGCAGAAGTCCACCCTGAGCCGACTTCCTGACCGGTTATCAAGTGTCGGATTTCGGCCACCAGCAATATGCCAACCCCGACCTCCGCCGCGACCACCAAGAGTTCGAGCAAGCCCAATTCAATCGCCCCCCGCCGATCGTCCAACCCCGTCGGTCTGCCACGCCTACGCCGGCAATAGGACAGAATGCCGCCCCGATAACGCGAGGACCGAGAAAAAATTCCTTGACACCGTCGCGTCACCCCTGCTAACGACGCAGCAGCACATGCACCGCACCCCCACCCCGGCCCAGCGCTTCGCCACTCTCATCAACCTGATGATCCAGGCCATCCTGGCGCAGGGGTTTCGCGGTCTGCTCGCCATCCCCCAGGTCCTCCAAATCCAACGGGAGCTCAAAACCTTCCTGGAGGAGTTTGAAAAACTGGCCGCCGACATCCAGGCCGGCCGATACGCCCCGCCCCCGCACCGCCCGCCGGCAGTCCGGCAACAGGCGCCAGCGCCCCCCTCCTCGCCAAGGCGAAGACCGCGGCACAACACCCGAAAGCCCGAACCGTCCAGGGCAAGGCCGTCGCCCCTCCGCCCGCCCGACGTCGCAGGCAAACAAACCCCACACCCCGCAAAAAGCCCGCTGCCGCCCGCCCCCTTCGCACGCCCATATTGTTACGATATAAGAACAATAAGCCGAAGCCGGTAGGCAAACCGCCCCGCACCCGCTACCTCCGGCGGATGCCTTGCGGAGTCAAAAAATGATCGTTCTCGTCACCGGCGCCACCGCCGGGTTCGGTGCCGCCATCGCGCGCCGGTTCGTCGCCGAGGGGCACCGCGTCATCGCCGCCGGCCGGCGCACCGAGCGCCTGGCCGAACTCCGCGCCGAACGCCCCGAGGCCATCCTGGCGCTGCCGCTCGACGTGCGCGACCGCGCCGCCGTCGCCAACGCGATCGGCACGCTGCCGGCCGACTGGGCGGAGATCGACGTGCTGGTCAACAACGCCGGCCTCGCGCTCGGCCTCGAACCGGCGCAGCGCGCCGATCTCGACCAGTGGGACACGATGATCGACACCAACGCCAAGGGTCTGGCGTACGTGACCCACGCGGTGTTGCCGGGGATGGTCGCGCGGGATCGCGGGCATGTGGTGAACATGGGTTCGGTCGCCGCGCTGTATCCGTATCCCGGCGGCAACGTCTATGGCGCGAGCAAGGCGTTCGTGAAGCAGTTTTCGTTGAACCTCCGCGCCGACCTGTTCGGCACCAAGGTGCGGGTCACCGACGTCGAGCCCGGGCTGGTCGGCGGCAGCGAGTTTTCGCTGGTCCGCTTCGGCGGCGACGCGGCGCGGGCCGCGAGCATGTACGATGGCACCGACCCGCTGCGGCCGGAGGACATCGCCGAAGCGGTGTTCTGGGTCACCACGCTGCCGGCGCGGATGAACGTCAACACGCTGGAGCTGATGCCGGTCTGCCAAAGTTTTTCCCGGCTCGCCATCGACAAGAAGGGCTGAAGGCCCGTCCCGGGCTCGATGGACTGAACATCGGCACCATCATGCCTATTGTCGCTGGATGACCGATACCGACCCCACCGCAGCGCCCGCCGACTGGCCGGAAATCCTTGCCGAGAGCGAGGCCGACGTTGCGGCCGGCCGGATCGTCCCGGGCGAGCAGGTCTTGCGGGAGCTGCGCGAAGGCTTGTCTCGACTGGAGGCCGAGCCCGTCGCCGGCCCTAACTAGGCCGCAAGCTCGCGTTGATCGGGTTCAGCGCCAGGGCCGCCCGACAGGTTCGGCAACTTCGTCAGCACTACGAGGAGCGCGGCCGGCCGGAAGCGGTACGCGGCCTGATCGCAGCAATCGATGAGGCCAGCATGAAGATCGAACGGAGCCCGGCGGCCGGGTTGCCGGCTCCGCGCCCCTATCCGGAGGTCGCACGCGCCGGCCGCGCATGGATCAAGGCAGGCCGCTACTGGGTGTCCTACCGCACAACCAAGCCGCTCGTCATCCTTGGCGTATTCTACGAAGCGGCTGACATTCCAGGTCGAACATAGCGCCGCTGGCTCGGTCAGTTCCGCTCCATCCCGTCGGCGATCTGCTCGGCGCGCGCCGCGAGGCGGCCGATCTTCTTCACGAGATCGGTCTCCGGCCGGGCCGGCGGTGGCGGCTCCTTGCCCTCGCGCTTGGCGGCGCGGTTGGCGATCGCGCGCAAATTCTCCATCTCGATGCGCAGGTCGTGGATCTCGTCCGCCATCAGCAGCGAGGCCAGCACCAGCAGCCGCGATTCGCCGGAGTTGCCGCCGAGCGCCTTGATGCTGTCGATCCGGCTGTCCACCTGGCCGGCCATCGCCAGCAGATGCGGCTCCTGCCCGTCCTCGCAGCCCACCGTGTAGCCATAGCCGTTGATCTTGACGGTGACCTGGGCCATGCGGCCTCCTCTCGTCAGTTGCTCGCGCCAGCCGCCAGGGCCGCGCGGATCTGCGCGATCAGGGCGTCGAGGCGGGCGGCAATCCGGGCCGTATCGAGGCCGGGCGGGGCCGGCGGCGGACGGTGCATCAGCTTGGCGATCCGGTCCAGCGCGTTCTCGAGCCGCGAGGCGGCTTCGGCCGGATCCTCGTTCTCAGCCAATCGCCCCTCCGATCGCCCCCCCGGCGGCTCCGGTGCTGCTTGTGTTTCTCCCAGCCAACGGCTTGAAGGTCAAGCATGATCACGCGACCGGTGATCGTGGTGCACGGGCTTGTTGACGCACGCAGCGCGCTGCGGCCCGGCTTTCCGGTGGTGCTGCTGTCCGCGCCCGGGGCCGCGAGCTACGCCGGCTGCCTGTGGTGGCGGGAGCTGGTGGCGGCGGCGCGCGGCCTGCATCCGGCAACGCCCGCGCTCGACGTGCTCGATTGCGGCGCCGCCCCGGGCCATGCGATGGCGGCGCTGCGGGTCGGCCAGCGCCTGCTGGTGCTCGACCCCGCCTGCCCGGCATTTTCCGCCGTCGCCGACGCCGCCGCGACGCTTGGCGCGCATGTGCTGGCCGAGCGGCCGCCCGCGCTCGACCTCGCCGCGCGCGGCGCGCACCGTGCACTGGCGGGCTGGCTTGCCTCCCGCAGCGGATGACACTCCGCCGTCGTCGCGCTACCACGCGCGACGGCATCGCCGGAGAAAAGATTTGATCGAGGCCAATGGCTGCCGGCTCTATCTGATCACCCCGCCGGCGCTGCAACCGGCGGCGTTCGCGGACACGCTGGCGTCGGCGCTGGACGCCGGCGACGTCGCGGCGGTGCAGTTGCGGCTCAAGGACATCGCCGACGACGACCTCCGCCATGCGATCGACGTGCTGCGGCCGGTGGTGCAGTCGCGCGGCGTCGCGTTCCTGCTCAACGACCGCCCCGACCTCGCGGTCGCGCACGGCTGCGACGGCGCGCATGTCGGGCAGGAGGACACGCCGGCGCTGGTCGCGCGCAAACTGCTCGGCGAGCTGACACTGGGAATAACCTGCCACGCGAGCCGCGACCTGGCGTTCGCCGCCGGCGAGGACGGCGCCGACTACGTGGCGTTCGGCGCGTTCTTCCCGACCGCCACCAAGCAGGCGCCGACGCGCGCCGAGCCCGAGATCCTGCGCTGGTGGTCGGATCTCGCCGAGTTGCCGTGCGTCGCGATCGGCGGCATCACCGCGGACAACTGTTTTCCGCTGGTGCAGGCCGGCGCGGATTTTCTCGCCGTGGTCAACGCGGTGTGGGGCCATCCCGAGGGGCCTGCCGCCGGCGTGCGGGCGATGAACGCGGCGATCGCGGCGGCGCCGGGCGGGTAGACGAAAAAAAGGCGGGTGCCGAAGCACCCGCCGGAAGTTTTCCCGTGAACCCAGGGGGGAGGTTCAGTCGGGCAGCAGAACTCCGTCGAACTACTTGCCGCCAACGCGGCCGCCACGACGTCGTCGAAATGCGCGCCAAGTGGCGCCTGAAACGGTCACTCGAAATGCTCGGCGGGCCGCTCGCCAGTGGGCTCGGGGTCCCGCGTCCTTCTCGACAAAGGCCACAGCGTGCGGCCTCGTTGCAGGATCAACGCATGGATGCGGCGATCGGTTGCAGATACGGCGTCGCACGAACCCGTGATAAGCCGGGCTACCCCTGCGGCAGCCAGAGCACCTGGTCGATCCGGTCGGCACCGGCCGCGAGCATGGCCAGCCGGTCGAAACCCAGCGCGATGCCGGCGCACGGCGGCAGGCCGGATTCCAGCGCGGCCAGGAAATCCTCGTCGAGCGGCCAGTCCTCCGCGCCGGTGATGGCGCGGCGGCGGGCGCGGTCGGCGAGGAAGCGCGCGCGCTGCTCGGCGGCATCGGTCAGCTCGACGAACGCGTTCGCGAGCTCAATTCCCGCCACGAACAGCTCGAACCGTTCGGCCACGCGCGGGTCAGCCGGGTCGCGGCGGGCCAGCGCTGCCTGCGCTGCCGGCCAATGCGTCAGGAACGTCGGGCGCGACCTGCCGATGTTCGGCTCGATCCGTTCCAGCAGCAGCCGAAAGAAAAGATCCTCCCAGGTTTCCGCGGGCCGCAGCGTCGCGCCGGCGGCGGCGGCCAGCGCATGCGCGTCGTCCGCGGTCGCCAGCAGGTCGGCGCCGACATAACCGGAAAAACGCGTCCGCCATCGTCAGCGTCTCGCACGCCGCGAGATCGGTCGAGACGCCGCGACATCTCACCACCGGCGGCAACACGGAGCGGAGGAGCAAAAAGGTTTCGGCGATCAGGGCGGGCATGTCGGCGCCCGGACAATACCATTCGAGCATGGTGAACTCGGGCGCGTGCAGGTCGCTGCCCTCGCCGTTGCGCCAGACGCGGGCGATCTGGAAGATCCTGCCGGCGCCGCCCGCCAGCAGTTTTTTCATGGCGAATTCCGGCGAGGTGTGCAGCCACAGTTTTTCCCGGTCGCCGGTCGGGGAAACCCGTTCGGTGGCAAATGGCGAAAGATGCACTTCCTCGCCGGGGGCGCGGACCGCGTACGGCGTTTCGACTTCGACGTAGCCGCGGGCCAGGAAGAAGGCGCGGACGGCCTGAGTCAGCAGCGCCCGGCGGCGCAGGAACGGCAGCCGTGCGGCGAGTCTTTCTGGAGTCCAGGCGGGTTGCGGCATGCTGCGCGGCAGCCTAAAGCGCCGCGATGCCCGATGGCACGTTTTCCCGCACGCTGCGCGACGCCGACGCGCTGGTCGCCGCCGGACTGGTCGCGCCCGCCGCGCGCGACGCGGTCGCCGAGGTCGAGGCGCGCTACGCGGTCGCGATCACGCCGGCGATGCAGGCGCTGATCGAGGCGCCGGACGATCCGATCGCGTGGCAGTTCGTGCCGGACCCGGCGGAGCTGCACACCGCGCCGCACGAGCGTGCCGACCCGATCGGCGACGACGCGCTGTCGCCGCTGCCGGGGATCGTGCATCGCTACCCGGACCGGGCGCTGCTGAAGCCGCTGCTGGTCTGCCCCGTCTACTGCCGCTTCTGCTTCCGCCGCGAGCACGTCGGCCCGGACGGCGGGCTGCTGACCGAAGCGCAGTTGGCAGCGGCGTACGACTGGCTGCGCGCGCGCCCGGCGATCCGCGAAGTCATTCTCACAGGCGGCGACCCGCTGATGCTGTCGCCGCGGCGGCTCGCCGATACCGTAGGAACGTTGTCGGCGATCGGCCACATCGACATCATCCGCGTGCATTCGCGCGTGCCCATCGCCGACCCGGACCGGCTGACCGACGAGCTGGCGGCGGCGCTGGCGACCGAGAAGGCGATGTTCCTGGTGGTCCACGCCAACCACGCCCGCGAGTTTTCGCCGTCCGCGCGGGCGGCGGTGCGTCGGGTGCAGGCGCAAGCGATCCCGGTGCTCGGCCAATCGGTGCTGCTGCGCGGCGTCAACGACAGCGTGCAGGCCCTCGAAGAGCTGTTCCGTTCGATGCTGAGGGCGCGGATCAAGCCGTACTACCTGCACCAACTCGACCCGGCGCCGGGTACCTCCCGCTTTCATGTTCCGATCGAGGAGGGGCAGCGCCTGCTCGCCGCGCTGCGCGGCCGCGTCACCGGGCTCGCCTGGCCGACCTACGTGCTGGATATCCCCGGCGGCCACGGCAAGGTGCCGATCGGGCCGGATTACCTGCAGGGCGACCACGTGCGCGACCCGTGGGGCACACGGCATCCACGCTGAGCGTCAGGGCGGGGTCGGTTTGTATTTCTTGTAGTCGACGAGGTGCTTGTCGAGCTCGTCCAGCTCCCTGATGTCGTCGTTCACGTTCTTGTAGATGTTCTCCGCCCAGGCGTCGAAGATCGCCTGCGCGTCCTTGATCTTCTTGGCGTCGTCCTTGTTTTTTTCGTCGAGGCCGAAATCCTCGTCGTCCAGCTTGTCGGCGAACTGCTTGACGGTGAGTTTCGCGTCCGACATCGCCTTCTGCATGGCGAGGATCTTCGCCTCCAGGTCGTCGCGCGACTTGTTGTAGGCGCCATACGCCGCGTTCACGTCGGACTGCAGTTTGCCGAGGAATTTCGGGTCTGGGATTTTTGCATCCTTGCCCAGGATTTTCAGCGCCTTCGCCTTCGCCCCGTCCCACTCGGTCGCCATTCGATCCTCCCTGCCCCGCCACGCTGCATCGCGCGCCGCTATCGCACGAGAGTAGCGCAGCCGGGGCTCGTTGCTACAAGTAACTCTTGCGGCGAGCGGTTGGATGTTCCTCCGGGTCCGTTCCGTTCTTGATCGCAGCGAACGGCATGGCCATTTCGAACAGCGGCCTGTCGGAGCGCGACCAATGCGGAAGATGAGGCAATCGTGGCGCGCGGCGGCATTGTGGTTTGCCGCGTGCGACTGGATGCCGAGGACATGGTTCGCGGGGGCGTTGGCGGTCGCCCTCGCAACTTGCGTTCTCGGCGCCTTGCTGGCGCCGGCGTTGTGGCCGCACGTGTATTGGACCGCCTCAAGCGCCCTGCGCAATCAAGGCTTTGGGCCGGATTGGGAATGCAGCAACACGGCGAGGAACGTGTGTTTCCGCAAAATCCCGGCGACGCCCGCGGTGAAGTAGTTTTGAGTACGACCCATCAGCCGTTTCCGGGATGGCATAGCCTGTTTGAAGTTTCCTCTCCCGCTCGCCCGCTTGCCGCCCCGGCGAGTTCGGTCTAAGCACCCCCGCCCCGACACCCCAGAGATACCCGAATGAAGCAGCAGGCGAACCTGATCCGTGCCGGCCAGGTGATCGAGCACGATGGCCGTCGCTGGACCGTGCTGAAGCAGCAGATCATCACCCCCGGCAAGGGCGGCGCATTCATCCAGGTGGAAATGCGCGACCTCAAAAGCGGCAACAAGACCAACGAGCGCTGGCGCACCGCCGACACGGTCGAGCGGCTGCAGACCGAGGAAAAGGAGTACACCTACTCCTACACCGACGGCGACAATCTCGTGCTGATGGACGGCGAGACGTTCGAGCAGGCGCACGTGCCGGTGGCGCTTCTGGGCGACATGGTGCCGTTCCTGCAGGACAACATGCAGGTGATCGTCGATCTGGTCGAAGGCGATGCGGTCGGCATCCACCTGCCGGCGACCGTCGTGCTGGAGATCGTCGAGGCCGATCCGGTGGTGAAGGGCCAGACGGCCGCCAGTTCGTACAAGCCGGCGAAATTGTCGAACGGGGTCAAGACCAGCGTGCCGCCGTTCATCGAGACCGGCGAAAAGATCGTCGTGCGCACCGAGGACGCGAGCTACGTGGAGCGGTTCAAGGGCTGAGTTTTCTCCCGCGCGACCCCTCCTCCCGGCCCTCTCCCGCAAGGAGAGGAGGAGACGAAAGCCCCCTCTCCCCTTGCGGGAGAGGGCCGGGGTGAGGGGTCCAGCCGTCAGCGAACAGAATCGAGAAAACATGGCCCCCAACCTGTCGCCGCACATGACCGTCATGCAGAACGCCGTGCAGCGCGCCTCCAAGCGGCTGCTGCGGGATTTCGCCGAGGTCGAGCAGCTCCAGGTCAGCGTCAAGGGCCCCGGCGACTTCGTCAGCCAGGCCGACCTGCGCGCCGAGCAATCCTTGCGCGACGACCTGACGAAAGCCCGCCCCGGCTATGCGTTCCTGATGGAAGAATCGGGAGTATCCGGCTCGGACAACTGGGCGTGGCGCTGGGTGGTCGACCCGCTCGACGGCACCTCCAACTTCCTGCACGGCATCCCGCACTGGGCGATCAGCGTCGGCCTCGAAAAGCGCCTGCCGGACGGCGGCTCCGAAGTGGTCGCGGGCGTGGTCTACGCGCCGACGGTCGACGAGATGTTCTGGGCGGAAAAGGGCGCCGGCGCGTTCGTCAACGAGCGCCGCCTGCGCGTCTCCGCCCGGCGCGACCTGCAACAGGCGATGTTCGCGACCGGCATCCCGTTCGCGGCGTCCACGCCGGCCATGCAGCGCAGTTTCGCGCGCACGCTGGACCTGGTGATGCCGCAGGTCGCCGGGGTGCGGCGGTTCGGCTCGGCGGCGCTCGACCTCGCCTGGGTCGCCGCCGGCCGGTTCGACGGGTTCTGGGAGCTGCGCCTGCACCAATGGGACATCGCCGCCGGCATCGTGATCGTGCGCGAGGCCGGCGGCTACGTCACCGACCCGCAGGGCGGCGACCCGCGCACCCAGGGCGACGTGGTGGCCGGCAACCCGCATCTGCACAAGCTGCTGTGCGAGGCGGTGCGCGACGGCATCGGCGCCGCCTGACACCGTTCTCCGACCGCACCGGGCAGCCGCGCCGCGCTGCACAATTTCGCCGGGCGGTTCGTTGAGCCCAGGACAACCCTCTAGTAGGGTGCGCCGGCTGATGCGCGCACCCGTACCCCTGGCCGTTCCCCGCCTGCCGGCGCTGGCGCTGCTGCTGGCGTACGCCTGCGCCGTCGCGCCGGGCGCACAGGCGCAGACGACGCCGGAAAAGCCGCCGCCGCTGCCCTCCGGCGGCCCCGCCGCGGCGCACGCGCATCCGCGGGCACGGCCGCCGACCACTGCGCCGGCCAATGCGTCGGCGTTGGTGGTGCCCGCGGTGCCGCCCGCGCCGCCGGACCTGCCGCCCGCGATCGTGGTGCCGACCCGGCCGCCGCCGATGCTGACGCCGCCGCCGGTCGCGGCGGATGCCCCCGACACGACGAGCAAGACCGCTGACAGCCTGCGCATCGTGTTCGGCGCCGAGCGCTCCGACCTCAACCCGGCGGCGAACGATGCGATCACCAACTTCGCCCTCGCGATCGCCGCCTCGGACGCCACGTTCACCGTGACCGCCTTCGCGCCCGGCGGCGACGACCCCTCGACGCCGCGCCGCCTGTCGCTGTCGCGCGCGCTCGCGGTGCGCAGCGCGCTGATGCAGGCCGGGATCGCCTCGGTGCGCATCTACGTCAAGGCGCTCGGCGCCGCCGCGCCCCAGATCGACGCCGGGCCGCCCGATCGGGTGGATGTCGTCGTGGCGGTGCCGCCGCCGCCGTCCAGCACCCAGACAGCAACGCCGGCCGCGACGCCGGGCCAGCCGGCCCCGACCCAGAAGGCCGCCCCATGACGCGCCCGACCGTCTTCCTGATCCGCATGCTGCTGTTCCTGGTCGCGGTGGGCGTGGTGGTCGGCGCTGCTGTTCGGGGCGCTCGCCACCGCGTTCGCCAACAATCCGCTGCTGAATTCGCTGATCGTCGGCGTGCTGGCGCTGGGCATCGGCTGGAACCTGCGCCAGGTGATGCGGCTGACGCCCGAGGTGACCTGGCTGGAGACGTTCCAGCGTGCCCGCGCCCGGCTGGCGGCGATGCCGGCGCCGAAGCTGCTGGCGCCGATGGCCTGCGATGCTCGCGACGCGCGACGCCAAGGGGCGCGACGGGCAGGAGCGGTTCACCCTCTCCGCCCCGGCGATGCGCTCGATGCTCGACGGCATCGCCAGCCGGCTCGACGAAAGCCGCGAACTGTCGCGCTACATGACCGGGCTGATGATCTTCCTCGGCCTGCTCGGCACGTTCTGGGGGCTGCTGCTGACAGTGTCGCTCGGTCTCCGACGTGATCAGCGCGCATGTCGGTCGGCTCGGGCGACGTCAACGCGATGTTCGAGCAACTGAAGTCCGGGCTCGCCCGGCCGCTGGCGGGCATGGGCACGGCGTTCTCCGCGTCCATGCTCGGCCTGGCCGGCGCGCTGGTGCTGGGGTTCCTCGACCTGACCGCCGGGCAGGCGCAGAACCGGTTCTTCAACGAGCTGGAGGAATGGCTGGCCGGCATACCCGCCTGTCCTCCGGCGTGCTGGCGGCGACGGCGAGGCTCGGTGCCGGTCTATGTGCAGGCGCTGCTGGAGCAGACGGCGGAGAACATGGAGAATCTGCAGCGCATCCTGGCGCGCGGCGAGGAAGGCAGCGCGCGAGGCCAACGACGCCGTGCTGGCCTGAACGAGCGGATCGCCACGCTGTCGGACACCATGCGCGCCAACCAGCAGCTCATGCTGCGCATCGCCGAGACCCAGCAGGCGCTCGGCCCGGCGTTGCAGCGGCTGGGCGAGCGCGCAGCGGACGACGACGCCGCGCGCGCGCATCTGCGCAACATCGAGCTGTATCTGCAGCGCCTGCTGACCGAGAGCGAGCAGGGCCGCGCGCAGACCACCTCGGACCTGCGCAACGACATCCGGGTGCTGACCCGCACGATCGCGGCGCTGGCCGAGGAACAGCCGCGATGAGTTGTCCACGCGCGAGGCGCTGACCGATGGCGCGGCGCCGGCGCAGCACCGCCGATGGGCTGAACGCCTGGCCCGGCTACGTGGACGCGCTGTCCACGCTGCTGATGGTCATCATCTTCGTGCTGCTGGTCTTCGTGCTGGCCCAGGCGTTCCTGTCCGTCACGCTGTCCGGGCGCGACCAGGCGCTGGACCGGCTGAACCGGCAGCTGGCCCAACTGTCCGACATGCTGTCGCTGGAGAAAGGGCGCTCGGCGGAGCTGCGCACCTCGATCGCGCAGCTCAGCCGCGACCTGCAGGCGGCGACCGCGCGCGCGACAGCCTGACGCAGCAGCTCGCCGTCGCTGCGCGCCGAGCAAGACAAGCTGCTGGCCGACCGCGACGCGCTCAAGAGCGAGCGCGACAAGCTGTCGGCGCAGCTCTCGGACGCCGATTTGCAGACGAAGTCCGCGCTCGCGCGCAACGACCAGATGCAGGCGCAACTGGCGCAGGCGGCGCAGCGCAACGACGTCCGGCGCAGGAGGCCTCGACGACCGCAGCGCAACTTGCCGACGCCAAGCGCCAGCTTGCCGCGTTGCAGGCCAATCTCGACGAGATGAAGCGGCAGGCCGACGAGGCCAACCGCACGGTCACGGCCGACAAGGCGACCATCGAGGCGCAGGCTCGCCGACCTCGCGACCCTCGCGCAGCAGGTGCGCAACCTGACCGCGTTGCGCGACGAACTGGAGAAGCAGGCGCAGGACGCCGCGGCGCGCGCCACCACCGAGGAACAGCGGCGCGCGGCGGTTGCGGCGCAGCTGGCCGACGAGAAGAAACTCTCCGACAGCGCGCGGGCGCAGATCGCGCTGCTGAACCAGCAGATGGACCAGTTGCGCGCGCAGCTCGCGATCATCTCGCACGCGCTGGAGCTGGCGCAGAGCAACGGCAAGGACAAGGACGCGCAGATCGCCAACCTCGGCCGCAGCTGAACGCGGCGCTGGCGCAGAAGGTGGAGGAACTGCAGCACTACCGCAGCGAATTCTTCGGCAAGCTGCGCGAGGTGCTGGCCAACCGGCCCGGCATCCAGATCGTCGGCGACCGCTTCGTGTTCCAGAGCGAGGTGCTGTTCCCGGTCGGCAGCGCCGACCTGTCGTCCGGCCGGCTCCGCCAGATGAACCAGCTGGCGGTGACGATCAAGGACATCGCCACGGAAATCCCGCCCGACGTGAACTGGGTGCTGCGCGTGGACGGCCATGCCGACCCGCAGCCGGTCAAGGGCGGCCAGTTCGCCAGCAACTGGGAACTGTCGGCGGAGCGCGCGATCACCGTGGTGAAGCTGCTGATCGCCGACGGCGTGCCGGCGAACCGGCTCGCCGCCACCGGCTTCGGCGACAACCAGCCGCTCGACCCGGCCGACACGCCGGAAGCCTACACGAAGAACCGGCGGATCGAGATCAGGCTGACGGATCGGTAGTCGGCCGCCTGCGCCACCGCAAAACTAGACCGGGTGATGATAGCCGAGGCCGCCGAACAGCCAGAGCACGACGAGGATCAGGACGACCAGCCCCAGCACGCCGCCCAGGCCGGTGCCGCCGTAGCGGTTATACCCGTAGTAGCCGCCGCCGCCGCCCAGCAGCAGCACAACGACGATGATGATCAGAAGAGTGCCCATTGCTTACCGTCCCATTCAAATCTTTACCGCTCGATACGCGAGCCGACGTCCCGACTTCCGGGGAAATCGGAACATCGTTCCAACTCACTCCTTCAGCGCGTCCCGCACCGTGTCCTTGGCGCCGCCGATCGCGTTCTGGATTTTGCCCTCGGCCTTGTCGGCGCGGCCGTCCGAGCGCAGCTTGGCGTCGCCCGTGGCCTTGCCGACCGCCTCCTTGATCGCGCCCTTGATCTGCTTGGCTGACCCGGTGATCCGATCTTCGTCCATTGCGCGCTCCTCGTGGCATGCCTGTCACTTGGAAATGAACTCAGCGGTCAAGAGGTTCCGGCCGCGCGCGCGGCTACGCGCCGAATCCCGCCCGCTTCAGCCGCACGATCGCCAGGTCGAGCGCGGAAAGGAACGCCGACCGGTCGCGCGGTGCGAACGGCTTTGGCCCGCCGGTGATCTGCCCGGCCGAACGCAGCCCGTCCATCAGGTCGCGGGTCGCGAGCGTCATGCCGATCGAGGCTTCGTCGAACGCGCGCCCGGTCGGCCCGATCACCTCGGCGCCCGCCTTCACGCCGCGCGCGGCGAGCGGGATGTCGGCGGTCACCACGATGTCGCCGCGCGCGGCGCGCTCGACGATCCAGTCGTCGGCCGCGTCGGGCGCGCTGCCGACGATGACGCGCTCCACCCACGGCACGCGGGGAATGGCGATCAGGCTGTTGGAGACGACCAGCACATGCGCGCCGTGCCGCTCAGCCACCCGGAACACCTCGGCCTTGACCGGGCAGGCGTCGGCGTCGACAAAAATCCGGATCGGCTTCTTGTCGGTCGTCAAAGCGCCGCAGAACCGCGGACCACGCGCCGCAGGATCGGCGCGAAGTGCTCGAACGACGGCGTCACGGCGTCCGGGTCTTTCGCCGCATCGTCCCACAGCCGCGCCCGCACCGCTTCGCGGAAGAACGGCTTGCGCTCGAAGTCGGATACTTCGTCGGGCTCCATCGGGCCGCCCTGCAACGCGAGCGTGGACACCGAGGCGGGCGACAGCTTGCCCAAATACCCGGGATCGGTCGCGCACAGATAGCGCTTGGCCGCGACGTGCAGCCGGACGCAGGCCACCACCTCCGGCGGAAAGAACGGCGCCAGCAGCGCGGCACCGGCGTCCTCGTGGAAATTGTCGACGCCGCGCTCGATGTAGTCGTCGCCGAACTCGCCGGTGTAGTGGCCGATGTCGTGCAGCAGCGCGGCGGCGACCAGCGCGTCGGCGGCGCCTTCCCGCTCGGCCAGCGTCGCCGCCTGCAGCATGTGCTGCTGCATCGAGACCGCTTCGCCCAGGTAGGATTCCGCGCCGCGTCGCGTGAGGATGTCGGCAATGACCGCAACGATCGTGTCCGGTGTCGGCGACGTCATCAACCACCCTCCCCTCACCGCCGGGGCAGGCTCAGGCAGCCGAACTGGCCATCCCCGCCCGCCGGCGCAACAATGAAAAAAACGCCTGCATCACCCGATGCATCTGCGGCGGCTTGTAGGGGAACAGGTCGGGCGGGTCCATCAGGTGGATGATCGCGGCGGTGTCCGCCTCGAACAGCAGCAGCCGCCCGTCCGCCAGCTCGGCGCAGTCGATCTGGTGGTAGTCGAGCCCGACCCAGGCGTCGATCGCGGCCAACGCCGCACGGTGGCGCTCCGCGAAGCCGGTGTCGAACGCGGCAAAAGCCGCCGCCTCCAGCGCCCGCCGCGCCTCGCTCTCCGCCATGCCGGCGTTGAGATAGTGCACCATCCAGTGCTCGGAGGACGCCATGTGGCAGACGAACGGCCGGCCATCGATGAACACGATCCGGTATTTGTGGAACAGCCCGTCCGGGCCGCGATAGTCAATGAATTCGGACAGGTAGAAAGCCCCCGCCGAATTCCGCTTCAGGCACGCCGCCAGTTCGTCCGGCCCCGCCAGCTTCTCGAACTCGTGGCCGGCGTGCGAGCCGGCCGGCCGCAGCAGCACCGGAAAGTCGCAGCCGGGCAATATTTCGTCGATCGCGAGCAGCCCCTCAAGCTCCGCCGCACTCGCGGCCACGATGCGCGGCGTCCGCACCCCCGGCGCATCGCGCAGCCCGGCCGCCACGCCGTCGCGCGTCAGCCGCAGCGCGTGCGCCGGATCGTTGAGCGCCGGGCGCGGCCACGCCTGGAACAGCGGCGCGAGCCGGCGCAACGCCCCCGCGTCCGACTCGCTGACCGCGAAGAACGCCACGTCGTGCTCCGGCACCCGCTCCGCCAACGGCTTGCCGGGCACCACGAACAGCAGGTCGAGCCGCACGTCGAGATGCGCGGTGATGAAGTCGAGCGGCGTGTTCACCATCAGGTCGCCCGGCGCCAGCAGCGCCAGCAGGCGCAGCGGCCGGTCGGAGCGGGGCACGAAGCTTTCCGAGACGCGGAACAGCCGCACGCGGTCCAGCGCCTGGGTTTGCAGCGCCGCTGCCTGGCGCGCGCGAAACCGCAGCTGGTGGGCGAGCGCGCTGTCCAGCACCAGCGCCGCCGCCTCCGCCTCGGTCGCGGTCGGCCGGCTGATGAACGCCAGCAGCTCGTCGAGCCCGGCGGTCTCGTAGGCACGATGCGCCAGTGCCGCCGTGCCCTTGATCGACGGCGGCGTCAGCGCGGGGTCGATGGTCGGCGGTGCGTCCTGCACGGCGTGCCCGGTCAGCGGAGCGGCCAGTGTTCCCGGCAAGCATGAACGCGGCGTAAAGCCGGGTCAGGTCGCCTCGCCGTCGACCTTCTTCTGCAACCGGTCGAGCCGGTCGAGCCCGCCCGGGGTGCGCGGGTCGATGTCCAGCGCGCGCTGCCAGGCTTCCAGCGCGCCCTTCCAGTTGCCCTGTTGCTCGGCGATCCGCGACAGGCCCTGCAGCGCGGAAAAGTGCCGCGGGTCGCGCGCCAGCGCCGCCTCGATGTCGCGCACCGCGCCCTTGTAGTCGCCGAGCGCCGCCTCGGCGATGGCGCGGTGGTTGTAGCCCTCGGCGAACTCGGGTTCGAGCGCCAGCACCGCGTCGAAATCCTCGACCGCCTCGTCGGCGGCATTGGCGCCCAGCTCGCGCTCGCCCCGGCCCAGCAGCAGCACCGCGGCGGGAGAGGCCTCGTCGACCCAGAGCGAGCGGATGCGGGTCTCCAGCATGCCGGCCGCGGTTTCGTCCGGCGCGGCAAGCAGCGCCTTGAACAGCCGGTCGAGTTCCGCCTTGTGCGCGTCCGCCTTCTGGTCGGCGAGAGCGGGCGCGGCGAGCAGGGTCAGCCCCAGCAGCGGCGGCAGGATGCGCATGCCGCGCATTTGGCGTCGCCGCCGCGCCGCTTTCAAGCGGCACGTGCGGCGAACGCGATCACGCGCGCGTCGGCGCGCCCGGTCAGCGCTGCCAGGCGCCGACGTCGTGGATCAGGCCGGCGTAGATCGGATGCGCCGCCTGGGCCTGCTCGGCCTTGGCCTGGACCGTACCCGGCGGCAGATGCGCGGGCGCGACAACGTCAGACTGCGCTGCGGCGGGCTGAGCGCCGCAATTGCCGGACGTGTCGGAGACCACCCGCGGACGCGCGTTGTCGCCCTGCGAGGTGATCGTCACGCTGCGCGTGCAGACGCCGTTGCCCGAGAACGTGGCGACGAAGCTGTAGCCCTGGGCGCCCGCCGGCATCCGGCCGAATCCGAGCGGCACGAGTTGATCGGGGCCGGGGAACGGCTGGGCCGCCAGCATCTCGGCCTGCTGCAGCATCGAGGCGGTTTCGCGGTCCATCTGCGCCGCGATCCGGTCGAGCGTGGCGAACGGCGAGACCCAGAAGCCGGTCGAGGGCGCCAGCGCCACCGGCAGGGCGTCGCCGTCGGGCAGCAGCACGATCTGCGGCGCGACGTTGCCGCTGTAGTGGATCTGCTCGATCCCGCCGCCGGGCAGCCGGACGGTCAGGACGTGGGTCGGGGTCGGGGAATCGGCCTCGGCGTAGCCGACGCTGCCGGCAAGCAGCAGCACCGCGGCACCGGCCAGAAGGGCGTTTCGGACTGTGGTCATGGGCACCTCCCGTGCGATTGGGGACCACTTCCAATCTAGTTTGGGCCCACGTCCCGGGCATGACGCGCGGCTGAAAACCCTGTCATCGGCGGCCGCTTCACGCGCTTTCGACCGCCACGGGCACGGCGGGGGGCATCGCCCGGCGCCGCTTCGGTCACAGAACGGTCACGCGACGTCGCCGAGCGCCCGCTGGCATTCTTCGGGTGCCTGGCGCCCGGAAAAGATTGGATCGCTGCGTGAACCAACTCGCCCTCCAGCACGACCCCGAGACCGACGCCGCGCCGCTGCCGGTCGAGACGCTGTCGCTGCCGCAGATGCGCGCCGCCTTGCGCGGCCGGCTGCCGGGGATCGGGCTTGCCGCCGACCTCGCGCTGGCGCCGATCGACCAGTTGTTCGACCACGCGGGCTCGACGCTGCGCTTCGCGCGCGAACCGGCGCTGTATTACGCCAACCACCAGACCAGCTACGAATTGTTCCTGTTCTCGTTCATCCACAGCGCGATCACCGGCGTGAAGCTGTTCGTGGTCACGCACCCCGGGCTGTTCGACAACGACTACGGCGAGCACTGCGCGCTGATGGCCGAGCACCTGTTCCGGCTGAACCATCCGGCGGCCGACCTCGTGACCGTCGTCGCGGTGCCCAACGAGCTGAAGGCGGCGCGCGACTTCCTGCTCGGCCTGCCGGAGCGGCTGGAGGGCCGCTCGCTGCTGGTGCATGTCGAGGGCTGGCGCGAATACCACGACGGCCAGCGCATCCACATGATGTCGCGCGACCTGATGGACGTGACGCAGCGGCTTGGCCGCCGGGTCGTGCCGGTGCGCTTCAGCGGCGGGCTGCCGGCGCATTCGCTCGGCTACAAGTTCCATCTGCCGTACCGCATGGGCCGCATCGCCATCGCCATGGGCGCGCCGATCGAGCCCGCCGCGCTGGCCGCCCTGCCCTCGCTCGCGCAGCGCCGGCGCGTGCTCGGCGCGATCAACGCGATGGCACCGCCGGCGGGCGCCTGCTCCGGGCGCCGCAACGCCTCGCTCGCCAAGCGCTGCCTGCGCCGGCACATGGAAACCGGCTCGTCGGCGCTGAAGTGCTTTCTGCTGGAAGCGCTGACGACGATGGCCGATCCGTCGGCCGAGACCGAGGCGCTGCGGACGTTCATCCGCACCGGCGTGCTGCCCCGGCAAGGAGTGGCCGACCCCGACTGGTTCGCCCGCAAGGCGATGTGGCTCACCGACGGGCGGGCGCTGAAGACGGTGCAGGCCGGGGAAGCCGGCCAGTCCTAACCGGGCAAGCTCACTCCGCCCACGCCACCAGCATCGCCCGTTGGCGGCCGAGCAACCCGTTGCGCGGCCTGCGCAGTCGCCGCCGCTCATACCGGAGTGTCGACGTTCCGACCCCTACCCGTCATCCCGGCGAAAGCCGGGATCCGATGCGCCCACACTCGGAAAAGCATGTTTGAGCGCCTGGATACCGGCTTCCGCCGGTATAACGAAACGAGTCAGCGCATTCGCTCGTTAGTATCAGTTGGCGCCGACCAGCGTGAAGCCGAACGTCGCTTGCTTGAATCCGATGATGATGGTGGAGTTCAGGTTGAACAGATTGTTCAACTTGCCGGCGCCCGTGGTCAGATAGTCCAGATTGATATCAGTCCCCTTCGGCGAGGTGACCTCAATATCAAGCTCGTTCAGGAAAGGATTGGCGTTGCTCCCATACGCGATGGTCGCCGACTGGCCGGCCGCGATGACAGCGGTGATGGCAGGGAGGCTGATGCAGCAATGCTTGGAAGAATCACGCGCCGCCAGCGTCACCGTCATCGACACCGCCGAGTTGTTGTGGATTGTCTTTACGCCAGCTTCCTGTCCCGCCCCGGCCGCGGCGTTCCCGCCTGCCAACGCCAGCAACAGAAGGGCACTCGCGGGCACGACAATCTTTGCAAGCCGGATCATGGGCGCGGTCCCTTCCGCTGTACTTTGTTAACTTTCTCGTCCAGTGACCCGTTGCAGACTGTAACCCTCTCGGTCAATAGGTTGCGGCTCGCGCTCGGTGACGCGTCGGGAAGACGCCCGAACGTGCGGTTACAAGACTCTCGGGCGAGTGTGGCGGTGCAGCGCAGGCAGCGTTAATCCTACTGAGTTGGAAAAAATCACGGATGATGAGGCAGATAGCGCTTCATGCGACGCGACTGTGGTTTGGTAGCAGAGAAGATTCGAACCTTCCGGGAGGGATGGGATGGATCTTCACGATGGGACGGGGACGGAAGCAAGGTTCCGCGCTTACGCGGCAGACCTGGCGTCGGTGCTGGGCCATGCCGACCGGATCAGACCATTCGAGGACTATTGTGTCGGGCTGCTGTCCGCCGAGGGTCGCAAGAGCGTCGAACCCTTGGCGGCGGTGACTGCACCTGAGCGAACTGCGGCGCAGCACCAGTCGCTGCTGCATCTTGTGGCGCAAGCACCCTGGTCTGATCAGGCGGTACTGACCCGTGTGCGTGAACGGGTATTGCCATCTATCACCCGAGACGAGCCAGTCCAGGCCTGGATCATCGATGATACCGGCTTTCCGAAAAAGGGCAGCCATTCGGTCGGTGTGGCGCGCCAGTATTGTGGTCAGGTGGGCAAGCAGGACAACTGCCAGGTAGCGGTAAGTCTGTCGGTGGCAACCCATCAGGGCAGCTTGCCCGTTGCCTACCGATTGTATCTGCCGAAGGACTGGGCCGACGACCCGGTTCGCCGGACTGCTGCCAACGTACCCGCTGACATTCGGTTTCAGACCAAGCCCGAGATCGCCGTGCAACAGATGCGCCAGGCTCTGGCAGCCGGCGTGCCACCGGGCATCGCATTGGCTGATCCGGCGTATGGCAACGACGGCAATTTCCGAGCTGGGATCACGGAGCTTGGGCTGCCTTACGCGGTCGGTATCATGCCCACCACCTCAGTCTGGCGACCAGGCGAGGCGCCGCTGCCGCCGGCGCCGTGGTCGGGCCGCGGCCGTCCCGCCAAGCGGTTGCGCCGCGACGAGACGCATCGGCCAGTTTCGGTCAAGATGCTGGCTCTGGAGCTTCCCGTCGATGCTTGGCAGCAGATCACCTGGCGGGATGGCAGCAACACACCGCTGACGTCGCGGTTTGCTCGGCTGCGGGTGCGTCCGGCACATAATGACGCTAAACGAAACGAACCCGCGGCCGAAGAGTGGCTGCTGATCGAGTGGCCGGCGGGCGAAACCGAGCCGGACCACTACTGGCTCTCCACGCTGCCAGCCGACATCTCATTCGAGTGCCTGGTCGATCTGACCAAGCTGCGCTGGCGGATCGAACGTGACTATCTCGAACTCAAGCAAGAAGTTGGGCTCGGCCACTACGAAGGCCGCGGATGGCGCGGCTTTCACCATCACGCAAGTCTCTGCGTTGCGGCCTACGGATTCCTGGTCTCCGAAAAGGAGACGATTCCCCCCTCAGGACCTTCTCGCTCCTGGCGCGGCCCGCGATCTGCCCTTCCCGCCGGTTACAGACCCAGAGGATCTGCCGCTGCGTTCACAACGCCACATGCCGAACTCCATCGTCACGTTGCGAATCCGGCTCGCTCGCACCCTGGTCCACGTTCTACCTCGATGCCCCTGCTGCGGCCGCCCGCGCCAATGGCCCGTTGAACAAATTGAGTGACACAGTAGGATTAATCGGCGCTACTCAACCCGCCGGCACGGGCGTCCCCGCCGGCACCGGACCTCCAGCCATCCAGTCGAGCAGCTCGACGGTGTGCACCACCGGCAAGCCGCCGCCGGACAGCTGGGTGATGCAGCCGATGTTGCCGGCGGCGACCAGATCGGGTTTCGTCGCGCGCAATGTTGTCCAGCTTGCGGGCACGCAGGCGGGCGGCGATCTCCGGCTGCAACAGGTTGTAGGTGCCGGCGGAGCCGCAGCACAGATGCGCCTCGGCCGGCTCGACCACGCGAAACCCGGCCTTGCGCAGCAGCGCCTTCGGCTCGGCGGTGACCTTCTGGCCGTGCTGCAGGCTGCACGCGGAATGGTAGGCGACGGTCAGGCCCGGCGCCGGGCGCGTCGGCGCGTAGCTCGAGGCGGGTCAGGAACTCGGTGATATCGACCGCAAGCGCCGAAACCCGCTCGGCGCGCTCCGCGCCACGCCGGGTCGGTGCGGAACATGAAGCCGTAGTCCTTCACCGTCGTGCCGCAGCCCGAGGTGTTGACCACGATCGCGTCCAGCCCCTCGCCCTCGCCTCGCTGCTCCAGGCCGCGATCTTGCCGCGCGCGCGCTTGCCATCGCCGCGTCGTGGCGGCCCATGTGATGCGTCAGCGCGCCGCAGCAGCCGGCGCCCCTCGCGACCACCACCTCGACGCCCATGCGCGTCAGCAGCCGGATCGTCGCGTCGTTGATGCCGGGGTCGAGCACCGGTCTGCGCGCAGCCGGCGAGCAGCGCCACGCGGGCGCGTCGCGCGCCGACCGCGCGGATGCACGCGGCACCGGCAAGCGCGCTCGGCGCCGGCATGCGGGCGGGCGCCAGCGACAGCATCGCGCGCAGGCGCGCCGGAACAGCGTGCCCTGGCGCGGCAGCAGTCCTGCAAGCGGCTGGGCCAGCTTCGCCGCCAGCAGCGCCGCGCGCAGCCGCCCCGGACGCGGCAGCACGGCGGCCAGCATCGCCGCGCAGCAGCGCGGTCGTGCCAGGGCCGCCGATAGGTCCGTTCGATCACCGTGCGCGCGTGATCGACCAGGTGCATGTAGTTCACGCCGGACGGGCACGTGGTCATGCAGGACAGGCAGGACAGGCAGCGGTCGACGTGCCGCACCACCTCCTCGGTCGCCGGCCGGCCGCTCTCCAGCATGTCCTTGATCAGGTAGATGCGGCCGCGCG
The DNA here is from genome assembly GCA_963697635.1 of uncultured Solirubrobacterales bacterium. Lineage (GTDB taxonomy): Bacteria > Pseudomonadota > Alphaproteobacteria > Acetobacterales > Acetobacteraceae > CAJCJG01. Next base: position 97,747 of record CAVOOS010000024.1, on the reverse strand, counting down.
GGCTATCCAGTTCGTCGCCGAGCAGCACGAACGTCGGGCAGGTCGCGGTGCAGAAGCCGCAATGCACGCAGGTCCGCAGCACCTGGTTCGACGCCGCGACATCGGGGTCGCGCAGTTGCTCGGGCGTGAAATTGGTCTGCATTCTATGCTTCTCCCTCCCCCCTTGCGGGGGAGGGCCGGGGTGAGGGGTCGCGAGGCACCGAGACGATACGCGCCCGACCCCTCCCCCTGGCCCCCCCGCGCAAGGGGAGGGGGATTTTCTCTGCTTCACCATCACGCGCCCGCGTACATTCGGCCCGGGTTCAGAATGCCCTTCGGGTCGAACGCCGCCTTGACCGAGGCCGTGATGCGGGCGAGTGCGGCGGCCTCGGGCGGGATCACCGGCACGGCTGCACGCAATGGATCGGGTGCGCGAACAAGAAGAAAGTGCCGCCGGCCGCCTTCGCCGCATCCATCACCGCCGCATGCGCCGCCTCCGTCGCCGGCCCCGCGAGCCATACCAGCCCGCCGCCCCAATCGAGAAACCAGCGCGCCGCGAACGCCTTTTCCAATGCCTGCGCCACCTCCGGCCCGGCCGATGGCCGCACCGAGACGCGCCAGATCGCCTCGGTCGTGCCATGCAGCGGCACCGCGTCGCGCACCGCCGCCCACGCGGCAATCGACGCGGCGTTGTCCAGAATCTCGGCGTGGCCAAAGCCAGACAGCTCGGCGCGCAGCCGATCCGTCCGATAGGCGACCGACTGCGCGAAATCCTCGATCCGCGCGAGCGTCGCCGAGCCGCGCAACCACGCGAGCGCCGGCACGGCCGCCACCGCGTCCGCCGGCAAATAGGCGGCCCCGGACACGGAATACGGCGAACCGAGCGCCGCCGACAGCGCCGCCACGCCGCGCGCCGGATCGAGCCCGGCGAGCAGAACGGTGCCGCGCCGCTCCGGCGCCGGCAGCACCTTGATGGTGATCTCCGACAGCACCGCGAGCGTGCCGTGGCTGCCGGTCAGCAGCTTGCAGATGTCGAGGCCGGTGACGTTCTTCAGCACCCGCCCGCCCGAGCGGATCAGCTCGCCACGTCCGTTCACCGCGCGCACGCCGAGCACGTGGTCGCGCGTCGCCCCCCAGGCGATCCGGCGCGGGCCGGACAGGTTGGCGCCAACCACGCCGCCCAGCGTCTGCACGCCCGCTTGGCCCAGAAGTGCTGAAAAATCCGGCGGCTCGGAGGTGATCTGCTGGCCGCGCTCGGCCACCGCCGCCTCGATCGTCGCCAGCGGTGTGCCGGCATGCGCGGACAGCACCAGTTCCTGCGGCGAATACAGCGAAATCCCGGTCAGCGCCGTGGTGGAAAGGCTGCGCGCCGCCTGCACCGGCCGCAGCAGGCCGCGCTTGCTGCCGTTGCCGAGCACTTCCAGTGGCGTGCTGCTTTCAAACGCCGCCGCAACGGCAGAAATCAGCTCCGCCTCGTCCGTGGGCGCAACCGCCGCCGTCATGCGGCCTGTGCGAGCGCCGGCGGCGGGACCAGGGGAAAAACCTTGTTGGGGTTGAGCAGCCACAGCGGATCGAACGCGCTCTTGATCCGGCGCTGCTGCTCCAATTCGATCTCGGAGAACTGTACCGGCATCAGGTCGCGCTTCTCCACGCCGACGCCGTGCTCGCCGGTCAGGCAGCCGCCGACCTCGACGCAGAGCTTCAATATGTCCGCACCGAATTTCTCGGCTTTCGCAAAGCTGACCGGATCGTTGGCGTCGAACATAACCAGCGGATGCAGGTTGCCGTCGCCGGCGTGGAAGATATTCGCCACCTGCAGCCCGCACGCGGCGCTCATCTCGCCGATCCGCCGCAGCACCTCGGGCAGCCGGCTCGTCGGGATCGTGCCGTCCATGCACAGATAGTCCGGGCAGATCCGCCCGACCGCGCCGAACGCGCTCTTGCGTCCCTTCCAGATCGCCGCCGACTCTTCCGCCGACTGCGACACCTTCAGGCTGATCGGGTCGAACCGCGCGCAGATCTCCTTGATCCGGTCGAGCAGGAAATCCTGCTCGGCGACGCTGCCCTCGACCTCGATGATCAGCATCGCCTCGGCGTCGAGCGGATAGCCGGCGTGCGCGAATTCCTCGCAGGCGTGGATCGCCGGCCGGTCCATGAACTCCAGCGCCACCGGGATGATGCCCGAGCCGATGATCGCATCGACGCACTGGCCGGCGATCTCGTTGGCGCGGAACGCCGCCAGCATCGCCCGCGCGCCCTCGGGCGAGCGCAGGATGCGCACGGTGACTTCGGTGACGATGCCAAGCTGGCCCTCGCTGCCGGTGATCAGGCCGAGCCAGTCGTAGCCGGCCGCATCCAGATGCTGGCCGCCGATCTCGATCACCTCGCCGGCCATCGTCACCAGCTTGACGCCGAGCAGGTTGTTGGCGGTCACGCCGTAGCGCAGGCAGTGCGCGCCGCCGGAGTTCATCCCGACATTGCCGCCGATCATGCAGGCAAGCTGGCTCGACGGGTCGGGCGCATAGAAGAACTTTTCGTCCGACACCGCGTTGGTGATGCCGATATTGGTGACGCCCGGCTGCACCACGGCGAACCGGTTGCCGTAGTCGATGTCGAGGATGCGGTTCATCCGCATCATGCCGACCACCACCGCGTCCGCCATCGGCAGCGCGCCGCCCGACAGCGAAGTGCCGGCGCCGCGCGGCACTACGCGCACGCCCTCGTTGTGCAGGAACGCCAGCACCGCCGCGACCTGTTCCGTGCTCTCCGGCAGCGCGACCGCGAGCGGCACCTGCTTGTAGGCGGCGAGCCCGTCGGTCTCGTACGGCTTGAGCCGCAACGGCTCGGCGATCACGCCGCTTTCGGGCAGCAGCGCGCGCAGGCCGGCGACAATCGCCTCGCGCCGCGCCAGCACCTCCCGCTTCGGCTCCGGCTGCGCGATCATGCGACGTCCCCCCGATTGCCGCGGAGTTCTGATCCCGAACATGGTACGCCGCAAGAGATGGTTCGCGGCAGCCCGGGCCGCAAACGCGAACCGCCCCGGACGGTTCGGGGCGGTGCGGGTCAGCGCGACGGCAGGATCAGCCCTGGCGCGCCTTCATGCGCGGGTTCTTCTTGTTGATCACGTAGATACGGCCGTGCCGGCGCACCACGCGGCAGTTCTTGTCGCGGGTCTTGGCCGACTTGAGGCTGTTGCGGACTTTCATCGGAGTGGCCTTGCGTACGCGTGGAGCGGGCCGGCGCGCGCGGCCGGCAATGAGGGGCGGCACGTAGGCCCCGCCACCGCCGGTGTCAAGCTTGTCGCGACCGGGCGGCGCTTGCTGTCGTCTCACGAATGTCCCCACGTCGCGCTTGACGACGCGGGAGGAACCAATCTAGAACATTGCACGCGTTGCCGGTTTGTTCCCACTCGTTACTCGTTCCCTGCCTTCCCCGAGCGCCCTGCCGCAAGCCCGTACGGAGACATTCGCGATGCTGACCCGCAAGCAGCACGAACTGCTCACCTTCATCGACCGCCACCTCAAGACCACCGGCTTCTCCCCGAGCTTCGAGGAGATGAAGGAGGCGCTGCAGCTCAAGTCCAAATCCGGCATCCACCGGCTGATTTCGGCGCTCGAGGAGCGCGGCTTCCTGCGCCGCCGCCACCACCGCGCCAGGGCGCTGGAGGTGGTGCGGCTGCCTGATGACATGGCGCGCGCGCCGGCCGTGGAGGCGCGGGCCGAGCCGGCCGCGGCCGGCGCCAGCTTCGCCCCCAATGTGATCCGCGGCGACTTCACCGCCCGTCTGTCCGGCGTCCGCTCGGCGTCCGAGGTCGGTGCGGTGCAGTTGCCGCTGTACGGCCGGATCGCCGCCGGCCTGCCGATCGAGGCCTTGCGCGACAGCGCGACGCAAATAGAAGTGCCGGTGGCGCTGCTCGGCGCGGGCGAGCACTACGCGCTGGAGGTGTCCGGCGAATCGATGATCGACGCCGGCATTTTCGACGGCGACACGGTGATCATCCGCCGCGGCGAGACGGCCGAGAACGGCCAGATCGTGGTGGCGCTGGTGGACGAGAACGAGGTGACGCTGAAACGCCTGCGCCGCCGCGGCAATTCGATCGCGCTGGAACCGGCCAATCGGAATTTCGAGACTAAGATCCTGCCGGCCGACCGCGTGAAGGTGCAGGGACGGCTGATCGCATTGTTGCGGCGGTATTGACGACACCTGCCTGGATAAATTGACATTCGCCTGCAACACCGCGCTACCTATCTCGGCTCGTCTCTAATCCTGATACCGAGATAGACACGTCACATGGCCTCTCCCTCATTGGCAACCGCGGGCTCTCGAATTGCCGCGGTCGTTGGCATGTGGGCAACCGATGCGTAAGTCTCTGCGCGGCTTGCTGGGAATGGCGCTTTGCGCGGGGGCGGGGCTTGACGCACGGGCCGCCTCGGTGCCGTCGGCCGCCTCCACGCACACGGCGCCCGACTCGGTGCCCGCAGCTCCATCCGACCATGGCGCGACCGCCCCGGTGCCGGCAGTTGCCCCTCCGCATATGTCGGTCATCCCGATGACGCGCGCCGCGGGCGGTCTGCCGCCCACCAAACCCGATGTCGCAGGGCAGATGGAGGTCATCCCGATGACGCGGGCCGCGCGCGGTCTGCCGGCCGATACGCCCGATGTCGCAGACCACGAACCCGGAAATGAAGGCAACGTCAAAGGGACCGACGGGAACCCATGACGAATTAAACGAATGCGGCAGCTGCACGCCGACGGTTCCATGCGAACAGTTCCATGGCGGACATGCGTGGAACATGCCATGCAACAATCGACGCAACGACGTTGGGAACAGAACCATGCATGCGCGAGCCACCACCTTGGCCATTGCCATCGCCGCCGCGACGGCGCTCGCCGCTTGCATCGCCATTCCAGCGGCGCACGCTGCCGGTTACGAGGTCTTCTACACGGCCCCGTCCGGGCTCAGCCTGCAACCCTCGGTCGGAGCGGTCGCGAACGGGCTGATCTACGGCACCGATCCCTCGGCCGGCGACGGACTGGTGTTCACGGTCTCGGTGCACGGAAAAGCCTACACGGCGCTGCACAGCTTTGACGGCACCGACGGGTCCACCCCGAACGCCCGCCTCGTCGTGCTCGGCGGCAAGATCTACGGCACCACGCAAGGCGGCGGCAGCGGCGGCGCCGGCACCGTGTTCGGCATGGCGGCGACCGGCACGCTGCTCTGGAGCCACGGGCTGCAGGGCGGCACCGAGGGCTCAGCGCCCTATGACGGTCTGGCGGTCGGGCCGGGCAACGTGATGTACGGCACCACCTCGCAGGGCGCGATCTCCCCCGGCAACGGCACGCTGTTCCGCGTCAACGCGGCCGGCCATTTCACCGTGATGTACAGGTTCCGCAGCCACGCCGACGGCCACTGCCCGTTCACCGGCGTCGTCACCGATGCCGCCGGCGACATTTTCGGCACCACCGTCGGCTTCGGCTTCGGCGGCCAGCCGATGGGCTCGGTGTGGAAGGCATTGCCCGGCGCCAAGCCGGTGACGCAGGCCGAATTCCAGAACAACGGCGACGGCGAGTATCCGCAGATCACGCCGACGCTGGACGGCGCCGGCAACGTGTGGGGCGTGATCAACAACGGCACGTCGAACGGCGCGATCTGGGAGCTGACCTCGGCCGGCATCGTCGCGAAATACACGTTCACCGGGGGCGCCGACGGCGCAAACCCCGACGGCCCGTTGTTGCTCGGCAGCGACGGCAACCTGTACGGCACGGCCTCCGGCGGCGGCAATGGGCTCGGCACGATCTACATGATCACGCCGCAGGCTCAGTTCAGCGTCGTGCACGCGTTCGCCGGCAATGCTGACGGCGGCAGCCCGACCGGCCACCTCGCGGCGGACGCGGCCGGGCACATCTACGGCGGCACTGCCGAGGGCACGATTTTCCGCGTCACGCCCTAATCGCCCGGGTCCGGCGGCACCCAGGGCCGCTCGCCGCGCACCTCGCGATCCGAGACCACGCGCACGCCGTCCCGCCCGATCCAGACGGCATGCGCGCCGTTGCGCCACAGGTCAAAACGGTCGAAGGCGTCGGGCACCGGCGGCGGGCAATGCAGATAGATCGGCTCCAGCGACAGCAGCAGCGCCGCATCGCAGTCCGTTTCGTTCGCGGAGCCGAGCAGCAGGATCACCGTTGGACTGTTGTTACCTTCACTAACACGACAGGCGCGGTTTGTGCAAGCCACGCCGCCTTCCGGCCGGTCCGGCAGGGCGCGGATCCGCGCCGCCCACATCTGCCGCCATGCATCCTCGGTGAAATCGGACGAGCCGTCCTTCTCCTGCACGAACATGTCGCCGCGGGAAAAAATCGCGGCCAGTCGCCCGTCGGCGGCGAGCAGCACGTCCGGCGGACGCACCAGCGCGGGTGAGGCCAAACCGAGCAGCAGCGGCACCACCCCCGCGAGCCGCAGCCGGGTCCGCCACAACCCGAGCCACGCCATGCCGAGCGCCACGCACACGAGGCCCCAGTCGGGCATGTGCGGCACCATCAGCGTCGCTGACGGCAGCGCCGACACCGTGCGGCCGATCCACAGCACCGCCGACGCGCCCCAGCCCATCGGGACAAGCGAGAAAAATTCGAGGTGCAGCGGCATCAGCGCCAGCGACATCAGCCCGGCCGGCATGACCCAGAACGCCGTCAGCGGCACCGCGGCGACGTTGGCGAGCACGTTGTAGAGCTGCACCTGGCCGAAATGATAGGCCGCGAACGGCGCCGACGCGGTGCCGGCGAGCGCGCTGGTCAGCGCCAGCGCGACCACGTGGCCGGAGAGCCGCCGCCGCCAGCCGCCCCCGGCGTTGAGCCGCATCAGTGCCGGCCGTAGCGCGTCGTAGCCGGCGATCAGCGCCAGCACCGCGGAAAAGCTCATCTGGAAGCTCACGCCCATCGCCTGCTCGGGTGCCAGCAGCAGCAGCGCCGCCATCGCCAGCGCCAACCCGCGCAAGGACAGCGCCCGACGCCCGACGATGACGCCCAGCGTCACCAGGCAGGCCATCGCGAAGGACCGGATGATCGGCACGTGCGCGCCGGTCAGCAGCATGTAGCCGCCGCCGGCCGCGAGCGCCGCCAGCGCCGCGATCGGTTTGGTCGGCCAGTGCAGGCTCGCCCGCTCCGACGCGGCAAGGCCGACGCGGACCACCGCAAAAATCAGCCCCATGACGATGCCGATGTGCAGCCCGGCGATCGCCAGCAGGTGAGACAGCCCGGAATCGCGGAACGCGGCGCGGTCCTCGGGCGGGATCGCGGCCGGGCTGCCGGTGAGCAGCGTCGCGCAGATCGCCGCCGCCGGCCCGTCCAGCACCGCGTTTATTCTCGCGGCAATGATCTCGCGCGTCGCCTGCAAGGTCCGGGCAATTCCCGTCGGCGCGGCATGCGCGATGATGGCAACGCGGCTCAGCGCGTAGCCGTACGCCCCGATGCCGGAGAAAAAAGCGTCGCGCTGCAGGTCCCAGCCGCCCGGATAGGCGGGCGGGTTCGGCGGGCTCAGGCGCGCGCGCACGCGCAGCGTGTCGCCGGTCGCCGGCACCGTCGGGTCCTGGTCGCGCAGGCGGATGCGCACCGTGCGCGGCTGCGGCGCGCCCTCCCCGAGCACCGGCTGCTCCAGCGTCACGCGAAACCCCTCGGGCAGCGGCTCGACGGCGCGCACGAGGCCGGTGACCGCGACAGCGCGGCGCGGCACCTCCAGCAACGGCGGCGCGCGCGACGTCGCCACCTGCGCCGCCGCGAAGCCCACCGCGGCCGCCGCGACCGTCAGCATCGCGCCACGTGCGACGACGGTGCGGCGCAACGCCACCGCGGCGACCGCGGCGAGCGCCAGCGCGGCCGCGCCGAGCCACTCCGGCGGCTCCCACAGCAGCGCGAAGTAAAAAGCGTTGCCGGCGGTCATCGCGACTGGCAGCCACGGGAAAAACCGGCCGCGCTCGGCGGCGATCCAGTCGGCGGCGGCCAGCCGCAGCGCCGGCCAGCGTATCGGCGCGAACGCGGCGGCGAGCGCGCCCGCCACCGCTCAGCTCAGGCAGGCGGCGTTGAGGGCGCCGACCACCAGCGAGAACGCGGCCATCACCGTCGCCTCCGCCATGTCGCCGCCCGCCAGCGCCGCCGCCGCGTCCCGGCGCAGCAGCCGCATCGCCGCGAAGCAGCCGAACTGCACGACGCCCGAGATCACCGCCCACACCACCATGTCGGCGAAGCTCGCCGAATGCACGATCGCCGAGGCCAGCGGCAGCGCGAACCCGCCCGCGGCGCCGCCGACGCACAGCGCCGCGGCGACGTTGCCCTCGCGGATCAGCCGCCACTCCGCCCCGAGCAGCAGCACCTTGTGCAGCCACAGGAAGATCGCGAGCAGAACAAGACTGCCGACGAAATACCCGAGGAACGCCGGCAGCAGGTTCGGGTGGCCGGGGAACAGCTCCCACAACAACGCCAACAAGCCTTTTCCCGACAGCAGCACCCGCCACGCCGGCTCGATCCAGCGCGTCGGCGCGCGGGCGATATGGGCGCCGAACGCGTCGGAGAGCAAAAACTCCCACGGGTACAGCTTGAAGCACGCTTCTATCCGGTGGTTGTCGAGGTCGACGAACCGTTCGCCGTCCCACCCGATATTTTCTAGTGCCAGGAACGGCGCCTGCTTGCCGGCCTGCATGGCGGTGTCACGCAGGTATTCGACAGTCGTGCGGTCTTCGGCGCTCTGCTGCATGCAGGTGAAATGGACCGTCCGGGGCCACCCGGCCTCGCGCCAGGTCGCGATCAGCCGCTCGTGGATCGAGTTGAACTGGTCGGCCTGGGGAAACACGGTTTGCAGCCATTCCCACTGCACCACCGACGCTTCGTACAGCGCGGTCGGCGTGTCGGCATTGTATTCGAGGAGTTTCGGCGGGCCGCTGCCGTCCCAGCGCAAATCCATGCGGCCATAGAGGCTGGGTTCCCGGCGGGAAAAACTGTCGACGACCACCGGCCAGGCATTCGGCGGGATGCCGAGCATCTCGCGCCGGTCGTGCCACACGGCGAAATCCGCGGCTTGCAGGCACAGCCGCTGCAACTCCGCCGTCGCATCGTCGAGCGCGTCGATTTCGGCGGCCGAAAAGCGCCAATAGGCGGTTTCGTCCCAGTACGGTTCGCCGTCGATCTCGGCGAAGTCGAACCCGAGCTTTTTCGCGCGCACCAGAAAATCCGGGCGGGGGGCGATGGCGATCCGGCGCATCAACTGCCGAAACCGGAAAAATGCAGCCCGAACAGCCCGAACCCGCCGCGCGACACGGCGCGCACCCCGGTCGCCGACGTGCCGCTCGCGGGATAGCTGCTGCCCCAGTGGCCGGACGAGAACCAGCCGCCCGACCAGATGTGCGCGCCGTGGAAGTAGCCGGTGCCGTGTTGTCGGCAGATCGCCTCGGCCTGCGGATCGTTGCGCGCCCGCGCCTCGCCGCAGGCACGCCCGGACGCCATCGACGCCGCGACCCCGCCGGTCAGCGCGCCGCCACCCATCAGCACCAGCATCAACTGCGCCGCCGCGCGCATTTCTGCTCTCCCCGTTGCGGCAGCGTGATGTTAGCACGGGTGGCGGCGGCGGTTAATCCGCAAATGGGGTTCGTGTCGGCCAGGGTGCTATTGTTGCAATCCCGCAGCAATATGGACGTGCGAAAGCGGTCGGTGCTCAGGCCGGTTTTTTGCAGGCCGCTTGAGCGGCGCAGCGCGTCCGCCGTTGCGCTGCCCGCAAGGTTCGAGCCCAGGCCTAGCCCAGCAGGGACACCCGGCCGTTGGCCAGCCCATAGTAGGCCGCGACCACTTTCAGCTTGCTCTGCCCGATCAGGCCGGCGATGACCGGCGAGGCCGTGCGCAGCAGGTCGGCCTGAATTTGCGCGTTGGCCTTGATGGTCGCCTCCAGGTCCGGCCCGGCTCGCTGCACCGCCGGCCGGATCGGGGCGAACAGGGCGCTGATCTGGCCCGGGACGGCCTGCCCGGCGATGGCCGCCTTCACCGCGCCGCAGCCTTCGTGGCCGAGCACCATGATGAGCGGGATGCCCAACACCGCGGCGCCGTATTCCAGCGATCCGAACATCTCGGGCGAGCAGACGTTGCCGGCGACGCGGCCGACGAACACGTGGCCGATGGTCTGGTCGAAAACCAGCTCGACCGGAACCCGCGAATCCGCGCACGACAGCACCGCCGCGAACGGCTGCTGCTTGGCGACGGTGCCCTGTCGCAGGATGGCGAGGTCATCATCGAACGAGGTCAGCCGATCGGTCGCGAAGCGCGCGTTGCCTGCCATCAGCCGATCGAGCGCTGCGTCAGGTGCCAGCGGGCTCTGCGCCCGCGCCGAGGCGGCCGGGAAACCGCCGATCCCGCCTGCCAGCGCCGCGGCCGATCCAATCAGGAAGCGTCGGCGGGTGGCGACGACGGAGGACGGTTGCGCGCAGCCGAGACACGCGCACCCGCGCGGCGGCACCATTCGCGCGTGACCTGACCCTGACATCTTTCGTTCTCCGCCCAATCCGCCCGCACCCTGCCCGAACCGCCCGCCCTCAGTCCACCTCGGGCAGACCTGCGCCGCCCCCGGCTTGCGTCGGCGGAAGGCGGCTTCGCCTTTTCCGCCCCACGCGATATCCTGCACCGGCACCTGAACTGCCGGGATACGGATGATGGCGACCGGGACTCTCGACGCTGTACCGGCTGCAGCTCAGGGCGAAGGAGCCGGAGCTGCGGCGCCGCGGCGTGCGCCACCTCGCAGTATTCGGGTCTGTCGCCCGTGGCGAGGACCGTGCCGACAGCGACGTGGACCTCGCCGTCGAGATCGAGGATGGGCGCGCCTTCTCCCTGATCCGCATGGAAGAGGCTCGGCTATTGCTGGAGGATGCACTCGGGCGCCCGGTCGACCTCGGTGAGGCGAGCAGCTTCCGCCCGCACGTGCGTGCGGCCTTCGAGCGCGACAGGGTGCCGATCTTCTGATGGCCCGCAGCGATGATGCATGGGTTCAGGACATCATTGCGGCGATCGCGGACATTCGGGCGGATACGGCCGGCCTGGACTTCGCCGCATTCGCGGCGAACCCAACAATCGTGCGATCGGTTCTCTATTCCATAGCAATCATTGGAGAGGCCGCCAAAGGCATCAGTCCCGCGTTCAAGGCAGCCCATCCAGAAATTCCCTGGCGTGCGATAGCGGGCGTCCGCGACAAAATCGTCCACGAATATTTCCGCACCAATACACGACGCATCTGGGATGTCGTTACCGGCGATATCGACGACCTGGAGAGGGCATTGGGCAGTCCGTCGGATCGCCCTCCGACCGCCGACTGACCCGCGGCAAGGTCGCGCCGGGGTCGCGAACTCCCCGCCTTTGCGCTACACGCGCGCCATGACCGTCCGCACCCGCTTCGCCCCCAGCCCCGACCGGCCTGCTGCATATCGGCGGCGCCCGCACCGCGCTGTTCAACTACCTGTTCGCCCGCCACCACGGCGGCGAATTCCTGCTCCGCATCGAGGACACCGACCGCGAACGCAGCACCGACGCCGCGACCCAGGTCATCCTCGACGGCCTCGACTGGCTGGGCCTGGAGCCGCGACGAGGCAGACCGTGTTCCAGTCCACCCGCGCAGGCGCGCCACGCCGAGGTCGCGCTGACGATGCTCGCCGGCCGGCAACGCGTATCACTGCTACTGCACGCCGAGGAACTGCGCGCGAGCGCGGGAGCAGGCGCGCGGGAGACCGGCTCGCCGCGCTACGACGGCCGCTGGCGCGACCGCGACCCGTCCGAGGCGCCGGCCGGGGTCAAGCCGGCGATCCGCCTGAAGCGCCCCGCGCGACGGCGAGACCGTGGTCGACGACCTGGTGCAGGGCACGGTGCGCGTCGCCAACGCCGAGCTGGACGACATGATCATCCTGCGCAGCGACGGCACGCCGACCTACCAGCACGCGGTGGTGGTGGACGACCACGACATGGCGATCACCCATGTGATCCGCGGCGACGACCACCTGACCAACACGTTCCGCCAGGTCCGGATCTATCGCGCGCTGGGCTGGGAGCCGCCGCGGTTCGCCCACATCCCGCTGATCCACGGCGCCGACGGGGCCAAACTGTCGAAGCGGCACGGCGCGGTCAGCGTGCTGGAGTTCCGCGAGCAGGGCTTCCTGCCGGAGGCGCTGTGCAACTACCTGCTGCGGCTCGGCTGGTCGCACGGCGACCTGGAGATCGCTGCCGCGGGACGAGCAGATCCGGCTTGTTCGACATCGACGACGTCAACCGCGGCCCCTCGCGGATGGACTACGCCAAGCTGACCAACCTGAACGGCATCTATATCCGCGCAGGCCGACGACGACCGGCTGATGCCGCGAAATCCTGCAGCGACTGGCCCATCGGCCCGACCTGGCGCTCGGGACGCGACGCGGCGCACCGCGTGCAGGCGCTGATGCCCAATCTGAAGGAGCGCGCAAAGACGCTGGTGGAACTGGCCGACATGGCGGCGTTCCTGGCGCATGCCGCTGCCGCTGCCGATGGAGCCGAAGGCCGCAGGCGCTGCTGACGGCGGAGGCGAGGCTGCTGCTGCGCGAGGCTCGGCGCGGCGCTGGCGGCGACCGATTTTTCCGTCGCCGGCATCGACGCCGCGCTGCGCGCGTTCGCCGAGCGACCGGGCGGAAACTGGGCCAGGTGGCGCAGCCGCTGCGCGCGGCGCTGACCGGCAGCACCGCCAGCCCGCGCATCGACGCGACGGCAGCGGCGCTCGGGCGCGACGAAGTGCTGGCAAGGATCGCTGCTGCCTCGGAGTAATCCGTGGCCGCCGCGAGTCCTGATTGCCCGGGCATCGTGCCGAGCACGCCGATCGAAGCGTTCAACGCCTCCGCCGCCGCCTGCAGCTTCTTCATCACGTCGGTCGCGCCGGAGTTGTCGGCGAGTTCGTGCGCGATCTTCACCGCGTCGTCCGGGCTGACGTCGATGCCGGCCTTGGCGAGCTCGGCCTGCAGTTGCTTGGCGGTCTCCGCCGCGGCCGCCTTCTGGCCGCCCGCGATGATGCCGGGGGCGTGCAGGATCGTCACCAGCGCGACATACTCGGCGATGATCGTCACCACCACCTTGGCGGTGATCTCGATGCCCTTCTCCGCCTTGCCGAGCAAACCGGCGGTGCCGAGGATGCGGCCCACCAGATATGCCACGTCCGCGCCGGTGACGCCCTTCGGGAAGTTGACGAAGGCCGATTCCAGGGCGGCGCTGAATGCCTTGTCGTACAGCGTCGGGAAGCGGGACTTGAACTCCAGCCGCGCGTTGTTGAAGGTCGAGAAATTGTCGATCGCCGTTTTGATCTGGGCCTTGTGTTCATCGTAGAAGGCGAGCCACTCCACCAGATCGACGACGACGATCACCCACACCGGGCCGAGCAGCGCCTCGATGAAGGCCATTTCGGCCTTGATCAACGGCACCAGCCATGCGGCCCGCGACGCGCCTTTGGCGAAACTGGTCAGCCACAGGTCGCGGATGAAATCCGGAGTATAGGCTTCCCAGCAGTCGACGCCGTCGATGTAATAGACATACAGCGGCGCGGCGACGACCAGGATCTTGCCGTCGATGTTGGCGCCGGGCACCAGCGTGACGTCGCCCATCACGCCGCCGGGCACCGTGATCGGCTTCTGCGATGGGATCAGTGCCAGGATCTTCAGCACCTGGGCACCGGTCGCGGTCTTGACCGGGCCTTTCCCGGGCCCGGTCTGCTGCGGTTGCGCCGCGGTGTCGTTCGAGGCCACCAGCTGCTGTATCGTCAGCGCCGCGTCCGGTGCCGACGCGTCGGCGCCGGCCGCCGCGGCCCCGGCAGCCGCGTCCGATGCCGACAAGTCGGCTCCGGCAGCCGCGGCTCCGGCAGCGGCGGCCCCGGCCCGCGTGTTCACGCTGGTGAACTTGGTCGACCAATCGTGCATTGTGTCGGTCAAGTCGTCGCCCATCGACGTACCCCTCCAACCAATTGCGGGCAGGTGCCGGCCAACGGGCCGACACGCTGGTCGGACCGCCTTGCCCCGGATCGGCCGTGCGGTCGCTCCGCCAGGATTGCCCATTCCGCCGCGATTTCGCAATGTTTCTCGCCCCTGCACCGCTGACGATTCGAGTGACGCGTGTTGCGGCGGTGACGCGGCGGCGGCAGGATGCGGCGATGGAGTTCCGGCACCTGCCGATCTGCGTGTTCTCCTTCAACCGGGTGGAGTGTCTGCGCCGGACGCTGGTGGCGCTGCGCGATGCGATCGGCGTCGCCGGCATGGCCGGGCCGGTGCTGCTGTTCCAGGACGGCGCGCACAACCCCTATTCGCGCCAGGACAAGACAGCGCCGGAGACAGTTGCCGAGTGCATCGCGGAGTTTCGGAAAATGATCCCGCACGGGGTGGTGTTCGCGTCACCCGTCAACCTCGGCATCGCGCTGAACATCCATCGCGGCGAGCGCTGGGCGTTCGAGGAAAATGATTTTCCCTGCGCGCTGTTCTTCGAGGACGACATGGTCGTCTCGCGGCGATACTTCCTGGTGATGGAGCGACTGCACGCGCTGGCGCTGGCGCAGCCGCGCGTCGCCATGTTCGCGGCCTACGGGTCGGACGGGCGCATGACCGTCGAGCGGCAGTTCGAGCGCCGGCACAAGGTCGGGCCGATGCACCACAACTGGGCGTTCGGCTTGACCCGCGCGGCGTGGCGCGCGCGCGAGACGCTGACGCGCGACTACATGGCGCTGCTGCAGGATTGCGATTACCGGGATCGGCCATTGGAAAAAATCGCCGCCTGGTACGGCGGGTTGGGCTGGCCGCCGCTGCCGACCAGCCAGGACATCGCCAAATCGGTCGCGCTGAACACGCTCGGGTTCGCGCGCGTCGCCAGTGTCGCGATCTGCGCGAAGAACATCGGCGAGGACGGCCAGCACTACACGCCCGGCGAATTCCAGCGCCTCGGCTTCGCCGACGTGGCGCTGTTCGAGAGCGTCCATCCCGACCTGGACCTCAGCTTCGAGCCGCTCGACGACGCGGCGATCGACGCGATCGTGGCGGCGCAGCGGCGCGCGACGCTGCTGGTGCGGCTCGGCGCCGATGCGTTCCTCGGCTCGACCGCGCTGATCGAGGGCCTGCGGATCATGCGCGCGGTCGGCGGCGAGGCGCTGCTGCGCGGCGGCCACACCCGCTACGTCACCAGCGCCAGCGGCCTGTATCCGGACCGCTGGTGCTACCCGCTCGCGACCTTCGCGTTCGCCGAGCGCGCGGCGCTGCGCGGCGTCGAGATCGAGGCGATCGCGGCGCAGCATCTGCCGGACGGTTCTACACTGGCGTTCGCGCTGAACGGCGAGCGCGTGACCGAGGTGGCGCTCTCGGCCGGCAAGTCGTTTTCCGTCGTCGTGCCGATGCCGCGCCACCTCGACGGGCTGGAGAAGCGGCTGGTGGCGCGGTGCAGTGTCAACCTCGACCCGTATTCGGTCGGCTTCAACCAGGACCGCCGGGCGCTGAGCTTCCTGCTGCTGCGGCTGACGCTGCTGGAACGCGACGGCACCCAGACGACGATCCCGGGCGAGGACCTGGTCGAGGTCGCGACCGGCTGATCCGGGTTACGGGGCCACCTCGGCGACCGTCACCTGGACAGGGGCGGACGCAACCCCGTCGGCGACGACGACCAGCGTGCTCGGGCCGGTCTCGGTGGCGGCGGCCACGGTGAAGCTGGTGGACGACGCCGCGCCGGCTGCGACCGAGCGGGTGAAGCCGAACGTCCGCGCGTAGAACACGTGCCCGGTCGCGGTATTGGCGATCCGGACCAGCGGGAAATTGGTGTCCGCCTGGCCGTCGTCGCCGTAGCTCGCGCCCTGGGTAAGGCCGCTCAGTTGCGTGCCGGCGAGCGTGTAGGTGGCGCCGGCGGTCAGCGTGTCGCTCGACAAGCTGGTGATGGCCGGCGCCCAGCCGGCGGCGGCGCAGCAGATCGCCGGAAAAATCTCGGTGTGGGCGTAGTCGGTCTCGACGCCGAAGATTTCGCCGGTCGGCAGCACCAGGAAATTCATTTCGTAGGACGCCAGCACCGAGCCGTCGGGCTTGACGTCGCCGACCTGCGTGAAGCCGGTGCCGTTGAACGTGAAGAAATGCGTCGGCGCGGGATACCAGTCGTTCTGGTTCGTCGACCAGACGCCGGGGCTCGCCGCGATCAGCGCCGTGCCGTTGGGCAGGATCGCCGCCGGCGCGTCGGCCATCGTGTAGTCCTGCTTGTCCACCTGCGGCATGGTCGGGCCGGCTTTCCAGGTCCCGGTCGCGGTGGCGTAGATCGCGGTGTACACTGGCCGCGTCGGTGGTGCTGGCGGTCGAGCCGAACGCGACGACGCTGCCGGCCGGGCGCAGGATCTGGGTCGGCGCCTCGTAGTTCTTGATCGTGCCGGAGCAGCCGGACAGCCGGTGGATGGTGCTGCCGCCGCCGCTCCAGGCGCCCGTGGCGGGGTCGAACAGTTCCGAGCCGGCGCCGCACGGAATTCTGGATGTGTCGATGTACGCCTGCACCGTCAGCACGTCGCCGTCGGGCAGCAGCGTCCAGTTCTCCTCGTTGTTCCAGTCGGCCTTGCCGGTGCCGGTCGGCGTCCATTTCAGCGTCGTCGGGTTGAGCGTCGCGAGGTCGGTGTTGCAGCAGTTCGACAGCAGGAACGTGCCGTTCGCCAGCACGATGCCGGAGGCGTCGCCGACCGTCGTCCAGCCCTTCGGCGGCGCGACTTTCGCCCAGGTGTTGGTCTGCGGATCGTAGATCGCCCCAAGGTTGGTTTCGACGTCCTTGCAGTTCGTGCCGTTGTATTCGCCGCCCTCGACGATCACCCGCCCGTCCGGCAGCACGGCCGAGGCGAAGAAGCGGGGCGAGTAGCCGGCGGGCATCGGCGCGATTTTCGACCAGGTGCCGGCGGCATAGCTGCCGGCGATGTCCGGGGTCAGCCGCCACCACGTGCCGGTGCAGGAAACGTGCGCGAGCACGGTGCCGTCGGGCAGCAGCAGCGGGTTGCTGAGCGCCAACTTCCAGGCGGGGGTCCAGGCCGTTGCCGTGGTGGCCGCCGCGGGCGTTTCCTCCGGCGCGGGCTTGGCGGTCGCGTGGTCCGCGAGGAACTGTCGCCAGGCGGTCGGATCGTCGTGCAGTTGCCGCAGCACCGGATAGGGCAGCGGCGGCAGCGGCGGTCCGGGTTGCTGGGCGTGGCCGACCTGGAGCCCTGCGGAACTCGCGAGCAGCCCGATCAGGCACCACCGCGCCAGCCGGAGGGACAACAACGCGGGATTCGGCAACGAAGCGCAGATCCGGCGGCACAAATGTTTCATGCCCGCATCCTGCCGAGAATTCGCGGCGACTGCAACAAAACCATACAAAGCCCGGCGCGGATCAGCGCCCGGTTCGGCTGTCGGGCGCCATCATGTGCGCGAGCGCCTCGCGCATCGCGTCGCTCGAAATGGACAGCGCGCCGCCGTATGGCTGGCTCAGCGCCAGGATCACGAAGATCGCGCTGCTCAGCGAAACCGCGCACAGGAACATGCCGAGCAGCGAGAGATGGTTGCGGGGCGCCGCGAGGCCGAACGCGGCGAAGATCACCATCAGCCAGAACACCAGAATGCAATAGAACGGCAACGACAGCGTTGCGCCGGCGTCCTCGATGACGGTGCGCCGGGCTTTCAGCACATCGAGATAGACGGCAAGGCAGTCGTCCACGATCCTGACCAGCACCGGCCGCCCGGGATCGAGGTGGCGGATCTCAGCCCGATCGCATGCATCAGGTCGCCGAGCACCGGATCGGCACCCACGAGCGGCATCCGCGAGGATCCGGGTAGGTCACGCCGACCGGCCTGGGCTCCGCCGGCCAGGTGCTGGCGATCACCGCGGCGGTGTAGCTTTTAAGGTCGGCACGGATCGGCTCGGCGCCCGGCCCGTAGTCGCGCAGGCAACGGTCGAGCTGGGTCAGCTGAAGCGCGTATTCCTGGCGAGCGCGGCCCGCGTCGTCGTAGCGGCTCTTGACCGAGGCGGTCAGCAGCCCGAGCACGATCGCCGCGAACGTGACCAGCATGCCGATCATCAGCTGCATGGTCTCGATGGTCTCGCGCGTCCGCAGCGTCTCCGGCAGTCGGGGCCGCAGGTAGCGGCCTGACGCGGCCGCCAGACACAGCAGCAGCAACGTGGCGACGGTGGCCAGGACATGGGTCATTGCGGGCGCGCTCCGGCACCGGGGACCGCAGTGTGCGCGCATTCTTCGGTGCGGATCGAGCACGCAGCCGCCGGGGGCGCGGCCGATCCGCGCCCGGCTGAACTGTACGCCACGGCACGCCGGGCGTCGGCAATTCGGCCCGCGCATGCTAAGAGCCCGCTGCATCGGGGATCACCGCGAAAGGACAAGCATGCGGCCGTCACTTGCTTTCGCTCGCCATCGTGCCGCCGTCCGCGAGGCCGCCGGCCGCTTCCGCGCGGCGAACCCGCGGGTGTTCGGGTCCGTGCTGTGTGGCGCCGACCGCGACGGCAGCGACATCGACCTGCTGGTGGACACGCTCCCCGGAGCCACGCTGTTCGACCTTGGCGCCCTGCAACTGGAGTTGGAGGAATTGCTTGGTGTCCCGGTCGATCTGCTGACCTCCGCCGATCTGCCTGTGAAAATACGAGATCGGGTGCTGGCGGAAGCCGTGCCGGTATGAGCCGGAGTCTCTCGGATTATTTGGAGCATATCCTACAGGCGGCCACGGAGGCGCGTGATTTCGTTGCGGGCATGAGCAACGACGGCTTCCTTGCCGACAAGCGCACCCAAAATGCCGTTGTCATGAGCCTGGTCGTGATCGGCGAGGCTGCGACGCAGATCATGGAACGCTACCCCTGCTTTGTTGAACAACATCCGGAGATTGCGTGGCGCGGGATGCGGGGCATGCGCAATCGCATTGCGCATGGTTATTTCGAGATCAATCTTGAGCTCGTTTGGACAACGGTGCAGTCGGCTTTGCCAGAGCTGCTGGAGCATCTGATCGACATGCAGGATGAAGCGGGCAAGGCAACGGACGAGGATCGCCAACCGTGAAGCCCTTCAATCCGCGCCCAATGTCGGCTGAGAGCTAAGCGGACGTGGGACTACCCCTCAGACATCTGCTGGCGATCGAGGGCATGTATCCGCCGCAGATTGCGGCGCTTGCTCGACCTTGCGGAGATCCTATCGTGCTGCTGAACCGCACCGGCAAGACGCCAGCGCGACCTGCTGCGCGGGCCGCACGCTGATCAATCTGTTTTTCGAGGACAGCACCCGCACCCGCACCAGCTTCGAGCTGGCCGGCAAGCGGCTGGGCGCCGACGTGATCAACATGTCGGTCGTCGACCTCCGTCGTGAACAAGGGCGAGACGCTGCTCGACACCGCGGCGACCTTGAACGCGATGAACTGCGACCTGCTGGTGGTGCGGCATGACCAGCCTCCGGCGCGCCGGCCCTGCTGGCGCAGAAGGTCGATGCGGCGGTGATCAACGCCGGCGACGGCACGCACGAGCACCCGACCCAGGCGCTGCTCGACGCGCTGACGATCCGGCGGCGCAAGGGCAGCCTCGCAGGGCCTGACCGTGGCGATCTGCGGCGACGTGCTGCACTCGCGCGTCGCCCGCTCCAACATCTCTCTGCTGACCGCGATGGGCAGCCGGGTGCGGCTTGGTCGGGCCGCCGACCTTGATCCCGGCCGGAGGCGGCGCGGCTCGGCGTGAGCCGTGTTCCACGACATGGCGGCGGGGCTGGCGGGCGCCGACGTGGTGATGATGCTGCGGCTGCAGCAGGAGCGGATGGCGCGCGGCCTGGTGCCGAGCGCGCGCGAGTATTTCCGTTTCTAGGGGCTGGATGCGGCGAAGCTGGCGCACGCCGCGCCGCATGCGCTGGTGATGCATCCGGGGCCGATGAACCGCGGGGTGGAGATCGACAGCAGCGTCGCCGACGACCCGCTGCGCAGCGTGATCCGCGAGCAGGTGGAGATGGGCGTCGCCGTGCGCATGGCGGTGCTGGACGTGCTGTCGCATTCAGGGGCGAACGCGTGACCGACCTGCTGTTCCAGAATGTCCGCCTGCTCGATCCGGCGACCGGCCTCGACCAGCACGGCGACCTGCTGGTGCGCAACGGAAAAATAGCCGATCTCGGGCAGAACCTTGGCCGGCCGGAAGGCGCCGAAACGCTGGATGGCGACGGCGCGGTGCTGTGCCCGGGCCTGGTCGACATGCGCGTGGAAGTCGGCGAGCCCGGCGGCGAGTAGCGCGAAACGGTGGCCTCGGCGGCGCTGGCGGCGGCCGCCGGCGGCATCACCACCGTCGCGGCACTGCCCGACAGCCGCCCGGCGATCGACGATCCTGCCCTCGTCCGGCTGCTGCGCGCCCGCGGCGAGGAAACCGGCAGCCTCACCGTGCTGCCGTATGGCGCACTGACCAAAGGCTGCCGCGGCGAGGAGATGGCCGAACTCGGCCTGCTGCACGAGGCCGGCGCGGTCGCGTTCACCGACGGCGCGCGCGCGATCGGCAACGCCCGGCTGATGCGCCTCGCGCTGACCTACGCCGCCGGCTTCGGCGCGAATGGTGATCAACACCCGGAGGAGCCGACGCTCGCCGAAGGCGGCGCCGCGACCGAGGGCGAGCTGGCGACCCGGCTCGGCCTGCCCGGCATCCCGGCCGAGGCCGAGGCGATCATGGTGGCGCGCGACATCCGGCTCGCGCGGCTGACCGGCGGCGCCGTGCATTTCGCGCATGTCTCGACCGGCGGCGGCGCTGGCGCTGATCCGCATGGCCAAGGACGAGGGGCTGCGCGTCACCTGCGACACCGCGCCGCCGTATTTCGACCTCAACGAGACCGCGATCGGCGACTGGCGCACGTTCGCCAAACTCTCGCCGCCGCTGCGGGCGGACGCGGACCGGCGCGCGGTCGCGGCGGCGCTGCTGGACGGCACGATCGACGCGGTGGCGTCGGACCACCAGCCGCGCGACGCCGACGACAAGCGCCTGCCGTTCGCGCAGGCGGCGAGCGGCGGCGCGGGGCTGGCGACGCTTTCTGGGCGTCACGCTGGCGCAGGTGCATGGCGGGTCGCTGCCGCTGATCCGCGCGATCGAGCTTTTGACGATCGCGCCGGCGCGGCTGCTCGGGATTTGCGGCGGGCACGCTGGCGAAGGGCGCGGCGGCCGATCTGTGTCTGTTCGAGCCGGAGCGGGTCTGGCAGGTGGTCTCCGGCCACCTGCCCGGCAGGCGCAGAACACCCCGTTCGACGGGCGCGCGCTGGAGGGCAAGGTGCTGGGGACGTGGAAGGCGGGGCGGCGGGTGTTTGGGGGATGAGCAGCAATGCCCACGGGTACTTCGCCGCGGCGGCTTTCGGGTCTATTTCTACGGCCACGAACCGAACGAGCCGCCGCACGTTCATGTCGATCGCGCGGGGCGTCGGCGAAACTGTGGCTTGAGCCGGTGGCCCTGGCCAGCAACACTGGGTATTCGGCGCGCGACCTCGGCGAAGTGCTGCGTTTCGTGCGGGCCGAGCGGCAACGGCTGTTGGAGGCGTGGCATGAGTTCTTCGGTCCTAAGTCCGAAAGCTGATATCCGGGTGCGCGATGTGTCCGTCAGCGACGACGAACTGACGGTTCGCCTGATGGACGGCCGTACTCTGTCCGTGCCCGTCGCATGGTATCCCCGTCTTGCCGATGCCGCGCCGGCGCAGCGTGCGGATTGGCAAATCGCCGGCGGCGGCTATGGCATCCACTGGCCGCAGATCGACGAGGACCTGAGCACCGAAGGCCTGCTGCGGGGCGCGCCGGCACCGCATCCGCGCTGACGGTTGTCGGGCCGGTGTTCGCCGCCTAATCCGCCAGCGCCGCCTTGATCGCGCTGCGCAGGCCGTAACCGCTGAACGGCTTGAACAGCACGCTGCTGGCATGATCGAGGCCGATCCGCTCGATCGTCGCCGGCTCGCGCGAGCCGGTGATGAAGATGATCTTGGACCCGACCGACGCGTGAATGGCCAGCGACGCATCGACGCCGTCGGCCTCGCCGCGCAGCCGCATGTCCATCAGCACGAGTTTCGGCCGATGCCGCTCCGCCAGCGCCACGGCATCGTCGGCCGTCGCCGCGGTGCCGCACACCGCCAGCCCCATGTCCTCCATGTGCATGCACAGGCTTTCCGCGATCAGGAACTCGTCGTCGACGATGAGCACGCAATCGGACAGCCCGGTCATGGTTGTGCCGGCATCGGCGTGCGGATTTCGGTGCGCGTGCCGCCCGCGTGTTGCACGGTCATGCTGCCTTCGAGCTGCGCGACCAGCCCCTCCACGACACGAAGACCGAGCCCGGAATTTGCCCCGATGGCTGCGCCGTTGCGGCTCTGCGGCGTGCCGTCGTCCGCCACCACGAGCATGATTTTGCCGTCGGCGCCCGGTTGCAGCTTCACGCTGATATGCCCGGCGCCGCCGGGGAACGCGTGCTTGAGCGAATTGGTCACCAGTTCCGTCACCACCAGCCCGAGCGGAATGCCGAAATCCAGTCCGACGCGCAGCGGGCACGCGTCGACCGTGACCGACACGCCGCCATTGGTGCCACCATCCATGATGTTCCTTGACAGCTCGTTCAGAAACGGCGCGACGTCGAACGTCCTCAGGTCGGCCGAGCCCATCAGTTGCTGATGCACGAGTCCCAGCGCGTAGACCCTGCCGCGCAGGCTCAGCAGGGCGCGCTTCGCCCGTACGTCTTCGAGTTGCCGCGCCTCCATCGTCAGCAGGCCATCGACGATTTGCAGGTTGTTCTTGACCCGGTGATAGACTTCGCGGAGCAGCAGATCCCGCTGCGTGAGTGCGGCGGTGCGTTCCTCGACGACTTGTTCGAGGTCTTGGTTCGCTGCGCGCAAGGAGGCCTGGGCCTTGTATCTGGCATCGATGTCCTCGATCACGACCACGGCGAGCAAGGGATGATTTATGTCCGCCGTAGGAACGACATTCGACGAAATTCGTACCCAGAACGGTTTGCCGTCGCGGCGCAGCAGGCGCTTTTCGCGGAGGTAACGCGTGGTCACGCCCGCTGCGAGTTGCGCGAAGTAGGCCGCATCCTCCACCCTGTCGTCCGGCCACGTGAATTCCGCGCTGGTTCGGCCGACAAGGTCTTCCGGCGCGTAGCCGAGCATGTCGGCGAACGCGCGATTGACCCGCACGTAACGTCTGGTCAATGGGTCCGCCAGCACTTCGCCGACCGCCGCGCCCTCGAAACTGGCGCGAAACATTGCCTCGGTTTGTTCCAGCGCGTGCAGCGCGCCGGCACGCTCGGCGAGTGCCTGGCTCAGGTGCCCATTGGTCGACAACAAATCCGCCTCCGCTCGATACCTGGCATCGATATCCTCGGCCAGCGTGACCCCGACGAGCGGACGGCCGGAGTGCGGATCGCGCGCGATGGCGTTCGAGATCCGCGCCCAGAGCATCGTGCCGTCGCGGCGGATGTAGCGCGCATCGCGAACATGGCTGACGCACTCCCCCGACAGCAGGCGAGCGTAGCCTTGCGGATCCCGATCCGCCGGGTGGACCATCGCGATGCCGACCTGACCGACAACTTCCTCCGGCGCGTAGCCGACCATGGCGGCGAACGAGCGGTTGGCCTGGAGGATCGTTCTCGTTTCAGGGTCAAACAGCACCATCCCGACCGCGGCGGCCTCGAAGCTGCTGCGAAACTGCGCCTCGCTGAGCGCCAGCGCCTGCAAGGCGCGGTCCAGCTCGGCCAGCGCCTCCGTCAAATTCATATTTGCCGCCAGCAACTCGGCTTCCGCCCGATACCGTGCGTCGATGTTCTCGATCATCGTGACGTTGAGGACGGGCTGGCCGGTCTGTGGATCGCGCACGAACGAAACCGAGATCCGGGTCCAGATCGGCGAACCGTCTCGCCGCGCGCAGCGCGCCTCGCGCACGAACGCCGGGTCCTCGCCCGACAGCAGGCGCGCGTACACGTCCAGGTTCACCGGTTGATCCTCCGGAAACACCAGCATCGCGCCGTCCCGATCGACCAGCTCGTCCGGTGCGTAGCCCAGCATCGCGGCAAGCGCGGAGTTGACCCGGATCATGCGGCGGCTCGCGGGGTCCACCAGGCCCATGCCGACGGCGGCGGCGTCGAAACTGCTCCGGAACTGCGCCTCGCTGAGCGCCAGCGCGTTCAGGGCGCGGTCCCGCTCGGCCAGCGTCGCGGAGAGGGTTGCATTCAGCGCGCGAAGCTCGGCCTCCGCTCGATAGCGGGCGTCGATGTCTTCGACCAGCGCCACCGTATGTGTCGGTTCGCCGGTCTGCGCATCACGCGCGATCGAGGTCGAATCCGGGTCCATACCTCCGTGCCGTCGCGTCGCAGGCATCGCGTCTCGCGGACGAACGCCGGGACCGCACCCGCCAGCAGGCGCGCGTAGCCTTCGATGTTCTTCGGTCGGTCCTCCGGGTGGATCAGCATGGCGGAATCGTGGCCGAGCAGTTCCTCGGGCGCCCAACCGAGAATGTCGGCCAGGGCGCGATTGGTCTTCAGGATGCGTCTGGTCCCGTATTCGGCCACCGCCGCGCCGACCGGCGCGGCCTCGAAGCTGGCGCGAAACTCCGCCTCGCTGCGGCCGAGCGCCTGCAACGCACGATCCCGCTCGGCCAGGGTTTCGGTCAGCGTCGCGTTCAGCGCGCGCAGCTCGGCCTCGGCGCGATAGCGGGCGTCGATGTCCTCGACCAGCGCGACGACGACCAGCGGCTGGCCGGTTTGCGGGTTGCGCGCGAACGAGAGCGAGATCCGCGTCCACAGCGCCGTGCCGTCGCGACGCAGGCAGCGCGCTTCGTGGATGAAGCCGGCGGTTTCGCCCGACAGCAAGCGCTCGCGGGCTTCGACAACCGGTGCCAGATCCTCGGCAAGCACGACGTCCCTGCCATCGCGGCCGTTCAGATCGTCCGGGGCGTAGCCGAGCATGGCAGTGAAGGCGCGATTGGCCGCGACGATGCGTCTGGACTGCGGGTCGGTCAGCACGATGCCGACGGCGGCGCCATCGAAGCCGGCGCGGAACTGCGCCTCGCTGACCGCGAGAGCCTGCAGGGCGCGGTCTCGCTCGACCAGGGTATCGGCCAGGGTCGCATTCGCCGCGCTCAGTTCGCCGGTGCGCTCCACGACATGCCGCTCCAGGTCGGCGTTGGCGGCGCGGGTCCGTGCCTCGCTGTCGCGCAGCAGCGCGGCGGTGCGCTCCTGCTCGCCGATCCGGCCCGAAAGCTCCGCGTTGAGTTGGCCGAGTTGCGCCGGCGACGGCAGCGCGACGAGGCGCGGGATCAGCGGCCAGAGCATCGCCGCCGTGGCGACCGAGAGCGCGGCCGTCAGCAGCTTGACCAGCCCTTCCACCCCGTAGGCCGGCACCCACAGTGTCAGGATCGAGAAGAAATGCGTCGTGCCGCAGGCCAGGATGAAGGCTGCGAAGGCGTAGACCATCCAGCGATTGCCGAGGTCGGGCCGTCGCCGCACGAACCACGCGAGCGCCAGCGGAATGGAAAAGTACGACAGCCCGACCACGGCGTCCGACCCGGCGTGCAGCGCGATCAGCCCCGGCGCCCAGCTCAGGCAGAAGCCGTGCGCCGTCAGGCCCGACGGGTTGAGCAGCCAATCCACCACCGACATCATCACGTCTATGCGCACCCGGAACAGGCCGGCTTTTTGCCGGAACGGCAGGTCGTCCGCTGCCTTCCGCGCATAGTGACCGAATTGTAAAATGCATTGGTAAAGACCGGCCGCGCATCGGGACGGAGACGACCGGCGGCGCCTGTCGTAAACTGACCGCGTGATCGACCTGCAAACGCCGCTCGCCGCCCTGCTCGGCTACCTGTTGGGAACAATCCCGTTCGGGCTGCTGCTGACGCGGGCGGCCGGGCTCGGAGACATCCGCAAGATCGGCAGCGGCAATATCGGCGCGACCAACGTGCTGCGCACCGGCAACAAGGCGCTGGCGGCGGCGACGCTGTTGCTGGATGGGATCAAGGGTGCAACCGCCGTGCTGGTCGGGTTGCACCTCGCCGGCGCCAACGGCGCGTTCGCCGGCGGGCTGGCGGCGGTGCTCGGGCACATGTTCCCGGTGTGGCTCAAATTCCGCGGCGGCAAGGGGGTGGCGACCGGGTTCGGCGTGCTGTTCGCCGCCGCCTGGCCGGCCGGGCTCGGCGCCGGCGCGGTGTGGCTGGCGATCTTTTTCGCGTCCCGCATCTCCTCGGCCGGCGCCCTCGCGGCGTTCGCCGTCGCGCCGCTGCTGGCATGGTGGGCGGCCGGGCCGGAGGTCGCGCTGCTCGCCCTGCTGGTGACGGTCTTCGTATTCGTGCGGCACGAGGAAAACATCCGGCGGCTGCTGGCCGGCACCGAGCCGCGCTTCGGGGCCAGGCGGTGAGCGACGTGCTCGACCGGCTGCGGCTGGCGCGCACCGACGGGGTCGGGCCGATCACCTACCGCCGACTGCTCGCCCGCTACGGCCGCGCCGCCGACGCGATTTCCGCCCTGCCCGATCTTGCCCGCGCGGGCGGCCGCAGTTCGCCGCTCGTCGTGCCGCCGGTCGCCGTGGCCGAGCGCGAGCTGGAGCGGACGCAAAAACTCGGCGCCAAGCTGCTGTTCCTGAATGAAAAAGAATACCCGCCGCTGCTGGCGCTGCTGGACGATGCGCCGGCGGTGATCGCCGTGCTCGGCGATCTCGCGGCGTTCGCGCCGCGCGCGGTCGCGCTGGTCGGCAGCCGCAACGCCTCGGTCAACGGCCAGCGCATCGCCGAGGCACTGGCGCAGGAACTGGCGGAAGCCGGGCTCACTGTCGTGTCCGGCCTGGCCCGCGGCATCGACGCGGCGGCGCACGAAGGCGCGCTGCTTGGCGGCCGCACCGTCGCCTGCGTCGCCGGCGGCATCGACATCCCCTACCCGCCCGAGCACGCGCCGTTGCAGGCGCGCATCGTCGCGTCGGGCGGCGCGATCGTCGCGGAAATGCCGCCCGGCACGGCGCCGCAATCGCGGCTGTTCATCCGGCGCAACCGCGTCATCGCCGGCCTCTCGCTCGGCGTCGTCGTGGTCGAGGCAGCGGTGCGGTCGGGCGCGCTGGTCACGGCGCGGATCGGCCAGGACGCCAACCGGGAACTGTTCGCCGTGCCCGGATCGCCGCTCGACCCGCGCTGCCGCGGCGCCAACGACCTGATCCGCCAGGGCGCGCATCTGGTCGAGGGCGCCGCCGACGTGCTGACCCACCTGCCCGACCATCCGAGTCGCGAAGGGCTTTCGCGGTTGCCGCTGTTCGCCCGCGGCCCGGCCCCGGAGGCGCCGCCGGACGGGCTTGCCGAGCGGCTCGGGCCGTGGCCGGAGGGTCCGCCGCCGGCCTCCTCGGCGCACGAGGCAGTGTTGCAACTGCTCGGTCCCTCGCCCACTTCGGTTGACGATCTGCTCCGGCGCTGCCAGTTACCTCCGGCCACCGTCAATACGGCCCTGCTCGACCTCGAACTTGCGGGGCGCGTCGAGGTTTTGGCCGGCAATCGGGTGGCGCTGCTGAGCGAACCGGGGCGCTGACCCCCCTCATGAACTGGACGCCATGCCTGACGTTGTCGTCGTTGAATTGCCGGCCAAGGCCAAGACAATCAACAAATACCTGGGCGACAAGTTCACCGTGCTCGCGAGTTTCGGGCACGTGCGGGACCTGCCGCCCAAGGACGGGAGCGTGCGCCCGGACCAGGACTTCGCGATGGACTGGGCCGCCGACGAGCGCGGCGCCCGCCAGGTCTCGGCGATCGCCAAGGCGCTGAAGGGCGCCGACACGCTGTATCTGGCGACCGACCCGGACCGCGAGGGCGAGGCGATCTCCTGGCACGTGCGCGCCATGCTGCAGGACCAGAAGGTGCTGCGCGGCGTCGAGGTGCGGCGGATCACCTTCAACGAGATCACCCGCACGGCGATCCGCGCCGCCATGGCGCATCCCCGCGACCTCGACCAGCCGCTGATCGAGGCCTACCTGGCGCGCCGCGCGCTCGACTACCTGGTCGGCTTCACGCTGTCGCCGGTGCTGTGGCGCAAGCTGCCGGGCAGCCGCAGCGCCGGGCGCGTGCAGTCGGTCGCGCTGCGGCTGATCTGCGAGCGCGAAGCCGAGATCGAGGTTTTCAAGGCGCGCGAATACTGGACCGTCGAGGCGCATTTCCTGACGCCCGGCGGCGCGCCGTTCGTCGCGCGGCTGACCCATCTGGACGGCAGGAAGCTCGACCAGTTCGACCTGAACACCGAGGCCCTGGCGCTGCGCGCCAAGGCGGCGGTCGAGGCCGGCAGCTACGCCGTCACCTCGGTCGAGAAGAAGCGCGTCAAGCGCAACCCGCCGCCGCCGTTCACCACGTCCACGTTGCAGCAGGAAGCGAGCAGGAAACTCGGGTTCGGCGCGCAGCAGACCATGCGGCTGGCGCAGCAGCTCTACGAAGGCATCGACATCCAGGGCGACACGGTCGGCCTGATCACCTACATGCGCACCGACGGCGTGCAGATGGCGCGGGAGGCGATTTTTGCCATTCGCGACCATGTGAAGGACGCATACGGCGAAAGATACCTGCCCGGCGCGCCGCGCGAATACACCAGCAAGGCCAAGAACGCGCAGGAGGCGCACGAGGCCGTCCGCGCCACCGACGTCGCCCGCACGCCGGAAAGCGTCGCGCGCTACCTCAACCCGGACCAGCGGCGGCTGTATGACCTGATCTGGAAGCGCGCGGTCGCGAGCCAGATGCAGTCGGCGGAACTCGACCAGGTGACGGTCGAGATCGCCGATCCCTCAAAGCCCAACGGCCCGAAGCTGCGCGCGACCGGCTCGATCCTGGCGTTCGACGGGTTCCTGAAGCTGTATCGCGAAGACCGCGACGACGAGCAGACCGACGGCGCCGGCGAGGACGAGAGCAAAATGCTGCCGCCGATGGCCGAGCGCGATCCGCTGAAGCGCGGCGACGTCACGGCGAGCCAGCACTTCACCCAGCCGCCGCCGCGCTACTCCGAAGCGTCGCTGGTCAAGAAGCTCGAGGAACTGGGGATCGGCCGGCCATCCACCTACGCCTCGATCCTGACGGTGCTGCAGGAGCGGAATTACGTGCGGCTGGAGAACCGGCGGTTCATTCCCGAGGATCGCGGGCGGCTGGTGACGGCGTTCCTGGTCAGCTTCTTCGAGCACTACGTCAACACCGGCTTCACCGCGGCGCTGGAGGACCAGCTCGACGAGATCTCCGGCGGGCGGGCCGAGTGGCGCGCGGTGATGCGCGACTTCTGGCGCGATTTTTCCCACGCGGTCGACCAGACCAAGGACCTCAAAATAAGCGACGTGATCGAGGCGCTGGACCAGGATCTCGGCCCGCACTTCTTCCCGCCGCGCGAGGACGGCACCGACCCGCGCGTCTGCGCGGCCTGCGGCAACGGCCGGCTCGGGCTGAAGCTCGGGCGACACGGCGCGTTCATCGGCTGCTCGAACTATCCGGCGTGCCAGTACACGCGCAGGCTCGCGATCGACACCGGCGAGGACGGCGTCCGAGACGCTCAAGGAGGGGATGCGCGCGCTCGGCCACGACCCGGCGACCGGGGAGGAGATCACCGTCCGGCGCGGGCCGTACGGCCTCTACGTGCAGCAGGGCGAGGCGGACAAGGACGCGAAGAAGAAGCCTCGGCGAACGTCGCTGCCGAAGGGCGTCGATGGCGAGACGATCACGCTCGACCAGGCGCTCGCGTTGCTGGCGCTGCCCCGGATCGTCGGCATCCACCCGGAGAGCAAGGAGCCGATGGAGGCCGGGCTCGGCCGGTTCGGGCCGTACGTCAAGATGGGCGGGGTGTTCGCCTCGCTCGACAAGGATGACGACGTGCTGACCGTGGGCGCCAACCGCGCGGTCGACCTGCTGGCGAAGAAGCTGGCCTCGGTGCGCACGCTCGGGCCGCACCCGGCCGACAAGGAGCCGGTGCTGGTGCGAAAGGGCCGGTTCGGGCCGTATGCGCAGCACGGCAACATCGTCGCCAACCTGCCGCGCGACGTGATGATGGACGATATTTCGCTAGTGGAGGCGGTGGCGCTGCTGGCCGGCAAGGGCAAGGCGCTGAAGGCGCGCGGGCGCAAGGGCCGCGGCGCCAAGGCGGCGAAGCCGGCGCCGGTGAAGGTGGCGGCGGCGAAGACCCCGGCGGCGCCGGCGAAGGTGGCGCCGAAGGCCAAGCCCGCGGCCAAGAAGAAGGCGGCGGCGAAGCGGAAGGCCGCGCGGTGATTTCGTCACGTCCCAAGTCAATCGTCCCCTCTCCGCCCGCTTGCGGGGGGAGAGGGTTAGGGCTTGGAGCGAAATAAATGCTTCATTCCGTCCGGACGTCATCCCCGGGCTTGACCCGGGGATCCATGCTGCGTCCGCGTCGTGGATTGCCGGGTCAAGCCCGGCAATGACGAGATGCGGATCGATTATTCTGCGCCGAATACTTAGGGTGAGGTGGGTCGCGCCGACAGGTCGGTGCCGGATTTCGGGACAACGGTGTTTCCCCCACCTCACCCCTGCCCTCTCCGCCCCCAGGGACGGAGAGGGGGCATTCGGCTGACGTGCCGCGCAAGCGGCCTCCCGAGGGTCCGGCGCCGTTGCCCAGCCGGGATGAGGTCAAAAGCTTCATCCGCGACCAGCCCGGCCGCGTCGGCAAGCGCGAAATTTCCCGCGCGTTCGGGCTTGGGCCGGAGCATCGGGCCGAACTGCGCGATCTGCTGAAGGACCTGGCGGGGGAAGGCGAAGTCGCCCCGGCCGGGCATCGGCGCTTCCGCGCGCCGGGCAAACTGCCGGACGCGATGGTGGTGCAGGTCACCGGCACCGACCCCGACGGCGACGCGCTGGCGCGGCCGGTGGGCTGGGAGGGCGACGGGCCGCCGCCGCTGGTGTTCATGGCGGCGGAGCCGCGCGGCCGGCCGGCACTGGCGCCCGGGGAGCGCGTGCTGGCAAGGCTGCGCGAGATCGGCCCGGGCAAATACGAGGGCCGCACGCTCAAGCGCCTCACCGACGCGCCGGGCCGCGTGCTCGGCGTGTTCCAGCCCAACCGTTCAGGCGGCGGCGGGCGGATCGAACCGACCGACAAAAAGTCGAAGGCCGAATGGGTGGTGCCGCCGGGCGAGGAGAACGGCGCCGTCGCGGGCGAGATCGTGCTGGCGGCGCCGCTGCCCGCCAGCGGCTACGGGCTCAAGCCGGCGCGCGTGATCGAGCGGCTCGGCAACATGGGCGACGCCCGCTCGGTAAGCCTCGTGGTGATCCACACCCACGACATCCCCACCGAGTTTCCGGCGGCGGCGCTCGCCGACGCGGAGCGGGCGCGCGGGGTCGGCCCGGACGGCCGCACCGACATCCGCGACCTGCCGCTGGTGACCATCGACGGCGAGGACGCGCGCGATTTCGACGACGCGGTCTACGCCGAGCCCGACGGCAACGGTTTTTTGCTGGTCGTCGCCATCGCCGACGTCGCGCACTACGTGCCACCCGGCTCGGCGTTGGACCGCGAGGCGTGGAAACGGGGAAATTCCTGCTATTTCCCGGACCGCGTGGTGCCGATGCTGCCGGAGGCGCTGTCGAACGGCTGGTGCAGCCTGCGCCCCGACGAGGATCGCGGCTGCCTGTTCGTGCGCATGCGCGTGGCCGCCGACGGGCGCAAAACGTCACACGAATTTGGCCGCGGCATCATGCGGTCGGCGGCGCGCCTGACCTACGAACAGGTGCAGGAAGCGCACGACGCCGGCACCGCCACGCCGCTACCGATCTCTTTCCTGTATGCCGCCTTCAAGGTTCTGCTGGCGGCGCGCGAGGCGCGCGGCACGCTCGATCTGGACCTGCCCGAGCGCAAGGTGGTGCTCGACGCCAGCGGAAAAGTCGCCGCGGTGCAGCCGCGGCCGCGGCTCGACAGCCATCGGCTGATCGAGGAGTTCATGGTGCTGGCCAATGTCTGCGCCGCCGAAGAACTGGAGCGGCGGCACCAGCCTTGCATGTATCGTGTGCATGCCCCGCCTTCGGACGAGAAACTGGAGACGCTGCGCGGGTTCCTGCGCGGCTTCGACATCAGCCTGCCGCCCGGCAACCAGATCCACCCGCGCGACCTCGACCGCGTGCTGAAGAAAGTGGCGGGCACCGACGCCGCACCGCTGGTCAACGAGGTGATGCTGCGCAGCCAGTCGCAGGCCGCCTACAGCCCCGACAACATCGGCCATTTCGGGCTTTCCCTCGCCCGCTACGCGCATTTCACCAGCCCGATCCGGCGCTACGCCGACCTGCTGGTGCATCGCGCGCTGATCGCCGGGCTGAAGCTCGGCGACGGCGGGCTTTCCGACGGATGAGGCGGCACGGTTTCCGGACACCGCGGAACACATCACCGCGACCGAGCGGCGCGCAGCACTCGCCGAGCGCGACGCGATCGACCGCTACCTTGCGGCGTTCATGGCCGACAAGGTCGGCGCGGTGTTCGCCGCGCGCATTTCCGGCGTGACCCGGTTCGGGCTTTTCGTCACAATCGCCGGCAACGGGGCGAGCGGTCTCGTCCCCGTGTCATCCCTCCCCGACGATTTCTGGATGCACGACGAAGCCACCGCGACCCTGAACGGCCGCCGTTCCCGCCTCAGTTTCCGGCTGGCGCAGGAGGTCGAGGTGCGGCTGGCCGAAGCGAGCCCGGTCACCGGCGGACTGGTGTTCCACGTCATGCAGGGCGTTCCCGGCGGAGCGCGGAACGGCGGCGGGCGGGCGCCGCAGTTCGGCGGACGCCGGCGATGAACCCGGCGACCCTGTTGCTGCTGCTGTTCGCGGCGCTGCCGCTGCTGGCCGCCGGATCGGCGCGCGCGGAACCGTTCGGGCACGGCCACGGCTTCGACCGCAAGCTGGTCGCCGAGGTGATGGGCGCCGCGTTCGGCTTCATGGCGCCGCGCACGCTGGAGGCGGTGCCGCTCAGCGACATGAGCCTGTGGGCGCTGCGCGGCCTGACC
This sequence comes from uncultured Solirubrobacterales bacterium, assembly GCA_963697635.1. Taxonomy (GTDB): domain Bacteria; phylum Pseudomonadota; class Alphaproteobacteria; order Acetobacterales; family Acetobacteraceae; genus CAJCJG01. The sequence goes on along the minus strand of CAVOOS010000024.1, from coordinate 64,808 downwards.
ACGCTCGACCCGCGGCTGCGGCCGGAACTCAAGGAGGGCGCGCTGCGGCTGCTGGCGCCGGACCGCGTGCTGGTGGCGCGGCCGCCCCCGGCGGCGGACGACGCGCGCGGCTGGGGCGAGGCGGTGGCGCAACTGGCGCGCGCCGGCTGGGACGCCTCCGAGCAGGTGCGCAGCGTCGGCACGCAGCGGGTGCTTGGCGCGCTGTTCGACGAGTTGTTCAACCATCTCGACCCGTATTCGCGTTACTCGCCGCCGGCCGAGGCCGCGGCGGAGCGGGCAATGCGCGCCGGGCAGGGCGGCATCGGCATCACGTTGGCCGCGCGCGGCGACGCGATCGTGGTGCAAACGGTGCTGCCGGACGGCCCGGCCGCCAAGGGCGGCATCCGCGCCGGCGACCGGCTGGTCGCGGTCGACGGCGAGGACGCCCAGGACGCCGACCCCGCGGATATCGCAGCCCGGCTCGCCGGCCCCGAGGGCACCGGCGTGACCGTCTCCGTCCGCGGGCGCGACGGCCGGGTGCGCGAGGTCGAGCTGAGCCGCACGCTGATCCTGCCGCGCACCGTCACCGCCGAGCGCACGAACGACCTGCTGCTGCTGCATGTCAGCGGCTTCTCCGGCGACACGGCGGCGCGGCTGGAGCAGGCGCTGGTGGCCGGGCTCGCCGGCGGGCATCGGCCGCGCGGCGTCGTGATCGACCTGCGCGGCAATCGCGGCGGGTTGCTGCGGGAAGCGGTCGCGGCCGCGGAAATCCTGCTGCCGCACGGCATCGTCGCCGAGACTGCGGGGCGCGACCCGGCGGCGGCGCACGTGTTCGTCGCCGACGGCACCGACGTGTCCGGCGGGCTGCCGGTGATCGTGGTGGTGGACGGCCGCTCCGCCTCGGCCGCGGAAATCCTCGCAGCCGCACTGGCCGACCAGCATCGCGCCGTGGTGGTGGGCAGTTCGACGCTCGGAAAAGGGCTGGTGCAGACGCTGGCGCCGCTGCCCGACGGCGGCGAACTGTACATCACCTGGAGCCGCGTGCTGGCGCCGCTGGGCTGGCCGATCCAGGGCCTCGGCGTGTTGCCGCAGCTCTGCACGAGCCAGGGCGACGATGCCGTGCGCCGGCAGTTGCGGGCACTCGATCGCGGCGAGCCGGAAATGGCCGCGGCGCTTTCCCGCCACCGCACCGCCCGGGCGCCGGTCCTGCCGGAGGAAATGCTGGCGATCCGCAACGCCTGCCCGGCCGCCGAGGGCCGCGACATCGACCTGTTCGCGGCCGGCCGGCTGGTGCATGATCCGGCCGCCTACGGCGCCGCGCTGCTCGGTCCGCCGCCGCCGCCGCAGGTCGTCGGCCGGCAGGACTTGACGTCGGTGCCCGCAATGCGCAATTAGCCCGCCCTTCCCGAGGGACTTACGATGGCCAAGACCAACACCATTCAGATCAGGCTCGTGTCGAGCGCCGACACCGGCTATTTCTACGTGACGAAAAAGAACGCCCGCGCCCAGACCGGCAAGATGGAGTTCAAGAAATACGACCCCGTCGCGCGCAAGCACGTCGTGTTCAAGGAAGCGAAGATCAAGTAGCTTCGCGAGGTCGGGCAGCTTGCGCTCGCGACCGGTCCGCTGCCTCGCCGCCGCCGCGCTGCTGGTGCTGCCGTTCGCCGCGCGGGCCGACCAGTTGGCCGCCGGCGACATCGTGGTGAGCAATGCCGGCACCTACCTCGCGCGCGAGACCGGGACGATCCCGGCGCCGGGCACCGCGGCCGGCACCGCCAACGGAATCGACCGCTGGGTGTTCCTGGGCGCCGCGCCGATCTGCATGACGATGGGCGTCCGGTTCGGCTTCGAATACCATCTGGCGCAGCCGCGGCCCGATGCCGGCCGGACGCTCCAGGTGATGAACGACCATCCGCCGATGCACCTGCCCGACGGGCGCGTGGTCGCGCACGAGCAGTACCGATTTCCGTCCGCGCCCCGGCGACAACATCGCCGGCTACCGGTTCGACCACGGCTACGAGCTGGTGCCCGGCACCTGGATGTTCTCGCTGGTGCAGGACGGGCGAACGCTGGTGCGGCGGAGCTTTGAGGTGGTGACCGACTGCGTCGTGCCGACCTCGTAGCGGCGGCGGCTACGGTTTGCCGCCGAAATCCTCGGCGAACTCCACGCGGTTGCGGCCGGCCCGCTTGGCTTGGTACATCGCCGCGTCCGCCGCCTGCAGGATCTGCTCGGGCGTGGTCTCGCGCCGGTCGGTGTAGGCGATGCCGATGCTGACCGTGATCGTGTGCATCACGTTCGGCGCGGCCTGGAACGGCATCGCCTCGATCGAGGAGCGCAGCCGCTCGGCGGCGTTGCGGGCGTCCGGCGGCGAGGTGCCGGGCATCACCACCACGAACTCCTCGCCGCCATAGCGGGCGATGCTGTCGAACACGCGGGTGCGGCCGCGCAGCGTCTCGGCCACCGCCTTGAGCGCCTTGTCGCCGACCGCGTGGCCGAAGCGGTCGTTGACGCTCTTGAAGTGATCGACGTCGAGCATCAGCACGGAGATGCCGTTGGGCAGGCCGGCCGCCATCAGCCCGCGCAGGTGCCGCATCAGATAGCGCTGGTTGTAGAACCCGGTCAGCGGGTCGGTCAGCGCCATCTCCAGCGCCTGCCCGAGATCGGCGCGCAGCCGGTCCTGGTAGAACTTTCTCCGGATCTGGTTGCGCGCGCGGACGCGGAGCTCGTTCTCGTCGACCGGACGCACCAGCCAGTCGTTGGCGCCAAGATCAAAACCGCGCAAAATGCGGTCGCGCTGCTCGGGCTCGGCGATCAGCAGCAGCGGAATGTCGTGCGTCGAATCCTGCGCGCGCAGCCGGGAGGCGAGGCGCAGCGGGTCGTCGTGCGCCATGCCGAGGCTCAGCACGATCAGGTCGAACGGAATGGCCGCGGTCAGCGCCATCGCTTCCGCCTCGCCCGCGGCGCGGCCCGGCAGCACGCCTTCGCGCGCCAGCGCATCCTGCACCATCTGCGCGCCGAGGTCCCAGTCGTCGACCACCAGCGCGCGCGCGCCGGCGACCGAAGGGATGCCGGGCGCTTCCATCGTCAGCCCGAGGGCACGCGCCGTCTCCCCGCGCACCCGCCATTCGTCGAGCATGCGTTTCAGCCGCACCAGCGAGCGCACGCGCGCCAGCAGCGTGTCGTACTCGACCGGCTTGGTCAGGAAATCGTCGGCGCCGGATTCGAGGCCGCGCAGCCGCTCCCCGGGCTCGCCGAGGGCGGTGACCATGACCACCGGAATGTGGTGCGTCGCCTGGTCGGCCTTGAGCCGCCGGCAGGTTTCGTAGCCGTCCAGGTCCGGCATCATCACGTCGAGCAGGATCAGGTCGGGCTGCCAGCCTTGCGCCAGCCGCAGCGCCTCGAACCCGTCCTGGGCGGTGGCGATCTGGTAGTATTCCGCGCTCAGTTTCGCTTCGAGCAGCCGCGTATTGGCCGGAACGTCGTCGACGATGAGGATGCGTGCGGTCATCGGCGGCGCGTGCGGCCTTTCATGCGCGACGGAACGGGAGAGCCTGCGGCGACACCGTGCCGCGTCTCGCAACGGCAGGATAGCCGGTCGGTGCGGCTCACGAAAGCGTATGTCACGCCGGCGTACGTCCGCGTGTCCACCCTTCCGCATGCGGGATCTTTGCGCTAGCACGCGGGGACGTCGGCACACGAAACACAGCCAAAGTGACACCTGAATGACACATGTCAGGAAGTCGGGAGTTCAGCGCGCAGGAATAGCGCGCAATCCTGCGCCGCGACCGGTTGCCAATCCGTGGATGTTCTTTCGCCGTTGGATGGCGAATCCGTTGCAGATGGGCTCGCTGATCCCCTCCTCGCCCTCGCTGTGCCGGCGGCTGGTGGCGCAGGTGCGGCGCGCGCCCGACGAGGCGGTGCTGGAAATCGGCGCCGGCACCGGCGTCGTCTCCAAGGCGCTGCTCGAATCCGGCGTGCCGGCGGAACGGCTGTTCGTGGTCGAGATCGTGCCCGACCTGGCGCGGCATCTGTGCCGCGTGCTGCCCGGCGTGAACGTGATCGAGGGCGACGCGCGCCGCCTGCCCGAGCTGATCCCGGCGCGCTGGCACGGCCGGATCGGCACGGTGATCTGCGGCATCCCGATGGTGCTGCTGCCGCTGGCGGAGCAGCGGCGCATCATCCAGGCGATCGACGCAGTCGCGCCGGGCCGCGGCTTCCTGCATTTCAGCTACTGCATCACCTCGCCGCTGCCGGCGCCCAAGCTGCGGCTGTCGGGCACGCGCGCGGCCTGGACGCCGCTGAACTTCCCCCCGGCCTCGGTCTGGCGCTACGCGCCGGGCTGAGCGAGCGGGCCGAGCGGGCCCGCCGGCCCTTACGGAATTCCTACGCCGCGCGCCGGCCCACCCGGTCGATTTCCTATGCCGCCTCGCCGACCTTGGGTCGCGCAACTGCGACGAGGTCCGGCCGTGCTGCAAGCCCTGGTGTCTCCCCCCGCCCTGTCTTCGCCGCCTGCGGACGACGAACTGCTCGACAGCATCGGGCCGCTCGATGGCACCCGCGTGCTGGTGATCGGCCACGGCGCGCTGGAGACCGTGTGCGGGCTGATCCGGCGCGGCTGCACCGCCGCCGAGCTGCAGACCGGCAGCCGGGTGGCGCCGGAGGCCGACTCGGCGGAAGCGGTGGTCGTGCCGCGGGCTGCGACGCTCGTGGAGGCGCAGGCGGCCATTGCGGTCGCCGCGCGCGCGCTGATCATGGGCGGGCGGATCGTGGTGCGGGAGACCTCCGGGGGGCTGCGCCAGCCGGTCGTGGCGCTGTTGCGGTTGCACGGGTTCTGCGCGATCGAGGCGCGGCCGACGACGGAGGGTACGTTGGTAACGGCGGAGCGGCCGATCTTCGGACCGCTGCATCGGGGGTGATCATGCCGCGCACGTCCCGCAGGCCTGGCCAGGCTCCGTTGTGGCTGACCGGGCTGATCCTCGCCGTCGTGTTGTGGCTTGCCGTGCGGATCGTCGGCAATGTCACCGAGGCGCTGACCGGCATGGCGCACGGCGACCCGCCGGCCGCCGTGCGGTTCGCGGGGCGCGGCTGACGCCGCTAGCGCTTGTGGCGGCGGGAAAGGCGCAAGCCGACCAGGCCGGTCCCGAGCAATGCCAGCGACGCGGGCTCCGGCACCGATGACGCGAGGGTGCCGACGAACCCGTCCGGGTCCGGCTGCAAGCCGTCGTCGCCGACGATCGTGCCGAGGTTGTTGATCCCGTTGACCGATGTTTCGGAGCAGTTCAGACCTGCCGCGCTCGGACCGACGATCGAGGTCAGCGAGCCGCCGTCGAACACGCTGCCGCTGAACCCGCCGCCGCTGTAGACGAACCCGAGCGACTGGGGAATGTCCTGCCCCTGCTGGTCGCAGCTCGTGGGATTGGCGTAACTGCCGACGAGCTGATTGGCATTGTTGATGCCATAGACGTCGACGCTCGTGCTTGCGCTCAGCGTCGGATCGGTGACGGTGAACAGCGTGGTGCCGTTCCACACCGCACCGGTGGTGTTGAACGAGGTCGTGTTGGTCACCGAAGCCGCGATCAGCCCGTTGTTGTTGATGCCTTCGAACGCGACTTCCTGGCCGGACGGGTTGGCGACCTGGGTGATGTTGGCCACGCTGTTGCCGGACAGCGTCGCGGTGAAGGCCTGCTGGTTGCCCGAGCTGTTGTAGAAGTAGCCGACGATCTTGCCGCTGCTGTTGATGCCGGTCGCGTAGGTGGCGTAGGTGCCGTTGTTGTCGGACACGTTGAACGCGATCACGTTCGAGCCGTTCAGCACGATGCCTTGGTACGAAGCATTGCCCTGAAGATTAGGATTGTAGGACGAGCCGACGATCACGCCACCGTTGCTGATGCCGTTCGCGGATGGATACTGGGTGGTGGCGGTGTTGAGGCTCGAGAGCGTCGAGAAATTGCCGGTGGTGCCGGAACCCTGCGTTCCCGACAACGCATAGTAATTGGAATTGATGCCGTCGAAGTCGTTCCAGGATCCAACGATCGTTCCGCTGTCGTTGATCCCGTTCAGATAGGTGTTCGTGTCCCCCACACCGTTCGGGTAGGGATAATCCTGCGTCGAGATGTCGTAGACGGTCGCGCGCGCCGCTCCGGCGGCCGCGAGCGCCGGCAGCGCCACCAGCAGAGAGGCTGCCAAACGAAAAAGATCACGCGTCGCCATCGAACTTCCCCGCCGGACCCCAGAACATTCCGTCACATAACCACGGAATGTCGGGTCCGGCAAGGAACCAGTAACGTCTTCCCGGCCGCGGGCCGGACGATCCGCTAGCGCCGCTCGAACTGCGTCTTGCCGAACAGGATTTCCTTCTGTTTCTCGTCCATCGGCCCCTGGCGCGCCTTCTCGGCCAGCACCGCGACGCCGCGCTGCACCGCCGGGCGCGAATCGATCGCCTCGAACCAGCGCTTCACGTTGGGGAAGTCGTTGAAATCGATCCCCCGCCGCTCCGGAAACCGCAGCCACGGATAGGTGATGATGTCAGCCATCGAGTATTCGTCGCCGGCCAGCCACTCCGCCTGCGCCAGCCGCTTGTCCAGCACGCCGTGCAGGCGTTTCACTTCGTTGCCGTAGCGCTCGATTGCGTACGGAATCTTGACTGGCGCGTAAGCGTTGAAATGGCCGAACTGGCCGAACATCGGCCCGACGCCGCCCATCTGGAACATCATCCATTCGAGGCATTTGTAGCGCGCGACCGGATCCTTCGGGATCAGTTTTCCGGTTTTCTCGGCCAGATAGATGAGAATCGCGGCCGACTCGAACAGCGTGATCGGCTTGCCGCCCGGCCCGTCCGGGTCGACGATCGCGGGGATGCGGTGGTTCGGCGTGATCGCCAGGAATTCCGGCTTGAACTGCTCGCCCGCGCCGATGTTGACCGGAATGACCTTGTAGGGGATTTCCAGCTCCTCGACGGCGATGTGCACCTTGTGACCGTTCGGCGTCGGCCAGCTCCAGACTTCGAGCATCGTGGGCTCCCCCGGGGTGTTGCGATGCAGCGGATATGGGCCGCATGGCGGGATCGCCCAGGGGCACAAACTTCGCGCTATGGTCATCCGATGCAGCGCGCCACCGACATCGACACCGAAGCCCTCGCGGCACGACTGCGGCGCGAGACGCGGGCGGAAATCCTGTTCGGGGCGGCGGACCGTGGGCGCTACGCGACCGACGCCAGCATCTACCAGGTGATGCCGCTCGGCGTGGTGGTGCCGCGCCGCATCGAGGACGTGATGGCGACGCTCGCGATCGCGCGCGCGGCGGGCGCGCCGGTGCTGGCGCGCGGCGGCGGCACCAGCCAATGCGGCCAGACCGTCAACCGTGCCGTGGTGATCGACTGCTCCAAATACCTGCGCCGGGTGCTCGCGGTCGATGCGGAGCGGCGCACGGCGACCGTCGAACCGGGGCTGGTGCTCGCGCACCTGAACGCCGAGCTGCGGCGGGAAAAATTGTTCTTTCCGGTCGATCCTTCGACGCATGCGCGCTGCACGCTCGGCGGCATGGCCGGCAACAATTCGTGCGGGTCGAAGTCGATCCGCTACGGCCTGATGGCCGACAACGTGCTGTCCATCGACGCGATCCTGGCGGACGGGACGCGGCATCGGTTCGGCGCGGAGGACGGCACGAATTCGCCGCGCATTGCCGAGCTCATGCAGCGCCTGCGCGCGCTGGGTGCCGCGGAGGCGGACGAGGTCAGGGCGAAATTCCCCCGCGTGCTGCGCCGCGTCGGCGGCTACAATCTGGATGCGCTGGTGCCGGGGACTGCGAAAAACCTGGCGCGGCTGCTGGTCGGGTCCGAGGGCACGCTGGCGTTCTCCGCCGCGCTGGAACTGAAGCTGTCCCCGATCAAACCCAGAAAAGTCCTGGGCATCTGCCAGTTCCCGACATTCCGGGAGGCGATGCAGGCCACGAAAACGCTGGTCGCGCTCGACCCGGAGGCGGTCGAGCTGGTCGACCGCACGATGATCGAGCTGGGCCGCGCGATCCCGATCTATCGGCCGACACTGGAAAGAATGCTGATCGGCGAGCCGGGCAGCGTGCTGATCGTCGAGTTCCACGGCGACGCCGACGCGCCGCTGCTGCGCAAACTCGACGAGCTGGACACGGCCATGGCCGATCTGGGCCACCCGAATGCCGTCGTGCGGGCAACCGAGCCAGAATTCCAGGCGGGGATCGCGGCGGTGCGCGAGGCCGGGCTCAATATCATGATGTCGATGAAGGGCGACGCGAAGCCGGTCTCGTTCATCGAGGATTGCGCCGTGCCGCTCGCCGACCTCGCCGACTACACCGAGCGGCTCACGGAGGTTTTCGAGCGTCATGGCGTGAAGGGCACGTGGTACGCGCACGCCTCGGTCGGCTGCCTGCATGTGCGGCCGGTGCTCAACATGAAAAATCCGGCCGATGTCGCGACCATGCGCGCGGTCGCCGAGGAGTGTTTTTCGCTTGTTCGCGCCTACAAGGGCAGCCACAGCGGCGAGCATGGCGACGGGATTTCCCGCAGCGAATTCCACGAGGAAATGTTCGGCCCGCGCCTGGTTCGCGCGTTCGAGGCGGTGAAGGACGCATTCGATCCCGAGGGGCTGCTGAACCCGAACCGGATCGTGCATCCGCCGCGCTTCGATGATCCTTCTCTTTTTCGCACCCCTCCGGGGTACGCCCCGCTGCCGTTCACGCCAAAGCTCGATTGGTCCGAGCATCCCGGCGCGCTGCTGGGTGCTTCGGAAATGTGCAACAACAACGGCACCTGCCGCGGCTTCGACGCCGAGGTGATGTGCCCGAGCTATCGCGCCACCCGCGACGAGCGCGATGTGGTGCGGGGCCGCGCCAACACGCTGCGGCTCGCGCTCTCCGGCCAGCTCGGGCCGGCGGGGCTGGCCGACGACGCGGTCGCGGACGCGCTGCAGCTCTGCGTCTCCTGCAAGGCGTGCCGGCGCGAATGCCCGACCGGGGTCGACATGGCGCGCATGAAGATCGAGGCGCTGGCGGCGCGCGCGGATCGGCACGGGCTGGCGCCGCGCGATCTGGCGGTCGCGTTCCTGCCCCGGTTTTCTGCGTTGGCCGCGCGCATGCCGCGGGCGGCGAATGCGGCGCAGCGGGCGCTGGCACGGCGGCTCGGGTTTGCCCGCGAATTGCCGGCGTGGCGGGGCGATTTCTTTCGCGATCGCGAAACCGAGTCGATCGCCGCGCCCCCTCACCCCGGCCCTCCCCCGCAAGGGGGGAGGGAGAAGGAAGTCATCCTGTTCGCCGACACGTTCTCGCGGTGGTTCGAGCCGGACAACCTGCGCGCCGCGCTGCGCGTGCTGCGGGCCGCGGGGCTGCGCCCGACCCTGCCGCGCGCGCCCGGCCGGCCACTGTGCTGCGGCCGCACCTACCTCGCCGTCGGGCTGGTCGAGCGGGCGCGCGCCGAAGCGCGGCGGACACTCGCGGCGCTAGCCGGCGATGCGCCGGTGCTCGGGCTCGAACCGTCCTGCCTGTTCACTCTCAAGGACGAGTTTCCCGCGCTGCTGCCCGGGCCTGAGGCGCGCTGGCTGGCGGCGCGGGCCATGCTGCTCAGCGAATTTCTGGAGCGCGAGCGGATCGCGCTGCCGCTCGGCGACCTGCCTGCAACGGCGCACCTGCATGGGCACTGCCATCAGAAGAGCTTTGGCGCATTCCCGGCGGCGCTCAACATCTTGCGCCGCGTACCGAAGCTGACGGTAACGCCGATCGCCGCGTCGTGCTGCGGCATGGCGGGCGCGTTCGGCTACCAGGCGGAAACCCAAGCCGCGAGCCGCGCGATGGCGGAGGCGGCGCTGCTGCCGGCGGTGCGCGCCGCCGCGCCCGACAGCCTGATCATCGCCGACGGCACCTCCTGCCGCGCCCAGATCCGCGAGCTCGGTGGCCGCGAAGCGGTGCATTCCGTGCAACTGCTGGCGCGCGCGCTCACCACACCATAGTGTTCTCCACGCCCTTGCTCCGGCGGGCGCCGCTCTGCATGTCCGCGGAGAACCACTCCTGCACCGGCATGTAGCGCGGCGCCAGGAAGTGATAGGCGCGGTTCAGCCGCTTCCAGGCGGCATCGTCGAGACCCGGCATCGCGCTGTCCCAATCGAGCAGAATCGCCTCCCAGGCCCGGCTCGATCGGTACAGCCAGTCGCGGTGCGCCCGGATGAAGGCGGTGTGGCGCTCGACGTGGCGCAGCGTCGCCAGCACTTCGCCTGTTTGCGCGTCCACCTCGGCGAAGCGGCTGCTGATCTGCTTGAGCGCCGCGTGCGCGAGCTTGCGGATGCGCGACAGCGCGGTCTGCCGCTCGGCATTCATCACCGCGCCGCTGGACAATCCGTCCACCCGTCCCACCATCGAGGTCACGCGGCGCAGGAACCGGTCCCGCAGCGCCTCGATATATGACAGTTCCTCGGCCAGCTCCGCGACCAGCGTCATGACCGCCTTCGGATCGTCGATGCCGAGTTCGACGGCCGCCTGCTCGAACGCGCGCTGCACGGCGGCGCGCAGCGCCGGATCGGATTCCAGGCGTTCGAGCGAGGGCGGCGGCCCCTGTTGGGCGGCGGCCGGATCGAGCCAGGCCAGCAACTGCACCCGCAGCTTCGCGGCGGCCGCCTGCTGATATTTCGGCCCCGGCTGCCAGCTGGCGCGCCCGCTCAGCACCTCGCTCGGCAGCGGGTCGCCCGGGCTCAGGCCGCTGACGAAATCCAGCGATTCGGTGATCAGGCCCAGCATGCGCCCATCGGCGCTGGCCTCCTCGATGCCGAATTCGCGGCGCAGCGAGCGGAACGGCAGCGTCGCGGTGCTCTCGCCGAGCGCCACCACCATCACCGGGGCGCCGTCCAATTCGGCACGACGGAAGATGGCATTGCCGAGCCGGGTGAAAACGGCGTTCTCCAGCACGCAATGGTCGGGTTGTTTCTCTAGGGTTGCGCTCATGACACCAATCTTTCCTGGCGAGACAATTCTCCGTGATGATCATGAACGAACCGATAATGAGATCACGCTCAAATGATGGCGCAACTCTCCGTCATCATCACGTATCTCACCATAGCGTGAGAGGCGGCCGCCCCGCAGCGCGCCTTAAGCCAGCGTTTACCGCTGTCTCATGAAATTGGACGCATCCACCTCGCGAGATGTCCCCGATGCTCATGGAAGTCGGTTTGTCAATCCCCGCCGCCGCACGCACCGAGCGCGACGAGTCGTTGCCGTCCCGCTTCCGCATCACCCCGGACATCCGCGCGGAGGCGGCCGACCGGCGCCGCATGGAACGCGAACTGACCGCGGCGACGCGCGAAGGCCGGCTGGCGCTGCACTACCAGCCGCGGCTGATGCTGGAAGGCGGACGGGCGGTCGGCGCCGAGGCGCTGGTCCGCTGGCCGCACCGCAAGCGCGGCATGATCTCCCAGGGCATGTTCCTGCCGATCGCCGAGCGCAGCGGGCAGGTGCTGGAAATCGGGGCCTGGTCACTCGCCACCGCCTGCCGCGACGCCGCCGCGTGGCCGGGCACCTGCGTGGTCGCGGTCAACATCGCCGCCTGCCACCTGGCCGCGCCAAGCCTGCTCGGCCACGTCGCCGCCGCGCTCGAAGCCTCCGGCCTGCCGCCCGAGCGGCTCGAACTCGGCATCGGCGAGGCCGTGCTGCAGACCGTGGACAGCGACATGTTCTTCGCCCTTGCCGCCGTGCGCGACCTTGGCGTCGGCGTCGCGGTCGACGATTTCGGCGCCGGCGTCGGCAGCCTGACCATGCTGAAGCGGCTGCCGCTGACCACGCTGCGGCTGGACCGGGCGCTGATCCGTGACCTGCCGGGCAGCCGCGAGGCAGTCGCCATGGTGCATGCAGCGATCGCCACCGGCCACGCACTCGGCCTTGGCGTCGGTGCGGTCGGCGTCGAGACCGAGCCGCAGCGCGGCGCGCTCGCCGATTGCGGCTGCGACGAGGGCCAGGGACCGCTGTTCGGCTACCCGCTGGAAGGCGCGCGGATGGCGCCGCGCCTGGTCGCCTAGGCTGCCGGCGCGCGTCGCCGCGGCTCAGCCGTAGCGCTCCTCGCGCCACGGGTCGGCGTTGTTGTGGTAGCCGCGCGTCTCCCAGAAGCCGGGCCGGTCGGTGGCGCGCAGTTCGATCCGCCGCACCCACTTCGCCGACTTCCAGAGGTAGAGCCGCGGGATCAGCACCCGCACCGGGCCGCCGTGCTGGCGCGGGATCGGCTGGCCGTCCCAGCGATGCACCAGGAACACGTCCGGCTGGTCGAACTGGTCGAGCCGCACGTTGGTCGTGTAGCCGTCATGCGCGTGGAAGATCACGTGGCTGGCGGTGGGTTTCGGCCGCGCCCGCTCCAGCAGCGTGCGCGCGGCGACACCTTGCCAGCGGTTGTCGTAGCGCGACCACTGGGTCACGCAGTGCATGTCCGAGACGCTCTCCGCCTGCGGCAGCGCGAGAAACTCGTCGAGGCTGACGCTCAGCGGGTTCTCGACCGCGCCGTCGACGTCGAGCCGGAACTTCTGCGGCGTCACCTCCGGCTCGATGCCGAGGTCGAGCACCGGCCAGTCGCGCACCAGCCGCTGGCCCGGCGGCAGCCGGTCGCGCTGCGGGTCGGCCGTGGTGCCGGTCAGCAGCCGCCCCTCGCGCGCCCAGTCCTGTTTGCGCGAGATCAGTTTTTTGCGCGCGCCTGCGGGAACGTCCTGGTCGTCGTCCATGCCACCACTCCTTTACAGCCGCGCCTCGCGCCGCCGCTCCGCGAGATAGGCCGCGACGAGCGGGCCCCAGACCTGCGAGCCGCCGGCCGCGTAGAACAGCGCGTGGCCCTCGCTGCCCGGAAACGACGGCTGCTCCAGGTCCGCGCGCCCGCCGGCCGCGGTGAACGCAAGAAACATCGCGCGTGCCAGCGGCGGCGGGAAAAAGGAATCGTTGTCGGCGTAGATCCACAGCATCGGCGTCCGCGCGGTGCGGCCGAACGCGCCCGCCGCCGCCACCAGCAGGTCCGGGCGGCAGTTGCCGACCTCGTCCGCGAACGCATGCCCGCCCCGTCCGCCCGCCATGCTGATGAGGGCGGAAACCCCGGGGTGAGGCTCGCTGGCCAGAGCGACCGTCGCCCAGCCGCCGAGCGACTGGCCGACCACGACGACGCCGTCCGGCTGGACATACGGCAAGCGGGTGGCAAAGCGCACCGCGGCCGCGACATCGCGTGCCGATTCCAGGCCCGCGCGCACATAATCAGGAGAGTTGCACGGCCCGCTGCTCTCGGCGACCTCGCCGGTCGAGGCGCCGAAGCCGCGCCGCAACGGGAACAGCACCACGTAGCCGCGCGCCAGGAACCAGCGCGCGGGCTCGCTGCCGCACCCCGCCGGCTCCATCCGCGCCCGGTCGGCGGGGTCGCGCGGCGAGCCGTGGTTGATCACGGCGACCGGCGCCCGCGCACCATCGACCAGCGTGTCGACCGGCCGGCAAACCCGGGAAATCATCTGCTGCGTCTCGCCGGCCGCATCGGTCACCGGGATCCAGCGGATTTCCTCGCGTGCCGCCGGCGCTTTCGCAATCCGCGCGCTGCCGCCGGCGCCACATGCGGCAACGGCCGCCGCCATCGCCGCCATCAGCCCCGGCCGCAGGCGCGCCGCCACGGCGGCCGGAACGCTAGGGCAACGCACGACAATAACAGCGCCGGCCCGGCCGCTCGCACCCGGCCGCCGCCTTCCCGCCCGGCAAATCGACCGCACACGCCCCAACAATTTTTCTTGCCCAGCCATCGCCAGTTTCACTAACATGCGCGCATGCCCAACCCCCCACCCCGCACCCCGGCCGAGTGCCTCGCCACCATCATCCTGTGGCTGAGCCGGACCGTCGACAGCCACAGCATGTGGGGGAAACTTGCCCGGCCGGTCGCGATACTGATCCTCGACCGCCTCCGAGCCATCAAGCATCGCTTCGACCGTCTCGCCGCCCGCATCGAGGCCGGGCGGTTGGCGCCGCGCCGCCCCCCGGCCACACCCCGCGCACACACTCCCCGGCCGCCCCGCACCCCCAATCCGCTGCCGCAAAAGTTCGCCTGGATGGTCCGGCTGGTGCAGGAGACCGCGGTCTACGGCTCGCAATTGCAGAACCTGCTGCAGGACCCCGCGATGGTGGCGCTGATGCAGGCCGCGCCCGCCGAGATGCGCCGGGTGCTCCGCCCGCTCTGCCACATGCTGGGGGTGCGCCCGCCGCCGATCCTGGCGCCGCCCCGCCCCGCCCGGCCAAAACCCCCGTCGCCGGCGGCCCTCGCGGAACCAGCGAAACCCCCCGCCCGCAAGCGGCCGAAAAAGCCGGAAAAACCCCGCTACGTGTTCGGCCTGCGCTATCCTCCGCCGTTCCCGGATCCGGCCTGAGCGAAGCCGGCGCCTTGCGCACGACCATTTTGTTCCGTATAAGCAACGAAATAGCTTGGGTCAAAAGCAAAAACCGCCGAATCGGCTCGCTCCGCAACTGCGTCAAATCAAGATCGCAGCGATTGTTCTTGTGCGTTGCCTAAGCGTCGTCATCAAGCTCGGGGTAGTGCCGGAAAATGCCGTCGTTGTTGAACGCGATCCGGCGCGACGACGCCAGATAGGCGGCGACGCGCGGCAGTTTCTCGACCGCGTCGTGCACGGCCACGCAATGCGGCAGCTTCTTCTCCAGCCGCGCCGCCGCGCGCGGGAACGCGAAGCGCATTCCGGCGATCAACTGGAACAGCGACAGGTCCGGATAGCTCAGCGCATCGCCGAGCAGATGCGGCGACTTGTTGCCGCGCAACAGCCGCTCTAACCACCCGAAGAATTTCGGCGCCCGCTCCTCCCGGAACGCCTGCGCCCGGCGCAGCGCCTCCGGCTTCTGGTCCTCGTAGTAGAGGCCGCCGGAGATCGGGTGATGCGTGTCGTGTACCTCGGCAACGAAATCGGCAACGGTGAGCTCGATCTGGTGCGCCCACAGCCGCGCCGTCTCGCCCTCCGGCACGAGGCCGAGGCGCGGGCCGAGATACAGCAGGATCGCCGCGACCTGCCCGACCATGACCTCGCCGTCGACCAGGAACGGCGGCGCGAACGAGGGATGCGCGGTGGTGCGCGCCTCCATCATGCGCTGCATCCTGGTCACGCCGCCGCTGTGCCGGGCGACGTCGACATACTCGGTGCCCGCCGCCTCCAGCGCGAGCCGGACGAATTCGCCGCGGCCCTGGATCGACGGCCAATAGAACAGTTCGTAGCCCATGCGCGCCTCCGCCTGCCGGGAAACTGTCCGACCCTGCGGCCGGAGGCAAGCGGAGGCGCGTTCAGGCCGGACGGATCAGCCTTCCAGCTTGCCCTCGGTCGGGTCGACCCAATAGGTCGACATGGTGCCGTTCTTCAGCACGTCGACGCTGATCGCGAGCTTCTGGTCGTGCTTCTGCAGCCCGGCGTCGAAGGCCTTGCCGCCGGCTTTCTGCTGCGCCATCGACACCGCCTCGGCCAGCGTGGTCTTGGCGCTGTTCAGGCTCGATGCGTCGGCCTTGTCCTGCGTCTCGACCGTCGCCTCGCTGGCCGAGGGCTTGGCGATCGGCGTTGCGTTGCCGCTCTCCGGATCGACCCACATCGCCTTCATGCTGCCGTTGACGTAGGCGGTGACGAGGTAGCCGGGCTTGCTGTTCTGCGACTGGAACGCGGCGTTGGTGACTTTGCCGCCGGTCTGCGTCTGCACGGTGTTGATCGCCTGCTCGAGCGTGACCTTGGCCGACTTGAAATTCGACTGGGCGGTCTTGTCGGGGGTCATCGCCGCGAAGGCCAGCGCCGGCAGGGCCGCGAATGCCACGGCGCCAAGCACGGACTGCGTCAGCGTGTGTTGCAACTTCATTTGATTTTTCCTCCAGTGTGACAGCACACCCGGTGCTGCTGCGCAGGTTCTGCCTTGGGTCAGGCATCCTCGCCGTGTCGGCACCATGAAGTGGACTTCAGGCTGTTCACGTCTCGGAGACTTGTCGTCGTTTCGCCATTTTGCTCCGGAGCCCGCCGCGCCGGCCCCCGTGAATGCCTTCACCACGCCGAGCCGTTGCGAGATGGGCGGCGCCTGCAAATTCTTCCCCGCTGCTTGCGAGATCGCCAATCAGTCACGCCCGGATTCTGTGCAAGCGACGGCCCGGGGAGCCGACCCGCCCCTTGACGGCGAGACCCATACCTTCGTAGGGAGTCAGCGTCTGGACTGTACGGGTGCGTCCATGCGGTCCGTCCTGGCGATGGTGACGGACTGCGCTGAATGGCCTCAAGAATTGGGATCTTGCCTGCTGCGGCGCCCGGCGGGCAGGGCTCTTGTCCCCACAAGAAGAACGAGGGAGGATACGAGTGAACAACGAGATCAGTGACCAAGCACAGATAGCGGCAAAAATCGGTGTCGAGGTCGGGCGGCGCAAGGCGTTCGCCATCGCGACGGCATTGGGATTGGGCTCCGCCGGGTCGATGGCGGGCCTCCGCAGCGCAGTTGCCGCCGACGCACCGACTGGCGGGCTGCCAAAGAAGAACTACAAGTTTGTCTTCGTCAATCATGTAACGACCAACGAATTCTTCACGCCAACGATTTACGGCATCCAGGATGCCTGCGCCTTCTTCGGGTGCAGCTACCAGTGGACCGGCTCGCAGAACAGCGTCGTCTCCGAGATGGTCAATGCGATGCAGACCGCCATCGCGCAAAAGGCGGACGGCATCGCCGTCTGCCTGATCGACGCCAAGGCGTTCGATTCGCCGACCGCCAATGCGCTCGCCGCCGGCATTCCGGTGATCGCCTACAACGCCGACGTGCCGAAGGGCAGCGCCAACAAGCGGCTGAGCTACGTGGGGCAACCGCTGTACCATTCCGGCTACAACATCGCCTCCAGATGGCTGAAGCTGGTGCCCAAGGGCAAGCACGTCATGCTGTCGATCCCGAGCCCCGGCACGCTCAACCTGCAGCCGCGTCTCGACGGCTACATCCAGGCGATCAAGGACGCCGGCAACCCGGTCACCTACGACGTTGTCAACAGCAGCGTCGACCAGGCGACCGAGATCTCGCGGATCGAGAGCTACTACCTGAGCCACAAGGACGTCGCCGGGCTGTTCGGCACCGGCGGCGGCGACACCTACGCCTGCGGCTTCGTCTCGGCCAAGTACGGCCTGGCGAAGAACAACGGCGTGATCGTCGCGGGCTATGACCTCTACCCGCAGACCCTTGGTTACATCCACACCGGGGACATGACGTTCACGACCGACCAGCAGCCGTACCTGCAAGGCTTCCTGCCGTTGTTGCAGATGTATCTGTACAAGCTGTCGGGTGCCGCGGTGGCCCCTGCGGATACCGATACCAGCCTCGCCTACGTGACCAAGGACAATGTCGGCCTCTACCTCGGCAAGAGCCGTTTCGAGGGCAGCACCAGCGCCGAGCCGACGTAGGATCGGGCGTTCATCCACCGATCCTTCCGGCGCGCCAGGTCATGCCGGCGCATCGCGGCGACGGCTTCGGCGGTCAGGCGGTCATTGGTTCGGCGCCTGACCGCCGCTCGCCGGATGGACCTGCCGAACGCCGGCGTGGCCGCGGCCCGGCTGCGCGCGATCGCGGCCCGGCGCGGCCATTGACCTCGTTGGCTGCCGCCACGCTGCCCGCGCGATGACGCCCGAACGGTGCGCGGCGCCCAGCCGATGACGCCAGAGCAAGACAGCAAGAAGGCCACCATGGCGCCGACGACCCCAACGAGCCAGGTCACCACGCGCAAGGTCGGCATCAAGGCGCCGGACACGGTCCTGGAGCGGCTGCTGGTCATCCTGTCCCGCTATCGCGAGGCCAGCATCTTCGTCGTCGCGATCGTCCTCACCCTCTACTTCCAGTTCGGCAGCGACGGGGCCTTCCTCTCGTCGCAGGAACTGAGCGTCGTGCTGCGCGACGCCGGCCGCTACGGCATGATCGCGGTCGCCGAAGTGATGCTGATGATCACCGGCGAGATCGATATCTCGGTGGGCAGCACCTTCTCGCTGGCCCCGTACGTCATGGTGTTGATGTCCATCGGCTGGGGCGTACCGCTGGCCATCAGCGCGGTCTTCGGCATGGGGATCGGCGTGCTGGTGGGCCTGATCAACGGCATCGTCACCGTACGCTTTCGCGTGCCGTCCCTGATCACGACGGTCGGCACGTTGTTCCTGCTGCAGGGCGTCGTCGTGTCGCTCTACAACAGCCAGCCCATCGTCGCGCCGGTGGAGGAGCCGTTCAACGAGATCTTCGGGGAGAACCTCTATACCCCGACCGATTCCGTCTGGTCCTGGCATGGCCTCACGGCGTTCACGCCGTTCCTGTGGACGATCGTGGCCGTCGCCGCGATGGCGCTGGTGTTGAACAGAACGACGTTCGGCCTGCACACCATCGCCACCGGCAGCAACATCGTCGGCGCGCGGGAAATCGGCGTACGTACCGATCGCATCAAGGTCTACAACTTCATGATTGCCGGCGGCTGCGCCGCGGCCGCCGGGATCGTCAACACGGCGCAGTTCGCCTCGGCCGATCCGCTCGCCGGCGGCCCGTTCCTCACCCTGCAGGCGATCGCGGCGGCCGTCATCGGCGGCACCTCGCTGCTCGGCGGCTCGGGCACACCCGTCGGTTCGCTGCTTGGCGCGTTCGTGGTGGCCTCGCTCAACAACGGCCTGGTCATGCTGGGCGCCCAGGCGACCGTCTCCGACATCTACCTTGGCGCCGCGATCGTACTGGCGATGATCCTCAACGTGCAGGTCGATCGGCTGCGGGCGCGGAGGCGCATATGAGCGCGAACGACATTCCGGTGCTGGATCCGAACACGCCCGCCATCCTCGAGATGCGCGGGATCAGCAAGAGCTTCGGTGCCGTCACCGCGCTCGTCAACGTGAGCATCAAGCTGCGCCAGGGCGAAGTGCTGGCGCTGGTGGGCGACAACGGCGCCGGCAAGTCGACGCTGATCAAGATACTTTCGGGTTTTCACCAGCCGGATGCGGGCCAGATCGTCCTTCGCGGCAACGAGGTGCGCTTCGGTTCGCCGCGCGACGCGCGGGCGCACGGCATCCAGACGGTCTACCAGGATCTGGCGCTGATCAACGACCTGAGCATCTATCACAACGTGTTCCTGGGCCGCGAATACCACCGGCGGATTCTGGGCTTGAAGCTCCTGGACAACAGCCGGATGCGCCACCTCGCGCAAACCTACCTCAAGACGCTCGGCATCGAGATCCCCAGCGTCGACAGCAAGGTGGAACTGCTGTCCGGCGGGCAGCGGCAGTCGGTCGCCGTTGCCCGGTCGATCTACTCGTCGCCGACCATCCTGGTGCTCGACGAGCCGCTGGCCGCGCTGGGCGTGCGCGAGGGCGCCCATGTTCTGGGCCTGATCCAGAACCTGCGCCGGCAGCGCGCCGTCTCCATCATTCTCATCGTCCACAACTACAACCAGGTCTTCGAGGTCAGCGACCGCATCAACTTCCTGCACTCCGGCGAGATCGCGCTCGACGCCTCCACGACCGAAACCAGCGAGGAAGAACTGATCCGCATCGTCAAGTCGGGCCTCGGCCGACAGGCGATTGCAGCCGCCGCTGCGGAAGTCGAATCCGGCACCGTCGATCCGAACGGTTGACACCGTTCGACACGATCGAACGCGAAGAACCTTCTGAGAAACTGCAATGTTCGCAGGATGCGATTCGCGTTCGATGGCGCACGGTTTGAGACCAGAATGCTAACGAATTGAGAACGATTGCGAACCATCGCGCGACGGCACGTCGTCCGCTGTCGCCGAGCTGAAGCCGTGTGCTATCTGCAATTCGATGCCGACGCAGCATCTCCGCCTCGTGGCTGTTCTGAATCAATGACGACGTGGGGCAGTCATGCCATCCGGATTACTCCTCTGGAGTCTGTCCCCAATGGGAACGGCAAAATCTCCTTTGATGTTTACGGCACAGGAGCGCGCGCTGATCGCTTCGTGGTCGGAGCGAATGCGATCTCCCGATTTGCGGATCGCAATCGTAACCAGATACCGGTTCGTCAACGAGGCGCTGGTGGTGACCTCCGGCGACGAGGAGGAACCTCTGTGGATGGTTCATAAGAGCCTGAGGGGATCGGTCGCGGTGCGGCACTGGCCTGGGCTTGGGCAATTCGTGCCGACACTGGCGGAAGCGCTCGCGGTCGTCGAGGCAGCCGTGGGAGAGCCGCAGCGCGAGCCGACATCCCTGATCCGCCAATGATTGCGGCCCGTGCGAGCCATCGGCTGCGGGACTACGGACAGCAGATGCCGAAGTGCTAAACTCGCCGCGCCACAGCAAGGGATCGCCGTCCCGCCATGACCGCTGGAACCGTGCCCCTGGAGACCGACGCTGCGCTGCCGCCGCCGCCCGGCGGGTTGGAACTGGCCTCGGCCGGCGCCGCCAATCCGGCGCTGGTCGCCGCCGCCGACCACACCGCGCGGCATTGGACGGGCCAACCGGGGCCGATCCCGCTCGGCAGCGACGCGCACAGGCGCCTCGCCTGCCGGATGTTCCGCGACACCTTCAACCCGTACAAGCCGACCATCATCGACTGGCCGAAGCTGTCGCCCGAGGCGCGCGACCGTCTGGTCAACCTGCCGATCTGGGACATCGCGGTGCAGACCGAGGGCAAGGCGCGGCTGCGCATGCTCTCCTACGCGTACAGCCTCGCCGACCCCGACTGGCGCGCCGCGATCGAGCTGAACGGCTGGGAGGAAGGCCGGCACAAGGTGGTGCTGTCGAACCTCGTGCAGGCGTATGGGATCACGCTGGAACCGGAGCCGGACTACGTGGCGCCGCGCGATACCGAGTGGGCGTATCTGGTCACCGGATTTTCCGAGTGCATCGACAGCTTCTTCGCATTCGGGTTGTTCGAGCTGGCGAAGCGCTCGGGGTTCTTCCCGACGGAACTGGTCGACACGTTCGAGCCGGTGATCCAGGAGGAAACCCGCCACATCCTGCTGTTCGCCAACTGGGTGGCGTGGCAGCGGCGTACGATGCCGCTGTGGAAACGCCCGTGGTTCGAGCTGCGCGTGCTGGCGGTGTGGGCGTTTCTCGGCTGGGAACGCATGGGCATCGCCCGCGGCATGGATGACGGCGGCAAGAAAGCGCAAGCGCAGGACAACAATTTCACCGTCACCGGCAGCAAGGCGGTGAGCGACGTCGACATCAGCGTGCCGGAGCTGATGCGCATCTGCCTGTCGGAGAACGATCGCCGGTTTGCGGGGTATGATGCTCGGTTGCGGCGGCCGACGACGCTGCCGAACCTGGTGCGGTTCGCACTGCGGTTCGTGCGGAAAAAGTAGGAACTACCCCCGCTCGCGCATCAGCCGCGCCTTGTCGCGCTGCCAGTCGCGGTCGGCGATGGCGTGGCGCTTGTCGGCGGCGTTGCGGCCCTCGCCCAGACCCAGCAGCACCTTCGCGCGGCCGCGGTCGTTGAAGTGGATGTCGAGCGGTATCAGCGTCTGTCCCTTGCGCGCGATCGCGCCGAGCAACTGCGTGATCTGCTTGTGCTTCAGAAGCAACTTGCGCGGCGCCCGCGGCTCGAAGCGGGAAAGCACGCCGCCCTGGTATTCGGGGATGTGCGCGTTGAACAGGAACATCTCGCCGTCACGCTCGCCGGCCCAGGCTTCGCCGAGCTGCGCGCGGCCGAGCCGCAGGCTTTTCACCTCCGGCCCCTTCAGCACGATGCCGGCCTCGACCGTCTCCTTGATGAAGTAGTCGAACCGCGCCTTTCGATTTTGCGCCGCGATCCCGTGCGAGATCAGCCCGGATTTCTTCTTGTCGTTGACGGCCATCAGGGTTTTCCGAAACTCTTTCGGCGCCCCTCGGACGTCATTGCCGGGCTTGACCCGGCAATCCGCGACACGTGCAGCATGGATCCCCGGGTCAAGCCCGGGGATGACGTCCAAAGAAGCCCGGCAATGACGACTGACGCAGGTCGAAGTAGATGTACGGCTGCGGGCACTTAATTCAGCAGCCCGACCTCGGTCATCGCCGCCCGCACTTTCGCCTTCGTCGCCTCCGCGCACGGCGCCAACGGCAGTCGGCAGTGTTCGCTGGTCTTGCCGAGCAAGGACGCCGCATATTTCACCGGCCCGGGGTTGGTCTCGGCGAACAGCGCGTCGTGCAGCGGCAGCAGCCAGCTCTGGATCGCCATCGCCTCGGCCGCGTGCCCGTCCGCCCACAGCGCGTGCATCTGCGCAATCTGCCGCGGCGCGACATTGCCGGTGACGCTGATGCAGCCGTGCCCGCCGGCGGCGAGGAACGGCAGCGCCGTGTGGTCCTCACCCGACAACTGCGAGAATTCCAGCCCGATCGCCCGCGCGGTGTGCTGCGGCCGCACTAGGTTCGCGGTTGCGTCCTTCACCCCGACGATATTTTTGTTCTTTGCCAGCCGTGCCATCGTCTCGACGCTCATGTCGACGACGCTGCGGCCGGGGATGTTGTAGATCACCACAGGCACGTCCGCTTCGTCGGCAACGGCGGAGAAATGCAGAAACAGTCCCTCCTGCGTCGGCTTGTTGTAGTACGGCGTCACCACCAGCACCGCGTCCGCCCCGGCGCGCTTGGCGTGCTTGGCGAGGTCGATCGCCTCGGCGGTGCTGTTCGATCCGGCACCGGCGATCACCGGCACGCGGCCTTTCGCGACCTCGATGGTGATCTCCACCACGCGCTTGTGCTCGTCGTGGCTCAGCGTGGGGCTCTCGCCGGTGGTGCCGACCGGCACCAGCCCCTGCGTGCCCTCGTTGATCTGCCAGTCGACGAAGCGGGCCAGCGCGTCCTCGTGGACCGCGCCGTCTTCGCGCATGGGGGTGATGAGTGCGACATACGAGCCCTTGAACATGGCGCGTCCTCCGACGAAACCGAGCGCGGAAGCTAGGCGCGCAGGGGGTGCGCCGCAAGGGCGCGGCTTGTAGAAGGCGCCATGCCGTCCGCGTCCGCCCGACTCGCCGCCATCGCTGCGCTGCTGCTTCCGGCAGGCGCGCCCGCGCGCGCGCAGGAGGTGATGGCGCTGGTGCGCGCCGACCAGTGGGCCGAGGCTCAGACGGCGGCCGCCGCCGAGCCCGATCCGGTGGCGGCGAAGCTGGTGACGTTCTACCGGCTGCTCGCCCCCAACGCCGCGACCCAAGCGGAAATCGGCCAGTTCATTGCAGAAAGCCCGGACTGGCCGCTGCAAGGCAGCCTCGCGCGCCGCCGCGACGAGGCACTCGCCGCCGATCCCGACGATTCTGACGTTGCCACCGCCTGTGGCGTAGGGGTCGCCGAGAGCGCGGCCGCGCTTTCCCGTTGTGCCGACGCGGCGTCATCGCTCGGCCACGCCGACGAGGCCGCAACCTATGCCCGCCGCGCCTGGATCGCGCTGCCCGCCGATGCGGCGGCGGAAAAAGCCTTCCTGGCGCGGTGGGGTTCTCGGCTCGGGGGCGCGGACGAGGCAAAAAGATTCGACCGGCTGGCTTGGCACGACACGGCGGGCGCGGCGCGACAGGAAACCCGGCTCGATCCGGCCGACCGGCCGGTGGCGCAAGCGCGGCTGGCGCTGCGCCGCGACGACGCCGCCGCGCTCGCGCTGGTGCAGGCGCTGCCGGACGCCGCCCAGGCGACGCCGGCGCTGCTGCTGGAGCATGCCCGCTACCTGCGCCGCGCCGGGCTCGACGCCGACGCGCTGGCGCTGTGGCTGCAACGCGGCGCCGCCGCCGAGCGCGCCGCGCCGCCCGAGCATCTCGCGGCGTTCTGGGACGAGCGCAACATCCTGGCGCGCCACCGGCTGCGCGACGCCGACCCGCAGGGCGCGTACGACTTGGTGATCGGCACTGCGCAGAAGGCGACCGAGCAGATTGCCGATGCCGAGTTCCTGGCCGGCTTCATCGCGCTGCGCAAGCTGAACAACCCGTCATTGGCGGAAACGCATTTTCGCGCGCTCGCCGACGTGTCGAAGGCCGCGATCACGCAAGGCCGTGCCCACTACTGGCTGGCACGTGCCGCCACCGACCCGAACGTGGCAAAACGCGAATACGCGGCGGCGGCGGCGTGGCCCAACACGTTCTACGGCCAGCTCGCCGCGCTGGCGCTCGGCGAAGGTCCGGCCGGGCTCGCCGCGCGCGTCACCGCTTCCCGCGATCCCGGCTGGGACACGTCGCAGGCGCTGGCCTTCGCCGGGCGGGAACTGGCGCGCGCGAGCGCCTACCTGGTCGCCTGGGGCGAGCCGCACCGCGCCCAGGCGTTTCTGCTCCGGCTGGTCGATATCACCATCGACCCGGCCGACCGCTCGATGGCCGCGCACCTCGCCGCGGGGTTCGGTATGCCGGAGACCGCCATCGCGGTCGCCCGGAAAGCCGGGCGGGAGGGCGTGACGCTGCTCGACGCCGGGTGGCCGGCACCGGCAGAAATCCCGGCCGATGCTGGGCTCGACCCGGCGCTGGCGCTTGGCATCATCCGCCAGGAAAGCAGTTTCGACCCGACCACCGTCAGCCCGGTCGGCGCGGCGGGGCTGATGCAGCTGATGCCGGGCACGGCGACGCTGGTGGCGAAGACGCTGGGCATCCGCGGCCGGCTGCCCAGCCTGACCGCCGATGCCTCGCTGAACATCAAGCTGGGCACGAGCTATCTGCACGGATTGATGGACGACGACGACAACTGCACGCCGCTCGCGGTCGCCGCCTACAACGCCGGTCCGAACCGGGTCGCCGAGTGGCTTTCCGCCAATGGCGACCCACGCACCGGGGCCACCGACATGCTGGACTGGATCGAAGAAATCCCGTTCGCCGAGACTCGCAACTACGTGCAGCGGGTGATCGAGAACGAGGTGATCTACCGCGCCAAGCGCGGCGAGCTGACGGCGCATCCGCTGTCGCAGTGGCTGCGGTGAGCATCTCCGCCTCTCCCTCCCCCCTTGTGGGGGAGGGCCGGGGTGGGGGTTCGACACGCACACGCGCGGCCGCATGACCCTCGCCCGCCTGATCGCCGGCGGTTTCGGCCTCGGCCGGTTGCCCTGGGCGCCAGGCACCTGGGCCTCGCTCGCGGCCGTGCTCGCGGGCGCCGGGCTGCTGCTGGTCTCGCACTGGCTGCTCGCGGCCGCGGCGGCGGTGGCGACACTCGCCGGCATCTGGGCGATCGGCGCCGCCGGAGCGGGCGCCGCCGATCCCGGCTGGGTCGTGATCGACGAGATCGCCGGCCAATGGATCACCATGCTCGCGCTGCCCCGCCCTGCCCTCCCCGGCCTCGCCGCCGCGTTCCTGCTGTTCCGCGTGCTCGACATCACGAAACCCGGCCCGATCGGCTGGGCCGACCGACGACACGGGCCGCTCGCGGTGATGGGCGACGACCTGATCGCGGGCGCGATCGGTGCGGCGCTGCTGCTCGCCGTGCGCGCCGCCTTCCCGGGGTCGCTCGACTAGATGTTGCCGCTTCGGCAGGATCGGCGGATGGCCGCGCTCAACCCACCGCCGCCGCCCGACCTGCTGACCGTGCGCGAGCGGCGCGAGGCCGGACAGGCGTTGCGCACCCGGCTGCCGCGCGGCGCGCACGGCGACTGGACGGCGCCGCCCGGCCGTCGCGACCCGGTGGAGCTGCTGCTCGCGGCCGATGCCGGCCGCATCCCGGCGTTGCTGCCGCTGCGCTACGGGCGGATGCAGGCCAACGCGTTCGCGTTCCTGCGCGGCGCCGCCGCGCTGATGGCCGCC
This sequence comes from uncultured Solirubrobacterales bacterium, assembly GCA_963697635.1. Taxonomy (GTDB): domain Bacteria; phylum Pseudomonadota; class Alphaproteobacteria; order Acetobacterales; family Acetobacteraceae; genus CAJCJG01. Next base: position 39,150 of record CAVOOS010000024.1, on the reverse strand, counting down.
GACCTCGGCGCGCTGCCGCACACCGGCATCATCGTGCAGGCCTGCGGCGACTGCCATCTGATGAATTTCGGCGCCTACGCCTCGCCCGAAGGCGCGCCGGTGTTCGACATCAACGATTTCGACGAAACCCTGCCCGCCCCGTTCGAGTGGGACCTCAAGCGCCTCGCCGCGAGCATTGCGCTCGCCGGCCGGGTGCGCGGGCTGCCGGCCAAGCCGCAGCGCGCGCTGGTGCGCCGCGCCGCGCACGGCTACCGCCGCCACATCCACGAGCTTGCCCTGGCGGCGCCGCTGGACGCCTGGCGCTCGCGCATCGACCTCGACGCGGCTGTCGAGGACATCCCCGACCGCGCCGAGCGCCGCGGCGAGCGCCAGTTGCTCGAACAGGCGGTGGCGGCCAGCGGCGACGCCTACCGGCATCTCGCGACCAGCGACGGCCTGCGGCTGCCCGAGGCGCCGCCCGCGGTGTTCCGCCTCGGCGCGCACGAGCAGGACGCGCATACCGCGTTCGCCGCCTACACGGCGGCGCTCGCCGAGGAACGCCGGGTGCTGGTCGAGCGCTATCGGCTGCGCGACGTCGCCTTCAAGGCGGTCGGCGTCGGCTCGGTCGGCACGTTCTGCGCGATCGGCCTGTTCGTCACGGCCGATGGCGACACGCTGCTGCTGCAACTGAAGCAGGCGGCGCGCTCGGTGCTCGCGCCTTATGCCGGGGAGAGCGCCTACCCGAATCACGGCCAGCGCGTCGTCGTCGGCCAGCGCATGCTGCAGGCGGCGACCGACGTGTTTCTCGGCTGGGCCGAGGACGCCAGCGGCCGGCAGGTCTACGTGCGCCAGGTCAAGGATGCGCGGCTGGCCCGCGTCGGCCTGCGGATCGAGCAGGCGGCGCTGCCGTTCTACGCCCGGCTGTGCGGCCGCACGCTGGCGCGGGCGCACGCGCGTGCCGGGGATGCGGCGCGGATCGCCGGCTATCTCGGCGACGGCGATGCGTTCGACGAGGCGCTGGCCGGTTTCGCGCTCGCCTACGCCGACCAGACCGAGGCCGACCACGCGGCGTTCGTCGCCGCGATCCACGCCGGCCGGATCGAGGCGATCGAGGAGCCGAAATGATCGACGATTCTCTCGTCATTGCCGCGGAGCGGGTGCTGGCGGGGTGCCGCGCCGCCGGGCTCAAGGTGGCGACCGCGGAAAGCTGCACGGGCGGTCTGGTTGCCGGCGCATTGACCGCGATCGCCGGCAGTTCCGACGTCGTGGAGCGCGGCTTCGTCACCTACTCCAACGCCGCGAAATCGGAACTGCTCGACGTGCCTGCCGACCTGATCGCGGCCGAGGGCGCCGTCAGCGAGCCGGTCGCGCGGCGCATGGCCGAAGGCGCGCTCGCCCATTCGGCGGCCGATCTCGCGGTGTCGGTCACCGGTGTCGCCGGGCCCGGCGGCGGCACGGAGAAAAAACCGGTCGGGCTGGTCTGGTTCGGGCTCGCCCGGCGCGGCGGCACGACGGCGACGCAGCATTACGTTTTCCCCGGCGACCGCACCGCCGTCCGCCACGCCGCCGTCGCGCAAGCGCTGGCGTTGCTGGACGCGGTCCTTCCGAAAGCATGAATAATCAGTAAGGAAATCCACGACGTTGCGTGCCGGATGCGGCGCGACGATGCGCTCGGCGCAATCGGCGCGTACCGAAATCTCCAATCACAGCCTATGGGTTTCGCGGCGCCACCGGCTCGTTCGGCGCAGCGCGCAACGAACCTGCATCGGCAAAACTCCACCTCACGGGAACGAGAACGTTATTTCACGCATCTTTGTTATGTTCCCGTCAGCTTGCCGTCAGGAAGTCGCGCTATAACATCCCCAGCAGCCGACGGGTGGTGAGCCCATCGACCGTGAGACTGGAACTTCCGTTTCCCCCTCTCGCCGCGCGCCAGAAGCGCGGCGGATCCAGACTTGGCCCTGACCGGTTGCCCCATGCCGGCCAGGGCTTTTTCTGTACGGCGAGCGGAAACCCTACGGCACTTCCCATTGTCCGCTCGCGCCGGCGCGGAACGCCGCGTCGATCACGCGCATGTTAAGCACCGCATCCTCGATCGGGAACTCCAGCGCCTGCTCGCCGCGCACCGCGCGCGAGAACTCGTCGCCCTGCAGCGCGTACTGATCGACCACCGCGAGCTCCTGCACTTTCGCGCTGCCGCCGTGCAGATCGCTGCCGTCGTCGATCACGATCCGGCACGGCCGCTCGTTCGGCGCGTTGAACGGCACCAGCACCTCGAGCCGCGCCCTGGTGCCGACGATGGTCACGCGCTGATGCGGCGAGAGCTGCGTCGAGCAGGTGAAGGTGAGGTGCCGCGCGTTGGGAAACTCGATCAGCGCGCTGGAAAGACGGTCGATCCCCATCACCGGGTCGCGATCGATCAGCGCCGCGACCCGCGTCGGCTCGGCGCCGAAGATGTAGCGCGCGGTGACGATCGCGTAGCAGCCGATGTCCATCAGCCCGCCGCCGCCGATGTCGGCCTGGTTGCGCACATTGGCCGGGTCAAGCAGGTGATAGGTAAAAAGCGTCTGGATCGCCCGCACTTCGCCGAGCGAGCCGGTCCGGGCGATCTTGCGCGCGGCGATCCACTGCGAGTTCTGCCGCACCATGAACGCCTCGGCGACCAGTTTTCCGGTTCGCTCGCGCACGGCGATCAGTTGCTTCGCTTCCTCGGCGGTCAGCGCGATCGGCTTCTCGCACAGCACGTGCTTGCCCGCCTCCAGCGCGCGCACCGTCCAGGGCACGTGCAAGTGGTTCGGCAGCGGGTTGTAGATCGCCTCGATCGACGGATCGGCCAGCAGCTCCTCGTAACTGCCGTAGGCGGTCGGGATGCCCAGTTCGCCCGCCACCCGCTTCGCAGCCGCGAGGTCGCGCGAAGCGATCGCAGCAATGGTGCAGCGCTCCGACCGCTGCATCGCCGGCAGCACTTTTTCGCGGCCGATCTTGGCCGTGCTGATCACGCCCCAGCGCACCTTGTCCGCCATGTTCTGCGTCCCCCCTGCCGCGTCCGGCCGCCTCAGCCGTCCAGTTCGGCCAATGTCGAAATGATCCGGCCGACGATGCCGTAGGCGATCGCTTCCTCGGCGCTGAGCCAGTAGTTGCGGTCGGTGTCGACTTTTACCTTTTCGTAGGGTTGGCCGGTCTCGCGCGCGATCAGTTGGTTAAGCCGCTCGCGCATTTTCACGATCTCGCGAGCCTCGATGCCGATATCCACGGCCGGGCCGCGCACGCCGCCCATCGGCTGATGCAGCAGAAACCGCGTGTTGGGCAGGCAGAGCCGCCGCTCCTTGCGCCCGGCCAGATAGATCAGCGCGCCGGCGCTGGCGACCCAGCCGGTGCCGATCACCCGCACCGGCGCCGTGCCGTCGACGAAGCGGATCATGTCGTGGATGGTGTCGCCGCTCTCCACGTGCCCGCCCGGCGAGTTCACGTAGACGTCGATCGGGTCGGACGAGGCGCCGGACAGCGCCAGCAGCCGGCCGGTGACGTCGCGCGCCACCTTGTCGTTGATCGCGCCGAAGATCAGCACCTTGCGCTGCTTGAGCAGGCGCTGTTCGAGCTCGTTGATCGGCGACGACAGCGTCTTGTTGGCGTCCGGCTCGCCGGGCGCGTGCGGCTCAGTGCCCGGCTGCTCGGGCTGTTCCGGGGTTCCGGGCTCGTCGTCGTCGTCTTCGTCGTCCAAGCGGGGCATGGTGATCTCCATCGCAAGCGGGGGAAACTGTACCGGGCGCGCCCGCAAGTCCATGCCCGCCGAGTGGCGGAGGGAACGCGCGCCCGCCGGCCCGGGCAAAGGCGGCGGACCAGGCAAGGCGAGGGGCGCCGCCCCTCGACCCCGCTGGGGCCGGTGGCCCCAGGCCCCGTGTCCAGCCGGCCTCATGCAGCCGCATGATCTGGATCAAGGCGCCATGCCAAAACGTCAGGCATCGAACCCAGGATAATCACGGTGTCGTTCTCTTTCCGCCACCACAATGGGAGGCTTCGGGTCACCGAAGTAGCTGCAAATGAGCGCCACCGTTTCCGCCCCCGGATGCCTGACGTTCGGCCTGGAGCCCCGCTACATGCGCGAACGTCGGGAGAGTCGAAGGAGCGAGACTGCGAACCCGCCGAGCCCGCCCCCAAACCCGAACCGCCTGCCGCCGAGGTAACGCCGGCCGGCATCCTGCACAGCATGGACGAGTGCACGCCGGAGTTGCGGCATCGGGTGCTCGAGGCCAGATCGGATCTGGCCGAAATCGCCTCGGAGGTAGTGCGCTGCCTGTGCTGCCTGCTCCCGCTCAGCCTTTGCCGAGCAAGCGGCGGCCTCGAGTTGCTGCCCCGGCACGTGGGCGAACCCCCGTAGGGCGCCAGTGCCCTTGGCACTGCACCACCTTGCCGCCGCTCAAGCGGTGCGGTTCCAAGTGGATCTGCACCCTGCAGCTTTGCTGGCGACCAGCCGGGGAAAAGAAAATCTGCTCTAACGTCGCGCCTTTCGGGCGGCATATCGCCCATCCCGGGCTGCCTTCTGCTCGGCTTCGAGAGCCTTTGCCCGCCCCGCGGCCTCGGCCAGCAACCGCCGCGCCTCGACCTCGCGTGCGACCTGTTCCGCAGCTTCCGCAGCCTGCTCGGCCGCATGGCGCACCGCCTCTGCTTCGCGCGCCGCCTGGCGTTCGGCGCTGCGAATGTCGCGGGCCCTGGCGGTTGCCACGCGGGCGGCGCGTTGGGCGGCGACCGCCGGGTCATCCGGGCCGGGGCGCGCGCGGAATCGCTCGATCGCGGCTTTCTTCGCCGCCTCCGCCGCTCCTATTCGGTCAGCGAAGTTCGGCACGGCTTTTGGATCATGCATCGCTTTAGTTACCGCCATACAGGCTGCCGATCAATCCGGGCCGCGCGGCCGGTGTCCGGGGAGCCACCGGCGCGCCCGAACTGCGGGCCGAGTTCTCCAGTCGGCGGGCCCGGACAAAATGCCGTCGTAGGGAAAGTGCAACCCGCCATCGCAACGTTCCGTCACGACAAGCAGCGAACATTTGTTCCGATTGCCGCAAGCGCGCCTTCAATGCCCGCCCGCGCCCGCCATTTTCGGCCGCGCCAAAAACACCGTCAGCGGCAACGCGACAAAAAACGCCAGCGACATCAGCAGCAGCACGTCGTTGTAGGCGAGCGTCATCGCCTCGCGCTCGACCATCAGCGCCATGCGCTTGATCGCGGCCAGTTGCGCGTTGCCGTTCATGCCCGGCGTCAGCGCCCAGGTCATCTGGTTGAGCATGTTCTGCGCCGCCGGCCGCGCCCAGGTGACTTGTTCGTCCAGGTGCAGCCGATGCAGATCGAGCCGCGCCGTCGCCGTCGTGCTGATCAGCGCCAGCCCGATCGCACCGCCCAGGTTGCGCATCAGGTTGTAAAGGCCCGAGGCGTTCTTCATCTGCTGCGGCACCAGCGTCCCCAGCGCGATCTGGTTCGCCGGCAGCATCACGAACATCATGGAAAAACCGCGCAGCGCCTGCGGGGCAAACAGCTCCCAGAACGCCGACTGGCTGGTGAAATGTCCGAGCCACCACAGCGAAATGCCGAACATCAGCAACCCCGCCGCCAGCATCTTTCGCAGATCGACTTTTGCCGCGAGCCGTCCGGCGATCGGCGAGGCCACGAACATGAACACGCCGGTCACGAACATCGTCTCGCCGATCTGCATGGAATTGTAGCCGCGCACCCGGCCGAGAAACACCGGCACCACGTACACCGCGCCATACAATCCGGTGCCCACCACCAGGCTGAAGAAGCACCCGCTCGCAAAGTTCTTGTTCGTGAACGCGCGCAGGTCGACCATCGGGTCGCGCCGCGTCAGCATGCGCCAGAAGAACAGCACGCCGCACACCGCGGACACCAGCGTCAGCAGGCAGATCGTCTGGTCGGCGAACCAGTCGTTCTTGTTGCCCTCCTCCAGCACGTATTCCAGCGCGCCGAGGAATCCCGCCATCATGGTCAGGCCGAACAGGTCGAAGCTGTGGCGCAGGTCCCAGTTCGGCCGGTCGATGTCGAGGCACGTCCAGACGACGACCGCGACCAGGATGCCGAACGGCACGTTGATCAGGAACAGCCAGTGCCACGACAACTCCTGCGTGAGCCAGCCGCCGAGCGTCGGCCCGATGGTCGGCGCAAGCGTCGCGGTGAGCCCGATCAAAACCGACATCGAGGCGCGCTTCGCCGGCGGAAAAAGCAAAAAAGTGGTCGCGAAGACGGTCGGGATCATCGCGCCGCCGATGAACCCTTGCAGCAGCCGGAACGTCACCATCTCGCCAAGGCTGCTCGACGTGGCGCAGAGGACCGAGAAGAAAGTAAAGCCGGCGGCGGACAGCGTGAACAGCACGCGAGTTGAAAGCAGACGAGAAAGCCAGCCCGACAGCGGGATCATCACGATCTCGGCGATCAGGTAGCTGGTCTGCACCCATGCCGCTTCGTCCGGGCTCGCGGACAGTCCGGCCTGGATCTCGCTGATCGAGGCGCTGACGATCTGGATGTCCAGGATCGCCATGAACATCCCGAACACCATCGCCATGAACCCGACCCACTCGCGCCAGGTTACGTCTCGAGCGGCCGGAGGCGGTGCCATTGCGCTCAGCCCAGGCCGAGCATCGCGGCGATGCTGCCGAGCAGTCCGTGCCGCACCGCCGCCGGGCCGCGCGTGTCGACTTCCGCCGTGACGGAAAGTCCGGCGCGCAGCCACGGCGCCTTGGCCGCGACCGCCGGGTCGATCACGATCTTCACCGGCACGCGCTGCACGACCTTGGTGAAATTGCCGGTCGCGTTCTCCGGCGGCAGCAGCGAATACAGCGCACCGGTGGCAGGGGCGAGGCTGTCGACATGCGCCTCGATCGCGGCGCCCGGGTCGATGTCCGGCGTCAGCACCACTTTCTGGCCGGGCTGCATCCGGCGGAGCTGCGTCTCCTTGAAGTTGGCCACGACGTAGAGCTGCTGGCGCAGCGGCGTCACCGACACCAGTTGCAGCGCCGGGTTGACATGCTGGCCCAACTGCGCCGCGCGGTTGCCGACGATGCCGTCGAACGGGGCGCGGATCACGGTGTACGTGCAGGTTGCGCTCGGCAAGCTTGAGTGCCGCATCCTGCATCACCTTCCTGGCTTCGGCCTGCGTCACTTCCGCCTGCGCCACCGCAAGCGCGCGTTCGGCGCTGGTCTTCTGCGCCGCCGCCGCCGAGACGGCCGCCACCGACTTGCGCTGGTCGGCGACCTTGGTGTCGTTGAGCTGCCGCGACGCCCAGCCGGCCGACGCCAGCGCACTGGTCCGCCCGGCATCGGCGTCGGCGCGCGTCCACTCGGCCTTCGCCTGCGCGATCATCGCCTCGGTCTGGTCGATTGCGGCCTCCGCCTGCTCCACCTGCCGCTGCGCCGTGACGACCGCGGCGGCGGCTTCGGCCGCGGCGCCGCGCGCCTCGTCGACGCGCGCCTGCCAGTCGGTCGGGTCGAGCGTGATCAGCGGGTCACCGGCATGCACCACCTGGTTGTCGGCGACCGGGATCGTTTGCACGTCGCCCTCGATGCGCGAGCCGAGCACGGCGATGTCGCCCTGCACATAGGCGTTGTCGGTGCTTTCGATGTAGCGGCCCTCGGCGAACCACCACGTGCCGACCCCGGCGCCGCCGAGCAGCAGCGCGGCGAGCAGCCCGGCGCGCAGCGAGTGCTTGCGGAAGCGCCGCGTCGCCGGCGTGATCAGCTGCGCGGGCGGCAGGTGCTTGGCCGGGCTCTGCGCTTCGGCGACGGCCGGCGCGGGTTTGTCGGTCACGGCGTTCATGCGAGCGTCCCCAGACTGCGACTGAACCGAACCGTTCAGTTCGCTGCGCCGCAACATGGCGGCGCCCTGCGCGGCCGTCAAGGGTGGACTGAACCGTTCAGTTCAGTCTTGACGAAGCCCGCCCGCCGGGGCCATCTGGCCGCCATGAGCGAATCCCCCCTCGCCTGGCCAGCCAACGACGCCTCGCCGAAGCGGCGGCAGGTGATCGACGCCGCAACCGAGCTGTTTCTCGCCCAAGGATATGGCGCGGTGAGCATGGATGCGGTGGCGCGCGCCGCCAGCGTCTCCAAGGCGACGCTGTACGCGCATTTCGCCTCCAAGGAGGCACTGTTCGCGACCATCATGCACGACCGCTCCGCGAACAACCGGCTCGACGAGTCGTTGTTTCCCGCGGACGTCACCGACCTGCGCGCAACGATGGAAGCGCTCGGCCGGCGGATCATGCGCTTCATGCTGCAGGAGCGGACGCTGGCGATCTACCGCATCGCGCTCAGCGAGGCCGGCCGGTTCCCCGAACTCGGCCGCACCTTCTTCGACAACGGGCCGGGCAAGTTCTGCATCAAGGGGCAGGCGTGGCTGGCGCCGCTGCGCGATGCGGGGCTGATCCGCGCGGCAGATCTGGAAGTCGCGACGCACCAGTTCATGGCGCTGCTGCGCTCCGGCCTGTTCCTGCGCGCATCGCTCTCGGTGCCGCCGCCGCCGACCGAGGCGGAGATCGACGCGACCGTGGCGGTTGCCGTCGACACCTGGCTGCGCGCGTTCGGTGCGCCGCCGGCACGGGACGGGTTCGACGCGCCCGGCGAGTGCGCATAGCGCGGGCAACCTTCGCCAAACAATCGTGCAGACTCCAGCCTGACCAGCCGGGTTATCGCGTGCTCCGGCATGGCACTCCGCTTGCCAGTCCGGTCCGGGAAACGATCGGCCCGGAACGGAGGTTTGCGATGGACGTCGGCGTCTTCATTCCGATCGGCAGCAACGGCTGGCTGATCTCCACCACCTCGCCGCAATACCGGCCAAGCTTCGAGCTGAACCGCGCGATCGTGCAGAAGGCCGAGCACTACGGCCTGGAATTCGCGCTCTCGATGATCAAGCTGCGCGGCTTCGGCGGCCCGAGCGAGTTCTGGGACCACAACCTGGAATCGTTCACGCTGATGGCCGGGCTCGCCGCCGTGACCTCGCGCATCCGCCTGCTCGCCTCGGTCGCGGTGCTGACGCTGCCGCCGGCGATCGTCGCGCGCATGGCGGTGACGATCGACAGCATCGCCCCCGGCCGCTTCGGCATCAATCTCGTCACCGGCTGGCAGAAGGCCGAATACGAGCAGATGGGGCTGTGGCCGGGCGAGGTGCATTTCTCCCGGCGCTACGACCTGCTCGGCGAATACGTGACGGTGATGAACGAGCTCTGGGCGAACGGCCGGTCCGACTTCAAGGGCCAGTTCTACACGATGAACGACTGCCGGCTCAGCCCGCCGCCGTCGGCGAAGATCCCGCTGATGTGCGCGGGCCAGAGCGAGAAGGGCGTGAAATTCGCGGCCGAGTACACCGACTACAATTTCGTCGGCAGCGAGGGCATCAACACGCCGACGCGCTGCGCGCCCACGGTCGCGCGGCTGGTGGACGAGGCGCGACGCACCGGCCGGCAGGTCGGCGCCTACCTGCTGGTGATGATCATCGCCGACGAGACGGACGCGGCGGCGATGGCGAAGTGGGAGCACTACAAGGCCGGCACCGATATGGTGGCTTTGCGCTGGGCGTCCGAGCAGGCCGGCGCCGACAAGCAGGCGTCGGCGACCTCGACCGGCGGGCGCATCGCCAAGCTCGTCACCGGCGAGGCGGACGAAGGGCCGGTGCCGACCCGGTTCGGTCGGCTGATCGGCTCCTACGCCGCGGTCGCCCGGATGCTGGACGAAATGGCGGCGATCCCGGGGGTTGGCGGCGTCATGCTGACGTTCGACGACTTCCTGATCGGCATGGAGCAGTTCGGCCACCGGATCCAGCCGCTGATGGCCAGCCGTGGCCGGATCCGGGTCGCCGCCTAGCCGATTGCCGCGGCTCAGCCGTTCGGAGGCGGCGCGGCAGGCGCCGGTGCGGCCGGGGGTGACGCGGCCGGGGGCGGCGCGGCTGGCGGGGACGCAGCCGGCGCATGCGCGGCCGGGGTGCGCGGATGCAAGGCGCGCTGCGCGCGGGCGAACGCGTGGATGTCGTCCATCGTGATGTAGCCCTTGTTCCCGACGTCGATCTCCGCGAAGTGGTGGATGATGTAGTGCCATCTCGCGGCGGTCGCCTGGTCGCGCGTCACGTGGCCGTCATGCGTCGTGTTCACCGCGGCGAAACGCTGCGCCAGTGTCTGCCGGTGGCCGACTGGTTTCTTCGGCGGGGCCGGGGTCGCCGGGGCCGCCGCGGGCGGTGCCGCGGGCGCGGCGGCCGGCGGCGCCGTCGTGGTGTCCGGGGCGGGCGGCGTCGTCTGCGCCAGCGCCGGCATGGCCAGCAGCGCCAGCGCCGCGGCTTGGATCGCGAATCGCATCATCTAATCTCCGTGCGGAATGCGGCGGCACCCTAGTGCAGCCGCCGGCGCGCCGGTGTTGCAATGCGGTCATCCGTCCCCCGCGCGGCAGAACGCCCGCGCATGGCGGTTTGCCTTCAGCCGACCAACACGCGGCGGATCACCGAGATCGCACCTTCCACGTCGGCGCGCGAAACGTCGAGATGCGTGCACATGCGCACCCGCGTCCGGCCCATCGCGGAGATCATTATTCCCTCCGCGCGCAACCGCCCGACCAGTTGCTCGGCCGTCACGCCGGCCCCGTCGGTGCTGGCGAACACCAGGTTCGTCTGCGGCGGCTCGACAACAAGGCCTTCGATCTGCGCGAGCCCCCGCGCCAGCAGCTTCGCGTTCGCGTGGTCCTCGGCCAGCCGCTCGACATGGTGGTCGAGCGCATACAGGCAGCCGGCGGCGCAGATGCCGGCCTGCCGCATCGACCCGCCGAGCCGCTGTTTCCAGCGCCACGCGGCATCGATGAACTCGGCGGGGCCGCACAGCACCGCGCCGAGCGGCGCGCCCAGACCTTTGGTGAAATCGAGCCAGACGCTGTCGTAGCCGACCACGAGGTCGGCGGCGGCGACGCCGCTGGCGACGGCGGCATTCATCAGCCGCGCGCCGTCCATGTGCGTCGCCATGCCGTATTCGCGCGCCAGATTGGCGACCTCGCGCAGCTTGCCGAGCGGCCAGACGGTGCCGCCGCCGAGATTTGCCGTCTGCTCGACCGCCATCAACGTCTGCGGCGCCGCGTAGCGGTGCCGCGGCTGGATCGCGTCGCGCAGCGTCGCCGGCTCGAACTGGCCGCCCTCGCCGGGCAACGGCGTGATCTGCACGCCCGCCAGCGCCGCCGGCGCGCCGCCCTCGGCCGCCAGGATATGCGCGGTCTCGTGCGCCAGCACCGCATCGCCGGGGCGGCAATGCGTCAGGATGGCAATCTCGTTGCACATCGTGCCGCTGGGCAGGAACATCGCCGCCGGCTTGCCGAGCAGCGCCGCCATGCGGTCGCAGAGCTCGTTGACGGTCGGGTCGAGCCCGGCCTGCTCGTCGCCCACGTCCGCCGACAGCATCGCCGCGCGCATCGCCTGCGTCGGCCTGGTCTGGGTGTCGGAATAGAGGTTGATCCGCACTGGCGGCAGGCCGGGGGCGGGACGCGGCGGGGCATAAACCATTGGGCATCGTCTCCTGGTGATCGGACTGGACAGCGCCGCCCCGGCGGCGCGGCCGCTCAGGCGTCTTGCGTTCGCGCGGGGCTCGGGCCGGCGCGCGGCGGGCTGACCGTGACGGTCGCCGCCGGCGCGCCATACACCTCGCGGGCACGGCGGACGAAGGCGAGCACCATCAGACGCACCGCCTCGTTGAACACGACGCCGATCGCCGCCTGCAACAGCCGGCTGCGGAACTCGAAATCGACGAAGAAATCGACGCGGCAGCCTTTCGGATCGGGCGTGAACGTCCACTGGTTCTTCAGGTAGCGGAACGGCCCCTTCTCGTAGTGCACCCGCACCTGGCGCGGCCGGTCGAGTTCCACGCGGCTGCCGAAGCTTTCGCGGAACGGGCCGAAGCCGATCGTGAGGTCGGCGAGCAACTCCGTTTCGGTCTGCGAGCGCACCCGCGCGCCCACGCACCACGGCAGGAATTTCGGATATTTGCCGACATCGGCGACGAGCTCAAAAAGCTGGTCCGGACGGTAGGGGACCAGCCTGGTTTCGGCGTGCGTCGGCATCGCTCAGCCTTGCGTGGCCGGCTTGGCCCGCCGCGCCGCCTGCAGCGCCGCGAAATCGGCGTCCGCATGGTACGAACTGCGCGTCAGCGGCGTCGCCGAAACCAGCAGGAACCCCTTCGCGCGCGCGAGCTTGGCATAGTCCTCGAACTGTTCGGGCGTGCACGAATTCGGCGACCGCCGCGTGCTTCACCGTCGGCTGCAGGTACTGGCCGATGGTCAGGAAATCGACGTCGGCGATGCGCAGGTCGTCCATCACCTGCATGATCTCGGGCCGGGTCTCGCCGAGGCCGACCATCAGTCCGGACTTGGTGAAGATGTCCGGCGCCAGCTGCTTGACCCGGTCGAGCAGCCGCAGCGACTGGTAGTAGCGCGCGCCGGGCCTGACGGACGGATACAGCCGCGGCACGGTTTCCAGGTTGTGGTTGAACACGTCCGGCCGCGCCGCCGCGACGGTCTCGGCGCCACCCGGCTTGCGCAGGAAATCCGGGGTCAGCACTTCGATGGTCGTGCCCGGGGCTGCTGCGCGGATGTCCCGGATCACGGCGGCAAAATGCGCCGCTCCGCCGTCCGGCAGGTCATCGCGGTCGACCGACGTGACCACGACGTGGCGCAAGCCGAGCTTCGCGACCGCATCTGCGACCCGCGCCGGCTCCCCGGCATCGAGCGCGTGCGGCTGGCCGGTGGCAACGTTGCAGAAGCTGCAGGCGCGCGTGCACACGTCGCCCATGATCATCATGGTGGCGTGGCGCTGCGACCAGCACTCGCCGATGTTCGGGCAGGCCGCCTCCTCGCACACCGTGACCAGCCGGTTCGCGCGCATCAGCTCGCGCGTTTCGTGATAGACAGGATGGTTCGGCGCCTTGACGCGGATCCACGCCGGCTTGCGCTGGATCGGGTTGTCCGGGCGGTGCGCCTTCTCCGGATGGCGCATGGCGGCGACATCGCGGAAAACCGCCGCACCGCCAGCGCGATGGTCGATCAGCACGCGAGTCGACATGATCCGGACCCTGTGGACAACGGGCTAGAAGTGGATGACCCGCCCATAGGCGTCAAGGACCGCCTCGTGCATGGTCTCGCTGACCGTCGGGTGCGGGAAGATGGTCTCGATCAGCTCCGCCTCGGTGCTCTCCAAGGTACGGGCGATCACGTAACCCTGGATCAGTTCCGTGACCTCGGCGCCGACCATGTGGGCGCCGAGCAGTTCGCCGGTCTTGGCGTCGAACACGGTCTTCACCATGCCCTCGACCTCGCCGAGCGCGATCGCCTTGCCGTTGCCGATGAACGGGAATTTTCCGATTTTTACCTCATGCCCTTCGGCCTTGGCGCGCGCCTCCGTCAGCCCGACGGAAGCCACCTGCGGCCGGCAGTAGGTGCAACCAGGGATATTGGTCCAATTGATCGGGTGCGGATGCAGCCCGGCGATCGCCTCGACGCAGACCACCGCCTCATGGCTGGCCTTGTGCGCGAGCCAGGGCGGGCCGACGAGATCGCCGATCGCATAGACGCCGGGCTCGCCGGTGCGGCAGTACTCGTCGATCAGCACATGCGTGCGATCGACTTTGACCCCCGTCCCTTCCAGCCCGACCCCCTCGACGTTGCCGACGATGCCGATCGCCGAAATCACCCGGTCGACCGTGATGTCCTGGGTTTTTCCGGCGGCCTCCACCGTGACGGTGACATTGTCGGCGCCCTTCTTTGCACCCCTCACGGCGGCGGATGTGTGGATTTTGATGCCCTGCCGCTCCAGCGCCTTGCGCACGAACGCGGAGATCTCCGCGTCCTCGACCGGGAGAATGCGGTCGAGCACTTCGACCACGGTCACGTCGGCACCCATGTCGTGGAAAAAACTCGCGAACTCGATGCCGATCGCGCCCGAGCCGATCACCAGCAGCGATTTCGGCATGCTTGGCGGCACCATCGCGTGGCGATAGGTCCAGATCAGCTTTCCATCCGCTTCGACGCCCGGCAGTTCGCGGGCGCGCGCGCCGGTGGCGAGGATGATGTGTTTTGCCGTCAGTGTCGCGACCGGTTTTCCATCTTTCTCGACCGCGAGCGTGCCCTTGCCCGCGAGTTTGGCGGTGCCGTCGACGACAGTGATTTTGTTCTTTTTCATCAGGTGCGCGACGCCGGAAGAGAGCTGTTTTGCGACGGCCCGCGAGCGCTTCACCACTTTGTCGAGGTCGAAGCGAATGTTGTCGGCGGAGAAACCGAAATCGCCGAGATGATGCAGGAGGTGATTGATCTCCGAGGAGCGCAGCAGCGCCTTGGTCGGGATGCAGCCCCAGTTCAGGCAGATGCCGCCGAGATTTTCCCGCTCCACGACGGCCGCCTTCATGCCGAGTTGGGCCGCGCGGATCGCCGCCACGTAGCCGCCCGGGCCGCTGCCCACCACGACGACGTCAAAACTCTGGTCGGCCATTCCCCGATCCCCGTTTGTGTCAGCCGGCGAGCGCCGCGAGCGCGTCGCCGACAACGAAGTAGTTCGTCCAGCCTTCCACCGGCTTGGCGCCGAGGCCCTCGTAAAACGCGATCGACGGCGCGTTCCAGTCCAGCACCTGCCATTCCATGCGGCCGCTGTGCTCGCCGATCGCCCGGCGCGCGAGATGGGCGAAGATCGCCCGGCCGATGCCGTGGCCGCGATGGGCCGGCGCAACGTAGACGTCCTCGACGAACAGGCACTGGCGGCAGGCGAAGCTGCTGAACTTGTAGAGCCAGATCGCGAAGCCCACCGGCTCCAAGTCCAGTTCGGCGATCAGCGCATGCGCCAGCGGCACCGGGGCGAATAGTGCGGCGTGCAGTTTTTCCTCGGTCGCCCGGACATCGTGCGTCAGGTGCTCGTAGTCCGCGAGTTCGCGAAGCAGGCGCAGGATCAGCGCCTCGTCGCCCGGGACGGCATCGCGCAAGGCGACGCTCACTGTCCCCTCTCCCCTTGCGGGAGAGGGAGGGGCCCGCGAAGCGGGAGGGTGAGGGGTCGGCGCGGTTTGTGACGCCCCCTCGCCCCGGCCCTCTCCCGCAAGGGGAGAGGGAGAAGAGGAGCCATCTTTCTGCAGATCACAGCATCAAACTCAACGGGTCCTCGACCACCCGCTTGAACTCCGCCAGCCACTCCGCCCCCAGTGCGCCGTCGACGATGCGGTGATCGACGGAGAGCGTGCAGGTCATCACGGTCGCGACCGCGAGCGCCCCGTCCTTCACCACCGGCCGCTGCTGCCCGGCGGCGACCGCCAGAATGCCGCCCTGCGGCGGGTTGATGATCGCCGAGAACGCGCTCACGCCGTACATACCCATGTTGGAAATGGAAAAACCGCCGCCCTGGAACTCTTCCGGCTTCAGTTTTCCGGACTTCGCGCGCGCCGCAAGGTCCTTCATCTCGTTGCTGATGGCGGCCAGGCCCTTCTGGTCGGCGCGGCGAATGATCGGCGTGATCAGGCCGTCCGGAATCGAGACGGCGACCGAAATGTCGACGTCCTCGTAGAGCACGAGGCCCTCGTCGCTGTAGCTGGCGTTCACCTTCGGCACGCGCCGCAGCGTCACCGCGGCGGCCTTGACCACCAGGTCGTTGACCGAGAGCTTGAACGCGCCCGGCCCATCCTTCGGGCTTTTCGCGTTCAGCTCCCCGCGCAGCTTCAGCAGCGCGTCGATCTCGATGTCCATCGAGACGTAGAAATGCGGCACGGTCTGCTTCGCCTCGGTCAGTCGGCGCGCGATCACTTTGCGCATCGAGCTGAACGGCACCAGCGTGTGCGGCGCGGTGATCGGCGCGGCCGGCGCTTTTGCCGCGGGCGCGGGTGCCGGGGCCGCCGCAGCGGGCGGGGGCGCCGCCGGGCCGCGCGCCTGCGCCGCCTCGATGTCGGCGCGCACGATCCGCCCGTTCGGACCGCTGCCCTTGAGCGACGCAAGATCGATCCCGGCCTGCTTGGCCATGCGCTTGGCCAGCGGCGAGACGAAGATGCGCTCGCCGGACGCCGCCGCCGGTGCGGCACTTGGCGCCGGCGTGGCGGCAGCAGGCGCATCATGGCCGTTGCGCTTCGCTGCCGGCGCCGGGGCCGCCGCCGAAATGGAGGGGGGCGGAGGGACCGCAGCCGGCGCGGCGGCCGGCACCGCCTCGCCCTCGTTGACCAGCACGGCGATCGGGTCGTTGACCTTCACGCCCGCGGTGCCGTCGGCGACCAGGATCTTGCCCAGCACGCCCTCGTCCACCGCCTCCACTTCCATCGTCGCCTTGTCGGTTTCGATCTCGGCGATCACGTCGCCCGCCTTGATCGTTTCCCCCTCTTTCTTCAGCCAGCGAGCCAGTGTGCCCTCGGTCATCGTCGGGCTCAGCGCCGGCATCAGGATGTTGGTGGCCATTTGCGCCCTCCCCGATCAGACCAGTTTCTTGACGGCGTTCACGACCCAGTCCGGCTGCGGCAGCGCCAGTTTCTCGAGGTTCGCCGCGTACGGCAGCGGCACGTCGAGCCCATGCACGCGCGTCGGCGGCGCGTCCAGCCAGTCGAAACACTCTTCTATCACCTGCATGTTGACCTCCGCGCCAATCCCCGCGAACGGCCAACCCTCCTCGACGGTCACAATCCGACTTGTCT
Source organism: uncultured Solirubrobacterales bacterium (assembly GCA_963697635.1). Lineage (GTDB taxonomy): Bacteria > Pseudomonadota > Alphaproteobacteria > Acetobacterales > Acetobacteraceae > CAJCJG01. Next base: position 22,507 of record CAVOOS010000024.1, on the reverse strand, counting down.
TTTTCACGCTCTGCACGATCGTCTCGGTATCGAGCGGGCGCAGGCTGCGCAGGTTGATCACCTCGGCACTGATCCCCTGCTCCGCCAGCATCTCCGCGGCCTTCAGCGCGGTGCCGACCATGATCGAAAACGCGACGATGGTGACGTGTTCGCCGACGCGCTCGATTTTCGCTTTGCCAATCGGGAGAACAAAATCCTCGGCTTTCGGCACGTCGCCGGAATGGCCGTAGAGAATTTCGTTTTCGAGGAAAATGACCGGGTTCGGGTCGCGGATCGCGGCGCGCAGCAGGCCCTTCGCGTCGGCCGCCGACCACGGCGCCACCACCTTCAGCCCGGGGCAGTGCGCGTACCAGCTGGCGTAGCACTGGCTGTGCTGCGCGGCCACCCGGGAGGCCGCGCCATTCGGGCCGCGGAAGACAATGGGACAACCCATCTGGCCGCCCGACATGTACAGCGTCTTGGCGGCGGAGTTGATGATCTGGTCGATCGCCTGCATGGCGAAGTTGAACGTCATGAACTCGACGATCGGCCGCAGTCCGTTCATCGCGGCACCCACCGCCGCGCCGGTGAAGCCGTGCTCGGTGATCGGCGTGTCGATCACCCGGCGCGGGCCGAACTCATCGAGCAGGCCCTGGCTGACCTTGTAGGCGCCCTGGTACTGCGCGACCTCTTCGCCGATCAGGAAGACCTTGTCGTCGGCGCGCATTTCCAGCGCCATCGCGTCGCGCAGTGCTTCCCGGACCGTCTGATGCACCGTCGGGCCCCAGTCTTTTTCCGGCGCCGACGCAGCAGCAACGGCCGGGGCCGGGGCGGGTGCGGCTGGCGCGGCGGCGGGCTCGGGCGCCGGCGCAGGTGCAGCCGGCTTGGCGGCAGGGGCAACCGGGGCGGCATTGACGCTCTCGCCGTCGGCCGCGAGCACCGCGATCGGAGTGTTCACCGCCACCCCTTCCGCGCCCTCGTCGACCAGGATTTTGGCGAGCTTGCCCTCGTCGACCGCTTCCACCTCCATCGTCGCCTTGTCGGTCTCGATCTCGGCGATCACGTCGCCGGCGCGGACCTCGTCGCCGACCTTTTTGAGCCAGCGCGCAAGCTTGCCCTCGGTCATGGTCGGGCTCAGCGCCGGCATCAGGATCTGGGTGGCCATCGGCTCAGCCCTCCACCAGGATGTCGGTCCACAATTCCTTCGGGTCCGGCTCCGGACTTTGCTGGGCGAAGTCCGCGGCCTCCTGCGCGGTGCGCTTGACCTCGTCGTCGATCCGCTTGAACTCCGCCTCCTCCACCCCCATCGCCTCCAGCCGGTGTCGCGCGCCCTCGATGCAGTCGCGCTCGCTGCGCATCTTCTGCACTTCTTCCCGTGTCCGATACTTGCCGGGGTCGGACATCGAGTGGCCGCGGTAGCGGTAGGTCTTGACTTCCAGCAGGAACGGCCCCTTGCCGGCGCGGCACTGCGCCACCGCCTGCTCGGCCGCGTCTCGCACCGCGGTCACGTCCATGCCGTCCACCTGTGCGCCCGCGATGCCCCAGGGCGCACCGTTCTTCGACAGGTCGCGCGAGGCGGAGGCACGTTCGACGCTGGTGCCCATGCCGTACTTGTTGTTCTCGATCACGTAGACCACCGGCAGCTTCATCAGCGCCGCGAGGTTGAAGCTCTCGAACACCTGGCCCTGGTTGGACGCGCCTTCGCCGAAATAGGTCAGGCAGACGCGGTCGTTGCCGCGATACCAGTTGGAGAACGCGAGCCCGGTGCCAAGCGACACCTGCGCGCCGACGATGCCGTGGCCGCCGAAGAAGTTCTTCTCCTTGCTGAACATGTGCATGGAGCCGCCCTTGCCGTGCGAATAGCCGCCGAACCGGCCGGTCAGCTCCGACATCACGCCCTTCGGGTCCATGCCGCAGGCCAGCATGTGGCCGTGGTCGCGATAGGAGGTGATGACCTCGTCGCCCTCGGACAGCGCCATCTGCATGCCGACCACCACGGCCTCCTGGCCGATATACAGGTGGCAGAACCCGCCGATCAGCCCCATGCCGTAAAGCTGGCCGGCCTTTTCCTCGAACCGGCGGATCAGCAGCATGGTGCGATACGCGCGCATCAGGTCCTCGCGCGCCATGCCGCCCGCCGCGTCCTTCGCCTTGCCGCGCTTCTTCGCGTCCGCTGCCTGGGCCATGCTTGGGCTCTCCCGCTCGGTGTGCCGGACTGGACCGCGCACACCTAGCCGCCCCCTGCCCGGCCGGCAAGCGCGGCCCGCCGGAAAAGCGTGATTGTGCAATGCAATAGGAGTGGTTAACCGAAATTCAGTTAACCGCTTGGAACGCTGAAGGCGGGGGAAGCTGCCGGGTCAACGTCATTGCCGGCGCGGCGGCGCACCCGATTTTTTCTTTCGCCGATGCCGGAAAATTCGCAGCGTCGTTGCCGCAGCGGGCACGCCGCCGCGGCCGGGCTCAGAACAACCGCTGGCCCTTGTCGTACGGCACGATCACGTCGCGCGGGTCGGACAGGTTCAGCATCGCGCGCGCCCGCTCGTCCAGCGCATCGGCATCGATGCGGGTGCGCAGGCCGTCGACGCGACGTTCCCACATCGCGACCTCGGCCTCCGCCTGCGACTGCTCGGCAAGTGCGGCCGCGAGTTCGCCCTGCCGTTGCGGCGATGCTTCCAGGCCGCGGTCGCCCTGGGTCGCGCCCCACAGGAAATAGCCGACCAGCGCCAGGAACACGGCGGGAGCCGCCGCCTCCCGCAGCCTGCGCCGAACAAACCGCCCGAAACCCATCCGCACACCCCGCGCCGCGCCGCGAACTCGACGAAAACAAAGCACATTTGCCGTATGAACGCATATTCAAAATGACGGCCACTGATTTGCCACGGTCGAAGTCCCACATTCGAGCGAGGCCAGGGCGTTCGGAAGGCTGGCCGACATGGTCGGGAAAGGGCGTGAAATGCGTAAGCTCGGACTGATCCTCGGGATGGCGCTGGGCCTCGCCGTGGTCAGCGCCAGCGCCCCGGCGCTGGCGGAGTGGCACGGCGGCGGCGGTGGCGGCGGTTGGCACGGCGGTGGCGGCGGCTGGCACGGCGGCGGTGGCTGGCACGGCGGCGGCGGTGGCTGGCACGGCGGCGGCGGCTGGCACGGCGGCGGCTATGGCGGCTGGCGGGGCGCCGGCTGGTACGGCGGCCGCTGGTGGGGCGGTGGCTGGTGGCCGGGTGGCGTCTATGCCTATGGCGCGCCGTACGCCTACCCGTACTGCTACTACCCGTACCCGGTACGCCTGCGTGCCGTAGCGCGATGCGCCGCCGGCGCGGCAGCAGCGCGGCCGTTCCAAGGCCGCGCGTCGCTGCCGGCGCGCCACGACGATCCGTTCAGAAAATCCCCGCCGCGAGACCAGCCGTCAATGCGGCGCCGAGATCGGCGCAGCGGGCGAGGTCCTCGCGGCCAATCGTTTTCGGCGCCAGGATGGCGTCCGGCGTCTGCGCGTGGGTGCAGACGATCAGCGGCTCGGCGACTGGACGCAGCCGCCAGCCGGTGGCGATCCGGGCGACCTGCCGCGCCGCGTTCTGGCCGTCGCTGCCGGCGCAGATCATGACGGCATACGGCCGGCCCTCGATCCGTCCCAGCGCCGGGTAGTAGCAACGCTCGAAGAAATCCTTCATCAGCCCGGCGATACTGGCGAGCGTTTCCGGGGTTGCGAAGATGTACCCGTCCGCGGCCAACACCTCGGCGGGGCCGGCCTGCGGCGCGCGCAGCAATCGCGTGCGCACCTCCGGCTCGCGGGCAGCGCCGGCGAGCGCGGCGTCGGCCATCTGCCGCGTGCCGTCAGTCATGCTGTGCACGACGATCAGCAGCGTCTTCATTGCGTCATAATGCTTGTGTGGCTCTGCCGCTTGCATTTCGAAAAATCCGGTTCAGAACAAACGCCCAACGCCCAGGGAAGCAATCGTCTCGACCTTGGGCGTGTGCGCCGCGTGTGCGGCTGGGCAATGGAGCCGCGCCGCGATGATGAAGTTCATGCTCCGCTACGGATGGTGACATCTTCCTGATTCCGCCGATCCTCTTCCTGCTCGACGACTACGAGACCAACTGGCACGATCACGGATGCGAAGCGACATGGCTCATCGTGCTGAGCAACGTGGCCGAGAACGGCGTCGCGCTGCTGGCTTATCTCGGCTATCTCTGGTGGCGGGACCGCGCCATTCCGCACATCCACGCCGAATGCCCGAACTGTCATTTCACGTGGCTGATGCACCCCAAGCAGAAAATCCCATTCTGCCCACGCTGCGGCGCGCCGGAACCGCCGTGAGAAGGGAAGCGTCGGTATCGCCGCTTAAACTGCCCGCAACTTCGTAGCACGTCCGCCGGTGCCCGCCGGGCGCACTGCCTGCATGAGCGCCTGCACCAATTCCTCTTGCCGGAACGGCTTCGATAGCTTCGGCAGCTGCGTGACGGCGTCTGCAAGATCGGCATAGCCCGTGGCCAGGATGATCGGCAGATCCGGCCATTCGGCGCTGATCCTCCGCGCCAGCTCGGCGCCCGTCATGTGCGGCATCGCCTGGTCGGTGATCACCAGCTCGATCGCCTTTTCGCGTCGCAGCATGTCGAGAGCCTGCGCGCCGGACTGCGCCTCGAAGACCCTGTGGCCGAGATCCTCCAGGATCGCCACGGTGTTGAGCAGCACCAGCGGGTCATCATCGACGGCGAGCACGCCGAGCGAGCGCGTGGCCGGCTCCGCTTCGATGGCCGGTTCCGGCACCACGGACGCCGCCGCGCCGGACTTCGGTTCGGCGACGGGCAGCCAGAGTTCGGCCGTCGTGCCCGTCCCCAGTCCGCTCTTCAACACCAGCCTGCCGCCGGACTGCTGCGGCCAGGCCGTGCACCATCGGCAATCCGAGACCGGTGCCCTTGCCGACCCCCTTGGTCGTGAAGAACGGCTCGATGGCGCGCGCCAGCGTTGCCTCGTCCATGCCGTCGCCGGTATCCGCGACCGACAGGCAGACATATCGGCCCGGCTTCAGCCGATGCTGATTGCCGGCGGCCGACCGTTTCCGGCCGCGCCGCGATGGTGATCTCGCCGCCGTTCGGCATCGCATCGCGGGCATTCACGGCAAGATTCAGCAACGCCAGTTCGAGTTGGTTGGCGTCCGCGCGGATCGCCTCGAGCAGCGAGCGGAAAGCGCGCCTCGATCATCGACCGATGGGCCGATCGACCGCTGCAGCAGATCGCTCATGCCGTGCACCAGGCTCGCAGCGTCGATCGGCTCCAGCGTGAGTTCCTGCCTGCGGGCGAAGGCGAGCATCCGCTGGGTCAGCGCGATGCCGCGCCGCGCGCCCTGCATGGCGTTGTCGAGCAGCGCGGATCAGTCCGCGGATCGTCGGCGACAGGCGCTTGCGGAGCAGTTCGAGGCTGCCGATGACCGCCGTCAGCAGATTGTTGAAATCGTGCGCGACGCCGCCGGTGAGCTGGCCGATCGCCTCCATCTTCTGCGATCTGCAGCAACGCCTCGCGGGCCTCGTCGAGCGCCTGCTGCGCCGCTCGTCGCTCGGTGATGTCGCGGGTGATCTTGGCGAAGCCGAGCAGCCGGCCGTCGTCGTCGCGGATCGGATCGATGACGACGTTCGCCCAGAAGCGGCGTGCCGTCCTTGCGGACGCGCCAGCCTTCCTTTTCGAACGCGCCATTCCGCTCGGCGCGCCTCGAGCGCGCGCTGCGGCTCGCTCGCCGCCCGGTCTTCCTCGGTATAGAAGCGGGAAAAATGCTCGCCGATGATCTCGTCCGGCGCGTGTAGCCCTTGATCCGCTGCGCGCCCGAGTTCCAGCTGCTGACCCGGCCGTCGGGATCGAGCATGTAGATCGCATAGTCCGTGACGCCCTGGACAAGAAGCCGGAACTGCTCCTCGCTTTCCTTGAGCGCCGCCGCGGCGGCCTTGCGCTCGCTGAGGTCGCGGGTGATTTTGGCGAAGCCGAGAAGCCGCCGTTGACGTATCGCGGATCGGATCGATCACGACGTGGGCCCAGAAGCGGGTGCCGTCCTTGCGGACGCGCCAGCCCTCGCTTTCGAACTTGCCCTCCCGTTCGGCGGTCGCGAGCGCCCGCTGCGGCAGGCCCGCCTGCCTGTCTTCCTCGGTATAGAAGCGGGAAAAATGCTGGCCGACGATCTCCTGCTCGACGTAACCCTTGAAGCCGCTGCGCGCCCGGGATTCCAGCTCGTCACGATGCCGTCGGGGTCCAGCATGTAGATGGCATAGTCGATCACGGCATCGACAAGAATGCGATAGCGGCCGTCGCCGCCCATCCGTGCGTCCGGCCGCGCAGCGTGTTCCGCCATGGCCTTCGCTCCTGGGCAATCACCTACGTTAGCACCAACCGGCGGCAGCAAGAGATCGACTTCGCCATCACGACCCGGCTAGGCGATCCGCCATTCGCCGGCCGCCTCGCTACTCCGCCGCCTCCATGAACCCGCCCGACTGCCGGCGCCACAGCCGCGCATAGGCGCCGTCCGGCGTCAGCAGCGCCGCGTGGCTGCCGGTTTCGACGATGCGGCCGTGGTCGAGCACCACCAGCCGGTCCATGCGCGCGATCGTCGAGAGCCGGTGCGCGATCGCGATCACGGTGCGGCCGCGCATCAGCCGCTCGAGCTGGCCCTGGATCGCCGCCTCCACTTCCGAGTCCAGCGCCGAGGTTGCCTCGTCGAGAACCAGGATCGGCGCGTTCTTGACGATCACGCGGGCGATCGCGATGCGCTGGCGCTGGCCGCCCGAGAGTTTCACGCCGCGCTCGCCGACATGGGCGTCGAAGCCGCAGCGGCCGTGCCAGTCCTCCAGGCGCGTCGATGAAGTCGAGCGCCTCGGCCTGCTTCGCGGCCTCGACGATTTCCTCCTCGGTGGCCTCGGGCCGGCCGTAGCGGATGTTGTCGCGGATCGAGCGGTGCAGCAGCGACGTATCCTGCGTCACCATGGCGATCTGCGCGCGCAGGCTCTCCTGGCGTGACGCCGGCGATGTCCTGGCCGTCGATCAGGATGCGGCCGCATTCCAGCTCGTAGAAGCGCAGCAGCAGATTGACCAGGGTCGATTTGCCGGCGCCGGACAGCGCCGACCAGCCCGACGCGCTCGCCGGCGCGATGTCGAGGGCAGATCGTGCAGCACGCCGCGCTCGGTGCCGTAGCCGAAACGCACGTGCTCGAACCGGATCGCGCCGCGGCTGACCCGCAGCTCGGCGGCGTCCGGCGCGTCCGGCATCTGCCGCGGCACCGCGATCGAGCGCATGCCGTCCTGCACCATGCCGACATTCTCGAAGATCGCGGTGACGTTCTGCGCCACCCAGCCGGCCATGTTGGCGATCTGCCAGCGCCAGCGGCAGCGCCATCGCGACCGCGCCGACCGAGATCCGCCCGGCATCCATAGCCAGAGCGCGACGCGCGGCGGTCGCCGACCACCATCGTCGCGTTCATCGTGATCAGCGTCAGCGAATAGCGCGGTGATCGTGCGCAGCTGGGCGCGGAACATCGTCGGTGTGCTCGTCGATCGCGTCGCGCACGAACTCGTCCTCGTCGCGCGGCGCGGGCGAACAGCTTCACCGTCAGGATGTTGGTGTAGCTGTCGACGACGCGGCCGGTGAGCGCCGAGCGCACCTCGCTGACCTTGCTGCGAGCGGTCGCGCAGCCGCGGCACGAAGATGCGCAGAGAACGTCACGTAGCCGGCGAACCACGCGGCCATCGGCGATCGCGAGCCGCCAATCGGTCGCTGCCGAGCAGCACCATCGCGCTGCTGCCGTAGACGATGATGTACCAGACGGCGCTGATCGACGCGTACGCTGCTCTCGCGCAGCGCCGGGCCGGCCTGCATCACGCGGTTGGCGATGCGGCCGGCGAAATCGTTCTGGAAGAACGTCCAGCTCTGCCGCACCACGTGCCAGTGCGTTCTGCCAGCGCACGATGTTGGTCAGCCCGGGCATCGACCGCCTGGTTGGTGATCAGGTTCTGCGCCAGGAACGCGAGCGGGCGCGCCGACCAGCAGCACCGCCGCCATGCCGACGAACTGCGGCCACGCATCGCGCCAGCAGCGTCGCCGGCGTGTGGGTGGTCAGCAGCGTCACCACGCGGCCCATGAACGCCGGGATCATAGTGTCGAAGGTCGCGACCGCGAGCCCGGTCACGAACAGCGCGCCGATCAGCCAGCGCGCCTGGCGGGCGTAGTGCCAATAGAAGCGCAGCAGCGCCCGCTCCTCGCCGAGTTGCGGCGGCGGCGCCTCGGGCGGGATTTCGGTGGGAAGCAGCAGCTGCTCGAATCGGCGAAACATGGTGCCACCCGTGGCGCCCGCGGGGGCCGGCGTCAACTGTCGCATGGCAGCCCGGCCCGAGCCGCGATCCATCCAGCGTTCTGTGTAATTTACGAGACGAGTTGACGAAAAAAGTTTCATCGTTTACAATGTGACAATCGCAACTGTCCTGAGGTGGCAAAATGCTGCGACCGGACCCATCCCTCGCGCTTGCCGGTGCGCTGGCGGCGGCGCTCGCGGCGTCGCCTGCGCTGGCCGGCGGCGTCACCGAGCAGACGCTCTACACGTTCGGCGCGCACAGCAACGACGCCGATTCGCCAAGCACGCAACTGGTGCGCGATGCCGAGGGCAACCTGTTCGGAGGCTCGGTGTTCGGCGGCACCGACGGCAAGGGCACGATCTTCGAGGTCTCGCCGTCCAAGACTGCAAAGGGCGGCTGGACCGAGCGGGTGATCCACAGTTTTGCCGGCGGCACCGATGGGTCCGACCCGACCAGCGGCCTGGCGCTCGACGCGCAGGGCAACCTGTACGGGACGACCTTCAACCCGGGAACCGCGGGCGGCTCCGTATTCGAGCTGGTGCGGCCCACCAGCGGCACAAAGTGGACGAAGAAGGTGCTGCACCAGTTCACCAGCGGCCAGGGCTCCAATCCTGAAGGCCTGCTGATGGACAAGTCCGGCGCGCTGTATGGCGTCACCTTCGAGGGTGGCGGCGTCTGGCGGCTCGCGCCCAAGGCGGCGCCCGCGACCGGCTACGCTTTCACGCTGCTGCACACGTTCGACAGCTTCACCGAAGGGGGTGCGCCCTATGCCGGTGTCGTCGAGGACGTGGCAGGCAATCTGTACGGCACGACCTCGAATTTTGGTACCTTGCCCGGCGGCGGCGGCGGCGGCGGCAGCGGCACCGTCTACAGGCTCAACCGGCCGGCGAGCGCCAAGAGCACCTGGACGCTGACCGTGCTGCACACCTTCAGCGGGAAGCCGGATGGCTCAGGGCCCGCGGCACCGCTGCTGATCGACAGTGCCGGCAACCTCTACGGCACCACGGCCGGCGGCGGCACATCCGGCGATGGCACTGTGTTCGAGATCTCTGCGCCGACTTCGGCGGGTGGCCCTTGGGGCTACAATGTGATCCTCAACTTCAACGGCCCGAACGGCAACGGCCCCTCCAACAGCGGGCTGACCCCAAACTCGCTTGGCAATCTTTGGGGCACGACGTCCGGCGGCGGCGCCTCGAATGCCTGGGGCGCGGTGTTCGAGTTGTCGCCCTCCGGCGGCGGCTGGACGCCGAGCGTGCCGTTCTCGTTCGCCGGAACCGCGACAGGAGCGTTTCCGGGCCACGGACTGGCGATCGACAGCAAGGGCAACCTCTACGGTACGACGCTGAGCAACGTGTTTGAGGTGACGCCGTAACCGCTCGCCGCTTAAGTTCCGCCCCGGGATGACGAGTTCGGGGCGCGGAGCGATGGCGGACGACGAGGACGACGACGAGGATGGCGGCGCGCCGCCGCTGCCGAAGGGCGGCAAGAACTACATGACCCAGGCCGGCCATGACCGGCTGCGCGCCGAATTCACCGAATTGCTGCGGGTCGAACGGCCGAAAATCGTCGAAATCGTGTCACTGGGCAGCCGGCAACGGCGACCGCTCGGAGAACGGCGACTACCTGTACGGCAAGCGGCGGCTGCGCGAGATCGATCGCCGAGTGCGCTTCCTCGGCAAGCGGCTGGAGATCGCCGAGGTGGTCGATCCGGCGGCGCAGGCGCAGCGCGACCGGGTGTTCTTCGGCGCAACCGTCACCTACGCGACCGAACGCGACGAGGAACGCACCGTGACGATCCTGGGCGTCGACGAGGCCGACCTGGCGCGCGGCGAGGTCAGCCTGCATGCGCCGATCGCGCGGGCGCTGCTGCGCGCCCGGGTCGGCGACGTGGTGCGGCTGCACACCCCCGCCGGCGCCGAGGACATCGAAGTGCTCGCGATCCGCTATCCCGACGCATAGTCTGGCGCCAACCCCGACGATTGCGGTAAATCGTCGCACGACAGACCGCGGCGTGGAGGACGACAGATGGTTACGACACCCGGAAGTTTCACCGGCACCAAAGAAGAAGCGAAGATCAACAAGCTCGTCCGCGCCGCCGAGATCGCCAAGCTCGAGAAAGTCAAGGACCGCTTCAATCTGAAGCCGGTCGCCAAGGGATTTGTGCGCGGAATGGCGATCCACGTCCGGCAGCACGAGGAACCGGGCGAATTCGGCGTGCTGCAGGTCATCGAGTTCGAACTGTCAGACACGCCGAAGGGGCCCGGCATCCCCGTGCGCATGGCCGGAACCTATTTCAACCATCGGCTCATCGAGGGCTCGGTGTTGGACGTGCCCGACCCGACGCCACATGTCCGGCCGATTGCGACGGACGTGGCGTACAATCCGCGAAGCGAACACGAGGACGAGCTGCGGGCGTTCTATCCGGGCCGAGGCGAAATGGGCCGCCGCACCAACGCGTTGCTCGCGGCGGTCGGGATCGTGACGCCGTTCCTGGCGATCATCGCCGTGATCTGGGCGCTCTACCACTACCATATCGTTCACAATGTGATCTGATGCCGGCGCGCGCGGCGCTCACGGGAACAGCCCGCGCGCCGCTTTCGCGTCCCGCACCTTGGCGACGCCGATCGCCATCGCCGCGGTGCGGTGCGACACGCCGTCGCGCCCGGCGCGCTCCAGCACCGCCGCGAACGCGCGTTGCAGCACCCGGTACAGCCGGTCGTTGACCTCGGCCTCGTCCCAGAAGAACTGCTGCAGGTCCTGCACCCACTCGAAGTAGCTGACGATCACGCCGCCGGCGTTGCACAGGATGTCGGGCAGCACGAAGATCTCCTTCCGCGGTTTCCAGCACCGCGTCGGCGTCGGGCGTGGTCGGGCCGTTCGCCGCCTCGGCCAGCACCCGGCATTGCAGCCGCCCGGCCATGCGCGCGTCGATCACCCGTTCCAGCGCCGCCGGCACCAGGATGTCGCAGGGGATTGCCAGCAACTCGGCCGGGTCGGCGACGAATTCGGTGGAGAACCCGGCGAGGATGCCATGCTTCTCCGCATGGCTCAGCAGGGCGGGGACATCGAGGCCGCGCGGATCGACGTAGCAGGCGGTGTGGTCGGACACGCCGATGATTTTCACGCCGCGCTCGGCAAGCGAGGCGGCGGTGACCGAGCCGACGTTGCCGAAGCCCTGGACCACGGCGGTCGCGCCGGCAATCGGCACGCCGATCCGGCCCATCGCGCGCTCCACCAGGTAGGCGACGCCGCGCCCGGTCGCCTCCTTGCGGCCGAGCGTGCCGCCGATCGCCACCGGCTTGCCGGTGACGATCTCCATCACCGTCTGGCCCTGGTACATCGAGTAGGTGTCCATGAACCACGCCATCACCTGCTCGTTGGTGCCCATGTCGGGCGCCATCACGTCGGTATGCGGGCCGACGAACGGGATCATCTCGGTCATGTAGCGACGCGACAGCCCCTCCAGCTCGTGGCGGGACAGCGCGCGCGGGTCGACGGTCACGCCGCCCTTGGCGCCGCCGTACGGCAGCCCGGCGAGCGCGCATTTCCAGCTCATCCACACCGCCAGCGCGCCGACCTCGCCGATGTCGACGCTGAGCGCGAACCGGGTGCCGCCCTTGGTCGGCCCCATCGTGAGCAGGTGCTGCACCCGGTAGCCCTGGAACACCGCGGTGGTGCCGTCGTCGCGGTGGATCGGGCAGGACACCGCGACTGCGCGCTTCGGATACAGCAGCCGGTCGCGCTGGTCCTCCGCGATGCCGAGATGGTCGGCGATCCGGTGGAACTGGGTGCGGGCCATGTCGAACACCGGCCCGGTGTAGATGCTCATTTTTTCTCGGTGCCTCCCGTTGCCTGGCGGGAGGCTAGCAGGTGCCGGCCCCGCCGTGCTTGGTTCTGCGGCGGAGGAGACATGCTCGACAAGCTGGAATATCTGCTGGCGCTGGCGCAGGAGCGGCATTTCGGCCGCGCGGCGGTGGCCTGCGGCACCACCCAGCCGACGCTCTCCGCGGGCATCAAGCAACTGGAGGAGACGCTCGGCGTGCTGCTGGTGGAGCGCGGCAGCCGGTTCCGCGGTTTCACGGAGGCCGGCGAGCGGACCCTGGACTACGCGCGGAGGATCGTCGGCGACACGCGGGCGTTGCGGCAGGAGGTGACCGGGCTGCGCTCGGCGCTGCACGGCGTGCTGCGGCTGGCGGCGATCCCGACGGCGCTGCCGATGCTGCCGGCGCTGACCGCGCCGTTCGCCGCGCGCCACCCGGACGTGAAGCTGCACATTCTGAGCCGGACGTCGCACGACGTGCTGGGCATGCTGGAGAACCTGGAGGTCGATGCCGGGGTCACCTACCTCGACCACGAGAAGCTGCCGCGCGTCGTCCCGGTGCCGCTGTATCGCGAGAGCTACTGTTTCGTGGCCCGCGCCGGCGGCCCGTTCGCGGGGCGGCAGAGCGCGGCCTGGGCGGAGCTGGCCGGGGTGAAGCTCGCGCTGCTGACGCCGGACATGCAGAACCGCCGGATCATCGAGCGGGCGCTGCGCGAGGCCGGGGTGGTGCCGCTGGTCGCGGTCGAATCGGATTCGATGACCGCGCTGCTCGCGCATCTGCGCGCCGGCAACTGGGCCAGCATCCTGCCGGCGCACTGGCCGAAGGTGCTGGCGCTGCCGGAGGGGCTGACCGCGATCCCGCTGACCGAGCCCGATATTTCCGCGACGGTCGGCCTGGTGGTGCCGCACCGCGAGCCGCTGCCCGTGCTGTCGGCGGCGCTGGTGGCGGAGGCGCGGCGGATGGCGCCGCCGTAACTATTTATTTTGATATCGTAACAAAAAGGACGTGCTTCCCCTACCCCGCCGGTCATCTCCAAACGATTCGCAGCGGGCCGTACGGGCCGTCGTACTCCAGGGCCAGCGAGCAGGGGGGCGGCGCCGGCGGCGTGTAGCGCAGCGGCGGGGCGGGCGGACCTCGCCGACGCGGAGCACGCGGCCGCGCCGGGTCCGCCGGCCGGGCCGGGTCCACCGGCCGCTTGGGGCGCGGCGGCAGTGCCAGGATCGGCGGGGGTTCGAGACCCAGCATCCGGCACAGCGACCGCACCGGCCGGCGCAGCGACGCCGGCGCCGCTTCCAGCAGCGCCCTGCATCTCCGGGTTATTGAGCAGGAAATCGAGCTGCGAGCGAAACCCGCCGCCCTGCGGTATCGGCAGCAGCGGCAGCACCCAGCCGAAGCTGGTGGGGAGGGAGTTTTGCGGCGGCGGCTGGCCCGGGCGCCTGCTCGCCGTGGCGGCGCGCTGCCGCACGACATGGGTTCCGTCGCGGAGCCGGGCGGCGAGGGCGAAAAAACGCTGCTGGATGCCACGGAGCCGGTCCACGACCAGTTTGATCAGCGGCGCCGGCAGCCGATTCCCCGCCGTCATCGCCGCCACGGCGGCGCTCAGGCACCGGACGATGGTGATGAATTGCTCCGCTGCGGTGCGGGGCGGGGGTGGGGTGTGTGACATGCGCGATTGTTAGTATGAATGACTGTAGGTGGGCAAGAGGGAATTTGCGCGGGGGCGCGAAAAGACGCTTGCGCGTGATCCCCCCACCCCGGCCCTCCCCCACAAGGGGGGAGGGAGAATCCCCTCCCACTCGCGACCCCGGGCGACCCCCGACCTCCCTGAGGCGCTGAACAATCCGGAAATCTGGGCTGCATTTTCCCCCGCTGGCCCTGCCGGTGCTCGGGCATCCCGAGCGATAGTGTTTGCCAAGGTGTATGATTCGGCATAGCGTTAGATGTATGCTGGGGAGCTGGGATCGGTGAAGCTGAGCGCGCTGAAGGTTCGCAGCCTGACCACGCCGGGCACTTATGGTGACGGCGCCGGACTCTATCTGCTGGTCCGCGGCGCGAGCTACCGGTCGTGGCTTTACCGGTTCAAACTCAACGGCAAGCCGCACCTGATGGGACTCGGCGGCCTTGCGGGTGTGTCGCTGGCCGAGGCACGGGAAGCCGCTGCGGCGGCCCGCAAGCTGGTCCGACAGGGTGTTGACCCCATCGCCCGACGGCGGTCGGAGCGCGCCGACACGGCCGCAAGGAGCCGGCTCAACACCTTCGCCGACGTAGCGGAGGCGTATATCGCGGCCCACGAGGCGGGCTGGCGGAATGCCAGGCACCGCCAGCAATGGCGGCACACGCTTGAACTGGTACGCGAGGCCGGCGATCGGCGATCTTGGAATCGCCAGCATCGACACCGGTGCAATCATGCGGGTGCTGGAGCCGATCTGGCGGACCAAGCCGGAGACCGCCTCCCGGCTGCGCGGCCGCATCGAGTTGGTGCTCGACTACGCGACGGCGCGCGGTTGGCGCACCGGCGAAAACCCCGCCCGCTGGCGCAGTCACGTCGAGAACCTGCTGCCGCCCCGATCCAAGATCGTGCGGGTCAAGCACCATGCCGCGCTGCCCTGGTCGGAGATCGGAGCGTTCATGGCCAGGCTGCGCCAACAGACGGGCGTGTCGGCGCTCGCGCTCCAATTTGTCATTCTCACCGCCGCCCGCACCGGCGAGGTCCTCGGCGCGCGGTGGTCCGAGGTCGATCTGCGGGACGCGATGTGGACGGTACCGGGCAGCCGGATCAAAGCCGGGCGGGAGCATCGGGTGCCGCTGTCGGATGTGGCGATGGACGTGCTGCGTAACGTCGGGGCGCTGCAACCCCTGTCGAGTCGGGATGAATTCGTTTTTCCAGGCCGCAAGCCGGGGATTGCCCTGTCCAAGAATGCCGTGCCGAACTTGTTGCGCACCTTGGGCCGGCCGGATCTGACCGTGCACGGGTTCCGCAGCACGTTCCGCGACTGGTGTGCGGAGATGACGAATTACCCGAACGAGGTCGCCGAGGCCGCGCTTGCGCATACCCTCAAGGACAAGGCCGAGGCAGCGCACCGGGGCGGAGACATGATGGAAAAACGGCGCCGCCTCATGAACGACTGGGCCGCGTTTTGCGGTGGCGTTGCCGATCCCGGCACCGACGAAGCGAGTTCGGCTAAAGGTCTGACTGACTCCCGGTTCGGCTATCGAGCCCGAGTGACAGCGCGGATGATGGTCCCGATCCGGTCGGCGCGCCGATCGGCGCGGGTGCGGGCCTTCGCCTGTGGTGGCGCCGCTCAGCGTCGTTGGGGCGCCTCTGGTCAGCGCCCGTCCTGCTTTGTGGCGCGGGCCGATCCAGGCCTCGCTGGTCCACGGAATGCGGCTGCGCCCGGGCTGCGGAGCGACGTCAGGCGGAACAGAAGTAGTCGTACAGCGCACTGCCGACATGGCCGAGCAGCACTGCGTTCTCGTTCTCCGGCTGAAAGCCGAGATCTTTGCCGTTCTTGCTGAGTGCGATCGCGACCAGCGTGGTGCCCGGCGCGAAGATCATCGCGGTGTCGCAGCGCACGCCAAGGAAGAACCCAGTCTTGTTGGCGATGCGCAGGTCCTGGTGCAGCTTCAGGTCGCGCGCATAGGGGTTGTACGGCAGGTAGCGCGGCAGCAGGTCGAGATATTGCTGGCGCTCCATGATGTCGATGACGATGTCGCAAGCCGCGCGGTCGAGGAATTTTCCCGCCGCCACCTGCTCCAGCGCGTGGCCGAACTCGCGCGCCGTGGTGACGGCGAACTTGTTCACGTCGCCGCCGATGCGGTCGAAATCGACGCGGTTGACGAGGCGCGTCGTGCTCAGGCCGAAGCCCTTGAT
Source organism: uncultured Solirubrobacterales bacterium (assembly GCA_963697635.1). Lineage (GTDB taxonomy): Bacteria > Pseudomonadota > Alphaproteobacteria > Acetobacterales > Acetobacteraceae > CAJCJG01. Next base: position 6,516 of record CAVOOS010000024.1, on the reverse strand, counting down.
GGTGTCGTTGATCGCATCGAGCCCGAGCAGGTCGATCAGCACGTTGGTCGCGGTGTTGTCGCTGAGCACGATCATCAGCGTCGCGACGTCGCGCAGCGTCATGCTCAGGCCGCCGCTCAGCTCCTTGAGCACGCCGGAGCCGCCGACCTGCTGCGCGCCGCGGATCGCGATGTGCTCGTCGAGCCGGAAGTCGCCGCGATGCACGCGGCGCATCAGCTCCAGCAGGATGAACACCTTTATCGTGCTCGCAGTCGGAAACGTCTCGTCGGCGCGGCGCTCGATGGTCTCGCCGGTTTCGAGTTTCTTCGCGTAGAGCGCCAAATCGCCGCTGAAGCCGGCGGAAAGTTCTTCCAGCCGCGCCTCCAGCGCCTGCCGCCGATCCGACATCGCACGTTCCTCCTTCTGCGTGCGGCGCGGCGGGATGTTCGCCCGCCGCGCCAGGCCCCGCTACATCAGTCCTTCGATGTTGTGGAACTTCTGCAGCACGCCGGTGTCCTTCAGATACATGTTCTCGGGCACCAGCGGCGGCAGCAGCTTCACCTTGCCTTCGGCGTCGTAGTACTTGTCGACCGTCGCGGGCGTCAGCACCAGCTGCGGCGACTTGGTGAGCGGCGGCGGCGTGACGCCGTTGTGGACGGCGACCGCCATTGCCATCAGGTACTCGCCCCAATGCGTGCTGAACACCGAGCCCTCGGCGACCCAATGCGGGTTCGTGCGCAGTTCCTTCAACGCGGCGACGGAACCGCCCAGGCCCGCGACAATGGTGTTGTTCTCGCGCTGCGATTCGGTGATCGCGCGCCAGCCGCCGAGCACGGAAATCGTCGTTGATCGAATACAGCAGGATGTGCCGGTCGGGCGGCAGCGTCTGCAGCACGTTCTTCACCACGGTGTAGCTGAGTTCCAGCGTGCCCTTGCCGTCCACCTGAAAGCCGTTCTTGCCGATCGTGGTGGTGAGTGCCGTGATGTCGGAGGGGGCGACCTTGCCGAAGCCCATGCTGTCGGCGGCGGTGACGTAGAAGTAGCGGATGCAGTCGTTCACCTCGGTGCCGGCCTGCGAGCCCTGGATGATGATCACCGTGGTGTCGGCCGCCGTCCAGCCCTTCGCCTTGGCGAGCGGGATCACCACGTTCGCGGTGTCGCGGCCGATCTCCTTGTTGACCAGGTTGAACCAGATGCCGCCGGGGATGGGAATGTTGATGGCGATGTAGGGAATTTTCGCGTCGTTGAACAGCCGCTTCAGCGAGGCGCCGATGCCTTCGACCGCCGTGTATTCCAGGATCACTTCGGGCTGGTCCTGCACCATCAGCCGGGCGTTGTTGAGCGTGGTGGGTCCGTCGAGGTTGTTGTTGTAGCGCGTGACCTTGATGCCGGCGACGTCGGCGGCGTGCATCAGCCCGTCGCCGAACTGCCGGAACAGCTCGCCCAATTCCATGATGTTGGCGAAATCGACGGTGAGCTGCTTGTCCGCGGCGCGGGCGCCGTGGCCCGCGGTGCCGGCCAGCGCCAGCGCGGCGGCGCCGAGCAGCAGCGAGCGTCTCGGCGCAATGGCATCAAGTTTTGACGACATGAAACAAACCCCCTGGTTGTCGTGTCAGCTCTGCTCGCCGGACAGCACCTCGCGCAGCCGCGCGAAGCCGACGCCGAGCAGCAGGATCAGGCCGGTGGCGATCTGCTGGTAGAATGCGGGCACCTGCAGCAGCGCCATGCCGTTGGCGATGGTGCCGAGGATCAGCACGCCGATCAGCGTGCCGGGAATGCCGCCGACGCCACCGGTGAGCGAGGCGCCGCCGAGCACGACCGAGGCGATCGAGGACAGCGCCGCATCGGCGCCCACCGTCGCGGAACCGGCGAGCAACTGGCACGCGACGACCATGCCGGCGAAGGTCGCGAGCGCCGAGCACAGCATGTAGACGACGACCGTGATCAGATCGACGCGCATGCCGGCGAGCCGGCTCGCCTCGCGGTTGCCGCCGACCGTGTACAGCATGCGGCCGAACACGGTGAAGCGCGAGACCAGGAACAGCACGACGGTCAGCAGCAGGAAGGCGATCAGGTACCAGGCGACGTCGCCGAACGCCTTGTCGGCCAGCACGCCGGTGTGGTCCGGGTCGGCGAACGGGATGGTGACGCCGTTGGAGAGCGTGTAGGCGAGGCCGACGCCGATCGACATCGTGCCGAGCGTGGTGATCAAGGGGTTGATCTTTAGCCGGGTGATGATCAGCCCGTTGATCAGCCCGACCAGGCTGCCGGCGATGGCGACGCCGACGATGGCGAGACCGACCGGAATGCCGGCATTGACCGCCAGCGTGAACACGACCGCGCCGAGCGGCACCGTGCCGCTCACCGAAAGATCGAAACCGCCGGAAATGATCGTCAGCGCCTGGCCGAGCGAGACGATGCCGATCACCGTCACGTTGCTCAGCACGTTGAGCGTGTTTGAGTAGGTGAGGAAGTGGCGGCTCGCGAACGAGAACCCGATCAGCACGAGCAGCAGGAACGTGCCGGTGCCGAGCACCTGGAACGCGGCGCGATAGACCCGGCGGCGCGCGGCGAGGCCGGCGCCGGGCTCTTCGCCGCGAAGCTGCGGTGTCGCGTCCATCAGGCGGCCTCGCGGTCGCCGGCGGCGAAGGCGATGGCGCGGGCCTGCGTCTTGCCGGCGCCGGAGAGCTCGGCGACGATCGTGCCCTCGCGCATGATCAGCAAGCGGTGGCTGACGGCGACCGCCTCCTCGACATCGGACGTCACCAGCAGCATCGCGCAGCCGCGCTGGGCGATGTTGGTGAGGATGCGGTGCAGCTCGACGCGGGCGCCGACATCGACGCCGCGCGTCGGCTCCTGCAGCACCAGCAGCCTCGGGTTCGCGGCCATGCGCGAGGCGAGCATCACCTTCTGCTGGTTGCCGCCGCTGAGCTGGCCGACCTTTTGCGAGAGGCGTGCATAGCGGACGGCGAACTGGCGCGCGAGTTCGCGCGTGCGGGTGCGCTCGAGGCCGGGCGCGGATCCAGCCGAAGCTCGCGAGCTGCGCCCAGAGTCATCAGCGAGAGATTGGCGGTGATCGGCAGCACCAGCACGAGGCCGTCGCGCTTGCGCTCGGCGGGCACGTAGGCGATGCCGGCGCGGCGGGCCGCGAGCGGGGTGGCCAGGATCGGGGCCGCCCGGCCATCGAGCGCAAGCTCGCCGGCGATGTCGGGGTGCAGTCCGGCCATGCCTTCGGCGACCAGTTCGGCGCCGGAGCCGCGCAAGCCGTAGAGGCCGACGATCTCTGCAGGCTCGATGCGCAGCGACACATCGGCGAGCGCCGGCACGCCGGAGCGCGTCCAGCCGCGCAATTCGGCGGCGGGACGGACGCTGCGCGGCGGCGGGCGCTCGGTCGCCGAGAAGTCTTCCTTCTCCTGCCCCAGCATGTGCGCGATCAGTTGCGCGGGCGTGGTTTCCGCGGGCGTGGCCGAGACGACCAGCTCGCCGTTGCGGAACACCACAACGCGGCTGCTGAAGCGGAACACCTCGTCCATGCGGTGCGAGATGTAGATCACGCCGACGCCTTCGCGCGTGAGCCGGCCGAGGATGTCGTACAGCGCGCGGCTTTCCTGCTCGCTGAGCGAGGCGGTCGGCTCGTCGAGCACGATCAGCCGGGCGCGGCGCGTCAGCGCCTTGACGATCTCGACGATCTGCCGGTCGGCGAGTTTCAGCGTGCCCATCGGGCGGGCGACGTCGAGCGCGATGCCGAAGCGCCGGCATTCCTCGCGCGCCTGCCGCAGCGACATGCCGAGCGTGGTCAGGCCGTGCCGATTGGGCCAGTGGCCGAGCAGGATGTTCTCGGCGACGCTCAGATGCGGGACGTAGGCGAGCTCCTGCGGGATGAAGGCGATGCCGTGCGCGAGCGCGTCGCGCGGCGAGGCGAAGCTGACCGGCTTGCCGAACATCCGGATGGCGCCGGTGTCGGGCCGCGTGACGCCGGTAATGATTTTGGCAAAGGTGGATTTGCCGGCGCCGTTCTCGCCGATCAGCGCGATCGAATCGCCGGCATCGACGCGGAAATCGACGCCACTGAGTACAAGGTTGCTGCCGTACAGACTTGCTGACGCCGGCGGCTTCGAGGACCGGGGCGATGGTCATGCCGCCGCCGCGTCGCCGATCATGCGTTGCCGCCCTCGAACGGGTCTTCCACGCGCGGCCAGAACGGCACGGTGCGTTTGGTGTAGGGGATGGCGGTGAAGTCGGGCGGGATCGCGCCCGGCGCCGCCACATAGCGGATCGTCCGCGCGACCGGCGCGAAAGCGGCATGGAAATGCTGCGTCGATTTCACCACGACGATGCGCTTGTCGGCGAGCGTCAGCCCGAGGCCGGTGAAGGCATCCGGCGCAAACGTCTGATGCCGCTTGCTGATCAGCACGACGTCGATGCCGTCCGCGGATACCCAGGCGCTCGGCCCGACGCTGAGGCGGCCGCCGCTGAGGCCGGTCTGCGTGTGCTCCTCGACCGCCGCGCGCACCGTCACCATCAGGTCCACGGGGTCGCCCGAGGCCGGGCCGCACTTGCCGCCGATGCGCAGCAGGAAGTGCGCGCCCACGCCCGCCTCCAGGCAGAACTGCACCGCCTGCGGATCCCAGAACAGGCCGATGACAGCGCCCGTGACGCCGCGATCGACCAGCCGGCGCAGGATCGCGGTGTTGTCGGACGGCGCGCCACCACCCGCGTTGTCGGCGACATCGGCCAGCACGACCGGGCCGCCGCCGCCGGCAAGACCATGGTCGATCGCCTCGTCGACCGTGTCGTGGTGCGTCACCGTCTCGCCGCGCATCGCCCACAATTCGCGGCCGAGCCGGCGGGCCAGCGCTTGCGCCTTAGCCATGTCGCCGTCGGCGATCACCAGCATTTTCGCGCCGACTTCCTCCACGTCACCCCAGGGGAAGCCGTGGCCGAATGAAACGGAAAGAATCCCATCATGGCCTTCCAGCGCCTGCATGCGGTCGACGAAGCCGCGCGCCGGCTGCAGCGGCGTGCGCCACATGTTGATCATGCGGCAGTCGTGATAGGCCATCACCGGGCGCACCTCGCCGCGCGCCGTGCGCAGGCACAGCCGGTAGAGATCGGCGGCGCGCTCGGCCATGTCGACGTGCGGATACTCCTTGTAGGTGATGATCACGTCCGCGTGCGTGCGCATCCGCTCGGTGAGATGGCAGTGCAGGTCGAGCTCGATGCCGATCGTCGCGCGCGGGCCGACGATCGCGCGCACCCGTTCGAGCGTGTCGCCCTCGCAGTCGTCGTAGCCGTGCGCCACCATCGCGCCGTGCATGAACAGCAGCACGACATCGACCGGCATCGCTGCACGAAGGTCGGCGAGCAGCAGGTCGCGCAGCTCCTCGTAGACGTCGCGCAGCGTGGTGCCCGCGGGCTGGGCGAAGGTCGCGATGCTCTCGGCAACGTCGTGGCCGTCCGCCTCGCCGAGCGTGCGCCATTCGATCAGTGGGATGTTGGCCATGGTCGGCGGGCGCCGGCTGCCGTCGTCGCGGAACCAGTCGCGCCCGGTCATGAACGCGGCGCGGCCGGTGGGGATCGGCGAAAACGTGTTGGTCTCGGTGGCGAGCGCCGCCATGAACAGCTTCATTCCGAGCCTCACTTCCTGCTCCGCCTGCCCCCCGAGCCCTGCGCCGGCAGAGGACAGCGTGGCAGAGCGGGTCCGGAACCTTGCGCAGACAAAAACACTCGCGCTGAGCGTGTTTATGATCTACGAACTTATTAGCGCATCGGTCAACATGCCTCCCAAATCGCCAAGCTTGCCCGGCTGCCCTTTCAGCGTCCGCGACCGTCACCACGCCGCGCCTCGGCCAGTGTCTGCGCACGGCACAGGCGGCGCGCGGGCTGACGCTGAATAGGAGGCGAGCCCCGCATCGCGGGTGTAGCGCCCGCTTCCGATGGCATGCAGCTTCCGGCACTGCCGCCTTAACCGATAGCGAGCGACCGCCCGGGCCAGATACCCCGAAGAACGTTCTCCTGGTAAGGTCGGGGCAAGCCGACATCCACGGACGCGGCGACCGTGGCTGATCTCGGCGGAGCACACCCAGGGACAGGATCGGCGGCGATGACGAAGATTGATCTGAGCGGAAAGCATGCCGTGGTGACGGGGGGCGACTCCGGCATCGGCGCGGCCGCAGTCCGCACACTCGCCGCGGCCGGCGCCAGCGTCACCGTGCTAGTGCGCCAGCCGAGCCACTCGGCCGAGGACCAGACGATCTACGATGACCCCAAGGTCGATTTCCGGGATCTCGACGTCGTCGACAGCGCCGCGGTCAGCCGCACCTTCTCCGGCATTGCCGCCGCCAAGGGGATCGACATCGCGGTGCTGTCGGCCGGGCTGCTGCTCGCCGGCACCGTGCTCGACACCGACGACGACACCTGGCGCCGCACGATGGCGGTCAATCTCGATGGCCTGTTCTACACGACGCGGGGAATCGATCCGCCACATGATGGCGCAGGGGCGCGGCGGCAAGGTCGTCTCGATCGGCTCGATCTCCG
>CAVOOS010000023.1:0-3434 GCA_963697635.1 uncultured Solirubrobacterales bacterium | reverse complement strand
GAATGTTACATTGTCAACAGAGTCAAATCTGTCACGGCCGCCATAGGTCCGGCGATCGGTGGTGTCGCCGTCCCGAAGGGATGGGAGTGGAAACAAGAGTATCGCAGTCGCCTGAGAGAGATGACAAGGCGAAATCGGCCGCAGGGCATGTAAAGGCGGAGCCGCGAAGAATCAGGTGGCCGCCCCCCCCGAAAACCGGGTTCAGCCTACCCAGAGGATGACCTTACTGAAGGTCCGGCTCATTCGAAGGTCTCCAGTCAGACGCCGACCGGAGACGTTTCACGGACCAGTAGCAGTGACAATGTGGACACTGTGGACAGTGTGACACCGGCGCCGATCGGTTCGCCGCGCATTTTCAACATCGTCATCAATGCCCCATTTGCCTGTTGGATGGAGTGGCGAAACGGCGGTCCTGAACCGCTCCCAGCTAGTCACGAGCAAAGGAGAACGAGGCCGTTGATCGCGCCGCCGAGGCGTGCCGGCGTTGCTTCCCGTGCGCAGGCGCCCCAAAGGCGAGTGACTGGACTGCGACACTCACGCCTTGGCCAACTCGGGCTATTCCCTGCGGCCCCGCCGATTGGGCCCTGTTGACTGGTGCACAAGACGCCGACCCGATGCGCTTATCGCAATTGCTCATCTTTGCACGCAACACCGCCATTTCCCCATCGCTCGCCGAGGTCGCCGGCCTGCATTCTTTGCGCTGGCCGTCGCGCAGTTGCCTGCCGGTCTTCGAGCCACGGGAGTGAGGACGTGTACGTGCGTTCTGAATTGTGAGACCTGTGAGGGGTCATATGCGAGAGAGACCGTCAAACGAGCGCCGAAGGTCAACGGCGGTGCTGGCAATCGCCGTTTTTGCGCAATACGTACTTCGTGCACCGGGCGTATCTTTTTGCGCACCGTGTTGTCGTGGGCCGTACCTTCGGGCGTCAGGAACATCCGTTTCGCGCTGAAACTTGAGCGAACTGGAACGCGCGACCGGTGGAAGCTCAGCATGCGGCGGAGACGGCCGAGCGAGCACGGGCGGCCGCGGCAGAGGTTACGCGGACCCTTGCCCTGGTGCCGGGCTGGGCTGCTTCAGCGAAGGCGCTGCGGGCGTCGGCGCTGCCGTCCGAGGCCGCCTTCGAACGGGTGGATGTCGCGCGCCTGGCGACGGGGCAAACGACGAACGAACAAGCGCGTCGTCATCGCGCCGGCCTTACCGAGCAGGATGCAGCCGCGCGAAAATCGCTGTCGGCCCTGCGCGAGCAGCCCCTGCCCGACGCCGCTGGCATCGCGGCAGCGCGGGCCGAGCGCGACCGCGGGATGCGACTGGTGCTACGGCACGCCTTCGCGGTGCCCCCGACGGCCACGGAGGATGGCGCGTATGCCGGCGGCGAGCCGGTGGCGCTGGTCTACGAGCGCCATGTGCGCACGGCCGACGACCTCGCGGACCGTACGACGGCCGAGTTGGAGCGCGTCCAGGAGGCAGAGCGCCTGAGCTGTCAGCGCCGCTGCAAAACTCTCCAAAAGTGCCGACTGAAAATTCCCCAGGTGGGCTGACGTAGCCGCCCGGTGGAGGCGGTCGGGCGGCGCTGTGTCGCCGATGCTTCCCTCGCATGGACGGGGGGAGCCGGTGGTCCGACTGGGAGGGGTTGTGATGATCCTGGATCTGCATCGGCAGGGCGCCTGTAGCGCGACAATCTGGGTGAAAGCCGCATTGCCTCGCCAGAAATGCTCCCGGGTGTTGAGCTGTTGCCTCACCTGATTTGCTCCCGTCCGAGCATGGCGCGGCGGGGACAGAGATGAGGCGGGTGAGCATGACGACACGAGACGAGCTTGTGGTGGCGGTTGGCGAACGATATTGCCGAAGCAGTCGCGCCGAACGCGGGCGCATTCTGGATGAGTTCACGGCGGTGACGGGCTTTCATCGCAAACACGCGATGCGGGTGCTGCGGTCTGGCCAAGCCGGCCGGGAGTCGGGCCCGCGGCGCAATCGACGGGTCTATGACGAGGCGGTGCGCGAGGCGCTGATCGTGATCTGGGAGACGTCGGACCGGGTCTGCGGCAAGCGGCTGCGACCGCTGGTGCCGGTCCTGGTCGAGGCGATGGAGCGGCACGGTCATCTGCGACCTGCGCCGGAGGTGCGCGCGGGATTGCTGGCGATCAGTGCCGCGACGATCGACCGGGCGCTGCGCGAGGTCCGAGGGCAAGCGGGAGGAAGGACGCGGCGGCGCGCGGCTCGGTCGGCGGCGATCCGTCGCAGCGTTCCGGTCCTGTACGTTCGACGACTGGGATGATCCGGCGCCAGGGTTTGTCGAGGCGGATCTGGTGGCGCATAGCGGGCCGACGGCGAAGGGCAGCTTCGTGCAGACGCTGGTTGTCACCGACATCGCCACGGGCTGGACCGACTTCGCGCCGTTGCTGGTGCGCGAGCAGCGCCTGCTGATCGAGGTTCTGACTGAGTTGCGCAAGCTGCTGCCGTTCGCCTTGCTCGGGTTCGACACGGACAACGACAGCGTCTTCATGAATGAGACCGTGCAGGAGTTCTGCAAGTCGGCGGGCGTGGCGTTCACCCGCTGCCGGCCATATCGCAAGAACGATCAGGCCTGGGTTGAGCAGAAGAACGGCGCCGTGATCAGGCGCGTCGTGGGCTATCGTCGCTTTGAAGGTGTGCAAGCCGCGGCAGCGCTGGCGAGGCTGTATTCGGCGTTGCGGCTCTACGTGAACTTCTTCCAGCCCTCGTTCAAGCTGGCGGAGAAGACGCGCGATGGGGCCAAGGTGCACAAGCGCTATCATCCGCCGGCCACGCCCTATCAGCGACTGCTGGCCGACAAGAGAGTGAGCGATGAAGCGCGGCGCCGGGTGGAAGCGATCAATTCCACGCTGGACCCGGTCGGTCTGCTGCGCGAGATCCGTTCGGCGCAGCAACAACTCGTCGAGATCGCGGACTGCACGGCGGTTGGTGATGCGGCGACGCCGGACGCGCTGACAATGGAACAGTTCCTGTCGGGGCTGCGGACCGCGTGGCAGGGCGGTGAGGTGCGTCCCACCACACGGCCGAAGGAGAAAGCCAAGCGGGGGCGGCGGCGTCCCGACCCGCTTGTGACAGTGACGGCGGATTTGCGCGGCTGGTTCGAGGCCGAGCCGTGGCGAACGTCGCGCGAATTGCTCGAACGGCTGCAGGGGAAGCAGCCGGATGCCTACCCGGAGAAGCTTCTCCGAACACTGCAACGTCGGGTCAAGGAATGGCGGCGGGAGAAAGCACATCAGCTGGTGTTCGGTGCCGCCGCCGCGGCTGCCGTGCCTGCGCAATTCCCACTGCAATGCGTTACGTAACGGTGAATAGGACATGCCCCAAGGTCGCAAGCCCGATGGCGAACATGCGCTCACCAACGCCGAACGGCAGGCGCGTTACCGTGCGCGACGGCAGGCCGAGCAGGCGTTGTCAGCGGCGG
>CAVOOS010000022.1:0-91317 GCA_963697635.1 uncultured Solirubrobacterales bacterium | reverse complement strand
TCGAGCGGCTGCACTGGCGCATCTGGAACGGCAAGGCCAAGGACGCCCAGATCACGTTCGATCGCATCCGCAAGGTCATGCATGTCTACAAAGGGGAGCGCGGTCATCGAAACCGCGGCGTGGCTTCCCGAAAACTGTGGCATGCGCTGCACGAGATCGACAATTATCTGCGTGGCCAGAGTACCGGCTGGTCAATTACGCTGAACGATACCGTGCAGGGTTGCGGGTTGGAACGTCGGTGATGGAGGGAACGGCGAATTTCCTGGTCAATCGGCGGATGAACAAGTCGCAGCAGATGCGCTGGTCGCGAAGAGGCGCCGACCTGCTGCTGCAGGTTCGCTGTGCGGTCTACAACGGAGCGCTCGGTTCCGGCGTCGGCCAGCGGTTCGAACCCGTCGGACGTTCGGGCGCAGAACTGGCGGTGGCGGCCTGATCGGCCCAGACCCAACATTCTTGTCGCCAGGCTTCGAACTTGCGCTCACGCGGTCTGCGGCGAGCGGGTGCGGTGGCGTTTCACGACATCGGCAACTGTGTTCTTGCTCAGACCGACCTCGCGGCCGATCAGGCGATAACTGCGTCCGTTCGCGACTAGCGCCATCACCCGTGCAGCGAGGCGATCGGATTTTGGCCTGTCCCCCGGCTGGCGGCCGAGACGCTTGCCTCTGGCCTTGGCGGCGGCGATGCCGGAGCGGATGCGCTCCTGGGTCAACTCGCACTCGAACGCGGCAATGCCGGCCAGCACAGTCGCGATCATCCGGCCATGCGGCGTGGTGAGGTCGAACGCCATGCCGTTGAGCGCGATCACCGACACGCGCCGCGCTTCCAACTCCTGCAACGTCGCCAGCAGATCCGTCGTGCTGCGGCCCCAGCGCGACAACTCGGTCACCAGCACCGCATCGATCTGCCGCGCCTGTGCCAGCGCCATGACCCGGCGCCGCTCCGCCCGGTCGAGCTTCACGCCGGAGCCGGTCTCCTTGAACGTGCCGACCACCTCGTCGCCGGCGCGAACGGCGAACGCCGACAAGATCCCGTTCCTGGCGCGCGCAGGACTGGTCGGTGGTCGACACCCGGCAGTAGAGAACCGCGCGCTGTCCCAATTGAACTCATCCCGCCGGACGCCCCGCAAGCCGTTGTTCCGGTTGGGGCGCAGGCCGTAGCAATCAGACTATACCTCAATTGGGACAAGCCGCCATGCCGACACGGCGCGCGCAACCAAAGCGCGGTTCGAGCGCCCGCTTGCCCCGCCCGATCCCCCAGGTTTCTGGACAGTCCCCGAACGACCGGCTCACGCAGGACGAAGTCGAGCGAATCAGATTTTGATGATTGGCGATCTCGATCGCCCCATCGATCATCTCAAAGCCTCCTCTCCCTATCAGGCGGTTCCCGAACGAAGGCCGGCCAGTTGCTCACCGGATCGCCTCAGACATACGAACATCGCGACGGCCAGGGCAAAGTTGGCGGCGGCCACGATCATTAGCGTTGCAAGAGTGCCGTCGGGACCATAGGCGTCAAGCAGCGCCGCGCCGATCGAGGGCGCCGCCGCCTGTGCGATGAGGCTTGGCATCGCCAGTCGCCCCATGATCACCGCATATTTCGGCCCTGCGAACAGGGCGAGCGGCAGCGTCCCGCGCGCAATCGACTCCAACCCGATCCCGGCGCCGTAGAAAACAAGCGGCACGGCAAGCACGGGCAGCGACGTCCAAAGGGCCGCTACGCCGATCGCCACCAACAAGGTGGAGACGACCTTGGTCCAAATGGGATGATGGTAGCGGGCAATGAAAAATTCGATCGTGCGAGCGCCTACTTGAGACGGTCCGACGAGCGCGCCGAACCCGACCGCCGCCGCAAGGCCGATGCCGCGCGACTGGAGGATCGTGAGCAAGTGAACCGACAGCAGCGTGGATATCATCGCGCTCAGTGTGATCGCGGTCGCCAGCACGCCGAAGAAGACCGGCGAGCGCGCGATGCCCGGCGCGGGCGCTTCCCCCGTCGCTCCGGTGCTGGCAGGACGTTCGGCATGGTGTTCGGTTTCGTGCGGCAGCGCATAGAAATAGACCGGCAGCAGTACGCCGAGATGGATGGCGGCATAGGCCCAACAGGCGCCGCGCCAGCCGAGATGCGTCACCAGGAAAGCCGACAGCGGCCAACACACGGTGCTGGCGAAACCGCCGAACAGGGTCAGCGTGGTGATCGCCGGCCGTGCCGCTTCGCCATAGAGGCGGCCCAGCGTGGCGAACGCCGGATCGTAAAGCCCGGCGCCCATGCCAATCCCGAGAAGCAACCACGCGGTGAAATAGACCGGGAGGCTATGCGCGAGCGCCAGCGTCGCGAGCCCGGCGGCGAGCAGAACCGTACTGCCGGCAAGTACGGGACGGCCGCCATGACGCGCGATCGTGCGCCCGACCCGTGGCGAGACCAGGCCGGCGACCAGCAGGCCGAGAGAGAGGCCACCGACGACCCACGCCAATGGCCACCCGGTGTCATTCGCGATCGGTTTCGCGAGGACCGCCGGAAGGTAGTAGGATGATCCCCAGGCGAAGATTTGCGCGACGCCGAGCGCCGTGATGATCACGCCGAAGCCGGGCATCCGAGCGGAGCCGGCCACCGACGTGACCGACGCCGATCGGTTCACGCGGCCAATCCACAGCCGCAACCTGCCTTCCCGGCTTCCTTGGCCCTGACGTCCGCCACGCAACAGGCATCCGACGCCGCTGGCGCCGGTCCGCCGCAGCAGCCGGCGGAGATCGCACCGCCAAGCCCCAACTCCACTTTGCACACGCCGGTCTCGGGGAGCGCGAGCTGCACCTGGTCCGCGGCGTCGAGATCGCCGGCGAGCGCGGCGATGACGGATCGGGCTTGCTCGTAGCCGGTCAGCAGCAGGAAGGTCGGCGCGCGGCCGTAGCTCCTGACGCCGATCGTGTAGAAGCCGGGTTCCGGGTGGGCGAGTTCGCGATGCCCATGCGGCGGCACATCGCCGCAGGAATGCACGTTCGGATCGATCAACGGACCCAGCGCCCGCACACTTTCGAGCCACGGATCGAGTTCGAGCCGCAGCTCGCGCGTCATCGCGAGATCGGGGCGCTGACCTGTCGCGACCACGATGCGATCGGCCGGACCAAGCCGACGCACGCCGTCGACCGTGTCGCCTTCGAGCACGAGGCCATCACCCTCGGCTTGAACCGCCGTTGCCGCGAAGCCGAGGACGAGCGTCACAGCCTCACGATCGACCAGCGCCTTGAGGAGCCAGCCGAGCTCGCCGCGCGCCGGCAATTGATCGGCGAGGCCGCCGCCATAGACGCGCACCAGATCGGTGCCACGCACGACCCATGTGACCGAGGTTTCCGGAGCGTCCTGCGCGAGGCGGGCGAGATCGAGCAACACGTTCGCCGCAGAATAACCGGCGCCGATCACGAGCGTACGGCGGCCGGCATAGGTGTTACGATCGTGGCCAAGAATATCCGGCATGCCGTAGGCAATACGCTCCCGGTGCTCCCACTCGCCCGTCGCCGGCAGGCCGCCGGCGCCAAGCGGGTTGGGATTGGTCCAGGTGCCTGACGCATCGATGACGGCCCGCGCCAGATCCGTGCGCCGGGTGCCATCCGCTTGCACGATCCGCAACTGGAAGGGCTTCGTCTCGCGCCCCCTGCTCACCACCTTGTCGGCACCCTGCCGCGAAATCGCCTCGACCCGCGCGCCGAGCTCGATCACCGCCGCAAGTTCCGGTGTGCCGGCCAGCGGCTTGAGATAGTGGGCATAGAGCTCGCTGCCGGTCGGCAACTTGTCCGCGGGCGGCGGCGTCCAGCCGTGACGCTCCAACAGCGCCAGCGCCGCCGCGTCGACGTTGAGTTCCCACGGCGTAAACACCCGCACATGACCCCAATCCCGGAGGTTCGCGCCGACCGTTGCGCTGGCTTCGTAGAGTTTCGCCGGCAGGCCGCGCGCGATGGCGTGCGCGGCGGCGGCAAGGCCCACGGGTCCGCCGCCGATGATGGCGACGGGAAGGTCTTCAGGCATCATCGGCGTATCCTTCGTTTATTCCAGAATGACCGAAATAGATGACAAAACGGAGGTCAGGCGGCGACCTGCCCGTCCTCCGCGCAGGCGGCGTCCGCGCAGCACTCGTCGGCAAGGAAGCCGAGCAGAGCGTTCATTTCACCATAGTTGGCACGGCAGATCAGCGTCGTTGCCTGCCGCTCCTGCGTGACCAAGCCGGTGAGGATCAGGCGGTGCAGATGATGCGACAGCGTCGATGCGGCGATGCCGATCCGCTCTTGCAGGCGTCCGACCGGCAACCCGACGTCGCCGGCGCGCACCAGCGCGCGATAGACCTGCAGCCGGGTCGGATTGCCCAGTGCCTCAAGCTGCCTAGCGGCTTGTTCGAGTTTCATGGAAATAAGCTGGGGCCGCCGGCGGCCGCCTGCAAGGGCTATTTCGAACTTTGCCGAAGAACGCCGATCGCCGACACTACGATGGAGAGCACGGCCGACAGGGTCAGCGTGTTCCAGGGAACGCCACGACTGCTGACCCTCCCGCTTGACCATTGGCGCCCTATCCCGACTTGTCCGCAGCGCGCCGCGCCGATACCCGAAATTGTCACGTGCGGTAAGGCCTCATATCAACGAAACTGGAAATATGGAAATCGACACCGCTGCCCAGATCTTCGCCGCCCTGGCGCAGGAGACACGGCTCGCCGTGCTGCGCCTGCTGGTCGGCGCCGGTCCCAACGGATTGCCGGCGGGCGACATCTCCGGCCAGCTCGGCTTGCCGGCGTCAACGGCATCCTTCCATCTCGCCGCGCTGGAGCGTGCCGGGCTGCTGCAGGCCACCCGGCAGAGCCGCCATATTCGCTACGCCGTCCGCTTCGTCGCGCTGCGGGCGCTGCTGTCGTTCCTCACCGACACGTGCTGCGCCGGCCGTCCGGAGCTGTGCGGCGACCTCGCGCTGCTTTTGCCCCTCGAGGAGAGCCACGTCATGACCGCCGCATTCAACGTCCTTTTCCTCTGCACGCACAATTCCGCCCGCTCGCTGATCGCCGAGGCGATTCTGCGCGATCTCGGCGCCGGCCGCTTCAATTCCTATTCGGCCGGTTCCGATCCGGTCAGCGCCCCCATGCCCGAGGTGATCGAGAAATTGCGCGCGCTCGGCCATGACACGTCCTGCCTGCAATCCAAGTCATGGAACCTGTTCGCCGGCCCCACGGCTCCACGATTGGATTTCGTGATCGCCCTCTGCGACGTCTTGCACGGGCAGACCTGCCCCGACTTCGGCCCGCTGGCGCTGACCGCATCCTGGCCGCTGCCCGATCCGGCAAAGTTCTCCGGCAATGCGGCCGAACGGGCGACGTTGCTTAACGAACTCTATGCAAGCCTGCGCCGGCGTCTGGGAATTTTCGTCAGCTTGCCGTTTGCATCGCTCGACCGCATCGCCATGAAGGCTCGGCTGGACGAGATCGGCGGCGGACCCGTTGCTGTCCTTGCAGGGCGCAGCTGAGAACATGCGCGTCGGCATCAACGGGCTGGGCCGGATCGGCCGCCTGGCGCTGCGGGCCGCCTGCGGCGGCGTGATCCGCGACGACCGCGATCCACGTGCGGATAGCCGGCTCGATATTGCCCACGTGAACGAGCTGAAAGGCGGCGCCGAAGCGGCGGCGCATCTGCTCACCTTCGACAGCGTCCACGGCCGTTGGCGCGCGCCGATCGCGGCCGAGCCCGATGCGCTGCACATCGACGGGCGTCGCATCGGCTTCAGCGCCGCGGCAACACCGGCCGAGGTGCCCTGGGGCGATCTCGGCTGCGAGCTCGTGCTCGAATGCACCGGCAAGTTTCTCAGTCCCGAACAACTCGACGGCTATTTCGCGCGCGGCGTGCGCCGCGTGATCGTCGCCGCCCCGGTGAAGCACGCCGCGGCGCTCAATGTGGTCGTCGGCGTCAACGACGCCAGCTATGAGCCCGCCCGGCACCGCCTGCTGACCGCAGCGTCCTGCACCACCAACTGCCTTGCCCCGGTGGTGAAGGTCGTGCACGAGGCGATCGGCATCCGCCACGGTCAGATCACCACCATCCACGACCCGACGAACACCAACGTCGTTGTCGACGCGCCGCACCGCGATCTGCGGCGCGCACGCTCGGCGATGCTATCGTTGCAGCCGACCACCACCGGGAGCGCAACGGCCATCGGCCTGATCTATCCCGAGCTGAAGGGGCGCCTCGATGGCCATGCGGTGCGCGCGCCTGTGCTGAATGCCTCCCTTACCGACTGCGTGTTCGAACTGGAGCGCCGGATCGAGGCGGCGGAAGTGAACGCCCTGTTCCGCGCCGCCGCAGCAGGTTCCCTCGCCGGCATTCTCGGCTACGAGGAGCGTCCCCTGGTCTCGGCCGACTACGCCAACGACACGCGCAGCGCGATCGTCGATGCGCCGAGCACGCTGGTGACCGACGGCACCCTGCTGAAAGTCTATGCCTGGTACGACAACGAAATGGGCTACGCCTGCCGCATGGTCGATCTCGCCAACATCGTGATGGAGCGCGGCGTCTGATGACGGCGGCGCGCAACTACGCCGTGGTGACGGGCAGCTATCTCGCCTTCACCATCACGGACGGCGCCATCCGCATGCTGGTGCTGCTGCATTTCTACCAGCTGGGCTACACGCCGTTCATGCTGGCTTTCCTGTTCCTGCTGTACGAGACGGCAGGTATTTTCGCCAATCTCGGCGGCGGATGGCTGGCGCTGCGCTTCGGCATTCCGCGCATGCTGGCGGTGGGCATCGCGCTGCAGATCGGCGGACTGCTGATGCTCTCCGGGCTCGACCCCGGCTGGAGCGCGGCCGCGTCGGTCACCTGGGTCGTGCTGGCGCAGGGCATCGCGGGCGTGGCCAAGGACCTGACCAAGACCGCGTCGAAGAGCGCCATCAAGGCGAGCGCGCAGCAGGGCGCCGGGCAATTGTTCCGCTGGGTCGCGTGGTTCACCGGATCGAAGAACGCCACCAAGGGGGCGGGCTTCTTCATTGGCGGCTTGCTGCTGCAGACCGTCGGCTTTGCCCCGGCTTTGTGGCTGCTGGCTGGGTTGCTGGGCTTCAGTCTCGCGGCCGTCCTGACGCTGCTGCCGCGCGAGTTGGGGCGGGCGAAGTCGTCCAGGAGCATGCGCGCCTTGTTCGCCAAGACGCGTGCGATCAACCTGCTCGCCGCCGCCCGCATTTTCATGTTCGGCTCGCGCGACGTGTGGTTCGTCGTCGGGCTGCCGGTCACGCTCTACCTGTATGGCTGGCGCTACATGCAGGTCGCGGGGTTCCTGGCCCTCTGGACCATCGGCTACGGCGCGGTGCAGGCGCTTGCGCCGCAACTGGTGGCGCGCAGCGCCGACGGCCTGTCGCGCGAGGTGCCCGCCGCCCGGACCTGGGGGCTGGCGCTGGCAGCCCTGCCGGCGGTCTTGGCGGCCCTGCTCGCCGTGCCCGGCCTGCCGCGCCCCGACCTTGTGGTGGTCGGCGGACTGTTGCTGTTCGGCTTCGCCTTCGCTGTGCTGTCCTCGCTGCACTCATACCTGATCCTGGCCTATGCGGGCTCGGAGAAAGTGGCGGAGGATGTCGGCTTCTACTATGCCGCCAACGCTGCCGGGCGCTTGCTCGGCATCCTCCTGTCCGGCCTGCTCACCGGCTATGGCGGCCTCGCGGCGTGCCTCTGGGGCGCTTGCGCCATGCTGATCGTGTGTCTGGCGGTCACGCTGCTGTTGCCGACGACTGCGCCGAGCCGACAAGCAGTGGCCTGAGGGCGACTCAGCCGCCGGTCAGGCTCATGTGGCGCCCGACCGAGGGCCGTTCGTGGCGGCGGTCGATCACGAAATCATGACCGCGCGGCTTGCGGGCGATCGCCGCTCGGATTGCCGTCTCCAGCTCGGCATCCACGGCGCCGTTGCGCAGCACGCGCCGGAAATCCGCGGAATCGTCCTGGCCGAGACACATGTAGAGTGTGCCCGTGCAGGTGAGCCGGACACGGTTGCAGCTTTCGCAGAAGTTATGTGTCATCGGCGTGATGAAGCCTATGCGCCGGCCGGTTTCGGCGATCGTGTAGTAACGTGCCGGTCCGCCGGTGCGATAGCCAGTTTCTTCCAGCGTCCAACGTCGTCGCAGCCGCGCGCGCGCGAGCGACAGCGGCAGATATTGGTCCGTGCGGTCCGCGTCGATCTCGCCCATC
Source organism: uncultured Solirubrobacterales bacterium (assembly GCA_963697635.1). GTDB lineage: Bacteria > Pseudomonadota > Alphaproteobacteria > Acetobacterales > Acetobacteraceae > CAJCJG01. Next base: position 83,131 of record CAVOOS010000022.1, on the reverse strand, counting down.
GGCATGGTTTCGATGAGGCAGAGGTCACAGCCTTGCACGGCACACCATTCGATCAGGTCGTCGAACTCGTCCTCATTGACGCCTTTCAGCGCGACCGCGTTGATCCGCACCGCAAGCCCGCACGCCAGCGCGGCGCGGATACCCGCTAACGTCTTGTCGATCCTGCCCCAGCGGGTGATCGCGGCAAATTTCTCAGGTGATAGCGTGTCGAGCGAGACGTTCACCCGTCGCACACCAATGCCGCGCAGGTCCTCGGCGAAGCGCGCGAGCTGCGTTCCATTGGTGGTCAGAGTCAATTCGTCGAGCCCATGGCCGATCCGCGCGCCGAGGCTCGCAAAGAGCGTCATCACGTCGCGCCGGACCAACGGCTCGCCACCCGTGAGCCGAATCTTGCGCGTCCCGAGCCGAATGAAGGCCGCGCATAGCCGGTCAAGTTCTTCCAGCGAGAGCAATTCGGTCCGCGGCGCAAAAGTCATGTCCTCCGCCATGCAATAGACGCAGCGAAGGTCGCAGCGGTCGGTAACGGAAACACGCAGATAGGTGATGGCGCGACCGAACGGGTCGATCATCGTCGAGTCCTCATTCGCCAGAATGGATCGGCCGCGCCGTCCTATGCGTTCATGCGGGTGGCTGATACTCCTGACTCTTGAAGGATAGGCCCGCCACCGCACGCGGCTCGTCGGCAAGCTTACGGATGTTGCCCCAGGTCTGCTTGTAGTTCGGGATGATCAGTTCGTTCACGCCCTTGCTCACCACGTTGCCGACCACCCCGGTGGGGAAGGCAAACAGCATGAATGTCTCGCCGCGCCGCGCGGTCGGTGTCGGCCAGACCATCGCCTGCGTGCTGCCGTTGTCGTTGTAGACTTCGGCCAGATCACCCTGTTTGAGCCCCAACTCCGCCATGTCCGCCGGGTGCATCTGCAGGTACGGCAGCGGGAAGCGGTCGTGCACGAATGCGTTGTCCTGATCCAGATAGAGGGATTGCCAAACGGCATTGGCACGGCCGTTGTTGACCAGGAAGCGGAATTTCGCCTGCTCCTCGGTCTTGCCGGGTGTCGCCAGACCTCGCCACGGGGTCGCGGCGAACTTTGCACGCCCTTCCGGGCCGTTGAACTTGCCGTCGGCGAACAGCCGCTTGGTGCCTACGATTTTGCCGTCCTTGAAATCCACCGCCGGCTCCTGGAAGCCATTCGTGCCCATCGCCCGCAACCGCTCGTAGGTGACGAACTGGCCGCCGCCGGCGTTGCGGTGGTAGCCGTCCATGAACGCATCTTCCTCGGTCTTCCAGTCGTAGCCCTTGAACTTGTCGGCGACGTCGGGCTTGCCGGCCGCGCGCCAGCTTGCTTCCAGCGCCTGCGCCAGCTTCGCCACGATCAGGCTGTCTGCCAGCGCGCGGCCGGGCGGGTCCATGTAGCGCTCGGTGAGCCGCATGCGACGCTCGCCGTTCATGCTGGTCAGGTGCGCCTCGCCGTCCGTCGCCGCCGGCAACATCACGTGCGCGCAACCGCCGATCTGCGTTGGCACGATGTCGGTATCCACGACGAACAACCCACCCTCCCGGATCGCCAGCATGATTGCCTCGACCTGGGCCTCCCGGTCGCCGGCCGCGACCGAGTTCGATCGCCTCCTTCACCATGTCGGTGCGACGCTTGTAGATGCGTTTGAATTCGCTGGCGTTGAGCGTGGTCTTGAAGTGGTCGCAGCCCCAGACGTGATGCACGCCACCCTGTCCGGAGATCAGTAACTGGTCGACGTACGGAGCGGGCCGGCCCCCCGGATAGTCGGGGCGCACATAGCCTTCCTGATGGCCGCCGAGCCGCACGCAGCCGCCGCCCGGACGGCCGAGATTGCCGGTGGCGAGCGCGACGTTCACCAGCGCCTGGTTCGTGCGGTAGTTGTCGTTGCCCCAGATGAGCCCCTTCTCGTAGGCGAACATGGTGCGCCGCCGCGCCCCGCCCTGCTTCGGCTCGGCGATCCATGCGGCCGCCTTGCGAATGTCGTCGGGCGAAAGCCCGGTGATCTTCGCGGCTTCCTCGATCGTGGTGTGGTTGCGCTTGACTGCCTCGTTGAAGCCGCTTGCCGGCTCCGGGGTGACGGCCTGGGATCGGGTGTCTCCCGCGCCTCCCGTAGAATCGAGGAGTCCGCCGGTACTTGCCGCGATGAAGCCGTGATCCACCCAGTCCTTCGCGGCGATCTCCGTGAACAGCGCGTTCAGAAGCGCCAGGTCGGTGCCCGACTTGACCGCCAGATGCAGTACGTTGGCCTGTCCGGCTTCCGCCTCGCAGGCAGCGACGGTGGGCGTCCGGCGCGGGTCGATAATGACGATGCGGGCCGCCGTGATCGGCTCGCCTGCGCCGAACTCGGCGCGCTTCTTGTCCGCGCTGGTGCCGCGCAGGTTCGGCACCCAGTGATTGAGGAAGTAGTTGGTGGTCGTCTCCAGAGGGTTGGCACCCAGCACGACGATTGTGTCGGCGAGTTCGGCATCCTCGTAGCAGTTGTTCAGCTCCGGCACGCCCATATCGCGGGTGCCGTGCACCTCGCTGTTGTAGGCGGGGCGATTGTGAATCCGGATATTCTTGACCTTCATGCTCTCAAAATAGAGCTTGCCGGTCGCCCAGGTGTTCTCATAACCGCCGCCGGCGCCGCCGTGGTCGTAGGCCGAGACGATCACCCCGTCCTCGCCCTGTTGCTCGACGACGCGCCGCGTCACCTCCGCAACCAACGAGACCGCGTCATCCCAGGAGGTCGGCGAGAGCTGGCTGTAGCGCCACACCAGCGGATCGGTCAGTCTTTCAGTCGAGGTGCCGGTGACGGTGGAATAAGACAGCTCGCCCATCTTCGCGCCGCGCGTCGAGCCGAGCCCGCCGTTCACGACGCACTTCTCATCCGGCTTGATCACGAGGTGCACGTCGCGCCCGTTCTGGCGGACGATGTTGTACATCGATGGCGCGAACCAGTTGGATGTCATCGGCGGCTGCTGTTCGGTCAGGTCGACGCCGAACAGGTTCTCATTTGGTCGCGGACCGCCCTGCCGATCGACCGGCCAGGAGATTGCGTGATAGCCGCAGCCGACGATGCAGAACTGGCAGGTCACGTTCTGCACGCGGGCGTCCTTGGGCGGGATCGGCAGGCGGCCGACATTGCGCTTGTAGGTCATGGCGTGGCCCCCCTTAACCTTCCCGTACGTTGGACAGGCGCCCGTAGATCAGCTCGTCCACGGAGACCGCGTGGATGTCACCTTTGGCGTCGATCTGCAGGCGGAACTGCGCCAGGTTCTGCGTGGCGTGCCCAAAAATCTGCTGCCCGGCATGTTCGGCGTCGAAGCGGCTGTAGTGCCCCGGGCAGCTCAGCGAACGATCGTCGCTGCGCCAGAACAGCGGATACCCCTTGTGCGGGCACAGTGTGCTGAAGGCGACGACATCGCCATCGGGGCCCGCGCCGCCTTCAACGCGGCTGCCAAGCTTGAGCAACACGCCGGGACTGTCATCGTCGGGATAGGTGATGTTGACGGGCGTGTCGACGGCCAAATCCTTGAGATTGGCCAATCGCTTGCCCGGATAGCTCACCAGCGCGAGCCCAGGGCTGGCAGCCGGCGCTGCGGCCCGGGCTGGGAGTGCCGCGCTTGCCGCGGCGCTGGCAGCGACCGCTGCGGTTCTCGCGAAGAACGCCCGCCGCCCTGCGGGGACCAGCTTCTCGCACCCGTCCATAAGCATCTCCTCCCCTATATTTCCAGCATGTTGGAAGATTCGTATTACATTTCTGCGATCAGGTGCAAGCGGTTGATTCTACGTTATAGTCAAAATACCATAACGGGGTCCGGCGACGCTTAATATCCAAGCCGTTTACCCGCGTGCCGTGGCGCAACGCCGACAGTAAAAATCCCCGTCTCGTAGTGCCGTAGTTTCCCACAGAGCGCGTTGTCTAACGTCGGTTGTCCTGGACGGTCGTCGTGGACGATAATTACAGAGAGTTTGGAAGCCGGCGCGGAGTGCCTGCTCTAAATTCCAATGTCGTTACACAGGGGACTGATATCCGGCGTCGGTTAACTGGCTCAGAACCTGCCTGAACGATGAAGATGCGCCGGCAGCCTTGGCTGGGCCCGGCGGTGAAGCCGATGAGTTCGGACTGCTACGGCCGAGCAAATTTCATCGGGCTGTAACACCACGAGCTAACGCCTCTTCTATTCTCTCGGAAACGTGAACGCCCAAGGGTCCGATGTCCGATGCCGCCTTGCCGATTGGCCATGCCGAACATCACGCGCATGAGCGACGCGGGCGCATCACGCGATTTCGGCCTTCTTGCTGCTTGCGATTGCCTTGCCAATCGCATTTGGCTTTGAGTTCGTCACCCGAATTCCCGGATGAACCAGACTCCGAAACTTCACCTGCCCATTGGCGGTGATTGTGATCAATTTGCGCGGTCTGCTAACGGCGCTCCTGCCGCTCGGCACAAGCGCGCCATGTCCTGTGGTTCCTATTCCGTAATGGAGAGCTGGCGATGAACGAAGTCGTTGAAACCGCGCGGCCCGCTCAGACTTGCGCCAAAACGGTGCAGGAATACATCGACGAACTTGCCGGTCTGGTCGGACGGCACTTCGCTCAAATCCACGCCAATGACCGGTATGCAGTGGCGGATTTGGACGCTCGCGGCGTTCGGCAAGTTCTTCGAGGGCTTCGTCGTGTTTATGGGCGGCGTGTCGCTGCCGCTGATCGCCCGAGATTTCCATCTGGGCGAAGCCGAGAAAGGTCTCGTCACCTCAGCGAGCCTCGCCGGCATCTTGGTCGGCACGATGTTGCTTGGTGGGTTATCCGACTATTTCGGCCGCAAGCTCATGTTCATCGCCGAGATGATCATCTTCTGCATGTTCCTCGCGCTGCTGATCATGGTTGGGAACTTCCTGTCCCTGGTGATCTGCCTGTTCGGCATCGGGATGGCGCTGGGGTGCGACTATCCGACCGCGCATATGATCATCTCGGAAAACATCCCGAGCGTCTCGCGCGGTCGACTGGTGCTCGGTGCATTCGCGTTTCAGGCGATAGGCGCGATGTGCGGGATCATTATCGGCGCCGTGGTGCTTGTGATTGACCCGAGCATCGACGCCTGGCGCTGGATGTACGCGACCGCGCTGGCGCCCGCCATCCTTATCACCGCCGGCCGCTTCTTCATCACGGAAAGCGCCAACTGGTTGATCGTGCGCGGCCAACACGAAAAAGCCGAACAGGCCGTGTCGCGCCTGCTCTACCGTACGCCGCGCTACCCGCAGACGGTCGCGCTGGTACGCCATGTCGCCGATGAGGCGAGCGCCTCGAAAACGTCCTTCTTCGCGCTTTTCGATACAAAGAACCTCCGCGCCACCATCTTCTCCTCGGTGCCGTGGCTGTTCCAGGATCTCGGCACGTACGGCATCGGCGTCTTTACGCCGACCCTGATCGCCGCCGCTCTCGGCAGCGGGCCGGACAAGGTCCGCAGTCCCGCCGACCTGATCGCGAGCGGCGTCCACTCGGCCGAAGCCGCGGCCCTGACAACCTCGCTGCTGATTGTCGGCATCGCCTTCGCCATCTGGCTATCCGATAGCTTGGGACGCATCCGCCTGCAGATCTTCGGCTTCCTCGGCTGCGCCGTCGGACTGGGTATCGCGTCCATGTCCATCGACATGGAAGGCGCGCTCAAGCTGGACCTGATCATGGCGGGCGTGATGCTCTTCAACTTCATGACAAATCTCGGCCCCAACGCGCAAACCTACCTCCTCGCGGGGAGGTGTTCCCGACTGAAGTGCGCGGCATGGGCGCCGGCTTCGCGGCGATGATCGGCAAAGTCGGTGCGGTCGCCACCACGTATGGCTTCCCGCTCCTGCTTGCCAGCATCGGCACGCGCTCGCTGCTTTACGGCCTCGTCATCAGCTCGGTCCTCGGCGCTATCGTGACCTGGATGTACCGCATCGAAACCACCGGCGTGAACCTCGATCGCATCGGCCGCTGAACAGACGAGAACAGGAGACGACAGTCAATGACGATCAGACTTCGCCACATGCTCGGCTGGCGGCGCCATCGCCTTTGTTCTCGCGGCGGTCCCGATGGCGCATGCGGCCGATATCGCTCTCAAGGAAACCGGTTCGACCCTGCTCTTTCCGCTGTTCCAGACCTGGATAGCGGGCTACAAGAGCGTCGCTCCCGATATCGATCTGACCGCGGCAGGCTACCGGCTCCAGCGCCGGCAACCAGGCGGCGATCGCGGGCTCGGCCGCCGATCGGCGCCTCCGATGCCTATCTCTCCGACGAGGTCGCGGCGCGGCATCCCAATATCCTCGATATCCCACTCGCTATCTCCGCCGTGGCAATCAACTACAACCTTCCGGGTCTGGATGGCACGCACCTCAAACTCGACGGCCCGACGATCGCCGCGATATATTCCGGGATCCGTTACGACGTGGGATGATCCCACGATCAAGGCGATGAATCCGGGCGTGACGCTCCCGCACCAAACGATCATCCCGGTCCGCCGCGCCGATGGGTCCGGCACTACGTTCGTCTTCACCCAGTTTCTGGACTTTTCGGCGCAGAAATGGGAAGACAATCCCAGGCTTTGGGGAGATTATTGCGTGGCCGGCTGTCGCGGGCGAAAAGTCCGGAGACGGGAATGAAGGCGTGCTGCAGGCAGTCGCCGCCACCCCCTACGCAATCGGCTATTTGGGCACCAGCTACGCCGACCAGGTCGGCTAAAGCCGGGCTCGGCACCGCCGTTGATCGAGAACCAGGCCGGTAAGTTCCTGCTCCCAACAGCGCAATCGATCGTCCGACGCCGCCGACCAACTTGATCCGCGCACGCCGCCCTATGAGCGCATCAGCCTCGTCTATGCGCCCGGCGACAACAGCTACCCTCTGATCAACTACGAGTACGCCGTCGTGTCGAAATCGCAGCCTGACAGCAGGACCGCCAGCGCTGTCCGCGCCTTTCTTGCGCTGGGCGATCTCGGCGAGCCGGAGGCAACAGCGAGAAATACCTCGGGCCCGTCGGCTTCATCCCGCTGCCGGACTTCATCCGCGGACTCAGCGAGGCGCAAATCAAGGAAATCCGATAGGGCGCCTCAGCCGAATTGATCGCTGCAGGCACGATCCTGGCAGCCAGGATACACGGGGCGCCGCGGGCGACGGCCCATGCTGCGTCGATCCGCATCCTGCGCCGTTCGTCGTGCAGCCCATTTCCGGATGGCTCGCTGCCGTCGGTCAGCGGAAGAGCCGCGCAGCCCCGAGGCCGCCCAATCCGCTCAAAACGGTCGTCCACGGCCAAAGATCGCGCGGCTGACCCGTCAAGATCGCCAGCGCCAGCATGGCACCTGCCGACAGGCAAAACGAAAAGGTCAGGCCGAACAATCTTGCCAATGCTCTGGTTGCCTTCGCAACCTCGGGGCCGCGGTGGCCCTTTGCACTGCGAACAGCCGTGGTTCCCGGGGCGACCACCCGATGGCGCGAACTCAAGTGGCGAATCCGTCCCATGCGATCAAGCGTCATGTCAGCAGACGATGGGAATGCCGGCCCGTCTCAAGTAGGTGCTCTTGGCCTTTGGCCCTCATATGACCCCGCATCTTACGGATCAGTCGGCTCAAGCTATCGGTGCCGGATCGCCCTGCCGGTAGCGCAAGCTCCAGCATGAGTGCCCGTTTCGGGACGGGGTTACCCTCTGCGCTTAACAAGGCGACAAGAAGAGCAAACGCGCGTCCATCGAGAAGATATCGGACGCGCCTGATCGCGATCGTCCGAGCCTCGAAATCGACGATCGCGTTGTCGAACACGATAAGGGGCGCACCTTGGAAAATGGAGGCCGGACGTCGACGGAATTCGGGAGCTAGCGAGCCCGCGCGGGAGCCGACCAAGATTGCATTTGGCCGGTCCGACAACCGTCCTTGCTCCTATTCAACCGATCTCGGTGTCCAGCGCATAACCGGCAGCCCGCACCGTACGAACGAGATCAAGCTCACCTTCGCCGTTGAGCGACTTCCGCAATCTACGAATGTGGACATCGACCGTCCGAAGCTCCACATTGACATTTTGACCCCAGGCGGCATCGAGCAGTTCCTCACGCCGGAAAACTCGCCGCGGGTATCTCATGAAGTGTTCCAGAAGACGAAACTCGGTTGGACCGAGGTGGAGGGCACGGCCATCGCGCTGCACCCGATGCGTCTGCAGGTCCACGGTGACGTCGTGGAACCTCAAAGGCTCTTCGTCGAATGCGTGCTCGAACGGCGCAGCAACGCCCGCAAGCGCGCCGAAAGCGCATCCATGCTGAAGGGCTTCGTGATATAATCGTCGGCGCCGGTGTTCAGACCGCGTACGGCGTCCTGGTCGCCGACGCGCGCGGTGAGCATGATCACCGCCATATCGCGGGTTGTTGGACGCCTGCGGATCTGGCGGCACACCTCAAGGCCGGACATGCCAGGAAGCATCCAATCGAGCAGAACAGCATCCGGGCGTATCTCTCCAATGCGCGTAAGAGCTTCCTGACCGTCACTTGCCTCTTCGACCCGGTAGCCCTGCTTCTCCAGATTATAGCGGAGCATCGTCATCAACGCAGCCTCGTCCTCGACAACGAGCACGAGGGGCTTTTGACCTGCGGCGCTCATGCTCGACATTGTGCTCACCTCACGCATGCGTTGGATCCGCTCCCTCGTGATGGCGATCAGCCGAATCCGCCACTTGCGGCGCCGGTGCAAGTGTGGGGCTTTCTCCCTTCGGCCTCGGCTCAGGCAATGAAATCCCCTTCACGGCGTAATGGACGGTCTCCGCTATGTTGGCGGCATGATCGCCAATGCGCTCGAGGTTCTTCGCGACAAACAACAGATGGGTGCAGGCCGTTATGTGCCGCGGCTCTTCCATCATGTACGTGATCAGCTCGCGAAACAGAGCGTTGTAGAGATCGTCGATCACGAAGTCGGAGCGCCAAACCTCTTCAGCCTTGTCAGCATCGCTCCCGCGGACGGCATCAATGACGAGCGCAGGGCTTTCGTGGACGCGCTTTGCCATCTGGGCAACGCCGGTCGGGGTGAAGGGGGTGGCGAACTGGCTCAGCACGATGCTTCGCTTGGCGATGTTCGCCGCGTAGTCGCCGATCTGTTCCAGGTCGCCGGCGGCCTTCAGGGTTGCGACAATGTGGCGCAGATCGCCCGCCACAGGCTGCCTGCGTGCAATCAACTGAATGCCGAATTGCTCGATCTCGCGGTCAAGCGTGTCGACCGCGGGGTCAAGCCCGACGGTCTGAGCGGCAGCGGCGGTCTCCTGCTGGACATCCGCCGCTGAAGCCAAGGACAGTTGCCGCGCCACAAGACCGCCCATCCGCGTGATCATCTCGCGCAGACGCAGAAGCTCCTGCTCATAGCTTGCGATCACAGGCGGCGGCGCGTTGGGCATCATCGCCTCTCAGCCGAACCGGCCGGTGATGTATTCCTGCGTGCGCTTCTCCCGCGGAGACGTGAAAATCTGCGTTGCGGGACCGACTTCAACCATCTCGCCGAGATAGAAGAAGGCAACCTGATCGGCGCAGCGAGCGGCCTGCTGCATGTTGTGGGTCACGATCGCAATGGTGAAGTCGGTCTTGAGTTCGTCGATGAGTTCTTCAACCTTGAGAGTGCTGATCGGGTCGAGCGCGCTGGTCGGCTCGTCGAGAAGGATGACTTCCGGCTTGGTCGCAATCGTTCGCGCGATGCAGAGCCGCTGCTGTTGTCCGCCAGACAGCCCCATCGCGGAGGCGTCGAGGCGGTCTTTCGCTTCACTCCAAAGCGCCGCCCGCGTCAGCGACCATTCCACGCGATCGTCCATGGCCGATTTGGAGAGCCCTTCATGCAGTCGGACGCCGAAGGCTATGTTGTTGTAGATCGACATCGGAAACGGAGTCGGCTTCTGAAAGACCATGCCGATCCGGCTGCGGAGCTCATTCCGGTCAATATCGGAATTGATGATGTTCACGCTGTCCATCATGACCTTTCCCGTCGCGCGTTGGCCCGGGTAAAGGTCATACATGCGATTCAGGACCCGAAGGAGAGTCGACTTGCCGCAACCCGACGGCCCGATCATCCCGGTCACGCGCCTTTCCGGGAAGTTCAGGCTAATCCCCTTCAGGGCTCTGTTGGCCCTATAGAAGAAATCGAGGTCTTCCACCGAAATGCGGCCAGCGGGCAGCGCGCTTTCCCCGCGGTCGGCCGCCTGCGTCGATCGTGCCGCGTCCCCGAGCATTGTTCCGCCATTCGTTCGTGGCATAGTGAATTTCAATTGGTACGAGAACGCAGCAGGAATCGAGCGCCGACACTGACGACCAGGACGAACATCGTCATCAGGAGCGCTCCGGCCCAGGCCAGGGCGTGCCAGGCGTCGTACGGCGCTAGCGCGTATTGGAAGATCACGACGGGGATATTGGCCATCGGCTCCGCCAGATTCGCCGTGAAATACTGATTGTTGAGAGCGGTGAACAGCAGCGGCGCCGTCTCGCCGCTGATGCGGGCAATGCCCAGCAGGAGACCGGTGAGGATCCCTGTACGCGCGGCGGGATAAAGCACTCTCACGATCATCTTCCACTGCGGGGCGCCGAGGGCAAGCGCCGCTTCCCGCAAGGTGATCGGAACCAGGCGCAGCGTCTCGTCCGTTGTACGCACGACGACCGGCAGCAGGATGAAGGCGAGGGCGATCGCGCCTGCCCAGCCGGAGAAATGGCCGCTGGGTTGCACGACAAGTTCGTAGACAAACAGGCCAATGACGATGGAGGGCGCGGACAGCAGGATGTCGTTCACGAAGCGGACGACCTCGGCGAGGGCGCTCCGTTTGCCGTACTCGGCCAGATATGTCCCCGCGAGAATGCCGATCGGAGCACCCAGCAGCACGGCCACGAGGATCATCACGGCGCTGCCGTAAATGGCGTTGAGCAAGCCGCCATCCGAGCCTGGCGGTGGCGTCATTTGCGTCACCAGCTTGAGGTTCAGCGCGCTGAAGCCGTTGATCACGGTTGTGGCCAGAATCCAAACGAGCCAGATCAACCCAAAGCCTGTCGCAGCCGTCGCCGTAGCGAGGGCAACAACGTTGGTGATCTTGCGCTGGCGAGCCCGGGGCGACGCCATCGTCAGTTCCCTTCCCTGCGGCTCAGGCGCAGCAGCATGATCTTGGCGGCCGCCAGCACGATGAAGGTGACAACAAAGAGCACGAAACCGAGCGCAATCAGCGAGGAGAGATAGATCTTTGAATCGGCTTCGGTGAACTCGTTGGCGATGGCCGCGGCAATCGAGTTGCCGGGCTCAAGCAGTGACGCGCTCAGCTGATGCGCGTTGCCGAGGACGAAGGTTACCGCCATGGTTTCCCCGAGCGCCCGCCCTAGGCCGAGAAAGATGCCGCCAACCACAGCCGTCCTTGTGTACGGCAAAACCACGCCGCGTACCACCTCCCAGCGGGTCGCGCCGAGACCAAAGGCCGCTTCGCGCAACTGGGTCGGCACCAGCCCAAACACGTCGCGCATCACGGAAGAGATGAAAGGAATGACCATGACAGCCAGAATGATGCCGGCGGTCAGCATGCCGATGCCCAGCGGCGGCCCGTCGAACAGGAACCCGATCGCCGGCAGAGGCCCGAGATTGTCCGCTAACCAAGGCTCGACATGATCCGACATGAAGGGCACGAAAACGAACAGGCCCCACATGCCGTAGATGATGCTGGGAATGCCGGCGAGCAGCTCGATGGCCGACGCGATCGGCGCGCGCAGCACGGTCGGGCATACCTCGTTGAGGAACACCGCGATCCCGAAACTGATCGGTACGGCGATGAGCATGGCGATCGCCGAGGTGACGATCGTGCCGTAAATCGGCACCGCCGCCCCAAAATCCTGCCGCACGGGATCCCAGGCCGTTCGGTAGATGAAATCCGAAGCCGAACTTGGCGAACGCCGGCAGGCCGCCATAGAGCATGGATAACGCAGCAGCGCCGAGGCTGATGAGCACGAAGACAGCTGCTCCAGCCGCGGCCGAGCGAAAGATCGTGTCGCCCAATCGGTTGCTACGGCGCGGCCGTGGCGGACTTCGGAGATCGGCCACGGAGGCGGATGAAGCGTTTGACATCGAAATTCGATGGCCGCCAGGGAGACGCCAGGAATGGCGCTCTCCCCGGCGCCCTCCCTAATGGATTTCAGCCTGCCAGTACGCCTCGATCTGCTTGACGAGCGGCGGCGGCAGCGGAACGTAGTCGAGCGACGTCGCGAGGTCCTGCCCGCTGTCCAGCGCCCATTTGAAGAAGGCGATGGTTTCCTGAACTCCTCGCGGGGTCCTTCGGCTGCTTGTACATCAGGATGAACACCGTCGCCGCAACCGGATAAGCCTGGGCGCCGGGTGCATCCGTCATCACGAGATAGAAATCCTTCGCCTTGGCCCAGTCGGCGCTTGCCGCCGCGGTCTGAAAGGTCGCGGTTTCGGGCTTGATGAAGTTGCCAGTCTGGTTCTGCACCAAGCCGAACTTCATCTTATTCTGCAGAACGTAGGCGTATTCGACGTAGCCGATCGAGCCCTTGATGCGATTGACGTATTCAGCGACCCCCTCGTTCCCCTTACCCCCGACACCGACAGGCCAGGCAACCGACGTGCCCTCGCCAACCTTGGACTTCCACTCGGGGCTGACCTTCGAGAGGTAGTTGACCCAATTGAAGGTCGTGCCCGATCCGTCCGAGCGATGCACGACGGTGATTGCCTGGTCAGGCAGCTTCACGCCGGGATTCGCAGCCGCGAGCGCCGGATCGTTCCATCGCTTGATGGCACCGAGATAGATATTGGCCAGGAGGGGCCCCGTGAAGCGCAGCTGGCCGGCTTCAATGCCCGGGATATTGACCACCGGGACGATGCCGCCGATGACCAAAGGAAATTGGGCGAGGCCGATCTGCGTCAATTGATCGGGAGGTAAAGGGGCATCCGATGCGCCGAAATCTACGGTGGCGGCCTTGATCTGGGCGATGCCGCCGCCAGAACCGATCGACTGATAGTTGATCTGGACGCCTTTCAGCTTGTTGTAGGCTTCGGACCACTTTGACAGGATCGGATACACAAAGGTGGAACCTGCGCCGGTGATTTGCTGGGCCGCCGCCGGAAGCGCCAGCACGCAGCCGAGTGCGACAGCGATCAGTCTGGTCGAGAACCGCATGAACCCTCCTGTTGGGGGCTGTCTCGGAGAGCCCCATCTCCCGGCCCCCAAAGGGCAGAGCGGTCATCCTTCTAGAGTGCTGGAATAATGGAGTTGGTTAAGTTTGGATGACAGAAGCGGGCGGGGATCCCTGGAAGGCCGCGGACGCAGCCGACGGGGCCGAGGGCCTTTGGCGACGGTGATCCGACCATCATTCCGCCCTCTAACCATCGATGGTGGGGTTTGGCCTTGTCCCCGATTTAGTCTCAGCGCTGACAAAGACATTGGTGTCGACCACAACCCTCATCTGAGATGCGGCTCGACTTCCTTCTGACCTGCTTAACGAGCCGGTCGATATCCTCGTCCGTCAGGCCCGCCGCCACCACCCGCGCCCGTGCTTCCCGCCGACCGGGTATGATTTCCCGCTCGGCCTTGATCGTCAGCGTCACACGCTCGTCCGAGCTGATACCGCGGCGCGCGAGTTCGTTCGCGATCTCGCCGGCCGTCACTTCGATTTCGTGGGGCGTTGTCGGCATATGCCTATCCCTCATCGCTGCGAGCGGAAGCCGGCGACGGCCGATGCCGCTCCCACGACGGGTTCATTCCACTTCACTTGCCGGAATAGAACAAATCGCGAAAATGACCGTTCGGACGGCCACTAGAAGACCTGCAACGCCGAGACCAGACCCGAAAGCCTATCGGACCTCGCTGGCGCCAAGTCGCAACCCCAGAATCCCGCCGTCAGGGGAATCGGGTGAATGAACGATTTCACGCGGTGAGCAGGCTTGCGAGGAAATCATCGTCCCAGGAGGCGGCTTTGCGTCGGCCTCGCAGGGATAGTTTGGCGGCTGGCCGTCTCAGCAGATTGAGGGCCATGTGCTTGATGGTGGTGAAGTTGGCTGGGGCATGGTCGGTGCGGACACGGCTTTCGTCGTCGCGGAACACCATGTCCATTACCCAATGCAGGCTGTTTTCGATCGCCCAGTGGCTGCGCACGACCGGGCCGAGGGCTGCCGCCGGCAACACCAGCGAGGTGATGTAGTAGCGTGTCTCCCACTCGATCTTTCCGCTGACTTCTCGGCTGCTCTCGACGATGGCCACGGCTTTTAGACCCGGCCAGCTGTGACGTTCCTGGAGCCACTTGACGTCGTGGATGACCGTTGTGGTTCGGGTCTCGATGCGGCCGTGGTCGCCATCGACCGTGGTGTCCTGGCTGATCGTGGTGTCGGCGAAACCGCGGGCCTTCTGCTCGGTGGCGAAGAGTTCGACGTCTTCGCGCAGCGATCCCTGGTTGCCTTTCAGGGCGAGGACGTAATCTGCCTTCTTGTCGATCACCTTCTGCGCGATGTCGCGCTGGCAGCCCATGGCATCGATGGTGATGATCGCGCCTTCGATCGCCAACATGTCGAGAAGTTTCGGGATTGCCAGGATCTCATTGGACTTCTCCGCCACTTTGACCTGACCGAGCACGAGGCGTTGGCGCGCGGCGAAGGCCGAAACCATATGGATGGCGGCCTTCGCGCCCTGCTTGTGGCCGGATCGGCGCACGGTCTTGCCGTCGATCGCGATCACCCCCGTGGGGATCCCCGCCACCGCGGCCACCCAAGCGACGAAGCAGCTTTGCAACGCATCGGCGTCCAAAGTGGCGAGGATGTCGCCGAGGTGATCATGGGCTGGCGTGCCATCCTTGAACGGCCGGAACCGGCGGAGCAAAGCCAGCTTCTTGACGCCGAAGAGGGCGATCTCAGTGAAGCATTCCGCGCCGGCCAGCACGCCGAGCAGACACAGAAGCAGCACCTCGTCGAGCGGATAACTCACCTTGCCGCGCTGCCGGGGGTCCCGGAGGTCTTTGAAATAGCTCAGAAAGACAACCGTCTCGGCGAATGCCCCACAGCCCGTCGCCACCCCATCCATGCCTATTCCCCCGCTTCGCGAATCGAGGGCTGATATGGATTCAGCACTTTAGCCGGATGTCACGTACTCCTTCACCCGATTGCCCTGATCCCGCCGTCGAGATCAGTTGCGAAACGCTTCTTGGACCCTATAGAACCGCGTAAGAATTTTTGCGGGCATGTAAATTGAGGACCCCACCCCCCCCTCTCTTGATGCCGGCCTGGGGGAGGGGGGCCGCTGACGCGTCGTCTGCTACGGGGGAGCGCCGTCCCGACCTGTCCCGACCTTGGCCGCCGAGGTCGGGACGCCTCAACCCCGCAGAATTCTGCAGTGTCCCGACTGTCCCGAAACCGTCCCGACCGGAAAAGCAGAGGGCTGCCGGAACACGAAGAGCTGTCCGGGTTCGGCACGGTTGGGGAATGATAATTTCTCGTACGCGAAAGGATGAAGGGTAGTCGGGACACCCCCCGCAAAGTCGGGACGGCAGCGCTACTCCGCCGTCGCGCGCGCCCGCCGCCCCGCCAGCGTCACCACCTCAGCCGGCAGCCGGGCGCACTGCTCCGCCCATGCGTTCATCAACGGACGCCGCTTCTCCAACAGGTCGGAGCGCGCATAGGCGGCCTCAGCCTTGTCCTTGATCGTGTGCGCCAGCGCCATCTCCACCACCTCCCGGCCCTCGGGGCGGGCCTCGCCGGCCCACATGCGGAAGGAGGCGCGGAACCCGTGCGGCACCACCGCCCGGCCCTCGGCATCGCACCAAAGCGGCCGGGCACCCGGCTCGCCGCCTTCGTTCATCCGGCGCACCACCTCCGACAGCGCCATGTCGGAGTGCGGCACGTTTTTGCGGACGCTGGGGAACACCAGATCGGCGGCGCCTTTCGCCATCGGGCGCACCGTCTCCAGCACCGCCAGTGCTGCGGGCGACAGCGGGACGCGGTGCGTCTTGCCGGCCTTCATCCGGTCGCCCGGCACCGTCCACACCTTCGTGTCAAGGTCCACCTCGCGCCAGCGCATCCCGCGCACCTCGCCGGTGCGGGCAGCGGCCAAGATGACGAAGCGCAGCGCCAGCGCCGCGATGCCCTCGCGGCCGTCCAGTGCCGCCATGAACTCGCCCATCCGCTCCCACGGCAGCGCCGGCCGGTGCTCGACCCGCTTGACCTTGCGCGGCTGCGGCAGCTCGCCGGCAAGGTGGCCCTTCCACCGCGCCGGGTTCTCGCCGGTGCGCCAGCCCTTCACCCGGGCCGCATCCAGCACCGCCTCGATGCGCTGGCGCACCCGCGATGCCGTCTCGGGCACCCGCTCCCAGATCGGCCGCAGCACGCGCAGCACCGCCGCCGTGTCCACGTCCGCCACCGGCGCGTCGCCGATCACCGGGAAGGCGTACGCCTCAAGCGTCGCGAGCCACTGGGCGCCGTGCTTCGGGTTGCGCCAGCCGGGGCGCTTGCTCTCCACCAGCAACGTCGCCGCAGCCTTGAACGTGCGCTCCTTTGCTCGGCCTCCGCCTCCGCCTCCGCCTCCGCCTGCCGCTGCGCCGTGCGGTCGGCCCGCCGCTCCTCGATCGGGTCGCGCCCGGCCCGCAGTCGTGCCGCCGCTTCCGCCGCCAGCGTGCGCGCCTTGGCCAGCGGCACGCCATCCGGCGGCTCGCCCACCGGCCCCAGGCCCATTTCATGCGCCTTGCCGCGAAGCGTGTAGCGAAACAGCCACGATTTCGTATTGCCAGCCGCGACTTGCAGATAAAGGCCGCCGCCGTCGCCGAACCGCACCGGCCGGCCTGAGTTCGACGGATGCTTCAGGCTTCGAACCGTCGCCGCTGACAGCTTGCCCATGTCTCTACCCCCAAGGCGTCTACCCCCATTTCTATCCCCAAGGGCAGGTGAGATGCAACGCCATTGGCATAGACGCGCGTAGAGAGTCAGCAGTCGAAAAGCCGATGAATTGCAAGGCAGGTGAGGCGCTCGTAGACCCGACTAGACTACTTCTTGGCAGACACCCTCTCCGCCAATTCCACGAGCATTGCGCCGCCGGCGCCAACCGGTGCACTCATTTTTCACTTCCCTCGGCGACATACATTGCCCCTAAGGCATGTAGGAGCCCGGTCGTTTGGGTGCATATGGGGGAGCCCTCGCCGAGCATGGCGCGGCCGCGGCCGCGGCGCTCGACCAGCTCAAACCTGCGCTGTGGGAGGGGAGCGTCGCCGCCGTGTCGTCGGGTGCCGCAGAAATCCGGGGGCTTGCCCGCCACCTTTCGCTCGGGGACAGGGTTACGTTGCGTGACCGACATGGCAGTCCGACGGGTGCGGAGATCGTCGCGGTACATGGGGACGTCCTGCGTTGCATGACGTTTTCAGCGGTTCAGGGGTTGGGCGGCGGTGGGCACGTATCGGCTCCAGTTGACGACACTCCCGCAGGGCTCTTGGTTTCGGACGCCTGGGTTGGCAGGGTTGTCGACCCTTTCGGCCGTACACTCGACAGCGGAGCACCGCTTGTGTACGGCCGGGAACGCCGTCTGGTGCGTGGGTCCGCGCCCGAAGCGACCAGGCGGGCGCGGCTGGGCGAGCGGATCAGCCTCGGAGTGCGCGCACTGGACCTGTTCGTCACCTGTCGATACGGCCAGCGAATTGGGCTGTTTGCAGGTTCCGGAGTGGGAAAGTCGACCCTGCTCGCAATGCTGGCCCGCAATGTGACTTCGGACGTTTCCGTCGTCGCGATGGTCGGCGAACGCAGTCGGGAAGTGCGCGAGTTTCTCGAAGACGATCTCGGCCAGGAGGGTCTGGCCCGTTCCGTTGTCGTCGTTGCGTCCTCGGATGCGAGCCCCCTGGTGCGGCGGGAAGCCGCCTACGCGGCGATGGCGATTGCCGAGTACTTCCGCGACCGCGGCAAGAAGGTGCTGTTCCTCATGGACAGCGTAACACGGTTTTGCCATGCGCTAAGGGAGATAGCGCTCTCGGCTGGCGAACCACCGGCCAGTCGGGGCTATCCGCCGAGCGTGTTTTCGGAGCTTCCGCGTTTGCTGGAGCGGGCCGGCCCGGGTTTGGAAGGTTCGGCAGATTCGGGCCAAATTACCGCTTTCTTTACCGTTCTCGTGGATGGCGACGACCTCAATGAGCCGGTTGCGGACAGCGTGCGGGGGCTTCTGGACGGACACGTCGTGCTCGACCGCGGGATCGCCGAGCGGGGTCGCTTCCCCGCCATCGACGTTGCCCGGTCGCTCTCGCGTGCGGTCCCCGGCTGCAACAGCAAAAGGGAGAATGAGCTGATGTCGAAAGCGCGGCAAATATTGGCAACGCACGCGGATGTCGTGGACCTGGTCCGGCTGGGCGCGTACCGTTCTGGCTCCGACGGGCTGGTCGACGAAGCGTTGAGAGTGATGCCGCGGATCGAAACTCTGCTCCGCCAGGAGCGTGACGAGCGATCTGGACTTGCGGAAGCTTTCGCCGGGCTTGAGGAAGCGATGAAATGAAACGGGGCATCCCCGACCGCGCTCTCGGCAGCCTGCTCAAAGTGCGACGTGTAGCGGTCACCGATGCCAAGGCAGCGCTGGCCGCGGCGTTGGGCGAGGAAGAGACCGTGGCCGGCGTGGAAGCCGCAGCCGCGAACTTGATTGGAGAGGAGATCGAAGCAGCCTCAGCCGAGTCTGCTGACGACGCAGCCGTTGAGGCGCTCGCTGCTTGGCTGCCCCGAGCCCGACTGCGTCTGGCCGAGGCCCAGAAATCGCTCTACGCAGCCGAGGTGACAACCGCGACGGCCAGGGCAGCGCTGCGCGCCGCAAGGGGCGCGGAGGCCGCGGTTGAAGGCCTGATCGAGGCGGAAGCGGCCAAGGAGCGTGCCGAAACAGATCGGCAGGCGCATGCAGACCTGACCGAGCAAGTGCTGTTGGCGGCAGTCCGAAACCGCATATAGCTTCGCTCCGATGCGGACCGGAACGCACGTCGATCGTAGGATGTGCCCTGGACTTCGCGCAGGGCTGGCATCGCGGCGGGCAAGGATGATACCGTCGGGTCAGGAGGCGTTCGCGAGCGCCCCTCGGCTAACGGGCGCAAGATCCCGGCCACAGCGAAAAAAATGTAGGGAGGCAACCAATATGGAAAACGAAAATACGCCCGTCGTGCGCCGCGACATGCTGCGCGCCGGCGCGCTTGCGGCGGCGGCCGGGGCGGTGGGATTGCCGCTGCTGTCGGCAACTTCCGCGAAGGCCGAGGGCACGCGGCGCAAGCTGATCTGGGTGCCGCAGGCGCTCGGCGACTGGGACACCGCGTTCCAGGTCGGCGCCAAGGATTTCTGCGAGCTGGCCGGCTGGGATTATCAGCGCATCGGCAACCCCTCCTACTCGGTGGAAAACCATGTCGAGGGCGTCAACAACGCCATCGCGGCCAAGGCCGACGTGATCCTGACGCAACTGGAGAGCCCGGGCCTGTCGGCCGCGTTCGAGCGCGGCCGCGCCGCCGGCGTGACGATGGTGATCACCGACCAGGGCATCGAGGCGGAGGCGGCGAAGTTCGGCCTCGGCATCATCAACCAGGACGAATACAACGCCGGCACGCTGAACGGCTGGCAGGCGGCGAAATTCGCCCAGAAACTCACCAAGAAGACCGGCGGAACGATCGTGCTAGGCAACGGCAACCCGGGCTCCACCTCGATCGACAAGCGGCAGAACGGCAGCAAGGCCGGCATCGAGGCCTACAACAAGGCCAACGGCACGAAATACGATTTTGTGGCGTATCCCGATGGCTCGTTCGACGAACTGACCGCCTCGATCCAGAAGTGGCAGGCCAAGTTCGACCAGTACGGCGACGACCTGGTCGGCGCGATCGGCACCGGCAACCCGACGCCGATCTACCAGGCGATGCAGGAGCGCGGCATGAAGCCGGGCAGCATCGCGGTCGGCTCCACCGACATCCCGCCGGCGCATCAGCAGGCGATCCTCGACGGCTGGGTGCAGTGGGGCATCGACCAGCAGTTCTACCTGATGGGCTACTACGCCGCAGCCAGCGCGTACGCGACGAAGGAGAGCACGTATCCGTACTGCACGATCAAGACCGGCGGCGAGGTGGTCACCGCCGACAACCTGAAAGGCGTGCAGGCGCGCACCGAGATATGGCTGCGCAAGGCGAAGAAGTACGGGTTCGTCTGACGGGGCGATGGCGGGGGAGATGGATGGGGAGGCCGCCGTCGCGGGCGGCGCTGCCGGGGCTGCGGCGGCGCCGCGGCCCTACCTCGTGGCGCGCGGCCTCTCCAAGCGGTTCGCGCATGTCGTGGCGCTCGATGGCGTCGATCTCGACGTGTACGACCGCGAAATCCTGGCACTCGTCGGCGACAACGGCGCGGGAAAATCGACGCTCATCAAGATCCTGAGCGGCGTCTACCAGCCGGACCGCGGCGAGATCGCGGTCGCCGGCCGGCCGACGCGGCTGGAGGGTCCGCAGCAGGCGCGCGCTCTCGGGATCGCGACGGTGTTCCAGGATCTGGCGCTCGTCGACATGCGCGACGTGGCGGCGAACCTGTTCCTCGGCCGCGAGCCGACCCGCTGGCGCTGGTTCGTCGATCGCGGAAGGATGCTGGCGGAGGCACGGCAGACGCTCGCCGACCTGCGCGTGCGGATGCCGTCGCTGACGGTCGAGGTCGGGCAGTTGTCCGGCGGCCAGCGGCAGTCGGTGGCGATCGGGCGGGCGATCTCGCAGCATGGCCGGATCATCATCATGGATGAGCCGACCGCGGCGCTGGGCGTCAAGGAGTCGCGGAAAGTGCTCGATCTGATCCTGCGGCTGCGCGAATCCGGGGCGGGGGTGGTGGTGATCAGCCACAACATGCGCCAGGTGTTCTCGATCGCCGACCGCATCGCGGTGATGCGGCACGGTCGCCAGGTCGGCGTGCGTCGCCGCACCGAGACGACGCCGGACGAGATCGTCAGGATGATCGTGGGCGTCGGGGCGGCATGACGACGGCCCCGGCGCGCGCGGCGACCGGCTTCGCCGACCACGACGGCGAGGACGCGCTGCTCGACGAGGCACTGGCGCGCGAGGACGAGCCGGGCGATGCACCCGGCGCGCAGGCGGCGTGGCGGCGGAATCTGGCGCGGCGCAACATCACGATCCTGCTCGCCGCCATCGCCGTGTTCGCGCTGTTCTCGTTCACCACCAGCACCTTCCTCACCGAGTTCAACCTGGCCAACATGGGCCGCAACGTCTCGCTGATCGGCATCGTCGCGGTCGGCATGACGCTGCTGTTCGTGGTCGGCGAGATCGACCTGTCGGTCGGTTCGCTGCTCGGGCTGCTGACGCTTTGTCTTGGCATCATGGTGGTGGACTGGCAGGCGAGCCCGTGGCTCGGCGCCGCGGTGGTGGTGGCGCTCGGCCTGCTGCTCGGGCTGTTCGCCGGGCTTATCCGCGTGCTCACCAACATCCCGTCGTTCATCGTCACGCTTGCGCTGCTCACGGCATATCGCAGCCTGACGCTGATCATTTCCGGCGAGCGGCCGCGGGCGATGGATCCGCAAGGCAACTTCTTCGACCTGACCGGCGGCACGGTGTGGCATGTGCCCTGGCTGGCGGTGTGGATGCTTGTGGTCATGGCGCTCGGCGGTTTCGTGCTGGAGCGCACGCGGTTCGGCTACCATGCCTATGCGACCGGCGGGAACCTGCGCGCGGCGCAGCAATCCGGCATCCGCACGAACCGCGTCAAGGTGCTGGCGTTCGGCATCACCGGCACGCTGGTCGGCTTCGCGGCGGCGCTGCTGTTCGGCTACCTGCACGTCGCCGAGGCGACCACCGGCACCGGCTTCGAGTTCCGCGTGATCGGCGCGGTCGTGGTCGGCGGCTGCGCGCTGACCGGCGGGCAGGGCACGGTGTTCGGCACGCTGATCGGCACGCTGATCATCGGCATGATCACGACAGGCATGGTGCTGCTTGGGTTTTCCCAGAACATGGGCGACGTTGCCAACGGCGCGCTGATCATCGGCGTCGGCACGATAGACCTGCTGCTGCGCCGCGCCAGCCGGCGCCACGGTTGAGGACGACATGACCAATACGCGAAAAATCCTTGTGCTGGTGCATCAGCTCGCCGAACGACCGGCACCGTATCTCGACCGGCTGCGCGAGGCCGGGTTCGAGATCGTGCATCCCGGCCTCGACCGGCGGCCGACCGAACAGGAACTGATCGGACTGCTGCCCGGCGTGTTCGCCACCATCGCCGGCAGCGAGCCGTACAACGAGCGAGTGTTCAGCGCGGCACCGGCGCTGCGCATCATCGCCCGCTTCGGCGTCGGCTACGACCAGATCGACGTGGATGCCGCGACCCGGCACGGCGTGATCGTGGCGATGGCGTTCGGCGCCAACCACGAGTCGGTCGCAGATGGCGCGTTCACGCTGCTGTGCGCCTGCGCCTGCAACCTGCCGGCCAAGCATGCGCTGGTCGCGGGCGGCGGCTGGGGCACCGGATTTCACCCCGGCATCTGGCGCCGGACGGTCGGCATCATCGGGTTCGGCCGCATCGGCAAGTCACTGGCACGACGCTGCCGGCACGGTTTTGACATGCGCGTATTGGCTTACGATCCGGCGCCTGACCGGGTGTATGCGCAGACCCACGGCGTCGAGCTGGTGCCGCTGGAGACGCTGCTGGCGACGGCCGACTTCGTCAGCCTGCACGTGCCGCAATCGCCGCAGACCGACGGGTTCATCGATGCCGCCAAATTGCGGCTGATGCGGCACGAGGCGTTCCTGATCAACACTGCACGCGGCTCGCTGATCGACGAGGCGGCGCTGTATGACGCGCTGCGCCACAACCGCATCGCCGGCGCCGGGCTCGACGTATTCCGCGACGAGCCGCCCACCGGCTCGCCGCTGCTCGGCCTGCCGAACGTGGTGCTGACGCCGCACTCCACCGGGATGGACGAGACCGGCGAGGTAGCCATGGCGAACCGTTGCATCGAGGCGATCCTTGCGGTGGCGCGCGGCGATTTCCCCGGCGCCGAATACGTGCTGAACCCGTCGGCGCACCCGGCGCCGGCGCGCGACTGAAGGAGAGGCGCCATGTCGGCCCGCAGCCTGCACCTCAAGCAGCGCCTGGCGCGCGGCGAGACCACGTTCGGCGCGTGGCTGTCGGTCTCCAATCCCAACATCGCCGAGATCATGGCCGGCACCGGCTACGACTGGGTGCTGATCGACGCCGAGCACGGGCCGTTCGGGCTGGAGGGGTTGCAGGTCGCGCTGATGGCGTTCAAGGGTTCATCCTCGGTGCCGATCGTCCGGGTGGCGTGGAACGATCCGGTGCGCATCAAGCAAGTGCTCGATATCGGCGCCGACGGCATCCTGGTGCCGATGGTCGGTTCGGCGGCGGAGGCGCGCGCGGCGGTGGCGGCGTGCAAGTACCCGCCTGAAGGTTCGCGCGGCTTTGGCCCGAAGCGCGCGGCGGATTACGGGCGCGACACGGACGGCTATACCGCGCAGGCGAACGCCAGCCTGATCACCATCCTGCAGATCGAGCACGTCGATGCGGTCGCCGGCATCGACGAGATCCTCGCGGTTCCAGGGATCGACGTGATTTGCATCGGCCCCACCGACCTTTCCGGCTCGGCTGGCGTGCTGCGGCAGTTCGGGCATCCGTCGGTGCAGCGCGCGCTGGAGACGATCGTCGCGCGCAGCCGGGCGCGCGGGCTGCCGGTGTGCATGGGCGTCGTGTTCGAGCCTGCCGAGATGGCGCGCTGGCAGGCGAAAGGCGCGACGTTCGTACTGACCGGCGAGGACACCTCGCTGCTGCGCATAGCGGCGACGCAGGCGTTGCAGCAGACGCGCGCCGCCGTCACGGGAACGCGATGAGCGCTGGGGCCGAGACCAGACCGCAGGATTTCGCCGCGAGCGAGGCGACGCTCGACGACGCGCTCGCCGAGGAAAGCGCGGGCGACGTCGGCCGTGCGGCGCCGGCGTGGCGGCGCGTGCTGATGCATCGCGACACCGCGATCCTGCTTGTGGCGGTCGTGCTGTTCGTGTTCTTCGCGCTCGCCGCGCACCGCTTCCTGGCCGCCTACACGATGATGGAACTGGCCCGCCGCGCCTCGATCCTGGGCATTCTCGGCGTCGGCATGACGTTCCTGTTCGTGGCCGGCGAACTCGACCTGTCGATCGGCTCGCACTACAGCTTTTTGCTCATCCTGATGTCGTATCAAAATGAGCGCCTTGGTTTCGATCCGATCGTCGCCGCGCTCGTCGTCGTGGCGATCGGGCTGCTGATCGGGGCGGTCAACGGCGTGCTGGTGACGCGGGTCGGGCTGCCCTCGTTCATCACCACGCTCGGCATGCTGGCGTTGCTGCGGGGCGCCACCAACGTCATTTCCAGCGGCTACCCGATCCCGGCCAAGAACACCGCGTTGCCGTTCTACCAGATCATTCGCGCCAACCTGCCCGGGACGCACGTGCCGAACATGTTCGTGGCGATGCTGGTGGTGGTGCTGATCGGCGGCATCGTGCTGGCGACCACGCGCTTCGGCAGCCATGTCTACGCGACCGGCGGCAATGCCGCCGCGGCGCGCAACGCCGGGATCGACGTCGCACGCGTCAAGTTCCGGTGCTTCGTCGCAATGGGCGGGCTGTGCGCACTCGGCGCGATCATCCTGTTCGGGCGGGTCGGGCTCGCGCCGTTGAACGCGGGCAACGGGCTCGAACTGCAGGTGATCGCCGCGATCATCATCGGCGGCGTCGGCCTGTACGGCGGGCGCGGCGACATCCTGGGCAGCACGGTCGGCGTGCTGATCCTGTGCATGATCACCAGCGGCCTGATCCTGCTCGGCGTCGCGGCGTATTGGGACGGCGTCGCCACGGGCGCGATGATCCTGCTCGCGGTCGGCGCCAATCTGGCGCTGCATCGACGCGCTCGGCGCGACCAGGGAAGTGCCTGAGTTCAGCCGCGAAAAAAGGCCTCCGGCAGTCCCTTCACGCCCACGTCGAGCGCGAACAGGCCGCCCGGATTGCGCTCGTTTGCAATCTCCGCCGCACTGCGCCCGAGGATTGCAGTGGTAACGAACAGGATGTCGAGATTGCGCCCGCCAAAGCCGGCGCAGGTCGGCAGCATCGTCGGCAACTGGATCGACTGCATTTCGCGTCCGCCGGGATCATAGCGATTGACCTTGCCGGCGCGCGGCAGCGTGACCCAGTAACATCCCTCCACATCGACAGTCCCGCCGTCCGGCACTCCGCCGGTGGGCCGCGTGTCGATGAACACGCGCCGATTGGCGATAGTGCCGCTCGCGGCATCGAAATCGAACGCCCAGACGGCGTGTTCGAACGTATCGGCATAATACATGGTTCGGCTGTCCGGGCTCCATGCCAGCGCGTTGGAGCACACCACGCCTTCGAACACCTTGTGGCAGGTCAGGTCGGCGTCGAGCCGGTACAGCGAGCCGGTCTTGGCTGCGGTCGCGTCGTGCATCGTCCCCGACCAGAAGCGGCCCTGACGGTCGGTCTTGCCGTCGTTGAACCGGTTTTCCGGCAGATGCGCCTCCGGGTCGACGATCTTCGCGAACGCGCCGGTCGCCGGGTCGAAGAAGGAAAAACCGTCGCTCATCGTCACGACCAGGCCGCCACGCTCCCGCACGGCCAGGCAGCCGAGGTCGTGCGGCGCGGCGAAGGTGCGGTCTTCGCGGGTCTGCGGATCGTAGCGGTGGATCAGCCGCGACTTGATGTCGACCCACCACAGCACCTGCTCGCGCGGATCCCACGTGGTCGCCTCGCCGAGTTCCGACCGGCTGTCCACCACGCATTCGACCGATACCATGCTGCCCCCCTGAGTTTCTTGCCGAGCCGTGCTCCACGGCGCAGGAACGCGTCGAACTCTAAGCCAGGATTGGCGGCTTGGCCAACGGCAGCTCCCTCATCAAACGACGGGATCGCCGAGTTGCGGAAACACGTGCTGGCCCCAGACCTGGCGTTCGCGGATCATCGCGCGCGGACGCTCGGGATTTGCCGATTCGAATTCGCGGGCGATGCGGTGGCCGTCGAAGATCGCGTCCGCAAGGTAGCGCGGCGCCAGACAGTCGCCGGAGCGCACCACGACTTCGATGCCGTGCGCCGGCCATTCGTCGCGCCGCGCGTAGAGCGCATCGAACAGTTCGGTGCGCGACTGCCGCGCGGTGCAAAGGATGACGGTGTCGCAGGCCAGGATCTCGACCGCAGTGCCAAGCCTGCGGGGAAAGACGCCAGTTGCCGGCTCGGAGGTTCGCGTGGGGCCGTCGCGGAAGAGGTCGTAGGCGAGCACCTGGACATGGTCGCCCGCCGGACGTACTGCCTCGACCCAGTGGCCGACACGCTCGTGGATGCCCTTCTCGCGCAGCAGGCGTTTCATGTTGTAGCCCTCGAGCGTGAGGTCGGTCATCGGCGCAAGCTTTTCGAGCTGCGTCACGATGGTGACCTGCCGGCCCTGATCGGCCAGCATCTCGGATATGCTGCTGGCCATGAAGTAGCCGTCGGCGTCGAGGATGACGACGCGCCGGCCGACGGGCTTGCCGGCGAAGAACTGCTCCGGGGTGACGCAATAGGGGTGCTCGGCGGCCGCGCCGGGAACGGCGTCCGGCCCCATCGCGCCGAGGCCGTTGCCGACCCACCGCGCGCCGGTCGCCAGCACGACGCGGGTTGCGCCGAAGGCGAGTACGTCGTCGGCGCCCACCGTGCCGGCGCCGCGCAGGATTTCCACGTTGGCCATGCGTTTCAGCTGGCTCTCGCGAAAACTAACCACGCGGCCCCATTCGGCGAGCCCGGGCAGCCGGACGACGTCGCGGAGATGTCCGCCAAGCGTCCGGTCGGCCTCGACGAGACTGACCTTGTAGCCGCGCAGGCCCAGGACCCGCGCGCACTCCAGGCCCGACGGCCCTGCACCGACCACAAGCGCGCTGGATGCGAGCGGCGCCGGTGCAAAACGCTCGGGATGCCAGCCGCGGCGGTACTCCTCCATCACCGTGGGGTTCTGCGTGCAGATGATCGTGGTGCCGAGATTGAAGCGCGAGATGCAGACGTTGCAGCCGATGCACTCGCAGATGTCCTCGATCCGACCTTCGTCGATCTTGCGCGGCAGGAACGGGTCGGCGATCGAGGGACGCGCGGCGCCGATGATGTCGAGCTGGCCGGAGGTGATCACGCGTGCCATTTCGTCGGGATCGGTGAAGCGTCCGACGCCGACCACGGGGACGTCGGCGATGCGCTTGACCTCGCGGTTCCACGGCGCCTGGTGGTTGCTCCTGTAGAAGCGCGAAGGGCCGGAATCCTCGCCCCAGTTATCCTCGCCGGCGCCGCCGATGATGACGTCCCAGAGGTCCACCAGCCCGCGGCGCGTGACCAACTCGACGAAGCGCAGCCCTTCGTCGTGCAGTTCGAGGCCCCAGGGGCCGGCAAGATCGTCGATGGCGATCCGGGTGGCGATGGCGCACTGGCCGTCGGCAACGGTGCGGATCGTCTCCAGCGCCTCGGTCCAGAAGCGCGCGCGGTTTTCGAAGCTGCCGCCGTAGCGGTCGGTGCGGCGATTGAAGTGGCGCGACAGCGCGTGCATCGGGAACACGCCGGCGGCGCCGTGGATGTAGATGATGTCGAACCCGGCATCGATCGCGCGGCGCGCGGCATCGGCGTACATCTGCATGACGCGCCGGATATCCTCCTCGCGCGCTTCGTAGGTGTAGACCTTGGGGATGCCGCCGGAGGGGAAGCGGTCGAAGGCGGGGGCGACGTAGCGGGTCAGCAGATTGTCCTTGACCCCGCCGGCGCCGAGCTCGATGCCGGCCAGCGCGCCCCACTGATGGCAGGCGTCGGTCATCTGGCGGTGGGCGACCACGTCGCCCTCGTCCCAGATGGTCGTGCAGGTCGAGAGCGTCTGGTTGACCTCGGGGTGGATCGAGCAGGATTCGGTGCACAGCGCCGCCCAGCCGCCCTCGGCCTTGACCGCGCGGTGGGCGGCGTTGGCGCCAGGCTTCAGGGCGCCGGCGCCGGTGCATTGCGGCACCTGGTAGAAGCGGTTTTTCAGGGTTTTCGGGCCGATGCGGAGCGGCGCGAACAACACGTCGTGGCGCGGGTCGCGGGGCACCTCAGCCCACCCGAAACCGCGCGATCACGTCCGGATCGAGCGTGATGCCGAGGCCGGGCGCGTCGCCGATCTCGACCATGCCATCGACCATCTGCGGCATGCCGAGCACGAGCTCGTTGCGCAGCGGCGAAGGGGTGAACGGATATTCCATGAACGGCGCTTCCTCGGCGGCGGCCATCCACTGCGCCGAGGCGGCGAGGTTGACGCCGGTGCCGAAGCAGTGCGGCAGGCACCACGCGCCCGGCCGGGAGTGCGCGAGCGTGGACAGCCGGCGGCACACCGTCAGGCCGCCGGCGCGGCCGACATCGGGCTGGATCACCCGCACGCCGCGATCGAGCAGCGCGGCGAAATCGCTCTCCCGCTCCTCGGTCTCGCCGGTGGCGATGCGGCCCGCGCCGAGCGACCGGGTGAGTTGGCCATAGCCGTCCAGGTCGTCCTCGTGCAGCGGCTCCTCAAGCCACAGGATGGAAAACCGGTCGAACAGTTCGGGCGCGCGGGCGATCGCCTCGTCGGCGCGCCAGACGCGGCCGGCATCGACCGCGAGGCCGACGTCCGGGCCGATCGCATCGCGGATCGCCGCCAGCATTGCGCAGTCCCAGTCGCGATCCCGGCCGAACCGGTTCCAGCCGAACTTGATCGCCTTGAACCCGCGCCCCGCGAGCGATGCGGCGAGCGCCGCGCCTTCGGCGGCGCTGTCCGGGAACAGCACGCTGGCATAAGCGGGCACGCGTCGCCGGCGCGTGCCCCAGACCGCGTGGCAGGCCAGCGAGCGGCTCTGGCCGACGATGTCCCATAGCGCCGTGTCCGCCGCCGCGATGGCGTGGATCGCGGCGCCGCGGCGGCCGTACCAGCGGGTCGCATTGTACATGTCGAGCCAGCGCGCCTCCGGCTCCAGCGGATCGGCGCCGACCAGGGTGACGCCAAGCCCGTGCCGGAATGGCGCCGAGCGCGGCGCCTCGACGATCGCGCGCGCGACGGTCGCGTTGGAGACCGCCTCGCCGTGGCCGACCAGGCCGGTCTCGGTGGTGATGCGCACCAGCAGCACCTCCTGCGTGCCGTCGGCCTTGTTCTCGACGCGGCCGAGGCGCAGGTGCAGGGCTTCGACCGAGGCGATGCGCATTGCGCTCATGGTTCCGTTCCGAACTCGGTAGTTTCCGTGATCCCGCCTTTGCCGAAGCGGCGCCACCCCTCGACAGGGGTACGCCAATGCGACAGTGTCGCGCAAGCTGCCGCGCCAGAACGGCAAGCGGCCGGCGGCCGAAAGGCGAAACAAGAATGGGGAGAGGCACTCGTGACAAAGCAGCCCACGGTGGCGCATTTGCCGAGCCGTTCCGGCCGCCTGCTGGCCGCAGGCATCTTCGCGGCGACGGTGTGCGGTGCAATCTCCGCATGGGCGGCCGACTACCACCAGGCGCCGATGCTGGACGAAATGGTGAAGGCGGGAAAGCTGCCGCCGGTCGCGCAGCGCCTGCCGGACAACCCGCGGGTCGAGACGCCGGTCGAGCAGGTGGGCCAGTACGGCGGCACCTGGCGCAGCGGCATGGTCGGCGGCTCCGACCGCAACTGGATGTTCCGGATCACCGGCTACGAGCCGCTGGTGGCGTGGGATCGCGACTGGACCGGCAAGGTGATCCCGAATCTTGCCGAGGAATTCTCGGGCAATGCCGACGCGACCGAGTTCACGTTCAAGCTGCGCAAGGGCCTGAAGTGGTCGGACGGCCAGCCGTTCACGTCCGATGACGTCGGCTTCTTCGTCAACGACATCGCCCGCAACAAGGATCTGTTCCCGAGCCCGCCGGACTGGCTCACGGTCAAGGACCAGGTCGGCGAGTTCACCAAGATCGACGACCAGAGCTTCAAGATCAAGTTCGCCGGCCCCTATGGGCTGTTTCTGCCGCGCCTCGCCAGCGTCTACGGCGTGCAGATCGACATGATGGCGATGCACTACTGCAAGCAGTTCATGCCGCAGTACAACACGACGGATCTGGACGCGCAGGTGAAGGCCGCCGGCGTGAAGAGCTGGTCCGAGCTGTTCATCAAGAAGTGCGGGCTGGACACCGAGGCGAACGAACGCTGGCAGAACCCGCAGCGTCCGGTGATGGAGCCCTGGGTGATCAAGGACCCGTATGTCGGCGGCGCGACCGTAGTGACGTTCGAGCGCAACCCCTACTACTTCAAGGTCGACACCGCAGGCAACCAGCTGCCGTACATCGACAAGCTGCAGATCAGCGTGAACGCCGACGTGCAGACCCTGGTGCTGAAGGTGGTGAACGGCGAGATCGACTACCAGGACCGCCACATCAACTCCAACTCCAACCGCGCGGTGTTCATCGACAACGCGGCGAAGGGCAACTACCGGCTCATCGACGAGAAGAACTCCGACATGAACACGGCGACAATCTCGTTGAACCTGACCAGCAAGGACAAGGTGAAGCGGGCGATCTTCGACAACAAGGATTTCCGCATCGGCCTGTCGTACGCGATCGACCGCAAGGCGATCATCGATTCCGCCTATCTGGGCCAGGGCGAGCCGTGGCAGGCCGGGCCGCGGAAAGAATCGGCATATTACGACGAGAAGCTCGCCAAGCAATACACCGACTACGACGTCGCCAAGGCGAACGAGTACCTGGACAAGGCGTATCCGAAGAAGGACGGCCAAGGGTTCCGCCTCGGCCCCGACGGCAACCGGATCAGCTTCAGCATCATGGTGATCCCGGCACTCGGCGACTGGCTCGATGCGACGCAGCTTGTGGTGCAATACTGGCAGAAGATCGGCGTCGACGCCCGGGCGCAGACGGTCGATCGTACGCTGTTCTATGACCGCAAGGACAAGAACGAACAGGATGCGACCGTGTTCGAGGGCAGCGGCGGCTCCGCGGACGCGCTGCTGGAGCCGACGTTCTACTTCCCGTTCTGGAACGAATCGCTGTTCGCGGTCGCCTGGGGCGACTGGTTCGCGAGCGGCGGCAAGAGCGGCGAGGAGCCGCCGGCCGAAGTCAAGAAGCAGATGGACCTGTACCGCCAGGTCATGGCGTCCTCCGATGCGGCGAAGCAGCAGGCGCTGTTCAAGCAGCTGCTCGATATCTCGGCCGACGAGTTCTACGCGTTCGGCATCAGCACGCCGGGCGACCTGTATGCGGTGGTCAAGAACAACATGCACAACGTGCCGGTTGCATGGACCGCCTGGACCTACCCGAGCCCGGCGGCCAGCAATACCGAGCAGTACTACTTCTCGAAGTAGTGCGTCCACGGCGGGCACGACGGCCGTCCGACCCCGGGTCGGGCGGCCGTTCGGTTGCATGGCGGAGGGGGACGCATGGCCCGTTTCATACTCTATCGTCTGGCGTGGATGATCCCATCGTTCTTCGCGGTGTCGCTGGTTTCCTTCGTCATCATGCGCCTGCCGCCCGGGGATTTCGTGACCAGCTATGCCGCCGACCTCGCGACCTCGGGCGCGCCGGCCGACCAGGCGACGCTCGACAACCTGCGCCATCACTACGGGCTCGACCGGCCGCTCTACGTGCAATACCTGACCTGGATCGGCAACGCGTTGCAGGGCGACCTTGGCGTATCCTTCGAGTACCGCGTGCCGGTGGCCCAGCTGATCTGGTCGCGGCTTGGCATGACGTTCCTGATCGCGACCTGCACGCTCGTCTTCGTCTGGGCCGTCGCGTTTCCGATCGGTATCTACTCGGCGCTGCACCAGTACAAGCTCGGCGACTACGTCATCACGGCCTTGGGCTTTCTCGGCATGGCGACGCCCAACTTTCTGCTCGCGCTGTTCGTGATGTACATCTCGGTCGTCTACATGGGCTACTCGGTCGGCGGCCTGTTCTCGCCGGATTTCGCCTTGGCGCCGTGGAGCTGGGCACGCCTGCTCGACCTACTGCGGCATCTGTGGATCCCCGTCGTGGTTCTGGGTGTCGCCGGCATTGCGGCACTGGTGCGCATCATGCGCGCCAATCTGCTGGACGAGCTGCACAAGCCGTATGTCGAGACCGGCCGGGCCAAGGGCCTGCCCGAGCTGACGCTGACGTTGCGCTACCCGGTGCGGGTCGCGCTCAACCCGTTCATCAGCACCGTCGGCTGGGTGTTGCCGACGCTGGTTTCGGGCGACGTGATCGTCGCGAGCGTGCTGAGCCTGCCGACATCGGGGCCGATCCTGATCCAGGCGCTGAAGACCCAGGACCAGTACCTGGCCGGCGCGCTGCTGCTGTTCCAGTGCATCTTCGTGCTGATCGGGACGCTGCTCTCCGACCTGCTGCTGGCGTGGCTCGATCCGCGCATCCGCTTTGACCGCTAGCAACGCCGCGCCCGACCCCGCCGACACCGAGCTTGCAGCGCTCGCCGCCGCCGGCCGGCTCGCCATTGGCAGCCGGGCGGTCGCTTCGCAATGGCAGCTCATGTGGTGGCGGTTCCGTCGCCACCGCGTCGCGATGGCGAGCGCCGTCGTATTGCTGCTGATCTATCTGGTCGCGGCGTTCTGCGAATGCGTGGCGCCGTTCGATCCGTTTGCCTTTACCCCGCGCTACACCTACGCGCCGCCGCAGATGGTGCATCTGTTCGATCGCGACGCGGCCGGCGGCCTCGCGCTGCGGCCGCATGTGAACGGATACAAGGTCACCATCGACAAGGCCGCGCTGCGCCGGGTGTTCGTGGTCGACCCGCAGGTCGAGATCCCGGTCGCCTTCTTCGTCCGATCGGAGCCGTACCGGCTCTGGGGCGTCTTCACGCTCGAACACAAGCTGATCGGCCCGGTGCACCTGGGCGATCCGATGTACCTGCTCGGCGCCGACCGGCTTGGACGCGATCTGTTCAGCCGCATCGTCTATGGCACGCGCGTTTCCATGTCGATCGGGCTCGTCGGCGTGACCCTGAGCCTGCTGCTCGGCGTCGTCCTCGGCGGCATTTCCGGCTACTATGGCGGCCGCATCGACCACGCGATCCAGCGCGTCATCGAGTTCATCCTGTCGCTGCCGACGACGCCGTTGTGGCTCGGCCTTGCCGCCGCGCTGCCGCCCAACTGGCCGCCGCTCAGGATCTATCTCTGCATCACCATCATTCTTTCGCTCTATGGCTGGACCAACCTGGCGCGCGTCGTGCGCGGGCGCTTCCTCGCGCTGCGCACCGAGGATTTCGTCACAGCCGCCCGGCTCGACGGCGCGAGCGAGCCGCGCATCATCTTCCGCCACATGGTGCCGTCGTTCGTCAGCCACATCATCGCCGAGGTCAGCCTGGCCATCCCCAACATGATCCTGGCAGAGACGGCGCTGAGCTTTCTCGGTCTCGGCCTGCAGCCGCCGGTCGTGAGTTGGGGCGTGCTGCTGCAGGAGGCGCAGAACATCCGCTCGATCTCGACGGCACCCTGGCTGTTCGCGCCCGGCATCGCCGTCGTCGTCGCGGTGCTGGCGCTGAATTTTGTCGGCGACGGGCTGCGCGATGCCGCGGATCCTTACAGTGTCTGAGATGCCGAAGGGGCCGGCGACCGAAGACATGCTGCTGGAGGTGAAGAACCTCAGCACGTGGTTCGACACCGGGTTCGGCATCGTCCAGGCGGTGCAGGAGGCGAGCCTTTCGCTGAAGCGCGGCAAGACACTGTGCGTGGTCGGCGAGAGCGGCAGCGGCAAAAGCGTGATGGCGCGGTCGATCCTGCAGATCGTGCCGCGCCCCGGGCGGATCGTCGGCGGCGAGATCCTGCTGCACGATGCCGGCGGCATCGTCGACATTGCAAAGTTGGACCCGCGCGGGCCGCAGGTGCGTTCCATCCGCGGGCGCGACATCTCGATGATCTTCCAGGAGCCGATGTCCAGCCTCAGCCCGGTGCACACGATCGGGCACCAGATCGTGGAGGCAATCCGGCTGCACCGCCGGGTGTCGAAGGCCGAGGCGCGGGATCGCGCTGTCGAGGTGTTGGAACAGGTCCGCATGCCCCGACCGCGGCAGAGCCTGGACAGCTACCCGTTCGAATTCTCGGGCGGCATGCGCCAGCGTGCCATGACGGCGATGGCGCTGGCGTGCGAGCCCAAACTGCTGATCGCCGACGAGCCGACCACCGCGCTCGATGTCACCACGCAGGCCGAAATCCTCGATCTGCTCAGGGAACTGCAGGCGCGCTACGGCATGTCGGTGATGTTCATCACCCACGACATGGGCGTGGTCGCCGAGATCGCTGAAGAAGTTGCGGTGATGCAGCTTGGCCGGATTGTCGAACGCGGTCCGGTCGACGCCATTTTTCACGATCCGCAGCACCCCTACACGCGGCGCCTGCTCGCGTCGGTGTTGAAGCTGGAGCGTCGCGCGCATCGTGCGACCGGGCCGGGCGCCGACCCTGACGGTGTCGCGCCCGCCCGGGAACCGCTGCTGCGGGTTCGAGATCTCAGCATGCGGTTCGCGCCGCGCGCGCGGCTGTTTCGCAAGCCGTCCGGCGACACGGTCACGGCGGTCGATGGCGTGAGCTTCGACCTCTATCGCGGCGAGACGCTCGGCATCGTCGGCGAGAGCGGGTCGGGCAAGACGACGCTCGGGCGCTGCGTGCTGCGCGTGCTGCGGCCGTCCGGCGGCAGCATCCGCTTCCGAAGCCGGGCAGCCGGCGAAGTCGATCTGGCGGCCCTGCCGGCGCGTGCGCTCAAACCCTATTGGGGCGAGATCCGCATGATCTTCCAGGACCCGTTCGCCTCGCTCAATCCGCGCATGACGGTGTTCCAGATCATCGCCGAGCCACTCGTCAACAATCGCATCGCCGCCGGTGGGGAGCTGCACGATCGCGTGGCCGCGCTGATGCGCAAGGTCGGGCTTTCGCCGGACATGCTGCGCCGCTATCCGCACGCGTTCTCGGGCGGGCAGCGCCAGCGCATCGGCATCGCCCGCGCCATCGCGCTCGAGCCGCAGCTGATCGTGGCCGACGAGGCGACCTCGGCGCTGGACGTATCGCTGCGGGCGCAGATGCTCGACCTGCTGCTGCAGCTGCGCGAGGATCTCGGCCTCAGCTATCTGTTCATCAGCCACGACATCAGCGTGGTGCGCTATGTCTGCGA
Source organism: uncultured Solirubrobacterales bacterium (assembly GCA_963697635.1). GTDB lineage: Bacteria > Pseudomonadota > Alphaproteobacteria > Acetobacterales > Acetobacteraceae > CAJCJG01. Next base: position 48,019 of record CAVOOS010000022.1, on the reverse strand, counting down.
CCGGGTCGCGGTGATGCATCTGGGCAAGGTGGTCGAGCTTGGCGAGACGAGCCAGATCTGCGATGCGCCGCGCCATGCCTACACGCGATCGCTGATCTCCGCCGTGCCCCGCCCGGACCCGCGCCTGCGCGGCTCGGTGGCGCGCATCGGCTACAGCGGTGCCGCGTGACGCACCCCTCGCCAATGGCGGCGGGCCGGGGCAATCTGCGGCCGCGGCGGCGGGAATGCCGCACGGGGACTGGAACGTCAACCAAACAGGATGGACCCGACGATGAGCGATCCGTTCGAAGTCATCGACGCACGGTTCCGCCAGTATACGATCCCGATCGTCTGGCTGGAGCGGCTGCACACCGGCATGCGCTGGGCGGAGGGTCCGGCCTATTTCGCCGACCTGCGCTGCCTGATCTGGAGTGACATCCCCAACAACCGGATGTGGCGCCTTGATGAGGAGACAGGCGCGGTCAGCATCTTTCGCGCGCCCTCCAACTTCTCGAACGGCAACACGCGCGACCGCGAGGGGCGGCTGTTGACCTGCGAGCATCAGACGCGGCGCGTCACGCGGACGGAGCATGATGGCTCGATCACCGTCATCGCCGATCGCTACGAGGGCAAGCGGCTCAATGCGCCGAACGATGTGGTCGTGAAGTCCGACGGGACGATCTGGTTCACCGACCCGACCTACGGGATCTCGGCCGAGTACGAGGGCGGCAAGGCGGAGAGCGAAATCGGCGCCTGCAACGTCTACCGCTTCGACCCGCGCGACGGCTCGCTGCGGATTGCGGTCGATGACTTCAAGCGACCGAACGGGCTGGCGTTCTCGCCCGACGAATCTCTCCTCTATGTCGCCGATTCCGGGTTCTGGCCGAACCCGGACTGGCCGCACCATATTCGCGCGTTCAGCGTCGCCGATGACGGCAGGCTGAGCAATTCGCGCGTGCTCGCGGACATTTCGCCGGGCATCGCCGACGGGTTCCGCGTCGACGTGGACGGCAACATCTGGACCAGCGCCGGCGACGGCGTGCAGTGCGTCACGCCGGGCGGCGACCTGATCGGCAAGATCCCGGTGCCGGAGAAAGTTGCCAACGTCGCGTTCGGCGGACCCGCCCGCAACCGGCTGTATATCTGCGGGCACACGTCGCTGTATGCGATCTACGTCAACACGCGGGGCGCGGCCAAGCCGTAGCTCAGGTCGAAGCGCGCTCGGTGGCCGCAGTGGCGGCCCGTCGGCGCCGCGCCGCAGCATAGACGGAAAGGCCGACGGCGACGATCAGGATGCCGCCGTTGAAGAAATACTGGATGTAGAACGCGGCGCCGAGCTGCTGCACGCCGGAGAACGAGAACGCCAGGATCAGCACCGCGAGCAGCGTTCCCACCACGTTGACGCGACCGGGATGGATCGAGGTCGCGCCCAGCAGCGTCGCCGCGAAGGCGGGCAGCAGGTATTCGGGACCGGTCGACGGCGTGCCGGTCTCCAGGATGCTGCCGAGCATGATGCCGGCGATGCCGCTCAGGAATCCCGAGGCGACGAAGGCGCCGGTGATGTAGCGCTTGATGCGGATGCCCGTCAGTTCCGCGGCGCGCGGGCTTGCGCCGATCACGTAGAGGCTGCGCCCGACCGGCAGCCGTTCGGTCACGATCCAGAGGATGAACGCGGTGATCGCCACGTACACCGCAGGCAACGGAATGTGCCAGAAAATTGCCGTGAGGTTGGTGAAACTGTCCGACAGGTTCGGGGCGACGATCTGCTGGCCGCCGCTGTACCAGTTGGAGACGCCATACAGCAGCGTGCCCACGCCCATCGTCGCGATGAACGAGTTGATGCCGAACCGCGTGACCAGAATGCCGTTCGCGGCGCCGACCAGCACGGCGAGGACCAGCACGACCGCGGCCGCAGCGCCCCAGGGCAGACCGCTGTTGACCTGCAGGCCAATGATCAGGATCTGCGCCATGCCGAGATGAAAGCCGACCGACAGGTCGAACTGCTTGGTCGCGAGCGGCACCATCTCGCCGAGCGCCAGAATCGCCGTGACCGACTGGCCGACCATCACGGTGTTGATGTTGATCGAGCTGAAGAAGGTGTGCGGGCGCAGCGCGCCGAACAGCAGCATCACCAGGACGAACACAACCGCGAGCCCGTAGACCGCGGCGAGGTCCGAAAGCCGCCGGCTGCCCGTGCGCCGGGGCGTGCCGCCGGCGCTCACCATGTCCCGCACCGCGCCGTTCGCCGGATCATGCGGCGACGTGCCCGGCGCCGAGCGAGGCCCGCGCGAGCACGTTGTCGACCGTCAGGGCGGCCCCGTGCAGTTCGCCCGCGATCTGGCCGCGGCTGATCACCAGCGCCCGGTCGCACAGCGTCGCCACCTCCTCGAAGTCCGAGGACACCACCAGAATCGCCGCACCCTGGTCCGCCGCGTCGCGCAGCAGCGTGTGGATCGCGAACTTGGCGCCGATGTCGACGCCCGCGGTCGGCTCCTCCATCACGTAGAGCCGCGCGTTCGAGGCGAGCCAGCGCCCGACGAACACCTTCTGCTGGTTGCCGCCGCTGAGCCATTCGATCAATGCGGCCGGGTCCGGCGGCCGCACGTCGAGCCGGGCCAGCGTCGCGGCGGTGCGTCGCCGTTCCGCGCCGGGCGAGACGGGACGCCAGGGGTCGGCGCGGACGATCGCCGGGTTCGGCAGCAGGTTCTCCGTCACCGACATGCCGGGCAGCGCGTTTTCCCGCCCGCGATCGCCGGCCAGCAGTGCGATGCCTTTGGCGATCCGTCCGTGGATGCCGTCCTCCGGCGGCAGCACGGCGCCGTCGAGCCGGATCTCTCCGCCGTGCGGCCGCATCGCCCCGAAGATCGCCCGCCCGATCATCTCGTGCCCGGCCCCCTGCAGGCCGACCAGCCCGACGATCTCGCCGGGCGCCACCGCGAAGCTCAGCGGCCCGATGCCGGCGATGCGAAGGTCCGACACCTGCACCACCGGCGCCGCACTCGGCGCCGCGAGGTGTGGCACGTGCATCGTCTCGATCGGCCGGCCCAGCATGTCCTGCACGAGGCTTGCGGGCGTCATGTCGGAGGTGGGCGCCGTGCGCACGTGGCGGCCGTCCCGCAGCACCGTGATGCGGTCGGCGAAGCCGAACAGCTCGTTCAGCCGGTGGGTGACGTAGATGATGCCGGTGCCGGTTGCGCGCAGCCTGCGCAGCACGTCGAACAGGTGCTGCGCATCGGGTTCCGGCAGCGAAGCGGTCGGCTCGTCGAGCACCACCACCTGCGCGTGCCGGGACAGCGCGCGGACGATGCCGAGCACGGCCTTGCTCGCGGCCGATAGCCCGCCGACGGGCATCCGAGGGTCGGGCGGCACCACCTCCATCGCCTGGTAGATCTCGACCGCACGCCGCCAGACCCGGCCCCAGTCGATCAGGCCCGCCCAGCGCGGGAAGCCGGCGACCAGCGCCACGTTCTCGCCGACGCTGAGATCGTCGACGAGCCCCAGATCCTGGTGCACGAACGAGAGCGGCAGCTTGTGCAGATGCGGATGCACGTCCGATCCGCCAAGCCGGATCCGGCCGGCATCCGGTGCATGTACCCCGGCCAGGATCTTGATCAGCGTCGACTTGCCGGCGCCGTTTTCGCCGACCAGCGCATGGATCTCGCCCGCCGAGACCGACATGCCGACATCGTCGAGGGCCAGGATGCCGAAGAACCGCTTGGTCAGGCCGGTGATCTCCAGCACCGGCCTGGTGTCGGTCGCCACGTCGCTCAGCAGGGGTTGTTCGTGCCCTTCCAGATGTTCAGGTAGTGGCAGGCAAAATTGTTCTCGGGCACGAACTCGTTGTTCTTGCCGCCTTCCTCGTTGGCGTTGTCCTTGGTGATGATGTAGGTCGGCTGCACGAACTTGGCCGGCGGCTCGCCGGCCATCGCCCGAACCACCGCGTCGATCGCCTCGTAGCCGAACAGCGTGCTCGGCTCCGGCACGCTCGCCACTTCGTAGTTGCCCTTGCGGATCATGTCGTAGTTCTGCGGCGGCGCGTCGGCACCGACCAGATGCACCTTGTCGGTCGGGATGCCGGCGGCGCGCAGCGAGGCTGCGACATAGGGGTAGTAGTCGTCGCAGCACGTCGTCATCCACCAGTCGTCGCCGTAGCGCGCGAGGATCCCCGAGGTTGCCGGCGCCACCCGCGTGGTCAGTTCGCCGATCGGCACGTCGATGATTTCGAGGAACTTGCAGCCCTCGCAGTTTTTCACCGGCTCGGTCGCGGCCTTCGCCTTGAAGCGGGCGATGGCGAAGCTGTTGTCGACCATGTGCAGGTCGCGTGCCTTGCCGTCCGACATCGCGATCACATAGGCGGCCTGCGATTTGCCGATCTCGGCGGCCGAGGAGGCGATGTTCTGATAGAGGCCGAGGTCGGGGTGCGGGCCGGGGAACGCGGTTGCATGAATGCCGATGACCGGAATGCCGGCGGCGATCGCGTCCTTGATCGGTTTCTGCAACGCTCCCGCATCGGCGGGGGTGATGATCGCGGTCGGGTGCGACACCAGCGCCTGCTGCATCGCCGCCAACTGGCCGCTGACGGTGCCCTGGCCGTTGAAGGTCTGCACGGTCCAGCCAAGCGCCTTGGCTGCCTCCTTCACGCCGCGGCCCCAGCCGATATAGGTCGCGTAGATTCATCTCCGGAGACCCAGGCGATCGTGACCGGCTGGTCGGTCGCCTTCGGGCCGCTGGTCGGGCCGCTCCACTCGGTCTGCCGCTTGGTGCGCGCGGCGACGATCGCCTTGGCCTGATCGACGCTGATATGAGCATCGACCTGCGGCTCCGGCCATGCCGGGAAAGGCACCGCCCGCGTTTCGGCCCGCGCCGTGAGAGCGCCGGCGCAGACCAGAATCGCCGCTGCGAGAACGGCGAGTTCGCTGCGCGGCGGCAGCCCCCGACGTCGCACTTTCTTCGCAGCATGTTGCTGTCGCAAATCCATCGTCATGGCTTTCCCCCCAAGTGGACCGGTCGCCCGCTCGTTGTCCGGCGGCGCAGTACGTTCATATCAAGGCACGGCCGCCGGCATCTGGCAAACCCGGAAGGGAACGTTCGCGCGCCTGGCAGCACGTGTCGCCGAAAGGCGATGCCTCTCGACGACACGTGTGCCCGTATACGCGGCGCGGCCTGGCTTCAGGCAGCCTCGGCCAGCCGGCCGTTGATCGCCAGCCCGCCAACGCCGGCCGAGACACGCACCGTTTCGCCGTCCTTCACCGTGCCTTCGAGAATGAGCCCGGCCAGCGCATTCTGCAGGCTGCGCTGGATGACCCGCTTCAGCGGCCGCGCCCCGTACACCGGGTCGTAGCCTTCCGCGGCCAACCAGTCCAAGGCGCTGCGGTCCAGCTCCAGCGTGATGTGCCGGTCGGCCAGCAGGCTGCGCAACCGGCCGAGCTGGATCTCGACGATCGAGGCCATCTCACTGCGCTGCAACCGGCGGAACATCACGATCTCGTCCAGCCGGTTCAGGAACTCCGGCCGGAAGTGGCTGCGCACCACCTCCATGACGCCCTTGTAGGCCATCGACAGGTCTTCGCCGTCCGGCTGCGCCGCCAGGATGTCGCTGCCGAGATTGCTCGTCAGCACGATGATCGTGTTCTTGAAGTCGACGGTCCGGCCCTGCCCGTCGGTCAGCCGCCCGTCGTCGAGCACCTGCAGCAGCACGTTGAACACGTCTTCGTGCGCCTTCTCGACCTCGTCGAACAGGATCACCTGGTACGGCCGCCGCCGCACCGCCTCGGTGAGCACGCCGCCCTCGTCGTAGCCGACGTAGCCCGGCGGTGCCCCGATGAGCCGCGAAACAGAGTGCTTCTCCATGAATTCGCTCATGTCGATCCGCACCATCGCCCGCTCGTCGTCGAACAGGAATTCGGCGAGCGCTTTCGTCAGCTCGGTCTTGCCGACGCCGGTAGGGCCCAGGAACAAGAAGCTACCGATCGGGCGGTTCGGGTCCTGCAGGCCGGCGCGGGCGCGCCGCACCGCGTTGGCCACCGCCTTCAGCGCCTCCTCCTGCCCGACCACGCGCTTGCGCAGCGCGTCCTCCATGCGCAGCAGTTTTCCGCGCTCGCCTTCGAGCATCTTGTCGACGGGGACGCCCGTCCAGCGGGAGACGACGTGCGCCACCTGCTCCTCGGTCACCGCCTCGTTCACCAGCCGGCCGCCGTCCTGCGCCTTCGCCATCTGCTTTTCGAGGTCGGGGATCACGCCGTAGAGCAGTTCCGATGCGCGTTGCAGATCGCCGCGGCGTTGCGCCACCTCGACGTCGCTGCGCGCCCGGTCCAGCCGCTCCTTCAGCGACTGGTTCTGCACGAGCTTTTCCTTTTCTGCCTTCCACGCGGCGGTCAGCGCGTTGCTGCGCTCCTCCAGTCCCGCCAGCTCATGCTGCAGTTTTTCCAACCGCTCGCGGCTTGCGGGGTCGTCCTCGCGCTTCAACGCCTCCCGCTCGATCTTGAGTTGCAGGATGCGCCGATCCAGCTCGTCCAGCTCCTCGGGCTTGCTGTCCACCTGCATCCGCAGCCGGCTCGCCGCCTCGTCGATCAGGTCAATCGCCTTGTCCGGCAGGAAGCGGTCGGTGATGTAGCGGTTCGACAGCGTCGCTGCCGCGACCAGCGCCCCGTCGGTGATCCGCACGCCGTGGTGAAGCTCGTACTTCTCCCGGATGCCGCGCAGGATGCTGATCGTGTCGGCAACGCTCGGCTCGCCCACGAAAATCGGCTGGAACCGCCGCGCCAGCGCCGCGTCCTTCTCCACGTGCTTGCGATATTCGTCGAGCGTCGTCGCGCCGATGCAGTGCAGCGCACCGCGGGCCAGTTCCGGCTTCAAGAGGTTGGACGCGTCCATCGCGCCGTCCGCCTTGCCGGCGCCGATCAGCGTGTGCATCTCGTCGATGAACAGGACGATCTCGCCGCCCGCCTCCTCGATCTCCTTCAGCACGGCCTTTAGCCGTTCCTCGAAGTCGCCGCGATACTTGGCGCCGGCCACCATCGCGCCGAGATCGAGCGACATCAGCCGCTTGTCCTTCAGCGCCTCCGGCACGTCGCCGTTGACGATGCGCAGCGCCAGGCCCTCGACGATCGCGGTCTTGCCCACGCCGGGTTCGCCGATCAGCACGGGATTGTTCTTGGTGCGGCGGGCCAGCACCTGGATGGTGCGCCGGATCTCCTCGTCGCGCCCGATCACCGGGTCGAGTTTGCCTTCCCGCGCCAGGGCGGTGACGTCGCGCGCGTATTTCTTCAGCGCGTCGAAATTGGCTTCCGCGTTGGGGCTGGTCACTTTGCGGCCCTTGCGGATGTCGGCGACCGCCTTCTCCAGCGCCTGCGGCGTCGCGCCGGCGTTGCGCAGCGCGCGCGCCGCGGCGCCGTCGCTGGCCGCGAGCGCCAGCAGCAGCCGGTCCTGCGCCACATACTCGTCGCCGGCCTTCTCCGCCGACCGCTGCGCCGCGTCCAGCACGCGCACAAGCCCGGGCGTTGCCTGCGGCTGGCTTGCGCCCCCGCCGCTGACCTTCGAGTATTTGCCAAGCTCCTGCTCGACCGCCGTGCGCACGGCGCGGTCGTCGCCGCCGGCGGCCCGGATCAGTCCCGCGGCCGCCCCCTCCTCGTCATCCAGCAGCGCCTTGAGCAGGTGCTCGGGCGTCAGCTGGTGGTGGAATTCCCGGATCGCGATGGTCTGCGCGGCCTGCAGGAAGCCGCGCGCCCGTTCGGTGAATTTTTCGATGTCCATGTCTCTGTGTCCCCCACAAGGCGATCTGCGCCCCGCCCCTCTAAGCAGGCGGCGGAACGCTAACCCCGCTCGCGTAGCTAGGAATTGATGCTCATCAACTCAAGGCTTGCCGCCCTGCCGACTCGCTGCTGGGATGGGGGTCATGCGCGTCGAGCACCTCTACCGCTATCCCGTCAAAGGACTGACCCCGGAGGCTCTGGAGACCGCCGTGGTCGAGCCCGGCGGCACGCTGCCCTGGGACCGGGCGTTTGCCCTGGCCCAGGGCGACGCCCCGTTCGACCCGGCCCAGCCCTCGTGGATGCAGAAGACGCATTTCATGTGCCTGATGGCGAACGCCCGTGCCGCGCTGCTGCGGTCGAATTTCGATCCGCGCAGCGGGGAGCTGACCATTCTGGCGCCGGCCGGCGACGTCGTGATCGCGAATGTTCTGACCGAGCCGGGGCGGGACAGGATCGCCGTATGGCTCGCCGCGTTCCTGGGGCCCGAGGCACGCGGCGTGCCGCGTTTCCACCACGTCCCCGGCCATTCGTTCAGCGACGTCAGCGCCAAGGTCGTCAGCCTGATCAACATTGCCAGCCTGGACGACCTGACCCATCGTGTCGGCGCGCTGCGGCACAAGCGGCGGTTCCGCGCCAATGTCTATTTCTCCGGCGCCGCCCCTTGGAGGGAATTCGAGTGGGTCGGCCAGGAAATCCAGGTCGGTCAGGCACGGCTGCGCGTGAAGAAGCGCATTCCGCGCTGCGCCGCGACGCAGGTGAACCCGGACACGGCGGAGCGCGACGCCGACCCGGTGCGCGAGCTGCGCGCCGCTTTCGGCCACCCCGACCTCGGCATCTATGCCGAGGTGATCGAGGGCGGCCAGATCGCGGTCGGCGACGCGTTGGCCCTGTTGCCGACCTGACGGCCTTTGGCGACTTTGCGAACGGGAGGAAATGGCCATGCACCTCAGCCCCGACCAAGTGGCGCAATTCCACGAAGCAGGCTGGCTGCTGCTACCTGAGCTCTTCAACGCCGAGGAAGTGGCGCTGCTGAAGCGCGAGGCGATGGCAATCTACGCCCAGCACCGCCCCGAAGTCTGGCGCGAAAAAAGCGGCGCGCCGCGCACCGCCTTCGCCGCGCATTTGTACAACGAGGCATTCCGCCTGCTCGGCGCGCATCCGCGCATGATCCGGCCCGTGCAGCAGATCTTCGGCGAGCCGGTCTACATGCACCAGTTCAAGATCAACGCGAAATCCGCCTTCACCGGCGAAGTCTGGCAATGGCACCAGGACTACGGCACCTGGAAGCGCGACGACGGCATGCCCGACGCGCGGGCCATGAACATCGCCGTGTTCCTCGACGAAGTGATGCCGATCAACGGCCCGCTGCTGTTGGTGCCGAAATCGCACTTGGCGGGCGATCTGAAAGCCTCGCACGACCTGGAAACGACATCCTACCCGCTGTGGACGCTCGACAACGCCACGGTGTCGCGGCTGGTCGACGCGGGCGGCATCGTCGCGGCAACCGGCAAGCCCGGCGGGATGCTGATGTTCCACGGCAACCTGGTGCACGGCTCGGCCGGCAACATCACGCCCTATCCGAGAACCATCGTCTATCTGACGCTGAACGCTGTCTCCAACTTCATCCGCACCCCGACCCGACCGGAGTTCATCGCTCACCGCGATTTCTCGCCGATCGTGCCGGTCGCCGACGACGCGCTGCTGTTGGAAGCCCGCCGCCTGGCCGCCGCGGCGGAGTAGGCCGCGCGCCTATCCGGCCACCGGTTCCGCGGCGGGCGCCGGGGTCGGCGCGGGCGGCTGGGTAGCCGGCGCGCGCGCGCCGCCGACGCTGACCTCGACATCGACGGTCATGCCGACAAAATCGTTCTCGCCGCCGATGAACCCGCCCGCGATCGGCACCGCCTGCTCGGGCGTGCGGGCGGTGCATACCCGGATCAGGTTGTGGCCCGCCAGCAGCCCGTTGGTCGGGTCGAACTCCACCCAGCCGGCGCCCGGCAGATAGACCGTGCACCACGCGTGCGTGGCGCCACCGCCGATGATCGCGTCGGCGGCGTTCTCGTCGTACAGGTAGCCGCTGACGAACCGCGCGGCGAATCCGAGCGCCCGCACCGCCTCCATCATCAGCAGCGCGAAATCCCGGCAGGCGCCGCGCTTGCTCGCGAGCGTCGCCGCCGGCGGATTGGTGCCCTCCTGCTCGCGCCCCTCGTAGGTGAAGTCGGCCTTGATCGCCTGCGTGATCCTGGTCAGCAGGTCCATCGTGTGGACCGCTCCGTCGCCGGTGTGCAGGAAGCCCCGCACCCAGGCATCGACGGCATGGCCGGGGTCCGGATGCTGGCGCTCGATCAGCCGCGACAGGTCGGGGATTTCCTCGGGCGAGTAGCTGAACGGGTAGGTCTCGGCCCCGGGCTCCAGCGTCTCCTGCGGCACCTCCACCTCGGCCGGGAAATGGTCGAGGTCGAGCATTGACACGATCTCCAGGGTGTCGCTCGCGGCGCCGTTGAAATCGAGGTAGCAGACCGAGTTGCTGAACACGTCGTGCGCCCACCGGGTCGTGACGGGCGGCGGCTGAATGCTCCATTTGGTGCCGCGCAGCCGCAGGTCGTGGCTGTCGCGCGGGCGCAGCATCACCCGGTGCGTCGTGAAGCGCACAGGACGGGCGTAGCGGTAGGTCGTGCTGTGCACGATGCGGACCTGGGGCACGGGAGGCGTCTTTCTGTTCGCGGACAGGCCGACGGGGGTCGCGGAATGGTCCCTGTCGCTAGCCGGTGTCGGAGGCAATGCCGCTCCAACGCAGGCGTTCCCGCAGGCGCGGACGCTATCAGGCGGCGCTGCGGCCCGGTGCCGCCCGGGCCACCATCCGCTCGGCCCGCCTGCGCAACGCGCCGATCCGCGCCACCCCCGCGAGCCGCCGGTCGAGGAACGCCAGCGTCGCCGCGTCGTCCTCGCCGGCGTCGCGCAGCCAATACAGCAGCGTCGCCGTGTAGATGCCGGCGAGCGTCGCGCGCTTGGTGTACCAGCTGAAATCGGCGGCCGTGTCGCCGGCCGCGAACCAGATCGTCTCGACCGTGCGCGCGGTGCAGCGGGCGGCGACGCCAAGATTTTGCGGCAGCGCCAGCAGCGCCGTGGCGCGCCGCACCGCCTCCCGATACGGGCGCCATTGGGCGAAGCGCCGCGCAATCAGCGCGCGCACACGCTCGTGCAGGCGCAGCGCCGAAAACTCGCCCGCCCCCGCTGCCATGTCCCGGTCGGCGCGGTCGAGGAACGCCTCCACCAGATCGACCGCCCCGCCCGGGAACAGCAGGTCCGCCTCGCGCGGGTCGGCGCCGCCGGCCGCCAGCGCCCGGCGCAGCGCCGCCAGCGTCCAGCCATGCGCGGGAACCAGCGGCAGCAGCGCCGCCAGCGCCGCGTCGCGCTCCGCCGAGCGCTCCGGCGGCGCGATCATGTCCGTCCCGCCGCTTGTGCCGCCGCCGCCTGAGCGGCGCGGTCCATTTCCTCGTTGAACCCGAACAGCGAGAAATCGGTCATCCGCATCGGATACAGGATCCCGTCCAGGTGGTCGTTCTCGTGCTGCACGACGCCGGCGTGGAAGCCCGTCGCCTCGCGCGCGACCGGCCGCCCGTCCGCATCCACGCCGGTATAGCGGACGCGCCAGTGCGCGCGGCACTGCGGCCCGCAGGCCGGGGATCGACAGGCAACCCTCCCAGCGCAGCTTGCGCTCGTCGCCCACCATCTCGACGCTGGGGTTGATCAGCACGCTGGTGTCCATCGGCTGGTCATTGGCGTCGCCGCTGGCGCGGTGCGCGGGCACGCGGAAGATGAACAGGCGCAGCGACACGTGCACCTGCGGGGCGGCGAGCCCGGCGCCGCTGGCGTCCTCCATCGTCTCGATCATATCGCCGATCAGCCGCCGGATCTCCGGCGCCGTCGGGTCCGGTACCGTTTCGGCCCGGCGCAGCAGTACAGGGTGCCCCATGCGGGCAATTTTCAGAATTGCCATGCGCGCCGCCTATGTGCCTCCACGTTTTCGTGCTCAGGATGCCGCCGGCAAAACCCTTTGGCGAGGTACCGCGGCCATGCTATAGCGCCCGCCTCTTGGCGCGGACCCCTGCGCCGGGAGGCTTCTGCGCACCCCGATGGGCGGGGTCCGCTTCGGTGAGAGGAGAAGGCGGCCAAGTGCAAGTTCTCGTTCGTGACAACAATGTCGATCAGGCGCTGAAGGCGCTCAAGAAGAAGATGCAGCGTGAAGGCGTCTTCCGGGAGATGAAGCTCCGCCGCCACTACGAAAAGCCCTCCGAACGCCGCGCCCGCGAGGCCGCCGAGGCCGTCCGCCGCGCCCGCAAGATGGAGCGCAAGCGCCTGGAGCGCGAGGGCTTCTGACCACGCGCATTTTTCGGCTCGCTCAAGCCGCAAGCGCGACTGGCGCCGGAACCAGCGGGCTGTCTAGCGCGCATCGCTGGCCAGCCCTGACTGCAAAGCTCGGAACGATCATTTCGGCGGCCTGAACGCGCTCGCCGCTGTTGTCGCGCAGCTCGAACCGGCCGCGCAGCACATCGAGCACGGAGATGTCGGCCTCGCGGCCGACCTGCAGCGAGCCGATGCTGTCGGCAAGCCCAAGCATCTGTGCCGGATTGCTGGTGACGGTCGCCACGACATCCGGCGAGCGTCATCCCGAGCGTGACCAGCTCGGTCATCGCGTGCGTCAGGTTGAACGGCGCCACGCCGAAGAACGGATTTGCCGCCCGCTCCGCGCCGTCCGTAGGCATCGGCGACGCGCACGTTGTAGCCGTGCATGTCGGCCCCGAGCGTGGTCGGGCGGATGCCCGCCGCCAATAACCTTGCGGCGCCATCGCGAAACTGAAATGCGAGCCGTGACCCGACATCGACCGTCACGCCGCGCTCCAGCGCCGCCCACACCACGGGATGCACCTCGCCGGTCTCGGCCGAGATGAAGCCGCCGGGATGCCGGGTGAACGGGTGCGCCAGCACGTCCCCCGGCCTCCATGATCGGCATCAACGCCCGCACCACCTCGTCGGCATCGACCGTCGCGCCCTCGGCCACCGGCCAGAGCTGGCCCAGATGGATGTACAAGCGGCAATCCCGGCGCCGCGGGCGATCTGCTTGCCCGAGCTTGATGACTTCCAGCCCCCAGCGCGAGGCGCCGCCGATCTCGGCGTGCGCCTTGATGCCGCGCACGATGTCGCGGTTTTCCCGCGCGGCCTTGACGGTGGCGGCGACGTTCGACCTGCTCGGGCCCATAGAGCTCCGGGATAGAGATGCCCCTCCAGCCCGCCGACCAGATAGGCGGAGATGAAGCACAGCACGCGGGTCTGCGCGGGATTGGCGATGAAGTGGCGAAAGCCGGCGATGGTCATGCAGCTCGGCCCGCCCTGGTCGACCACCGTCGTCACGCCCGAGCCGACCCCAACCATGTCGGGCGCCAGGCCGAACTGGCCGGTGACGTGCTGGTAGACATGCGCGTGCGTGTCGATCAGGCCGGCCGTGACGATCTTGCCGGCAGCGTCGATCACCTCGTTCGCGGCGTCCGGCGGGCAGGTTCGGCTCGATCGCCGCGATTTTGCCCGTCAGTGACGGCCGACGTCGACGACGCCGTCACGCCCGGTGGCCGGGATCGATCACCCGGCCGCCCCGCAGCAGCAGATCCAAGCGCTGATCCATTGGGGTCTCCGCGCTTGCTCATCCGATCGCGGCCAGTATGCTGCCGATAAGGCGCAGGGTTGCAAGTGCCCGGGCGACTGCAGAGCGCAACGAGCGCGGAGGGCGGATGGCAGGATGGCGGTCGGCCACGGCATCGGCGACAGCGTGCCGCGCAAGGAGGACGACCGCTACCTGCGCGGGCGCGGCGAATTCATCGCCGACATCCGCCTGCGCCGGCATGATGGAGCTCGCCTTCGTGCGCAGCCCGCTGGCGCACGCCCGGCTGCGGGGCGTGCGCATGCCGGCCGGCGCCGCGGCCGGGCGCGTCGTTCACGGCGCCGACCTCGACGGCGTTCGCCCGATCGCCGCCATCTCCGCGCTGCCCGGCTTCAAGCGCTCCGAGCAGCCCGTGCTCGCCGCCGGCAAAGTGCGCCATGTCGGCGAGGCGATCGCCGCCTGCGTCGCCGCCGACCCGCGCCGAAGCCGAGGACCTTGCCGAGCAGGTCGAGCTCGATTTCGAGGAACTGCCGGCGGTCGTCGACATGCTGCGCGGCGCGGCAGCCCGGCGCGCCGCTGGTGCACGAGCACTGGGGCGACAACGTCTTTCTGGAAACGCGTGGTCGACGGCGACCTCGACGCCATCCGGCAAGGCGCGCCGCGATCGTGCGTCCGGCGCCGCTTGCGCACGGCGCGGCAATGCATGTCGCCGATCGAGGGCCGCGGCGTGGTCGCCGAGTGGGACCGGCGGCTGGAACAGCTGATGCTCTACACGCTCGACCCAGATGCCGCATATCGTGCGCACCGGGCTCGGCCGAATGCCTCGGGCTCGACGCAGGACCGAGTCCGCGTCGATCGCGCCCGATGTCGGCGGCGGCTTCGGCTACAAGGGCATTCTGCTGCCGGAGGAAGTCGTCGCCGGCTAGCTCGCTCGGCGGCTCGGCCATCCGGTGCGCTGGATCGAGGACCGGCGCGAACAGCTCACCGGCAACGCCAATTGCCGCGAGCACCACTACGACATCACCGCCTATGCCGACGCCGACGGGCGCCTGCTGGCGATCGATTGCGAAGCGACGTGTCGATGCCGGCGCCTACTCGATCTACCCGTTCTCCGCCTGCCTGGAGGCGGCGCAGATCGCCAGCATCCTGCCGGGCCCGTACAGTGATGCAGGCCTATCGCTGCCGCACCTGGTCGGTGGCCACCAACAAGCCGCCGATCCTGCCCTATCGCGGCGTCGCGCGCGCCGGCGTCTGCTTTGCCATGGAGAGCGATGCTGGACGCGATCGCGCACGAAGCTCGGGCTGGAGCCGCACGAGGTCCGGCTGCGCAATCTGGTGCCGCCCGAGGCGATGCCGTTCGACAACATCACCAACAAGCATTTCGACAGCGGCGACTATCCCGAATGCCTGCGTCGCGCCGTCGCGGCGATCGACCTGCCCGCGGTGCGAGCTCGCCAGGCAGGCGGCGCAAGCCGGCCACGCGTATGATCGGCGTCGGACTCTCGATCTTCTGCGAGCAGGCGCGCGCACGGCACTTCGGTCTATGCCGGCTGGGGCATTCCGATGGTGCCCGGGCTTCGAGCAGGCGGTCGCGCGGCTGACGCCCGATGGCGGGCTCGAACTGCGCGTCGGCATCCAGTCGCCACGGCCAGGGACTGGAGACGACGCTGGCGCAGGTCGCGCACGAAATCCTCGGCATCGCCATTCGACCGCATCAGGGTGCGTGCACGGCGACACGGCGCTGACGCCCTATTCCACCGGCACCTGGGGCTCGCGCTGCATGGTGATGGCGGGCGGCGCGGTGGCGACGGCCTGCCGCGAGCTGGCCGGCGCGGATCGCGCGCGATCGGCGCGCATCTGCTGCAAGCGTCGCCGGAGATCGGTGCGGGTCGGCGCTGACGGCGTGGTCGCGGCGAGCGCCAGCGTCGGTGCCATCGGCGAGGTCGCACGCACCTGGTATCGCCGCGCCGCAGGACCTGCCGACCGACGTCGACGGCGGCGGGCCTCGAGGTCACCGCCGGCTACAAGCCGCAGCGCGACAGCGGCACGTTCAGCTACGCGGCGCATGCGCTGCGTCGGTCGCGGTCGATACCGAACTCGGCGCGGTGCGGCTTCTCGACTACGCGATCGTCGAGGACGGCGGCGTGCTGGTCAACCCGATGATCGTCGACGGCCAGGTTGATCGGCGGCACCGCGCAGGGCATCGGCACCGCGCTGCTACGAGGAAATGCCGTTCGACGCGCACGGCCAGCCGCTCGCCGTCGACGCTCGCCGACTACATCCTGCCGGGCGCCACCGAGGTGCCGCCGCTGCGCATCGTGCACATGCAGACGCCCTCGCCCGTACAGCAGCTTCGGCCAGAAGGGCATCGGCGAGGGCGGCGCGATCGGACCTCCGGCCGCGATCGCCAATGCGGTCAACGACGCGCTGCGCCCGCTCGGCGTCGCAGTAACGCGAGCTGCCGATCACGCCGCGCGCGTCCTGCGCGCTGATGGACGCGGCGGCACGGCATGAAGGCCGCGGCTTTCGACCTGGCGCGTCCGACCGACCTCGCCGAGGCCGCCGCCGCTGCTGGCGCGGCCGGGCGCGCGCGTCCTGGCCGGCGGCCAGTCGCTCGGGCCGATGCTGAACCTCCGCCTCGTCACGCCCGGACGCTGCTGGTGCAGTCGTCCGGTCTCACGGCATTGCAGGGCGTCGAGGCGACGGCGGACGCGGTGACGATCGGGCGCCGCCGTGACGCACGCGGCAATCGCGGACGGGCGGGCGCCTGACATCGGCCAGAATGTGCTGGCACGCGTCGCCGAGGGCATCGCCTATCGGGCGGTGCGCAATCGCGGCACGATCGGCGGCAGCCTGTGCCATGCCGACCCGGCGGCGGATTGGGTCACGACGTTGACCGCACTCGGTGCCGAGCGTCGCTGACGAGCTTCTCGCGCTGTTTGCCGCTGACCGGATTTGTGCGCGGCGCCTTCCGTACCGCTTGCAGCCGGGCGAGATGTTGCTCGCCGTGCGGGTCCCGCGATCTGCGGCGCGGATGCTCGACTGGGGTTATGTCAAGGCGTGCCGAAAGCCGGGCGAATTCGCGCACGCGATGGCCGCGGTCCTGATCGATCCGGCACGCGCGGTCCGGCGCGCCGTGATCGGCGCAACCGGCGGCGCCCCGCGCGTGCTGGCGAGCGACGAGGAACCGGAGGGTCTGCACGGCGTGGTGCTGCGCCGCGCGCTCGCCGAGGCGTCGCCGTGACCCACTCGATTCGGATGACAATCAATGGCGCAACCGTCGTTGCTCAAGTAGAACCACGGTTGCACCTCGCCGATTTTCTGCGCGAGCACCGCCTGCTGACCGGCCACGCATCTCGGTTGCGAGCACGGTGTCTGCGGCGCCTGCACGTTGCTGATCGACGGCGCGCCGGCACGGTCCTGCATCGCCTTCGCGGCCGCCTGCGACGGCGCCCGGGTCGACACGATCGAAGGGCTGGAGCACGACCCCGTCATGGTGCGTCTGCGCGCCGCGTTCACCGCCGAACACGGACTGCAGTGCGGCTATTGCACGCCGGGGATGCTGGTGACGGCGCGCGACATCGTGCAGCGCCTGCCGCACGCCGACGAGGCCCGCATCCGGCTGGAACTGGCCGGCAATCTCTGTCGCTGCACCGGCTACGCCGGCATCGTGCGCGCCATTGCGCGGGTGCTCGCGGAATCGCCCGCAGCCCCGCCGGTTGCGCCACCGCCGATCGCGCCGGCCCGCTTCGATGTTTCCCCGGTCATGGATTCGCCGATCCCGGCGGCAGTCCAGGGCGGCGAGTCGATGACGCATCGCCTGCGCGTGGCCGCATCTTTGGAGACGGTCTGGCAAGCGGTTCAGAATCCGGAGCTGATCGCGGGATGCGTGCCCGGCGCCGAACTGACCGAGCGACGCGAAGGCGAAATCGCCGGCGAGATTGCCCTCGTGCTCGGCCCGATGCAGGCGCGCTTCGTCGGCCGTGCGACGTTCGGCTTCGGCCCTGGGTGCGTCGCATGGGCGCAGGGCGAGGGCCGCGACAGGTTGAGCGGCACCCGGCTCACGGCGCGGGCCGACGTCGCGCTGCACGCCGAAACCCCAAGCGATACCGTGCTTGTGCTGGCGGTTCGATACTCCCTGCGTGGCCCGCTCGCGCAATTCGCGCGCGCGGCCGTGGTGTCGGCATTCGCGGCCGAAATCGCGGAGGTCTTTGCCGCGAACCTCGCCGCGCGGCTCGCGGGATCGCCCGCGGCGGTGCCGGCGCGATTCGGCTTGGGTCGCCTGGCATTTGCCGTGGTGCGACGCTGGCTGCAGAGGCTGCGCACGCGATGAAGCGTCAGGGCGGGAGCGAGACCAACACCCGGCCAGCTTCGACGCGCGCGGGGTAGACGCCGAGCGGCGGCGCCGGCGGGCCGCGCAGTTGCCGGCCGGTGGCGATATGGAAGCGGCCCTGGTGGCGCGGGCAGTCGATGCAGTCGCCGTCGATGCGGCCCATCGACAGCCACGCCTGATGGTGCGGACAGACGGCGTCGACCGCGTGGATCGTGCCGTCGACCGCAAGCAGCAGCAGCGCCCGCGCCGACGCCTCGACCTCCAGCATGCCGCCCCGCAGCACCGCGGCGGCGTCGGCAACATCATGCCAGGCCATCGCACCCTCATCGCGCGAACGGCGCGCCTGCCGTATGCTGCCATGCGCAGGGCAACCCGGGGGAGTGCAGATGGACTGGGGCCGGATCAGCCGCGCCGAGCGCGACGTCGCCTACAACAACGCGGCCGCCGTCGCCGACAGCGCGGCACTGAACGAGGCCCGCAATGCCGCATCGGCGGCGGTGCGCGCGGCGGCCAAGGGCGCGAACCTGGACGTGCCGTACGGTGCGGGCGAGCGGCAGCGCTGGGATCTGTTCCCGGCGACCGACGCGACCGCCCCCTGCCTCGTGTTCATCCATGGCGGCTACTGGCAACGCAACAGTCGCGAGGGCTTCGCGGTGCTCGCGAACGGGGTTCGGGCGCACGGCTGGGCGGCGGCGCTCCCCAGCCACACCCTGGCCCCGGAAGCGACGCTTGCCGAAATTGTCGCCGAGATCGGGCAGGCGCTCGATTGGCTGGTCGCGCACGGGCCGGCGCATGGCATCCGCGGCCGCCTGATCATCTCGGGCTGGTCCGCGGGCGGGCATCTCGCGGCCATGTGGCTCGGGCATCCCGCGGTCGTCGCAGGGCTGGCGATCTCCGGCGTGTTCGAACTGGGGCCGTTGCGCGACACCTATCTCGACGAGAAGTTGCGACTGCGGGATGAGGAAATCGCGTCGCTCTCGCCACTGCGCCTGCCGCCGGTGCAAAAGCCGTTGGCGATTGCCTATGGCACCGCCGAACTTCCGGCGCTGGTCGCGAACAGCCGCGATCTGCACGCGCATCGGGCCGCCGCGCACGCGCCCGGGCCGCTGCTGCCAGTCGCGGCCGCCGACCATTTCACCGTGCTCGACGGGCTGCGCGATCCCGCGGGGATGTTGACGGCGCAACTGCGCCTGCTCGCGGGGGGCGCGGCGTAATCCGACGCGATCGTCGGTCAGCTTTCCGCCGCCCTGGCCAGATCGATGGCGATGCGCAACATGCGCATGGTGGCTTCCGGCGTCATGAAGCCGGCGTGTGCGGTCAGCGTCACGTTGTCGAGCCCCAGCAACGGATCGTCGGCGGCCGGAGGCTCCTGCGCGAACACGTCGATTGCGGCGTGGCGGATGTGCCCCGAGCGCAGCAGCGCCACCAGCGCTGCCTGGTCGATGACGGCCGCCCGGGCCGTGTTCACCAGGATCACGCCAGGCTTCGTCAGCGACAATTTGGCGTGGTCGAGGAACTGCCGCGTGTGTTCGTTCAGGGCGAGCGTCACGCACAGGATGTCGGCCTCGCCCAAGACGCTTTCGAGCTGGACCAGCGGTGCCGCAGGCGCCGCAATCGGAGAGCGGTTCCACGCCAGGACACGCATACCGAGCGCGCTCGCCATGCGCGCCACTTCCCGGCCGATCCCTCCGAGGCCGATGACGCCCAAGGTCTTGCCATTGAGTTGTACGCCCTCGATCTGGCGCCAGCCGCCGGCGCGGACCTCGCGGTCCATGCGCGCAACCCCGCGGGCCGCGGCCATGGCCAATGCGATGGTGTGCTCGGCCACGGTGATGTCGCCGTAGCCCTTGATGGTGTGGACCTTGATGCCATGGCGTGCCGCGGCGGCAAGGTCGATGAAGCTGGAGGCGCCGGTGCCGAGAAAGACGATGTGCCGCAGGCCGGCGCAGCGCGCGAGCAGCTCGGCGTCGAAGAACGTGTGGTCGTTGATGCAGATGTCGTAGCCGTGCAGCAGGGCCGGCACGTCCTTGGGCTGGCCGTCGATGATATTCACGGGGATGTCCGGATCTTCCGGCCCTAGCGTCCGCCGCCAAAGCCCGATCATGTCGTTCGTGCAATCGAGAAACAATGTCGGCATTGCCTTCGCCTTCCAGTCTGGTCGGGCAGTGTATCTGCGCAACCTGTGGCCGTCAGCCCCGGGCGCGCCGGCGCTCGTCGTGACTAGCCGCCCTGCTGTCCGTTCCTTGTGCAGCCGCCCTGCGCACTGCCTCATATTCGGTCGCACCCTGCGGCAGTTGGGCCGTCTCGAAGGGTCAAGATGGCAGGGGGCACGTGGGGCGCCCGCTGCTCGAACGGCGCGGCGTGGCACATGGCTTGCGTTCGGGTTTGACAACGCGAAAATTATGCGATTGCCTATGGTATCGTCCGAACTTCTGGCCGGCACTGAAGCTGGATCAGGTCCGTCGCGACGTTCGGTGACAACCGGCGTCGCGATTGTACACGTTGCAGCAGGGCGTTGCTATCCGAACGGAAGTTGCGGATGATCGGCTTCCAGTCGTCGCGCTGTCCCGTGGCCAGAAAACAATTAAGGGGGTTCCTTAACATGCCGCTCGGTCTCCGTCGTGCCTCGCTGCCGCTTGCCGCCTGCGCGGCATTGCTCGGCCCGTTATCGCTGGCCCAGGCCGCGACGGTCGGCCCGGTGACCGACGACATCGGCGTCGTCACGATCCCGAAGGGGGCGCCGATCCAGATCGGCAGCTACTACGTGATCTCGGGGCCGGACACCGCGCTCGGCACCGATGAGGTGCGGGCGATCCAGATCGCATTCAAGGACCACGGCGGCATGATTGCCGGCCATCCGATCAAGTTCAGCACCGAGGACGACGGCTGCAACTCCGAGGGCGGCCAGACTGCGGCGACCAAACTCGCAGCCAACCCGAACACCGTCGTCGTGATCGGACCCGCATGCTCCAGCGCCGCGACCCCGGGTGCGCCGATCCTGTGGAAGCAGGGGATCATGGACATCGCGACGGCGACCACGGCGCCCAAGCTCACCGCACCGGACCGCAAACCCGAGTACGACGGCTACGTGCGCACCGTCTACAGCGACCTCGATCAGGGCAAGGCGGATGCCACCTACGTCTACAATGTGATGAAGGGGCGCAAGGTCGTCACGATCCACGATGGCAGCCCGTTTGCCCAGCAGTTGGCCGCCGTCATGGCCGACAACTTCAAGAAACTCGGCGGCACCGTGCTGTCGGTCGAGGCGATCGCGCCGACCGATGTGGACATGCATCCGCTGCTGACCCGCATCGCCACGCGAAAAGCCCGACGTCGTCTATTTGCCGATCTTCGTCGCCGCGACCGCGCAGATCATCCGCCAGAAGTCCGAAGTCTCCGGCCTGGAGCACACCACGTTCCTCGGCTCGTCGGGGGTGATGGCACCGGACCTGATCTACGCCGCCGGGCCTGCCGTTGTCGGCTTCAAGATCACCTATCCCGACGTCTCGATCGAGGCGATGGGCAAGGGCTACCCGGCGTTCGTCGAGAAATACAAGGATATGTTCGGCGAGGCGCCGATTTCGGGCTACCACGCCAACGCCTATGATGGCGCGACGATGGCGATCATGGCGATCGAGAAGGTCGCGGTGACGGCGGCGGACGGCACCACGTACATCGGCAGGAAGGCGCTGCACGACGCCATTTACGCCACGAAGTTCGAGGGGTTGAGCGGCCCGATCGCCTGCGACCCGCACGGCGAATGTGCCCAGTTCAAGCCTGCCGTGTACGAATTCACGAACGCGGATCCGGCGACGTTCGACATCGGCAAGAATCCGAAGAGGATCTATCCGTAACGGCCGCGGCGGACCGATGCGGCCCGCACGGCCCGGGCACAGCAGGCGGACGTGAGCACCTCAGCGCTCGCGCCCGCCGTGCCTCCCCGGGGCGCACCTGGCGGCAGTCCATCGCCCGGCTGACCTTCGTCGACGTCGCGCTGTGGGCGTTGCGCGTGCTGGTGCTGGTGGTGGTGGTCGGCGGCACCATCGGCACGCTGATCAGCACCAAATACGGCCCTGCGCAGTGGTTCGACTTCGTCATGTTCGGGGTGACCATCGGCAGCATCTACGCGCAGATCGCGCTGGGCTACACGATGGTCTACGGCGTGCTGCGGCTGATCAATTTCGCGCACGGCGACATCATGATGACTGGCGCGTTCGCCGGGTTATTTCGTCGCCGAACTCGTTCGACCGCTCGGGCTTTCTCGCCGCCCATCCCGTGTTGGCGGTGCTCGCGACTTTGGTGGTCGCGGTGATCGTCTCCACCTCCATCGCGGTGCTGGCCGAGCGCATCGCCTACCGCCCGTTCCGCCATGTGCGCGGCCTTGCGCCGCTGATCTGCGCAATCGGCGTCTCGTTCTTCCTTGAGCAGACGTTCCGCGGCATGTTCGGCGCCGCGGTGAAATCCTATCCCGACCTGCACTGGCGCGTCACCGTCCTTCGTCATCTCCGGCTTCACCGTGCCGCAAGATCGACCTCGTGGTCGATCGGGCTGTGCGGTCGTCTCGATGGTCGTGCTGTACCTGATCGTCCAGCACACCAAGATGGGCACCGCGATGCGCGCCGTGTCCGAGGATGCCGAGGCGGCAGCGCTGATGGGCATCGACGTGAACAAGGTGGTGGTGTTCACCTTCATGCTCGGCGGCGTGATGGCGGGCATCGCCGGCGTGTTCTACGCCTTCGTCTTCAAGCAGGTGTATTTCTACATGGGCTTCACGCCGGGCATCAAGGCGTTCGGCGCGCGCGGTGCTGGGCGGCATCGGCAGCGTGCCCGGCGCGATGATCGGCGGGTTCTTCCTGGGGCATTGTGGAATCCGTGGGCCCGACGCTGTTCTTCGACGGCATCGGCATACCGGCGCCGTACCAGTTGCGCGACCTGATCGCGTTCACTCTGCTGATCATGGTGCTGATCTTCCGGCCGAACGGCCTGTTGGGCGAGCGCTTGGCGAAGCAGCGCGCATGACGGCGGAAGCGGATCCGGCAGTCACCGTTCTGCTGCACGATTCCGAAGGTGCGGACACCCTCGCGCGCGTGCCGTGGCGCATCCTGTCCACCGGCCTGCTGTTCGGCGTCATCGGCGTCTATCTCGCGGTCATCGGCCTGTTGCTGATGATGCACGGGCGCTGGATCATCCTCGGCGTGATGAGCCTCGGGCATGCGACGCTGGTGGCGATCGGCCTGGGTGCCGGCATCGCCATCGCACGGCTGGGCCGCGGCGAGGGGCGTGGGGCGCTGCTGCTGCAAAGCCTGCTGGCCGGCGCGGTCGTCGGCGCGGTGATCGGGCTGCTGACCGTGGTCATGGCAACGGTCGACCTGCGCTTCATCTTCATTGCGCTGTCGCGGCCGCTGGCGAAGATGCTGACGTTCGGCTTCGGCCAGCCGCTCGGGCCGCTATTGCTGATCGTCGCGGGTGCGCTGCTCGCGGTGCTCGGGTGCGCTGCTGACCTGGTTGCCGGCGCGCGTGCGCCGCGTGCTGATCGTCGGCGTGTCGGCGGTCGTCGTCGCCGGTGTGTTCCAGGAACTGATCCAGATCATGCTGCAGGCCGGCCCGGTGATCGGCGGTTTTCGAGACCTGCTGTACACCTGGGACGGCCTGACCGTGCAGGGTGCCGCGATCGTGTTCGTCGTGGCCTCGGTGATTGCTGCGTTGCTCGCGGTGGTTGCCGGCCGGCAGCGCTCAGCATTGCGGCCAGTCACGCCGCGCGCCCGGCAGCAGCGGCAGGCGATCTCACTGTCGCTCGTGTTTGCCACGCTGGTTGTTGTGCCGCTGATCGCCGGATCGTATATCGGCCAGGTGATGATGCTGGTCGGCCTCTATATCCTGATGGGGATGGGGCTGAACCTGGAGATCGGTCTCGCGGGGCTGCTCGATCTTGGCTTCGTCGCGTTCTTCGCAGTTGGCGCCTACACCACCGCGCTGCTGACCGCGGACAGCCCGAGTGCGCTCGCCTCCTACACCATGATCCCGCATCTGTCGTTCTGGCTGGCCATGCCGATCGCGGTGCTGATGTCGGTGATTGTCGGTGTGCTGTTCGGCGTGCCGGTATTGGGGGTGCGCGGCGACTATCTAGCGGTCGCGACGATGGGTCTCGGCGAGATCGTGCGCGTGATCGTGCTCTCCGACTTCGCGGCGCCGTTGCTGGGCGGCGCGCAGGGCGTGCTGCAGATCCCCCGGCCGTCGATCTTCGGCTACGAGTTGAGCGGGCCGGTGCAGCTCTTTTATCTTACCCTGGTCGCTTCGACCATTGCCGCCTATTTCGCCTGGCGGCTGGAAAATTCGCGGCTGGGTCGGGCGTGGATGGCGCTGCGCGACGATGAGGACGTGGCGCAGGCGCTCGGCATCAGCCTCGTACAGAACAAATTGCTGGCGTACGGGCTGGGGGCAGCCTTTGCCGGGCTCGCCGGTTCGATCTTCGCGACGATGCTGGGGTCGGTCTATCCCAGCAGCTTCCAGTTGCTGATTTCGATCAACGTGCTGGCACTGATCATCATCGGCGGCATGGGCAGCCTGCCCGGAGTGATCGTCGGCGCCGCGGCGCTGGTCGGCCTGCCGGAGTTGCTGCGCGAGTTCGGCGAATACCGCTATCTGTTCTACGGCGCGGTGCTGATCATCATGATGCGCATTCGTCCCGAGGGCCTGTGGCCGTCGCCGGTGCGCAGGCGGGAACTGCACAGCGACGACCAGATCCTCGAGATGGAGGTGCCCGAGGAGTCGCTGGCGCTCGCCCGGGACGCGAGCGACTAGCATGAGCGCGATCCTCGTGACGCACCGACTGGGCAAGCGCTTCGGCGGGCTGCAAGCCGTGGCCGACCTCGATCTGCAGATCGAGGAAGGGTCCATTCACAGCATCATTGGCCCCAACGGCGCCGGCAAGACGACGGCGTTCAACCTGATCACCCAGAACCTGCCGCCGACTTCGGGAAAAGTGCTGCTGCGCGGCGAGGAGTTGAACGGCCTGACGCCGGATCGCGTGGCGGCGGCAGGGATCAGCCGCACCTATCAGAACATCCGGCTGTTTCGCAATATCACCGCGCTGGAGAACCTGCTGGTCGGCATGCACCTGCACCTGAAATCGCATTGGTGGGGCGCGATCCTGAATTCCAGGGCAACCCGGGACGACGAACGGCGGGCGCAGCAGGACGCGGTGCAGCTCCTGCAATTCGTCGGCCTGCGCGGCCGGGGCGACATTTTGGCCCGCAACCTCGCCTACGGCGAACAGCGGCGCCTGGAGATTGGGCGGGCGCTGGCCACCAAGCCGATCTTGTTGATGCTGGACGAGCCGACCGCAGGCATGAATCCGCGCGAGACCTCGGCGATGATGGAATTCATTCAAACTGTGCGCAGCACCTACGGCATCACGATCATTCTGATCGAGCACCAGATGCGCGTGGTGATGACCATGTCGGACCGCGTGACGGTGCTCGATCACGGCCTGAAAATTTCGGAGGGAACGCCGGCCGAAGTGCAGAACGACCCAAAGGTCATCGAGGCGTATCTCGGCATCCAGAAGAAGCCGCCACCGCGTGCCGCGCCGGTCGCCGCCGAAAGCGAGACCAATGGCGCTGCTTGAGATCGACGACATCCACGTGTTCTACGACAAGATCGAGGCGCTGAAAGGCGTGTCACTCGAAGTCGAGGGGCAGCAGATTGTTACTCTCGTCGGCGGCAACGGAGCGGGAAAATCCACCACGCTGAAGACCGTCAGCGGCCTCTTGCATCCGCGGCATGGTCAGGTGCGGCTGAACGGCAAACCGCTCGGCGTCACCAAGGCGCACACGATCGCGGCGATGGGGTTGGTGCAGGTCCCAGAGGGACGCCGGATATTTGCAAAACTGACGGTGCGGGAAAACCTTGACATGGGTGCGTTCACGCGCAGCGACCGCGCCGGCATCGCCGAGGACAAGGAGAAGATGATGGAGCTGTTCCCGCGCCTGCGGGAGCGGTTGACGCAAGTGGCGGGAACGCTCTCGGGCGGCGAGCAGCAGATGGTGGCCATGGCGCGCGCGCTGATGTCGCGGCCGCGCGTGCTGCTGCTGGACGAGCCGAGCATGGGCCTGTCACCGATGCTGGTCGAGCAGGTTTTTGAGACGGTGCGCACGATCAATCGGCAGGGCGTGACGATCCTGCTGGTGGAGCAGAACGCCTTGCTGGCGCTCGGGATTGCCGATCGGGGTTACGTTATGGAGAGCGGCAAGATTATCCTGAACGGCACCGGCGCGGAGTTGCTGGCCGACGAGCGGGTGCAGCGGGCGTATCTTGGGTAAATTCGCGCTTTCCCGATCGCCATCTGCAACATTCGTTCATCGCCCCGCCCGCGCTTGGTGGTGAGGCTACACCGTCTCCGCCGCCCGATAGCTGAACGTGTCGTTGAAGCGCGACACCAGATACTCGCCGGCGACAACGTCGGCGTATTTCGGCGGGTGTTCGGCTGACCGGCACGTTTCCAGGCAGCGTATCACCGCGTCAAAATTCGGTTCGAAGAAGAACGGCATCGAGTAGCGCTCGCGGCCGGACGTGTTGATCACGCGGTGGTGCGTCGCAGCAAACACGTCGTTGGTCCAGCGCGCCATCTGGTCGCCGATATTGACCACGAACGCGCCGGGCACCGGCGGCGCCGCCACCCATTCGCCGGCGGAATTTCGTACCTGCAGCCCGCCCACGGCGTCCTGCGCCAGGATCGTCAGGCAGCCGTAGTCGGTGTGCGAGCCGGTGCCGACCACGCCGGTATCGGTCGCCGCGGGCTGCGGCGGATAGTGCAGCAGCCGCAGTGCCCCCATCGCCTCGTCCAGCATCGGCTGGAAGTAGGCTTGCGGCAGGTGCAGGCTGAGCGCGAATGCCTCCATCAGTTTTCCCGCGAGCGTCGTCAGCGCCGCGTAGTAGCTCTCGATGGTTTCCCGGAATCCCGGCAAATCGTCCGGCCACACGTTCGGGCCGTGCAGCGGTTTTCCCGCACGCACGCGAAAATCGTCGGCCGCGATATCGCGCGCGAGATCAAAACCTTCCTTCAGGTCGCGGGCATTCTTCGGATCGTTGTTTTCGCCGAAGAACGGAAAATAGCCGCGATGCGCCGGCGATTTCGCGATGTGGATGCGCATCTTGCGCTCGTCGGGCAGCGCGAAGAAGCGCCGCGCCTGATCCATCGCGGCATCGACCAGGCTGGCCGGAATGCCGTGGTTGGTCAAATAGAGGAACCCGACCTCGCGGCACGCCTTGCCGATCCGGTCCGCGACCCCCTGGCGGTCCGACCCGTCCAGCAACGCCGCCATGTCGATCGCCGGAATATGGTCGAACGGCAGCAGTCGCGCCGTCTTCCAGGCATCGACCGAAACCTGTTGCAATGCCTGCGACATGGCGGTGTTCTCCCGTGCGCGCCGGCAGAATGGCCGAGCGGCGACGGCTTGTCCACGCGGGCGCGGAAGTTGCTGAACGCAGCGCGCCAACCGGAGCGGAACGACGCATGTCACGTCGAATAATGCACCTCGTGGCGTTCCTGATGACGGGTCCGACCTGCCATCACCACGGCGCGTGGCGGCACCCGGAATCCGACATCGACGACATCCTGCGGCCGGAACGCTACGAACACATCGCGCGGGTGCTCGAGGCGGGGAAATTCGACAGCCTGTTTTTCGCCGACATTCTTGGGCTGTATGACCTCTACGACGGGAAATTCGACACGATGGTCGGGCGCGGCGGCCAGATTTGCCTGCTCGATCCAGCGATGGTGCTGCCGATGATGGCGCGCGTCACGACACGGATCGGCCTGGGCCTGACGTACTCGTCCACCTTCAACCACCCGTACCAGATCGCGCGGATGCTCGCCTCGCTCGACCATCTGAGCGGCGGCCGGGTCGCGTGGAACGTCGTCGCGTCCACCAGCACGCTGGAAGCGAAGAATTTCGGCCTCGATGAAATGCCCGGCCGCAGCCACCGCTACGACCGCGCCGACGAGGTGCTGGAAGCATGCTGTTCGCTCTGGGACAGTTGGGAGGACGGCGCGCTGCTGCTGGACAAGGCGGCCGGCAAATTTCGCCGATCCGGCGAAAGTGCATTACGCCGACTACAACGGGCGCTGGATCAAGACGCGCGGGCCGCTGACCACGCCGCGCTGCCCGCAGGGCCGGCCGGTGATCATGCAGGCCGGCAGCTCCGATCGCGGTCGCGATTTCGGCGCGCGCTGGGGCGAGATCATCTTTACGTTGCAGCACCACAAGACCGACATGCAGGCGTTCTACGCCGACTTCAAATCCCGCATGGCGGCGCGCGGCCGGGCGCCGGAAGAGTGCGTGATCCTGCCTTCGATCGACGTGGTGATCGGGGAGACGGAGGCCATCGCGCGCGAGCGCGCCGACTACGTCAACGGCCTGGTCGATACCCAGCTCGGCATGGCCCAGATCTCGGGCCATATCGGGCTCGACCTGGCGAAGCTCGATCCCGAGCAGCCGCTGGCCGACGTGGTGCTGGAGGAAGGGTCGCGTGGATCATTCGACGTGATTCTACAGGGAACGAAGCGGGAGGGGCTGACGCTCGGCGAGGCGGCGCGGCGGTTTGCGACCAGCGAACTGTGCCCGCAACTGGTGGGCACGGCGGAGAGCATCGCCGACCATCTGACCGACCTGTTCGAGAGCCACGCCTGCGACGGCTTCGTGCTGACGCCGACGACGTTTCCCGGCATGTACGAGCAGTTCTGCAGGACCGTGGTGCCGCTGCTGCAGCGGCGCGGCGTTTTCCGCACGCAGTACAGCGGCACGACGCTGCGCGAACATCTTCGGCAAGGCAGTCACGATTGACGGCGCGCCCGGGTCGCAGCACTGTACGCCCATATCCGCGGAGGTGGACTGATGTCGGGCCGTTTGATCGTCGTGTGCAGCGCGATGCTGGCGTTGGCAACTGGCGCCGCCCGCGCCGATACGCTGGTGGTGTGCAGCGAGGCAAGCCCGAATGCGCTGAACTCGGCGCTCAGCGATGCGAACACCAGTTTCGACGTCAGCGAGCAGATCGCCGACCGGCTGGTCGAGATGGAGCCAGGGGGATCGAAGGTGATCCCGGGGTTGGCAGAGTCCTGGACGATTTCGCCGGACGGTCTGCGCTACGTTTTCAAACTGCGGCACGGCGTGAAATTCCAGTCGAACGACCAGTTCAAGCCGACCCGTGACCTGAATGCCGACGATGTGGTGTTCAGCTTCAATCGCATGGCGGACAAGGCCAACAGCTACCACGACGTCGACGGCGGCACCTACGAGATGTTCAACGACTTCGTCGAACCGGCGCTGAAGTCGGTCAGCCGGGTCAGCGACGATACGGTGGCCTTCGACCTCAAAACGCCGTCCGCCTCGCTGATCAGCGCGCTCACCGTGCAATCGTTTTCGATCTGGTCGGCGGAATATGCGGCGGCGATGGAGAAGGCGGGCACCAAGTCGCAGGTCGATCTCGCGCCGCTCGGCACCGGCCCGTTCCAATTGATCGACTACAAGAAGGACAGCACAATCCGCTTCCGCGCCTTCCCGGAGTTCTGGGGCAAGACGGGCGGCATGCCGCAGCGCGCAGCGAAGGTCGACAACCTGATCTTCGCCATCACGCCGGATGCGGCGGTGCGGCTGGCCAAGCTGCGCGCGAATGAATGCCAGATCGAGCGCTATCCCAATCCGGCCGATATCGGCGCGATGCGCAGCATGCCGGGGATCAAGGTGCTGCAGGCCCCGGTTGCGGCCCAGAGCATGCTGTCGTTCCGCACCGACAAGAAGCCGTATAGCGATCTGCGGGTACGGCAGGCGCTGGCGATGGCGATCGACCACGACAATCTGGTGAAGGCGGTGTTCCAGGGCAGCGGCGTGCCGACCGGTGCCGTCGTCCCGTCGGCGCTGTGGGGACACAACGCCACACTGAAGCCGTACCCGTACGATCCCGCGAAGGCGAAGCAACTGCTGGTCGAGGCCGGCTACCCTGACGGCTTCCCGGTCGATCTGTGGACCATCCCGGTCAGCCGGGCGTACATGCCGAACGGCCGCCGCGCGGCGGAAATCATCCAGGCCGATTGGGCAAAGATCGGCGTGACCGCGAAGGTCGTCACCTTCGAGTGGGGCGAGTTCCTGCGGCGCCGGCGCGCGGGGGAGGCGGACGTCGCGATGAACGGCGGCACCTGGGACTATCCGGACCCGAGCGAACTGACCGCGACGCAGACCTGCGACGGTATCGCCGACGGGTCGAACGTCTCGCACTGGTGCAACAAGCAATACACCGATTTGATCCACAAGGCCGACGTCGTCACCGATCAGGCCGAGCGCGCGAAACTTTACGAGCAGGCGCAGGTGGTGTTCCACGACGAGGTGCCGTCGATGATGTTCGCCGACGTGCAGGGCTTCATCGGCGTGCGCGACAACGTCGAGGGCTTCAAGCTGCATTTCCTCGGCGGCCAGCCGTTCGGCGGCGTCGGGTTGGCGAAGTAGGAACGGGGACGATGCAACTCGCGCTCTCGACGTGGCAGGAAGTCGAAGAGTACCTGCGCGGCTCGATCGGCATCATCGTGCCGATCGGATCGGTCGAGCAGCACGGACCGAACGGGCTGGTGGGCACCGACCATCTGTGCGCCGAGGTGGTGGCGAAAGGCGTGGGCGACGCGATCGGTGCCGCCGTCGCGCCGACGCTCGCCTATGGGATGTCGCAGCATCATCTTGCCTTCACCGGGTCGGTGACCTTGCGACCGAGCACGCTGATGCTGGTGGTGCGCGATGTCGTGCAATCGCTGTCGGTGCACGGGTTTCGACGATTCTTCTTCATCAATGGTCACGGCGGCAACGTGGCCACCGTCACGGCCGCGTTCGACGAGATTTATGCTGCGACCTCGCTCGGCGACGGCGGCGTCGCGGTGCGGTGCCGGATGACGTTCTGGTCCGGGCCGCGCTGCAAGGCGATCAGCGACGAACTCTATCCCGGTGTCGATGGCCGCCACGCGACCGCGAGCGAGGTGTCGCTGTCGCAGTACCTACCAGCCGCAGCACGTGAAACACGCGCAGATGACGCCGAAGGTTGCGGCCAGCATGCCGCAGTTCTTCGACGCGGCGGATTACCGCGGCCGCTATCCCGACGGACGGATCGGTTCGGACCCGTCGTTGTCCTCGCCGGAGCACGGCAAGCGTCTGTATGACGCCGCCGTGCTGGATATGATCGACGCCTACAAGACGTTCCTGGAGTACTGAGCGTCAGAGCCGCTCCCCCGCGCCCGATCCGACGTGCGGCGTGGGCAGAGACCATTCCTCGCCGCGCGTCGTCGTGACGTATTCCGGCCAGCGCAGATCGACGGGCGCGGCGAAATCGCTCGGCAACAGCGGCGCCACCCATTTCTTGCCGCCGACGCCGCCTTCGGTCCGCTGCTGGAATTCCCGTTGCGCCGCGCCCAGCAAATCAGGTCGGGTCAGCAGGTCGAGCAGGCTCAGCGCGATCGTCTTGCCGCCAAGCACCAAGCCAGGGTCGATCGCCGCCGGCAGCCCGCCCATCACGTTGTAGGCCCAGGCCGGGTAGGCATAGCCCGGCTTGGGCGAACGCAAGCTCGGCCGCATCGTGAACACGCGGGCGGTCGGCGCGTGCCACGTGTATTCGACGTAGTCGTCCGATGTGAAGTTGTGCTGCCATGCCGGCAGGCCGGTGCGCAGCGCGGCTTCGTACGCGGCCGGCTCGGTGAGAACCTCGTTGGTATCGGCGAAAGGATTGTCCATCCGCTCCAGTCCGAGATTTCCCTGGACCTCGCGGGCGAAGGCGCGCGCCTCCTCGGGGAATCTTGGTGCGCCGGCGAGTTTCATGTTGGCGAAACAAAGATCGGTCATCGCGAGGTTCGGCAGCCCGACACGGGTCTTCGTCACCCATCGGGCCGAGGCGACGGTGCCGGTCGCCAACGCCGCGCTGCGCGCGTTGTTCGCCAGCACTTCGTAGATGCGCTGCTGGATTTCCAGCAGCGGCGAGCGCCATGAATACTGGATCTGCGCGAACCGTGGCGGCAGGTTGTCCGACGTCGCATCGCCCGCGGCCAGCACGAACTCGTTGAGGGTCCAGGTGCCAGTGTGCGGGAACATCGCCTCCTTGGTGTATTTGGTCGTCGTGTACATCAGGCACAGCGCGTCGATCGCACCCGGGCAGCGGGCCGTCGCGTGCGGCCCGGCCGACGGCAGCAGCGAGGCGTCGATCCACGTCTCCGGTTCCGGTGTCTCGAAGGTGAACACGACGCTCCAGGACGACCCGCAATGCGTTTCGTGGCAGACCGTGTTGTCGCGGTGCGGATGGTAGACGACGTACGCGTCGCAGCCGTCGTAGTAGCCCTTGGCGGCGTGCACCGGCTTCGATCCGCACATCTTCTCGGCCGGCTCGCCGAACAGTCGGAGCTGGCCGGCGAGGCCGAACCGCTCCATCGTCGCCTTCGCCGCGAGGACGCCGACGAGTGCAGTGGTGCCGAGCGATGAATGCGGGTCGGTATGGCCAGCCGTCCACGGGTGGAGGCCCGGGCGCGGCGACTTGTACGGCACCAGCGCTTGCGAATTACCGGGCACCGCATCGTATTCGGCAAAACTGCCGACGGTCGGGCCGCTGTCGCCCCAGCGCGCGGCGAAGGCGGTCGGCATGCCTCCGGAGCCTTCCTCGACATCGAACCCCTCGGCACGCAGCAGGTCGCAATACAGCCGCGCCGATTTGTATTCGCGCCACGCTGGTTCCGCGAGATTCCAGATCTGCAGGTTGAACTCGGAGAACCGTGCGCGGTGGCGCTCGATCCAGTCCAAGGCAAAGCTCTTGCGCTCGTCCAGGGCAACCGCCCCTGGCCGCACATCGCCGGTCATTCGCGTCTCCTCCGAATTCGGGGGCCGGCGGCCTGCGCCGGCCCCACCTGCGGTCAGCGTCCGAGCGCTATTCCAGCACCCAGCTCGCCCACTTCTTCAGGACTTCGTCCTCGTTGTCGGCCCACCACTTCGAATTGTAGACGAACATCTGCTTGCTGATGTCAGGCGCCGTCGGCAGCACCTTCAGCCGTTCGACCGGGATGTATTGCGTTGCCGCCGTGTTGACGTAGCCGTACGGGATTTGCATCGAACACCGCGCCTGCGAGATCGCCAGCGTGATGAAGGCGCAGAGTTTTTGTGCGTTCGCTGCGTTCGCGGCACCCTTCGGGATCGACCAGACATCGGTCTTCAGCATGCCCTCGTTCCAGACGACGTCGACAGGCACGCCTTTCTGCTGGATCGCAAAGACCCGGCCGTTCCAGGCGGTGGTGATCGGCAATTCCTTGTCGGTCAGCATCTGCGCCGGCTGCGCGCCCGCCGTCCACCACTTGATGATCGCGGGCTTCAGTTCGGCGAGCTTCTTGTAGGCGGCATCGATATCGATCGGATAGACGTTGTCCTTCGACTTGCCGGCCGCCATCACCGCGCATTCCAGCTCCGGCACCAGGCCGTCGGTGCCCGCCGTCATCGCGCGCGCACCGGGGAAGCCCTTCACGTCCCAGAAATCCTTCCACCCCGTCGGCTTCTTGCCGCCGAACGCGTCCGTGCGGTACGCGAGGATCTCGCCATAGGGCAGCATGTCGATGCAGTATTTGTAGCGGTAGTGCTCGGGGATGTTGTCGGTGTCGAACAGGCTCCAGTCGATCGGCTCCCAGTAGTCGCCCTTCTTTTCCAGGTTGTAGATGTCGGCCCGGTCGAACTCGCCGACGTTGTACTCGACGTTCTTGGTATCGACCATCGCCTTGACCTTGACCGCGTCCGGCCCTTCGGACTCGATCACCTTCACGCCGCACAGACGCTCGAACGGTTCGAGATACGCCTTGCGCTGCGCCGCCTGCAGCGCTCCGCCCCAGGAACAGACGCGCACGACGCCGCTGCCCTTCAGTTTTTCCGGCACCGAGGTCAATTCCGGCAATTTGACCGCATCGGCGGCGAGCGCCGGCGTGAACGCGAGGTGCCGGGTCAGCGACGCCATCGCGGCGGCGCCGAGGCCGAATTTCGCCGCGTTGCGGATCAACTGGCGTCGGCCGTAATCGGCCTTGTGCGGCGGCTGCGCCGCGAACCGGGCAATCAGACTGTCGAGATTGGGCAGATCGTCGCGATCGGGCTTCTCAGGCATGGTGCGGTTCCCTTCTGAACTCAGGCGTTGCGCAGTCGTTCGCCGCGCCGCCGCAGCACTTCGACGGTGGCGAGCAGTCCGGTGGTCAGCACGATCAGCAGCGTCGAGGCGGCGGCGATCGTCGGGTCGATCTCTTCGCGGATCTCCTGCCACATCAGCCGCGGCAGCGTCATCGCAGTGGTGCCGGAGACGAACAGCGCCACCAGCAACTCGTCGAACGAGGTGATGAACGCGAACACCGCGCCGGCCATCACGCCGGGCCGGATCAGCGGAAACGTCACCTGCCAGAACGCGCGCCACGGCGTCGCCCCGAGGCTGAGCGCCGCCTGTTCGAGCCGCTCGTCGAACCCGTAGAGCGCCGCTGAGACATTGATGACCACGAAGGGGACGGCGAGGCAGGTGTGCGCCAGCACCAAACCGATCGGATGACCGATCAGCCCGAGCCGCGCGTAGACGAAGTAGATGCCGATCGCCACGATGATGCCCGGCACGATGATCGGCGACAGAATAAAGCCGTTGAGCAGGCGCTTGCCGACGAATTTGCCGCGCACCAGCCCGAACGCCGCCGGCGTGCCGAGCACGCAGGCCAGCACGGTGACGCTGACGCCGATCCAGATGCTCAGCCACGCCGCATCGCGCCATTCCGCGCTGCCGAAGAAGCTCTCGTACCATTGCAGCGAGAAGCCCGGCGGCGGAAAGCTCAGATAGGTGGCCGAGGAAAACGAGACCGGAATGATCACCAGGATCGGGAACACCATATAGAACAGCACGACCGCCGAAAGCACCGCGAGCCACCAGGGCACTGCCCGGGCGCGGCGGCGGGGGTTCAGGGTGCCGCTCATGCGCGGGCCTGAAACGTCTGCTCGACTTTTAGCGCCCGGGTGAACACCGCGAACGTGCCGAGTGCCGCCGCCAGCAGCACGACGCCGAGCGCCGAGCCGAGCGGCCAGTGGAAATGGTCGATCTGCTGCTGGATCAGGATCGCCATCATCAGGTCGCGCGGGCCGCCGACCAGAGCGGGGGTGATGTAGAAGCCCAGCGAGAGGATGAACACCAGCAGGCATCCGGCGGAAATGCCAGGCAGGCTCAGCGGCAGCACGATCTGACGGAATACCGCGGCCGGTGTGGCGCCGAGGCTGCTGCCGGCGCGCAGCAGGTTGGGGTCGATGCCGCGCAGCGAGGCAAACAGCGGCAGGATCATGAACGGCAGCAGGACATGCACCATTGCTACATAGACTGCGAGCGTCGTGTTCAGCAGTTTCAACGGTGTGTCGATCACGCCAAGCCATTGCAGCAGCTGGTTGATGATGCCGGTGCGGCCAAGCAGCACCATCCATGCGTAGCTGCGTACCAGGATGCTGCTCCAGAACGGCAGCAGCACCAGGATCATCAGCAGATTGCTGCGCGCCGGCGGCAGCCTTGCCAGGAGATACGCCACCGGATACCCGAGCAGCAGCACCGCGACCGTCACCACGAGGCTGATACGCACCGTGATCCACAGGACCTTCGCATAGACCGGCGCGCTGACCAGCTCGGCGAAGTTGTCGATCGTCCAGTGCGGCTCGGTTACGCTCCGCAGCATCATGCCTGCGACCGGCAAAGCGTACAGCACGACCAGATAAAGCAGCAGCGGCAGCACCAGCGCGAGCCCGGCCAGCTGGACGGCGGGCATCGCGGAGCGAGCCGGCAAGGCAACAGCGCCAGTCGTGACAGGATCCGCCATCGCCGGCCCGTCCCCTTGCGTGCCCTTGGGGAAGCATGCCAACTTTGCGTGACGCATGTAAAGTGGACCTGCGGCGCTGGCGCGGCCGGCGATCGCGCACCGCTCATATGGAGGGCCGGGAATGGACGCTCGGCTTGCGCCGGCGACGGCCGACGGAGCCGACACGAAGGCTGGCGCGGCGATCCAGCTCGACCACATCTCCCGCCAGTATGGCGCCGTGATTGCGGTCGCCGAGGTGAACCTGGCGATCGAGCGTGGCGAGTTCATCACATTCCTTGGCCCCAGCGGCTCCGGCAAGACGACATGCCTGATGATGCTCGCCGGATTCGAGCAGCCGGATCGCGGCGAGATCTATATCGATGGCCAACCGGTGGTGCGCATGCCGCCGTACCGGCGCAATATCGGCATGGTGTTCCAGAACTATGCTCTCTTTCCGCATATGACCGTCGCGGAGAACATCGGCTTTCCGCTGCGCCAGCGGGGGCTGGATCGGGTCGCCATCCGCGGCCGCGTCGCGGAGACGCTGGGGTTGGTGCGCATGGGCGGCTACGAGGGCCGCTACCCGCGGCAGCTTTCGGGCGGCCAGCAGCAGCGCGTGGCGATCGCTCGCGCGGTGATCTTCCGTCCCCGCGTCTTGCTGATGGACGAGCCGCTGAGTGCGCTCGACAAGAAGCTGCGCGAGGAGATGCAATACGAGATCAAGGGACTGCACGAGCGGCTTGGCATCACCTTCGTGTATGTCACGCATGACCAGCACGAGGCTCTGGTGATGTCCGATCGCATCGTGGTCATGGACCAGGGGCGCGTCGCCCAGGTCGGCACGCCGACCGAAATCTATGATCGGCCGACCAGCCGGTTCGTCGCCGCCTTTGTCGGAGAAAGCAACTTTCTGGATGGGACAGTGCAAACCGCCGAAGCTGGAAGCATCCTGTTCCAGCATGGCGGCACCGTGCTGCGTGCGAGCGGTCGGACGACCGGCGGCAATAATATGTTGATGGTACGGCCCGAAAAAATCTCTGTCTCCACAGAGAGGTCGGATGATCCGGGGTGCAACACCCTCCCCGCTGTCGTTGAACAGGTCACCTTTGTGGGCGAGTTCCGCCGCTATTTGGTGAAGTCCGACGCAGGCGCGCAAATCGTCGTCAAGGAGCAGCACCGATTCGGCGTCGCTCACCATCTTCCTGGCGAAACCGTTCAGCTACGCTGGGCCGTTGCCGATACACAATTGATTTGAAACTCCGTTCGGTGCCCGGATGGTCAGGCCAGTTCGGGAACCCGGGAGAGCAGCGCACGGTTCAAGTCCTCGCGCCTCGTCCACAAAGACCTGTACCATGCCGCGCGTTTTGACAATTGGTAGGCCAGCATGCGCTCGTCCTGAATGTATTGGCGGCCGGCATCGGCGATCGAGCGAGCGCCCATCGGGTCCATGACGAGTTGCGATACGACATTTTCGAGATCCTGCGGCGTGTCGAAGAGCACTCCCGTGCGGCCGTCTTCGATCGTGCCTTGATAAACGACCTTGCTTGCGAGTGCGACTACCCGATGCGCCGCCGCTTCAATGTATTTCAAATCTGATTTGCAACGATTAAACGGCGTATCAGACAAAGGCATGAATGAAATCTCGCTCTTCGACAGGATTTCTCGATAGGTATCGTAGTCACAAAGAGGGGAAAATGTTTTATGTTTTGTTTGAAGAGCGTCAAAAAATGCTCGATCATTTATGATTTCAAAGTGGAGGCGCGATCCAAATCGCGAAGCAAGAGTATTTATGGATTCAATATAATAGGGCCATTCCGACTCACGGTTAAGTCCGGCAAATAACATCTTTACTTGATTTTCATCCAAGAAATTTTGAGCGGATGGAAGTCGCGCCATTGCATTTTCAAAGACGATCACTTCTGGATTATAGGTGCGCAAGACCGCCGCCAACGGCTCCGTTGTCGTCTGGATCGCGTGGACGGCTCGGAAGTTCTGTATATCCGGGCGTTGAAGTACCGGAATATAGTCCGGGTGATCATCGAACTCGCAAATCACTAGCCATTTGCGGGCAAGCAGGTTTTTGACCTTCTCCAATCCTGCGTCGCCAGCCAGTAGCGGGCGGTGCAGGATCATGATACGGGCCTCGGCAGCGTCGATCGGAGGTGCGTCAGTGTTGGTTATGATGTTGATCGCCAAACCAGGGTCCGCTTTGAGTGCTTGCATTGGCTCGACGACGCGCACGTCGCTCACTCCACCGACTGGGCTCAGCATTGTCGAGACTATGGTCAACTTTCGAGTGGGATTGCGTCGATGCTGAGCTCGCCACACAAGGTGTGTGGGTGCGGCGCGGCGAAGGTAGGCCGCAGGGTCGATGCCGAGTGCGCTCAAGCCAGGAGCCAACGAGTCTGCGAACGAAGCAGCCTCCTGATGGTCCGACGTCTGCGGCTCGCACTCCACTGACATGAGGCCGCAGTCATGCAGCAATTGCTTAACACCTTCAGCAGTGAACCAACGCAAACGGCCGGATTCTAAGGACCCCTCTCGTTCGTAACACAGATTTCCCTTCAAAAGCCGTTCCGCGATGCTCCAATGTTCAAAATTCTTCCCGCAAACCAGGACCGTCCCGTCGGCCGCGAGGAACTCGACGTGCCGCTGCAGCACAGTCCAGGGATTTAGAAGCTTATTCAATACCCCATTATATATCAGGCAATCAAATGTGCCCGCGGCTACATCATTCGCGAAGGGAAGTGGGTTTATGTTAATATCCGAAGTATAAACGCGATCGAGTCGATATCGCGCGCGTTGCGCGGCAGCTTCGGAGGTTTCTATACCATAGATTTTCGCACGCGGATTTCGGCGCTTGTACTCAGCGCCCAAATCACCTTCGCCGCAGCCAACGTCGAGAATCGTCCAGGCGTCGATCGGAATCCAGGACAGCACTTCGATATCCGCGGTGTCACGAACAGTCATGCGCCCGGCTTGATTGAAGAGTTGTCGGCGCTTTCACTGTTACTGGGGTTTGCAGATTTGCCGCCGGCCCTGGCTTTTCCACGGCCGATCCCGGAGTATTCAAAACCCTGAACTCGCATTGCCTGAGGATCGAAAATGTTGCGAAGGTCGACAATGACATTCCCAACCATGAGTTCCCTTAGGCGCGCCGGCGAAATCGCACGGAACTCGTTCCATTCCGTGATGACGACGAGAGCGTTCGCGCCCAAAGCGACTTCCAGGCCGTTGCGGCAGTAGTTCACTTGCGAAGGAAGCAGTGGTCGGGCTTGATTCATCCCTTGCGGATCAAACGCGCGCACTGTTGCCCCGAGTTTGAGTAACTCGGTAATAATTGGAATGGACGGCGCCTCGCGCATGTCGTCGGTCTCGGGCTTGAATGTCAGCCCCAATATGCCGATGGTCAGACCGCGTACGCTTCCGCCGCACGCTGCGACGACCCGATCGGCCATTTGGATTTTGCGAGCGTCGTTGAGGTCGACCACAGTTTCGATCAGTCGAACTCGGCGCTCCAGCGTCGCGAGCCGTGCGGATGAGTGCCAAGGTGTCCTTCGGGAAGCACGAGCCGCCAAAGCCGGCGCCGGCGTGCAGAAATTTGCGACCAATGCGTCCGTCCAATCCAATGCCGCGGGCGACGTCGTGCACGTCAGCGCCGACTTTCTCGCACAGATTGGCAATTTCATTTATAAAAGTGATCTTCATCGCCAAAAATGCATTCGCCGAGTATTTTATCAACTCAGCGGACTCCAAATCTGTAAAAAGAATGGGGGTTTCGATCAAATAGAGAGGCCGATACAGCCGTTGCAGGACTTCACGAGCTTTTGCGCTCTCGGTGCCGATGACCACCCGATCCGGGCGCATGAAGTCGCCGATCGCACTGCCTTCGCGCAGAAATTCCGGGTTGGAAGCAACGTCCACATGAACATCCGGCCGCTTTTCCTGTAAAATTTCCGCAATCCGACGCCCGGTGCCCACTGGAACCGTCGATTTTGTTACAACGACCGTATACCCGTCCACCGCCGAGGCGATCTGTTCGACTGCGGCATACACGTAACGAAGATCAGCGTGACCGTCCCCTCGTCGCGTCGGCGTACCAACGGCAATGAAGACAGCCTCGGCGACGCTCACGGCGGCAGCGATGTCGCTGCCGAACGTGAGGCGGCCCGCGGCCGCGTTGTTCGAAACGAGCTTCTCCAGCCCCGGCTCGTAGATCGGCATGCGTCCGGCGCGCAGCGCCGCCAGCCGATCCCGATCCGCTTCGATCACAGTGACTTCGACGCCGAATTCCGCGAAGCACGCCCCCGAGACGAGTCCGACATAACCGCCGCCGATGATGGCAATGCGCATTGCGTAGCTACCCTTCGGACCGCGCCCCCATGGCCGGCGACGCTTGGTGACGCGCCTTGCGCGTTCGGGTCAAGCCCCCGATTGATCAGTCACGCCTCTGTGCGCCGAGCGGTCATCTGCTCCTGTCAGATGCGCGGGCAGCGAAGGTTGCGAGATCCTCTTGCTGGCGCGCGCGGGACTGGTCGGCGCTCGAGGCCCCGCAGGAAGGGCCAGCGAGACGTTCCGTTTGAATTCGTGCCGGCAATCGCCCCTGAAGGCCGTTGGTTCCCGCATGGTGCTGGGCCGAAGCCACGCGTCGCTGGTCAAGGTGCGGATCGATCCGCAGGCCGAGAGTGCCCCAACCGGACCACCCCAGGGTTCAAGGAAGCGGAACACGACAATGAGCGCATCTTTGATGGCCGAACCGTTCCTGCCGATTGATGGCCCCGCGCCCGGCTACTGGCGCGAACGCCTGACCCAGCCGGTGGCGCGGTGCGACCGCCCGATCCGGCGTCCGACCGTCGCGCATCGATGGCATTGCGTACCGCCGCACCGAGCTGCTCGCGGTGGAGCGGCTTGCCGCGCAGCCGGCCGGTGAATTCCCTAGGGATCCGGTCGCCGCAACGCGTCTGGGGAAAACCGGACATCAGCAGTATCCCGACATTCCGTCGGCACTGCGCGACGTGTCGGGCCATCTCGATCCCGTCCATCGAACCGGCCATGACGATATCGGTGATCATGATGTCCACCGGCACGCCCTGATCGATCGGCACCCTGGCGGCGTCGGCGGACTCCGCTTCGATCACCGAATAGCCGAGGACGTTCAGCTGTTTGACGACGAACTGTCGCATGTCCCGTTGTCCTCGACGACGAGGATCGTGGTGTCGCCAGCGACGCGCGCCAACCGCCGGCCGGCCGCCTCAACGGCGCCAGGGGACCCGCAGGGCAGATACAGCGTGACAGTCGTGCCGGACGCCTTGCTCCTGACGTCGACATGTCCGCCGGATTGTCGGATGAAGCCAAATACCATGTAGATGCCGAGGCCGCTGCCTGTGTGCCGCTTGGTCGTGAAGAACGGCTCGAATATGCGGCGCTTCACCTCCGGCGTCATGCCCATGCCGGTGTCGCCGATCTCGAATCAGCACATGGTCGCCCTACCGGGTTTCCGTGAGCTCGTCGACACGCTGCGGCCCGAGCCTCGTCTGCCGCGCCGCGATGGTGCAGCCGGCTCTTCTTCGCCGTGCTCGCCCGGCCAGCCGCGGGTCGCGCGTATGCGGATGTCGGCATAGCTTGAGTTGCTGGAGCGGGGCATCAGGGAGGGTCAGCCAACGCGCCACCGGACGCTTGCGACCTTGATTCCGGGCGGAACTCTCCCGCATTGCCATCCACACAAGAACGTCGCCTTGATGGGTGTTTCAGTATGAATCATTTTTCAGTCGACTATCCGCCCGCGGCTAAAGATACGGAATTTGGCCCCCCGATCCTGACTTTCGTCAGGGCGTCGACGGCGTAGGCGCCTCTAGGTTGGCCGGTGGGGGTGCGTCGGCCTTGAAGCTGGCGCAAGTGAGAGGTCTGGCGAGACATGGCGCAGATGGTCGATCCCTGGGCGGGCCTGTCGGCGGTCGTTTCTGACGCCCAGGCGCGTCCCATTCCGCCTCCGTTGCCTAAGCATCCAGGTCGCTCGCGGCTCTCTGTTGCTTGTTCGAAGCTGCGGCGGACCGCGCCTGGATGTCCGCGGACAGTGTGTCGTATCTCGGCTGCATGGTCGAACCTCCTACCTTTGGCACAGACGAACGCCAACTCCGGCCAGGCAACACCGACGGTGCGCCGGACAAGACAAGCAGGGCACGGCAGCGGTCTCGTCACGGTCTTGCCATTGCTGACCATAACCGGCCGCAGGTCGCCGAAGGCAGGCTCGGAAACTACTCAATCTGGCCGCCCATCATTTGGCCTCGTTGGAAATTGGACGTCGAGTCATCGATATCGATGCCTTTGCGCGGTGGGAGAATGAGGTCGGTGCGCGGACGCCCAATCGGCCCGGCCGCGGAGAACCACTGCATACAGCCGATTTTGGACCCCTATCGAGACGCGGACCTTCGGGGATAGTGGACGTATGCCAACACGCCGTCTGCCTCCGGCCAAAGCAGCCCGCCCGCGATTGAGCCGGCGCCCCGCGGCGGCGCGCGGCGTCAGAGATTTCATCGTCGTCGGAATAGGCGCCTCGGCGGGTGGCCTCGATGCCTGCAGGAAGCTGTTGGACGCGCTGCCGCCAGCAACGGCATGGCCTTCATCCTGGTCCAGCATCTCGACCCGACCCACGAAAGCATGATGGTGGATCTGCTGGCCGGCCATACGTCGATGACCGTGCGGCAGGCAACCGACGGGATGCCGATCGAGCGCGAGCACCTCTATGTCATTCCCCCCGGCAACCTATCTTTCTGTCGGTAACGGCGCCCTGCACCTCTCGCAGCCCCAGGCGCGTCACGGTGCGCGCCTGCCGTTCGACTTCCTGCTGCACTCGCTGGCAGAGGAGTACGGTGCGCGCGCCATCTGCGTGATCCTTTCGGGAACCGGCGCCGACGGCAGCCTTGGGCTGAAGGCCGTCAAGGAAAAAGGCGGGCTCGTCATCGCGCAGGATCCCGACGAAGCCGGCTATGACGGCATGCCGCGGAGCGCGATCATGACCGGCGCGGTGGACCTTGTGCTCCCGGTGGCGAAAATTCCGGAGGCGCTCGTCAAACTTCGAGCCGGCGGATGGCGCCTTCCCGCGCCCATGACAGTCACGCAGTCCGCAGGATGCGGCTCAGGATTGGCTGCCCGAGATCATCGATCTTCTGCGCACGAAGACGGCCCATGATTTCAGGCTTTACAAGCCGGGTACGCTGCAGCGCCGGATCGAGCGGCGCATGGCGATGGCGGCGATCAAGACCGATGACATGGATCGCTATCTCGACATTCTGCGGGGCGACAGCGGCGAACTCGACCTTCTTGCCAAGGACCTGCTCATCAATGTCACCAGCTTCTTCCGCGATCCGCAGGTGTTCGACTTCCTGGCCGAGAACATCGTTCCCGACCTGGTCCGCAGCCACTCGCCCGATCAGCCCGCTGCGCATCTGGATCGCCGGATGCAGCACAGGCGAGGAGACCTACTCGCTTGCCATCCTCTTCCGCGAGGCGATCACGGCGGCGCAAGCTCGACATCAAGCTGCAGATCTTCGCCTCCGATGTTGACCCGGATGCGGTAGCGACGCGCCCGAGAGGGCCTCTACCCGGAAACGATCGAGGCGGACGTGTCGCCGGCACGACTTGCGCGCTTCTTCACGAAGGAGGATCACGGCTACCGGATATTGCCGGAGCTGCGCGCGGCGGTGGTCTTCACGGTGCAGGATGTGCTTGCCGATCCGCCGTTCTCCCGCCTCGACCTGGTGTCCTGCCGCAACCTTCTGATTTATCTCCGTCCCGAGGCGCAGGCGAAAATCGTGTCGCTGTTCCATTTCGCGCTGCGCCCAGGCGGCGTTCTCGTGCTGGGCAATGCGGAGACACCCGGCGACGTCGAAGGCCGCTTCGAAGTGATCTCAAAGGCGGAGCGGGTTTATCGGCATATCGGCCGCAGCCGACCGGGGGAGTTTGGCTTTTTTATAGGCGCCGGCAAAGGCACGCGGGCGCTCCCACTCGCAGGACAAGGCCAAGCGTCCCCTCGCCAAACCGATCTCGGCGAGCTTTGTCGCCGGCTATTGTTGGAAACCTATGCGCCCGCGGCGATTCTCATCAACCACAAGCACGAGTGCCTTTTCTTGTTCGGAGCGGCAGACCGATACCTGCGCCTGGTGCCAGGCCGCCCCACCCACGACCTGCTCGCCATGGTGCCTCCAGACATTCGGACCAGGCTCAGGTCGGCTATACAACGAGCCATTCAGGAGAAGACGCGCGTCGTCGTGAGTGGCGGCCGAACGACACACGATGGCCACGCCCGCTCCTTCAGGGTCGAACTACAACCCACCGCAAGCACCAACGAGGCACTCCTGCTGGTCTGCTTTGCCGACGAGGCCCAGCAGGAGCGAGCGCGAGGGCAGCCCGACGCAAGGCGTCCCCTACGGCGCGTTACCGAGCTCGAGCGAGAACTCGAGGCCACGCGAACGGAACTGCAGGGAGCGATCCGCGATCTGGAATTGTCGAGCGAAGAGCAGCAGGTGATCCACGAAGAGGCGCTGTCCGTCAATGAGGAATTCCAATCGACGAACGAGGAGCTGCTGACCTCCAAGGAGGAATTGCAATCGCTCAACGAGGAGCTCACCGCGCTCAACAACCAGCTCCAGGAAACTCTGGAACGGCAGCGAACGACCGCCAACGATTTACAGAATGTTCTATACAGCACCGACGTCGCGACGATTTTTCTCGATACTGACCTCAATATTCGCTTCTTCACGCCAGCCACCAAGTCG
The DNA here is from genome assembly GCA_963697635.1 of uncultured Solirubrobacterales bacterium. Lineage (GTDB taxonomy): Bacteria > Pseudomonadota > Alphaproteobacteria > Acetobacterales > Acetobacteraceae > CAJCJG01. The sequence goes on along the minus strand of CAVOOS010000022.1, from coordinate 3,672 downwards.
CTCTTCAGTGTCATTCCCAGCGACGTCGGACGGCCGCTCGCCGACCTCAACTCGCTGGCTGCTGATGGCGCTCTTCTGGCCGACGCCCGAGCGGTGCTGCAGAGCGCTGGTGCCGCTTGAGCGAGAGATCGAAGCGCAGAGCGGTGCTTGGTACGTCCGTCGGATATTGCCTTACCGCACACAGGACAACGGGGTCGAGGGCGTCGTCATCACCTTTACTGACATCACCGAACGGAGACGCGCCGGGGACGCGCTGGTTGCGGCTCAGCGGCAAGCAGAGTTGGCCAATATCGCGAAGTCGCGCTTTCTCGCCGCCGCAAGCCATGATCTCCGCCAGCCGCTGCAAACTCTGAGCCTGGTGCAAGGCGTCTTGGCGAAGAAGATCAAGGACGGAAAGATCGAAGATGCCTTGAACCTGGTCGCGCGGATCGACGAGACGGTGGGCGCTATGTCGGGCATGCTGGACGCGCTGCTCGACATCAACCAGATCGAGGCCGGCACCGTCCACGCCGAAATCGTCGATTTCCCGATCGACGATCTGCTCGGGCGGTTGAGGGAGGAATTCACCTATCATGCGCAAGCACACGGGCTCGCCTTGCGCGTGGTCCCGTGCGGACTTTCGATACGCAGCGATCCCCGCCTGCTCGAGCAGATGATCCGCAACCTGCTTTCGAACGCATTGAAATACACCAGGCACGGCAAGGTGCTGCTCGGCTGCCGTCGGCGCGAGGGAATGCTGAGCATCGAGGTCTGGGATACCGGCGTCGGCATCCCCGACGAGGAACTTGAGGCGATCTTCGAGGAATACCATCAGACTCGACAATGCCGCGCGCGAACGCGAGCCGCGGCCTTGGCCTCGGCCTCTCCATCGTGCAACGCCTCGGGAACTTGCTGGGCCACCGAGTTAGCGTCCGCTCGCAGTCCGGGCAAGGGTTCGGTCTTCGCCATCGAGGTCATGCTTCCGCCGAGCGCGAACGCACCGCGAGCTTGAACATCATCGGCAGGGCGAGACAACGAGATCGTCGGAAGCTGTTCGCCGCACCGGCACGATCCTGGTCGTCGAGGACGATCCCGAGGTGCGCGAACTTCTCGAACTCCTCCTCAAGGACGCAGGTCATCACCGGCAACGGCGCCGGATGGCATTGCAGCGCTGGAATTGGTGGCGCGAGGCACGGTCCGACCCGACCTCATCCTCGCCGACTACAACCTGCCGAACGGCATGAACGGGCTTCAGCTCACCGGCGAAGCTGCGGGAGCAGCTTCATCGTGAGATTCCGGTCGTCATCCTGACCGGCGACATCTCGACCGAGACCTTGCGCGATATCGCGCTCCAAGACTGCGTACAGCTCAACAAGCCGGTGAAGCTCGAAGGAGCTGACGCAAGTCATCCAGCGTCTGCTCCCGATATCGCAATCCGCGGCTGCATCCGCACGCGCTCCGCACCCTGCCGAAGCGGCTAGCAGTCCAGGGCCGCCCGTCATCTTCGTCGTCGACGACGACTAGCCACGTCCGCGAGGGCAATGCGCAGCGTGCTCGAGGAAGATGGCCGGGCCGTCGAGGATTATGCCTCTTGCGAGGCATTCCTCGAAGCCTATCGTCCCGGGCCGCGAAGCATGCCTCTTGATCGATGCCTACCTGCCCGGAATGAACGGGCTCGAATTGCTGCAGCGGCTGCAGAGCGCGGGCCATCGGCTGCCGGCCATCATGATCACCGGCAACAGCGACGTGCCGATGGCGGTTCAAGCCATGAAGGCGGGCGCTTCGGACTTCATCGAGAAGCCGATCGGCCGCAGCGAACTGCTCGCCAGCGTCGAGCGCGCCCTCGAACAGTCGCGGGACTCGAGCAAGCTGTCCGCCTGGCGGGAGACTGCGGCGAACCACATCGCGACCTCACGCCGCGGCAGCGCCAGATCATGGAGTTGGTTCTCGCCGGCCACCCCAGCAAAAATATCGCCGCGGATCTCGGCATCAGCCAACGTACCGTCGAGAACCATCGCGCCTCGATCATGAAGAAAACCGGCGCGAAATCTCTTCCGGCGTTAGCCCGACTGGCGCTTGCTGCCGCTTTGAACGGTGACGACGGGCCCGAGGACTGACGTGAATGCCCGAGTTCAGCATCCTGAAGCGGCGGTCGGATGTGTTTTTGCTGCGCGATATCGAGCCAGCGAATGACACGCGTCAGAAGGTGAGCAAGGCCTGTGGAATTACGTCTTATACAGCCTGCGTGTGGATCGGCGTGGGGTCGCGACGCCGATCGGCACCGCAAGTGATTGATCTTGCGGACATAAGGGGGTCACAACTCGGTGCCGATTCACACCACAAGCCACTGCACCGCATGCGCCGACACTGATCATCGGGCTGGCGCACCGGAGTTCCCATCGACGGCAGTATCCGAAAGTTGCCCAAGGCGGGGGGGCGAATGTCCGATGCGTCGGGCCGACGACCATACCAACTGCATCGGCAGCTCCGCCTCGGCAGGCTCGACGATTTCAGCGATCAGCGCCTAGCAGGATCGCGCTGGGCGGGACTGCACGTGTCCGTCGTCCGATCGTTACCGGGTACTTATCCGATCTCTTCGGCGTCCGCGTTTCCCAACTGGGCGGCCGCTCGGGCCAGGCTATGGAAGGTCTGTGGACGGCGTCGGCGGACCGGTTTGGCGGGCTAGGGCATCCACGGCCTGCCTGACTCGCCAGCGTTCGCACTGGCCAACCCCGGAGCGCCGCGGTTCGAAATCGGCACGGTGCTCAGCTCTTTTGCCGTCGTTTAGTCTGCGGCGGTCGGGGTCTCTCGGCAAGGTCGCCGCAGCAGCATTGAATAGCGAGCCGGCCCATCTCGCAGCCTCAGCCCCGGGCCAGCCGGACCCCGGCGATCGCCGGCAATCTGGGGAATAGCGTAGGGACACGGTGCCGAGGGCAAGCGCGGGCGCTTCCAACTTGCCCGCAAGCCCTTTTCTCTTCGCTGAAAGCTGGTCTCCGATCGGAAGACTTGGCGCACCCTCAGGGGCTCTCGCGGATGGTCACGTAGGCCTGCCCGTTGTCCGTCGCCTCCACGTCGTAGGCGAACTCGCCGGCGATCGCCGCGGCCCTCTTGTCGGCGGCATCGGCACGGGCGCGGGCGGCCTCGGCGTCGTGCCCGTCCTGCCAGTACTTCCCGGCGGCCTGGCCGTCCTCCTGGTTGACGGTCTCGAAGGTCCTGATCGCCCTCAGGTCGCCGAAGCCTCGGCCGGTCTTCTGCATCAACTCTCCTTCGATCTTGTTGAAGAGTCTGTGGATGCCCTGTAGCGCGACAATCAGGATGAAAGCCGTATCGCCTCACCCATGAATGTCCCCCAAGCGCCGGCAATTGCCTCATCAGGATGCTCCCGTTGCATCATAGCCTAGTTCCCGTTGCCGCATCACCTGGCTCGACCCTCGCCGAGGCCAACATTCCGACGCGCCTCAATCACGTCCGTATCCGCGCGGCGGGACGATCGCGGCGAGTGCGTCGAGGTCGAACTCGATGATGGCGTCCAACGCTTCCGCGGTGGCGGCGCCCTGCAAGCTCTCCGGAAGCGGCGTGCGCCAAGCGGCATACTCGGCCTGCAGCGCCAGCAGATCGCGACGGCATCACACCATCGCTGCGCCCGCGAGCGTCGATCCGTTGGCCGGCGATAGCGGATGACGGGTGACGCCT